>CAVWEM010000001.1:0-27060 GCA_963753955.1 uncultured Gammaproteobacteria bacterium
ACTGTTTTTAGTATTTCAGAAATACGGGCATCGGCGTTGGTTCTTACTCTGAATTCTACTCGTTGAGAGCCTTCTTTGCTCTCCGTTCCATCGGGGTGATAGATCAACTTGGAAGAAGATAGGCCATTGGCAGTCAAGTGGGATTTAAGCCAAGCCTGTTGTTCTTGCACTTGAGGGAGTGTCAACACATGCTGTAAAGCACTTCTCGTCCTTGATTGTGATAACGCCATATTAAAAAAGTAAGCATCATCTGGTGACGCACTTCCAACCCAAACACTTGATGTGTGTCCTTCAATGCGTATTTCCTCGATAGAATTTCTATATTTTTCAGCACTCAAAATCCGAATATAGCGAGGGAAAAAGTCATCCAAAATTTCAACAAACTTTGGTTTTAAAGTGTCTTTTCCTGTGTCAAATAGGACATTAGGTTCCTTGAAACGCAAGGTTAAATCATGGTTTAATTCCGCTCCCCATGTCGGTAAATTTTTCTCAAACTCTGAATGCAAGTCCTGATAAAGCTGCGCCCTCATTTCATCATAGATGAGAGCAATATCCTTCACTTTTTTTGCATCGCCTTCGACCTTGACCATAAAAATGATGGCAACCAGCATGAACATCATCATCAAGCCTGTCATTAAGTCAGACAAGGGTATCCAATGCTCTTCTTTGTCAGTGGTTGCTTTTCCTTGTTTGCCCAAAATTCTGTTTAATGTCATTGCTGCAACTTGCTCACTATATTGACCACGGATCGAAGCTTTTCAGTTAGCGGGGTGTAATCACTGACAAATTTCTCAGACAACGCAGCAAGCTGCTTCCCAAAACTTTCAAGAGACTTTTTTAATTCTTCAGCTAAGGCGGCATCCAAAGCAGCAACCTGTTTGTTAGTATTCTCCGCCAACGCCCCAAGATGCTTATTAAACTCCTGGTTTATTTTGGCGAAGTCTTGTTCAACCGCCTGAATAGAATTTCTAATCAGCAGGACACTTTCCGTCAGAGACTTATTAACTTCTTTCTGATTGGCTTCAACCGATTGGCCTAATCGTTGTGTAAGCTCAACAACCTTGCTATCCACTATCGAAACTTGCCTATCGGTCTTTTCAGCCAGTTCACCAAGATGTTTGTTGAAGTCTTGGTTAATTTGGCTTAAATCTTGTCCCACTCCTTGAACAGTTGCTCTAATTAAATTGGTGTTTTCCATCAGAGCTTTGCTGACTTATTTCTGGTTAGCTTCAACTGATCGCGCAAGCTGCCCGGTTAGCTCCATTACCTTATTTTCTATTTCAGGCAGATTACCAGAAGCCGTTTTAAGCAAGTCGGATAGAGCCTTCAGCGCAATAATCAACTGTGCCTTTTGTGTTTCAAGGGCGGTTAAAAGTGTCGAAAGGCCAGCGGAAACCTTAGTGAAAGTTTCTGCTTTATTAACTAAATCCTGATAGTGGTCAGAAGCAGCCTTCATGGAATTGACTATCTCAATTTGACGCTCGGTCATCACATCAATGTGAGTTTTGTATTGTTCTTGCCAGACTAGCAGTTTACCGACTGCTTCATTGAGTTGCTTGAAGTTTTCTCCAAATTGCTCGGTGAGCTTCTCGTTAAAGTCTTTGATAACATCTTGCAAAGCTTGAATGAGAGCTTTAGAACCCATTTCAGAAAGTTTAAGCAGAGCTTCCTGTTGAGCCTTTTTTATCGCATCAAGGCGATCATTACTGTCTTGCCTAGATAATTTTAATTGAGATACCAAAGTTGATTCATCATTGCCCACTAAAGCTACATGAATACCTTGTAACAGTTTTGCAAGATCAGATGCGGTAATTTCACCATCTGCACCAGACCCCGCAACATCCTGCTTATCTCCTATAAAAAAATGTCGAAACTTAATGGTCAGCGCACCACCCACACCACCCACAGAAGCCCAAAAGGCCGTCTTTAATCCAACTAATAGAGCGGGAACACTGGCTTGAACATTGGACGTGTCGAAGTCGGCTAAGCCTAGAGCAATACCTAAAAATGTCGCAAAGCTCCCTATGGTTGTAAGCATAGTAGGGCCGTAAGCCAAAGTTTTTTCGTCGTACTTTATATGAAAATATAAAGTAAGCAGCACAACGAAGCCAAGAAAGATTTGAGTTATAATGGGCAATGCCCTGAGAAAATCCAAATATATTCTCCTTGCAAATTCTAGTCACTTGTTCCCTATAATTTCTATAGGGAATCAAGAATTATCGTTTTCAGCGGTTAAGGCGCATCAATCGTGTAAGGCAAACGCATAATATAGGGTATCAAATAGCTTGCAAACTTCGACTGGATTCGCCCATTTCGCTATTCCCCATCCTTCTTGTCAGCCTGTGCCATTTCCTTCAATATCTCCCCCATTTCCTTAAGCCGCGCCTCCACCAATCCATTTACACTGCCTTCGGGAAACTGCCCGGCAGCATCGCGCTCACCCGCCGGTAATCCCATCAGCAGTTCCAGCGCTTGGTCCACCGTCTCCACCGCATAGACGGCAAAATCCCCCCGCTCCGCCGCCTCGACCACTTCGCGTCGCAACATCAGGTTCTTGACGTTGGCCTTGGGGATGATGACGCTTTGTCCCTGCAATCCTATTGCCTCGCATACATCGAAGAAGCCTTCGATCTTCTCGTTGACGCCGCCGATAGGCTGCACCTGGCCGCGTTGGTTCACCGAGCCGGTCACCGCGAATGACTGTTTGATCGGTGCCTCCGCCAGCGCCGAGAGGATCGCGCACAATTCGGCCAAGGAGGCACTGTCGCCTTCCACTTGCCCGTAGGATTGCTCGAACACGAGGCTGGCCGTCACCGAAAACCGCGACAGCCGGGCATAGCGGGCACCGATGAAACTGGACAGGATTAGCACACCTTTGCTGTGGATGGGTCCGCCTAACTCCGTCTCGCGCTCGATGTCGATGATCTTGCCGCTGCCGAGGCGGGCGGTGGCGGTCACGCGGGAGGGTTGGCCGAAGGCGAAGTCGCCCAGGCTGAGGACGGAAAGCGCGTTGATCTGGCCGACGGCTTCGCCTGCCACGTCAATGAAGATCGTGCCACGGCGGATGGCTTCGTAAATCCGTTCTCTGATCCGGTCGGCGCGGTGGATCTGGCTGGCTATGGCGGTTTGCACGTCGTCTTGGTCGATGATCCGGCGGTCTGCCTGCGCCGCCCAGTAATCCGCCTCCTTGAGCAAGTCGTTGAGGCTGCGCAAATGGGTGGTCAGCTTATCCGCGTCTTCGGCCAGACGCGCACTATGTTCGATCACCCGCACCACACCGGCTTTGCTCAATGGCCGCAGACCCTCCCGTCGCGCCAGACTGGCGATGACGCGGGCATACAGCGCGTTACTGTTGGCGTCGCGCTCCATGCTGTCCTCAAAATCGGCGGAAATCTTGAACAGGTCGCGGAATTCGGGATCATAGATGCCCAGCAGGTAATGCAGCAGGCGGTCGCCGACCAGGATGATTTTGACCCGCAACGGAATCGGTTCGGGTTCCAGGCTGGCGGTGCTGACAGGCTAGGGTGGCTCCAGGGATTCGATGCGGATTTCGCCGACTTCCAAGGCGCGTTTCAGGCTTTCCCAGGCATAGGGCTGCATCAGCAGTTTGCGCATGTCGAGGATGAGGTAGCCGCCGTTGGCCAGGTGCAGGGCACCGGGCTTGATCATGGTGAAGTCGGTGAACAAGGCACCCATCAACGCTTGATGCTCGATCCGGCCGATGAGGTTGGCATGGTTGGGCAGGTTTTCGTTGATGATGGGCGCGTTCTTGCTGTCGCCATGGTCGACCAAGAGATTGACCTGGTAGCGCTGCATCGGCCCTGCGCCGCCCAGATGGCCGAATAAGCCTTGGTGGGCATCGGATTTGGGGAAGAAGTCCTCGACATGCTGGAATATGTCCTGCTCGACATTTTGCAGGAAATCGACCACCTTAGGCAGTTTCTGGTAGCGTTCCTTCAATTCCTCGACGTGGTGGCCGACCGCATAGACGGCGAATTCGCGGTTCAGGCTCTTGAGTTTTTCCTTGGCGCTTTTGCGCCACTGCGGGAACTGGCGCAGCAATTTTTGCAGTTGTTGGTGGAAATGGGCGATATTTTCCTGGATCGTGCGCTGTTCGGCTTCGTCAAGCTTCTCGAATTGGTCGGGACTGAGTCCTTCGTTATTCTCGTTCATCGGCGCGAAAGCATAGCTGGTGGGCGTCTCCACCAGGCTGACGTGCTGTTGCTTGGCCTGCTGGCGCAAGTCTTCGATGGCGTGGTATTCGCGCAGCTTGGCCTGCTCCTCGATTTCCTCGGCACGGGCGCGGTATTCCTCGCCTTCAAAGGTGGCCGGGATGGCGACGGAGAGTTCCTCGATTAAGCGTTCCATGTCGCCTGCGAAGCGCCTGCCGACGCCTGCGGGCAGGCTCAAGGCGCTGGGCTTGGCAGGCTGGTCGAAATTATTGACGTAACACCAGTCCTCGGGGGCGGGCTGCCGGTCGGCCTCGCGTTCGACGATTTCCCGCACCGCAGTCAGCTTGCCAGACCCTGAAGGCCCCAGCGCGTAAATGTTGAATCCTTTTTGCCCTATTCCCAAACCGAAGCGGATCGCGCCCAAGGCGCGTTCTTGACCAATGATCACGCCAGTGTCCGCCAGTTCTTCGGTCGTGGCGAAATCGAATTGCGCGGGATCGCAGGCGGTGAAGAGTTGCTCCGGTGTCAAAGCGGCGGTCATGGTCGTGGTGTCAATCCTGTTGCGACGGAAGGGCGGGCGGATTGGCCGCGCTTGCCACAAGACAGGGCGCGAATCCCCGGAATTGACCAGAACAATAATACACCGCCGTCTAGCGGGGAAGAGGCATGGCAAAAAAACCGAGCGCTCGCGCTGCTTGGGTTTTGCCACAATTCTTGCATTAGGCAAGGCGTCGATGGATGATAATCCCATGTGAAACGTTTATAGCAGTGTTGGTACTATGAAAGACTCCCCGCTCCCACCCATTTCTGGTGCCGCGCAAGTCAAAAAATTGCGCAATGCGTTGGCTATCGCTCGCGCCCGGAAATTGCTATCGACTTTGCAGCAAGAGGCGGAATCCACCATTTCCCATGACCAGACCAAGCGCGTCACTTATTTGACCGAGCTGTTTTCGCGCATCCACCGCGAAGTTTTCCACGACTGGAAGGAGCAGGCCACCGTCAGCCATCGCCCAGGCCAGATGCCCAACGCTGAAAAACGCAAAGAGTTCCGCATGACCATCGAGCGTCTGGTCATGAACGGCGGCAGCCAAGGGACGGAGTTGTTCGACAATAACGGTTTTGTGATTAAAACGCCCAATATCGCCGAGCGCTTGGCGCAGTTTTACCAGAAGATGAGTTGGGTGCGGCCCTTCGATTTCGGCAACCGCTTGGCCTTGGATGTTTTCATGACGGCCTTGTCCAACCTGCCCGCCTTCAAGGGGGTGTACGAGAAGGGCATCGACTTCAGGCGTTTGGATGCCAAGGACGCGGTGGTTTTGCACACCCTGGACAGCAGCATTGAGGATGTGACCCTGGCGTTTCAGCATGCGCTAGACCCCAGCCGCACCCACTGTTTGCAAAACGTGCCGAACGGCTACGGTCAGTGGCCGGAGAACAAGAAATTCGTCGCCAGTATCCCGTTCCTGTCCCACACCACGGAAGCCGGTGTGGCGTGCTTGGTCACTGTCAACGGCGGGCTGGTGCCGCTGGCCAGCATCAAGACGGAGCTGTTTGTTACGGGCATGCAAGTGGCCGATTTCCCGTTGAGCCTGTCGGAGCAGGTCATTGGCTATCTGCCCGGCACGGAGTCGCTACGGGTTCCTGGCAAAAACGACATTGACGGCATCCGCGTCGGCGAAAACGGCGTGGCCCCCTTGTTCTGCCTGGACATCAACATCCTGACCGGTTTGCGCTACACCAGCCACACCGAGCTTAAGGAACTCATCAAGCAATGTGAGGGCGACAATGCCACCATATTCCTGCTGGCCGACAACCCTGAGTTGAAGGCAAAGCTGATCGCAGCGGCGAACGACGACGAGCGCTTGGAGCGCACCGTCGAAATCGCCTATGCCCGCTTGAACCGCATCATCAAAAAGCTCGACGAGGCCAAGCAAGCCATATTTGGGGGCAAGCAGTCGGACGACAACCCGAAATTGTTCATGTCCATGGGCGGAGCGGGGGCCGGCAAGACCGCCGTCGAAGACATTGCCAGGGCGCAATGCGGGGAGAATTTCGTCATCGCCTCGCTGGATGAATACCGCAAGCGCAGCGATTTGTACACAGTGCTGACCGCCGCCAACCACCACAGCGACGACTATGTGTTTATCGAGCCGTTCGCCAACCGCTTGCGCGATTTGGTGGCCGACCACGCCAAGGCGGCGCATATCAATATTCTGTACGACGGCACCGGCATTCCCTACAAGCCGAGATATTTCAACGTGGTCAATGCCTTCAAGAAAGCCGGTTTCAGGACGCAAATCACCGCCATCGACGCCTTCATCGTCAAGCCGGAAGGACGCGAGGACGAGTTATCCCGCTCCGGGGTCATCGCCAGCGTCAAAGACCGTTTTGAAAAAACCGGACGTGCCCTGCCTTGGGTCGTCACCGTGGACAAACATATCCGCTCGCCCTGGTCTTTCTTGGAAGCCTTGGAGCATGAATCCCTGGACAAAATCGCGCTGTTTGCCAATGACGGCGAGCGCGACCGGCATTATCTGGTGGCCGAGAGTTTCGCCTTTGCCGAGCGCGAAGTGCGGGATTTGCAGGATCACCAGAAATCAGGCCGGCTGACGGAGTTCCTGCAAGCGGCGAGCCGGTCACGGGGCGGTTCTATTTTGAAGATACTGGCGAATGGCGACGCGGAAAAAATCGAGGAATTGATTGCCAGAAACCCGGCCTTTGACGAAGGCAATGTCGCCTATCAGGTTTACCACAGCAAGCACGGCAGCCGCGTATTGGCGATATACAATACCCGGCGCATGGTGGATTTTGTGGTCAAGCGGCAATTGAACCCCAACGCCTCGGGCGAGGAAGGCTTGTTGCATAAACACGCCTCATTGGCTTTCCATGTCGATCCAGGGGCCAAGGAGCCTTGGATGATCCGTTTGCAACACGCTTAAGTCCCCTATCCCTACGGGTGAGGGCTTTTAGATTTTCAACTTTGAGGAGTTGTGTGATGCCAGACTTACGCCTGCCCCTTTCGGGCGATGTGAACCAGAATATCAATCCGTGGAGTTGGTACATCCCTTTCACGGGAAACCAGTTTGGACTGGTGAATATTTCGCTGGGCAATGCCGGCAATCCTGATGCGGAGAAGATGATACTCAATGATGGCGCTGTCGGCAGTTATGGCAAACAACTGGGACTGGTCGGGGAGGTGCTGCGGATCTTGGTGGATAAGATTGACAAAACGGATGAGGAAAGGAAATTTTCGCCGGAAGAGATGAAAACCATTGAAAAATTCAAGACCCAACAGAAGCGCATCGACCTGCTTAAGGAAGCCAACCGCAAGCAGGCTTGAAGAAATGTTGGCGGGCCAACGGCGTTTGCCCCCCGGCCGGGCTGGCAACGTAGCCCGCAAGAAGCGCAGCGGAATGTGGGGATTCGTGGCTCCGATCATCCAGGATTCCGTTGCGAGGCTGTAATCGGAAATCGCCTAGATGACTCACTTGCCTTCCAATCCAAAACTTCTGATCTTCGGCTACGGCAATCCCAGCCGTGGCGACGACGCCCTCGGCCCCTTGCTGCTGGAACGCCTGGAGGCCCAGGGTTTTCCCGGTGTTGAATGTCTCACCGATTTCCAACTGCAAGTGGAACACGCCTTGGATCTGGAAGGACGCGAATTGGCTTTGTTTATCGATGCTCATCTCTCCTGCCAGCCGCCGTTTGAATTCAGCCCCCTGCATCCCGAGAGCGACCGCAGTTACACGACCCACGCGATGAGTCCGGCGGCGGTGTTGCAGGTATTCAGTGAAATCCACCGCAGTCCTCCTCCGCCGGCTTTTCTCCTCAGCATCCGGGGTGAGCGTTTTGAATTGGGTGAAGCACTAAGCCCGGCCGCACAAGCGAACCTGGACGCAGCGACCCAATTCGCGCAAAGGCTTTGCGCACGACCTGAGCTTGGTTATTGGGCCGACCTTTGTCGCAAGAGCGGGCTGAAGCCCGCCCCATAATGTGTGGAGCAAGAAACTGATTGAAAACGTAGCGCTAAGGATTCTTCCCTCCTTCTTCCCTTTCGATAGTCTCGTGCAGATGTAGTACACCCAGATAAACGAAATACCCTACGATAGGAATCAACAGAGCCATGGCAAGCTCAGAATTGATGTGTATGCCAATGGACTTGACGCCATTGAAGACCAAGCCCAGCAAACTCACTGCCGCATAAGTGACCGCCGCCACCGAAAGCACTTCGATAGCCTGTTGCAGGCGCAATTGCATACTCGAGCGCCGGTTCATGGACTCCAATATATCCTGGTTTTGCTGCTTGCGCCGCACGTCAATCCGGGTCAGCAATAACTGGTTCATATTGGCGATACGTTGCGTCAGTTGGTGCAGCCATTTATCCACTGCCTCGCAAGTACCCATCGCGGGATTCAACCGGCGGATCAAAAACTCGGTGAACGTCGGTATGCCTTCTATTTTTGATTCCCGCAATTGCTCCAGACGGATATTCACCAGCGAGGCGTAACTGCGGGTGGCGTTGAAGCGCGCATAGGTCGCGGATACTTTGTTCTCGATCACGGCGGCCAGTTGGGTCAGTTCATCAAGCAAGGCTTCGTCGGAATGCTCCTTGCCTTCGGCCAAGGCGGCGGTCAGATTGACAAGTTGGCTGTCCGCATCGGGAAGCTGCGGCAGGATGGTCCGCGCCACCGGCAAGGCGAGCAGGGCCATCATGCGGTAGGTCTCGATTTCCAGCAGCCTTTGCAGGCAACGTCCGGCCTGCCCAGGGGCGAAGCTTTCGTTGACGATCAGCAAGCGGTTGAAACCATCGTCATGGATATTGAAATCACTATACGCGGCCCCCGCTCCTCCCGCGATCTTGCCGCCAATCAGCCGGTTGCCGCCGAAAAAACGGGACAGGCTGTCGGGGCACAAGTCCAGTGTCGATGTCGAAGCATCCAGTATGGCGACGTGTATCCCGACCAGCAGGCGTCCCGGCAATCCCGCCAGCCATTCCTCCGGCACGGTTTTAATGACCGGATCGGCGAATGGGTCGGTGAAGGCGGACTGGCGGATAAACTTGTAATGGGTGAATTCCGCATGCAATTCCATCTTGAGCCGGAAATCGCCGCAATCAATATAGTATTCCTTGGCCTCTAGCACAGTCGGAGCAGGCAAGCCAAAATGCCCGCGCAGTTTTTGCAAATGCGCCAACTCCCGCAAGCGATCTTCCTTATCCACCAGCAAGGCCAAGTAAGACACTTGCTCGGGGGGGGTCAGTTCGGGGTAAGGGCGGGCGTGGATTTCGTCGTTGAGTGACTTGCGTTCAGGACATTGCGTGAAGCTTTTCATCGTGTTCGAGTCTTTAAGTTTTGTTTAAGTGAAGGAGCGTATTGTGGCATCACAGCAAACGATAAAAGCCGCAACTACGCCGAATGCGTCCGAGTCTGTCAAGACGCCGAAGGAAGCCAAACATGGTGCCAAGCCTGTGGAGGCTGCCACAGGCAAGGGCCAGCAGACACCGAAGGATGTCGGCAAGACTGCGTCATCCGCCCAGCCTAAGGCCGAGAAAGGCACCGCCGGACAAGATCCGACCCATTGACCTGCGGATCAAAACCCCAACGCGATATAATAGCGCATCGGAAAACACCTGGTAGCCCCTCCGTAACGCGGATCGGAGGGGCGGCAGTGGGAAACGTACGCATGCGTGGCCGAAATAAAGGCCGGGACATGGGCTGTGAGACTGCTTTCCGCCAATGGCGGTCGGCGCAAGATCTGCGAAATGACCGATGATTCCTGCGCGATAGAGTGAAAGAGGATATTGGATAATGGCCGAAGAGATTGAAGTCCCCACCGAACATTTGCACGAAAGCATCCATGAGGAGTATGAACGCACGGAGAATAAATGGATTTTGCGCGTCGCCCTGACCGCCGCCCTGTTGGCGGTTTTTGCCGCGATAGCTTCCTTGTATGCCGGACATCATGCCAATGAAGCCATGCTCGAGCAAATCAAGGCTTCGGATCAGTGGTCGTATTATCAGTCCAAAAGCATCAAATCCATGTTGCTCAAAAGCAAGACGGATTTGATCCAGGCGCTGGACAAGCAGGCGGATGCCAAAGATGAGGAAAAGCTGGCGGCATATGCCCAGGAGTTGAAGGAGATCGAGGATAAGGCCAGGGAATCGGAGCACTCTTCACATGAACACCTCACCCGCCACATTGACTTGGCCAAAGCGGTCACGGCTTTTCAAATTGCCATCGCGATTTGCGCCATCTCCGCGCTGACCAAGCGCAAATGGCTGTGGTATCTCAGTATCGTATCAGGTTGTGGCGGACTGGTCTTGTTGGGTATCGCGTTCCACTAAATACCGGGCCAATTAACCTGCCTTCTAAGTTTCTTGCCCACCCTGGCTATGCCCTGCATAGCCAGGGTAGCCCCATGTCACTTCCTGCTGCGGGCTTGGAATAGGCTGGGTGGCCTACCCATCCAGCCTTTGCGCCGTCCGCGATCCTTCCGACATCTACTCCTGTCACATGCTCCTTCCATAAAGCCCCGCAATATCGGACAATGCCTAGTTGGAACAAGCCTTCCCACCCCGTATACTTCATCCTCCAAAAAATTAGAGAACGATCCCATGGAAAAAGCATTTATCTTGCACATGTTCACCCCTGAAAAGAACCTCAGCCCCTTCGACGTGAACATGGCGGTGGATGCCGGCTGGTCATCGACCATTCCTTACACCCGGCTAGAGTTGGGCGAGATTCCCGCTCTGGTGCAAGATGCCATTTTTTCGCGGGGGCCTTCCGGTGTGAAGCGCACCGGCATTTTCATCGGCGGGCGCGACGTGAAAATGGCCATGGACATGTTGAATTCGGCGCGGTCATCCATGGTGCCGCCATTCGAGGTGTCGGTGTTCGCCGACCCTAGCGGTGCGTTCACCACCGCGGCAGCCATGGTGGCCTTGGCAGAGCGCGAATTGGAAAAGCAAGGTCTCGGGCTGCAAGCCGCCAACGTACTATGCCTGGGAGGGACTGGCCCGGTCGGCCAGATTGCCGCCGTGCTGGCGGCGCAAGCGGGTGCCAACGTCAAGATCATCGGTCGCCAACTGGAAAAAGCGCAGGCTGTCGCGGCGCTGTGCAATGCCGAATATGGCGGCGGCAAGACTAAGATTGAGGGCGATGCCGACGCCAACAAGGCGGAACTGATCCAGAACGCCGATGTGGTGTTCGCCACCGCTGCCGCCGGCATCCAGGTGCTTAGCGCCGAACTGGTCGCCGCCGCGCCCAAGCTGAAGGTCGCCGCCGATGTCAATGCCGTCCCGCCCTCCGGTATCGCCGGACTCGACGCTTTTCACAAAGGTGAACCCATCCAGGGTTCCAACAGCGGCGCGGTGGGCATCGGTGCCTTGGCCATTGGCAACATCAAATACCATACTCAGAACAAATTGCTTTCCTTGATGGGAGACCGGGCACGCAAGACCGACAAGCCGGTGTTCCTGCATTACGAACATGCCTTTGAGGCGGCGCGGGGATTGGCTAGAAAAGCCTAAGCGCCTGCCGTTCGAGAGCAGACCGGACGGGCCGAAGGAACAGCGGCCTCATCCGACCGGAAATAAACTTACCATCCGATCCAACGAAGGCCCAACTCATGCTAATACGTTCCATCATCCACATGTTCGACCCGATGCCGCACAATAGCCCGTTCGACTTGAACATGGCCGCCGATGCGGGTTTTGATGTGTTGCTGCCCTACAGCAACGTCAAGTTGGAGGAAGTCAACGGGCTGGTGCAGGACGCCATCTTCTCGCGTGGTCCTTCTGGAGTGAAGCGCACCGGCATCTTCATCGGCGGGCGCGACATCGGCCTGGCCATGGACATGCTGGCTGTGGCGAAAAAAGCCATGGTGCCTCCCTTTGTGGTGTCGGTGTTCGCCGACCCTTCCGGCGCGTTCACCACGGCGGCGGCGCTGGTGGCGAGCGTGGAAAAGCAGCTCAAGGAAAAACACGGCCTGGCATTGCAAGGCCAGCGTGCCGTCGTCTTCGGTGGCACTGGCCCGGTCGGCCTGGCTACCGGCGTCATCGCCTCGCTGGCGGGTGCCAACACCACCATCGTCGATCATCTCAGCATTGATGTCGCGCTGCAAAAAGCAGACGAATACAACAAACTTTGCGGTAGCAGCCTCCACGGCACCTATGCCAGTTCCGACGCCGACAAGGCGCGCCTGATTGCCCATGCTGACCTCGTGTTCTGCGCCGCCAAGGCCGGTGTGCAGGTGTTGGACGCGGATCTCCTCGCCGACGCGCAACAACTCAAGGTCATCGGCGACGTCAACGCCGTCCCGCCCTTGGGGGTGGAAGGCATCAAGCGCCTGGACAATGGAGTGCCTTTGCGCTGCAAGACCAGCAGCCCGAATCCGGTGGGCATCGGTGCCTTGGCCGTGGGCAATGTCAAATACCAATTGCAAAACCACCTGCTGGCCTTGATGCTGGAAACCGAGCAACCGGTCTATCTGGATTTCCGCGATGCCTTTGAAAAAGCGCGGGAGTTGGTCTAGCCGCCGCCTAAAAATCCCACCCTGTCAAATTCCTGCCATGGATTCCCAGAAAAATTATCCCCGCACTTTCAGCTTTGAATTTTTCCCGCCGAAAACCAGCGAGGCCACCGACCGCTTGCGTGACACGGTGGACAAGCTAGCGGCACTAAACCCCGGCTTCTGTTCCGTCACCTTCGGCGCGGGCGGATCGACCCGTGAGAAGACCTTCGAGACGGTGGTCGAAATCCAGCAAACCACCGGGATTCAGACGGCCCCCCATGTCTCCTGCATTGCCTCGACCCGACAGAATGTCCGCGAGGTTTTGCAGGCTTACCAAGCCAACGGCATCCGCCGCATCGTCGCCCTGCGCGGCGACATGCCTTCGGGCATGATGTCCGCCGGCGAATTGCGCCATGCCAACGAACTGGTCGAATTCATCCGCGCCGAGACCGGCGGGCATTTCCACATCGAAGTCGCGGCCTACCCGGAAGTCCATCCCCAAGCCACGAA
This sequence comes from uncultured Gammaproteobacteria bacterium, assembly GCA_963753955.1. Lineage (GTDB taxonomy): Bacteria > Pseudomonadota > Gammaproteobacteria > Methylococcales > Methylococcaceae > Methylumidiphilus. The sequence continues at coordinate 13,195 of CAVWEM010000001.1, forward strand.
TGCCGAGGCAGACCTGCGCAATTTCAAGCGCAAAGTGGATGCAGGGGCCAACAGCGCCATCACCCAGTATTTCTACACGGCGGAAGCCTATTTCCGTTTCATCGATGACTGCGAAAAGCTCGGCATCGACCTTCCCATTGTGCCGGGTATCATGCCGATTACCAATTACACCCAACTGTCCCGCTTCTCCGAAGCTTGCGGCGCGGAGATACCCCGCTGGGTACGCAAGCGCCTGGAAGTGTTTAGCGACGACCGCCCGTCGATCCGCGCCTTTGGCCTGGAAGTCGTCAGCGACCTCTGCCGCCGCCTGCTGGAACAAGGCAGCCCAGGCTTGCATTTCTACACGCTGAACCAGTCGGAGGCCTGTCTGTCGATTTGGGAGAGCTTGGGATTGGCGCAAGGCTGGATAGGCTTTGGGGGGGACTAACGAATATCGGGTTCTAATGCAACTTCCAACCCTGCCGCTGAATAGCTAAAATCCATCAATTTGGAAAGGAAATAACGCTTGCGCCTGGTCGCTGGCATGAGATAATCGGGAATGATTATCATTTGGTCGAGACCGCCATGCCAAACCCCAGTCTGAACACGCTCCAACCCGGAGAATCCGCCATTATCTTGAGTGTCTCCGCCGACGAGACCCTGCACCACCGCCTGAGCGCCCTAGGCTTTCGCATCGGCAAGGAAATCAGGCTCATCCGCCGGGGCAGGTTTCGCGGCCCCTTGCAAGTGCGCATCGGCACGACGGAGGTCATCATGCGCCGCGCCGACGCTGACAAAATCCGCATCGCCGTCCAATCGCCACAATGAAGAGCATCGCCTTGTTGGGGATGCCGAACACGGGCAAATCCACTTTTTTCAACCGTTTCACAGGTGCGTCGGCACGGGTCGGCAACTGGCCGGGCATCACCATTGATTTGATGGCGGCGAAGATTCCGTTGGCCGGCCAGGTCGTCCGGGTGGTCGATCTGCCCGGCATTTACGACTTCCACGGCTTTTCCGAAGACGAAAAGGTTGTCCGAGACTTTTTTGAGAACAACCGTGTGGATCTGTTGCTCGTCATTTTGAACGGTGTGCAACTTGAACGCCAATTGAGCTTGGCTTTGCAGGCCCAGCAACTGGGCTTGCCGGCGGTGTTGCTGCTGAACATGGCGGACGAGGCGAAACGGGCGGGCATCACCGTGGATATCGACAAGATGGCTGCGAGCCTTGGGATGCCGGTGGCCTGGGTCAGCGCCAAATATGGCGAAGGATTCAAAGACGCCTCAGCGCTGGTCGTTTCGGCGCTGTCCACAAGCCGACCTACGGATCCGGCCAAGCTGCGCGAGAACCTTCGGGCGGATGACGAGATCGAGGCGGCAATGGAACAGATCATGGATTCCGCCGTGCAGATTCCGAAAACCATGCCCAAGGGCATGACTGATCGGCTGGACCGAATCTTCCTGCACACGTTCTCCGGGTTGCCGCTATTTTTCCTGATCATGTTCCTATTGTTCCAGTTCATCTTTACCTTGGGCAAGCCTTTGCAAGACGGCATGGCTTGGCTGCTGGCGCAAGCGAGGACTTTGGGCCTGGAGCCTGGGCTTGCTGGGACGCCCGCCTGGATGCAAGGCTTGCTGCTGGACGGCATTTATAACGGCGTGGGCACGGTCGCCGCTTTCGTGCCGGTGATCATCCTGTTCTTCCTGGTGATGACGGTGGTCGAAGACAGCGGCTATTTGTCGCGGGCCGCGTTTTTGATGGATGCTTTAATGGCCCGGCTGGGCCTGGACGGGCGCAGCTTTGTCATGCTGCTGATGGGTTTCGGCTGCAACGTACCGGCTTTGATGGGTACCCGCATCATGCGGTCGCGGGCCTTGCGTTTGCTGACCATGCTGGTGATTCCGTTTTCGCTATGCTCGGCGCGGCTGCAAGTCTTCCTCTTCATCATCACGGCGATATTCACGGCCCAGGCCGCCCCGTTTGTGCTGTTCAGCCTGTATCTGCTGAGTTTTTCCACCGCTTTGCTCACCGCTCTCCTGTTCAAAGGCCGTTTCCCCAGCACCGAGCCTTTCATCATCGAATTGCCTCCCTACCGGTTGCCGACCACCCGGCAGATTTTCCTCCGTGCCTGGCACGAAGTGCGTCATTTCTTGAAAAGGGCGACCAAATTCATCACCGTCGGCGTAGTCGCGGTCTGGGTTCTTACCCATGTACCCTACGATGTGCCTCCCGCCAGCGCGGCAACCCTGGCCGGGCATATCAGCACATTCCTCGCCCCGGTCTTGTCGCCCATCGGCATTGAAGCGCAATTGTCCGTCGTCCTCATCTTCGGCTTTGTCGCCAAAGAAATCGTCATCGGCTCCCTGGCTGCGATTTACGGCCTGGAAGGAGACTCGCTCATGGGCCTGATGGCGCAGAAGCTGGACTGGGTGCAGGCCTACAGCTTCATGCTGTTCACCCTGATCTACACCCCCTGCCTATCCGCCGTGGCGACCCTGCGCAACGAATCGAAAAGCCTGGGTTTCATGTTCGCCTCGATAGTCTGGTCCTTGCTGCTGGCTTGGCTGGCCAGTTTCGTGTTTTACCAGGGGGCTAGGGCGTTGGGATTTTAATTAGCCTGGCAACTCAAACACCTATCGCTGCCATGCCCGGCTCCCAAGCCGGAATCAAGCCACGGCCTTTCCGGGCTGGCATCCCATTTCCGCCCAATAAAAAATCGCCCGATGCTTTCCCAAGCCGTGCATAATGCGCTGATGAAAACACCCAAACGAATCGAACCCTTAGTCCATGACGGCCTCGTCGATGAGGTTATCCGTCCACTGATGAGCGGCAAGGAAGCCGCTGTCTATGTCGTACGTTGCGGTACGGAAATCCGCTGCGCCAAAGTCTACAAAGAGGCCGACCAGCGCGGTTTCAAGCAGAGCGTCCTCTACCAGGAAGGCCGCAAGACGCGCAACAGCCGCCGCGCCCGTGCCATGGAACGCGGAACCCGCTACGGGAGGCAGGAGCAGGAGACTGCCTGGCAGAACGCCGAGGTGACCGCGCTCTACCGCCTAGCCGCCGCCGGGGTGCGCGTCCCCAAGCCGCATATCTTCGTCGATGGCGTATTGTTGATGGAGATGGTGGCCGATGCAGAGGGCCATCCCGCGCCCCGGCTCAACAATGTGGAATTGACGGCGGAGGAGGCTCGTGAATACTTTGCGCTATTGATCCGGCAGATCGTCCTGATGCTCTGCGACGGACTGGTGCATGGGGATTTGTCCGAGTACAACGTGTTGCTCGGTGCCGCAGGGCCGGTCATCATCGACCTGCCCCAGGCTGTCGATGCCGCGAGCAACAACAATGCGCACATGATGCTGGAGCGGGATGTCGGCAATATGGCGGCTTATTTTGGTCGCTTCGCCCCCGAGCTGCTGGCGACGGAGTACGGTAAGGAGATGTGGAAGCTCTACAAAAGCGGCGGACTCCACCCCGAGACCCCGCTCACCGGCCGGTTTGAACACAGCACTAAACAGGCCGATGTGCGGGGCGTGATGCGCGAAATCGAGGGGGCGCGCAAGGAAAACGAAGCCCGGCTACGTTACGAGGCGGAAAGAAAATGAATCAGTTCTTTGATCTCTTCCCCGCTCACCACTTCTTTTTCCTGTAGTTTCTGGGCGATGGCATCCAGGGTGGGGCGTTGTTGATTGAGGATTTCTTCCGCCCGGCGCTGGCCTTCTTCGATCAATTCCTTGACCTCGGCGTCGATGATCCTGGCGGTGTCCTCGCTGTAATTACGCTCTTCCGCGCCCTCCACGCCCAAATAGGCCAGACTCTGGCGTTTGCCGAAGGCTTGCGGCCCCAGCGTCTTGCTCATGCCGAGGCGGCAGATCATGGCGCGGGCGATTTCGGAGGCCCGCTCCAAATCGTTTTGCGCACCGCTCGACACGCAGCCCAGCACGACGGCCTCGGCTGTCCGTCCACCCAAAAGGATGGCAATCTGATCTTTGAGTTCTGGCTCCGTGGACAGGAATTTCTCGTCCACCGGCAGTTGCAGGGTATAGCCCAAAGCTGAAGCGCCACGGGGGATGATTGACACCTTATGCACCGGTTCGCCAGTGGGCACGGTCTCGGCCACCAAGGCATGGCCAGCTTCGTGGTAGGCGACCCGGTGTTTCTCTGCCTCGTTGAGCGCTCGGTTTTTCTTCTCCGGACCCGCCATGACACGATCAATGGCGGCCTCGAAATCGGCCATGCCTACGCTATCGCGGTTTTCCCGCACCGCGATGATGGCCGCCTCGTTGGCGACGTTGGCCAGATCCGCGCCGACAAAGCCGGGTGTACGTTGGGCCACGATGCGGAGATTGATGTCCGGCCCCAGCGTCATCGCCTGGGTGTGCAGTTTGAGAATCTCGACGCGGTCGTCCAGGCTGGGCTTGTCCACGACGATCTGGCGGTCGAAGCGGCCCGAGCGCAGCAGCGCTTTGTCGAGGATTTCTGGCCGGTTGGTCGCAGCCATCACCACCACGCCCACGGAGGGGTCGAAGCCGTCCATTTCGGTGAGCAACTGGTTCAGGGTCTGCTCGCGCTCGTCATGCCCGCCCATGACCACAGGCCCGCCGCGTGAGCGGCCGATGGCGTCGAGTTCGTCGATGAAGATGATGCACGGGGCTTTTTGCCGGCCCTGCTCAAACAGGTCGCGGACACGGGAAGCGCCGAGACCTACAAACATCTCGATGAACTCCGAACCTGAGATATTGAAAAATGGCACACCGGCTTCACCGGACACGGCGCGGGCCAGCAGCGTCTTGCCGGTGCCGGGCGGGCCGACCAGCAACACGCCCTTGGGCATGCGACCGCCCAGGCGTTGGATGCGGCGGGGGTCTTGCAGGAATTCGATGGTCTCGCGCAGTTCCTGCTTGGCGTCCTCGGCCCCGGCCACGTCGTTGAAGGTCACCTTGGGGAGCGAGTCGGCATGGATGCGCACACGGTTCTTGCCTAGGCTGAGGAAACCGCCTCCGCCGGTAAAGCGGCGGGCCATCCAGCCCCATAGCAGGAACATCAAGCCCAGCGGCAACAGCCAGTTCATGATGAAATTGCCCAGCCAATTGGCACCGTAGCGGACGGTGAACTGGACGCCTTGCTTTTCCAGGCTTTCCGCCAAGGGCTGGTTGAACAAGGGGACGGTGATGAATGGCTTGCCTTCCTTGCCGGCGGATTCCGGCTTGAGCGTGCCGGAAATGGCCTGTTCGGTCACCACGGCCTGGTCGATCTTCTTTTCCCCCACCAGTTTAAGGAACTCGCTGTAGGGGATCTCATTCTGCCGCACTTCGTTGATGCCTTGCCACAGATAGATCCCGGCAAGCAGCAACAGGAAATAAGCCAATAAGTTGCGTTTAGGCCATTTTTCCTGTTCCCTGGGCGGGTTGACTTCCAGGTCGGGCTTATCCCCTACCCCTAAGGTTTTGGACGACTTCCGCCAAGCTTCGGCGGCGGTGTTGCGGATTGAATCCAGTAAGGAAGGTATGTTCATAGCGCCTCCAAAATGCTTGATGGGAGTCCATCAGATTAGCAGGTTTCTGCCTGGCCCATCCTGTTCAGCGCTTCCAAGAAACCCTGAGGATGCGTTCCTCGGCCTGGTAGGCAAAGTCGAGTTCGCCCTTGTAGGCATGGTGCAAAGCCTCGCCCACGCCACGGGCGAGATGGGGGTCGGTGAACGTGATCAGCACCCCGTCCGCCGCCGGCTCCACTTCCATGATCCGTTTTAGCGGGTGCGCGGCTTTTTCCTTCTGTTCCACATGGCGGATCAAATTCATGATTTCCTCCTTGTGTTCGGTGAGGAATTCCCCGCCCAAGCTTAAAAAGCCCGCAGGCACTCTGTCATGGATGCGATGGCAGGCCGGACAGAGGGCTTGGCTTGCGTCAGCCGGTGCCGACACCCATTGCCAGCGCCCATTGTGGAAACTGGCCCCGCACTCTGGACAGACCGTCGGTTCGCCCAGTTTATGCTTCGATTTATACGTGTCATGTTCCCATTCCTGCAACAAGCGGTCATGGCGGTCGAGCGAAGTGTTTGTTGTGGTTGTCATATTGAGTCATCTCCTCGTTTGCGTTTTCCAGGCACGCCGACCGGCGGGCCACGATAGCAAGCGATGTCACGCGACCGCCGTCACGGGCTGCTGTAGGGTGGATTTCGGGGCCACACCAGCGGTCTTCAGCCCAGCGAAAGCCTGGCCTAAGGGTTGCCCCCAAGTGTGCGCAACATCAACTAATAAGACTAGCGTAAAAAGTTTCGGGCCGCAGGGAGGGGGAGGAGGGAAACGGTGCCTTTTGCCCCGCCGATCCCAGACAGCACCGAAGATTTTCGATTTCAACTTCGGCGTCTCGACGCCCTCAATCAAGGCCAATGGATGTTCATGGCTTCGAAGATACTAGTTAGTAGGCTTGCCATCGGGCTAGCCAGTGCGCCTGGCTAGCCCCTGCGGTTGGCTATTGTACCGATATGGTTTTACGCTTGGATCCTTCCACTTTCGGAAGGATGATTTCCAGCACACCGTCTTTCATGCTCGCACAGGCTTGCGCAGTGTCCACATTGGTGGGGATGCTGACGCTGCGGGAAAAAGCCCCGTGTGCGATTTCGCAACGGTAGAACTGGTCGCCTTTCGTCTCCTTGGGCTCGCCGACAGTGCTGCCCTTGATGGTCAGCATGTTGTCGGTCATTGAAATATCCAGGTCTTTTTTGTCTACGCCCGGGATTTCCGCCCGCACCAGCACATCCTCATCGCGGTCGATCACATCCACACGCGGCATACGGTTTTCAAATCGCTCGAACAAATCGCCCAAAAGGGGACGTTCCCAGTCAAACGGGCGCAATCCTCCGCGTCGAAAAAACCGGTCAAAAAAGCGCTCGAATTCGTCGAAAGGCTGCAACGTGCCCGCTTGGGCGGGACGCTCGGCCTCCGTCTGCTGGGTGGATACGGTCACTGCCTGTGGGTTCTCTTTTTCGTCAGACATGGCAATCTCCTCAATATGATGAAGGCAAGGAAAAGGCTCACTCCCCAAAAGGAGCGAGCGCGGAGGGAAGGAGCGACCGGTCGACTTCGGCCTCTGCGTCCAGCCAATCCTCCAATTCATAGCCAGTGGCGAAGCCCCGTGCCTCCGCCCGGTAATAAGCCGCCTCGGCGACCATGCGGTTGCGTATTTCCGCATCGACCGGGGATGACTCTGAAAAGGCCGGAGACGGATGCTCTCGCGCTGCTGCATCCGGCTGGTCGTTTGATATTTTTGAAATTGAAGCTGTTTTCATGACCTGTCTACCTCGTAGCGATGGGTTTTGAAGAAACACGGCAGGATTCAAGTGATTGCCGTGTCAGGCGTCGCCGGGATTGATGGCATCCAGCTAATCTACCTGGACGCAAGCCTAAGCCAAACAATAGGAAGAGATTAGCACAGGACTTGAGAAACGACTTTTCGCTGGTCAGCCCGGCAGCAAGGTGGATGCCCTGGCCAAGTACGCCATCCGCAAAGGCTTGGTCACGCTTTAAGTGCCGGGTGAAACCGATAGTTCTTGCGCAAGGCATCGGACTCGTGTAAACCATCCAAAAAGGCCAGAGTGTTTCTGGCGACGGCCAAGACCTGTCAGCCGAAAATGAAAACCCTGCGTCTATCCTATGCCATTGTGGATCTTAAGAAATTTCTCCCGCCTTGTTTTTTCCGCTTGCCTGCTTTTGCTGACCACAGGTTGCCACCATGCCGTAATCAAAATTCCCAACGACACGCTGGCGACGGATGCCGTCGGCATGTCGGCAGGAGATTTGGCTGGCCCTGGCCCGCATCAGGTCATCTCCACTCGGCTTACGGTTCGACATCAGGGTGAAAACGTGGCGGTCGCGTTCTACCAACCTGACAACTCTCCGGTGGCGGCACCCGCGATTGTCTTCCTGCCGGGTCGGATGGCCCCCGACGATCAGTACGAAAGCTACGCCCGCGCACTCGCTTCGCGGGGGTTTGTCGTGGCCGTGCGGGGTTGGTATTCGCTTTTCAGAAGCGATATAGAACTGGCCCGCGACGCCAGCGTCATCGCCGATTGGCTGGTGCGGGCACAGGGGGTTGACCCCGGTAAAATCGGCATCGCCGGCCATTCGATGGGCGGCAAGGACGCAGTGCTTGCCGCCGCCCAATACGGCGTGTTCGCCAGCGTGGTGACCATCGATCCCGATGACAACGGCAAGGTGTCTGTGGTGCATGGCCTACTCTCCGCGCTGCGTGTCCCCTTGTTGCTGATTGGCGCGGAGGTCGGATGGCAGGCATCCAGCGTCTTGCGCGCCGCTGGCGACCAACTACCTGCGTTTCTTCGAACGGGCACCGGCAGGAACCGTCGAATTGACGCTACGGGATGCCGACCACGTGCAGATGCTGGACGAGCCAGACCGTTTCGGCTACGGCATCTGCCGCTGCGGCACGGCGGAGTCGCGCCAGGTGCGCATCACGGCACGGCGCGCAACCGTAGGATTTTTCATCCAGCATCTCTTGGGTGGCCCGGCCTTGTCCATGCCGCCTTACGGCCAGGCCACGATCCGCGTGGCACAGGCTGATCAAGTCACTGAAAAATGAAAGGTTCTAAACAGGGCTTTGAGTTCACGCAACCTATGCGCGGCTGCTGAAATAGCAGATACAAGGGTTCCCTGCGCGTCACCCGGTATTTTTCCCATAACACGGTTTTGTCGTGCTGGTGCATCCGTTTGACCACCAGGCGGTAGAACTGACGCGAGAGAAACTCGGTGATGCTGCCGTAGCCATCGATCCGCCCCAATTCCTCCTATGGCCCGACGCCAAGACAGATCCAACTTGCCCCCTCTTCGCGCAAAGCACGCAATACCGTGGCCACCATGAGTTCGTTGGTATGGGGTGGTGAGGCGGGCGAGGAAAATACGATGTTGATCAGTTCATGGCAGTCGCCACAACCCACCCGCAGCATGGAGAGCATGCCGACAACCTTGCCTGCCTGTTCGGCAATGAACCAGCGTCGCCCCGCCCTGTCCTCGAAAAGCCGAGGTCGGCCTAGATACATCTGTGGCCCATGGCGGTCGGCCAGCCAGCCTTCACAGGCCAGCTTGACCTGCGCCTCCAGACTGGCTCTGGCGACACCGCTCCCAAGTACTCGCGCACCGTCACTCCCATCCGCCGCGTGTGGTTGAGATGTTGCCGCAGATGTCGGGCCTTCGGACCTTCCTCGGGGTTGTCCCGGGGATCGGCCATCAATAGCTCGGCGAACTCCATTGACGCATAGCCACGTTCGCAGGCATAGGTTTGCAGGTTGGCGGTCGCGGCGACATACAGGATAGACCAGCCTTGGTCTTCGCAATGCAGGGCAAAGGCATTGGCCAAGGCGGCTTTTTGCCCGGGCGCACAGATCGGATCGCCCAGCACGACAGCGCAGCGCCATAAAACCAGAAAGCCGATCAGGCCGTCAATGCTGGGAGTTCGGAAGATACTGCGGGAAGGATCTAGCGCGGTGTGCGACAGGGGTCCACCGTGACGACGTACCAGCTCCACCACAGGTGAAAGAGGCAGCGGGGTTAGCTCAGCCATAGGTCGAATTCATCTCTTACGTTCAATGTGGGAAGACTCGACAAATGCGATATGGCAAGGGCCCAAGCGGACTGTCGGCAAAGTCTCGGACGGAATCGTCCGACCCTTGTCAGCGAATATTAATTCGCCGGGAGAGGACACCTCCAGGCTGGCAAAGAGATCATGCCCGGATCACCACCAATATCTCACCCTTGCCCGCCCCCGACATATCCCCGGCATAACGCCGCACCCGCTTGACGGTATCGGCCAACGCGCCGAATTGGGTTTTATAGCCCTGGAATCCTTTCAACAGCAGGGGTAGGAAACCCAAAGTATGCGGGCCGCAATCGTTGAAAGTGGCGGGCAGGTTGGCCGGGGCTTTCAGCAATAGCAGGGTGCCGCGTTTCATCGCATAGCCTGGATAAACGCCGACATCGCCCAACACACCGATAGTGCCTGCGGTCATGCGCGAGCCCAGATAAGCGCCAGCATTGCCTTCAATCAAAATCGCCCCACTCCGCATATGGTCACCGACGCTGTCGCCCGCATTGCCTTTGACGATGACCACACCACCTTGCATACCCTTTTTATTGCCTGGCAAGGCTGCGCCCAGAAAATCCCCGACATCGCCGCCAATGTTGATTTCCCCATTTTTCAATTCACAAGCGGCATAAGCGCCAACGTTACCAGATACATTGATGACCCCGCCTTTCCAGCCATCCCAAGATAAGCCCCGGCATCGCCTTCGACAGTAATATCTCCACTTACTATTGCCTTTGCCGATATAATCCAGCTTGGCCGAAGCATTCTTAAACACAATACTGAAATGTCGTCGCCTGAGAGGGTAAAGATTTCATCGGCGCGGAATTTGCGGTTGCCGGTTTGCAATTCGATCGCGGCGATTTCGCTTAACAGACTTGCCCGCCAGATTGTCCGGGGTCAGCGGCGAGCAATCCACACGCTGCTGTAGTGGGGTTTTCAGTGTAAAAGTTATTGCTGTCATAATATCCTCGGATAGGGTATAGAGGGATAACATCGCTCTTAGCGATGTTATCCCTTATAATATAAGTGCGCATGGCGCACCAAAAATCTTGCTCTTCTCCCCTCTCCCAGCGGGAGAGGGGCCGGGGGAGAGGGCGGGAGGGCTTCAAGCCATGATTTCATGCAAATGAAACAGGAACGGTCCCAACTTGCCGCCGTAATTGCCTGCCGAAATACGCCGGATACCATGGGCGGCCCCAATTCGCACACCGCCTCGATGCCCACCCGCATGGATTTTTTAATATCCTCCTCGGTCAGTCCGTCAATCACAATTTCCATCACCGATTCGATTTTTGGCGAAAGTTCGGTCTTGGTCTGGCCTTTCAAGGTCGGGCAGAAAGCGTCGTTGGTCGAAGCATTCAGGGATTTGTATTTCGAACCGACTTTTGAGCCGGAGCGCACCACACCGCCGGGGAAAGGCATGATGACATTCGGCACCATTCTCATCGCCTCAATCGCCGCCTCGCAAGCCGCTAAAGCCTTGGGTTGGGATTCCGCCAACACCAAGAAATTACCCCCGCCTATGGCTTTTACCATGCCGGTGGTTTCTTGCGCCAAAAACTCCCCATCCATCACCGGCACCCGCCAATAGCGTTTGCCGTTGATGCGTTTGGAAATCTGAAAGCCATCGCCGAAATAGCGCAGATTCTTACCTAACGCGATAGGGTCGCCATCGTCAATCCCAGCAAACAAAGCCGAAGTCGGCGAAGTCAACACGCACTGCCCAGCGCGGGTTTCCAATTGTTTAGCCAAACCTTTGCCGCCCATCGCAAAAATCATCGCCGAAATGCCGGGCCGACCATCCGGCGTCTCGGAAGGGTCAAGCTCCCGCTCGATCCCCGCTTCGCAACCGCAAGCGATCACCGAAGTCGCAAAACCAGTAAAAGCCTGCGCCGAAATATGCGCCCATTTATGGTTCTGCGCGGTGATGATGACCCGCGTCGCCCGCATCGGAAAGGCTTCGGCGAAGGTTTGTTCAATCTGTACGCCGTTTATAATCATTCTTTACTCCAGGGGTTTTGGTTCTTATCGTACCGAGGAAGGGTGTCACTGCCATTAAGTTAAGCCGTTCGTGGTGAGCCTGTCGAACCATGAATGACTTAACTTCGAGCTAGTTGGATTTTCCCTTACACCCTTGACAAGCTCAGGGCGAACAGAAAAATCCTTAACTTAATGCCAGTCACTTAGGGCATAGGCACGGTGTAATCAATTAATGCAGATGGGTAGATTCGATCCGCATGATGTTAGGGAATATGACCGAAGCTGGAATCCGGCCTTTGCAATCATAGAAAGTCAATCCGCCATGTTCATAGCAAATCCAAACTTCCAACGCACCCCGCGCAAAATAAAGCTCCTGCTTTTCCGCCATTTCTTTGAGCGAATCGAAAGGGGATAGCACTTCAATGCAAATTTCAGGGGCTAAGCTAAATGGGTTTTCATCCCCATGCTGGCTTAAAAATTTATTTGAAACCCAAACCACATCCGGCACTTTCACACCCTTGGAAGTTCGAATCGGGCATTCGGGGAAGACTAAACCATCGGTCTTCAAGCGGTTCAGCGCGTCAATCACCAAGCCTTGCAAAATACCGTGCCGACTACTCGCCGGACTCATGACAATCTGTCCCCATTCATTCAGTTCAATCTTATAAGGCAAATCGCGCAGAGATGGATCATTGCAGACTTCTTGCCAGTTCATAATAGCACCTCACTTTCCATCATTCCCACGCTCTGAGTGGGAATGAAATCTTGGTGGCCGCGCCAGCGGGCGAAGACAACAACTCGACAAAGAATGTCGCGGTAAGCTCTATAGTTCAAAGCTAGTAATCTACTTCAATGCGGCTTTGATTTGGTAAGGCTTTACCAGGGCCAATCCTATTGCTCGAACAGACTCTGTTGCTTGAGCGCATAAAAAGCGGTTTTTTTCCGTTTTTCCAACACGCCTTCATCTACAAGCCGTTGTAACCAGGCCTTTGCCTGTGGCGTAGAAATGCGAAGCGCGGCGGCGATGTCGGAGTCTTTAGTCCGCATCACGCAGAAGTTGCCGCAAGATTTCGCTTGACGCGGGTGAACAAGGCATCGGCTAAGGGATGGGGGCTGGTATTTTCCCCCACAGCTTCTGGCATGGATGGCTTGGCTTGCGGAATTGATGCGTAGATATCGGCAGTCCCATGTCCTTGGGCAAACAGGGAAATCGCTTGCTGCCCGCCGCCGTCCGGGACTGACTCGGGCTTGGCCGTAAAGATGGCAACCAAATCTTCTGGCAGATCGGGTTGCCGCCAAGCCAACGCACCTTTTTGCGCAAGTGCCTCCAAGCCCTCGCCCAATTCGCCGGTTGAGCGTACATAAACGGGTACCAGCCGTAGCTTGTCCAATTGCTCTACCGCCCCGGCCCAGGTGCCGCCTTTTTTGGCATCGGAATTCACTACCAAAGCCACGTCCGCCAGTGCATAGATGAGCTTGTTGCGCTGCATGGCGTTGCCGACGTTGAAGCCCGCGTTGGGGTCGTAAGGCGATATTAGCACCATACACCCGTCTAGCAGCAAGTTACGGTGTTCGCGGTTCATCGCGGTTTTTTCCAGGCTGTCGGCCAACACGCCACAGACTTTCCCGCCCGCCTCCAATGCGCCTCGCATCGCCGCTTGGTCGATGCCTTTGGCACCCCCGGAAATTAGTGTCTTGCCGGCTTTCGCGCTAAGCTGGCCAATCTCCAGTGTGTAGTCAATAAGTACCTCGTCCACTTGCCGCGAGCCAACCACCGCCAAACCGCCGCTTTCCAACAGCCCCATGTCGCCGCAGCCATATAGCAACGCTGGGGCATCCTCCCTTAGACGGACTTTCAAGCGACGCGGATAATCCGCATCGGCGCGGCTTACTACCCAAATGGCACGGGTCTGCCAGCGTTCGAGCGCTTGGCTCAGCAAGAATCCGCGACCCAATAATCGCCGCAGCCGGTCTTCGTTTATCACCGTTGCGCAAGCCCTTAGCAGTTCTGCCGGATCAGGCGCAAGGAGTTCCGCAGGCTGGCGCTGAATCTCGCGCAGATGGCGGGCCAGGCGCTTGTATTCGCCGGGGGTCAGTAGATCTTCTGAGGCCGAGGCTTTTCCCGCCAGTAGAGGCGCGGTCAGCAGCAAAATGGCCTGGGTGTTCGCAGATAAGCTAGGGTTCACTATTCATGTCCAGTTTGTGCCAGAACTAAAGGCCAGATCTCTCCGCCACGATGGGAGCGCAACAGCCAGGCGGCGACGGTCAAGGTCCATCGCGAATCCACCATATCATCGACCAGCAAGACTGGCCCTC
>CAVWEM010000002.1:0-29610 GCA_963753955.1 uncultured Gammaproteobacteria bacterium
GCAATTTCATCCCCGTCATCGCCCCCATCGGCGTGGGCCGGGACGGGACGCTCCTACAACATCAATGCCGATCTGGTGGCGGGCAAGATGGCGGAGGTGCTGAAAGCGGAGAAGCTGATCTGCTGCCAACACCGCCGGCATCCTCGACAAACAGGGCGGTCTGCTGACCGGCTTGTCCCTTAGCCAGTGGACGGGTGATCGAGGACGGCACCATTTCCGGCGGCATGATCCCGAAGACCCGTTGCGCCACCGACGCGTTGAAAGGCGGGGTGAACAGCGTCCACATAATCGACGGGCGCGTCGATCACGCCGTGTTGCTAGAATTGCTCACCGACCGCGGTATCGGCACCCTGCTATTGAGGCGCTAGCCGCCAGAGGCAATTCAATGTCCCGCTTTCAGTTTTTCTTCAATGTAAGGTGCGAGCCGGCGCGGATGCCCCGTGCGACTTTGCCTGGCGAGAAGATCGTCACCGATGCTGGAGAAATGGCAGGAGGTGTCCAGAAACACCGTGTCCCACGTCTTGCCTGCAATGCGCACGACGAGCAAGGCCATGTCCTGTTCCGTGTGGGGGCTGGCGGTTTGTAGGACGGTCGGGGTTTCGATCAACAAGGGTCGATGGCTATTGGCCGTGAGGTATTCTTTCGCCAAAGCCAGGCTGCGTCGCATTGGTCGGGCGTACAGTTGACCGCGCTGACAATGGCGACATCCGCTTCTGGGCGTTGTGCCTTCCATTCCAGGGTGCCGGACTCTGGATTGAGGTGCCGTCGGTTTTCCAGGTTTTTCAAGCGCTCCAGATCCTTGGCAAAGGCATTGACAATATCCGCTTTGGTGCTGTCCAGCGCCCGGCTTTTTTCCAGATAACTGGCGATTTGTCTGCGAGTGGATTCGAGGCTATCGCGCAAGTTTTGTGGAACCGGCTGGCCGGCATTCTCGGTCTCCGCAGCATGTTTGATCAGGGTTCGCAGGATTTCCTCCTGGTGCATCCGGTTGGCATCGGCGATTTTTTGGGCGGATTCTATGGTGTCAAGCTTGCCTTGCAGCACCGCCTGCATTTCTTCCTCGCTACGGTAAGTCTGGTGCAGGGATATGTCGCTGTCCCTCTGCTTCGCTAGGATGCGTTGTTGGTCGATGCGCAGTTTCTTCAGGCGTCTGGCTTGGTCTAATTGTTCCGGGGTTTTCTGCCCTTCGATGAATTCCAGGATTTTGGCCTGTGGATTTAGTTTTGCGCGGGGCCGCTTGGCATCCTCCGGTGGCACTTGGTCGGTGTAATGCACGGAGCCATTTTCATCCACCCAGCGAAAAGTTCCCGCCGACAAGGCGGGTGCGAAAAGCGATAAAATCGCCGCGATTCCCATTGCGGGAAAGGCCACCCGTCCCGCCGCATTCGCGGGGCGACCGCCTGGGCCGCCCCGCTTTCCGGCGAAACCCCGGAATTTCACGGGCCTATTACCTTAAACCACAGAGCCACAGCGACGGATACCATGGTTTTCCCGGTATTCCACTAGCGCTGCCAATTCCTTCGGCTTTTCCTGTCCTTCGAGATATTCGATGATCTCGGACATGGTGATGATAGGAAAAACCGGGATGGCGTACTGCGCTTCGACTTCCTCTATGGCGGTGGTCTCGCCTTTGCCCTTTTCCTGCCGGTCTAGGCTGATGAGGACGCCGCAGGGCTTCGCGCCTGCGTTGCGTATGATCTCCACCGATTCCCGCACAGAAGTCCCCGCCGTGATCACATCATCGAGAATCAACACTGAACCGGCGAGCGGCGCCCCGACCAGCAGGCCACCTTCGCCATGATCCTTGGTTTCCTTGCGGTTGAAGGCGAAGGGCACTTCTTGGTCGGTGGCACGGGCCAATGCGATGGCGGTGGCGCTAACCAGCGGGATGCCTTTGTAGGCGGGGCCATAGAGCACATCGGCTGCCAGTCCAGCATGAAGGTAAGCTTGCGCGTAAAACTCACCCAGCCTGCCCAGCCGCGCACCGGTGTCGAACAAGCCGGTATTGAAAAAGTAAGGGCTTTTGCGCCCGGATTTCAAGGTAAATTCGCCGAAACGTAAAACCCCACAGTTGATCGCAAAGCCGATAAATTCCCGCTGGAATTCTTGCATGATGATACCTTGGTGTTTTGGGTGATGACGTGCTGGCGGGAATGCGGCTTGCCGTCGCCCGATTTAAGGCACGGCGACACGCCGGATCAATTCACGGATGAATTGGTCGGTCGAAACCCCTTCTGCCTCCGCCTCGTAGGACAGGATCAGGCGATGGCGCAGCACATCGTAGGCGATGGACTGGACATCCTCAGGCGCGACGAAATCCCGCCCGTCCAGCCAAGCCTTGGCGCGGGCGCAACGGTCCAGGGCGATGGTGGCGCGCGGACTGGCGCCGTATTGCAGCCAGCGTCCCAAATCTTCTCCATAGGCGGCGGGATTGCGTGTCGCCAGCACCAATTGCAGCAGATATTCCTCCAGCGGATCGGCCATGTACAGGTCGAGGACTTCCCGGCGAGCCTCGAACAATACCTGCTGCGGGAGGGGGGGGAAACATCCGCCGCCCCGCCGTCCGCCTCTCCACGCGATTCATGCCGCACCAGCCGCAGGATCTCGCGTTCGTGCCGGGCTTCGGGATAGCTGATGCGGACATACAGCAGGAAGCGGTCGAGTTGGGCTTCCGGCAAAGGGTAGGTACCCTCCTGCTCAATGGGGTTCTGCGTCGCCATCACCATAAACAAGGCGGGCAGGGGATAGGTTTCGCGGCCCACGGTGATTTGCCGTTCGCCCATGGCCTCCAGCAGCGCCGATTGCACCTTTGCCGGCGAACGGTTGATCTCGTCCGCCAACACTAGGTTATGGAACAATGGCCCCTGCTGAAAATGGAAGGAACCGTCCTGGGGGCGGTAGATTCGGTGCCGGTCAAATCGGCGGGCAGCAGGTCGGGGGTAAACTGGATGCGATGGAAATCCCCCTCCACCCCCATGCCCAGCACATTGATGGCGCGGGTCTTCGCCAAGCCCGGCGCACCTTCCACCAGGATATGCCCGTCCGCCAGCAGGGCGAGGAGCATCCGTTCGATCAAGACTTCCTGGCCCATCACCTGGCTGCAGGCATAGCTGCGCAGGCTTTGCATGGCTTGCTGTGCGTGGGATAAGGCGGGAATTTTCGGGCTTGTCATCTTAACGTCGCAATTGATGGGCGGAGGGTGTTTGGCACCGTGATGATGCGGATTGTCTTCTGGCCTAGGCATTATAATGGATGTCGCCCGCACTGATGAGAGGCGGTATCCTTCTTTCCCCTAAGATTTCCGACCATTGCCCTGAATCAAAAGCAAACCATGACTCGCCCCACCGCCATCATGCCTAGCCGTCGCCTGTTCCATAGCGGATTCGCGCTGTTGGCGCTGGCGAGTCTCTGTGCTGCTTGCACCAGCCGCCATCGTTCCGCACCGGTTCCCTTGGCCGCAAGCCAGGCCGAACCGGTGGAGGCGAGGGTGTGCGCTTCCAGGCCATGGCGCTTGAGGATGCCCGACAGGCGGCCGCGGCTTTTGGTTCCGACCTGCGCGGGGCAGGCCTATTGCCTTTGCGCGTCAGCATAGTCGAATCATGGCGGCGGTACGGTGAAAATCATTCCCCGGCAAACTTTCCTCATCGACCTGGACGGACAGGCTTGGCCCCTGCTGACTTCCGATCAGGCGTCCAGCAGATTGGCGGACTCGGCCCCGACCCATGACCCTTATCCTGCCCCCGCGCCCGTTGCCTTGGATGCGCTGACCGGCTTTGCCCTGGACATGGTTGTCGGCCCTGCTTTCTCGGGCAATGCGGAAGACTATGCCCGTCCTGGAAAAGGTGAAAGCCAGAATTTCGCCGGAAGGACTTTGCGCAATCCCGGTATCCCGGCGGAGCAGGTGGCCTCCGGCGTCTTATTTTTTCCAGGGCGGGGAGAGGCCCATGGCGCACGTGGACTGCGCCTTTGCTATGAACAGGGTGGCAGACTCAAATTCCTGACCCTCCCGCTAAAAGCCCCCGTGCCTTTGGTTCCCACCCAATAGGCTTCAAATCCGGCCTTGCAAGGTGATCAGATGTTCCCGCAGTTCGGGCTGAAGGGCGATGGCTTTCTTGGGGCTGAAGTTCCAGGCATGGGCGCGTTGGATGCGCATGGACACGGCTTAATCCAATCCGCCTAAGTCGCCCCAAACCGTCTGGATCGCCGCCAGCGCCGCCAAGGCTGCCGTTTCGGTGCGCAAAACGCGCGGCCCCAGGCGCAAGGCGATGAAGTTTGCCGCCAGCGCCGATTGCCGCTCGTGTTCGGCAAAACCGCCTTCCGGGCCGGACAGCAGGCAAACCGGCCCTGATGGCGGGGGTAGCCTGCGCAGGCTCTGTGTTCCGCAGGGGTCGAGGAACAAGCGCAAGCCGGACTGCTTCCGCACCCAGTCTTCCAGCGCCATCGGCTCGGAAACCCCCGGCAGGCGGTTGCGTCCGCATTGTTCGCAGGCGCTTTGGGCGACCCGCCGCCAGTGGCGCAGGCGTTGCCCCTTGCGGGTCTCGTCCAGTTGCACCACGCACCGCTCGGCGAACAGCGGGGTGATGGCGGAAACACCCAGTTCCACAGCCTTTTGGATGGCGAGATCCATGCGTTCGCCCCGTGAAATCCCCAGCCCCAGATGCGTATGCAGGGGCGATTCCGCTTCGTGCGGATTGAATTCCCCCAATTCGATGCTGACGGCCTCCTTGTGGGCTTCCACCAGCAAGGCAGGATATACGCCACCCTCACCATTGAATACGGCCAGCTCCGCGCCCTTTTTCAACCGCAACACGGTGCGCAGATAATGGGCGCTGTCGATGTCCAGTTGGACGGTCGCGCCGGGGGTTAAGCTTTGCGGCAAATAGAAACGGGAGATGCGCATGGGGTTTCGAGTCAATGTTCGGCAATTGTGCCGAATGGCTCACGCCGGAGGCTGAGATGTTCGAGGCGAAATTCAAAAGTTCTGCGAGTGTCGGCCAGCGTAAACTCTGTGTCGGCCACAACATATAGAAGCCAGAATTGATTAAGATTCACATTGACAAGCATCTCGCGTGTCTGGCAAGTCAAAAAACGCAATCACCCTTTTGGCATCAAAAAACCGAATCATTGCAACATTCGCATGAAAATGCAACAACCACAAAAACCAATTTCTATGACTCTGTGGATATCGTGGCTGGATAATCATCCCCTTCGCGTTCAACAAAAATTTCGGCGCAGGACCGCGTTGCCAAGGCGTTTGTGCCTAGTCAACGCTCAATTTCCAACCCTAGCACCCAATCCGCCCGGTTTCGGCCAACAAGGGCCGAAGGATGGGTTAAACTGTGCTAAACGTTCGCAACTTCAACCAGGTAAACATCATGAAAAATCAGTCTAAATTCCTTGCTGTTTCTTCCTTTGCCACTGCGGCTGTGTTGTTCACGCCCGCCGTTTTTGCCCATACCTTCGGTGCGCAGGGTGCGGGCTTTGCCGATGGCCTGGCCCATCCTTTCTTGGGTCTGGATCACCTGCTAGCGATGCTGGCCGTGGGCGTATGGGCCGCGCAATTGGGCGGGGCGGCGCTGTGGCGTGTTCCTGCGGCTTTCCTCGCCGCGATGGCGGGCGGGGCTTTATTGGCCATTCCTCTCGTGGACATGGCTTGGCTGGAGACGGCCATCGGCGCTTCGGTGTTGGCACTGGGCGTGTTGGTCGCTTTGGCTCTGCGTTTGCCCAGTGGATCGGCGCTGCTTGCGGTCGCGCTGTTCGCGTCGTTCCATGGCTTTGCCCATGGCCTTGAAATGCCGCAGACGGCTTCGCCTGCGGGTTACGGACTGGGTTTCTTGTCCGCCACAGCCAGCCTCCATCTGCTGGGCGTCTTGTTAGGCCTGTTTTTAGGGCGTGTCCGCTTTGCGTCGCGGGTCGGCGGGGTGGCGATTGCCGCTGCCGGTTTGTTGATGTTGGCTGTTTGATAATAGCGCCCCCACTCCTAACCGGCTTCGCCCCCCTCGCTTCGCTCTCCCCAAAGGGAGAGGGGCTTTCGATTCACAGGAATATGCTCCCATGTGTTTAGCCGTACCGATGCAAATTACCTAAATCAATGGATTTGAAGCCTGCTGTTCGGCGCGGGGCGTGGAGCGAGACGTTAGCTTTTTCCTGTTGCAGGGCGACACTGTCCACGTCGGGGATTACGTGTTGATCCATGTGGGTTATGCGATCCAGAAATTGTCGGCGGAGCAGGCCAGGGAAACCTGGGAATTGTTCGACCAGATACTGGACGAAGAGCCTCCACTCAATGCATGAGCTGTCGATTTGCCAGGATTTGATTGGTCAAGTCACGGGGTTGGCCCGAAAACACCAGGCGCGTTCTGTGGCTTGTGTCAATGTCCAGATCGGCATGTTGGCTGGGGTTGAGCCTTTATTGTTGGAAAGCGCATTCACCATTGCCCGTACCGGCACCGTGGCCGGACAGGCGGGAATGATCACCGAAGTGGTTTCTCCACTGGTGTTATGCAATGCTTGTGGCACCGAGGCGGAGGTCGGGCCTTCCATTGTGCTTTCCCGCGTGCGGGGGCGATGACACGCGATTGATCCGGGGGGAGGAATTGATTTTTGCGCGGGTGGAGTTGGAGGTTGACGAGAATCCGCCGCCATGAGACCGTTATTAAGCCTCAGACCCAACCCCTCTCCCGCCGGGAGAAAGGGAGTCATTAGATGTATGATGAGGTAATAAAACCATGTGCGACACCTGCGGATGTAATATCACAGCCGGCAACCGCCATTTGCTTGCCCCGCCCAAAGGCAAAGCCAATCTCGGCCAGACGCCGGAGAAAATTCTAGATAACCTGCTGGTATATAACGACCGGCAGGCCGAACTCAACCGCGCCCGGCTGGACAGCCATGGCGTGTTGGCAATCAACCTGATGTCCTCGCCCGGTTCGGGCAAAACCGCCTTGCTGGAAGCGACCATTCGTAAATTGAATGGTGGCTTGCGGATTGGCGTCATTGAAGGCGATCTGGAGACGGAGAATGATGCCGACCGCATCCGCGCCTTGGGTGTCCCAGCCCATCAAATCACGACGGGAACCGCTTGCCATTTGGATGCCCATCTGGTGGAAAAAGCCTTGGATCAGCTGAATTTGGCGAATCTGGATGTGTTGTTCATTGAAAATGTCGGCAACTTGGTTTGTCCGGCCAGTTTCGACCTCGGCCACCATCGCAATGTCGCTTTGCTGTCAGTCACCGAGGGCGACGACAAGCCGGCCAAATATCCGGTGATGTTCCGTTCCGCCGACCTGATGCTGATTAGCAAGACGGATATTCTGCCTTATATCCCCGAATTTTCGCCGGAACGGGCGGAGGGATGCCTGCGCAATTTAGCCACCAAAGCCCCGCCCTGCGCCTGTCATCGAAAAGTCAGGGGAGGGGATGGACGAATGGATAAGTTGGTTGCATGGGGAGTTGAAACATTACCGTGAAGCCCGGCAACAGCAACAGACCCTTAAACCCAAATGTGCAATCGGAAGGCGGATTGCTGCACAAGTCGCACCCAAAGATTCGCTTCGTACCGGTCAAGCGGACAGCCTGACGATAATAAGACCCCTCACCGCGCGGCGCCTATCCCGCTGGGAGAGGGGCGACCTGAAGACCAATAGATTCCCATGAACGACTTCAGCCCTCCCACATTCGGCCCAACAAAGGCTGGCGCAGATTCGTGCACTGGATCTTCCCGGCGAAGTCCGCATCATGAATGTCTGCGGCGGACATGAGCGCTCCATTTCCATGGCGGGTTTGCGCACAATTTTACCCAAGCAAATCCGATTGATTCCGGGCCCGGGTTGCCCGGTCTGCATCTGCCCCGAGGAGGATATTTACCAGGCCATCCAATTGGCCGCGCAAGGAAAAAGTCATTTAGCCAGTTTCGGCGACATGCTGCGGGTGCCGGTCAATGTCCCGCGCAAGTGAAATCCGCTCCTTGGAACAGGCCAAGGCCGCCGGGGCGGATGTGCGGCCCATCGCCTCGCCTAGGGATGCCGTGCGGATCGCACAGGAAAATTCTGACAACGCCCGTGGTTTTCCATGCCGTGGGTTTCGAGACGACGCTGGCCCCCATTGCCGCGATGATCGAGGAGGGAATGCCGGACAATCTGTTCCTGCTGCTGAGCGGCAGATTGACTTGGCCGGCCGTCGCCGCATTGCTGGATTCGGAGGAACCGGGCTTTGACGCATTGATCGCCCCCGGTCATGTGTCCACGGTGATGGGGCCTGAGGAATGGGAGTTTGTCGTCAGGGATCACCACATCCCCACGCCATCGCTGGCTTCATGCCGGAAAGCCTGCTGGATGCGGTATATTCGGTCTTATAACAACAGATGGACCAAAGCCCCAAATTGGAGAATTGCTACCACTTGGCGGTCAAGCCCGGCGGTAACCCGACCGCGAGCCAATGCCTTGGCGGATTGTTTCGATGTGGTCACGGCCAATTGGCGGGGCATAGGCCCGATACCCGCTTCGGGTTATGAACTTAAAGCCCAAATATGATGCCAATAATGCCCGTCTGCATTTCCGGCCTACAACGACCAAGCCCGCCGACATGCCGGCGAAATGCCCCCCGGCTGCGAATGCGCCCGCGTGGTGTTGGGGAAAATAACACCTTCTGAATGTAGAATTTACGGTTCGCCCTGCACCCCTCGCAACCCGGTGGGGCCTTGCATGGTGTCGGACGAAGGCGCTTGCCGGATTTGGTGGGCGGCGGGGGTGAGGAAATAGATGTCCGCATGAAAATCTTTGCAAATCGTGCATAAGATGCCAAAATCTCCAACGTACATGTTTACGATATTGACGCCATGCTAGTCGAAGAAGTAACCCTTGAAAATATCCGTTGCTTTGAAAAAGCCACTTTGAAGTTCAAAGATAAAAAATGGATAACCTTGCTCAGCCAAAATGGAAGTGGAAAAAGTACGATTCTACAAGCCATGGTCATGTTGTTGGCAGGTCCGGAAGGTGCGCGTCAATTCCCAAGGCCGGTGGGTTGGCTGCGTAATGAGGATCAGCCGGGTAAAATATCCATACGCATTCATAAGTCTGACTGTGATCCTGGAAAATATGGCAAGGAAAAAGAAACTCAGCATTCGCAACAAACTTTATTTTGAGCCGGGTGTGCATGAGTCAGCAGATGCCAAGCTCACTTGGCTACGCCAAAATGCCTTGACATCCAAAGGCAAGGGCTGGTTTGCCGTGGGTTTTGGGGCTTTCCGGCGTTTGACCCGATCCAGCCAGATCATCGTTCCTACTATTTCTTTGAGCGACGGCTATCGCAGTGTACTCGCTTTGGCCGAGAGATTTGGTTTGGCGGCTGATCCAGTCATTTCCCGATAGCAGAGATCCGCTTAAGGAAGAAGGCGTGGTATTGATTGACGAGCTTGACATTCACCTGCACCCGGTTTGGCAACGGAACATAGTCGGCTGGCTGCGTGAGTAATTTCCTAATATCCAGTTCATTGTCGCTACGCATAGCCCATTGATTGCGGCGGGCGCGGGCGAAGAAGCTTTAACCCTTAAGGTATCGTTGAAAAAAGGAAAATCTGAAATCAAGGAGGTCAAAAATATTGCGGCGATGAATATAGATAGAATTTTACAAAGCCCAGCGTTTGGTTTGGTCTCGCCTTATTCCAAGGAAACCCAAAATAAAATTGACCGTCATGATGAATTGATTCGAAAAAATCTTGGGTATTTCCAGCCAAGAACAGAATGAACTGGCGCAACAAGACATGTTCATGGCACACGCGCGTCCCTTGGGTGGCCCTCCCGAGCCAGGATCATTACAGGCTAGAATGGACGCATTTCTGGACAAAGCACTCCATGATTAAGGTAACACGCATCGACAAGCCAAAAGTGCTTGAGAAGAATGCGGATAAATGGACTCGTGATTTGCTTGCCGCAACGACAAAACAAGATAGAGACAAGACGCAGAAGAAGTACGGTCACAGACAGGTTAAACAAGCTTTACTTGAGATGTTCGGTGGCAAGTGCGCTTATTGTGAAAGTAAGATAATCCATGTTGATTATGGACACATTGAGCATTTCAAGCCAAAAGATAAATTCAGAGAACTTTGCTTTCAATGGTCAAATTTACTGCTTGCTTGCGGTGTTTGCAACGGGGCTGAACACAAAGGCAATAAATTTCCAGAGAAGGTAGAGGGCGGGCCTTTTGTCAATCCATGCGATGATGACCCAAGCGAACATTTTATTTTTAGCTACGACCCTAAAGACTCGGCTTGCCACTGTGATTGAGAAAACTGTACGCGGCAAAATAACCAAGGATCTACTTGGTTTGAACCGTAATGACTTGAGGGATTACCGTTCACGTCAAATCTATAAGCTATTCGTTCTCCAGAAATTAGCAGGAACCGATCCCGAAGCAGAGGCTTTGTTCCTTGAGGCCCAATTAAATTGTGCGGAATATTCGGCTTTTGCAAGGGCTTTAGCCAGTCAACATCCTATAAGGTCAACATCATGAAAATCTCAAAAATCCTTTTGTCTTCCTCCCTTATCAGCCTGTGCCTATATGCGGGCATCACCGCTGCCGCGACCCATCCTGTGCATTTCGCCAAAGGCACGAATTCCAGCACGGTCAAGGGCGAGGTCAAAGGCTCCGGCACGGAAGAATATGTTTTGCGCACCGCCGGGGGGCAGACCATGAGCGTCAAATTATCCACGAAAAGCGCTTCGATCCACTTCAACGTGCTGAAGAAAGCTGCGGATAAGGCGATATTCGAGGGTTCCACTGCAAAGAAGAATGACTGGTCCGGTTCGCTGGCTGAGGGGGGTGACTATATCGTGCGGGTTTACAGTACGGGCAAGGGACAGGAAGCCGGACATTCCACGCCATTCAGCTTGAATTTCTCCATTAAATAAGGCATTTGGCTTTTCTGGAAAATACCCACCAATCTCTGCGTATCCTCATCACCGGACGAGTCCAAGGCGTGGGCTTCCGGCCATTTGTCAGCCGCATCGCCAACGAATTCCATCTCTTGGGCTGGGTGCAAAACTTAGGGGGAGAGGTGGAGATTCGTGTGGAGGGGCTGGCGGAATCTTTGGCGGGTTTTGTCAGGGATTTGACCGGACGCGCCCCACCTTTGGCACGGCCTGACCCGCCGCAGGTTTTTTATGTTCCTCCCGAGGGTTTAACCGGGTTTTACATTCGACATAGCCAGGAAGGGGAGGGCGCGAATGTGCATATCCCGCCGGATTATTTCGTCTGTGCCGATTGCTTGGCGGAGATGCAAAATCCAAACGAGCGCCGTTACCGCTATCCTTTCATCAACTGCACCCAGTGCGGGCCGCGCTATACCCTGATCGACCGCTTGCCTTATGACCGTCCGAATACCGCGATGTCGGGTTTCAAGCTTTGTCCCGCTTGCCAGGCGGAATATGAAAATCCCGTGGACAGGCGTTACCATGCCCAGCCTTTGGCCTGTGCCGAGTGGCGGGGCTGACCGGAGCCTGGTTTATCGGGTCATCGGCCAGCCCGATAGGGTTGGAAATGGGGAGGAGGGAAAAGGAGGAGGTGAAGCAGCTTTGGATGCCTGTATCAAGGCTTTGAGGAATGGCTTGATTGTGGCGGTGAAAGCTGTGGGCGGCTATCACTTGCTATGCGATGCCAGGAGTGGGCCGTCAAGCGGCTTAGGCAGCGCAAGCATCGCCCGGTCAAACCCTTGGCCGTGTTATTGCCTAGTCGCGGGGCGGAGGGATTGGATAATGTCTTGGCCGTGGCGGAGCCGCAACCCTGCGAATTGGATTTGCTTCAATCGCCTTTGCGCCCCATCGTATTGATGAAAAAGCGCGAGGCTTCCGAACTTGCCGAATCGGTCGCGCCGGGTTTGGGCGAAGTCGGGCTGATGTTGCCTTACAGTCCTTTGCATCATTTGCTCGCCGATGCCTTCGGCGCGCCTTTGGTGGCGACTTCCGCCAATATCAGCGGCGAGCCGGTGCTGACCGAGGGTGAGGAAGTGGAGCGGCGGCTGGGCGCTGTCGCCGATGCGTTTTTGCACCATGATCGGCCTATCCGCCGCCCGGCGGATGATTCGGTGTTCCGCCGCATTGCCGGCAAAACCAGGCCGCTGCGCTTGGGGCGGGGCTTGGCGCCAGTGGAACGGAATTTGCCGTTTGAATTGGAACAGCCATTGCTGGCCGTCGGGGCCGATCTGAAAAACACCGTGGCTTTGGCATTTGGCAGGCGCGTGTTGATCTCTCCGCATATCGGCGACTTGGGAACCTTGCGTAGCGGGGAAGTGTTCGAGCGAGTCATCGCCGACCTCCAGGCACTCTATGGGGTGAAGCCCGCTGCCTTGGTTTGCGATGCCCACCCGGATTACCGTTCCAGCCGCTGGGCTAGGGCACAGGGCATCCCGTTGGTTAAAGTGTTCCACCATCACGCCCACGCATCGGCCTTGATGGGCGAGCATGGCTTGACCGGGGACATGCTGGTGTTCACCTGGGATGGGGTGGGCTATGGCGAGGACGGCACGATTTGGGGCGGCGAGGCTTTATTCGGGCAGCCGGGCGATTGGCGCAGAGTCGGCTCGTTGCGGCCTTTTAAGCTGCTGGGTGGCGACAAGGCCAACCGGGAACCTTGGCGTAGCGCCTTAGGCCTATGTTGGGAGGCGGGATTGGAGTGGGCTGCTTGCCCGCACGATTCCAGCCTGTTGCGTCATGCTTTTGGGCGTGGCATCAACTGCCCGGTGTCTAGCTCGGCAGGACGCTTGTTCGACGCCGCCGCCGCACTGGTCGGTTTGAATGCGGAGGCCAGCTTTGAAGGCGAGGCGGCGATGCGTTTGGAGGCAATGAGTCATCCTACGGACGAGATCATCGACCTACCCTTATTTAACGATAACGGTGTTTGGCGGGCCGATTGGATGCCATTGCTGGCAGTTTTAATGGACAATAGCCTGGATGCCCCCCGGCGTGGTTCGCTATTCCACGCCAGCTTGGCGAAACTGATTGCGCGGCAGGCGATCAAGCTGCGCGAAGAGCAGGGTGTGGGCCGGGTGGGATTATGCGGCGGAGTGTTTCAAAACCGACTTTTGACAGAACAAGCTGCAGAATTGTTGGCTGGATTTGGATTTAAGGTTTATTTGCCGATGGATATTCCAAGTAATGATGCGGGGATCAGTTTTGGGCAGATCTTCAATCTAATGCCAGCTTTATGATATAATTCATATTACGGAGAGGCGACAAATGTTAAAAAATCTAGAACTCCGTAACATCAAAAGCCATCAAGACACAAAAATCCGTTTCGATGACTCGCGCTTGCATGCTTTGGTGGGACAGAATAGTTCGGGTAAAACATCCGTATTGCAAGCTTTGTATTATCTTGCCAGGCTAACTAATTCTGCGTTCAGCGAAATATTCATCAATCAAAGTTATCCTGGCTATATAGCAACAATTGGGCAGGATAATTTTTTTGCCATAGCAAGCGGATATTCGATTATTGATGCACTTACTAAAAACTGGAAAGCACAGTATAGTTTTTCTTTATCAAAACGGGATGGCAATTGGTATCCGACTCTGCTTGATGAATGTGGAGAAGTAATAATAGATAGTGGTCTAAGCTGGGCAAGTACATTGCACAATTATTTGAGTTCTATACCCACAGACTTTATACCTGTAGATTTGAAGTGTGCAGTTCACCTAAAACTTTCAGCCGCTAACCTCGCCAAGGCAACTTACAGTGAGGATGTTATCCCGCAGATGGAATTTGATGGCACAGGACTGGCACCGATTTTAGATTATTTACGCAACGAAGCGCCAGAAAATTTTGAGATTTTACAAGCGAAGCTTAAACGGGTTGTGCCTAGTGTCGTAAAAATAGGCATAAGACGGGCTAAAGTGGTTGTCACTCGCCAAAATGTTATTGCGGTTAAAGGCAAATCCATACCCTATGAAGAACCGCAAGAAGTGGTGGGTCAGGAAGTCATATTGGATATGAACACTGGTGAACGTATCCCCGGTCATGCGCTGAGTGAGGGAACCGTGTTGACCCTGGGTTTGCTCACAGTTTTGCAGAATCCCAAAAAGCCGAATTTGCTGTTGTTGGATGATATTGAACAGGGGCTTCATCCTAAGGCCCAACGCGATTTGATGACGGTTTTCAAGGAAATCATCAATGACAACAAAGAATTGCAAATCATCTTTTCTACACACTCGCC
The DNA here is from genome assembly GCA_963753955.1 of uncultured Gammaproteobacteria bacterium. GTDB lineage: Bacteria > Pseudomonadota > Gammaproteobacteria > Methylococcales > Methylococcaceae > Methylumidiphilus. The sequence continues at coordinate 14,201 of CAVWEM010000002.1, forward strand.
CTACATTGTGGATGAACTTGAGCCGTCTCAAGTCCATGTGCTGAGTAATAAAAGTTCGGGCTTTACCCGTTGTAAACGCCTGGATGAGCATCCTGATATTGAATGGGCAAAAAAGACGTTGACCACGGGAGAATTTTGGGATGCCGAGGGTGAGGATTGGGTAGCATCAGGAGATGGTGGTGGGTTTAATTGATTTATTGAGATTGAAAGCAGTATCTATTTATAAACAACCCTATCACCGTGTTGTGAAGTGCTTCCAATTTTGAAAAGCAGATCGTTTTGCGCGTCAATCGCTTGATCCGGGTTCGCAACAAAAGGTTTTTGTTTTCTATTTTTTGAGCATGCTGCTTGCCAATGACGTGCTTGTCTTTAGGGATGAGTGCGGAATAGCCGCCCCAATCGTCTGTGTAATAGGTCCGGATATTGAATGCCTTCAAATTTGAGATCAATTGCTCGCACACCGCATCTTGGCGCCGCCCGAAAACGAACGACAGGACACAGCCTGTCACGGCATCGATGGCATACCGGAGCCAGCGTTGGTTCTTTTTGTCGCCGACGTAGCTCCATGGCTCGTCTGCCTGAACATCCATTGGAGAATCAAGGGGATGCCTGATTTCGACGGCGATCTCACGCGTACCGATGTAAGGGTTCACGGCGACCACTTCAGCGGAGCTTTTTTTAGCGTGGAAATGACGGTGTGTTTGCCGATACCCAGAATGCGCGAAGCATCCCGGATGCCGCCGCCGTTCATGGCAATGTCCACAATCTGGTCTTTGACGCCAGGCTCGTAGGCCCGGTACACGCAGTCGGTCTTGAATATTCGCCCGCACTCCTTGCAGCGAAACCGGGAACGACCGCTTTGGGTGCCGTAACGGACAACCTCGGAACTGTTGCAATACTTGCACAAAACAATTTGATACGCCATTGGAATGGTTGCCTAAGAAGCTTGAAAATTTTATGCTCTACCATACTTAATAAATCAATTAAACCCACCTCCCAGGAGATGCCGATGATTGAGTTTTGCGTGATTGTCGAGGACGAGGCAGATGCCCAAATTGCTTGTTGTTTAGCTGAACGTGTATTGGTGGACAAACTGGAATGGCTATATCCTTCCCATTTGCAACACATGTTTAAGTGGAGCGGATTTCAAGAAAACACAAACTATTCCCGCTGGCAAGATATTGGCGATATTATTGAACAGTTCAAGCAACGTGGTTTCCGTGTGCCAAAATATTTAGGACATGGCAAAGACGGGCGATTGAAAGCGGATGGCGCGGCAACGATGAAAATCCTCAATTTGATTGGATTGTTGCAGCATAAAATGCAGCGGCAGATAGCGGTAGTTTTGTTCATCCGCGATTTGGATAACCAGCCAGAACGTAGGGCGGGTATGGAACAAGTGCGTAAAGAACACGCTGCCCTGCAACCTGTTTTGCGCATCAACATTGGCACGGCCAACCGAATGCGGGAAGCCTGGGTTTTAAATGGATTGATTCCGTCAATACCCGAAGAAAAACGGCTGCTCAATGAAATAAAAGAGAAATTAAGTTTTGATTCATGCGAGGAAGCCCACCGCTTGCGCTCTACTTCAGGCTTGGAGCCTGACCGTTTGAGAAATCCTAAAGTGGTGGTTGAGTTGCTGACTGGGGGAGATAAATTACGCGAGCGGCAATGTTGGGAAGAAACCAGTCTGGATAAATTACATTCAATCGGCACACAAACTGGATTGGCAGACTATCTAACTGAAATAGAGCAACGGTTGATTCCATTGCCATGCACGATCTAAGTCTGCTCGAAAACCTTGCTGTGGCCTTGGTCGCGGCCTTCGCCGGCGGGCTGTTGTTCCAGCGCTTCGGCCTGCCTACCATCGTCGGCTATCTGCTGGCCGGTGTCGCCATCGGGCCGTCCACGCCGGCTTATGTGGGCGACCCGCAGACGATCAGCCAACTGGCCGAGTTGGGCATCATCTTCCTGATGTTCGGCGTCGGCCTGCATTTTTCTTTCGCCGACCTGTGGAAAGTGCGCGATATCGCCATCATCGGCACCTTGGGGCAGATGGTCACGATGCAAGCGCTGGGCTTCGGTTTGGGCTGGTGGTGGGGCTGGACGCCGATGGCGGGCGCGATGTTGGGTTTGGCGGTGTCCATCGCCAGCACCATCGTCATGCTGCGCGGTTTCATGGATTTGGGCTTGCTCAACACATCCCATGGCAAGGTCGCCGTCGGTTGGCGCGTCATGGAGGACATCGGCACAGTGCTGTTGCTGCTGATCCTGCCTAAGTTAAGCGCGAATGCGGTCGCGCCGGATTGGCGCGACTCGGCATGACCCTCATGGCCGCCATCGGTTTCATGATGTTCATGCTATACGCAGGCAAACGCTTCATTCCCTGGCTGTTGCTGCGGGTGGCCCACACGCGCTCCCGAGAATTGTTCATCTTGGCGATACTGGCGATTTCGTTAGGGATAGCCTTGGGCGCTTCGCATGTTGTTCGGCGTTTCGCTGGCTTTGGGCGCGTTCGTCGCCGGGGCCGTGGTCAGCGAGTCGCCGTTGAGCCATCGCATCGCCTCCGACCTGCTGCCATTCCGCGAGGCTTTTTCCGTGTTGTTTTTCGTCTCCATCGGCATGTTGATCGATCCCGCTTATTTGGTGGGCCACATTGGGCCGGTGTTGATCCTCACTGGATTGGTGGTGTTCGGCAAATTCATCGTGTCCGGTGCCTGGGTGTTGCCGTTCCCACGTCCGGCCCGCACAGCCTTGGTGGTGGCCGCCGGTTCCAGCCAAATCGGCGAGTTCTCCTTCATCCTCGGCCAGACCGGACTTGGTTTGGGGCTGTTGGAGAAGGATCAGTATTCCTTGATCCTGGCGGCGGCGCTATTGTCCATCGTCGTCAACCCCTTGGTGCTGAAAGCCATCACGCCCATGGAGCGGGGCTTGCGCAAGATTAAACCATTATGGCGGTGGCTAAACCGGCATGGCGAGGCACGGTCTCCGGTGGAGGCGTCGATGGCCGGACATGTCGTGGTGGTGGGTTATGGACGGGTCGGCACCCATATTGTGGATGTGTTGGGGGAATTGCAAATCCCTTACCTAGTCATTGACTTCCGCATCGAGCGGATCGAGCGGCTGGCGAAAAAAGGCGTGCCGACTTTGCTGGGCGACACGGCCAATTCGGACATGCTTTCCCATGCCGCCTTGGAGCGGGCGAAGCTGCTGGTGGTGACCCTGCCGGAGGAGGCCGCGACGGAACTGACCGTGGCGGCGGCGAAGGACATCGCCCCGCAAATCCCCATCATCGCCCGCGCCGCCACCCGTGCCGGGGTGAAACGGCTGTCCGGGCTGGGGCGAGTCTGGTGATCCATCCCGAACTGGAAGGAGGTTTGCAGGTGATACGGCATACCTTGCTGCATCTAGGTTTCCCCATGCAGGAGGTGCGCCGTTATACCGACACGGTGCGCAAGGAAAATTACGAGGCCTTGGTGAAATTCCAAGGGGAGCACGAGTTGCTGCGGGAGTTGCTGGACGCTTCCGAATTGATCGACATCGCTTGGCGCAAAGTTCCGCCAGGCAGTGCGTTGGTGGGGATGACCTTGGCCGAATCCGCCATGCGTACCCATACCGGCGCGACCTTGGTCGCCATCTCACGCGACGGCAACTTTATCCTGAATCCAGCCATGGAGACGATGTTCCAAGTGGATGACCGTCTCGGCCTGCTGGGGAATCCCGAGCAAATCGCGGCGGTGGAAGTCCGGTTCCTGCAACAATTCCATTAGACTTGACAGTCCGCGAAAAACCCAATCTAATTCCACATGAAGTGGAATGTTTTATCTAAAAAGTTCAGTTTGTGGCGGTCGCAAGTATAAAAGCCTCCATGGAAAAGATCAAAATTTTCATGCTGATCATTGAAACGTTCATGCGAGGCGCGAAATGTCCGCTCTCTCCATGTCCGCTTGCCTTCCTATATCCAGTCCGGTATATATTACCCAATGAAAGCCGCAAAAAAGGACAGCGCGTTACGGAGCCATGATAACGTTCTTGGTTGAAAATATTTGTGGGCTTTGGAGGATTGAATACATACCAAAGGATGTCGAGGTTCTGCCCGTATTGAAGATGGCTATGATTGCGTAAGCATACGTCGCATTAAAGGATGGGTCTATGGCCGGAAACGTCAAGTTACCGGCCATTACTTGAAAATTTCCTAAGTCAGCTCCTGGCCGATTTTGCTATCAAACTTCGGCGCATTCTCGTCCCCATAAAATGGCAAAGCCTAAGATGAGGGTAGAATGCAAGCCGCAACCATCAAGGTCTTCTTAGTGTGGCGAGCCTAGCCCATCAGAGGGCTTTGCTTCAACTGCCTGGGCCCTGGAGTCACACCGCTCCAACAAACGTGAATGCAGACGCCGGAACTGGATGATGGCGCGGTCTGCGCCGATCAAGCGATCCTCATGGGCATCCGCGCTGTCCATTGGTGTCTGTGTCACGACGACCCGCTCGTCCTGGCTCAGGATGAAGCGGTTGCTTAAGCCTATCAGGGCTTCGAAGATTTTCGCCAAGACTGGATTTTGGATGCGATGGTAGACACGCAAGTAATAGCGGGTCTTTTGGTCGTTGATCGGCACAAAGCCGATGAAGTTTTTCAGGCTCGGGCTGATGTTCAACAACCAGACGCCCGGAAACAAGAAACTTAAGCCCGGCTCCTTGTCCACAGCGGCTTCCGCCAATTCCGACTGGCTGCGCGGGGCTTGGCCTTCGTCTCGGGCGTTGGTCACCCACACTTTGATGCCTTGATCGTCGGTCTCCACATAGGGACCTTCGACGAGGCTGCGGCCACCCGCGCCTATCGTGGTGCGATGCACGAACGCCAGATGCGCGACATCCAGTTGGTTTTCGATGGCGCGGGTGTAATGCACCGGCCAATTGACCACGACCGTGCCATAACGCCAGCCGGTTTCCAATTGCGGGAAGAAGGGAACCTCGGGATAAGCCTTTCGGGATTCGCCCCACCAGAGCCAGATCAGCCCGTGCGCCTCCCACAACGGAAAGCTTTTGACCGCCATACCTTTAGGAATCTTGCCTTTGTGCCCAATGGCTGGAATATGGCAGCACTGGCCTTCGGCGTCGAACTCAAAGCCGTGAAATGGACAGACCAGACGGTCTGCGCAAACCTTCCCACCACTCAGGGCAGCACCGAGATGAGGACATCGATCCAAGTTCGCATGAGGGAGTCCATCCGCCGTGCGCCAGAACACCAGCCTTTGCCCGAGACGCTCGACAGCGAGCGGCTTGCGCCGGACTTCACGACTTTCTAGAACCGGATACCACTGGTCTTCAGGTATGCGCATCACGGAAAAACCTCGCTGTTGGGAAACACATTCTCCTTCTTGTACCGCTGCCCAGCGGGAAAAGCCAGCTTTACTGGCTTCCCAGATAAAGGGTTTTATTCCGGAACAGGCGGATCTTGCCGACCTCAACCTTGTCATCATTGCCGCGCAGGGCAACAATGGCAGCCACTTCCAACCTTCATCATGAAACCCATTCGCCATGCTCGACCCACAGGCAACCGCCCTGACCAAGGCACGTTACAACCGCATTGCTCCTATCTTTGACGGCATGGAGTTTTTGATGGAACGCCGTGCCAAGGCGTGGCGCAGGCGCTTATGGGACAGGATCCGGCCTGGGAAGATTCTTGAAGTGGGCATCGGAACCGGAAAGAACATGAGCTTCTACCCGAAAGGCGCTGACATTTGCGGCATCGACCTGAGCGATAGCATGTTGGCCCTGGCCCGGCTGTCGCGCCAACCGTGAGTCGGCTGCCTTCGAGCTGCGCGAGATGGATGTCCAGGCGTTGGATTTATCCGACAATAGCTTCGATGCGGCGGTGGGGACTTTCGTGTTCTGCTCGGTTCCCGACCCCATCTTGGGGCTGAAAGAGCTCGCCCGCGTCGTGAAACCGGGCGGGCAAATCCTGCTGCTGGAACATGTGCGATTGGATGGCCCTTTGGCCGGTTGGCTGATGGACTTCATGACCCCCTTGGTGCTGCGGATGATGGGAGCGAACATCAACCGGCGGACGGTGGAGAATGCCCGACTGGCGGGCCTTGAGCTGGAATCGGTGGAGGATATGATGGCAAACGGCTTGGTCAAGCTGATTTGCGCGAAGCCGGAGAAGGAACCTGCCTGATTTTTTATACCCGGCTTGCCCATGCCAGTCCACTCGATACCCGGTTTCGCCGACCCCTTCAGTTCCCTGATTCATTTGCTGGGCGCGGTGGTGTTTTCCGTACTCGGCTTCTTCTTGGTGGCACGCGGACGGGGTAGCGCGGGGCGGGTGGTTTCCTTGGGCCTCTTCGTCTTCAGCGTCGTGTTCTTGTTGTCGATGAGCGGCGTTTACCACTTGCTGGCGGTGGGCGGCGGCGGACGGATGGTGCTGCAAAGGCTGGATCACGCCGGGATATTTTTCCTGATCGCGGGCAGCTTCACACCGGTCCACGCGGTCATGTTCACCGGCTGGCTGCGCTGGGGATTCTTAAGCTTGGTTTGGGCTTTGGCGATCACCGGCATCACGCTAACGGTCGTCTTTTTCGACAGCATTACCGAATGGCTGAGCTTGAGCCTGTATTTGGGGCTGGGCTGGTTCGGGCTGTTTTCCGGCGTTTTGTTAATGCGTCGGTATGGCTTCCATTTCATTACGCCGCTGCTGTTGAGCGGTCTGGCCTATAGCCTGGGTGGGATAGGCGAATACTTTCGGCAACCCGTCCTGATTCAGGGCGTCATTGGCCCCCATGAGTTATTCCATGTGGCGGTCATTATCGGAATCGGCCTGCATTGGCGCTTCGTGTGCCGTTGCTTGGAACGGGGGCCTTAGCACTTCTGCCAAAGGCCAAGCCCCCACAGCCTTCCGGGAAATCAGTCAGCAGATCATCCTTTCAATTACGCCGTGATATGGGGCAGCCAGCCTCAAGCTGACGGATTCCGAAGCCGCATAAGATTCTCCTTTAAAGGCTTGGCGATGGGCTTGCGATAGGCATGGGGCGGCCTATCTGATTCCTACAGGCCTTACGTCGATCCGCCGCGCAAACGAACGCGAGAAACTACCCGGAGGGAAATGCGGCCTCCCGCGCCGCAAGTTCAGCGGATAATCAATGGCACATTGTCGGATGCGTGTTTCTTGGCGTGCTTGGTGGCCTTCTTTTCCTTGGGTGTCATAAGTGCTTGCTTCTTGGGTTCTTTATTGCTTTGTCTAGCTTTCATGAACTTGACTCTCCGCAATCAACAGCGGATGCCGTTGCCTCTCCAGGCTACGCCGATTAGGGACGATAAACCGTTTTCCCCAAAGTTAGTTTGCTACCATTGATCGCCAAAGCTTACCTGCTTTATGTATGGGTGGCTGAACCCGCTTGGTGGGCTTACTCGACCACGAAATCGAAGTACGTGTCGGGATAGGGTTCGTCTTTGAGGGTGAAGTGCCACCATTCTTTGGGATAGGGTTTGAAGCCGTGTTTTGCCATCAGGCTTTGCAACAATAGCCGGTTGGCGCGTTGCTGCGGCGTCAAGCCGGGATAGTCCGGCCACGAGGCCACCGAGAAGAAATCGAATGGGGTACCCATGTCGATGGGCCGGTGGGTGTTTGAGCGGGTGACCAGCGTCAAATCGACGGTGCTTCCCCGGCTGTGGCCGGATCGCTCGGCGATGTAGCCTTGCTTGAATAGGTCGCGCTTGTCGGTGTGCGGGTAATACCGGGCTTTCGTTTGGGTGTCGGCGATATCCTTGGCCCAGCGCACGAAATGATCCACGGCGCGTTGCGGGCGGTAGGCGTCGAAAATCTTGATCCCCAAACCGAAGCCCCTCACTTCGGCTTGGACTTCGGCCAGCGCGGCAGCGGCCGGCGCACTCAAAATGGCGCGTTCGCCTGGGTAGCCGTCAATTGGATGGCCGACAAAATTATGGGAAGAGTGGTAGCGCAGCTCGGCCACGATGTCGGGGACAACCTCGTCCACATACACAAACCCCTGCGGCAAGCCCCAGGCTTGGCCGATGGATAGGCTTAGGCAAGCCCATAGGATCAGCAATCTTTTCATGATTTGTCTTCTCCTCCAGCATCCGGCCTGTCAAGGTTCGGAGTCATCTTCAGAGGCTATCCAAGCGTTGATCGCAGACTCCATCTCCCGCCAGATCTCCTGCTGGCCCTTGCCTGCGGACTTTGGCACCTTGAACGAGTGGTCGCCGCCTTCGATAATGTGCAGGGCAACGGGCGCTGGAATGGCCGGGAGATGGGGCTTGAGCAGTTCCAGGTTGCACAGGGAATCCCGCGTCCCTTGGATGAATAGCATTGGGCAGGAAAGCCCTGCCCAATGGCCGACCCGCAAGGCATCGGGCCGTTTCGCCGGATGTAGCGGATAGCCAAGGAAGACCATGCCTTGGCAGGGCTCGCCCTGTTCCACCACATGGGACGCCACCCGCCCGCCCATGCTTTTGCCGACGAGAAATAGACGCTGTGGCGATAGTGCCGCATCCATCCGCACCGCTCGGATCACCGCTCGCCAAGTGTTTTCTAGCAAGGGCATACGGTCGGGTGCCTTGCGTCCCGCCTCTTTGTAGGGGAAGTTGAATTTCACACTGAGCAAGCCCGCTTGCGCAAAGGCAAGGTGGAAATGGCTGATGAAGGGATGTTCCATATCATTACCGGCCCCATGGGCCAGGATGATGGCGCTGCCGCCTGTGGCTGGGTAAGCGTCGGGAATGGCCCAAACCGAGGAGACTTCAATGGCCGGGTCGACCTGGATTTTGCGGTTTTCGAGTTGCATGTGACAGACGGCGGCTGGGTTGGAAATCGGAAGATGGTTTGCCAGGGGCGCTTCGGCGTTGGCCTGCGCCTGTCAAAGACTTGATCCCAGTACAAACGACCGCATGGAAATCGCCCCGAGGGTCACTTTCTCCGTCAAGAAGCGGGGTTCCTCCCCTTCGTCTTGCAGCCCTAAAATGTAAAGCAGCGGCAGGAAGTGTTCGGGGGTCGGCACGGATAGCCGTGCCGCCTCGCCCAGCTGGGGATACTGGATGAGGGTTTCGTGGTCGCCCGCCAGGATCAAACGTTTGATGGCCTCATCGAAAGCAACTGCCCACTCGTGGGCAGTGTCCTGCCAAACCAGCTTTCCCAGGTTGTGGACGATGTTTCCACTGCCCAAGATCAACACGCCTTGCCGCCGAAAACCCCGCAAGCCTTGCCCAGTTCATAATGCTGCTGGGGCGTCTTCGTCCGATCCAAGCTCAATTGCAGCACAGGAATATCGGCTTGTGGAAACATCTGGCATAGGATCGACCATGCGCCATGGTCAAGGCCCCAGTCGAAGTCGAGATTTATGACCGTGTCAGTGATGGTTTTCTGGATGGCGCAAGCCAGCGCAGGGTCGCCCGGTGCGGGGTATTCCACATCAAACAGCGTCTTGGGAAAGCCGGAAAAGTCATGGATGGTTCTCGGCATTTCAATGGCGGTAACCTGCGTACCCCCGGTTTCCCAGTGCGCTGAAATGCACAGGATCGCCTTTGGCCTTGGGAGCGAGAGGCCTAGCCCGGCCCATGCACGGCTGAATTCAGTATCCTCAATTGAGTTCATCGGGTTGCCGTGGCCGATGAACAGGGCGGGCATTTGGATGGCCGGATTAACAGACGCCATTGGATCAGGTTCGATAGGGTTGGGCATCACGCGGTCCTCGGATGAGTCGATACAGATTTATCACTATCGGACAACAGAAGCCAGCTCTGTGTTTTTCCACTGGCAACAAGGAATTCCACGGCGATGCCGCGTGACGCCGACGCCGATCCTATACAGAGCTATCCTTAGAACTTTGGCTTGCTTATCCCCGCTTGACTCACCCGAACTACCCGATAGAGGAAAACCCATGGATCTAAAACTGCAAGACAAGCTGGCCTTGGTCAGCGGATCGACCCAAGGCATAGGCTTGGCCATCGTCAAGGCATTGGCCGGTGAAGGCGCACGGGTCATCATCAATGGCCGTTCGCAAGCATCAGTTTCCAAGGGACTTGAGCGGGTTGCCCTCAGCGTTCCCGGCGCAAAGCTGGAAGCCTTTGTGGGCGACCTGTCCGATGCCGCCACGGCCGAGCTGATGGTCAGGCAATTCCCGACGGTGGACATCCTGGTCAACAACTTGGGGCTGTTCGAGCCGAAGCCCTTCGAGGAAATCCCCGACGAAGACTGGCGGCGGTTCTTTGAGGTCAACGTCCTCAGCGGTGTCCGGCTATCGCGGGCTTACCTGAAGCCGATGAAGCAGAACGACTGGGGCCGCATCGTGTTCATCAGCAGCGAAAGCGCCGTCCAAATCCCGGCGGAGATGATCCACTACGGCATGACCAAGACCGCCCAAATCGCCGTCGCGCGGGGCTTGGCGGAAACCTGCGCTGGCACCGGAGTGACGGTCAACTCCGTCCTGCCGGGACCGACGCGCTCGGAGGGGGTCGATGAGTTCGTCGCCAAGCTGAGCTGAGGCAAGCCCTTCGCCGAATTTGAGGCCGAATTCTTCCGCTCCGTCAGGCCGACCTCGCTACTCAAGCGGTTTGCCAGCGTCGAGGAGGTGGCAAATATGGTGGCCTATGTGTGCAGCCCGCTTTCCTCGGCGACCAATGGCGCGGCCTTGAGGGTCGATGGCGGCGTGATCCGGGCCTGCATTTAACCCGAAGGGCGGGCTGAGTGGCGACGAGAGGGGCGTTGGTTTCGGCGGCTTTTCCCCATTTCCCCATTTCACTAAACTGTAGGCTTCAAGTCACACGTGAGCGCAGAGAAAACCCCATGAATCCGTCCCAAGCCAAACTGAAACACCGCGCCCATATCGCCAGCCTGACGCCCGGGCGGGTGCGCCTCAAGCTTCATCCGCACAGCCGGCAGGCTATGACCATGGCCGGAATCCAAGCCGATCTGAAATCCCGCGAAGGCGTCCAGGCGGTCAAAGTCAATCCTGTCAGCGGCAGTCTGACCCTGCAATTTGACCCACAGCGGCATACTCCGTCTGGCATCCTCCGCCTGTTGGAGGATACCGATATACTGGTGGAATCCATTGGCCATTTGCCGACTGTGGAAGGCGGATCGCCAAGTGAGGGTCTGGGATCGGGTGGTTTCCTGGCTGCTGTCGAGGATTTAAACCAAATCCTCGGCTCAGTAACCGGCATCCCAGTCAATCTGAAGCTTGTCCTGCCGCTCAGCTTTGTCGGCGCGGGAGTCTGGTCGATCCTTAGGAAGGGCTTGATGATCGAAGCCATGCCGGGCTGGCTGTTCTTTTGGCTTGCCTTTGACATGTTCGTCAAATTGCATCCCCTGCCCACCCGCAAAGCAGCGGCCAACCCATCGGTTGCGGAGGAATGGGAGTGATCCTCGCAGGTGGCCGCCTGCCGGGGCCTTGCCGTTGAAGTTCATCGTCGGACGTTGGCAATAGAAGGAGAACTGGCGCTGGCCGACCCAAAACAGCCGGTAGAAGCAATTTCTCAAATGGCAGCTTAACCGAACAGTTCGGCCATTGAATCTTGTAAATGCAGGAGTTGTTTTAGTTTTTCTCAGTTTGCCAAAGGATTTTCGGGGTCATCCATCCATGGCGCTGGTTTCACGATACCGGTTTAGGTGGCTCCTTCCTCCGCTTTGGGCAAGCGTTTCTGCTGCACGATCTTGCGGATCAATTGCTCGCCCCCAGTTGTGTTTCCTCGACCGCGACCATTTCTCCTTGCTCGTCGGTGATGATACCGGCGTCAATGACGAGATAATGCCTGCGGCCATCGGACATTAGGCACCAGTTCTCCGTATGGCCGATATTGGTGCCAAGGGGCAAGCCACTGGAATGCTCGTAAAGCTCGTCCACATCGCCGAGCCGTGTTGCCGAGCAACAACTCCACGAGGCAAGGGCGCTGTTAGGTGTAAAAAACCCGCCAATGCCCGTGGTGCCGACCCTGTCTTTCGATTTCAGTCCTGTTTGCTGTTTGCAGATTTTGTCCCAGATCAGCACCCGATGCTCCGCAACCAAGACAAAAGTGGAAACTGGCATGTGTGGCAACAATGCTCGGCAAACACGCTTTGCGTCAAGTTGTCCGCAACGGTTCAAAAAGCTAGTGTTGTTTAACCGAACCCCTTTGGCTTCGGCTATACAGGAAGTTGTTTGTCTTCTCAAACTAAAGAATTGAGTGTGTCGTCCACCGTACCGGTATTGGGGCAGTGCTTCGCAATGCCATCGCGGATGATTTCCGCCATCCGCAATGCGCCGGGGCCTGCGGCATCTCGATCCGCAAAGATTAGATAAAGCGTGGCCCAACGCTCCGCCCCTTCGCGTAGCGGCAACGGTTTTAGCTCCCCGGTGTCAAGTTCCTTGCGGATGATGTCATCGGCGTACCAAGCATAGCCAAGCCCCATGCAGGCGGCACGGATGGAGGTGGCCTTGTGGCTCACCGTCCAGCGCTGCTCGTTGAGCCAGCCCGGCGTGCGGGCGCGCTCCCGGCCTGTGTCGCGGATCACCAAATGGCGGTGCTGGCGCAAATCTTCCCGTGTCAGAGGCCGTCCGAGCCGGTGCAGCGGGTGGGCCGGATGGGCGGCGGCGATGAAGCGCACAGACATGATCGGGTCGCCGACAAACCCCGGCGGCACCGACGAGCCGATAGCCAAATCAACACGGCCCTCCAGCAAGGCTTCGTCGGTGCCGCCCAGCACCGACTCGATCAACTCGATACGAGTTTCCGGGTGTTCATCGGCAAAGCTGGCAAGGCAGCCCAACATCAACCAAGTGGGAAAGATCGTGTCCACCGCCAAGCGCAGTTCCGGCTCCCAACCGGCGGACAGACTGGTGGCGGCGCGTTCCAGGCGCACGGCTTCCTCCATCAGCGTCTTGCCCCTTCGGTAGAGCACCTGGCCGACTGCGGTTAGCACCGCCTTGCGGCCTCGGATCTCGAACACCTTGACACCAAGCATTCGTTCCAACTTCTGTACTGCATAGGTCAGCGTGGATTGGCTTTTGTGGAGTTGCCCGGCGGCCTGGGCATAGCCGCCTACTTCCACCACAGACACGAGCGTCTGCCATTGATCCAAGGTAATTTTCGGGAGTGTGGTCATATTGATCCAATAAATCGATTGGTATGGTCAAAATATTCTGCTTTTCTATCGAACCAATCAATCATTAAATAGCGCCATCGACAACTCAACGAGGTGCTCTATGAAAACCCTTTTGAAAATTAACACTAGCCTGTTTTCGGAACAGGGCCATTCGTCCCAGCTTACGCAGCGCTTCGTCCAAGCCTGGCAGGAGCGAAACCACAATAGCCGTTTGATCGTGCGCGACCTAGCCCAAGACCCTATTCCGCACCTGACGGCCGAGCGTTTCCAAGCTTTCCTCACCCCTGCCGACGAACGCACTGCCGAGCAACAGGCCGTGGCGGCCTACTCGGACGCCCTCATCGACGAACTGCGGCAAGCGGGTGTCATCGTTCTGGGTTTGCCGATGTACAACTTTGGCGTTCCCTCGATGCTCAAGGCTTATTTCGACCATGTGGCGCGGGCGGGTGTCACCTTCTGCTACACCGCTGACGGCCCAGTCGGCCTGCTGGAGGACAAGACGGTCTACGTAATGGCCACGCGCGGAGGAACCTACCAAGGCACGTCGAAGGACACGCAAACACCCTATGTCCAAGACTTCTTCAATTTTCTTGGTATACACGCGATCCATTTCGTCTACGCCGAAGCCCTGAATCTCGGCCAGGAGCGGCAACTCGTCGCACTTGCCGAAGCCGAGGCTCAGATCGTCCGGCTCGCCGCTTGATCAAGCGCAAACCGTTGACAGGCGGTTTGTTCTGCCAATCTGCTATATGAAACCTTTCCAAAACTCTCTCAACCCACTCGGAGTCATCCATGCGTAAAATAGCCCCCATCGTTTTTGCCAGCCTCACGGCCACCTCCGCCGTGGCGGTTGATTCTTACACCATCGACCCCAACCACACCCTGCCGGTCTTCGAGGTGAATCATCTGGGATTCACGACGCAACGAGGCCGCTTCGATAAAACCTCGGGCAAGATTCAACTGGACAGGGAGAAAAAAACCGGGGCGGTCGATTGGACTATTGAGGCCGATTCCATCGATATGGGACAGGCCAAATGGAATGAGCATTTGAAGTCGGCTGATTTCTTCAATGCCGCCCAGTTCCCGGCCATCACCTATCACGCCGAAAAACTGTCCTTCAAAGGCAACACGCCGGTTTCTGCCGAAGGTTCGCTGACCCTCTTGGGGGTGACAAAGCCAGTCAAGGTGACGATCCGTCGATTCACCTGCGGTGCGAATCCCATGAACCAGAAGGAACTCTGCGCCGCCGATATCGAGGCGACACTGAAGCGGTCGGAATTTGGGATGACCAAATACCTGCCTGGTGTCGGCGACGAGGTAAGGGTTTTGGTGCCGGTGGAGGCTTACAAGGACTGAGGTCAGAGACATGGCCGCAGAATTTTTTTCTTGAACAAGCCACCCGTGAAAACGATTGGAGCATCTTCACATGACCACACGAACACTTGAGCGCATTATCCCGTCCGTTGCCGCCTCCGACGGTGCGGGCGTCAAGCTGCGCCGCAGCCTGGGCAATTCGCAGACGCTGCGGCATGATCCCTTCCTGATGCTGGACGAGTTCTTCTCCGACAATTCGGATGACTACCTCCGTGGCTTCCCCTCCCACCCGCACCGTGGATTCGAGACCGTCACCTATATGCTCGACGGCAACATGCGCCACGAGGATCATCTAGGCCATCGCGGCGACCTCGGCCCCGGCGACGTGCAATGGATGACTGCGGGTCGCGGCATCATCCATTCGGAAATGCCGCAGCAAACCGAAGGCCGGATGCGCGGTTTCCAGATCTGGATCAACCTCCCGGCCAAGGAGAAGATGAAGCCCGCCGCCTACCGCGACATCCCTTCGCAAGAAATCCCAACGGTTTCACTGGCAAACGGCGGCGAAGCGCGTGTGATTGCCGGTGAACTCGTCCAGGGCGAAAGCCACGCGTCTGGGCCGATCCAAGGACTTAGCACGGAACCGCTTTATCTGGATGTGCATCTTCTGGGCGGGGCGTTTTTCGATGCCCCCGTCACGGCGGGGCATCATGGTTTTCTGTATATCTACGACGGCGAAGCGACAGTGGGCGATGAGCGTAAAGTCTTGCCCCAACAGGCCGCCGGTCTGCTTTCCGATGGGGATCAGATCCTTGTCGAGGCTGGGCCGCAGGGTGCCAGATTCCTGTTGCTCGCCGGGAAACCGCTAGGGGAACCTATCGTGCAGTATGGCCCTTTCGTGATGAACACACGGGAAGAAATCGAGCAGGCCCTGGCCGATTACCGTGAAGGAACTTTGGCATTGCCGGACTAGGCAGCAAGTGTATAGTGGACCCCAGTTTTC
>CAVWEM010000003.1:0-344523 GCA_963753955.1 uncultured Gammaproteobacteria bacterium
TGCCGGAGGAATGGCTGGCGGGATTGCCGGGACGCCTGCTGGTCGGGATACACGTCGCCATACTGGATGCTTCGACATCGACACTGGACTTGTGCCCCGACAGCCTGTCCCGTTTTTTCGGCGGCAACCGGCTGATTGGCGGCAAGATCGCGGGAGGAGCGGGGGCCGCGTATAGTGATTTCAATATCCATGACGATGGTTTCAACCGCTTGCTGATCGTCAACGAAAGCTTCGCCCCTGGGCAGGCCGGACGTTGCCTGCAAAGGCTGCTGGAAATCAGACCTACCGCATGATGGCCCTGCTCGCCTTGCCGGTGGCGCGGACCATCCTGCCGCAGCTTCCCGATGCGGACAGCCAACTTGTCAATCTGACCGCCGCCTTCGCCGAAGGCAAGGAGCATTCCGACGAAGCCTTGCTTGATGAACTGACCCAACTGGCCGCCGTGATCGAGAACAAAGTATCCGCGACCTATGCGCGCTTCAACGCCACCCGCAGTTACGCCTCGCTGGTGAATATCCGTCTGGAGCAATTGCGGGAATCAAAAATAGAAGGCATACCGACGTTCACCGAGTTTTTGATCCGCCGGTTGAATCCCGCGATGGGTACTTGCGAGGCAGTGGATAAATGGCTGCACCAACTGACGCAACGTATCGCCAATATGAACCAGTTATTGCTGACCCGGATTGACGTGCGGCGCAAGCAGCAAAACCAGGATATATTGGAGTCCATGAACCGGCGCTCGAGTATGCAATTGCGCCTGCAACAGGCTATCGAAGTGCTTTCGGTGGCGGCGGTCACTTATGCGGCAGTGAGTTTGCTGGGCTTGGTCTTCAATGGCGTCAAGTCCATTGGCATACACATCAATTCTGAGCTTGCCATGGCTCTGTTGATTCCTATCGTAGGGTATTTCGTTTATCTGGGTGTACTACATCTGCACGAGACTATCGAAAGGGAAGAAGGAGGGAAGAATCCTTAGCGCTACGTTTTCAATCAGTTTCTTGCTCCACACATTATGGGGCGGGCTTCAGCCCGCTCTTGCGACAAAGGTCGGCCCAATAACCAAGCTCAGGTCGTGCGCAAAGCCTTTGCGCGAATTGGGTCGCTGCGTCCAGGTTCGCTTGTGCGGCCGGGCTTAGTGCTTCACCCAATTCAAAACGCTCACCCCGGATGCTGAGGAGAAAAGAGGCGGAGGAGGACTGCGGTGGATTTCACTGAATACCTGCAACACCGCCGCCGGACTCATCGCGTGGGTCGTGTAACTGCGGTCGCTCTCGGGATGCAGGGGGCTGAATTCAAACGGCGGCTGGCAGGAGAGATGAGCATCGATAAACAAAGCCAATTCGCGTCCTTCCAGATCCAAGGCGTGTTCCACTTGCAGTTGGAAATCGGTGAGACATTCAACACCGGGAAAACCCTGGGCCTCCAGGCGTTCCAGCAGCAAGGGGCCGAGGGCGTCGTCGCCACGGCTGGGATTGCCGTAGCCGAAGATCAGAAGTTTTGGATTGGAAGGCAAGTGAGTCATCTAGGCGATTTCCGATTACAGCCTCGCAACGGAATCCTGGATGATCGGAGCCACGAATCCCCACATTCCGCTGCGCTTCTTGCGGGCTACGTTGCCAGCCCGGCCGGGGGCAAACGCCATTGACCCGCCAACATTTCTTCAAGCCTGCTTGCGGTTGGCTTCCTTAGGCGGTCGATGCGCCTCTGTTGGGTCTTGAATTTTTCAATGGTTTTCATCTCTTCCGGCGAAAATTTCCTTTCCTCATCCGTTTTGTCAATCTTATCCACCAAGATCCGCAGCACCTCCCCGACCAGTCCCAGTTGTTTGCCATAACTGCCGACAGCGCCATCATTGAGTATCATCTTCTCCGCATCAGGATTGCCGGCATTGCCCAGCGAAATATTCACCAGTCCAAACTGGTTTCCCGTGAAAGGGATGTACCAACTCCACGGATTGATATTCTGGTTCACATCGCCCGAAAGGGGCAGGCGTAAGTCTGGCATCACACAACTCCTCAAAGTTGAAAATCTAAAAGCCCTCACCCGTTGGATCGGGGACTTAAGCGTGTTGCAAACGGATCATCCAAGGCTCCTTGGCCCCTGGATCGACATGGAAAGCCAATGAGGCGTGTTTATGCAACAAGCCTTCCTCGCCCGAGGCGTTGGGGTTCAATTGCCGCTTGACCACAAAATCCACCATGCGCCGGGTATTGTATATCGCCAATACGCGGCTGCCGTGCTTGCTGTGGTAAACCTGATAGGCGACATTGCCTTCGTCAAAGGCCGGGTTTCTGGCAATCAATTCCTCGATTTTTTCCGCGTCGCCATTCGCCAGTATCTTCAAAATAGAACCGCCCCGTGACCGGCTCGCCGCTTGCAGAACTCCCTCAGCCGGCCTGATTTCTGGTGATCCTGCAAATCCCGCACTTCGCGCTCGGCAAAGGCGAAACTCTCGGCCACCAGATAATGCCGGTCGCGCTCGCCGTCATTGGCAAACAGCGCGATTTTGTCCAGGGATTCATGCTCCAAGGCTTCCAAGAAAGACCAGGGCGAGCGGATATGTTTGTCCACGGTGACGACCCAAGGCAGGGCACGTCCGGTTTTTTCAAAACGGTCTTTGACGCTGGCGATGACCCCGGAGCGGGATAACTCGTCCTCGCGTCCTTCCGGCTTGACGATGAAGGCGTCGATGGCGGTGATTTGCGTCCTGAAACCGGCTTTCTTGAAGGCATTGACCACGTTGAAATATCTCGGCTTGTAGGGAATGCCGGTGCCGTCGTACAGAATATTGATATGCGCCGCCTTGGCGTGGTCGGCCACCAAATCGCGCAAGCGGTTGGCGAACGGCTCGATAAACACATAGTCGTCGCTGTGGTGGTTGGCGGCGGTCAGCACTGTGTACAAATCGCTGCGCTTGCGGTATTCATCCAGCGAGGCGATGACGAAATTCTCCCCGCATTGCGCCCTGGCAATGTCTTCGACGGCGGTCTTGCCGGCCCCCGCTCCGCCCATGGACATGAACAATTTCGGGTTGTCGTCCGACTGCTTGCCCCCAAATATGGCTTGCTTGGCCTCGTCGAGCTTTTTGATGATGCGGTTCAAGCGGGCATAGGCGATTTCGACGGTGCGCTCCAAGCGCTCGTCGTCGTTCGCCGCTGCGATCAGCTTTGCCTTCAACTCAGGGTTGTCGGCCAGCAGGAATATGGTGGCATTGTCGCCCTCACATTGCTTGATGAGTTCCTTAAGCTCGGTGTGGCTGGTGTAGCGCAAACCGGTCAGGATGTTGATGTCCAGGCAGAACAAGGGGGCCACGCCGTTTTCGCCGACGCGGATGCCGTCAATGTCGTTTTTGCCAGGAACCCGTAGCGACTCCGTGCCGGGCAGATAGCCAATGACCTGCTCCGACAGGCTCAACGGGAAATCGGCCACTTGCATGCCCGTAACAAACAGCTCCGTCTTGATGCTGGCCAGCGGCACCAGCCCGCCGTTGACAGTGACCAAGCACGCCACACCGGCTTCCGTGGTGTGGGACAGGAACGGGATACTGGCGACGAATTTCTTGTTCTCCGGCCACTGACCGTAGCCGTTCGGCACGTTTTGCAAACAGTGGGTGCGGCTGGGGTCTAGCGCATGCTGAAACGCCAGGGTCACATCCTCAATGCTGCTGTCCAGGGTGTGCAAAACCACCGCGTCCTTGGCATCCAAACGCCTGAAGTCGATGCCCTTCTCGTACACCCCCTTGAAGGCGGGCAGGTTGGACAAGGCCGTCATGAAAACATCCAAGGCCAAGCGGTTGCCGAAATCGAAGGGCCGCACCCAACTCATCTTCTGGTAAAACTGCGCCAAGCGCTCGGCGATATTGGGCGTTTTAATCACAAAACCGTTATTGTCGAACAACTCCGTCCCTTGGCTGCCGCCGTTCATGACCAGACGCTCGATGGTCATGCGGAACTCTTTGCGTTTTTCAGCGTTGGGCATCTGGCCTGGGCGATGGCTGACGGTGGCCTGCTCCTTCCAGTCGTGGAAAACTTCGCGGTGGATGCGCGAAAACAGCTCGGTCAAATAAGTGACGCGCTTGGTCTGGTCATGGGAAATGGTGGATTCCGCCTCTTGCTGCAAAGTCGATAGCAATTTCCGGGCGCGAGCGATAGCCAACGCATTGCGCAATTTTTTGACTTGCGCGGCACCAGAAATGGGTGGGAGCGGGGAGTCTTTCATAGTACCAACACTGCTATAAACGTTTCACATGGGATTATCATCCATCGACGCCTTGCCTAATGCAAGAATTGTGGCAAAACCCAAGCAGCGCGAGCGCTCGGTTTTTTTGCCATGCCTCTTCCCCGCTAGACGGCGGTGTATTATTGTTCTGGTCAATTCCGGGGATTCGCGCCCTGTCTTGTGGCAAGCGCGGCCAATCCGCCGGCCCTTCCGTCGCAACAGGATTGACACCACGACCATGACCGCCGCTTTGACACCGGAGCAACTCTTCACCGCCTGCGATCCCGCGCAATTCGATTTCGCCACGACCGAAGAACTGGCGGACACTGGCGTGATCATTGGTCAAGAACGCGCCTTGGGCGCGATCCGCTTCGGTTTGGGAATAGGGCAAAAAGGATTCAACATTTACGCGCTGGGGCCTTCAGGGTCTGGCAAGCTGACTGCGGTGCGGGAAATCGTCGAACGCGAGGCCGACCGGCAGCCCGCCCCCGAGGACTGGTGTTACGTCAATAATTTCGACCAGCGGGCCAGCCCAGCGCCTTGAGCCTGCCCGCAGGCGTCGGCAGGCGCTTCGCAGGCGACATGGAACGCTTAATCGAGGAACTCTCCGTCGCCATCCCGGCCACCTTTGAAGGCGAGGAATACCGCGCCCGTGCCGAGGAAATCGAGGAGCAGGCCAAGCTGCGCGAATACCACGCCATCGAAGACTTGCGCCAGCAGGCCAAGCAACAGCACGTCAGCCTGGTGGAGACGCCCACCAGCTATGCTTTCGCGCCGATGAACGAGAATAACGAAGGACTCAGTCCCGACCAATTCGAGAAGCTTGACGAAGCCGAACAGCGCACGATCCAGGAAAATATCGCCCATTTCCACCAACAACTGCAAAAATTGCTGCGCCAGTTCCCGCAGTGGCGCAAAAGCGCCAAGGAAAAACTCAAGAGCCTGAACCGCGAATTCGCCGTCTATGCGGTCGGCCACCACGTCGAGGAATTGAAGGAACGCTACCAGAAACTGCCTAAGGTGGTCGATTTCCTGCAAAATGTCGAGCAGGACATATTCCAGCATGTCGAGGACTTCTTCCCCAAATCCGATGCCCACCAAGGCTTATTCGGCCATCTGGGCGGCGCAGGGCCGATGCAGCGCTACCAGGTCAATCTCTTGGTCGACCATGGCGACAGCAAGAACGCGCCCATCATCAACGAAAACCTGCCCAACCATGCCAACCTCATCGGCCGGATCGAGCATCAAGCGTTGATGGGTGCCTTGTTCACCGACTTCACCCATGATCAAGCCCGGTGCCCTGCACCTGGCCAACGGCGGCTACCTCATCCTCGACATGCGCAAACTGCTGATGCAGCCCTATGCCTGGGAAAGCCTGAAACGCGCCTTGGAAGTCGGCGAAATCCGCATCGAATCCCTGGAGCGCACCCTCAGCCTGATCAGCACCGCCAGCCTGGAACCCGAACCGATTCCGTTGCGGGTCAAAATCATCCTGGTCGGCGACCGCCTGCTGCATTACCTGCTGGGCATCTATGATCCCGAATTCCGCGACCTGTTCAAGATTTCCGCCGATTTTGAGGACAGCATGGAGCGCGACGCCAACAGTAACGCGCTGTATGCCCGCGTCATCGCCAGTCTGGCGCGACGGGAGGGTCTGCGGCCATTGAGCAAAGCCGGTGTGGTGCGGGTGATCGAACATAGTGCGCGTCTGGCCGAAGACGCGGATAAGCTGACCACCCATTTGCGCAGCCTCAACGACTTGCTCAAGGAGGCGGATTACTGGGCGGCGCAGGCAGACCGCCGGATCATCGACCAAGACGACGTGCAAACCGCCATAGCCAGCCAGATCCACCGCGCCGACCGGATCAGAGAACGGATTTACGAAGCCATCCGCCGTGGCACGATCTTCATTGACGTGGCAGGCGAAGCCGTCGGCCAGATCAACGCGCTTTCCGTCCTCAGCCTGGGCGACTTCGCCTTCGGCCAACCCTCCCGCGTGACCGCCACCGCCCGCCTCGGCAGCGGCAAGATCATCGACATCGAGCGCGAGACGGAGTTAGGCGGACCCATCCACAGCAAAGGTGTGCTAATCCTGTCCAGTTTCATCGGTGCCCGCTATGCCCGGCTGTCGCGGTTTTCGGTGACGGCCAGCCTCGTGTTCGAGCAATCCTACGGGCAAGTGGAAGGCGACAGTGCCTCCTTGGCCGAATTGTGCGCGATCCTCTCGGCGCTGGCGGAGGCACCGATCAAACAGTCATTCGCGGTGACCGGCTCGGTGAACCAACGCGGCCAGGTGCAGCCTATCGGCGGCGTCAACGAGAAGATCGAAGGCTTCTTCGATGTATGCGAGGCAATAGGATTGCAGGGACAAAGCGTCATCATCCCCAAGGCCAACGTCAAGAACCTGATGTTGCGACGCGAAGTGGTCGAGGCGGCGGAGCGGGGGGATTTTGCCGTCTATGCGGTGGAGACGGTGGACCAAGCGCTGGAACTGCTGATGGGATTACCGGCGGGTGAGCGCGATGCTGCCGGGCAGTTTCCCGAAGGCAGTGTAAATGGATTGGTGGAGGCGCGGCTTAAGGAAATGGGGGAGATATTGAAGGAAATGGCACAGGCTGACAAGAAGGATGGGGAATAGCGAAATGGGCGAATCCAGTCGAAGTTTGCAAGCTATTTGATACCCTATATTATGCGTTTGCCTTACACGATTGATGCGCCTTAACCGCTGAAAACGATAATTCTTGATTCCCTATAGAAATTATAGGGAACAAGTGACTAGAATTTGCAAGGAGAATATATTTGGATTTTCTCAGGGCATTGCCCATTATAACTCAAATCTTTCTTGGCTTCGTTGTGCTGCTTACTTTATATTTTCATATAAAGTACGACGAAAAAACTTTGGCTTACGGCCCTACTATGCTTACAACCATAGGGAGCTTTGCGACATTTTTAGGTATTGCTCTAGGCTTAGCCGACTTCGACACGTCCAATGTTCAAGCCAGTGTTCCCGCTCTATTAGTTGGATTAAAGACGGCCTTTTGGGCTTCTGTGGGTGGTGTGGGTGGTGCGCTGACCATTAAGTTTCGACATTTTTTTATAGGAGATAAGCAGGATGTTGCGGGGTCTGGTGCAGATGGTGAAATTACCGCATCTGATCTTGCAAAACTGTTACAAGGTATTCATGTAGCTTTAGTGGGCAATGATGAATCAACTTTGGTATCTCAATTAAAATTATCTAGGCAAGACAGTAATGATCGCCTTGATGCCTTAAAAAAGGCTCAACAGGAAGCTCTGCTTAAACTTTCTGAAATGGGTTCTAAAGCTCTCATTCAAGCTTTGCAAGATGTTATCAAAGACTTTAACGAGAAGCTCACCGAGCAATTTGGAGAAAACTTCAAGCAACTCAATGAAGCAGTCGGTAAACTGCTAGTCTGGCAAGAACAATACAAAACTCACATTGATGTGATGACCGAGCGTCAAATTGAGATAGTCAATTCCATGAAGGCTGCTTCTGACCACTATCAGGATTTAGTTAATAAAGCAGAAACTTTCACTAAGGTTTCCGCTGGCCTTTCGACACTTTTAACCGCCCTTGAAACACAAAAGGCACAGTTGATTATTGCGCTGAAGGCTCTATCCGACTTGCTTAAAACGGCTTCTGGTAATCTGCCTGAAATAGAAAATAAGGTAATGGAGCTAACCGGGCAGCTTGCGCGATCAGTTGAAGCTAACCAGAAATAAGTCAGCAAAGCTCTGATGGAAAACACCAATTTAATTAGAGCAACTGTTCAAGGAGTGGGACAAGATTTAAGCCAAATTAACCAAGACTTCAACAAACATCTTGGTGAACTGGCTGAAAAGACCGATAGGCAAGTTTCGATAGTGGATAGCAAGGTTGTTGAGCTTACACAACGATTAGGCCAATCGGTTGAAGCCAATCAGAAAGAAGTTAATAAGTCTCTGACGGAAAGTGTCCTGCTGATTAGAAATTCTATTCAGGCGGTTGAACAAGACTTCGCCAAAATAAACCAGGAGTTTAATAAGCATCTTGGGGCGTTGGCGGAGAATACTAACAAACAGGTTGCTGCTTTGGATGCCGCCTTAGCTGAAGAATTAAAAAAGTCTCTTGAAAGTTTTGGGAAGCAGCTTGCTGCGTTGTCTGAGAAATTTGTCAGTGATTACACCCCGCTAACTGAAAAGCTTCGATCCGTGGTCAATATAGTGAGCAAGTTGCAGCAATGACATTAAACAGAATTTTGGGCAAACAAGGAAAAGCAACCACTGACAAAGAAGAGCATTGGATACCCTTGTCTGACTTAATGACAGGCTTGATGATGATGTTCATGCTGGTTGCCATCATTTTTATGGTCAAGGTCGAAGGCGATGCAAAAAAAGTGAAGGATATTGCTCTCATCTATGATGAAATGAGGGCGCAGCTTTATCAGGACTTGCATTCAGAGTTTGAGAAAAATTTACCGACATGGGGAGCGGAATTAAACCATGATTTAACCTTGCGTTTCAAGGAACCTAATGTCCTATTTGACACAGGAAAAGACACTTTAAAACCAAAGTTTGTTGAAATTTTGGATGACTTTTTCCCTCGCTATATTCGGATTTTGAGTGCTGAAAAATATAGAAATTCTATCGAGGAAATACGCATTGAAGGACACACATCAAGTGTTTGGGTTGGAAGTGCGTCACCAGATGATGCTTACTTTTTTAATATGGCGTTATCACAATCAAGGACGAGAAGTGCTTTACAGCATGTGTTGACACTCCCTCAAGTGCAAGAACAACAGGCTTGGCTTAAATCCCACTTGACTGCCAATGGCCTATCTTCTTCCAAGTTGATCTATCACCCCGATGGAACGGAGAGCAAAGAAGGCTCTCAACGAGTAGAATTCAGAGTAAGAACCAACGCCGATGCCCGTATTTCTGAAATACTAAAAACAGTAGACTTGTTCCCGACCCTGTTAATTTTTTTAATACTGCCTTATTATAGGGTATCCATACCCTACAGAAAATAGACAACCCATGGCCTTCGAAAGATTTAAAAAGCTGGATGGCAAGAAGCATGACCGCAAGATTAAGTCCGTCATCGGCATGAGCCTGCCAAAATTCAACATCCTCCTTGCGGCCTTCGCGGCGGCCTACGATGCCGTCCAACTGGAAAGGTGTCGGCAGGGCGAAATCAAGCAGGTTCCAACGGGCGGGCCAAAAGGCCATCTCGACACGCCCGGGAAGAAGCTTTTCTTCATTTTGTATTACCTCAAGACATACCCCACCTTCGACGTGCTGGGCTTCCTTTTCGGCTTCAGTTCGGGGCATGCCCACAACCATGTGGAGAAACTCCTGCCCGTCTTGCTGCGGAGCCTGTCGGACCTCGGCGTGCTCCCTGAGCGGTCGCCTGGGACTCCCGAGGAGTTCCTGCGACTCGTCGATAAATATGGCGACGTCATCATCGACGGGATGGAGTGCGCCTGCGTCAGGCCGCAGGACGGGGAACTCCAGAAGGCCCGCTTCAGCGGAAAAAAAAACGCCACACGCTCCAGGCGCTCGTCCTCACGACCCTGCACCGGAAAATCCTTTTCCTCTTCTGCGTCTTCGCCGGCAGCGTCCACGACTACAAGCTCATGAAAAAGGTATTCGACCCAAAACTGAAATGGTTCCATCGAGTGAATCTGTGGCTCGACCTTGGGTTCCAAGGTGCGCAAAAAGATTATGGCGTGAAATCCAAGATAAACCTTCCACACAAAAGGCCGAAGAAATCTAAAAACAACCCGAAGCCGAAACTGACCGCCGCGCAGGTCAAACATAACCGGCAGCATGCGGGAACCCGCGTTTCCGTGGAACACGCCATCGGCGGGATGAAGGCTTTCCATTGCCTGACCCATCGGATCAGAAACCACCTGGACTGGCTCATTGATTTCCTTTTTTGGGTTCCGGCGGGTCTTTGGAACCTAAAAATAGCCTATAATCATTAACTTAACACCGGGAACAACTCTAGTACAGAAATGAAACTTCCAGACTTTTATAACTTTGAGCCATTCAATATCGTTAAGGCAAAGATGGGGATTCCCAGAAATGTTTATGGAAGCCTTATTGTATTAGTTGATCCTGCTCGTTTGACTGAGTTAGAGCTTGAAAAGCTACGAGGCAATGGACTCGATATATCACCAGAAGACCTGACTATCTTGCCCGATGGAACACTTGCCTATAAAAATAGCCGAGTTCTTCTCTATATCAGGGATGTTACCGTTTATGAAAATCAAGAAGTTCAGCCGAGATTTCATTTGGCAAACTGTCAAACCCTAAAAAAAATGCGGAGAAACAACCGATTTGGCCGATATGTGGTATCAATAAACACAAACGGACGATTCGATTTAAACATACTTAAGTTCAATAAGACAACAAAAAAAACTTATGATTTGTCTGTTTGCCAGAATTGTCTTTCGCATCTTGGCTTTGATGGATTCAACATGGCATCCTCAAAGGAAATAAGACTTAAACATGTGATAAATTTTAGTATAGATAGATTTTTTGATAAATATCCAAGATCCCTTCATTCTGAAACCCCAAACTACAATTCAGACAATGCCCTGCTCAACAAATATACTGAAGATTTTAACGCATTAAGCAAAACAGTTAGATCGTCTGCGGGTTGGCGTTGCCAGTGCTGCGGCATTGATTTGTCTGCCCCAGAAGATAGAAAATACCTTCATGTTCATCATAAAAATGGGCTGAAACATGATAATATCAAAGACAACCTCGAAGCTATCTGTATTAGCTGCCATGCAGAAAAGCCTGAACACCAACACATGAAAAACACCCAGAATTATGCCGAATTTTTAACCCGTAATCCCCATTCGTCGTAGGACGCAATAGCCAGCGTAGCCCGGACGAAGCTTGCGGAGTCCGGGTTGATCGGAGCCACAAATCCCCGCATTCCGCTACGCTCCATGCGGGCTACATGTTTCTTATGGCGTAATCAGCCGTCAGCGCCGACTTTATTCCTCCCCCCGCACAATCCTACCCTCCACCTGATTGGTGATGGTCTTCGCAGGCAGTTTGGCTAGTGCCTCTTCCGTCGCCTTGCGGAAGCTGACCGGTATCCCTTGGTCCAAGCGGGACGGACTGGTTTTTCCCGCCGCTTTGGAAAATAGTTCATAACCATCCTGATAACCCTTGCCCCAGATGAAATCCGTGGTTGCGGCACGGTAGGTTTTGTCCACTTTCAACGGCACGAAAGCCTTGCTGCCACGCGGCTTGATTTCCACATCGGCGGCTTCTATGGCATACGAGGTTTTCCCATCCACCGTCTTCGCGTGGTATTTGAAGCGAATGCCGGCCACCTGCAAGAAGCGCCCGTCGCCGAGATGGGATTTTGACACGGAATTTCTGAGTATGTCCAGCAGTTGCGCACCGGTCAATTCAAAACTCGCCAGCGCATTGTCATAATAGAATATCCCTTCCATGTCGTAGGTGGTGACCGGCCCCGGCGGGATATTGTCGTTGATGCGGATGCCGCCGCCGTTGGTGAAGGCGATATCGGCACCCATGCGTTCACGGATGACATCGGCTAGAAAATCGCCGAGCGCCGTCTCCCGTCCACGCACCGCCGGCTCGACCCCTTCCAATAGATATTTCGTCTGCCCCAACACCCGCCGCAAATCCTTGCCGTTTTTCTGAAATATTTTTGCCAGCTTCTCCAATTGCCTATCGACTTCGGCCTGGACTTGCGGATCTTTGTCGATCTTGCCGTCCAGATCTATTTTCTGGTGGCGGGTTGCCACCGTGCCATCGGCATTGACTTGCACATCGTGGACTACGGCAGATTTATTGTCTGCATCGGCCTTGGTGATCCAGGTATTGCCGATTTGCTTCTCGATGTAAAAATGCTCATGCCCACCGACAATCAGGTTGATTTCAGGAAACTCCTGGGCCAGGATTTGATCCTGCTCGAAATCCTGATGCGTCAGGGCGATAATCACTTTCGCGCCATTTTCTTTCAAGCGGGCGATGGCTTTTTTGACGGCGGCGCGGCGGAGTTCTACGGGGCCGTAGTCATAGGCGACATAAGGCTGTTTCTGGACATCCAGGGTGAGGCCAAAGATACCGACCTTGACCCCAGCCATCTCCTTGAGCACCCAATCATGGATATTGTTCAGCCGCTTGGAAAACGGCTCGCCAGGGGAGCTTTCGCTGGAACGGTAACGGGTATTGCTCGAAACCCAGGCAAAATCCGATTGGGCGATGCGGCCTAACACCAGACCGGGGTCGGGGTCGTCGAATTCATGGTTGCCGAACACCGCCAGCAGGTTGCCATCGAACGCCGCCGCGTCGCCGTCCAGCAGGTTGAACACCCGGATCATGGCATCGGCCCTAAGATATTTGCTCATCACCGAAGGGAACAGGAAATCCCCCCCATGCAACACCCACAGCTTGCCGCCATTGGCCTCCAGTTGCCGGCGCAGTGTGCGCAATCGGGCGAAGCCGCCGAGGCTGCCATTTTCCAGCCCTTCGATTTTGTAGGAATCGTTGACTTGCAAAATGGAAAAGCGGGCTTGCTGCCCAGGAATTTCCTGCGCGTTTCCCCCCTTGACCGACAAGGCCACATCGCAACCTGTCACGGACAACAAGGCGGCTGCGGCCACGAGATTGCCAACCCATGTTGTGTGTTTCATCGCTACCCCCGAAGAATTATGATGGCGGCAGGCATTTTACCTCCCTTGCGCAGACTATGACGACTTCAACGCTTTCCATCGCCAGCGACCGGCAAAAACTCGGGCTTTTGCTGGGCGCGGTGCTGCTGGTGGCCGCGCCCCATGCGCAAAACCTGGCAGCTTCTGTCACCGTCTATTTCGGCCTGTTGGCGGTGTGGCGCTTCGCCGCGCTGTATGCGGGGATAAGCCTGCCGAACAGAGCCGGGCTGTTTTTGCTTACCCTAGTCGGCGCTGGCATCGTGTTGGGCCAGTATCAGCGCTTCTGGGGGCAGGAGGCCGGCTCCAGCCTGTTCATCATCGGCTTGGGGCTTAAGTTGATGGAGCTGAAAACCCTGCGTGACGCCTACCTGGTGATTTTCCTCGCGTTCTTCGTCGCGCTCACCCAATATCTATTCTCGCAAAGCATTCCGATGGCGGCCTACACCCTGGCCGTGGTCGTGCTGCTGGTAGCCGCGATGATCGGAATGAACAGCAACGAGACCTTTCCCGTCAAAGCGCGGCTGAAAATGGCCGGGGCCATGGTGGCGCAGGCAATGCCGGTCATGGTCTTGCTGTTCGTGTTTTTTCCCCGCATCCCCGGCCCCTTATGGCAGATACCGGATGACCGCCAATCGGCGAAAACGGGCTTATCCGATACCCTGTCACCGGGTTCCGTCAGCCGTTTGGCTCTGTCCCAGGAAACCGCGTTCCGCGTCAATTTCGAGGGCGAGCCGCCGCCGCCCCCATTGCGCTATTGGCGCGGGCCGGTGTTCTGGTCCACCAATGGCAAGAGTTGGAGCCTGTCTCCTGAAATCCCCCTGGAGCCCTCGCGCAAACCCCAGTTTCGCGGCGGTGCCTATGTTTACACGGTCACCCTGGAGCCGCACCACCAACGCTGGGTTTTCGCGCTGGATCTGCCGCAATCCTTTCCCGAAGAATTCGGGGAAACCGCCGATTACCAGTTGCTGGCCCGGAAAGAAATCAGCGAACGCACACAATACCGGCTGTCCTCGGGCACTGTTTACCAAACCGGGCCGCTGGACGGCCGAGAAAAACAAAAGGCTTTGCGACTGCCAGGCAGGCCGTCAACCCGGCTGGAGGATCTGGTCAAAGGCTGGCAGGCGGAAAACACCGATGCCAAACAACTGGTCGGGCGGGCGTTGCGCTACTTCCGCGAGGAAAATTTCCACTACACCTTGAACCCGCCTCTGACGGAAGGCGATCCGGTGGAAAGCTTTTTGTTTGAAACCCGGCGCGGCTTCTGCGAACACTATGCCACCGCCTTCGTCGTGCTGATGCGCCTGGGCGGCATTCCGGCACGGGTGGTCATTGGCTACCAAGGAGGGCAATGGAACAGCGTGGGGCGCTTCCTGGAGGTCAAGCAGGCCGATGCCCACGCTTGGGCGGAGGTATGGCTCGCGGAATCCGGCTGGACGCGGGTCGATCCCACGGCGGCGGTGGCCCCGCAACGCATCGAGCGCGGTTTGGATGAGGCAAACCCAGTCGCTAACGGGGAGATCCGCTTCAATCCCGGTAACCGCCTAGGCGTCACAGACTTCGGCTTGTACAAGGAGATTGGGCGGCGGGCGCGGATGCTCGCCGCCAGCATCGACCACGCCTGGAATAGCTGGGTGTTGGCTTATGGCCCGGAAAACCAGGTTCGCCTGTTCCAATGGCTGGGCCTGGTCGATTGGCGGTTCCTGGCCGGGTGCTTGGGGCTAGGGCTGGGCCTGTCCATAGCCGCGGCGGTCTGGCTGATCCTGCCAAAACGGCCTGCGAACACCGACCCGGCCAAACGCCTTTACGAACGGTTTCTGGAAAAACTCGCCGGACGGGGGCTGGTTCCGCAGACCGGCGAAGGCGCCTTCGCCTTCGCCGAGCGCGTTGCCCATTCCGCGCCGGAATTGGCGGAACCCACAAGCCGCATCACCCGCCTGTATCTGCGGATTCGCTACGAACCGGTCTACCTACCGGACGATCTGAAAAACCTGCGGCGGCTGGTCGACGCGATCCCCCGCCGACGCGGCCAACGGCGGGCTGCGCCAACTTGAGATTCATGAAAA
This sequence comes from uncultured Gammaproteobacteria bacterium, assembly GCA_963753955.1. Lineage (GTDB taxonomy): Bacteria > Pseudomonadota > Gammaproteobacteria > Methylococcales > Methylococcaceae > Methylumidiphilus. The sequence continues at coordinate 14,984 of CAVWEM010000003.1, forward strand.
AAAAAGCCCCTCTCCCGGCGGGAGAGGGGTGGGGTGAGGGCTTTCCAGGGGCTGTGGACAAATAGCCGGCATTCCCTGTGGACAAGTTGTCAGGCCAAGGTGGACGGAATTCCCGCCCTATTTTATCCACAGAAAACGCAGACCGGCCACCTGCTTTGTCCACAGATTCATTTATTCACAAGCCTTTGTTTAAAAAGGAAAATTTAAGCTTGTCCGCGAAAATGCCGACACTAATTGTAAAAGAATGAAAGATTTTCTTTCCCCAATCTTTTACCACTAAGCCGGCTTCCCAGCCCCAATAACCTCTCAGGGTTCCACCTTCTCCACGACCAAAACGACGCTGTCCGCATCGACCACCCTCACACGGGTTCCAGCTTCGCAATCCTCTCCCCGGATCTTCCAGGTCGAATCATCCACCTTGATCTTGCCCCGGCCATTGACGATAGGCCGATCCAGCGTGAAAACCCGCCCGATGTATTGGGCTGTGCGCCGGTTCAACAAAGGCTGGTCGCTTTCTATCGGATGGCGTTTGAAAAAACGCCGGGCGACGGCCACACCCAGCACCGCAAGCACGGAAAATATGGTGGTTTGGATTTCCCAACCCAGTCCAGGCAGAAAAAACAGCAGCAATCCGGTGATGCCGGCGGCTTGGGCCATCCACAGGAAGAACATGCCGGGTGCCAGCAATTCGACGATCAACAGGAAGACACCGAAAGCCAGCCAATGCCAAAAGACGATGTCGAACCCCATGGCCTCAGCCCTCTTTTCGGTCTTTCTTGTCGAACACGTGCTTGCTCAACTCGCCGATGCCGCCCAAGGCACCGATGACGCTTGAGGCTTCTAGTGGCATCAGGACAATCTTGCTATTGGGCGCCGAGGCGATGTGTTGCAGGGCTTCCACATATTTCAACGCGACAAAGTAATTGACCGCCTGGATGTCGCCCTTTGCTATGGCTTCGGACACCACCAAGGTCGCGCGGGCTTCGGCCTGGGCCAGGCGTTCGCGGGCGTCGGCGTCGCGGAAGGAGGCTTCCTTGCGCCCCTCGGCTTCCAATATCCTGGCCTGTTTCTGGCCTTCGGCCTTGAGGATCTCCGACTGGCGCAGACCTTCCGCCTCCAGGATGACGGCGCGCTTTTCACGCTCAGCCTTCATCTGCCGACCCATGGCATCCACCAAGTCCTTGGGCGGGGCGATGTCCTTGATTTCGATGCGCGTCACCTTGACACCCCAAGGGGTCGTGGCATCGTCCACCACTGTGAGCAGGCGGTTGTTGATTTCGTCGCGCTTGGACAACAGTTCGTCCAAATCCATGGAACCCATCACCGTGCGGATGTTGGTCATGGTCAACTGGATGATGGCTAGGTTCAGGTTGCTGACTTCATAAGCCGCCTTGGCGGCGTCAATGACCTGGAAAAAAATCACCCCATCGACCCGCACCATGGCGTTGTCTTTGGTGATGATTTCTTGGGAAGGCACGTCCATGACTTGTTCCCGCATGTTCATCTTCACCCCGATCATGTCGATGACCGGCATGATGACGTTGAGGCCGGGAGTCATGGTGTTGGTGTATTTGCCGAACCGCAGCACGGTGTATTCCATGCCTTGGGGAACGATCTTGACGCTGAGCACCACCAGCGTGACGGCCAAGCCGAGTAGAAACAAAACAAAAAAGCCCATGATGGCATCCTCCATTGGTTTAAAGTGTCTTAAAGCATAGCTTAGGAAGGGCTGTCTTTGGGGGGCAAAGACCGTCTTTTCAAAGGATGGCTTAAAAAAAGACGTTCAAAACGGATGGGCAAAATTTATAATGGGCATTCTTAGCCTGAAAAACTTTGGAGAAAGCCGCGCCAGCAACCATGGGGTGGCTCAAGCGCAGGGCCCTGCGGTAGTGCGCATGATGACTTGTGACATCTCCATCGACACGGAAAGTCGCTTTTGCCAAAAGTGGATGGCCAATACCCTTGCAATGCCAAGCTTATTCCCGAAGTCGGCGAGGCAAATGGCCAAGCGCCCGGACGGCTGGGCCACAGGGATTGCCATATCAATAACTGTAGAGGTGGATGTCGAAATGGATAACGATGAATTCAGACAACAAAGCGGCAGTTCGGACAACGCAAACCGAAAAGGCCAGCGAAATCGCAAATCCCGCTCGTCTAGCAAGCGTTGGCTCATTTCCCCGCTATGGATAGTCATTATCTCGGAAGCGCTCATCATTGGCGGCTTGGTGGTGTGGGGAGCCTTGCTGGAACAAGAAAACGCGGCCTTCTCCGAAAAGGAAAAAGCGCTTGCCCAGACCATCACCGACAGAAAAGCGGAGCTGGAAGGGCTAAGATGGGAATTCAACGCGCTTAAAATCCAACAGGAGAAGAGCTGCCTGAGCAACTTGACCCCCCTGAAATTCGACGAAGTGATGAACATAGACAAGGAATACGTCAAAAGTGTCATGTTCATGTTATCTGGAAAACAGGAACGGAAAGTTTTGGAATATAAATTAGTTTTGAAAAATGCCAAGCATATCGATGTCATTCCACATCTTGATATTGTTTTCTTCAATGCCTTTGGCAAACAGATAGGCGTGGTGAAAATCGGCTACATTCAGCAAGGTGTGCCTACCGGAAAAGTCTTGGAAAAGGGCGAGGTGCGTTCCGTTGACGGGACGTTTGAATTGGCAGACGGTGTCCCGCCTGGATTTATGGCGATAAAATTTAAAGATGAAAATGAATGATCGATAGCCTTCCTGGCGCGGAGCTGATGCTAGGCGTGTCAAGGATTGATTCTCCTGGTCTGCGCAATGGTGTAAGATTGAGGGTCTTCCGGTCAGTCAAAAAGATATTTAGGTCTCCATGCGATTTCCCTCCCAATTCGATGTCATCGTGGTCGGCGGTGGTCACGCCGGCACCGAGGCGGCCTTGGCCGCTTCCCGTATGGGCGCGAAAACTCTGCTGTTGACCCAGAATATCGAAACCCTAGGCCAGATGAGCTGCAACCCGGCCATCGGCGGCATTGGCAAGGGCCATCTGGTGAAAGAAATCGATGCCTTGGGTGGCCTGATGGCTAGGGCCATCGACCAAGCCGGCATCCAGTTCCGCATCCTGAACGCTAGCAAGGGGCCGGCGGTGCGCGCCACCCGCGCCCAGGCGGATCGGCAGTTGTACAAGCAGGCGGTGCGCCGCGCCCTGGAGACCCAGCCGAATCTTTGCTTGTTCCAGCAAACCGTCGCCGATTTGATCGTCGAAAACGGCGTGGCCGCAGGTGTCCTCACCCAGATGGGGCTGGGTTTCCGTGCGCGTTGCGTGGTTTTGACCGTGGGCACTTTCCTCGCCGGGCGTATCCACATCGGCTTGGAAAATTACGAGGGCGGACGGGCCGGCGACCCGCCCGCCAATGCCTTGGCTGCCCGTCTGCGCGAACTGCCGTTCCGCGTCAAACGCTTGAAGACCGGCACCCCGCCGCGCATCGACCGCCGCTCGGTGGATTTTTCGGTGATGGAAGAACAACACGGCGACATGCCGACACCGGTATTTTCTTTCCTAGGCGCAGCCAGTGGGCATCCCCGGCAGGTTTGCTGCCACATCACCCGCACCAACGGGCGCACCCACGACATCATCCGTTCGGGACTGGATCGTTCGCCGATGTATTCAGGCATCATCGAAGGCGTCGGGCCGCGCTACTGCCCGTCCATTGAAGACAAGGTGGTGCGTTTTTCCGGCAAAGATTCCCACCAGATTTTCGTCGAGCCGGAAGGACTGGACAGCCGCGAACTTTACCCCAACGGCATCTCCACCAGCCTGCCTTTCGATGTGCAACTAGCTTTGGTGCGCTCCATGCGCGGCTTTGAAAACGCCCACATCACCCGCCCTGGCTACGCCATCGAATATGATTTCTTCGATCCACGCGACCTGAAATCCTCGCTGGAAACCCGGCCCGTGGAGAATCTGTTCTTCGCCGGGCAAATCAACGGCACCACGGGCTACGAGGAGGCGGCGGCGCAAGGCTTGATTGCCGGGCTTGAACGCCGCCCGCAAAGCCATGGGGCAAGAAGCCTGGTCACCGGGGCGTGAGGAGGCTTATATGGGCGTGATGATCGACGACCTCATCACCCAAGGCACGGCGGAGCCTTACCGCATGTTCACCAGCCGTGCCGAATACCGCCTGCTGCTGCGCGAAGACAACGCCGACCTGCGTCTGACCCCGCAAGGCCGGTCTTTGGGGCTGGTCGATGACCGGCGTTTCAGCGCCTTCGAGGTCAAGCAGGACGCCATTGTCCGCTTGCAAGCGGGCCTTTTGTCCACATGGATCAAGCCTAATTCCCCGGAGGTTTTGGCCATTGAGGGATTGCTCTCCGCCCCGCTGCAACGCGAGGCCAGCCTGGACGATCTGTTGCGTCGGCCCGAGCTGGACATCCACCAGCTGGCCCTGCTCTCTGGGCAGGTGGCTGGCGAGACCGACCGGCAAGTCTTGGAACAGGTGGAAATCCAGGCCAAATATTCCGGTTACATCGAACGCCAACAAGCGGAAATCGAGCGCACCCGACGCTACGACCATTGGCGCATGCCGGAGGCGTTCGATTACAGCAACGTGGTCGGCTTGTCCAACGAGGTGCGCGAAAAACTCATCCGCCAGCAGCCCGAAACCTTGGGCCAGGCCGGACGCATTCCCGGCGTCACCCCGGCTGCGATTTCCTTGCTGTTGGTCCATCTGAAGAAGAAAAGCGCTTAGTGGATCCGCTCGAAAAAATGCTGGCCGACGGGATGAGGGCCATGAAAATCCCCGCCACCGCCGGGCAGCGGAACCGGCTGTTGGATTTTTTGCGCTTATTGCGGAAATGGAATCGCGTCTATAATCTCACGTCCATAGCAAATCCCGCCGAGATGTTGCGCCTGCACCTGCTCGACAGTCTGGCCGTCTTGCCTTACCTCAAGGGTGCGCTGGTGTTGGACGTGGGTACCGGCGCGGGCTTGCCGGGAATACCCTTGGCGTTGTTCGCCCCGGACAAGGCGTTTACCCTATTGGACAGCAACGCCAAAAAAACCCGTTTCGTGATGCAGGCGGCCATCGAACTGGGCCTCGCCAATGTCCATGTGGAGCATGCCCGCCTCGAACAATACCGGCCCGCGCAAGGCTTCGACACCCTATTGGCCCGCGCCTTCGCCAGCCTTCCCGACATCGTCAGCGAGACTGCGCGCCTGCTGAACCCAGGCGGCGTCATCCTGGCCCAAAAAGGCAAATTGCCTGAACAGGAAATCAACGCATTGGAAAATGTGACCGTCGAGACATTTCGGCTGGACATCCCCGGAATTGACGCCGAGAGGCATCTCATAGCAATCCAGATTCAAGAGCAATAGGATGGGAAAAATCATCGCGGTCGCCAACCAGAAGGGCGGCGTCGGCAAGACCACCACCAGCGTCAACCTGGCCGCATCCTTGGCCGCCACCCGCCATGGCGTGTTGCTGGTTGATCTCGACCCACAAGGCAACGCCACCATGGGTTGCGGGGTGGACAAGAAGCATCTGCCGATTTCCGCCTATGACATGCTAATCCGCCGCGCTACCGCCCGCGAAGCCGTGGTCATGCTTGATGCAGTCGGCTTCCACCTGCTGCCCGGCAACGCCGACCTGACCGCCGCCTCGGTGGAGCTGCTGCAAATGGAAGAACGCGAACGGGCCTTGTCCTTGGCGCTGGAAGCCTGCCGGGACGACTACCAATACATCATCATCGACTGCCCGCCATCCCTGAATATGTTGACGCTCAACGCCTTGGTGGCGGCGGACAGTGTGCTGATTCCCATGCAGTGCGAATATTACGCCCTGGAAGGGCTGTCCGACCTCATGGACACGGTCAGGAACATTCGTAACACCGTCAACCCGCGCTTGACGATAGAAGGCTTGCTGCGCACCATGTACGATCCGCGCAGCCGCCTGACCAACGAGGTTTCCGAGCAACTGGGCAAACACTTTGCCGACAAGCTCCTGCGAACGGTCATCCCCCGCAACATCCGCTTGGCCGAAGCGCCCAGCCATGGCCTGCCGGTGATGTTGTACGATAAAGCCTCCAGCGGAGCCTTGGCCTATCTGGCCTTGGCCGGAGAAATCGCCCGCCGCAACAGCAAAAAGGAAATCCGCGTATGAGCGTCAAGAAAAGGGGACTGGGTCGTGGACTGGACGCCCTGCTGGGCAGCGCCACGCTGGCGGCAAGCCCGGTGGTGATGGTGACGGACAAGGAAAAACTCCACTCCCTGCCCGTCGAATATCTGCAAAGCAGCCGCTACCAGCCGCGCAAAGATTTCGATCCTGTGCGCCTGCAAGAGCTGGCCGACTCGATCAGCGCCCAAGGCGTCGTCCAGCCCGTCGTTGTCCGACCATTAGGAGAAAACCGCTATGAGATCATCGCCGGCGAACGCCGCTGGCGGGCCGCGCAACTGGCACGGCTGCACGACATTCCTGTGGTGGTGCGCAATGTGTCCGACCAATCGGCCCTGGCCATCGCCTTGATCGAAAACATCCAGCGCGAGGATCTCAATCCGCTGGAAGAGGCCGAAGCGCTCAAACGCCTGCAAGAAGAATTCTCCCTCACCCACCAGCAAATCGCCGACGCCGTCGGCAAGTCGCGGGCCACCGTCACCAATCTGCTGCGCCTCAACGACTTGCATCCCGAAGCCAAGGATTTGTTGCGGCAAGGCCAGATTGAAATGGGCCATGCGCGTGCCATCCTCAGCTTGGATCGGCAGAAACAAGGGGATCTGGCCCGGCAAGTCGCGGCGAAAAATCTCAATGTCCGCGAAACCGAAGCCTTGGTGCGCAAGCTCCAAGAAGCTCCCGCGCCAGTTGCTGCGCAACCCAAGCCCCGCGACCCCGACATCGCCCGGCTGGAAGAGCGCGTCACCCAATCCTTAGGCGCCAAGGCGCAAATCAAGCATGGCGGCAAAGGGGCTGGCAAGCTAATCATCAGCTATGACAGCCTGGATCAACTTGAAGGCGTATTGGAACGGTTGGGGTGAGGGTAGCCAACAGGTTAAGGTTCGATCCGTTTCACCCTTCGATACCTCAGGACGAACGGGTCGAACCTTAACGTAGCGGAATTTGATCTGCGGACGCCATAGCGGGATTGCCTTGGTACCCCTAGTCTAGTGGCCCGTTTTGGGTTTCCTTCTTCCCGGTTTTTCGTCGGGGCTGGGTTCAATGACTACTGGCGGGGCTTGCTCCTCCACCGCCTGGTTTTCGGTGGCCTTTTCCTCGGCATCCCGCTCGTGCAGCCATTTCGAGAGGGCGGGGGCCAGTTCCTTCTGCGACTTTGAGCCTACGAACACGCCGATATGCCCGCCCTTGAACTCATACAGCGTCTTGTCTTCCGAGCCGACGAGATCGTTGAGGGGTTTGGTCGCGGCCGGCGGAACCAGATGGTCGGCGGAGGCGTAGATGTTCAACAGCGGCATGGTGATATTGCCTAGATCCACCCGCCGTCCGCCAATTTCAAGCTCGCCCTTGACTAGCTTGTTCCCCTGATAGCAATCCTTGATAAACTGCCGCAGGCATTCGCCCGCCTGGCCAGGGCTGTCGAATATCCATTTCTCCATCCTCAAGAAATTCAGCAGCTTGTCCTTGTCCTCCATGACATCCAGCATGTCCACATACTTTCTGATATTCAGGTTGAACGGCATCAGCATCAGAAAGCCGGAGTTCAGGAAATCGCCGGGTACGATGCGGTAGGAATTCACCAGCGCATCGACATCCAGGGTTTTCGCCCAATTGAACAACAGTCCGTCATTGGTCGAGAAATCAATTGGAGCGACCAAGGTCACCAGGTTTTTGACTTTGTTTGGGTTCAGGGCGGCATAGATGGCGGAAAACGTCCCGCCCTGGCAAATGCCCATGAGGTTGACCTGCCCGCTCCCCGTAGCTACGCTGACCGCATTGACACAATTGTCGAGGTAGCCGTTGATATAATCGTCCAAGGTGAGGTACATATCGACTTTGCTGGGATAGCCCCAGTCGATGATGAACACGTCCAGCCCGAGATTGAGCAGGTTGCGGATCATGCTCCGATCCGGCTGCAAATCGAGCATATACTGCCGGTTCACCAGCGCATAGACGACCAACACCGGCGTCCGGCAGGTGCCAGCCTCTGGCCGGGTATAGCGGTAGACTTTGAGCTTGTCTTCTTCGTACACCAATTCCTTGGGCGCGGTACCCACATCGATTTCCTCAATCTCGGTCAGCGCCCCCACACCCTTGATGAAGCGGGCATTGAGGTCGCCGAATTCCTTGATCAAGGACTTTTCATCGAAGGCCAAATAGGGAGTCTTCATGGGGTTGCCTCCTTGAGTTGCTTTTCGAGCTTCTTCACTTTTTTCTTCAAGTCATAGACGGTCTTGTACAGATCGTCCATTTCCGAGCGCAATACCACGGGAAGGTCATAGAGCTGCATTTCCATGATCTTAAAATGATGTTTCCTGACGTTCAGGCCGGCGTCGAGCAATTCGGCCTGGAGCCGCGCAAAGCCTTCGGTATGAAATAACTGGAAATAGGCTTGTTCGCTGACATCAATCCAGATATCGAAAAACTCGTCAAATTGCTTTATCTCCTCGCCGGATTGGACTTTCTCCGCCAGCCTTGCCAAGACTTTTTCCAAGGCCACGAGTCCAGTGGTATACATCATGTGCTGATATTCGGTGTACTTTGCCACGTACACCGACAGGTCGTCGAAGCCGCGCAATAGCAGTTCGACTTTTTCACGATCCTTGCCGACCGGTGGGACATGAAAAGCCCGGCCAGCCGTGCTGTCGAATGCTTTGAACAACGAATGGAAGATCTTGAGGAAGGCCTCAGGATGGCCTTCAGCGATCTGTGGAAAGGCCCCAATGTTCGCGCCTGCCGCATCGGCCCAGGGTTTGCTGAAACGCTCGGCAGATCCGGTGGAGAGTTCGAGCAATTTCGCGGACTGTTCGACCATCAGCTTGAGGGTTTCGGGATTGAAGCCGAACACCTTGTCAATCAGCTCCTTATATTGGGCCGGCGAAACGAAGGCCTGGTATGCCTCGGGGCTCAGGCTCTTGTCCGACAAGGCCTTCACCAGCGGAAGCCAGATTTCGTAAAGTTTCCGGTAGGCATTGGTGCTGCCTAAGATTTTGGATACATTGTCCTTGACGAGGTTGATATCGCCATTGGTGCCAGTGTCCAGGGAACCCAACACGGCTTTAGTCCAAGAGGAATACAGGTCATTGAATCCGCCCGCGTTTCCCGAAAAAGCCGGGTTTTGACCACCTAGGAATAACTGCTGGGTCTGCCGGGTGGTTTCAATGAAGCCCTCAAACAAAGTTTCCTGCGTTTTACGCCAAGCATCAAAATAGTTTTCTGCATTGTCCATAAACTGTTTCCCCTTAAGGTTGACATGAGCATTAACTCCCGCCGGAAATTCCTTCTTCCTCCGGTCTAGGGTATGCGCATAAATACCCTCTCCTTGTTGGAGAGGGTTAGGGTGGAGCCTATGCGGCTACGCCGTTTCGGCCGGTTTATTTTGGGTTTGTTTAAGGTATTCGGTGAAACCCTTGACCAGCGTCTGGCTCTGCTCGATTTGGATTTCCAGCGTCTTTTGCCAAGACTCTTGCACCTTCGATACCTGATCGTTGAACAGCTCGGAAGAGCTGATCACGGTGTTGAACCAAGTGTTGAACAACTTGGCCACTTCCTTGCTTTGCGGATTGTCATAACCGCCGACTGAAGCGAGAAAAGACTCTTGGGTCTTCTTCATCGAATCCAGCCAGTGCGACCGGAATACCTCTTGTGACTTGAGCGAAGTCTCAAGAAACTCTTTCTGGGTTTTTGCCCAATTGTTGAAAAAATCTAGACCTGTGTCCATAGTGGTGTCCTCGTCGGGTTGTGGTTTCATCATTGACGGCGTGAGCCGTACTAACTGCCTGCTTTGAATTGCCGGATGGCTTCAAAAAACGTATTGGTGACTTCAGCGTTCATCTTGATTTGCTTGTCGATGATATCGTGCCAAGCTTGCTGGGCTTTCTCACCTCCTTCGCTCAAAAGGTTGAACTGCAAATCTTTGATCATATTTTTTAGGAGTTGGTTTTCGGCTTTCAACGCGGCGTTTTCGTCGAGAACTTCCTTGTGCTTCGCGTTGGGTACGATACCTAAGACCTTATACCAATCTGCCAGCCGCTCGCACATGTCCTCGGAATAGGGGAAGGCCTTGCCATAATCCGAGAGCCCCCAAAATTTCTTAGCCGCCTCCATCCCTTCCTGTTGCGCCTTTGTGGAAAATTCGGCGAACCCTGTCCTAAACAATGGGTTGGCGAACATATCCAACATATTCTTGAACACGTCTTCATTTGTATACATTGCAAACCCCTCCTGTGGGCGCTAATTGGTTCGGGTGGCAAGAGGCAACGCCGCTAGCCGGCTTGGATTTCATCGGCCTCATTCGGGCGGTTGCCTTTCTTCTTGGGTCTCCCGCTCTGCTGCGTTGGCCGGGGCGGGGCTGCCGCTAGTCTCCCTTCCGGCCAGGGGATCGACCGGCCGCCAGAAGCCCCAGGGATTGAGCGTCATCTTGGCGAACATCTCGACATCGGTGACCGATCCGACTTGTTTGAGCCAAGAACCGAGCAGGCCGAAGTAATTCTTCAGATCCCAGCCCGAATTGACCAGAAACGGCAAAGCCCGGTTGAGATCCCTGATGTACGCCCGCAGCACGTAAGCCACATTGATGTCCGGGTCGCCGAATTGGCTGAGATGCGCCTTCAATTTTTCGTACTCTTCTTCGTCCAGCCGCAACGTGACGGGCTTGAGCGCCATAAGTCCTCCGGGAGCATGTCAAGTGTATGCTATATGTAATACGAACGTAATCGACTTGTCAAGCGAAATTTGTCCGCAGACACGGCAGCGGCAAGTCTCATTTTGGCTCGAAGCCCCGTCATTCAGGCATCCCCGCACGGCACATGGCTTTGGCCAAAAATGAGAGGAGAGGACCGGGGCGATGGCAGTCGCAGAGTGGTTTTAAGGCCATTCGAGTGGTGGTTTTGAACATAAATCAGCGCCTGTGCTGGTCGATTATTTTTCAAGTTGTTGATGTTGCGAGATGCGGTGATTTGCATAATCTGTGCATATTAGTTTTTCCATTAACAACAACAGGCCAATTTATGAACACGACCAACATCGCGTCCATTCGCCCATCGGGTATTCACGAACTTAACGAGCTATTCAATAACCAGCGAAAGCCTTGCGGCAAGGGTGAGATTGTCCGTTTCAACCTCGCTTATCAGCGCATTTATCCACAATTGAGCCGGGCGGAGAAACGCCACGCCGAAATCCTAGTCGATACGTTGATTGACAATCTTGAGGATGAAAAACTGGCTTCCATGATTTATGGTGTCGTCTGACACCGCGATCCAGCGCAAATGCCGTGAACGCCTGCCCTCGCTGACGCTTGCCTAGGCTTATCCCGGCCTACACGGCTTAGGCATCCAGGCAAAATCGCGTAGCGACAGGATGAATATAGCCGGGGTTTCAACCCCCGGAATGTGGCGGAAGGAGGCGATCCGTCGCGGAGCGACGGTTGAATGCAGGCATGAAATGGGGGGTCAAACGCTGCTATGCGGCGTATGGATTTTGCGGATTCGTTTCCGGGGGTTGAGACCCCCGGCTAACCTCAGTGGCCGCTTTGCGGCCCAACCAGCGCAGGTGAGGTTTGAACAAAGCAATTCAATGAACTGCCGCTCAAGTTGGCGCGCCTGTGATTTCACCCCCCGATTGCGCCATACTCGGACGCTGGATTCCCGGAATCCCTCCCGATGTTGAGGAACGATAGGCTAGGATTAGCGCAACGTTCCGGAGGATGCCGGGAACGCCAGGGCAATCGCAACAAGCAATCGCCTTCCCGCCCGGCGACTTGGACCGCCGCATTGTCTTGCCGTCGAGGGCGGGCTCCAACCCTTGGAGCGCGCCGCACGCCGAGGCCCTCCAGGCTATGATGCGGCGCCGGACACCGTCGCGTCCAGCAGCGCGAACACCCGCCCGGACGTGTCGTGCGAGGCCGTGCCGTTCCCGGACGGCAGGAACCGCGCAGCAAGGGCAGCTTGGCCTGCCCCCACAGCGCCACCCCGGCCCGGCAGTCCGCCCCGCTCAGTATCCCGCATACCGCCACCAGCAGGATCTCGTCCAGACGGTGCGGCGGCTCGCGGGTGCGGGGGTCTTCCAGGCCGGCAAAATGCGCCAACAACGCTTTGTTCCCTTTGGGTTCCATCGGCTCTCGACAGGCGGCTGAAAAAGCGGCGGGTTAAAACACCGCAGCCCGCCACTTGTCAAAAAAAGTCAGGCAGTTGCTTCATGCGATTGCCCTGGACTGTGCACGGGCGTCTGATTTAGCCACCGATGTCTCAAGTCGGTCGGACAAAGCAAGTATCAAACAAACTTATACGGCGGTTTCTGGGCGATGAACTGGCGCTGGTAACTGTGCTTCGTCCGTCTCGTTTGGGTCGGTTTTTGACCGTCCCAAGCTGGCTTAAACCTTCCCAGTGCGTAAGGCATTAATTCCTGGAAAGGTGCGACTCCCAAGGCCTGGTTAATCGCGCAAGACAACCTCGGCCGTGGAGGCCTGGAACATCCGCTCGCCCCAGCGTATCTATGGACTCCACCCGGTTTGCAAGGAAAAGATTGAGTTTTTGCCCTTGGGGTAGATTGCGCGTATCTATTCGGCCTTGAGAGTGGAGCGGTTGATCGCTTCGGCCCGGATGCAATGCGCGCGTCGGAATCCTAATAGCCGGGCGGCCTTTGATGGCCGCTACGCAGGACGGATTCACCCGACGCCGGTCCGACCTAGGGGGCATCGTTCTTTCTTAACCTTCGCAACCTTCGTGTGTTCGTTTATCGCATGAAATCCCGGCAACTGCCGCCCTGTTGACCACCCGTCAGGAGGCTCCGTGGCTGGGCTGGTAGTCCCGTCCGTGCGCCAGCATCGCCCAAGCGATCCGCGCCAGCTTGTTGGCCAGGGCCACGGCGGCGACATTGAAGCCCCGCCGCTCCGCGAGCTTGAGCGCCCAGACCAGGATGCGGTCCTCCTTGCCGCTGGCGCAGCGCAGGGCGCTGCGGGCGCCATGGATCAGCAATGTCCGCAGGTAACGGTCGCCCCGCTTGGTGATGCCGAACAGCCGTTGCTTGCCGCCGCTGCTGTGCTCCCGGGGCACCAGCCCCAGGTTGGCCGACAAGTCGCGCCCTTGCTTGAAGTCCCGCGGGTCGGCGACCGCCGCCACCAGCGCCGTCGCGGTGACCTGGCCGATGCCCGGCACCGCCAAGAGCCGCTTCGCCCGCTCGTCAGCCCGGGCCGCCTTAGCCAGCCGCCGGTCATAGGCTTGCAGCCGCCGCTCCTTGTCGTCCAGTTGCGCCACCAGGTCGCGGAAGGTCTCCAGGGCCATGCCCGACAAGCCATTGTGTCCGTCGTCCAGCCACGGCAAGAGGCCCGCCCGGAACTTGGCCACGCCCAGCGGGAAGACCTTGCCGTACTCGTGGGCGAACGCGCGGAGGCGGCAGACCATGGCCCTTTTCTCCTCCACCAGCGCCTGCCGGGCCCGGTGCAGCATCTGCAAATCCTGCTGGGCTTCCGTGTTGGTGGCGACGTACTTCGTGGCCTCGCGCGAGCGGGCCTCGGCGATGGCGGCGGCATCGTTGGCGTCGTTCTTGTTGCCCGTCACATAGGCCCGCGTGTGCTGCGCGGCGATCAGCTTCACTTCGTGCCCCGCCGCGCCCAGCTCCCGCGCCCAGAAATGCGAGCCGGCGCAGGCCTCGATGCCTACCGGCGTCGGCGGCAGGTTGGCGAAGAACGCCCGCACCTCGTCGCGCGCCAGGGTTTTCTTCAGCACCACTTTGCCGCGAACGTCGCGCCCCACGGCGACAAAGACACTCTTGGCAATATCCAGACCGATCACGCTTGCTGTAGTATTCATCTCGGACTCCCCCGCTCAGTGGTTTGCCTGGCGGACCGCCCGCCAGGCTTGGCGCACATTGTGACGCCGTTTAGTGGGTGGGTGGAGTCCATTCCATTAGCAGGGTGTCGGCGTCGGCGATGCGCCTCCGCAGATTTCCGTCCAAGGGTCCAATGCGCTTTTCCAGCAGCCGTTCCAGCAAGGTGGCTTCGCCCTCCTTTCGTCCTACTTGCCATCGCTCTTGCCGCCCTATTTCCAATCCCTATTTCTTCCATTCCTCCGTCCACTCGACCACGCGTTCTGCCAACATGCTCCTTACCTCGTGCAGTTCGTTCAGTTTGTTGAAATCCACGCCGGGCATGCGGCCCGTCAGCAGCACCCTCTTAAGCCAGACGGTGAAGGCCCGGCGCGCAGTCTTGGCGCGAGGTCCGCCAGGCTTCCCGGCGCGGGGGCGAGCAGGTCGGCGATGTCCTGCGCGGATTAGGTCTTGGTAGAGCAGGCCCAGGTAGGCCATGGCCCGCACCGCCATGATCCAATACAATTATCCGACCAAGCTGCTAGGTGCCATCGTCTTTCAAATCCCAAGCGCCTCACGCTCGGCAAACAGATGCGTGATGTTGTCGTGAAAGATGGTTCCACGGTCCACCGTGATTGTCTGGCCGCGCATGCCATCCAGTAGTCCGCTGCACAGCGCCAATACCACGTCAGCAACGTCATCGGCCCGTATAAAATCGTCCGGCTTGACGAAACGCGAGACAAACTCCTTCATCTCGGCTCCAAAGGTAGCGTCAAGGGAATCCGTCAAAACTGCGCGGGTGCGCACGACATTGATGGAGATATCCTCTTCCCTCAAGCGATGTGTCATATATCGGCATAAAGTCTCAAGCATCGCCTTGGAGGCCGCGACAAAATCATAATTGGCATTGAAGTGGTCTGGCCCCGGCGATGACAGGGCGACGACGTGGCGTGGATAAGCGCCGAAAATCTCGTGAATCCTCAGCAGATATTCGAAGGTGGGCCAAACCGTCCCGCGAACACTTTGCAACAAGCCTTTCTCGGTATAGTCTTCCAACTGGCGCGTGACAAGGGCGATTGCCGCATTGCTTATCAGGACGTCAATGCGCTTAAATTCAGCTTTTAATTCCAGCAGGAGGGTGAGCGTTTCCTCCGCCTTCGAGACATCTGCGCGAACAAGACAGGGTTCGTGGGAACCCTCCTCGACAAACGATTGGCGCAGTCCGTCCTCATCGGCGCTGCCGAAATTATAGGTAAGGATGCATCGCGCCCCCTGCCTTGCAAACGCCCTCGCGACCGCAAGCCCCAAGCCTTTAGTCCCACCCGTCACCAAGACGCACCGACCACTTTGATCCGAAAACGGCGATCGGTGACAGGGCTGGTGATGGGTCTTCACAACGGCGACTCTGCTTTCGCCTTTTCCTCTGCGGTTTTCCAAAGAACGTCGATCAAGCCTCCAAGGGTCGCAATCTTGCTGAGTTCCCCACGAGGCACCTTCACCTTGAGCTCACGCATCGTAGCCGAGACAATTTCAACTATGTCCAAACTGTTTGCGCCATAATCCTTCATGGATTGGGCCATGTCGATGGTGGAGGTGTCCAAACCCTCCACAATCCGGCCCAAGTGCTTCAGAACCACTGCTTCAATATCTTCTCTTGTCATTATCGGCACCTTTTATCGCATTTTATGGTTCAAACGCCTTTGTGGCTATACATTCCCATGAGATTGTCGGAGAATGTGGAGCCTCTGTCAATCGTCAATACTTGCCCTCGAACCGCGTCCATAAGTCCGCCCACCAGACTCAAAACCGCATTCGCGACCTCCTCTGGCGTGATGAACAAGCTTTCATCGTGGCTTTCGACGAAAGGCACAAACTGGTCGCCAAAAGTGGCCTCCAAAGAATCCGTTCGGACAAAACGGGCGCGTACGACGTTGACCCGGATGTCTTCTTCACGAAGTCGATAACTGAGGTAACGGCATAAGGTCTCAAGGACTGCTTTCGAGGCTGCGGCAAAATCATAGTTGACGTAGAACTGGTCTGGCCCGCCGGACGACAGCCCAATCACGTAGCGCGGGTAATGCCCGAAAACCTCGCGGGTTTTCCGTGTCAAATCGACCATCGGCCACGCGGTATATTCGATACTCCGCGTGAGGCCACGGCTGGAATATTCCTCAAGGCTCCGCACGACTTGGGCGAACGCCACGCCAGCGACGATGGTGTCGACGTGGCCATATTGCTTTCCAATGGTTTCCATGAGCATCAAGGTATCTTCGGCGCAGCCGGCGTCCGCCTCGATAATCAAAGGCTCCGACCCTCCAACTGCGCGAAAACGCTCCTTGACCTGTTCTTCGTCAGCCGATCCCCAACGGTGCGTGAGAATGCAATCCGCCCCGTTCTTGGCGAAGGCCAATGCCGTTGCCAAGCCGATACCCTTGGTTCCCCCAGTCACCAGCATGACTCGGTTTTCAAGCGCTTTGGGGCTTGATCGTCCGCCTGAGGGCAGGCTTTCAATTGGCGGCATATTCTTCCTCGATCCGACGACGAACCTCTGGCGTGACGAAGGTGATTTCATGCATGAGGGATTCCATGGTCAGGCTTGCCTCGAAAGACTGCCGACGCGGGAGTGAAAGTGTGCGCTTGAGCAGGGTCAATGCGGTTCGCGGTTTTTCGGCAATCCTACTGGCAAGGTCAAGTGCGCGAGGCCTGATCTCCAACTTGGGCAAAACATAGTTGACCCCGCTTTTTCCCGCAAACTCCGATCCTCGGCGTAATTCTCCGGTGAACATGAGCTCATGTGCCAAGGCGGGAGACAACACATGCTCCATGAGCCGGGTTATCCCCATGCCGGGAGTGAATCCCATATCCATGAAATTGCAACCATAACGGCTTTCCCGCGCCAAAAGGACGATATCAGCGCTCAACCCAAGCGCAAAGCCGCCGCCTATGGCGTGTCCCTCCATGGCGGCAATCGAGGGGATTTGGAGATCGAGCAAGCGTTTCGATAATAGGATGTCGGCTGGCGCACGGGTTCCCGATGCCAGGGTAAAGAGCAATTCACGGGAGGCACCCGAACAGAATATGTCCGGCAGTCCACCCAGGACGACCACCTTGGCGCAGGGATCCTGCGCGAGCGATTCGAGGGCATCGAGGAGTTCGGCGACGAGCTCCTCGCTGAGCGCGTTATGGTTTTCCTTATCCACCAAGCTGAGTTCAGCCACTCCTTGCCCGTCACAGATGAGCCGTACCCGTGCTGTCATCGGGCCACCCATGGCGAAAAATCCTCCGCGATGGACCCATGAAGCCCTGTGGCGCGTCCAGGATCGAACAATGCGGCCAACGTGTCGGCAGCCCCGCGCCGAATCATCTCTTCCCAGCCGGGTACGCGGTTCCGCCGACAAAGCTGTCGGAGCGCGGGGATGCTTCCCCCGCCTGCGGTACGCCCGAGTCGGCGCACCCAGCGCCTAGCCTCAAGCATGAGGGACGTTTCCGCGATGATTTCATCGACCAGCCCGTGGCGGAAGGCCCATGCCGCATCCCTTGAAGCGCCGTCGATGACCAGGAGCTTCACCTTTTGCAGGGACAGGCGGTCTAGCAGCAAGGGAAATATCGCGGCAGGCAAGAGGCCAAGCAGCGCCTCGGGGAGTCCGAACCGGGATTGCCCGGTGGCAAGCACGACATCACACGCACTGAGAATCCCCAGCCCGCCACCGATTGCGCCGCCGTCAACGAGGGCGAGGGTTGGCTTTGGCGCGGTGGCGAGCGCAATCAAAAAATCCACAAAGGCTGTCATTTCCCGCTCGATGCCAAAATCCGCCGTTGTGGGATCGAGTCCATGGCAGAATATGTCCTGTGTGCCCATGAGGACGATCACGCGCTCGGGTCGATCCAACGCCTCGGCGAAATCATGGCAGAGGGTATCCATCGTCGCTTGCGAAAGTGTGGGTGGCAGGCGGATTTCGGCAGCCCCATATTGCGATTCGCTCAAACCCATAGATAGCTCCGGTAATAGTCCCGCACACTTTCCAAGACCAAGCGATGCTTGCCAAGATAATGGGTCTCGAACAAACCGCCAAACCCTCCACGGGCCGGAACGAAGTCCTTAGCGCCTATTATGGAATCTTTGGTTTTCTCGGCTAATTCATACTCGTCAACGGAAATTGGGCAGTGTGCATCCAATAATGCCGAAAGGCCCGCTTCCCGTGCGGCAGCCCGAAAATCAGCGGCAATGCGGACGCCATAATACTCGGCGCAAGACCCGGAACCATAGGCGTAGATACCCACGCGATCCCCTACGGCAAGATCGGTGGCCGTGTCGCAAAGCCCGACCAGGGCGACGAGAGTGCTCGCGCCATAGCTGGCACCGATTCTCCGAGTGTATGCGAGCGAGGGAAGCACCTTGCGCCCGAAATGTCCGCGCATTTCCTCCTGCGGTAGTTTTGAGAACTGGCCAAGCAGCGTCCGGTGCGCCCGCCAGCTTATGCCTCCAAACGGCACATGGTAAATATTCTTGGCGAAGTGGATGTCAAAATCAATCGGGCCGGGCCATCCGCTTTCGTAGGCGGCGTATGCCGACACCAGCGCCTCGACGTAGGAATAAATGCTGATCTCGCTATTGCCCGTTTCGATCCTAGGGGTCGGCCGGATGACATCAGAAATGTCATGGGCGTGGACGCCGGTAGGTTCCAGTTCATAGGCTGCCAGACGGGGCGCGTTCGACAAGAGAATGGCACAGGCACAACTGCCCATGACGGATTCATAAGGTTCATTAAGCCCGAGCAAGCTCGAATCAGCGCTGACGATCAATGCCTTCCGACCGCGCGCCAATCCTGAGGCAAGCCATGCGCCTGCCATCTGGATCGCGCCCGTGGCCCCGTAACATGCATGTTTGACCTCGAAATTGCGGCAATCCGGGGGAAGCTCCAACACCCCGTGCAACCAGGAGGAAATCGGCTTTTCCTGATCTAGCGATGTCTCGGTTCCAACAATCAACAGTCCGATGGAACTGCGGTCTTCCTCGGTCAACATGGGTGCGGCCGCATTGGCCGCGAGTGTCACCGTATCTTCCCAGGGAGGCATGACGGAACGTTCGTCGACGAAGAGATAATCGCCAAGTTCGTCCACATTCCGCTGTCGGGCCGCGTAGAGCTTGCGCATATCAAGCGCCATGCTCCCCGGATATACCCGGATCTTCTCAATGCCGACCGGGCAGAGCTTCTGGCTCATGGCGCCCACTCCAATCCGCCCGTGACAGACAGCACTTCGCCGGTGATGAATGCCGCTTCTGGGCTGGCGAGGAATAGCACCGCCGCCGACACATCGGAGCCTTGGCCCAACCGGCCTACCGGACAGGCCTCGCGCCAAAATGCCTTGTTGGCTTCGGACATTTTTTCACGCGTCATTTCCGTGTCCACGAATCCGACCGAGAGAACATTGCTGGTGATTCCTTTCCGGCCATATTCCCTTGCCAATGCGCCTGAGAGTCCGACCAGTCCGGCTTTGCTCGCGCTATAAGCCACCTGCCCGGCCATCCCCGTCCGGGCTATCGAAGAAATATGGATAAAACGGCCATAACCGGCAGCAAGGAATGTCGGCAAAAACTGCCGGGCCACGTAGAAAGCCCCTGATAAATTGGTCTCAATGCAGCTCTGCCAGGTTTCGTCGGAGAGGGAGACCGCCAACCCTGGATGGTTGATCGCTGCGTTGTTCACCACAACATCCACCGTATCGAAGTCGGCAAGAACTTGGTCGGCAGTCTCCTCGACGGCTTGCGGCTGGCGAACATCGAGACGGTACATGCGGCAGCGCCGTCCGGGTGCCAAGGCAGCGGCGGTGCGGACAACCTCTTCAGCGGCCTGTTGGCGTTCGACGAAGGTGAAGGCAACCTCGTGACCCGCCCTAAGCGCATCGAGTACGATTGACCGCCCGATTCCACGCGATCCTCCGGTCACAAAGACAATCATGGCTCTAATCCCCCGCGTCTGGATGGCCAAATATGCTGACGCTATTGATTCCGCCGAATCCGAAGGAATTCTTCATGGCATATTGGATGGAATGCTCAACTGATCCACCCGCGCAAACATCAAGATCCACCTGGGGATCAAGGTTGTCAATATTAATCGACGGATGGAGTTTTCCGGCGCGCATTTGCAGGATAGTCGCAACCGCTTCGACGGTCGGAGCCGCCCAGCAGGTATGCCCCAGCATCGACTTGCTTGCGTTGATCTTGAGTTTCTTCGCATGGAAACCGAAGACTGTGGAGATCGACCGGAGTTCGGTAATGTCGCCCAGCGGCGTGGATGTGGCGTGCGCATTCACATAATCGATTTGTCCGGGAACCAAGCCTGCGAGTTCAAGCACACGCAGCATGACACGCGCCTGACCTTCCTGGGAAGGCTGCGGCAAATGATTGCCATCGCTGCCGGACTCCACCGCAAGCACCTCGGCCCAGATCCGGGCCCCACGCCGACGGGCGGCATCAAGCCGCTCAATGACAAGGACTCCCCCTCCGTGTGCGGGTACGAAACCTTCACGCGCAATATCATATGGGCGGCTCGCCCGTTCGGGCTGATCGTTGAAGGATTCATAAGTGATAGCGCCCATCAAAGCCATCGCATGCAGGTCAATGGGCGCAAAATCCAGGACAGCGCTGACAACAATCGCGGCTTCGGCACCGTGATAAAGCACCTCGTCGCAGGCGGAACGCAGGGCGGCGTTGCCGCTGGCGCAAGCCGCGCCAATTGTATAAGCCGCACCTCGCGCTTGAAGGAGTTCAGAAACACAGCCGGCATGATCAGTATCAAGCGAGTGCAGGGCCATCATGCCATCAATAAAGTCGGGCTCCTCGTCGAACTGGGTCCGGTTGTCGAAGGCATAGCGCTGGTTGATATTGTGACCCGCGACAATCACCGCGACACGGTCAAAATCCATGGCTTTAGTGTCCAACACCGCATCCAGCCAAGCCTGTGCCGCCAACAGCAAGGAGATACCCGTTGACCACGGCACCCTTGCAGTCAATTTTCGAAGACGTTGGGCAATATCGTGAGGAAGCAGCGGGGCGATTTGGGCAACTTTGGCAGGTATGTCGTAAGCCGATAGATCCGCCCCGACTTTCGAGTAAATCCTAGAATCATCAATTGCCTTCCACCGGGTGATCGCGGATTGGCCAGGCAAGCAAGGCCGCAAGAAATCCATCCAAGGTATCGCCAAGAGGCGTGTTGATGGCCATGCCTGTGATGGCCAAGCGATTATTCGTCGTCAATGTACACCTCGATAATCGAGACCGCGCATAGACGGTCGTGTTGATAGACTTGCCCGGCCGCGATGAGCGTGAGTCCGCCCTCTTCCACGATGCCGGCTTGGAGGCTCACGGTTGCCCCTGGGATCACCGGTTCAAAGAAAATAGCATGATGGATCCGGGTTGCCCGAAGCTTCGGCAGATTTCCCGCGGCAAGCCCGGCGGACTGCTCCGAAAGTCGAATAAGGCATAAACCGAGTTGCCCCGCCGCCTCCACCAGAAGAACCCCCGGATAGACTGGGTCGCCTGGAAAATGTCCCGGCAGGAAGGGATCATCATCTTGCAAACGCAGGGTGCCGGCAATCGTGCCTTGGACGCAGTCGATGGAGTCGATGGACTCAAGCAGCAACATCGCATCCCGATGGGGAATCAGGTTCTCGATTCCCAACCGGTCTAACGGTTTCCAGGATGGATTGCCCCCGTTACCGGCAGGCGCATGAAGCGGTGCCTTGCGAATCCGACGGATGATGGGCGCGAGCGATTCGATTTCCATGCTTCAATTCCGTGCGACTGGCTGTTCCACCAGCGCATCAAAACACGCAGGGTCATCCGTCTTTGATCGACGGCAAGGTAACCAAGAACGGCTCAGTAAATTGTAAAGAACGGATCGTGGCCCCACTTCGACAAATAGGGCATCGGGCTGTTGTTCCCACAGACTTTCGATGGAGGCTCGCCAAAGCACTGGCCGATGTATCTGGGCCGTCAGTAGATCGGCAAAACGCTTTGGACTCGGCGCATGTTCCAGGCTTGCGGAAACATTGGGGAGATAGGGCCGACGGGGTGTCTGCCAAGTGGCGCGTTGCAGGACGGGAGAGAAAGCCCTGGATACAGGCTCAAAGTAAGATGTATGAATCGGAAATCGGTGCTCAATCACGACAGGTTCCAGCCCCGTCTCCCTCTCGATGGCATCGAAGGCTATAGCTATAGCCTCCGTTTCGCCGCCCACCACCTGTTGATTAGGAGAGTTATAACATGCGATCTCGACAACTCCCTGCAATCCAGCCTCCTTGAGCACAGATTCCAATGTTTCGACATCAATTGGAAAAGCTGAGAGCATTTTTCCGCGAGGCCCTGAATCATAATGACGTCCGCGAGCTGCGACCAACACCAGCGCCTCCTCGAAAGACACTGCGCCAATATGCACAAGGTGATTATATTCCCCTAGCGATAGCCCAAGCGAGAACTCTGCGTGAACGCCGGCCCGCTCAAGGGCCAAGAGATGCAGATGGGTGGTCAGAAAACAGCCGACTTGGACATCCTCACTCGTGCTGAATATGGTTGGATTGTCGGCACGATAATGTTTGAGCATGTCCCGATCAAGAATTTCGGTGGCTTGGCTGACGATAGCTTCTGTCCAAGGCCAACGCTCCATCACCTGTTGAAGCATTCCGGGATAGACCGAACTCTGGCCTGGAAACATGAATATAGGCGACATGGATGGCTCACGTTATTTTGATAAACACCCCAACTAAAAGGCAATCTTGAAACTATCCACGCCTTTTATCATTAGATCTTTTATCACTTCAAACAGCTTATTGGCTCTCGGCTCACCCTTAAAAGGATATTTTGCCCCCAATTGCTCGGCAATCACGAATCCAGATAACATCGCGGTTTCAATCGTGGCATAACTGGTACCCTCACCTGCAAACCATAGTCGATTTTTTCCTTGTATATTATACAGGTTTCTTTTGACTTCAAATGAATAGCTGCTGCCCTTGTCATGCGTAAACACAAAACGATCAATAATGGTATCAGGATTTATCAGATCCGTGTCGGCGAAAGTCTTGAAAAGCGGCTTGGCGCATGAAGGGAATCCCGGCATGAAGCTTCCCAAGTTGGCAGTTATAATCTGATCACGTATCTCAAGAAACGTCCTTTCGCCGTCCTCAATGCCAGGTATCAGTATATTCGTATCGGTATGGATAATGGCAGGATAGGTTTGCAATTGATAGTTGGACAGCAGCCGCTCTTCCGGTTTGCTGGGATCGGATAGCATCTTCAGGGCACGATGACCATCCGTCGCTATGATCACCTCATCAAAAGAATTGATATCGCCATTTTGATCCTCAACAAGCACGGCATTATTATTGCGGCTAATCTTGGCAACCCCACAGTTGAGCTTGAAGCTGATGTGATTATCCGTGGACAAGGCATTGATAAACGTGCGCACACCGCCTGAAAAAACAAAGGTGTTGGTCTGCCCAAAGAATGACATGAAACCAGAGCAAATACCAAACACATACAATAGCATGGACGTTTTATAGTCGTGCTCATACTCCAGCCCTAAAACACCAGACACCGCCCCCATCACTTTCTCTGTGAATTCTTTGCTATAGTTGTTGGCTTTTAGATATTCACCTATGCTCCAAGAGGCCACTTCCAGGGCGGTCAGCCCTAGCAATTCGTGCATCTCGAAAGTGAAGCGACATAACTCCGGCTCAATATCCCGCCAAAATTGGTTGTTTTTGCGATTGATGCCAAACACCGTGCCGTCACTCCACGACACAGTATATGCGGAGGGGTAATGGGTGATTGGAACACCCAGTAGCTTAGTCATCGCAAAGATATTGGGATAAAGCATTGGCACGAAATAATCCACACCGACATCAATCGGTATAGTCGCTCCGTTGAGGGTCACATCAATGGTTTTGGCATTGCCACCAAGGGCATCATTTTGTTCATAAATAACGGAATCAATACCACTCCTTTTTAGCATCCAAGCGGCGCTTAAACCAGCAGTGCCGCTGCCGACAATGGCAATTCTTGGGTTGTTCATTGCTAAGTTCTCCTGTGGCCTAAGTGGTTATAAAGTTCTAATTAACTTGGGTTGGTAGAAACGCTGCGTCAAAGGCTGATCGTACGTGGTGATGATTTGCAGATATGCCTCCTTCACACAGTCGGCAGGCACATGATTTGGCAATTCAGCCAGGAATGGATGCTCATGGATGCCGCCGGCCTTGCCCGACCGCTGATGGATGCAGGCTTTGCCACTCCAGTACCAAATGCCGAAATACAACTTGCCATCTTGTACTGAATAATATTGGCCGAAAAAGCTGTCGTCACGATATAGTGGATGGGGATGGGTATTTATTAGGGATTGTATGGGGCCAACGTCATCTCTGGCAATAGCGTTGGTTTTTGACTCATTCGTCTCCACCACTAATGTAGGCGAATAAAAAGTTGGCAAGTATAGCTTCTCAGTTTCTTGCTGGATGAATGTTTCATTGTTCGACGCTATCCTGTCAACAAAAAAGGTGAACCTCGGCATAGGCATGTCCACATGCAAATTAGGTTGCACCACAAAAGTGCGCGTAATCTCCACAAACGCAGGCTGCCTTTGGCCGTAAATGACATTGCCTGGATTGTAATCGTTATAGCCCAAAAACATGAGTGAGATGCCCGGCCTGGCCTCGACAGGATAAATACCTCGGGGCAAGGCGCGAAGGACATTCTCAGTCGGCACTTCAAATATGAACGCCATCTGGTGCCTAAGATCCCAATTCATGACCAAAGGCATGTCTTCTATTTTGTCGAGATTCATGGTGTGTCTCCCAAATTCATTTGATTGAAATCGAATTTCTCTGCGGCCTTTACGATAACCTCAACTGCCTGGTCAAGCTGCGGTCGCGTATGCTCGGAAGTAATGAACACGCGCATTCTTGCTTCGTTTTTAGCCACCGCAGGAAATTGCACAATGCTAGTATCTATCCCTTGCTGGTGCAAGAAATTATTGATATCCACGGTGTTTCTTTCAAGATAATAAAAAACCGGTACTACCCAGCTACGTGAATAGCCAAAATAAACCTTGCCAACCAGTTTATCCCTAAAATATTTTGCATTGTCTTTGATTCGCTGGCGTCTTGCCATGCCCTCCCCGCCCTTGGCAAGCTCAAGAACTTTTACCAACCCGCCGGTAGTGGCCGGATCCAAGGCACAAGAAAACATCCGGCATTTTGCATACCAATTGACGTAACGGGTAATCTCTTTTTTGGCAAGCAAGGCACCCCCTACGCCACCAAAAGCTTTGCTGAACGTCATCACATATAAATCAACTTCGTCCAAAACACCCTGCTCTTCACTCACACCACACCCACGTTCTCCGGCAATCAGCACTGAATGCGCCTCATCGACCAATGTGTAAGCGCCGTGCTGTTTCGCAAGCCGGACGATATCGCTCAAATTGCCGCAATCACCATCCGCGCTATATACACCTTCCACACAGACCAAAACACGTGTCCAATCGTCGCAATATTCTTTTAGCAAGCTTTCCAATTGCTCCACATCATTATGGTTAAAATAGCTGATCTTGGCACCGGACAGTTGCGCACCCTCCAAAATCGACATATGCACGGATTTATCCAATATGACGCGGCCACCAGGCTTCATGAACGCCTGGATAGTTCCAACATTCACCGCATAGCCAGAAGAAAACAAGGTAATGCCGCAATCAGGCAGGTCAAAATAATCGAGCAGGCTTTCTTCAAGTTGCTTGTGGATGTGATAAGTGCCGCTGATCACTGGTGAGCTTGCGGCCCCTAGTCCATAACAGTCCAAGGCTTCTTTGGCGGCGGCAATGACATCAGGATGGTAGCCAAACCCCAAATAGTTGTAACTCGAAAAATTAAGTAATTTAAAATGCTCACCATTTTCCCTAACCAAATCAATATTGGTTTTTTGCGAACTAAGCCGCTCCGCTTCAAAAGCATATTCTTTATTTTTATTTAATGTGTCTATCCATTCACTGAATTGTTGCATTTCCTCAAGATCACTGGTCATGTTGAACATGAACATATCATAGGTATAATTTTTGTAATCATCATCTGGCTGTTGTTGTGCCATCATCATAAAGCCTATCCTCGTGCAAATGGAAAATCAACCGCTTACCTGGGCAAGGAGCCGAAGCGTCACAACAGCCTTGGCGGCTAATGCCTGTGCGCCCCTGGATACCGCATGTCGCCAGGGCTGGAACTGCCCGGTTGGTGAGCCCCGCGCCCTGTCGCAGATGCGGATTGATTCTAAGCGGATATTGGATGTCAAAACAAGTCATGCCTTCGATTTGATTGGCTGGGTGGACGCTAGGCTGGGAAACAACCCGCAATCGCCACAATTGACTCAAGCACATGCTTCGACCAAACTACTTGGGACGGCACATGCGGGTAGCCAAAAAATCAAGCCATGCAAATCATCCACTCCATCCCACCCCTACGCGAAACCTTGAAAAACTGGCGGGCGAAAGGCGAAACCATCGCCTTCGTCCCGACCATGGGCAATCTCCACGCAGGCCACATACATCTGGTGGAACAGGCCAAATCCCAGGCCGACAAAGTGGTGGCGAGCATTTTCGTCAATCCCGCCCAATTCAGCGCCGGGGAGGATTTCGGGGCTTATCCGCGCACACCGGAAGAAGACGCGGCGAAGTTGCGGGCAACCGGCACCGATCTTTTGTTCATGCCTGAAGCCAAGGAAATCTATCCGGGCGATTCGGCGACTTTCGTGGAAGTGCCTGGCATTTCCGATGTGCTGTGCGGCGCGTTCCGCCCTGGGCATTTCCGGGGCGTCGCCACCGTGGTGTGCAAGCTCTTCAACATGATCCAGCCGGATGTGGCGCTGTTCGGCGAAAAGGACTGGCAGCAGTTGGCGGTGATCCGCCGCATGGTGGCCGATTTGCACCTGCCGGTGCGCATAATCGGCATACCCACCGTGCGCGAGGCCAGCGGGCTGGCGATGAGTTCGCGCAATGCCTATTTGAGCGCGGAGGAAAAACGGCAAGCCGCTTTGCTCTACCAAAGCCTGTTGGCTGCGAAGGCAGCGTTGGAGGCAGGCGAGCGGGATTACCCGGCCATCGAGGCGGCACAGGCCGAATTTCTGCGTGGCGCAGGCTTCAGGCCGGATTATTTCGCCATCCGGCAGCCCGATTTGGCCGCGCCGCAAGACCAATCAAGCGACTTTGTGATCCTGGCCGCTGCCTGGCTGGGGCGGGCGAGGTTGATTGACAATCTACAGGCCAGAGTCTGACAACAATCCGTTTACTGCCGCCAATCTTGTGCGATTGTTGCTAGGCTTATGGCCTTACGGCATAATTCGAGACTCTTTTAGCTCTAAATCAGGTTAAATCAATGCAAACCACCCTATTGAAGGCCAAATTGCACAGGGCACGCATCACCCATTCGGAGCTAGAATACGAAGGCTCTTGCGCCATTGACGGCCATCTGCTGGATCAAGCAGGCATCAGGGAATACGAGCAAATCCACATCTACAACGTCAACAACGGTTCGCGCATCATCACCTACGCCATCCGCGCCCAAGAAGGCTCCGGGGTCGTTTCGATCAACGGCGCAGCGGCCCGCCACGCCTCGGTCAACGACATCGTCATCATCGCCGCCTACGCCATCCTCAACCAGGCCGAGTTGTTGAACTTCCAGCCTAATCTCATTTATGTCGACGGGCAGAACAAGATCGTCCGCACCGGCCATGCCATTCCGGTGCAGGCCGCTTGATGCGCGACAAGACCGAGAAGGTTTACACCGAAGAGGAAATCGCCCAGAAGCTGGCCGTGGAACTGCCGCACTGGTGGTACGAAAACGGCTGGATACGGCGCAAATACCGCACCAGCGGCTGGAAGGCGACTTTGATGGTGGTCAACACCGTGGGCCACTTAGCCGAGGCTGCCTGGCATCACCCGGATCTGACCGTGTCCTTCGCATTCGTCATCGTCAAACTGGTGACCCATTCCGCCAAGGGCGTCACCGACAAGGATTTCTTGCTGGCGAAGAAAATCGAGTCGGTGGTGCAGTGGGACGCCCAAGCTGAAAGTGGCGGCGTTTTGGAAGGAACGCCGGACGACCCGCGCTTCAAATACATCAAGCATGATCGCTAAACCCGGTGGGAATGGACTGCGACAGCCGCCGCGCCTCCTCGCGCAGCTTCCGGCGGTTGAGCAGGAACCCTAAGCGGCTGCCGCCGCATTGCCACCACAGCCAAGCCGAACGGATGCCCGGCCAGCAGCAAGGCCCGGATCATATTGGCATTGGCCGGATTTTCCAGATGCCGTTGCTCTCCCGCCACCACGATGCGCGGACTGAGTCGGCTGATGCTGTTCTGGTAAACCTCGGCCAAGGTGGTCAACACGTTCTCATGAGCTATCCCAAAGTGTGCCGCCTGGACGGTGGCCCGTTCCAGCCCCACGCGGACAGTCTTCTGCATGGCCTCCTGGCGGCGGTATTTGCCTTCCAGGTAAACCAAAGCCGCCGCGTAACGCGCCAACTCCGTGTCCACCGAGTCAGGGTCGCCCAATTGCCGCTCCACGAGCGCCAGCCCGACCTTCAGGTTTTTCAGCCCGCCATACACCTCTTCCACGCTATCGGCGTTGATCTTGAACAGACTGGCAACACAGGTCTCCAAGTCGTCAGGGTCGGCGCTGCCGTTGCGGGCGATGTTGCGCACTAACAAGACGGCCTGGCTTAAGCCGGCCAGGGCGATGGTTTGATGGGTCAAGGTTTTGATCATGGCGACGGTCTATTTCCTCAGGCTTCCCTGCGATTGTATTTGACGGCGTTGCCCCTCGCCAAAGCGACGGGATACTTTTCCGCATTTTTGCGGATTTTCTCCGCCACTACCCGCTCCAAGTCGATGTCCAGCTGGTCGGCCAGACGCAGCAGGTAAATCATAACGTCGGCGACCTCCTCCTCCACCCGCGCATAGTCGGAGGGATTCTCGGCCAGCCGACGCGACTCTTCCTCCATCAACCACTGGAAGGGTTCCAGCAGTTCGGCGGCCTCCACCGCCAAAGCCGTGGCAAGGTTCTTGGGGCTGTGGAATTGCTCCCAGTCGCGTTCTTGCGCGAACGCCCGCAGCGTGTTCTGCACCGACTTGATATCCAAACGACAAGCTCCTCTCGCATAAGGGATGTTTTTTTTCGCCCGGAATAGGCGAGAATAGCGGCCAACGGTTAAAGAAACCAATGAGTGGCGGCATGCTTGCGCAACACGACAACCCAAGCCCAGCCTTATTATCCTTAAAAATTGTCCGTGCGTGAGGGTTAAAAACGTGGATATCCTGATTGAAGACCTGCAAAAGACCATTGAAGCCCTGGAAACCCTGAGCAACGGCCCCCAGGCCACCGGCGAGCAGATCGACGAATTGCTGGATCAATTGTTCCAGCATAAGATCGACCTAGTCAGCGCCAACCTGAACACAGCTTCCCAGCCCTACCAGCACGCCGCCCAAGCCATGAAGCAAGCGGTCGCCAAGGCGGAGCGGGCGGCCAAGGAGCCCGCCCGGCTTGACGAAGCGGCCTCGGCGGTGGCCGGAGCCATAGCCAAACTGGCCAAGCTCCTGGACAGCGTGATTCCCACCAGTTGAGGCAGATGGACGGACAAGAAATGTTGCGGCTAATCCACCCAACCCGCCGGGATCCACCGCCATGAGCGCGTCCAAACACGAAGCCTGCCCTCCGATAGACGCGGAGTCCTATCGGCGGCTCGCCGAACGGGTGGGGCGTTGCCATCTGGATCAACGCCTGGGGATCGAGCATGACCGGGAATCCTGGGTCTTCGGCCAAGGCCGCAGTTTTTTCCACATCGAAAATTGGTATTCCATCCATACCCTGATACGGCTGGCGCTCAAGCTGAGCCTGTTGCATCGGCGCGGACTGCAAAACGCTAGGCGCATCGAAATCCGCCGCAATGAATTCATCTTCGGCCATCTGCCCCCAGCCTTTGACGGCTTCACCCTACTGCATCTCAGCGACCTGCACTTGGACGCTGCCGCCGACATCCCCGACGCCCTGATTGATGCGATAAAGGGCGTGGGGACTTACGACGCCTGCGTGTTGACCGGCGACTACCGGGTGAAGACCTTTGGCCATTACCGCCCGGCTTTGGAGGGCATGGCCAAGGTGCTTGGGGCTCTGTCCGGGCCGGTTTACGGCATTCTGGGCAACCACGACAGCATCCGCATGGCCCCCGGCCTGGAAGATCTCGGCATCAACATGCTGCTGAACGAAGCGGTTGCCGTCGAACGCGATGGCGCGGCGTTCTGGCTGGCGGGCATTGACGACCCGCATTACTACCGCGCCGATAACCTGGAGAAGGCGACCGACCCAATCCCGGAAGGCGCGGTCTCCATCCTCCTCTCCCACTCCCCGGAAATGTACCGCCACGCCGCCTACGCCCGCTTCGACGCCATGTTGAGCGGCCACACCCATGGCGGGCAAATCTGCCTACCCGGCGGCATCCCCGTCATCCTCAACGCCAACGCCCCCCGCGCCCTGTGCAACGGCCCTTGGCGCTACCACGGCCTGCAAGGCTACACCTCGGTGGGCTCGGGGGTTTGCATCGTCGATGTGCGGCTGAACTGCCCGCCGGAGATTACTTTGCATACTTTGCGGCGGGGCTAAACAAAAAGGGGAGCGGCGTAGCGGCGTAGGTTGGGTTGCGGCTCTTTCGCAACCCAACACAATCCCGGCAAAACGTTGGGTTGCCAAAAAGACGGCAACCCAACCTACTCATGCCCCATGCCATTGGGGAATTCCATGATTTCGCATCCCCAATCCGCCGACAAAATCCCCTGGTGGATATAACGATGGATGCTGCTGTACGGCCAATCCACTGGCCGCTGCACATACCCATGCTTGACCGGATTGTAATGAATGTAATCAATATGGCGGGCGTAATCCGTTGCGTCCCGGATGCGATGCTCCCAAAATCGCGGCTGCCAAATCGCCTGCTCCTTTTTGTGCTACCGCCTCGCGGAAACAGCTGGTCGGCTTTCTGGTTCGATGTTCCAAGTTAGACTGCGCTTGATATTGCGCCAACGGATGGAATACTTCGCTTCCCCCGGCGGCATGGTCCATATCGCATGGAGGTGATCAGGCATGACCACGATGGCGTCAATGTAAAATGGACGCCTTGCCATTTCCGCTTGGAACGCCGCCCACAATTGCGCGACCCGTACCGGATCGTCAAATAGATGCCGACGGCGGAAAACCACCACGGTAAAAAAGTAGGTGGCACCGGATGTGTAATCACGACGGTATCGCATAATGCCATGCCATCCAAATGTAGGTTGGGTTGCGGCTCTTTCGCAACCCAACATTATCCTACGAAAATTCATCCCTCTCAGTAAGGCTGGCTGCGGATATGCAGCCAATAAAGCACCCGCGAGACCGCCAACTCCAACACCAAAAAAGCGGCGACCAGCCCCAGCACATCGCCATAACCCATATGCCAGAGACCCTTCAGCCATAGCAACGGAAACAAAGACTCCGGAACTTGGTCCAAACCGAGCGCCATGCCGCTGGAGGGAACGCCAAAGCGACGCTTGAGGAAACTGGATAGCAGGTCACCCAGCATGGCAAACGCCGCCACACCCAAGCCAACGCCAGCCCCGAATCCTAAGCCCCAAGCGGCGAGGGCTCCCATCAGTAAAGCGCCGGCGACACCCCGCCAGGTTTTTGACGGCCCCAGCAGGTGCCTACCATCCGGCAGAGCCAACCCGCCATCCAAAACCCAGGCATAACGATTGTCCAGCAGTTTATGCAGGATGATCGGCGCGCCGTTGACGGCAAACAACAGCAGCAAAATCTTCGCGGCAAGCATCTGCAAGCACTCCTAAAATCCTAGCCCAGGGTTCACGAAGTCAGCAACACAGCCACCAAGCCGCTCATGAAAATCCCATCGAAGGTGCCTGCTCCGCCGATAGAGGCCATGGGCGCACCCAGCCGGGGGATATCCTTCAGGCGCAGTAAATCGGCACCGACTAGGACGCCCACGGTTCCGGCGATGTAAGCCATAGGCGCACGCTCTTCCCCGCCAAGAAAGGCCGCCACCAAGGCTGCGGTAATCGGTGCGATGAAAACCGGCATGGCAACGCCCAACCCTGCGACCGGACGGCTGGCCGCATAGCTGACGACGCTGACGATGGCGATGGCAATCAGCAAAGGGCCGGTGGGAATGCTGCGGTGCTGGATCAAGAAAAACGAAAAAAACAGCGGAACCAAGCAACCGCCAACATTGACCGCCACCAGGGTCCGTCCGGTGAAAGCGCGTTCCGGCAGGCGCAGCAGACCGTGGAATACCTTTTCCACCGATTCCGGCGGTGCGGAACAGCGTAGCGACAGCAAGGGCAGGTTGATGGTGCTGCCTAACAGCGAAGTCAGCAACAACAGCAAGGCGGAATCCGGGGCCAGCCCCAGCTTGGCAAACGTGAGGGTGATCAACTCCAGGTTGATGGCGAAAATTAGCCAGGCGATGAACAGCAGGACGAGGAAAAAATGCAAGGGCGAAAAGGGACTGCGCATGATGTCGGCCTCCGGGAAGAAAGGAGAGAGGTTTTCCGGCGACGGGAAGTTCGCCCTGAGGCAATGATAGCACTCCCGCATTGCGCCCACCCTCCTACCCAAAAGCCCCGTTGATTCCCGCTTTTGCAAATACAGGGGTTCCAAGGGGGATCAACAGGGATGGCCGAACCCTGTGGAAAAACAGGCCACAAAACCTGTGCATAAGCTGTCAAGCCGTCGGGGACAAAATTCCGGCCACAACTTATCCACAGAGAGCGCACCCCAGGTCGGCCACTTTCCCACAGCTTGGTTTTTGCGCATATCCTTGTTTAATCAATAAAAAAATCAGTTATGCGGAAAATAGGCGAGGCTAATAGTAAAAAGAAGGAAAGTTTTTTTCCCAAAACTTTCTATCATTAGCCAGCGGACAGAACCTTAACTTCGCTGGAAATGCCCACGCGGATTGAAGGTCGAGCCATCGGCCAAGGCTTGGTAAAGCCCGCGCTCACGTTCGCCGACCAAGGTCGGCACGACGACCTGCACGATGGCGAAGAGATCGCCCGCACCGCGCTGCGGTTTGGGCAGGCCACGGTCAGCGATGCGCAATTGCTGGCCTGAGGGCGTTCCTGGCGGCACTTTGAGGCGGACATCGCCCCCCAACGTCGGCACCTGCACCGTGGCCCCTAGCACGGCCTCCCAAGGCGTCAG
Organism: uncultured Gammaproteobacteria bacterium; assembly: GCA_963753955.1. Taxonomy (GTDB): domain Bacteria; phylum Pseudomonadota; class Gammaproteobacteria; order Methylococcales; family Methylococcaceae; genus Methylumidiphilus. The sequence goes on from CAVWEM010000003.1 coordinate 48,203, forward strand.
GGGCAGCTCCAAATACAAATCGTGTCCGCTGACACGGAAAAACGGATGCGGGTGCAGGCTGATGTTGAGATACAGGTCGCCGTCGTGGCCGCCATCCAACCCTTTGCCGCCCCGGCCCGCCAGGCGCAGCCTTTGGCCGTCCGTCACGCCTTTGGGGATGCGCACCTTCAACGTCCTCGACACCTTGCGGGTGAGGCCCTTGGCGTCGGTTTCGGGAACGTTCAGCTTGAGATCCAACTCGGTGCCGACATAGGCTTCCTCCAAGGTGATGTGGGCGTTGACCTCGTAATCCTGGCCGGGCGTCGGGATTTTGCCACCCCGGCCGCGCCCCTTGCCGGTGAAGGCGGCAAACAGATCCGCCAAGTCTATGCCCTCATTGGCAAAGGGGTCGGTGTCAAAATGCCGCTCCCAGCCCGGCGGCGGGCGAAAATCCTGTCCTGGCTGGAAGCTGCCCAGTTGGTCGTAGGCGGCGCGTTTTTCCGGGTCGTGGAGGGTCTCGTAAGCCTCGTTGACCTCCTTGAATTTTTCCTCCGCGCCCGGTTCCTTGGACACGTCCGGATGGAACTTGCGCGCCAATTTGCGGTAAGCCTTCTTGATTTCCTCGGGGCTGGCCTTGCGGTCTAACCCCATGGTCTTGTAATAGTCTTTGTATTTCATCGGTGTTCGGAGTGGATCGCGTAATACAGCAGGTAGGCGCTCAACAACAGGGACATGAGCATCAACGCCACATTGGTGAATATCGGCAGGCCCGGCCAATAGCCTTGCGGAATCTCGACGGGCTTGAAGGAACGCAGGACACGCCGGTATTCAATGGCGGACAGCAGGGCAAGAATGCCACCTAAGATAATGAAAGACAAACCAATCCAAGCCGACACATTGTCCGTAGGCAGGTTTTGGCCGTTGGCGATCAAAATCCGCAGAAACAGCCCGAAACGTTCGACCATAAAACCGAAAGCCATCAGCGCGAGGCAGGTGCGGTTCCAGGCGAGCAGGGTACGTTCGGCGGCGAAAAACACGCGGGGATCATTCAAATCGGACATGGGGATCTCTTTGAGTTGGGATTGTAGGGTGGCCTTTAGGCCGCTTTGGCGGGCTGAAGCCCGCCCTACAGCCTACTCCCAGCCGCCGCCAAGCGCCTTGAACAAGGCGACATGGCCGGTGGCCCAGGCCAGTTCGCTTTGGGTCAGTTGATCTTGGTTATCATACCAACTGCGTCGGGTGTCCAGCACAGTTTGCAACTCGGCTTCCCCTTCCGTGTAGAGGGCCAAGGCGGTTTCGGCGCTGCTATGGCCGGTCGCTTCGGCGGCAGCCAGCGATCGCTTGCGCTGCCGCTCGCCATTCAGCGAGGCCAAGGCATCCTCGACTTCGCGTAAGGCGGTCAGCACGGTTTTTTCGTAGCTTTTCAAGGCTTCCTGGTTACGGGCTTCTTGGCTGTCAATATTGGCTAAAAGCCGCCCGGCCTGGAATATCGGCAAAGACAGGCGCGGGCCGAAGCCGTAAAAACCGCTGGATAGGTTCGTGAAATCACTCAAATCCTGGCTCTGCAACCCCACCGAGCCAGTCAGGGTGATTTTCGGAAACAACTCCGCCACCGCCGCGCCGACGGCAGCCGTGGCGGAGGCCAAGCTGCGCTCCGCCTGCCGGATATCCGGGCGGCGGCGCAGCAAATCGGAGGTCAGGCCGATGGGAATGCCGGGCGGAGGGGGAATGGCGGCACCTAAGTCGGCCAATTCGCGTTCGAGCGCGCCGGGATGGAGCCCCAGCAACAAGGCCAATCCGTGCCGGGTGTTTTTGATCTGCGCCTCAAGCGCAGGCACTGCCGCTTCCACCGCCTCCCGCTCGGTTTGCGCACGTTTGACATCCAGTGCGGAGGCCAAGCCCTCTTCGAATGAATTCTCGACCAGCTTGCATAATTGGCTTTGGGTTTCCAGCCGCTGGCGGGCAATCTCCAAGCGCCGGCGCAAGGCGATCAATTCCAGATAGTCGCGGGCGACTTCCGCGCTCAAGCTGATGCGGATGCCGCGTCGGCTTTCCACCGCGGCCATTGCATTGGCTTCCGCCGCCTCTGCCTTGCGCTGGATGCCACCGAACAAGTCGAGCTCCCAGGAACTGTCGAAACTGGCCTGGAATAGGTTGAATGGCTGGCCTAGCGGCCCCAAGGACGACAACAAGCCGCTAGAAGTCGCGCTGCCGCTGCCTTGTACCGAACCCAATATGCCCTTCAAGGCATTGGGGCTGATGCGCTCGCGCTGGTAGGCGCTGCCGGCGTTGATGTTGGGCCATAGGTTTGCGGCGGCCACCAAACGCTGGGCGCGGGCGGCGACCAGGTGGGCATCCGCCGCCCGCACATCCAGGTTGTCCCGCAAGGCACGTTCCACCAGCGCATTGAGCCGGGCATCCTTGAATCCGCGCCACCAATAGGCTAGATCCTTGGCGTCTCTATCCGCAGCCTCGGGCGGGGGTTCGCTCCAATGGCCAGGTATTGCCAGGGCCGGCGGGTAGTAATCCGGCCCCACCGTGCAGGCGGACAGAGCCGCCGCCAGCAAGGCAGGCAGAACCACGAGGATGCCTTTATCCTTAGGGCGGCCTTCAGGCCGCCATGGCGGCCTGAAGGCCGCCCTACATGGGTGCATAAGCTTTGCCTCTCCTTTATTCCGGCTTGATCCTGAACCAAGCCGCATAAAGCGCCGGCAGGAACAGCAGGGTCAACACCGTGGCGACCAGCAAGCCCCCCATGATGGCCACCGCCATCGGCCCCCAGAAGACGCTGCCCGACAGCGGGATCATCGCCAGGATGGCGGCGGCGGCGGTGAGCAGGATGGGCCGCAACCGCCGCACCGTCGCCTCGATCACCGCATTCCAAGGGGTGAGTCCTGCGGCGATGTCCTGCTCGATCTGATCCACCAAAATGACCGAGTTGCGCATGATCATCCCGGCCAAGGCGATGACGCCCAAGGTGGCGACGAAACCAAAGGGCACCTGCAAAACCAGCAGGAAGGCACAGACGCCGATCATCCCCAAAGGGGCGGTCAACAGCACGATCAGGCTGCGTTGCACACTTTGCAGTTGGATCATCAGCAAAGTCACCACGGCCACCAGCATCACCGGCATGACGGCGTTAATGGAATCCTGCGCTTTCTGGCTGCTCTCCACCGCCCCGCCCAGTTCGATCCGGTAGCCGTCCGGCAGCTTGGCCCGGATCGGTGCCAACAGCGGTTCGATTTGCGCGGTCACATCGGGTGCCTGGGCATTGTCGGCAATGTCGCTGCGCACGGTGAAAGTCGGAAAGCGGTTGCGCCGCCAGATGATCCCCTCCTCGAAACCGTGGCGGGTATAGACCAGTTGGCTCAAAGGCACGGCCTTGCCGGTGCGGGTATGGATATTGATTTCCTCCACCAAGGCGGGGTTCTTGCGTTCTTCCGGCTCGGCCCGCCCCAGCACCTCGATCAGCTTGTTGTTTTCACGGTATTCCGTGATGCCCAGCCCGGAGAGGAAGGTGTGCAGCAAGGCCGAAATGTCCTGGGAACTCACACCCAACAAGCGGGCTTTGTCCTGGTCGACCTCGTGGTACAGGATTTTGCTGGGTTCGCCCCAATCCAGATGGACATCCTTCACATGGGGATTGGTCCGCATGACGGTGGCAACCTCTTCGGCGATGCGTCGGGTTTGCCGGCTGTCGCGCCCGCTGACCCGAAACTGCACAGGAAAGCCGACCGGCGGGCCATTCTCCAGCCGGTTCAGGCGCACCCGCATCAGCGTGAAACCCTTATCGAAGGACACCTGCAAGCGGGCCAGCACCCGTTCGCGGGCTTCCAGGTTTTGGGTCAGGATGACAATTTGCGCGAAATTGTCATGGTCGAGCTGCTGATCCAACGGCAAGTAAAACCTCGGCGAGCCGGCCCCCACATAGCTGACGAAATTGACGATGTCAGGGTCGTTCTTGAGCAGCGCCTCGGCTTGCTCCGTTTCCCGGCCCGTCGCCAGGATCGAAGCGCCTTGCGGCAGCCAAAGGTCGACCAGCAACTCCGGGCGGTCTGAATAGGGGAAAAACTGCTTTTCGACGAAGCGGAACAGGACTATGGACAAGACGAACACGAGCAGGGTCGCGCTGATCATCCACCCGCGATGCCTCAGGCAAGCGGTGACTAACGCCCTAAAGCGCGGATAAATCCCGCGCCGGTAGACATCCGCCTCGGCGTGGCCAGTGTTTGCCTTGATCTCGGGCAGGAGCTTGAATCCCAGATAAGGCGTGAAGATCACGGCGACCAGCCACGAGGCCAGCAATGCGATGCCCACCACCGCGAAGATGCTGAAGCAGTATTCGCCCGCCGAAGACTTGGCGAAACCCACCGGCATGAAGGCGGCGGCAGTCACCAGGGTGCCAGTCAACATGGGAAAGGCCGTGGAGGTGTAGGCGAAAGTGGCGGCGGCAAAGCGATCCATGCCCTGCTCCATTTTCACCACCATCATCTCCACCGAGATGATGGCATCGTCCACCAACAGCCCCAAGGCGATGATCAACGCACCTAAGGAAATGCGCTGCAAGTCGATGCCAAGCAACAACATGCATAGGAAGGTGATGGCCAACACCAGCGGAATCGACAGCGCCACCACCAGGCCGGTGCGCGCGCCTAGTGAAAGGAAACTGACCGCCAGCACGATGCCCACCGCCTCGGCCAGGGTCTTCATGAACTCGTTGACCGAATGGCTGACCACCCTAGGCTGGTCGGACACAAAATGGATGTCGATGCCCGTCGGCAGATTGGCACCCAGCCGGGCGATTTCGGCCCTCAGTTGCTTGCCAAGCGCCAAAATATCGCCGCCTTTGACCATGGAAACCGACAGGCCGATGGCCTCCTCCCCTTGGAAGCGGAAGCTTGGGTGTCGGCGGATCGGCATAGCCCCGGTAAATCCGGGCGATGTCCCCCAAACGGAACTGCCGGCCGTTGGCCTCGATGCCGATGCCGCGCACGGCTTCCACCGATTGCAGATCGCCGCTGACCCGCATGATAGATCTTGTCGCTGGCGGTGTCGATGCTGCCGGCCGGATTCATGCTGTTTTGCTGCTGCAACGTGCGCACGATGAGCAGCGGATCAACCCCCAAGATTGGCCAGCTTGCGGTGGGAGATCTCGATGTAGATCTTTTCCTCCTGCACACCAATCAAATCGACCTTGGCGACACTGGGGATGCGCAACAATTCCTGGCGCACATCGTCCACCGTGTCTTTCAACTCGGCATGGGTAAAGCCGTCGCCCGTGAAGGCGAGCAGTGTGCCGTAGGTGTCGCCGAACTCGTCATTGAAGAGCGGCCCCTTCACGCCATCTGGAAGCTTGTCCCGGATGTCGGCCAGCTTCTTGCGCACTTGGTACCAGGCATCCGGCACATCCTTATTCGGGGCATAGTCCTTGAGATTGACGAAAATCAAGCTTTTGCCCGGCTTGGAATAGCTCTGCACAAAATCCAGCCAAGGCGTCTCCTGGAGTTTCTTCTCCAAACGGTCGGTGACTTGCTGTTCCATTTCGCGGGCCGTCGCGCCAGGCCATTCGGCGCTGACAATCATGGTCTTGATGGTGAAATCGGGATCTTCCGCCCGGCCCAGGGTCACATAGGCGAACAAACCGGCGACGGTGAGCGCCAGGATCAGATAGGCGACCAAGGCTTGGTGGCGCAAGGCCCAGGCGGACAGATTCAGGCCGGTCATGGCTTATCCTCCTCCAACAGCCGCACCTGTCTCGCCCGGCAACAGTTTGTGCACCCCCGCCGTGACCACCTGCTCGCCGGTTTTGATCCCGTCCAGGATCTTGGCGTTTTCATCCTCGTAACCGGCTAGCGTGACGGCCCTTGGGCGGACTGTCCGCGTGGACGGATCGACCACCCAGGCCACCGCCTGTTCGCCATTGTGGGTCACGGCGGTCAACGGCAGCCAGGCGACGGGACGGGGTTCCTCGCGCTGGACATGGACTGTCGCGGTCATGCCCATGCGCACCTCCTCGCCAGCGCCGAGGATGGACACCTTGACCGTGAACGTGCGGATCACCGCGTCCACGCCGGGGGAGATTTCACGCAACCGCCCGGCATAGAACACATCGGGCTTGGCCCACAGGCTGACCTTGATGGAACTGGCCGAATGCAAATCCTCCAGGCGGTTTTCCGGCACATTGATCGCCACCTCTTTTTCCTCGGTCCGCGCCAGGCGGAATATCGTCTGGCCGGCGGCGACGACCTGCCCCGCCTCCGCCTCCACGGCGGTGATCACACCGGCCTGTTCCGCCCGCAACTCGGTGTAGGCGGATTTTCTGGCGTTGATGCCCAGCCCGGCCTGGGCTTGGGCGACGCGGGCCTCGGCGACGCGCACCGCATCCTGGCGGCGCTCGTAATGGGCGGGGCTGGTCAGTTCTTTCGCCAGCAGGTTTTCCGAATGCTGCAAGTCTTTACGTGCCTGGCTGAGTTCCGCCTGCGCCGCCTGCAATTGCGCGGCCGTGCCGGCTTGGATGAGTTGGTAATCGGGCGGATCCAGGGTCGCCAGCAACTGGCCCGCTGCCACCACCGCGCCCACATCGACCCACCGCTTGGCAAGCTTGCCCGCAACCTGGAAAGACAGCGCAGGCTCGTGGCGGACTTTGACCTCGCCGGAATAGTGCGCGGCGGCCAGCGCCGTCACAAAGCGCGCCGTCGCCACCCGCACCGGACGGGGTGTTTTCTCCGCCGGCTTGGGTCGGGAGCAAGCGGCGAGCAGCAAGGCGCAAAGGCTAATGGCAATAAGGGACTGAATGGATTTAGCCACGGGCGGGAAGCTCCCTCTTAAAGCCTTCGATCATCGCATCCATGACCAAGGCCGCCGTTTCCGGCAAGGGCCGCCAATCACCCCAGGGATCGCCGCGCTTGGTCAAGTGAAGGGCAACGACCCCATGCCAGCCAGCGCCAAAAGCTTGGGCAACCAGGTGCGGATCTTGAAGATCGGCCCGCAACAGCCCTTTTGCAATGGCTTCGGCCACCGTGGCGACCAGGAAGGCGTAACCGTCCTCCTCCGGGTTGCCGTGTCCCATCCACGCAAGGTCGTCCGTGTCCAATTTTCGGTTGGACATGAGCATCAGCCGGTAATGGTTGGGATGTTCGACGCCAAAATTGACGAAAGCCATGCCGATCAGGCGCAGGCGCGTCAACGGGTCAGGCTCCGCAGCGACAGCCTTGAGAGCTTTGGCAAGCGACACCGAATCCTCCCGGCACAACTCGCGGATGAGCGTGTCCTTGTCCTTGAAATGGGAATAGATTGCCGTCGCCGAATATTCGATGGCCTCGGCGATGCGCCGCATCGTCACCGCGTCGTAGCCCTCGGCGACAAACAGCTCACGCGCCGCGTCAAGGATCTTCTGCCGCACCCGCTGCCGCTCGCGCCCACGCCGTTCTATGCTGCCCACTGGAACACCTGTCTTTTATTTAACTGTGTTAAGTTTGTGGGTGTTGGACATGCCTGTCAAGGGAAATTCAGCCCACAATACTGTTGAATTAAGGATTTTTCCGTACGTCCTGAGCCTTTCGAAGGACTTAATTCAGAGTTTCCCTATTAATATCGGCAAACCTCATAAATCTGCTACGCTAAAGCATGGACTTTGGGCGTTTTCACCGCAAGGGGGTAGCAATTCTCAGTTTGGCCCAAAAGTGGGAATCGCTGGCAATGGGACCTCATCACCTATCAGTTTCTCATAACCACTTGAAAGGTCGGCAAAGGGATGCCGTTTTGCAGGCACCGCTTCAGGCGGCGCAAGCCCCGTGTGAGCCAGGACACCAAACTGCGGTGGAGTTTCCCGAAGCTCCAATGGTTAGGGCCGCTTTGCGCTTGTGTTTTTTTTCGAGTGGGGTCGGGCGGCGCAAAGCATCTTCCCGGCCGACGCGGACACACCAGTGCATCGCCAGCGACATGACGAGGAGCAGCCGCTCCAGGCGGCCGGCATGCTCCAGTTGCGAATCCTCCAGCTCGAAGCCCCGGCCCTTGAAGTCGGAGAACATCGGCTCGATGGCCCAGCGGGCGGTGTGGTCGAGCACCGCGGCCCGCGTCGGGGCGCAGTCCATGGCGATTATCCACGGCTCCGGATGGCCCGCCTCGTGGAGGATGCCGAGGTTGGTCATGACGCCCTGCGCGAACAGCCGCACCCCCGGCAGGTAGCGCTCAACCACGCCCCGAGCCAGCTCGCCGGTGGCGGTCTCGTCGCCAGGGCCCGGATCCGCCCGGCAGGTTGCCTTTCAGCCGCAGGCGGTAGCCCCAGCCGTGGCCACCGGGCCAGGCGAACAGGGGGCGGCCGAGGGGTAGAACCGATCCGCCGACAACAGCGCCTTCGCGCCCTCCGGCAGCCAGGCCAAGGCTTGTTCCAGTAGCTTACGCTGGCCCTCGAAGCCGATGTTGGCCGGACCTTCCTCGGCCAGCCAAGCCAGCGGCAGCGCCCGGTCGCCGACCCCCGGCCCCGCCATCAACACCGCCACGCGGTCGCCCAGCTCGGTCTGGTCCATGCTCAGCAGCACGGTCTGCCCGTTCCGCGCCGCCTTGGACAGCTCTTCCCGTGCAAAAGGCTCCATCACCGCCGTGGCCAGCAGCAACGGGTCCTTCAGCAAGCGCCTTGGCCATTGCTCGCGCATGCCCTGGCGCTCGGTTTCCAGCGGCGGCAGGTTGGCCAGCTCCACCGTGTTCGGCGTCTGGCCCTCGATCATCGCGCCCACGGCCAGCGACAGTTTCCTCGCCACCGTCTTGCGCAACCCCGGAAGCGCGGCGGCAAGCCCGCGTTCCACTTCGTCAGCCAGCTTTTTTACAGTCCCCATCGGCCCCTATTGGCAAGAATCGTCTAAATGCGGAAGCCTATCTGAAACTGATAGGTGATGAGGCAATGGGACTTCAGGACATCTAGCGCCCTAAAAGGATGTTCCATAGAATGTTTGGCATCCGCAAATTTCGCATTGACAGGAGGAGATATGGCTGATGGCATCATCAAACCTGGGCGGGTCGATCCGGGTTCTTGGAAGAAATGGTTGCAGCAGGGGCTGGGGCTGGTTTGGCGCTCGCCGCTATTTTGGCTGGGCTTGATGGGTATCCTTGATTTCGGGATACGCTACGGCGGCATCTTCCAGCCCATCCTCATTATTGTTGGCAGTTTCCCTCGGCTTCAACGCGGCGGTCGCCGTGGATCAGGAGGCTGGAATGGTCTCGGTCTTTCGTAAGCAGTCAGCCAAACCACTGTTGAGGCTGCGTACCCTTCGGTGTTCCTTTCCTTGTTCTTCCCATCGCAGCGGCAATAGTTCGTCGATCCGGCTGGCGGGCCAGGCCGGGAGCTTTTCCAGGGTGTCCTTGAGCCATGCCGCTGGGTCGAGGCCGTTGAGCCGGGCGGTGCCGAGCAGGGTCTGGATGGCGGCGGCGCGCTTGCCTGCCCGCTCCGAACCGGCAAACAACCAATTTTTCCTGCCGACAGCGATGGGGCGGATGGCGTTCTCCAAAACGTTATCGTCGATGGGCAGGCGCCCGGTCCCGGCGTAGCGGGCCAGGGCTTCCCAACGTTTCAGGCCGTAGTCCATGGCCTTGGCGGCGCCGCTGCCATTGGGCGCCTGGGCGCGGGTCTTCACCAGCCAGGCGTGGAACAGCTTGAGCCTTGGCCTCGCGTTTTTGGCGCGCAGCCGCTGGCGTTCCTCGACGGTTTTGTCTTTGGCCTTGGCCTCGATCCGGCAGAGCCTGCCGATGCGGCGCAGGGCGCGGGCGGCTATCGGGCTGCCGCTGGCCTTCGCCAAGTCAAAGAACTTGCGCCGGGCGTGGGCCCTGCAGCCGAGCTCGACGACGGTCTTGTCCTGGAACAGGGCCTTGTAGCCTGCGTAGCCGTCGACCATGAGATGGCCGTGCCAGCCTTCGAGGAACGAGGCGGCGTGCTTGCCTGCGCGGCTGGCCTGGTAGTCGAAGACGACGATGGGCGGACCCTGGCCGAGGCCGTTGCTGCGGCAGGCCCAAAGATGCGCCTTCTTGGTCTTGCCGCTGCCGGGGTCGAGCTGCTGCACGGGGGTCTCGTCGGCATGCGGCACGCTTTCCTGCAAAAGGCGCCAGGCCAGCCGGCCGGCGAGGGGCTGCAAGGCCACGCCGATCCGCCCGACCCAGTCGGCCAGCGTCGGCAGTGCCAGCGTGACGCCCTGCCGGGCGGCGATCTGCGCCAGCCGGTACAACGGCAAGTGGTCGGCGAATTTGGAAATACGGTGAACTTGGCGGGCTCGACGTCGATCTGCTCGCTGACATCCTCGCCGATTTTGACCGGCTCGCCGCCGCACTGGCCGCAGGTGCAGGACTCGGGTTCGTGGCGGTGTTCGACGCGCGGCAGGTGGGCGGGCAACGGCTGCCTCCCGGCGCGGGCGCGGGGCTTGCGGGGGGCGGCGGCTTGAGCGCGCGTCCGGCCTCCTCCAGCTCCGCCTCGATGGCGGACAGGTCTGCCGCCACCGTCTCCCCGAACAGTTCGCGCTGCCCGGCGGCGGCCAGCGCCTCGCTCCTCTGGCCGAAGCGCATGCGCTTGTGGCGGGCGAGTTCGGGGGTCAGGGCTTGGATTTTGAGGTTCGCCGCGTTCAGCACCGCGTCTTTGTGGGCGATGGTCTGGCGCGCGGCGGCCAGTTCGCCGACGAGTTTTTCGATGTCTTCCGGGGACAGGGACGCCGCGCCCGAAGTGGCTGGAATGGCGTAAGGAAGGATCGGTCCGGCCTTGGAATCCATGGCGGCATTATACCGTTGAAACCAGCCGGAAGCCTTGCCTTGCAAGGGTTTGGAGGGTTTTTGGCGCGGCTTTCAAAGCCTCGCGCCAGTCGGCAAGGCTGCCTCCAGGCGCTGCCAGTCACCCCCCGAAACCAGCCACTCCCACTGCGCCGGGGCCAGGTTGAAGAACGCGTCGCCAGGCCCGGGCCAAGTGAAATGCCCCCTGTGCAGCCGCCGCTGGCACAGCCACACCCCGTTGCCGTCCCAAGCCAGGGCTTTCAGGCGGTTGCCGCGTTTGCTCGTGAACAAATAGGCGCTGCCGTCGAAAGGGTCCGCGCCCAAGGCCTGGAGCTTCAAGGACAGCCCGTCCGCGCCCAGCCGCATGTCCACCGGCGCCGCCGCCGCCAGGATCCGGCCCGGCGGGACCAACCCAGGCACCGCAGCAGCTCCGCCACCCAACGCGGCTCCGCCGAGGCGGGCAGTCCCAGCCGGTGCCCCGAGGCCGTCCGCAACACCAAGGACTCGGCGGCGGGTGGCCCGGCGGGCACGATCTTCACCGGCACCAAAGCGGGTGGCGCCGGCGGGGGTGGCGTAGAGGACCGATGCTCCGGCAGCCGGGCCGAAAAGCTGGATATGCCCAGGCCATGCGGACGGCAGTAAGCCGCCTGCGAAAGTCCGCTGGCCTGCCAGGCCTCGATGTGATGGTTCCAGTTGATCCGCGATGCCATCGCTTACCCTCCGCAAAAATGCAGACAATGGCGGTTTGGGAAACCGATTCACAGATGGGGCGGCTGACTGCTTACGAGCATAGATTGAAGATCGTCGTCGAGATTTTGGATGGTCAGGCTAGCCATGATTGTTCTCCGGATTAGTCGTTATGGGTTTGAGAACCGGCGAATGTCGGACATTCAATAAGGTACGCGATGCGAACCCGGCTGGCCCCAACAATGGGAGGTAGGGTGCGGTGAGGAACGAACCGCACCGTTCGAGGGATGGTTTGAAACACGCGAATACCGTTCATGTTTCATGTTCCTCGATTGGTGCGGTTCGCAAGCTCACCGCACTCTACGTCTCTATTCCCCGGCCATGACATCCGACAAATCGACTCCATTGCCCCAGTTGGCCGGGCACATTCCTTGGCGCACGAAATTGTGAAAACTCGAATGGGGCCAATCCACAACATTCCGCACCCATCCATGCTTGACCGGGTTCCAATGGATATAATCAATATGCCGGTGGTAATCCCTGTCATCCCGGATCAAATGATCCCAAAACCGGCGTTGCCACAAGCCACGCTCACCACGTTGGACTCGGCTTGTTGAAATGCGTTCTCCCGTGGCAATGCCACGGGGGAAGTTACCTTTTATCAAACCCCATCGCGTGGAATAATCCGCATCCCCGATAGGCAGCGTCATTAGGCAATGCAAATGCTCAGGCAGCACCACAATCGCATCAATGCGAAAAGGATGCTTCGTCTTCACCTTGGAAAAAGCCTCGCGCAGGACGTCGATTTTATCGACCAACAAGTGATTGCCTTTCCGCTCCGCCAGGTTAACCGTGAAGAACCAAGTAGCTCCGGTTTGGTAAATGCGGCGATAGTCTGGCATGGCGAATGGGGTTGTGAGGGTGGCGGGATTTGTTTTTCGTTTGTCGTAGGGTGCGGTAAGTTTGCGAACCGCACCTGTCGCGGCTCATAAACGGTATGCGCATGGATCGAGCCAATCCGCGAACGGTGCGGTTCGTTCCTCACCGCACCCTACGACATTGCCGTTTTACCGCACCTTACCGCGTTTGTTGAAATGCGTTCTCCTGCGGCAATGCCACGGGAAAAGTTGCCTTTTATCAAACCCCATCGCGTGGAATAATCCGCATCCCCGATAGGCAGCGTCATTAGGCAGTGCAAATGCTCAGGCAGCACCACAACCGCATCAATGCGGCGTTGGTGCATAAATAATTTGGAGCTTGCATGATCCCTTACCCAATAGGCTCAGGACAAAGCTTGCCCTGCCCGGACCGACACCGGCATGCCGAGGTAGGCCATGGCATTGAGCGCGGCGACGCGCACATGGACCTCTGTCACTTGGCCCTCAAAAATGCGGGAGGCCAATCCGGGGCCGAACAACTGCTTCAGGCGGTACATGCCATTTTCGGCGATGCTGCGGCGGTGATAATTGACCGCTTGCTTCCAACCGGCCAAGCCCTTCTCCGCGATGGCCTCCAAGGCCTGGGTGCGGGGATGGCCCGCCTCCCAAGGAACGGCATTTTCTCTCGGCGGGATGGCCGCCTTCGCGTCCCGCTCCATCGCCGCGTCGTACACGTCGCGGGTGTCACAGGCACCGTCGGCGTCGACCTGGCCGATCTCCCCCTCGGCCTGTCCGAGCAAACCCGCGAAGACCCCGGCATCCGTCCGCTCCACGGTGGCGACCTCCACGGCGACCACGTCCTTCACGTCCGCATCAAGGCCCAGATGGACCTTGCGCCAAGTCCGCCGCTTGCCAACCCCGTGCTGGCGCACTTTCCACTCGCCCTCGCCGAAAATCTTCAAGCCGGTGGAATCGGCCACCAGATGGACCGGGCCGGTGCGTGGACGGCGCGGGATCTCGGCCCGCAAGCTCCGGACGCGGCGCGACATCTGGGCATGGTCGGGAACGGGCGGGTCCCGACCCGTCAACCCGGCCAGCGAGCGGGCCAGCCCTTCCGCCGCCCGGCAGGGCAGGTGGAACACCGCCTTCAGGGTCGGCAGCGTCTGAATGGCCGCATCCAAGTAAGTGAAAGGCGCCCCGCGTTTGCCGTTGTGGGCAGCCCGCCAATGTCCGCGCAGGAACTCGTCGTCGAACCACACCGTCAGGCTGCCCCGCCGCACCGACGCACGGTCATGCTCCGGCCAATTCGTGACCCGATACTGCGCCTTTTTGACCGGTTCCGCTTTTGCGATAGGGGTGGCTTTCGACATCAATGTATATCAGTGGTTTACTGAACTCCATGATAGCTGAACATGGCATTTATGCACCAACGCCGCGGGCTACCTAAATCGCTACTCCGCCTTCAACTTCTCCCAATACTCCGAATAGAGCGTGACTGCCGCCCCAATGTCGGTCTGATACTCGCCTTTCGACAATATCTCGTCACTCGGGTAAACCGTAGGATCGTCGCGCAACTCAGGCTGCAACAGCTTGACTGCCGCCAAATTGGGCGAGGTGTAGCCGATTTTTTCGGCAATCACGTGGGCAATATCGGGACGCAACAGGAAATCGAGCAGCTTATAGGCTGAGTCCACATGGGGGGCGTTTTTCGGAATTACTAGATTGTCCATCCAGATAATCACTCCTTCTCGTGGGTGGACATAGCGGATGGCGGGGTCTTCCTGGCGGGCTTTGTAAGCCACGCCGTTCCAGGCCGCGCCGGCGTCTACTTCGCCGGTCACAAATTGCACGTCGATGGCATCGGACGTGAACACGCGGATATTGGGCAGCAGTTTTTTCAGCAACTCATAAGCTAGACGGATTTGTCCCGGATCGGTGGTGTTGCCGGAATAGCCCAATACCCGCAATGCGATATGGAAAGCTTCGCGCATGTCGTTGGGCAAGAGCAGGCGGTTGCGGAACATCGGTTTCCACAAATCGCCCCAAGTTTGAATATCGTGAAGTTTGAATTTATCCGTGTTGACCGCAATGCCGGTGGTACCCCATAGATATGGAATGCTATAGCGGTTGCTGGGGTCGAACGGTTTGTCGAGTTGGCGCGGGTCGAGATTCTTGAAATTTGTCAGCCGGGTTTTGTCGATTTCGTGCAGCATCCCTTCCTTGCGCATCTTATCGACAAAATAGGTGGAAGGCACTACTAGGTCATAACCGCCGCCGTCTAGCAGCTTGAGTTTGGCATATAGGGCTTCATTGCTGTCGTAAGTGGTTGTGCGGACGGCGATGCCGGTCGCTTGGGTGAATCGATCCAGCACTTCTTGGGGCAGATAATCCGACCAGTTGAACAGGCGGATTTCAAGTTCTTGCGCCCAGGCTATGGGGCAGAATAGAAACACTATTAATATTCTTATGATGCAGGCCCTCACCCCCGGCCCCTCTCCCGCAGGGAGAGGGGGGCAAGAATAGACGCGGTGGCGTTGTTTCATCGCGGCCTCCGCTGCAATAAAAACTGCGAACCGCCCACCAAAACCACCGACACGGCAAACAACAGCGCCGCCAAGGCATTCACCTCCGGCTTCACGCCCATCCGCACCATGGAATATATCTTCAATGGCAGCACTTCAAACTCCGGGCCGGTGACGAAGAAACTCACCACCACATCATCCAGCGACAAGGCGAAACTCAGCATCCAACCGGCCACAACCGCCGGCATCGCCAAAGGCAAAACCACCCGGCGCATCGCCTGCCATTCGTTCGCACCTAGGTCTTGCGCCGCTTCGATCAAATGCCGGTCGAAACCTTGCAGGCGCGAATGCACGGTGACGGTGACGAAGGGCAGGCAGAACGTGGCATGGGACAGCAGCAGCGACCAGAAACCCAGTTTGACGTGCAGGGCGATGAACAGCACCAGCAGCGAAACCGCCATGACGATGTCCGGCGACATCAGCGTGACGAACAACAAGCCTTGCAGCAAGTTGCGGCCTCGGAAGCGGTAACGGTGCAACCCTATCGCGCCCAAGGTTCCCACCATGCCAGCCAAGCTGGCGGCAAGGCTGGCGACCAGCAGCGAATTCAACGCGGCTTCGATCAGGGTTGCGTCGGTGGCCAGGCTGCGATACCAAGCCAGACTGAAGCCTTCCCAACGGATGCCATATTTGGACGGGTTGAACGAATACAGGATCAACACCGCCATCGGCAGGTATAAAAAGCCGAAGACTAGGGCAAGATAGGCGGTTTTAAGCCGGGCCATAAGTTTGCGCATACGGCTAGATGTCCTGCGAAAACCGCTTCAGGCTAAACGCATACGCGGCGAGGAACAGGCATAGCAGACCGATCAGCACCATGCTTGCCGCCGCGCCGAACGGCCAGTCGCGGGCATCGAGGAACTGGTCTTTGAGAAAATTGCCCGCCAACAACTCCCGCGAGCCACCCAGCACGTCGGTGATGAAAAACATTCCCAGCGCGGGCATGAAGACTAGGAGGCTACCGGCGATGATGCCCGGCAAGGTCAGCGGCAAAATCACGTTGGCAAAACGTTGCGTCGGCCCCGCGCCCAGGTCGGCGGCGGCTTCCACCAGTCTGTGGTCGAGTTTTTCGATGGAGCTGTACAAAGGCAGGATCATGAACGGCAGCAACACGTAGACCATGCCGATCAGCACGGCGGAGGGGGTGTAAAGCAGGCGGATGGGCTCGTCGATCAGGCCGAGGGCTAATAGCATATTGTTCACCAGTCCCTTGGCCGCCAGAAAGGCGCGGATGGCGTAGACGCGCACCAGGGAATTCGTCCAGAACGGCACGACGACCAAGGCCAGCAACAGCGGGCGCAGGCCGGGGCGCAACCGGGCCAGCAGGTAGGCGAAAGGATAGCCCAGTCCTAGGCAGATGGCCGTGGTCGAGAAAGCCAGCCACAACGAATGGACGAACACCCGCAGATAAACCGGGTCGAGCAGGCGCAGGTAATTGCCGAAGGTCGGCGACCAGTCGATGAAGCCGCTTTCGTCGCGCCGCAAAAAACTCGCGGCCAACACCAGCCCGTTGGGAACCAGCACGAACAGCAACAGCCAGGATGACAGCAGCAGGATGGCGAAGTTTTTGGAGAAACCGGGCTGTCTCATGGCAACACCTGCTCCCGCCCGGCAATCCAACCCAGCCCGACGCGCTGTCCGATCTGGCAATCCTGGGAAGGGTCTTCTGGATCGAAAAACTCGCTGGCGAGCAGCCGCTTGCCGCTGTCCAACTCGACCACCACGTCCAGGGTCATGCCTTTGTAGATTTTTTCCATTACCTTTCCATGAAGCCTGGCCTCCGGGGCGTCGGGGGCGACCAGCCGCAGATCTTCCGGGCGCAGCAATAGGCTGAAACGCTCATTTTCCGTCCAGGCTTGTCCGCAACGCACGACGCAGGCCGCGCCCTCCACCACGGCAAAAGCTGAAGCCTCGTCCAACCGCCCGGACACCACGCCATCCAGCCAATTGCTCTCGCCCACAAACTCCGCCACAAAACGGTTGGCCGGGTTCCCGTAAATCTCACGCGGCCCGCCGATCTGCTCGACCACCCCGCCGCGCAACACCACCACGCGGTCAGACAAGGACAAAGCCTCTTCCTGGTCGTGGGTGACGAACACGAAGGTGATGCCTAGTCGGCGCTGCAAGGCTTTCAACTCCACCTGCATGGCACGGCGCAGCTTGTAGTCCAAGGCGCTCAACGGCTCGTCCAGCAACAACACGCGGGGCCGGTTCACCAAGGCCCGCGCCAAAGCCACGCGCTGCTGCTGCCCGCCGGACAACTGGCGCGACTGGCGGCCGCCATACCCAGGCAATTGCACCACAGCCAACGCCTCCGCCACACGCTGCCGAATCTCGGGCTTGGCGACGTTTTTCATCTTCAGGCCAAAGGCCACATTGTCGAACACGCTCAAATGCGGGAAGAGCGCGTAGCTTTGGAACACCGTGTTGACGTTGCGGCGGTCGGGCGGGAGGTGGTTGACGCATTCACCATTGAGGAAGATCTCGCCGTGGTCAGGCATCTCGAAACCTGCCAACAAGCGCAGCAGGGTCGTCTTACCACAGCCGGAAGGGCCGAGCAAAGTAAGGAATTCGCCTTCTTCAATGCTCAGATTGAACCCGTCCAACACCTTCAAGCCGCTGTAGGATTTGGCGATGGATTTGAATTCGACGATAGGGATGGACATGCGGCAAGGAAAAAAGGTGATTGGAAATTGTCGTGGCCCTTGTGATTATATTCCAAGAGGGCATTGGCCCTGGAAATTCCACAGGACACACAGGGCTTTGCCGTGGCGATTGCGTTGCCCCTGTGCGAACCTGTAAAATCGCCCAAATTTTTCTAACCCTCCGAGGAGCGTTGCGACGGGATTTCCCGCCAGGCTCGGAGCGGTGTCTCATTCCAACCGCGCTCGATTCATCCGCCTTTGCCTGCGGTGCGTCGAGTCTCGCATCGCGGCATTCGGTGGTTTTTCATCCGTCAAGGAGCTTTAACCAACCATGAACGCTGTGCTAAAAACCAACTTCACCGATTACAAAATCGCCGACCTGTCCCTGGCCTCCTGGGGCCGCAAGGAAATCAAAATCGCCGAGACCGAGATGCCGGGCTTGATGGCGATCCGCGAGGAATTTGCCGCTGCCCAGCCGCTAAAGGGCGCCCGGATCACCGGCTCGCTGCATATGACCATCCAGACGGCGGTGTTGATCGAGACGCTCACCGCGCTGGGTGCGGAAGTGCGCTGGGCTTCGTGCAATATCTTCTCCACCCAAGACCACGCCGCCGCCGCCATCGCCGGCGATGGCGTCGCGGTGTTTGCGGTGAAAGGGGAAAGCTTGGAGGAATACTGGGATTACACCCATCGCATCTTCGACTGGCCCGACGGCGGCTATTCCAACATGATCTTGGACGACGGCGGTGACGCGACCTTGCTGCTGCATCTGGGCGCGCGGGCCGGGAATGATCTGTCCGTGCTGGCCAATCCGGGTTCCGAGGAGGAGCGCATCCTGTACGCGGCGATCAAGGCCAAGCTGGCGGCCGACCCGACCTGGTACTCCGTCCGCTTGGCTGCGGTCAAGGGCGTCACCGAGGAGACCACCACCGGCGTCCATCGCTTGTACCAGATGCATGCCAAGGGCGAGTTGAAATTCCCGGCGATCAACGTCAACGATTCGGTCACCAAGTCGAAGTTCGACAACCTCTACGGCTGCCGCGAGTCGCTGGTGGACGGCATCAAACGCGCCACCGACGTGATGATCGCCGGCAAGGTCGCGCTGATCGCCGGCTACGGGGATGTGGGCAAGGGTTCCGCGCAGGCCATGCGCGCGCTGTCCGCGCAGGTGTGGGTGACGGAGGTCGATCCAATTTGCGCCCTGCAAGCGGCGATGGAAGGCTACCGCGTGGTGACGATGGATTATGCCGCCGACAAGGCCGACATCTTCGTCACCTGCACCGGCAACTACCATGTCATCACCCACGACCACATGGCGAAGATGAAAGACCAGGCCATCGTCTGCAACATCGGCCATTTTGACAACGAGATCGAAGTCGCGGCCATTGAGAAGTACCAGTGGGAGGAAATCAAGCCGCAGGTTGACCATGTGATCTTCCCCGACGGCAAGCGCATCATCCTGCTGGCCAAGGGCCGCTTGGTGAACCTGGGCTGCGGCACCGGCCATCCGTCCTACGTGATGTCGTCCAGCTTCGCCAACCAGACCATCGCCCAGATCGAGCTGTGGGGCGAGCGCGATTCCGGCAAATACCCGGTCGGCGTCTACACCTTGCCGAAACATCTGGATGAAAAGGTCGCCCGCTTGCAGTTGAAGAAGCTCAACGCGCAGTTGACCGAACTGACCGACGAGCAGGCCGCTTACATCGGCGTGCCTAAAGAGGGGCCGTACAAGACCGAGCATTACCGCTACTGATGCGGCCACCTGTCCCAGCTAGGCCCGCATAGGCCCACGACCCCGCGCAGTCTCTGGCTTCGCGGGGTTTTTTTAATCTTAAAAACGGCATCCCTGCCGGAATGACAAAGGATGGCACATGGCTTTGGCTCACAATGCGAATTGCTGTCTGCGCTTGACACCTAACGGAAATCCCATGATTATTACGCCCAAAGCGAAACGTTTTAGCAACGGAACTCAAGGAACTAACCCATGCCCTCGAACCGTATCGACGCCGCCTTTACCGCCGAACAGCGCGACAAGGCCAAAGCCGCCCTCGCCACCTTGGCCGAGACGCTGCCTTTCCTGATTGACCTCAGCGCCGAAGAACGCGCCAGCCTGCCTAAATTCGGTGAAAAGAACCGCTCCTTCGTCGTCAAGGCGCTCGCCATCGCCGAAGGCCACCCCGAAATCCTCCCGGCCAGCTTCAGCCTGGACGAATTCCGCGCCGACGTGGAACTGGTCGAAAGTCTCTACTCCCTGCGCAACGCCGTCGAAGCCCTGTTCGGCAAGATCGACGACACCTATTTTGCCGCCGGCAGCGAAGCCTACGCCGCCGCCCTGCTGGTCTATCAATACGCCAAGCTGCACAACCTCGCCAGCGGTGCCTTGGAAGACAGCCTCGACGACCTAGGCCGCCGCTTCGCCCGCAAATCCAAAAAACCCGCCGCCCCGGCTGCCTGAAGGAAACGGCCTAGTCCAAGACTGAACCTTTCCTGCTTACGTGCCGCCGATGGATTCGGCGCAAGGGTGGTGGGTTTAATTGATTTATTGAGATTGAAAGCAGTATCTATTTATAAACAACCCTATCACCGTGTTGTGAAGTGCTTCCAATTTTGAAAAGCAGATCGTTTTGCGCGTCAATCGCTTGATCCGGGTTCGCAACAAAAGGTTTTTGTTTTCTATTTTTTGAGCATGCTGCTTGCCAATGACGTGCTTGTCTTTAGGGATGAGTGCGGAATAGCCGCCCCAATCGTCTGTGTAATAGGTCCGGATATTGAATGCCTTCAAATTTGAGATCAATTGCTCGCACACCGCATCTTGGCGCCGCCCGAAAACGAACGACAGGACACAGCCTGTCACGGCATCGATGGCATACCGAAGCCAGCGTTGGTTCTTTTTGTCGCCGACGTAGCTCCATGGCTCGTCTGCCTGAACATCCATTGGAGAATCAAGGGGATGCCTGATTTCGACGGCGATCTCACGCGTACCGATGTAAGGGTTCACGGCGACCACTTCAGCGGAGCTTTTTTTTAGCGTGGAAATGACGGTGTTTTTGCCGATACCCAGAATGCGCGAAGTATCCCGGATGCCGCCGCCGTTCATGGCAATGTCCACAATCTGGTCTTTGACGCCAGGCTCGTAGGCCCGGTACACGCAGTCGGTCTTGAATATTCGCCCGCACTCCTTGCAGCGAAACCGGGAACGACCGCTTTGGGTGCCGTAACGGACAACCTCGGAACTGTTGCAATACTTGCACAAAACAATTTGATACGCCATTGGAATGGTTGCCTAAGAAGCTTGAAAATTTTATGCTCTATCATACTTAATAAATCAATTAAACCCACCTCCGGCGCAAGGAAGCGTGGATGCTGGAACAGGAAGGGCGCATCTTTGGCGATGAACCGGGGATGACTTCGATGGATTGACCCATCGGCGAGATGGAACGATGGATGCGGAAGATGAAAAGTTCGATGAAAAACATGGAATGTTCCATGTTTTTGATAGAACGATCAATGCGGCGGATGGAATGATCCGTCCTCCGAATGGAAATTTGGACGCGAAGGATGGAAAATTTCATCATCAAGATCGATCGTTCAAGGTCAGCGCTAGAACGGTCTGCGTGGCGAATGGAACGATTCATCTTGCGTACCCTATAAGGCTTTTAACTTTATTAAGAGGTATCAAAGATGTCAAAATATGCCAGAGCGTTTATTTCACATTCAAGCCCGCGTAGGTTGGGGTGAGGAACGAACCCCAACATTCTAGGAAGGCGGCATTGTGTTGGGGTTCCTTGCGTCACCCCAACCTACAATTCAAACGAAGCGGGCCGGGGTATGACAATGTGCGCGACGGGGTTTGCAACCCCGTCGCAACGTTTGCGGTGCGGCGATATGTCGTGCCTTATGCTGGTATTAAAATGCTTATGCTTTGTGCGTCGGCGCGGACTTCAAACGTTTCGGTCGGGGTTGCAAACCCCGACCGGCATTGCGCAATCATCTAAGGCCATAGGATGTGCCGAGGAACGAAGCGCATCCTTCGCGTTACTCGACTGATGCGCCTCCTTCGTCGGCATATCCTATGGCTCTGCCAACACAACGCCCTATTGGCTTGGCTGCAGAGAAATACCTGGAAAAATCAGACTTGATTGAATAGCCCGCGTAGGTTGGGGTGAGGAACGAACCCCAACATTTCCTGGACAGCGGCATTGTGTTGGGCTTCCTCACGTCACTTAGCCGGGTGGGCAAACGGCTCTATCGTTTGCCCACGCGGAACCAAAGAAGACCCGCGCCATGGCCTTTCCGCTACGCAAGCCTCTATCCCGCCAAGACATTGTTGCGCTTTATGGTAGTAACACATTCCGTTAATATGCGCCAATGATTAAATCGTTCAAATGCAAGGAGACGGAGGCGTTATGGAACGGTCGGCGTGTGGCGCGTTTCGTCAACATCGCCAGCGTGGCCTTGCGCAAGTTACAGCAGATCAACGCCGCCGCGACGCTGGATTTTCTGCGCGTCCCGCCCGGCAATCGGCTGGAACCGCTACACGGCGACCGCGACGGGCAGTGGAGCATCCGCGTCAATGAGCAGTGGCGTGTTTGCTTCCGCTTCGACAACGGCGATGCATTTGACATTGAGATCGTCGATTATCACTAGAGAAATCCATACCATGCGAGAAATCTCCTTTGCCCATCCCGGCGAAATACTCAACGAGGACTTTCTGAAACCGCTAGGCGTCAGCCAGTATGCGCTGGCCAAGGCGATAGGCGTGCCGCCGCGGCGCATCCATGAAATCGTCCAGGGCAAACGCAGCATCAGCGCCGACACGGCTGTGCGCCTGGCCGTATTCTTTGGCACCGACGCGCAAAGCTGGATCAATCTGCAATCCCATTACGATACGGAACAGGCCATGGAAACCCTGGCCGACATATTGGCGAGGATCACGCCGTACCAGGCGAAAACAGCGGTAAACTAAGCCAGCAGCCCGCGTAGGTTGGGGTGAGGAACGAACCCCAACATTCCAGGAAGGCGGCATTGTGTTGGGGTTCCTTGCGTCACCCCAACCTACAATTCAAACGAAGCGGGCCGGGGTATGACAATGTGCGCGACGGGGTTTGCAACCCCGTCGCAACGTTTGCGGTGCGGCGATATGTCGGACATTATGCTGGAATTAAAATGCTTACGCTTTGTGCGTTGGGGCGGACTTAAAACGTTTCGGTCGGGGTTGCAAACCCCGACCGGCATTGCGGCATTGTCCTGTCCAACATCCAAAATCCTCCACCCAACCGCTAGAAACACAACGCGGTAGGGTGCGCTAAGTCGGCAATGTCATAGGAAGCGGTGGGGAACGAACCGCATCAATCGCGTGAATCCATCCTTAGGGTTCCGCCGCAATTCAACGCATACCTTCTAATACAAAGAAGCCCCGCCATGACCGAATTACTCGAAAAAGCCTTTACCGTAGCCTCGAAACTACCTGACCCCGAGCAAGATTCTTTTGCGCGTTGGCTATTGTCTAAATTGGAATCGGAAAGGAAATGGGATGATCTGTTTGGCGGTTCTCAGGACATTTTAAGCCGACTTGCGGACGAAGCGATTGCCGAACATAGGCAGGGGAAAACCAAACACTTGGATGCGGATGCTTTGTGATTTCGCATACCACTTCCACGTTCCGATTATTGCTTGAAAGATTGACGGTCGATATTCGGTTACAAACGCGGTAAGATGCGCTAATTCGCATAACGTCCGATTGATGCGCCTCCTTCGTCGGCACATCCTAGGCCAACTCGCGATTTTGATAATAATCTTTGGATAACTTTGAATGCTCATCTATCTTGACCTTTGTTGCTTCAACCGGCCATTCGACGACCAAAGCCAATCCCGCATTCATCTTGAAACTGAAGCCAAGCCCATCATACAGCAACATATCAGCGATGGCCGACATCAGCTTATCTGATCACATATTCTGGAATACGAGAATAGCCTGAATCTTTTCATCGACCGCCGACATTCCATCGGCGAATGGCGCAAATATTCGGCTGTTACCGTCACCCATAGCGTCCCGCTGGTTAATATCGCACATGATCTGATGCGCTTGGGTATCAAGGAATTGGAGAACTGGTATGAGAACTGATGCGGAAATTCGCCAGGAAGGCATGAAAGCTTTAATAACCTTTGGTGCTAGTTTTTCAGTATTAAAGACTGAACTCGGCGATGGACAAAGGCACGAAGCCATCGTCCCGCACAGGCAGTCCGTTCCATGCGACCAGCAGGTTGAAGGCGGCGACCGCCATGGCCAGGTGGGACTGGAAATAGGCCATCACCTGGTGCCGCATCTTCTTGGCGTGGGAGACGACGGTCAGCATGGAGTAGACGGTCTCCACCCCCATCCTGCCGTTCCAACGCCCGCGCGGGCAGAGCTTCAGGTTGGGCGGGTCGCCCTCCGCCGCGTGGAACCCGGTGTCGGCCAGCATCAGGCAACGGTCCTGGAAAGCCTCCACCAGCGGGTGGAACTAGGTGTCATGGGCGTTCGCGGTCGCCCAAGCCCAGCCGATGACCTGGCCGAGGTGGTTGAGCGCCAGGCACAGCTTGCCGCCGACGATCCAGCGATGGTTGGAGATGCCGGGCTCCGCCCTGCCCTTGGGGTTGCGGCCCCGGCGCACCGGGTGGATCAGCTCGACCCCGTAGCTGTCGATGACGCCGAGCAGGCTCGGCGGGCGAGGAACATCTGCGCCCACCGCCAATGCGTCCTCAGGCGGCGGAAAGGGCGGGTGCGCTCCGGCAGCCGGGGAAACAAGCGGCCGTAGTCCCGGCCCAGCCAGCGGTAGAAGGCCTGCTGGCCGACGCCCTTGACGGCGAACAGCAAGCCGATGGTCACCAGCTCGCTCGGCCAAAGCGCCGCATGGCTGTGGTTCGGGACGTTTTCCATCCGGCCGTCTACCCGACAGAACAGGTCGGTGATAAAGTCTTCGGTGGTCATGGGAGGAGCCTCCGTGGGAAAAGCGTTTTTCGTCAAACACTTGACCACTTTAGCCCTTTCCCGTGACCGCTGCCAAAAAACTAGCACCAAAGGTTATTAGTCATTTTGTTGAAGTATATGTGCGGCCTAATGATCTATTTCGTCCATCCCCGGATAATGAAATCACCGACACTACTGCTGGACTCAACTTTCCTGACAATACCGAGGTCTGGTATCGGCAATGGTTCAATGCCTTGCGGACGCAGCTATATGGTCAAAGCGAAAATCCAATGCACACTGCCTTTCCTTGGACGCAATTGGGGTACACCTATGACTGGGGCAGTGGAAGCTCCAAGAGAAGCTCCAAGATAGGAGTCAGTGAGTTTGTCATCAAGAAAAATTCGGACGTGGTCATCAATAACATCGTGCCGCTTGAGGAATATTGCCAACGGTAGGCTGGATGCCGGAGGATTATAGTCTGGCATCTTAAATCTCCTGCCTATTTATCCTCGCTGATCCGGCTGGCCGTAGGCCCGTCCTGATCCCGGTACTTGGCGTCGGCGCGTTTGCGGTAAGAGCGGTCGGCGGGGCCGGACATCGGCTCGAAGCTGATCGCCCCGATGGACATGCCGGGGCGCAGGGCCAAAGGAAGCTTCCCGGAATTGTAAAACTCCAACACGATATTGCCGCTCCAACCGGGGTCTATGCGGTGGGCGGTGACATGCACCATCAAGCCCAGCCGCGCCAGGCTGGAGCGTCCATCCAGCCAACCGACAATATCATCGGGCAGGCTGATGGAATCCTCCGTCGCCCCCAAGGCCAACTCGCCCGGATGCAGGAAAAACGCCTCGCCCGCGACTATGACGATCTCGTCGCTCATGACTTTTTCAATCGCCGCGTCCGTCTCCTCGCGGGAGCCGGACAGGTCGATGTAAGGTGTGGTGTGGGAACTGAACACGCGGAAACGGTTGCCCAGCAGCAAATCCACGCTGACGCCGCTGATGCGCTCGACGGCGGGGCGGGGGCTCATTTTGATCCGGCCCGCGTCCAGGGCGGCGATGATGTCGCGGTCGCAGAGTCTCATGACACCCTCTCCCCAACCCCTCTCCCTGAGGGAGAGGGGCTTAAAATTGATAGTGGCATTAGTTGTTCACAATACTGATAGTGGGAAACTTCGCGCTATAGTCCTTCGCGGTCAGCGCCAGCCGCCCCGCCAGCTTGCGGGCGATTTCCCGGTAGATTTGCGCGCTCCGGCCTTGCGGGTCGGCCACCACGGTGGGATGCCCGCCATCCGCCTGCTCGCGGATCTTGATATCCAAGGGCAAGGAACCCAACAACACCACGCCATATTTCTCCGCCATCTTCTCCCCACCGCCCGCGCCGAAGATATGCTCCGCATGGCCGCAGTTCGGGCAAATATGCACACTCATATTCTCGATGATGCCCAACACCGGCACACTGACCTTCTCGAACATCTTCAAGCCTTTCTGCGCATCCAACAAGGCGATGTCCTGCGGCGTGGTCACGATGACCGCGCCGGACACCGGAATCTGCTGGGCCAGGGTCAGTTGGATGTCGCCGGTGCCGGGCGGCAGGTCGATGACGAGGTAATCCAGCGCATCCCAGCGGGTCTCATTGAGCAATTGCTGCAAGGCCCCTGTCACCATCGGCCCGCGCCAGATCATCGGCGTGTCCTCGTCAATGAGATAACCAATCGACATGGACTGCACACCATAGGCCACTTTCGGCTCTATAGCCTTGCCGTCGGTCTCGGGTCGGCCCGACAGGCCCAACATGGCCGGCTGGCTGGGGCCGTAGATGTCGGCATCGAGGATGCCCACCCGCGCCCCCTCGGCGGCCAGTGCCAGCGCCAGATTCACCGCCGTCGTGGACTTGCCCACTCCGCCCTTGCCCGACGCCACAGCGATGATATTTTTCACGCCTGGCATCGGTTTCAGGTTCTTCTGCACGGCGTGGGAGATGATGTCGCTGCCCAAATCCACCACGACTTGGCCCAGCCCGTTGGCTTCGCTGATGATGGCCCTAACGGCGTCGGCCAATTCGGCGCGGACGCTGGCGGCGGGATAACCCAGGGTGATTTTCACCGTGATTTTCCCCCCCTCCACCTCGATCTTCTTCACCGCCTTGGCGGAGACCCAATCGACCCCGAGATTCGGGTCGATGAATTTTTTCAACAGGTTTTCGACATCGGACTTGGACACGCTGGCCATAGGGGTTCCTAGGTTGGATGATGGATCGTCATTTTGAGCCGATTTTACACCGTTTGTTTCTTCAGGCTGAACTCGTCCAGCGGCTTTCCCGCAATTCAATGGCCTTCAATGTCTGCGCCGCCGGATTGACGATCACGCCATGCCGGGCGCAAAGCGGCAGCTTCACCACGCGCTCTTTCTTGACCGTGAAATCAACGGATAGGCTTGGCATTGTTTGAAAAAGCGACGGGTTGGGTGGCTCCCGCCAAAGTCTTAACTCCTTCCCACCGGAAACGCTAAAACCTGCCCGATGCTTTCCGCGCCAGCCAGCAACATCAGCACCCGATCCAGCCCCAAAGCAATGCCGGAACAATCTGGCAAGCCCGCATCCAAAGCCGCCAGGAAAAGTTG
Organism: uncultured Gammaproteobacteria bacterium; assembly: GCA_963753955.1. Taxonomy (GTDB): domain Bacteria; phylum Pseudomonadota; class Gammaproteobacteria; order Methylococcales; family Methylococcaceae; genus Methylumidiphilus. Next base: position 75,290 of record CAVWEM010000003.1, read on the forward strand.
GTCTTTGGGTGGCAAGGGCGAGCCCATCGTCCGGCGCAGTTCCAGATCGGCATTGAAGCGTCGGCTCTGTTCGGCTGCGTCGGCCAGTTCGTGGTAGCCATTGCCAAGTTCCATGCCGTCCATGAACACTTCCACCCGCTCCACCACTTCGGGTTGGCCCGGTTTCGCCCGTGCCAGCGAAGGCAGGGAGGCGGGATAGTCCTGGACGAAGCTGACATGCCCGCGTCCCAGGCAAGGCTGGATGAGGTGGCTGAACAAGAGATCCAGCCAGGTGTTGCGGTCTTCGCCGCACAGGGCCACGGCTTCGTCCAAGCCGTGCCGTCGGGCGCAGGCGGCGAATTCTTCCGGCGTTGCCAAGACCGGATCGACTCCGGTGTGGCGGGCAAACAATGCCCGGTAGGCGTGACGTTCGGAGGGATCTAGTTCGCGTACCCCTGCGAACAGGCAGCCCAGCAGGGCGTCGATTTCGTCCATCAAATCGCCTAGGCTGAAACCGACCCGGTACCATTCCAGGATGGTGAACTCGGGGTTATGGTAGCGCCCAGGCTCTTCGTTGCGAAACGCCTTGCAGATTTGGTAAATCGAACCCGAACCTGCGACCAGCAGGCGCTTCATGGCAAATTCGGGGGAGGTTTGCAGGTAAAGCGTGGTGCCTTGGGATTGTCCCGGCTGGCGGAATGCGGCGGTGAAGGGGTGGACGTTCGGGTCGGTGCCTGCGGCGTGGCAGAGGAGGGGGGTTTCCACTTCCAACACGCCGCGCCTTGCGAAGAAGCGGCGTATTTTCGCCAGCATATCCGCCCTGGTCTGCAGGGCGGATAAGGGGCAGGCGGGTTGCCAGTCTGGCCTATTCCTTAGCACGCGAAATATATTCGCCGGTGCGGGTGTCCACTTTGATGAGTTCGTCTTGCTGCACGAACAGAGGTACGCGCACCACCGCGCCGGTCTCCAGCTTGGCCGGTTTGCCGCCGCCGCCGGAGGTGTCGCCGCGCACGCCGGGGTCGGTCTCGACGATCTTCAGGACGACGGAGTTGGGCGGGGTGACGGATAGTGGATTGCCGTTGTACAGGGTGACGATGCAGACATCCTGCTCCTTGAGCCATTTCTTGGCGTCGCCCACGGCGTTGGCATCGGCGGTGTATTGCTCGAACGACTCCGGCTGCATGAAGTGCCACAATTCGCCGTCGTTATAGAGGTACTGCATGTCCGTGTCGGCCACGTCGGCGGTTTCCATGGTTTCGCCGGACTTCAAGGTGCGTTCGAGAACCCTGCCGGTCTTCAGGAAGCGAAACTTGACACGGTTGAACGCTTGGCCCTTGCCGGGTTTGACGAATTCGTTTTCGAGCAAGACGACCGGCTCGCCGTCGAGCATGAGCTTCAGGCCGTTCTTAAAATCGCTGGTGCTGATAGTTGCCATTCTGTCCTCGTGTTGTGCTTTGGGTGACGCAAAAAAATGTCGGGCATTATAATAGACAGCCCTGCCATTAGAAACTTTATCTGCGTGAATTCATCGACATCCGTCCCTGTGTCCGGTTGGAAAGCCGAGTTGGCGGCCTCCTTCACCCGCATCAATGATTTGCTGGACTACCTCGGATTGCCCTTGGAACACCAGGAAATGCGCGGGGAGGCGGCTGGGCGGTTCGCCTTCCGCGTCACCGCCGCCTTCGCCTCGCGGATGAAGCAAGGCGATCCTGCCGACCCTCTGTTGCGCCAAGTGTTGCCCCTGGCGGAGGAGTTGCGGGTATGGCCTGGCTTTCTCGCCGACCCGGTCGGCGATTTGCAAGCTGTGGCCGTCCCCGGCCTGTTGCACAAATACCACGGGCGGGCTTTGCTCATCGCCACCGGCGCTTGCGCCATCAATTGCCGGTATTGCTTCCGCCGCGAATTTCCCTACGCCGATGCCCAGTTGGGCCGCAGCCGCGAGGCGGAAGCTTTGGCCCATATCGCGGCGGACGCCAGCATCGCCGAGGTCATCCTAAGTGGCGGCGATCCTCTGGTGCTGGACGACGGGCGTTTGGAGACGCTGGTCGATGGCATCGCAGCCATCCCCCATGTGAGCCGCCTGCGCATCCATAGCCGCCTGCCGGTGGTCCTGCCTGCGCGCATCACCCCCCGCTTGGTGCAAATCCTGGTCGGCACTCGGCTTAAGCCGGTCATGGTCATCCATGCCAACCATGCCAATGAATTCGACACGGAGGTCGGGCGGTCTTTGGATCGTTTGCGCGGGGCCGGGGTGGTCTTGCTGAACCAGTCGGTATTGTTGCAAGGCGTCAACGACACGCTGGAGGCTCTGGCTGCCTTAAGCGAAACCCTGCTCGACTATGGCGTGACGCCTTATTATCTGCATCTGTTGGACAAGGCACGGGGAACGGGGCATTTTGATGTTCCCGAGGAAAAGGTGCTGGCCTTGTGTGAGGATTTGCGGCGGCGTTTGCCGGGTTATCTGGTGCCTAGGTTGGTTCGGGAGGTGGCTGGGGAACCTTACAAGACGTTGGTTTGATGTAGGAGCGGGCATAGCCATTTGATGCGTGTCAACACCCGCAAATCCTTGCAAACAAGCCGTGGGCGCGGCCTGCTGCTACGGTGCCATGGGTTCACGCCCATCAGGAGGAGGGGTTCTTGCCAAGTGCTAAGGTTTGTTCGTCGCGGGTGGGGCAAAGCAAGCCCTGCACTCCATCGGCAGTGAAGCTGGGCTGTAAACTTGCCCCCAAGGCCGTAATCCGGCACACTTACCAAAAAACCGGACGGGGTGATTTGCAATCATGAGCAGACGAATCAAGAAAAATCCCAATGCGCTTGGCCTGCGGAATGCTAATGGCTTGGCCAGGCAGGTGAGGGGCATCCTCACGTCGCTGGCCATTCCTACCATCCTCACCGCCTGCGCGCCTGCGCCTCATATCCATTCGAGTTCCAGCCAGACGGCGGGTTCGGCAAAAACCATCCTTTACGTGACGCCGCGAGGCAAGGGGGTGGGCGGGGAAAGCGTGGCAATGGATGAGTCCGCCAAAGATTCTGGCACTTCTCCCGCCAATCAGTACGTTCCGCTTTCCTCGGATGTTTCCATATTCGAGAAAATCCTGCAGAAGTACCAGATTCCGCCCGACCCGTCGAATGTCGGCCTCAAGGTCAAGCCTGCGGCCACCACCGCGAAGGGGAAATCCCGCTTCCAGAGTGCGGCACTGAGTCCGCCGCTTTCGCCCGCGTCCTTGAAGGACGGCATTTGGGAGCGCATGCGCAAGCGCCTGATGTTGACCGGCATTGAGCAGGAAAGGATTGCGGCGGAAGTGGACAAGATCAAGCGTTCGCCGGGTGCCTTGGATTTCCTGTCGAAGCGGGCCGAACCGTTTTTGTTTTATATCGTGGACGAGATCGAGCGCCGTGGCTTGCCTATGGATCTGGCAATGGTGCCGATGGTCGAGAGCGGCTTCCAACCCGCAGCCGTCTCGCCGAAACAAGCCGCCGGCATCTGGCAGTTCATCCCCGGCACGGCGACGGACTATGGCTTGAAGTTGGTCGATGGCTACGATGGGCGCTATGACATTTATGCCTCGACCAAGGCCGCCCTCAAATATCTGTCGCGCTTGCAAGGCCTGTTCAGCGGCGACTGGCTCCTGGCCTTGGCTGCCTACAACGCGGGTGAAGGTGCCGTGCAAAGGGCAATGCAGGCGAACCAGAAGGCGGGGCTAGGGACGAGTTTCTGGGATCTGGATTTGCCCGCCGAGACCAAGGCTTATGTGCCGAAGATATTGGCGTTGTCCCGCGTGGTCGCCGACCCGGCTGCCCATGGCTTGAGCCTGCGCAAGATCAGCCCTTTGCCTTATCTGGCGAGGGTCGAGGTGAATGGCGAGGCGGCGCAGTTGGCCCAGGCGGTGTCGGGGGCGGGCATGAGCTGGGAGGAATTTTACGGATTGAATCCGGCGTTCAAGTCCGACGTGGCGCCGGGTGCCTCGTTCAACCTGCTGCTGCCTTTGGACAAGGCGCAAATGCTCGCGGCGAATTTACCGGGTGCCAAGTTGATCGCCGCCCGCAAGTATGTGGTCAAAAAGGGTGAAACCCTGGTGGTGATCGCCAAGCAACAGGGCGTTCCGCCCTTGAAGCTGGCCGAATGGAACGGATTGAAGACCGACAGCCGGGTGAAGGCGGGCCAGGAACTCATCATTTTACCGGTTTAAGTTAGCCCAATCCAATATGGGAATTCTCGGACATCCTCAAGGCTTGTTTGAACTTCACAGTAGCGATTCCTGTGTGGGGTCGATGCTGAGTATAAATGATATTGTTGAAATTCTTGGCGTGGCCGAGAGTGCGCTTCGATCAGTCCCCTTCAATAATTGGAACGGCATTCAAGCCATTGATGAGCGTGAGCTTCAAAAACTTTGGTATTCAAACGCCATTCCAAATTCTCCGCCTGCCAAAATAGGAAATGCGAAAGTAAGCCTAGATGAAATAATCCTGATGAAGTTGATTCAGCTTGCCTATCCAAATGCTGTCGTGGAACATCAGGGGCCTTGGGGCAGAAGGCGGGTTGATTTGAAAGTTACAGTGGAAGGCACTTCAAAATTTATCGAGTTTCATGGCCCGAATCACTTTGCCCCGTCGCGTTATAACACAAACCCTGAGCATCCTGCGATTCGTAAGGCGGAAATTGAAAGTCACTTTGGTATTGAATGCGTACTCTGGCCTTACTGGATTCAACGTTGCGTCTTGAATGTACGTGCCGTTTTTGATAGTAACGTAAATGGGCTTGGTGTTCTCTGGAGTACAAACGTCAATTTTGGAGCTTTTGTTTTTTCTGACTCAGCACAAGTAATTGAGGGTATCAACGACAGATTTCGCGCTAGCCGCAATGGTGGCTGCTGGTATTTTTATGGCCCAGAAACAGAGAGCCGTAACAATCCTGCACACCCCGTTATTGGTCAAATTCAACAAGGAAAGAAAAGCATTGAGCTTTTAATTCCGCGTGGTTACGGCAATAGAGAGCAGTGGGTTCCCTATTGCCTTTTGGCCTAAGGTGGCCCACTCCAAGGGACTTTAGCCTCATCCCTCTCCTGCGCCGTGGAGGGGATATAAAAAAACCGCCCCTCAGGGCGGTTTTTTTACCACATCAGATCGTCGGGAACCTGATACTTTGCGTAAGGGTCTTCCAGGGTGGCTTCTGCCGCCGCCTGTTTCGGTTCGTTGAAAACGACCACGTAGCTGGGGTCGCGGGCTTGGATTTTTTCGGCGGTCTCAGGAGGCACCAACTCGTATTGCTGCTCCAGCCGGATAATGGCAAGTTGGCCCTTGGCTATACGCTCACGCATCTTGTCAGACAGGTAGAGCCGTTTGACCTTGCCTCCATCAACGAAGTTGTAAGGTGTGTCGCCTTCGCCTTTGGGCTGGCGGTTCTGTTCCACCAGTTGGCGGATTTGCGCGGCGATGGCTTTTTTCTCCGCCAACTCCTGGCGTTGCTGGTTGAGCATGCGGTCGCGCTCGATTTTTTCCGCTTGCGCTTGTTGCGCACGCCGCTTTTCCTCCTCTTGCCCGGTCGTTTTGGCTTGGCCGTGCTGACGCTGTGTGTCCTTTTGCTTCTCCTTGACGGCTTTCTTGACTTGTTTCTCGTTGACCAAGCCTGCTTTTAGCAATTGGTCTCTTAATGCGTTACCCATGTTCGTTCTCTTGATGATGTGCGGCTTGGTGCCTGGTCTTGGTCACAGGGAGTCCGTGCCTTGCGTCCGCAAAACAGGTAAACTGCCCCAAGACCCGCGCTTGGGGGAATGTTCCGGCGTAAGCCGGGTTCTGTCAACGGCGGCGAAACTTCGGCAAACATTTAAGAAAACGGGGGTGGGAGTGGGGCAAAAACCGTTCTGGCAAGAAAAAACCTTGGCGCAGATGAGCGACACGGAGTGGGAGTCCTTGTGCGATGGCTGCGCCCGGTGTTGCCTGCACAAGATCGAAGACGAAGACACGGGCGAGATTTTCTTCACACGGCTGGCCTGCCGGCTGCTAGACATTGAGGCAGGCCGCTGCACACGCTATGCCCGGCGTTGCGCGGAGGTGCCGGGGTGCCTGGATTTGCGGGCCGAGTTCACGCAATTCCACTGGTTGCCATCGACTTGCGCCTACCGGCTGTTGGCCGAAGGAAAGCGCCTGCCGCAGTGGCATCCCTTGGTTTCAGGCAACCCGCGTAGCGTACGCGAAGGCGGAATGAGTGTCGCAGCCTTCGCCATCCCTGAGAATCCGGCGGCTGATCCGGCCGATTATGTGATCGAGTGGCTGGTTTGAGGAGGCTTGCGCGATGGAGGGCTTTATTTTGTGGCGCCTTTTCTTCGGCCAAGGGGTTTGATTTGCCAGGCTTCTTTGCTATCATACAAAGAAGCGAAAATGGGGTTGCCGCAGGCAAATGGCATGGCGGGCAAAGCCCCCCAAGATTGAAATCGGCCCTTATGGGCTTTTTTCATTTTTAACGGGAATAACGACAACATTGGGCCTTGAGCCCTTTTTTTGTGACTGGAGTTAGGTGAAGCGATGAGAATGCCGGACAGACTGACCCGGCTGGTCGAGCCGGTGGTGGCCGGCCTAGGGTTCGAGTTGGTGGGCGTCGAGTTTGATGCGCACCAACGCATCTTGCGGGTTTATATCGATTGCGAACGCGGTATCCTGGTGGATGATTGCTCCAGGGTGAGCCATCAGTTGAGTGGCCTGCTGGATGTGGAAGATCCCATACCCGGTAATTACCATCTGGAGGTTTCTTCTCCCGGAATGGATCGCCCCCTGTTCACGCCCGGGCATTTCGAGCGCTTCAAAGGTGCCGATGCGCGTGTCCAATTGAACAGGCCGATAGACGGACGCCGGCGATTCAAGGCCCGGCTGTTGGGCGTCGAGGGGGACAATGTGTTGCTCCTGGACGGCGAAAGCCGATTCGAGATTCCGTTCGACTCCATTGACCGGGCGCGCATCGTGCCTTCGTTCGAGAATTCAAAAAACCATAAGGATTAGGCGATGGCGAATAAAGAAATATTGCTGGTAGTGGATGTCGTTTCCAACGAGAAGGAGATCGAAAAAGAAGTGATCTTCGGTGCCATTGAGGATGCTTTGCGCACTGCCACGATCAAGCGGCATGATAATTGCTTGGATGTGCGCGTTTCCATAGACCGTAAAAACGGCAATTACGAGACTTTCCGTCGTTGGCAGGTGGTCGCCTATGACGACGATTACGACTATGGCATCGAGTCGCCGGATACGCAGATGCTGTTGGACGACGCGAAGAAGATCGACCCCAAGGCGGAAGTGGGCGGCTTCGTCGAGCAGCCTATGGAGTCCATCGAGTTCGGCCGCATCGCCGCGCAGACGGCAAAGCAAGTGATCGTGCAGAAAGTGCGCGAGGCGGAGCGCCGCAAGGTGGTCGAGGCCTACGAAGATCGGGTGGGCGAGCTGGTGACCGGCATCGTCAAGCGGGTCGAACGTGGCAATGTCTACCTGGATCTAGGCGGCAATGTCGAGGCTTTCGTGCCCAAGGAGGAAATGATTCCCCGCGAGGCGGTGCGTAATGGCGACCGTTTGCGCGGCTATCTCGGGTCGGTGCGCCCGGAAGCGAGGGGGCCGCAGTTGTTCGTCAGCCGTACTGCGCCGGAGTTGCTGGTTGCCCTGTTCCGCCTGGAGGTGCCGGAGGTGGGCGAGGGCGTCATCGAGATCATCGGCTCGGCCCGCGATCCGGGTGTGCGCGCCAAGGTGGCGGTGAAGAGCCACGATCCACGCCTGGATCCGGTGGGGGCTTGTGTAGGCATGAGGGGCTCACGTGTGCAGGCGGTTTCCAACGAACTCTCCGGCGAGCGTGTGGACATCATCCTGTGGAACGAAAACGAAGCCCAGTATGTGATCAACGCCATGTCGCCGGCCGAAATTGTCTCCATTGTCGTCGATGAGGACAAGCACAGCATGGATGTGGCTGTGGCTGACGAGAACCTGTCCCAGGCCATCGGGCGCGGCGGCCAAAACGTGCGTCTGGCCTCGGAGCTGACCGGCTGGGAATTGAACGTGATGAGCGCGACCCAGGCCGAGGAAAAGAACGAGCAGGAGGCGCGGAATTTGTTACAGTCCTTCATGGATCAATTGAACATCGACGAGGACGTGGCGGAGATCCTGGTCCGCGAAGGCTTTTCCAGCGTCGAAGAGTTGGCCTATGTGCCGGCCAAGGAAATGCTGGAAATCAAGGAATTCGACGAGCAGACGGTTGAGGATTTGCGAAGCCGTGCCCGCGACGCGCTGCTCATCAAGGCCATCGCCAGCGAGGAAAAGCTGGAGGCGGCGGAGCCGACGGCGGATTTGCTGGAAATGCCAGGGATGGATCGCGAACTGGCCTACTTGATGGCTAGGCATGGCGTATGCACGATGGACGACTTGGCCGAGCAATCGGTGGACGAATTGATGGAGGTCGAAGGCATGGACGAGGAAAGGGCCGCGAGCCTGATTATGAAGGCTCGCGAGTCCTGGTTTGCTGAAGGCTAGGGATTTGATTGAATGCGGGGCGAAAAAATGAGCGATGTGACAGTAAGGCAATTGGCTGAAGTAGTGGGGATTCCCCTGGACCGGCTGCTCGCGCAGTTGGGCGGCGCGGGATTGGCGGTGACCAGCGCGGACGACATGTTGAGCGATGCGGAGAAGTTGAAACTACTCAGCTACTTGCGGCAGAGTCACGGCAAGGAGCAACCCACAGGGGCTGATCCGAAGAAGGTGACCTTGCAGCGACGAACGGTGAGTGAGTTGAAGCAAGGCAAGGTGGTCGGCAAGAACGTGAAGACGGTCAGCGTCGAGGTGCGCAAAAAACGCACCTATATCAAACGCAGCGAACTCCCTGAAACCAGCGAGCGCCGCTTGGAAGCGGAGAAGGCCCGCCAGTCCTTGGGTGATGAGAGGCAGCGGGAAACGCAGGCGGAGGAAACGCTACGTCAGCAGCGCGAGGAGGCCCAGCGGAAACTGGCCGAGGAAGCGCTTAAGACTGGCATAGATGCCCAACCGCCTAGCCTTAAACAAGCGGTGGAGGTGGCTGTCGCACCGCCTAGGGCGGAGGAGACGCCTGTGGCTGTCGAAGAGCCGAAGCTGGACGTGGCTGCGTTGGAGCCACCGAAGCCGGTCGAGCCACCGTCGAAGACCGCCCCCACGCCTCCGGCGGCACCAAAAGTTGAGGTTGCGCCGCGTCCCGCGTCTAAGCCCGCTCCCGAAAAGCCCGTTTCCAGACCTTCTGCAACCCCCGCCAGACCGGCCCCTGGTGGCAGGCATCAGCCCGCTGCGGGTGCGCCAGGCAGGCCTTCCGGCGGCGGCGCACCGGGCAAACCTTCTGGCGCTCCTGGCAGACCCTCAGGTGCGCCGGGCAGGCCATCGGGCGGCCCCGGTCGGCCAGCATCCACCACGCCTGCGGCCACGACCGTGGCCAAGGGCGTCGAGGATGCCAAGCGCGGCAAGAAGAAAGGTGCTGGCGGGGGCAGGCGAGGCGAGGATGACCGCGAATCCACGCTGGACGACATCAAGCGTGGCAGGGGTAAGAAGCCCAAGGGGCGCGGCCCCTTGGTCATGCCCGAGCAACGCCATGGCTTTGAGCGTCCCACCGCGCCTATGATCCACGAAGTCCATGTGCCGGAGGCCATCACCGCCGCCGATCTCGCCCAGCGCATGTCGGTGAAGGCGGCGGAAGTCATCAAGACGCTGATGAAGATGGGTGTCATGGCGACCATCAACCAGACCCTCGACCAGGAAACCGCCATGCTGGTGGTCGAGGAGATGGGCCACACCGCCATCGCCCAGGCGGAGGACAGCCTGGAAGCCGAAATGATGGCCACCATGGTGCTGGAAGAAAATGTCGAGCAATTGCCCAGGGCACCGGTGGTGACCATCATGGGCCATGTCGACCATGGCAAGACCTCCTTGCTGGACTACATCCGCAAGACTCGCGTGGCGGCCAGCGAGCGCGGCGGCATCACCCAGCACATTGGCGCGTATCAGGTGAAGACCGACCATGGCAACGTCACCTTTCTGGACACGCCAGGCCATGCCGCCTTTACGGCGATGCGCGCCCGCGGTGCGAAAGTCACTGACATCGTGGTGCTAGTCGTCGCAGCGGACGACGGTGTCATGCCGCAGACCAAGGAGGCTGTGGAGCATTCCCGCGCCGCCGGAGTGCCCATGGTGGTTGCCATCAATAAGATCGACAAGCCGGGCGTTGACCCTGACCGGGTCAAGCAAGAATTGGTCGTGCTCAGCGTCGTGCCGGAAGAATGGGGTGGCGACACCCAGTTCGTGCAGGTGTCCGCCAAGACCGGCGTGGGCATCGACAGCCTGCTTGATGCTATCCTGGTCCAGGCCGAAGTGCTCGAACTCAAGGCCGCCGTCAAGGTGCCTGCCGTCGGCGTGGTGCTGGAATCCAAGCTGGACAAGGGGCGCGGCCCGGTGGCCGACATCCTGGTGGAAAAAGGTGTCTTGCGCAAAGGCGACTTCATCCTCTGCGGCCAGGAGTTTGGCCGCATCCGCGCCATGTTCAATGAAAATGGCAAGCCGCTGAAAGAAGCCGGCCCTTCCGCCCCGGTGGAAATCTTGGGGCTTTCCGGGGCACCCTTCGCCGGCGACGACTTCATTGTCGTCGCTGACGAACGCAAGGCCCGCGAAATCGCCACGCAACGCGAAGAGAAGTCCCGCTCGACCAAATTGGCGGCGCAGCAGGCCACCAAGCTGGAAGACGTGTTCTCCCGGATGGAGAGTTCGGCGGACACCGTGGATCTCAACATCATCGTCAAGGCCGATGTGCAAGGCAGCCTGGAAGCCTTGCGTTCCTCGTTGACCGAGCTGTCCACTGACAAGGTGAAGGTGAAGATCGTCGCTGGCGGCGTTGGTGGCATCAACGAATCCGACGCCAACTTGGCGCTGGCCTCCGGCGCGATCATGATCGGCTTCAATGTCCGCGCCGATGCCAGTTCCCGCAAGCTGATCGAAGAGCGCAGCATCGACCTGCACTACTACAGCATCATCTACGAGGTGATCGACGAGGTGAAGAAGTCGATCAACGGCCTGCTTGCGCCGGAATACAAGGAGCAGATCGTCGGCGTGGCCGAGGTACGCGACGTGTTCAAATCGCCGAAATTCGGCGCGGTGGCCGGCTGCATGGTGGTGGAAGGCTTTGTCAGGCGCAACCTGCCGATCCGCGTGTTGCGCGAAAACGTGGTGATCTACGAAGGCCAGCTCGAATCCCTGCGCCGTTTCAAAGACGATGTGGGCGAGGTGAAGATGGGCATGGAATGCGGCATCGGTGTCAAGAACTACAACGACGTCAAGCCGGGCGACCATATCGAGGTGTTTGAGAAGGTTTTGGTGGTGCGGTGATTTTAAGGCGTAAGGCGGGCAAACAAAAAGACGTTTGCCCGCCTTAGTTGGCTACGTCAGCGAAATCAGAGAATCCCCATATCGGAATGGCAATGCCGAAACCGCTTGTTTACGTGGAAACCTCCGTCGTTTCGTATTTGACGGCCCGTCCCAGCCGGGATTTGCTGACCGCTGCCCGGCAGGCTTGGACGCGGGAATGGTGGGATGCTGCATCGAGGCATTTGGGAGTTGGCAATTTCGGAGCTTGTCGTCGAAGAAGCCGGGCGAGGCGATCCGCAGGCCGCCGCGCTCCGTCTGAATGTGCTACAAGGATTGCCTATGTTGCCAGTCAACGCCGCAGCGCAGATAATTGTCGGCGAAATTCTTGACGCAGGGCGCATTGCCGCTGACAGAACCCGAAGATGCCCTGCACATCGCAATTGCCACCGTCGCAGGGGCGCATTATCTCGTTACGTGGAATTTTGCCCATTTGGTGGGGCCAGATGACAAGTTAAAACTGCTGGATACTCTTCGCGCATGCGGCCATACGCCAACGTTGCTGACGACCCCCGAAGAACTTTTGGAGATCATGAGATGAATTCCAAGCAAGCACCGAAACCTGCCGAGCCTTTAATTCGCGCTCCTGACCCGATTCTTGCCGAACTGTGGGAGGTGAAGCGGCAAATCAACCAAGAAGCCGGCTATCAAGTTGAGGAGTTGGCTTGCATGGCTCATGAGGCCACTTTGCGCATTCAGCAACAGTGGGATTCCGATGCCCGTAAATAGGTCTTTGGCAAGATGAAGGGTGGGAAGGTTCCGCCAGTCCACTAATTCCATTTGCCAAATTGGATCCCACCCTGCCACGGTGGTGGGTTTAATTGATTTATTGAGATTGAAAGCAGTATCTATTTATAAACAACCCTATCACCGTGTCGTGAAGTGCTTCCAATTTTGAAAAGCAGATCGTTTTGCGCGTCAGTCGCTTGATCCGGGTTCGCAACAAAAGGTTTTTGTTTTCTATTTTTTGAGCATGCTGCTTGCCAATGACGTGCTTGTCTTTAGGGATGAGTGCGGAATAGCTGCCCCAATCGTCTGTGTAATAGGTCCGGATATTGAATGCCTTCAAATTTGAGATCAATTGCTCGCACACCGCATCTTGGCGCCGCCCGAAAACGAACGACAGGACACAGCCTGTCACGGCATCGATGGCATACCGGAGCCAGCGTTGGTTCTTTTTGTCGCCGACGTAGCTCCATGGCTCGTCTGCCTGAACATCCATTGGAGAATCAAGGGGATGCCTGATTTCGACGGCGATCTCACGCGTACCGATGTAAGGGTTCACGGCGACCACTTCAGCGGAGCTTTTTTTTAGCGTGGAAATGACGGTGTTTTTGCCGATACCCAGAATGCGCGAAGCATCCCGGATGCCGCCGCCGTTCATGGCAATGTCCACAATCTGGTCTTTGACGCCAGGCACGTAGGCCCGGTACACGCAGTCGGTCTTGAATATTCGCCCGCACTCCTTGCAGCGAAACCGGGAACGACCGCTTTGGGTGCCGTAACGGACAACCTCGGAACTGTTGCAATACTTGCACAAAACAATTTGATACGCCATTGGAATGGTTGCCTAAGAAGCTTGAAAATTTTATGCTCTACCATACTTAATAAATCAATTAAACCCACCTCCGTAGTGGGAATGCAGCCTTAGCCGCTCCAGCGGTCTGAATCATCTGTGGCGCGGAGTCTCATAGAAGGTATTCCCACGCGGAGCGTGGGAACGATAATTCCATGTTGGTCGGTATGTTTCGCCCTTTTTGCTTCGGCAAATCGCAAAAGACATTGGCTTGACAGTAGAAGAGTTTCTGAAATTCCGCGCCTGGTATTTGCGCCTTGTTAGGAGAATATTTATGGATGCCATGACAACCCATCAAGCTATCAAAAACCTAGACGGACTGATCGAGAAAAGAGTTGTTCCCGGTGTTAAGTTAATGATTATAGGCTATTTTTAGGTTCCAAAGACCCGCCGGAACCCAAAAAAGGAAATCAATGAGCCAGTCCAGGTGGTTTCTGATCCGATGGGTCAGGCAATGGAAAGCCTTCATCCCGCCGATGGCGTGTTCCACGGAAACGCGGGTTCCCGCATGCTGCCGGTTATGTTTGACCTGCGCGGCGGTCAGTTTCGGCTTCGGGTTGTTTTTAGATTTCTTCGGCCTTTTGTGTGGAAGGTTTATCTTGGATTTCACGCCATAATCTTTTTGCGCACCTTGGAACCCAAGGTCGAGCCACAGATTCACTCGATGGAACCATTTCAGTTTTGGGTCGAATACCTTTTTCATGAGCTTGTAGTCGTGGACGCTGCCGGCGAAGACGCAGAAGAGGAAAAGGATTTTCCGGTGCAGGGTCGTGAGGACGAGCGCCTGGAGCGTGTGGCGTTTTTTTTTCCGCTGAAGCGGGCCTTCTGGAGTTCCCCGTCCTGCGGCCTGACGCAGGCGCACTCCATCCCGTCGATGATGACGTCGCCATATTTATCGACGAGTCGCAGGAACTCCTCGGGAGTCCCAGGCGACCGCTCAGGGAGCACGCCGAGGTCCGACAGGCTCCGCAGCAAGACGGGCAGGAGTTTCTCCACATGGTTGTGGGCATGCCCCGAACTGAAGCCGAAAAGGAAGCCCAGCACGTCGAAGGTGGGGTATGTCTTGAGGTAATACAAAATGAAGAAAAGCTTCTTCCCGGGCGTGTCGAGATGGCCTTTTGGCCCGCCCGTTGGAACCTGCTTGATTTCGCCCTGCCGACACCTTTCCAGTTGGACGGCATCGTAGGCCGCCGCGAAGGCCGCAAGGAGGATGTTGAATTTTGGCAGGCTCATGCCGATGACGGACTTAATCTTGCGGTCATGCTTCTTGCCATCCAGCTTTTTAAATCTTTCGAAGGCCATGGGTTGTCTATTTTCTGTAGGGTATGGATACCCTATAATAAGGCAGTATTAAAAAAATTAACAGGGTCGGGAACAAGTCTAAAGTCATTGCTGATGTGGAACCCACCATCTTGTGCAACGACCAAGGGCGCAAGGCGGTGTTAATGTCCTTGGACGAGTTCAATGCTTGGCAGGAAACCTTATACTTGCTTTCCAATCCAGCCAATACCGAGCATCTTCAGCGTTCGATTCAAGAAGCCGCCGAAGGAAGGATAAGCGAGCGTTCGTTGATCGAGCCATGAAACTAAGTTTTACGGAAAGCGGATGGGCCGACTATCTTTGGGTGCAAGAATATGATAAGAAGTTGCTGAAAAGGACGAATCTGCTTATCAAGGAGGTTCTGAGAAATCCCTTTCAAGGTATCGGCAAGCCAGAACCCTTGAAGGCCAATTTATCAGGCCATTGGTCGCGCCGCATTTCGACGGAACATAGGTTGGTGTATAAGGTTTCTCAAGACGAGATCATCATTGTCGCCTGCCGGTTCCATTATCCGGCCCATTGAAAATTTCATTTATCAAACACGTCAAGACGACAAATTAAAGAATGCCTAGAGAATTTTTCCGCAGCGACCGCGTCGCGGCGCAGTTCCAGCGTGAGCTGGCTGAGTTATTACGGACCGAAATCCATGAACCTGGCCTAGGGATGGTGACATTGAGCGATGTCGAGGTCACCCGCGACATGTCCTTGATAAAAGCCTATGTCAGTTTCCTCGGTGCCACCCTGACGCCGCAAAAATGCGTCAAAGCCCTGAACCTACACGCGCCGAAATTGCGCCACGGCCTGAGCGGCCGCATCCGCCTGCGCGTGATGCCGGAATTGCGCTTCATCCATGACGACTCCATCGAGCGCGGCATGAGGATGGAGGCATTGCTGGGTGGCCTCACCGAACACCGCGCAGAGGAAGAAGGCGAGGCGGAAGGGGGTTCATGAGCCGACGCAAGAAAGGCCGTGACATCGATGGCATGTTGTTGCTGGACAAGAGTCCCGGCATGACGTCCAATGGCGCGGTACAGCGGGTCAAGCGCCTGTTCCAGGCCAACAAAGTCGGCCATACCGGTAGCCTCGACCCCATCGCCACCGGCCTGTTGCCGCTGTGCCTGGGCGAGGCTACCAAGCTGTCGAGCTTCCTGTTGAACACCGACAAGCGCTATTCCACGCGGGTGCGGTTGGGCCGGACGACCACCACGGCGGACACCGAAGGTGAAACGCTGGAGGAAAAGCCGGTCCCCGCGCTGGACGAGGCGCTGATAGAATCGGCCCTGCGGCCTTTCCGTGGCGAGATCGAGCAGATGCCACCGATGTATTCGGCCCTCAAACACCAAGGCCGCAAGCTGTACGAACTCGCCCGCAAAGGCTTGGAAGTCGAGCGCCAGCCCCGCAGGATCACCATTTTTGATCTGCGTTTGGTGGGATACGGCGAGGATTGGCTCGATCTGGACGTGCATTGCTCGAAGGGCACCTACATCCGCGTCCTCGCCGAGGACATCGGCGCGGCGCTGGACTCTGGCGGCCATGTGGAGCAATTGCGCCGCACGGCGGTGGGCGTGTTCACCTTGGCCCAGTCGGTGGGTTTCGAACATTTGGAGACGCTGGCGGACGAGGAGCGTTTGGCCTTGTTGCTGCCGTTTTCCGCAATCGCCGAGGAGTTGCCCGCGTTCAGCCTTTCCGCCGACCTGGCGATTTTCCTGCGCAAGGGACAGCCGGTGTTCGCGCCCAACGCGCCTGCCGCCGGTCTGTTGCGGTTATTCACCCGCGAGGGTGCGTTTATCGGCGTCGGTGAGGTCACGGATGATGGCATGATCGCGCCCCGGCGGCTGGTGAAAGAACCCGCGAAGCCTACGCAAATCCCTGGCATAATAGTGGCAAAGTGGATTTCACCTTGTTTCCAAGCCGGCGAAGCCGTTAAAATACGCTGTTTTCATAGCCCGATTTTATTTTAGGAGTTCAGCAATGCCCTACACCACCGTGGAAAAACAGGCAGTCCTTAAAGACTACCAGCGCGGCGAAAGCGACACCGGTTCCCCGGAGGTTCAAGTCGCCCTGATCACCGCCCGCATCAACCACTTGGCACCCCATTTTTCCGTGCATAAGAAGGATCATCATTCGCGCCAGGGACTGTTGCGCCTGGTCAACCAGCGCCGTAAGTTGTTGGATTACCTGAAGCGCAAGGACGGCGACCGTTACCGCACACTGATCGAACGCCTCGGCTTGCGCAAATAACCTGTTTCCCGCCTCTGGCCTGCATAAAGGAAAAACACGTGAATCCGATTCGGAAAGAATTCAACTACGGCGACCATCTCGTCCGCCTAGAAACCGGCGAAATAGCGCGCCAAGCCGACGCAGCCGTCCTGGTGGACATGGCTGGCACCGTAGTGCTTGTGACCGCAGTCGGCCTCAAAGAAGTCACGCGCGAGGGTGATTTCTTTCCCCTCACCGTCAATTACCAGGAAAAAACTTATGCTGCGGGCAGGATTCCTGGCGGATTTTTCAAGCGTGAAGGGCGTCCATCCGAAAAGGAGACCCTCACCGCACGCTTGATCGACCGTCCGATCCGTCCGTTGTTTCCGGAAGGATTCACCCACGAAGTGCAGGTCGTCGCGACCGTGCTGTCCCTCAACCCGGAAGTCGATCCCGACATCCCCTCCATCATCGGCGCTTCCGCCGCGTTGAGCCTTTCGGGTATGCCGTTCCAAGGGCCTATCGCTGCGGCGCGAGTCGGCTACAAAAACGGCCAGTACCTGCTTAATCCCAGCAAGAGCCAGCTCGCCGATTCTGAGTTGGATCTGGTCGTCGCAGGCACCTCCAAGGCCGTGCTGATGGTCGAGTCGGAAGCCAAGATGCTGCCGGAGGATGTGATGCTTGGGGCTGTGCTGTTCGGCCACCAGCAATTGCAAGCCGCTATCGCGGCCATCCACGAACTTGTCCAGGCTGCTGGTGTGAATACTTGGAACTGGACGGCACCGGAGGCGAACGAAGCCCTGCGGCAAGCCGTCGCTGCCGCCGCGCAAGATCCCATCGCGCAAGCCTATCGCATCGCCGAAAAGCTGGTGCGCCAGCAGGCTCTGAAGGACATCCGTAGCCAGACGGTGGCAGGTCTGACCGCCGAAGGCCAATTCGCCGAAAAGCATGTGCGCGGAGCGTTGGAGCATCTCGAATATGACACAGTCCGTAATAACATCCTGACTGAGGGCAGGCGCATTGATGGCCGGGACGCGACGACAGTCCGCCCCATCTCCATCCGTACCGGCGTGTTGCCGCGCACCCATGGTTCCGCCTTGTTCACCCGTGGTGAGACCCAGGCTTTGGTGGTCGCCACCTTGGGGACAGGCCGTGACGCGCAAGTGATTGATGCCATTGACGGCGAATACAAAGATTCCTTCATGCTGCACTACAACTTCCCGCCGTATTGCGTCGGCGAAGTCGGCATGATCGGTTCGCCGAAACGCCGCGAAATTGGCCATGGCCGTCTCGCCAAGCGCGGCGTGCAGGCCATCATGCCCACGCAAGAAGAGTTCCCCTATGTCGTGCGGGTGGTGTCTGAGATCACCGAGTCCAATGGCTCCAGCTCGATGGCCTCGGTGTGCGGCTCCAGCTTGGCGCTGATGGACGCGGGTGTCCCGACCAAAGCGCCGGTGGCCGGCATCGCCATGGGCCTCATCAAAGAAGGTGACAGCTTCGCCATCCTCTCCGACATCATGGGCGACGAGGATCACTTGGGCGACATGGACTTCAAGGTCGCCGGCAGCGAAGAGGGCGTCACCGCCCTGCAAATGGACATCAAGATCGATGGCATCACCCCTGAGATCATGAAGGTGGCGCTCGATCAGGCGAAAGAAGGCCGTTTGCACATCCTCGCCAAGATGGCAGAGGCGTTGTCCTTGCCGCGCCAGGAGATGTCCGACTACGCGCCGCGTATCATCAGTTTCACGATCGACCCTAGCAAGATCCGCGAAGTCATCGGCAAAGGCGGTGCCACCATCCGTGCCATCACCGAGGAAACCGGCGCGAGCATCGACCTCACCGACGACGGCCTGGTCAAGGTGGCTTCCGTGGATCGGCAGGCCGGCGAGGAAGCCCGCCGCCGCATTGAGGCCATCACGGCGGAAGTCGAAGTCGGCAAGACCTACGAGGGCAAGGTCGTGCGCCTGATGGATTTCGGCGCTTTCGTCACCGTGCTGCCCGGCAAGGATGGCCTGGTACACATTTCGCAGATTTCCGACGAACATGTGGAAAAAGTCAGCGACAAGCTGGCCGAAGGTGATGTCGTCCGCGTCAAGGTGCTGGAAATCGACCGGCAGGGCCGTGTGCGCCTGAGCATGAAAGCGGTGGAAAATCCGCAGTAATCCCGTTTGATGGCAAGGCCGCAGGTTTTGCCATGCCAGTCCGCAAGCAATGAAGACCCCCGGCTTTCACTGAAAGTCGGGGGTTTTTAATGAATGGACGGTTTCGTTGGTTGAAACGCACACGCAAGTATGGAAAACTATAAACTCGCCATGCCAGCAGGCTTGGGTATAAGCAAATTATAGTAATTCTCAATTGGCAACTCAGATGATAGGCGTGTGGAATATGAATGATTTAATCGGGATCGGCATAATGATCAGTAGTCCTTTCCGCAGCAACTTAAGTCGCTTGCCATTTTCTGTGCTGTGGCTCATGGTCTTCAGTTTGCCGACACAGGCACTCACTATCGTTCCGAGTTTTGAGGCCGGTTTCAGCGCTGCCGACAAGACGGTGATCAACCAGGCAATTTCGTTTTACCAGAACACGTTTTCCAACCCGATCTCGGTCAGCATAGATTTTGCCAATATGTCAACCGGACTTGGCGAGAGTCTCGACTACACTTATCACGTAAGCTATCAGTCATTCAGCACTGCCCTGGATAACCATCTCACCGCTGTGGGTGACACGACGGCCCTGGCTTCGGTGCCGGCGGGAAGTACTGATCCGATTCTGGGACAAAGTAGCATCGACATTAAGTCAGCCAATGCCAAGGCGCTAGGATATAGCGTGACGCTTGGCACGTTTACGTCTTCAAATACGGGCGGGTTGTGTAACAGCTTTACGGGCGACGGCTGTATTGGCTTGAATCTTAATCTCACAACTACCAATGGAGGGACATATAGCTTGTTGGCGGTGGTTGAGCATGAAATTGACGAGGTGTTGGGCTTGGGTTCTTCTTTGCTTGCTGGTGGCACTATCCTAGACGGTCTGATTTCCCCAGAAGATTTCTATCGCTATGCCAGCCCCGGCGTACGTAGTTTCGCCTTAAACTCTTCTATTACGACCTATTCCTGCGCTGGGGCGTCGGCTGCTTACTTCTCCCTCAACCAAGGCGCCACCAGCCTGGATCCGTTCAACAACTGCAACAATGGCGGTGACTACGGCGATTGGGCGTACAACATCTCCCCGGTGCAAGTGCAGGATGCCTATGGCACTTCGGGGGCGTCACCCTATTTGACCGCTTCTTCGCCTGAGGTGCAGGCCCTGGTTGCCATCGGCTATACCGAGACGCAGCAGTTATCAGAACCCACCTCGCTTTCGTTGCTAGGCATCGGCGGATTGATGATGGCTTGGGGTCGCCGCCGCCGCAAAGCTGTGGGGGTGTAAGCGCTACGGAATAAACTGCCCCCTAAAAGTTTTTTCATGGTAAAAAAACCCGGCCTTGCAAGCCGGGTTTTTTTTGTGGTTTAGGCTTTGACCCCCCAGAGTTTCGCGGCCTTTTTTTCCGCCGATTGATCCAGGGGTTCTTGATAGATTCTAGGCATTCCTTGGTGCAGCCCTCCCCAGACGATATAGATTGGCTTTAGCCAAAATTTGAGCCACGGGTGGCGTCGGAATAGCAGATAAGCCCGGTGCTGTCTTTTCCGCACCAAATCCTGCCAGATTTCGGTGAGGGCTTCGCTTTCATCGGCGAACTCGCCGAGAAACAGCGCTTGCTTGATGTCGTCGGCGTGCCATGCCGAAGATTCGACGGTCAGGACTTTAATGGTCATGATGAATAGAGTCCCTGAAAGTTAGTGCCTCGATTCGAGGCGGTGGATCGGTTTAATCGTTTGCGTGTGGTTCTGGCCTTACGCCGTATCTTGATTTGCGGGGCGAGGCTTATCGTCTGCCCCAGCGTTACTAGATGAAAGGCAAAAGATGTGCCGATCTCTTGGGGCGATTTATTGAGGCGCTGCTTCGCTCTACCGTCTGGGTTTCAGCCAGCCATGTCGGCAAGACGGGTTGTGGCTTTCCGATTTTGCCTCCCATTTTGCAAATGTGATTGGCAATGTTAAAAAAAACCCCGGCCTTCCGGCTGGGGTTTTGGGCTTGGCCGGGTTGGCCGCGCGGGATCAATCGTCGCCGCCGAAGATCCCGAGGATTTGCAGCAGGCTGAGGAACAGGTTGTAAATCGACACATACAGAGACACGGTGGCGAGGATGTAGTTGGTTTCGCCGCCATGGATGATGTTGCTGGTCTCAAACAGGATCATGCCTGACATGAGCAGGATGAACATCGCCGACACCGCGATTTGCAGGCCCGGCATGGGAAAGAACAGGCCGGCCAGGCCGGCCAGGAAGGCGACCAGGATGCCTGCCATCAACATGCCGCCCATAAAGCTGAAGTCCTTGCGGCTGACCAGCGCGTAGGCGGACAGGGCGACGAAAATCGCGCCGGTGCCGCCTAGCGCGGTCATCACCAGTTGCGGGCCATTGTGCAGGTTGTGGATGTAGAAATTCAGGATCGGACCCAAGGTCAACCCCATGAAGCCAGTCAGGGCGAATACGCTGAGTATGCCCCAGGCGCTGTTGCGTAGCTTGGTGGTCAGGAACAGCAGGCCGTAAAAGCCGACCAAGGTAACGATAATGCCCGGATGGGGCAGGTTGAAGACCATGGACAGGCCGGCAGTCGCGGCGCTGAACAATAGCGTCATGGACAGCAGCGCGTAGGTGTTGCGCAACACCTTGTTGGTTTCAAGGACGCCCGGATGGGTGCGGGCGATGGTTTGGTAACGGCTCATTAATCGAAACTCCTTAGGGTTGGAAATGAAAGTACGACAGCGGAATGGTACAGCAGTTTCCGAAATGATGTCATCTGCGTACAATGTCTTGGCCCTGAGCAGGGCATCATTGGCGTCTTCCGGCGGCGCGGGAGGTTTTGCGTCGGCAGATTCATCCGTAATTGTCGTTGTTTAATCCGGCAAGGGAGAAAAATAAATGAAGAAATATGTCGTTGAATTGATCGGAACCTTCTTCTTCGTTCTGACCATCGGTTGTGTGGTGGTCGGCGGCGCGGCGGGGAATGTGGCACCGCTAGCCATAGGTTCGGCTTTGATGGTGATGATTTACGCGGGCGGGCATGTGTCCGGTGGACACTACAACCCGGCGGTGACTTTGGGCGTGACGTTGCGGGGCCGCTGCTCTTGGGCCGAAGCCCCCATTTATATGGCCTCGCAGCTTTTCGGTTCGGCTTTGGCGGCGCTGGTGGTGAAATACCTTGAAGCCAAGGCGAAAGCGCCGATGCCGATGGCGCTCGATCTCGGCCCGGCCTTGCTGGCAGAGTTCCTGTTCACCTTCGCCTTGGTTTGGGTAGTGTTGAACTCGGCGACCTCCAAAGACACGGCAGGTAATTCTTTCTATGGCTTTGCGATTGGTTTTACCGTTTTGATCGGTGCCTATTCGGTAGGCAACATTTCTGGCGGGGCATTCAATCCGGCGGTGGCTTTGGGCATAGCCCTCCTCAATATTACTCAGATTGCCCATCTTTGGGTTTATTGGGTTCCCGAGTTCATCGCGGCGGCGGCGGCGGCTTTCACCTTCAAATGGGTCAATCCCGACGACCAATAATCTTCGTGGCTTGCCGGCGCTTGGGGGTGTCAGGCCACCAAGCGCCCATTTCATGGGATCATCTCAGTCATCTGTCCGGGGACTGTCACCTGGATGACCCCCGCCCAGTTGCACATGAGCTTGCTGGTATTGTCCAGTGCGGGCTGGTTGCCCAGCAACGCTGTCGGCGCGCCAGGCAACCCAGTGTGCCGGGGTCATCGGGATGCAGGGGCATCGGCCGTGAGCACTCCCATCGCTGCCGCGGTAGCCGAGGCTACGGTTGGATTGGCTATGGAGGAACACATGCCGAACGGCATTATGTTCACCAAATGGCGGCAGTCGTTATTTTTCTCATCCAATTAGTTTCAATCCCGGCGGCAGCGCCTCGCCGAATATCCGTTTCTCATCCGCTTCATCCAGTTCCTTGACTTCCGTCACCATGCCCAGCCAGGATTCCGGGGCTTTGGCCGTGCGCAGGCGCTCGACTATTTTGGCGCGGAGGGCATGGGAAATGTCCCGTTCCCTGTCGCCTGTCATGCGGCTGATAAGGGTTGCGGCGAAGCCGGCGGTGGTGGTTTTTTTCCAGTCGAATTGCAATAGATCGGACAGCCAACTTTCGGCGGTCTCGCTGGGAATCACACTCTGAATCCCTGCGTGGAAGGGGATGCGTGCGCCGACCCGGCCCAGCGCCCAGCCGGTTTCCGCTGGCTCGCCCGGCTTGCCCAGGCGGTTTAACAGCCAGCCGCCCAATGCGGTCTTGTCGGCCAGGGGCAGGCGCTCCAGCACGGCGACCAGGCGCAATATGTCCTCGTAGCTGCGTTTCTTGACCAGCGTCGGCAGATTGCCGCGCTTGGCTTTGTCGGGGTTGATGAAATCCTCCAAGGTGGCAAATAGCTTGCCCTGTGCCTCGACGCTTAAGCCCCCGGCGATGCGCCGCCACAGCGTCCACCATTCCGCCCAGTTCTGAGGTTCCACCTGGTATTGGATGCCTTGCCCGTAAATCGCCCAGATTTGCTCCACCCGCCAATCGTCCAAGGGATAGCCAAAGCCGGGGCGCAGGCAATAGCCGGTGAGGCTCAACCAAAGCCGCTCATGGACATCGGAGCGGCGGCGGTGCGGCAACCCATCCAACAAGGCACCGAACAATTCACGCAACAGCGGTGTATCCCAGTCCTCGCGCTTGCCCAGCAACTTTTCCAGCTCGTTGCGCAATCCCTTGATGCGTTTGGAATCGACGATGCGGGTCTTCTTGCCGAACACCATCTGGATCAGTTCCACCGCCTCGCTAGTTTTAGGATGCAATCCGCCTTCGGGCTTGAACGCCGGGGCGGAGCGCTGGTGGCGCAGTTGGAATTCCACGTTCCAACGCCGTTGCGGGTCAGTCGCGTCCACGCACTGGATTTTCAAGGTGCCGACCTCGGTGAGGGATGCGGCCAGCCGAACCTCCACTTCTTCCCAGCCCTGGCTGCTGGCGCGGTCAAACGCGACCGCCAAAGGAGGCAGATGCACAAAGCGCTCTTCGTCGATTTCGACCAGGTCGCCCGGTTGCCAATGCGTGTCAGTGACAGAAGAAACCAAGTGGAAGCGGACCGGCTGGCCTAGCCTCAGGGCGAAACTGCGTTCCGTCAGGAACACTTCATGGCCCTCGTCGCTGCCGCGTGGCAGCAGGCAGACGCCGTGGCGGATTTCCGTCTGGCCCCTGTCAACGACTAAAAAATAAGCCCGCGCCGAGCCGCCGCCGATCCTCTTCACGGACAGCCCGCGCCGGGCCAGGCCGTAAGCCACCGCGCCATGGGCCACGGCGAGGTCGGGGCGGGCGTTGCGCAAATGTTTGGGAGGCTTGCCGCCGCGCCAGGACGCGAGCAATTCCAGCAGACGGCGGACGATGGCGGGGCTGCGGAACAATCCGCCGTTAAGCAGCACCGCGTCCGGCATGGCTTGTTGATCTGCGGGAGCGCTTTCCAACCGCGACGGATATCCCAAGGCCTCGCGCATGGCTTCTTGATGTTGCTGCAGGAAGGCCGCGACATACTTGCTGATGGCCGGATCAGGAGCGTAGGGCAGGCCGAATTCAACGACGGCGCTGCGTTTGCGTTCGGGCAGTTCGGCCAAGCCCGTCAGCGGGAAGAAGCCGTCCAGCACCGTTTGCCGGACTTTTTCTTGGCTCAGTTCGGTGAAACGTGCCCCGCCGATCATCTTCAGCGGCCCCCAGCAAAGTGATCGACGCGGCGGCCGGGGCGTCGTCGCCGAGCAGTTGTTCCTTGGCGTTGCGGCATTGCTCGACCACTTGTGACAGTTCCGCCGCGCTGAGTCGGCGGTCGCGCACTAGGCGATGTTCGACGATATGGGCCAGGGTCAGATCCAGGTTGTCGCCGCCCAGCATCAGATGGTCGCCGACGCCGATGCGGGTCAAGGCGGGCTCTTCCGCGCCTGGTTCGACTTTGATCAGGGTCAGATCGGTGGTGCCGCCGCCCACGTCCACCACCAGCAACAAACGCACACCGGCCAGTTGTTTCGCCAGGTTTTTGCGATTCCGAAACACCCAGTCATAACAAGCTGCTTGCGGCTCTTCCAGCAAGCGCACATCGCCAAGGCCCGCCAGTTGCGCCGCCTCCAAAGTCAGCGAGCGGGACGCCTCGTCGAACGACGCAGGCACAGTGACGACGATTTCCTGTCTTTCCAGCGGCGCGTCGGGAAAACGCCGGTTCCATGCCGCCCGCAGATGGGCCAGGTAAGAGGCACTGGCCTCCACCGGCGAAACCTTCTCCACCCCCTCCGTCGCGCCCCAAGGCAAGATGGGCGCAGTGCGGTCCACCGCAGCATGGGACAGCCAGCTTTTCGCGCTGGTGATCGTGCGCCCATGGGTCTTCGCCCCCAACAGCCGGGCCAGCTCGCCGACAATCGGGCGGATGTTGGAGCGGTCTTCGCTCCAAGGCAGGCGTGTGTCCAATTCAGCGATCTCGCCGGACGCAGGATGGTAGCGCACCGAAGGCAGCAAGGGCCGGGCGAGGATCTCGCCCGGCGCGACGAGTTGTTCGATGTTGAAAACCTGGATCTTGAGGTTCGCGCCTTGCGTGGTGTCCGTATAGGCCACGACCGTGTGCGTGGTGCCTAGATCAATGCCAATGAGATAGCGGGAGGAAGGATGCGGAGTGTCAGGCATAAGGGGTAGGCGCTAGGGTTTGCTGCGGGGATTTTCGATCATTTTTGTTTTTTGAGAAAATCTTCCATATCCTCTGCCGCATCCCAGCCAATTCTCTCTGAATTGACCAGGAATTTGACCAAGCGTTTAAAACTCACGCGATGGGCAGTATTGCCTTGCAGCGAAAAATAATGGTTTAGGTCTTTCACTGTTAGGCGCAGCAAGGAGCGCACAGGATGCGTTTTCAGCAAATGGGATTTGACAAAGGCTTCGGCAGCCGCGAAATGCTGGTTGACCATTTTCTCGCTTAAACCAGCCTTGACCAAATCTTTGCGGAATTCGGCCAGTATCTTGCGGTTGCCGTCGATGATGGCCGTGGTTTTGGCTTCCTCTTCATCCTCAGGTTCCAGCGAGGTGACGAGTCCGCCGAGTTCCGTGGCGGTGCGCAATTTCTGGGTTAGACTTCTGCGGATACCGCTGCCGAAACTGACAGAGTAAGGCAGAATCAACCCATCATAGATGATTTTGTCCTCAAAGGGCAGCAATACCGCGTTGACCATGACCGGCGGGGCAAAAGGCAGCACATCGTCAATCGGGCTGATGATCCCCAAAACCCCGAAGGCGGTGGGTTCTGGCGAGTCCAGCAGAAAAATAGAATGCTTTTTCAAGTGGCGCATGATGATAAAAGTGCCGGAAACCCGGTGGCTCCAGTTTACGGCGACAGCCAAGTCTTCCTCCGTAAGCCCGGCGGGATTTTCATCGACGAACCCTTGCAGGTATTCTGGCGATCCCCACAAGGCATCACGGATTTTTGCAGCCTCCTGAGGATTTACACTATTGCTTTCTGGGTTTATCGGCAAATCCGCGATCAAGTTTGTACGGGTATTGACATAATAAAGCAAAGGCCACCAGATACGGTAAAACCTTTCGCTGTCGGTGGGGGACAAATTCATAGGATATGGCTCATGGAGGTTGATGCCAAAGGCTGGCGGACGGATTTGTATCCTACCAGTTTTCAGGCAAGATTTCACGCCTTGGAGGGTTGTATACTTACTATGCGCTTGACGCGGCACTATCGCCTCATCCATCATAAAACCCAGCGCCAAGGATTCTGCCCCATGCCCCGCGAAAATCCCCGAGACCCCGCCCTCGCCCGCACACTGGCGTAAAAGAGCTTGGACGGCCAAGGGATCTTGTTCGCATGGGATTATTTTCAAGTAAGAAGGCACTGGGATCTTGTCTTTTGCCTGCTGCCTCGCTACTGTTTTGCCATGCCCTTGCGGCCAGCCTGGGATTCGGATCGCAGGAGAGGGAAAACCGCTTCGGGCGACAGCCGTCGCGGCTGATCCGGCTTCACGCAACAGCGGCGGGCAACCTGCAAGGCTTGATGAATGCTCGGCAATCATGTTTGGATGCCAATCAATCAGCGCTTGGAAGCCGATTTTAAGCGCCCAAAACAGCGTTAGGTTATCCTATCATCGTCTGGACAAAGGCCAAAGCCAACGCCTTGGAAATGGATCGACCGCAATGATGGCAACGGCTTCGTATTTCTCACCATCGACACCACCCCGCTTTCGGCCCCCGGCATGAGCGCCGTGTGGAAATATAAAGCCATCTGCCGCTACCATGATGAGCAGGTTGGGCAGTGGGGTGATGTGGCGAGTGTTACGGTGGGGGGATAGAATCGTAGGATGGGTAGAGGCAGGGATGCCGAAACCCATCACTTTGGGTTTCGCTATGCACTGCCCGTCTTATGAGTTTCTGCTTGGATGCACAAAATTCGAGGATTTAGGCGACTTTGTAGTTGATAATTTTTTTATCCAATTATTGCATTGCTTAAAGTTGACTTATGGACGGGCGGACTTGGTTTTGTCGTTGTACTAACGTTCATGGCTTGCTTGGTGGTTTTTTTTATTATTCAGGGCATGGCTACGAAATAGATGGTGAAGTTTATTTGTTTCCTACGGCAGCTTTGAGTTTCGACGTATGGCTCGCCCGCCAGCCCCGACTCGCTGCCGATGGATGGCGACGAATTGATGAACCCATAATATTTTTGTCAAGCCAATCACTTGGAATCCAAAAATGAACAAAACACCTGTCTCCACTAGGCAGTTTGTCAAAGCCTGTCTGTTCTCCTGCTTGTGTGGCGCATCAATGGCTATCAACGCCGCTGACTGCGAAATACCGCCTGTTCTACAGGAAGGAAAACGATATCTTTCTGACACCCGATTTGTTGTCTTGACAATAGACAAAAAATCCTGCTTGATGAGTGTATATAATCTGCATGGAGACAAAGAAAAATACATTAACGATGAAGAGCCTTATTGGAGGAATATAAACCAACTCGCATGGTTTATGGAAATATTGAAAAAATAGCCAAGACACTCAAAAACCTTGGGCGCGAAAAGCTGCGTCCAGCCTTATGACAACCCCCATGCCACCAAATTAGCCACCATGACCAATCCCTTGTTAACCCCCCAAACCCCCCCGCCGTTTTCACAGATTAACCCCGAACACGCCGTCCCCGCGATTACGCAAATTGTCGCGGACAACCGCAAAGCCATCGCCGAGTTATTGCAGCCCGGCAAAATTTATACCTGGGAAAACCTAGCCGAACCGCTGGAAGACCTGGACGATAGGCTGAACAAAGCTTTCGCCCCGGTCAGCCATATGAATTCGGTGATCAACAGCGACGAACTGCGCGAGGCTTACAACGCCTGCTTGCCCCTCCTTACCGACTATGCCTCCGAATACGGCCAGAACGAGGAACTCTACCGCGCTTTCCAGTCCCTCGCCGACGGCCCGGAATATCCGAGCCTGAACGATGCCCAGCGCAAGATCATCGATAACGCCCTGCGCGACTTTCGCCTGTCCGGTGTCGCCCTGCCGCCCGAACAAAAGGCTCGATACAAAGAAATCGCCCAGGAACTCTCCCGTTTCACCAGCCAGTTCCAAGACAATTTGCTCGACGCCACCCATGGCTGGAACAAGCATCTCTCAGACGAGGCGCTTTTGGCGGGCATCCCGGAAAACGCCCGCGCTACCGCCCGCGAACGCGCCGAGCGTGACGGCAAGAGCGGCTGGGTGTTCAACCTGGAATTCCCTTCCTATTTCGCGGTGGTCACCTATGCCGACGACCGCGAACTGCGCCGCGAGTTTTATACCGCCTACTCCACCCGTGCTTCCGACCAAGGCCCCGATGCAGGGAAATGGGACAATACCGAGTTGATGGAGCAAATCCTCGCCCTGCGCCACGAAGAATCGCAACTGCTCGGCTTCCGCAATTTCGCCGAACTGTCGCTGGCCACCAAAATGGCCCGATCCACTGACGAAGTCATCCATTTTCTTGAAGACCTGTCCCGCCGCTCCCTGCCGGTCGCCCGCCGCGATTTGGACGAGCTGCGCGGCTTTGCCCGCGGACATCATGGCTTGGAAGACTTGCAGTCGTGGGACTTGGGCTATTACTCGGAAAAACTGCGCCAGTCTGTCTACGCGCTGTCGGAGGAGGAAATCAAACCCTACTTCCCGGCGACGAAAGCCGTCCCCGGCATGTTCGAGGTGGTCGAGCGCCTCTACGGCCTGAATATCCACGAAGTGGAAGGCGTGGACGTGTGGCATCCGGACGTGAGGTTTTATGAGATCCAAGACCGCAACGGCGAGAGTCGCGGCTATTTCTATCTGGATCTCTATGCCCGCCCGAAAAAGCGCGGTGGTGCCTGGATGGACGAATGCTCCACTCGCCGCCAACGGGCCGACAAGCTGCAATTGCCCGTCGCCTTCCTGATCTGCAATTTCACCCCGCCCACCAGCGATACCCCGGCCCTGCTGCGCCACGAAGAAGTGCTGACCCTGTTCCACGAATTCGGTCACGGTCTGCACCACATGCTTACCCGCGTGGATCATTTGGGCGTCTCCGGCATCCATGGCGTGCAATGGGATGCGGTGGAGCTGCCTAGCCAGTTCATGGAGAACTTCTGCTGGGAACGGGAAGCCTTGGATCTGATTTCCGGCCACTGGCAAACCGGCGAACCCTTGCCGCAAGCCCTGTTCGAGAAAATGCTCGCCGCCCGCAATTTCCAATCGGGGATGCAAATGGTGCGTCAATTGGAATTCAGCCTGTTTGATTTTCACATCCACCGCGACTACGACCCCGCCTTGGGTGGCCGTATCTACACGATTTTGGATGAAGTGCGCAAGCAAACGGCGGTATTCATCCCGCCCGCATTCAACCGTTTCCCGCATAGTTTCTCGCATATCTTCGCCGGGGGTTATGGCGCAGGGTATTACAGCTATAAATGGGCGGAGGTGTTGTCCAGCGATGCCTATTCCCTGTTCGAGGAGAACGGCGTGTTCGATGCCATGACGGGGCAAGCGTTTTTGGAAAAGATACTTGAACGCGGCGGCAGCCGGGACGCGATGGAATTGTTTGTGGATTTCCGGGGTAGGGAGCCGGAGATTGAGGCTTTGCTAAGGCATAATGGCATAGTGGCCTGATGGGATGGAGTGCTTGATGAAAACCGACCATCCCGCCGAAGTCATCAAACGCCTTTCGGACTTTTTGCGCACTCCTTTGGATGACCTTCTCCTTCAGCGCTTGGCGGAGGAGGCGCGTCAGAATGCCTTGCGCTTGTTCCAAGCCGCCGTCGCAGACGTTCCCGCCTACCGGAAATTCCTCGCCAGCCACGCCATAGACCCTGAGCGTATCCGATCCTTCGCAGATTTCCAGTCCCTCCCTTTGCTCGACAAGGCCAATTACATGAATGCCTATCCCTTGCCGGAACGCTGCAAGGGCGGGCAACTCACGGCCTGCGACCGGCTGGCGGTGTCATCGGGCTCCACTGGTGTCCCGACCTTCTGGCCGCGTGCCATGGTGGACGAGTTGGATGTGGCCTTACGCTTCGAGCAGGTGTTCCGCCACAGTTTCCGCGCCCACGAGCGCGATACCCTCGCGGTGGTGTGTTTTCCGCTGGGCAACTGGGTCGGCGGGGTGTTTACCGCCTCCTGCTGCTGGCATCTGGCGCAGAAAGGCTATCCGCTGACGGTTGCGACGCCGGGCAACAAGCCGGACGAGATTCTGCGGGTGGTGCGCGAATTGGGGCCGCATTTCCAGCAGACCGTTCTGTTGGGCTATCCTCCTTTCGTCAAAGATGTGGTCGATACAGGCTTGGCTCAGGGGCTGGACTGGAGCGCTTATCGCATCAAGTTCGTGTTTGCCGGCGAGGTGTTCAGCGAGGAGTGGCGTACCCTAATGATAGAGAGGGTGGGTTCGTTTTCACCCTGTTGCGACACCGCCTCTCTCTATGGCACGGCGGACGGTGGTGTGCTGGGCAATGAGACGCCGTTGAGCATCGCCATTCGCCGCTTTCTAGCCGACAATCCCGCAGCCGCCCGCGAACTATTCGGCGAGTCGCGCCTGCCGACACTGGTTCAATACGATCCGATGAGCCGATTCTTCGAGCGGGTGGACGGCAAGACTCTGGCGGTGACGGGGGACAATAGCGTTCCGCTGATCCGTTACCACATAGCCGACAGGGGTGGGCTGATGGGCCATGGCGAAATGCTGGCGTTCCTGAAAGACCGGGGGCTGGCTTCGCTTGATGCTTACGGTATTGACGGTGATGGCTGTCCGTTGCCCTTCGTTTGGGTGTTTGGCCGCTCGGATTTCACTGTCTCCTTCTACGGAGCCAATGTCTACCCGGAAAATGTGGTGGTTGGATTGGAGCAGCCTGGGCTGGTCGCCTGGGTCACTGGCAAGTTCGTCATGGAAGTTCGTGGCGACGAAGATGGCTCTGCGTGCCTTTGTATCCTCGTTGAGCTGCTGCCATCGGTGGCCGCTGACGTCGACAAGCAGGTCACCATCGCATCTTCCATTCAATTTCAATTGGTTAGGCTCAATAGCGAATTTGCCAACTATGTCCCTGCAACTAAGCAAACGCCGGCTATCGAGTTGCTGCCTTTCGGTGCCCCCGAGTATTTTCCTGCGGGAGTGAAGCATCGGTACACCCGTAGCGATTAAAAAAACCGTGCCAAAACCAGATGAGGGGCTTGGTGGGATGCCGGATGAAACAGATTTTTTCATGAAAGGCATTTCGTTGCTTGACATGCGAATGAGGGTGTGACAAAGTGTCGCACACCCAGGAGATTGGTGGGCCTGAACGCCTGTTGGTCGTTTGGGAGGCTAAGGACTCAGGCTAAGAAAAGAGACGCATTGGTGCGCGTGAGCGTAAATCAGTGTTTGTTATACAAAAATTGGAGGTATTACTATGGCTGCAACAACAATTGGTGGCGCTGTCGCCCAAGACAAGCCGCTGCTCGACACGAAGTGGCTGGCGTTCGCGTTCACGATCTACACCGTGTTCTACGCGTGGGTCCGCTGGTACGAGGGCGTGTACGGCTGGGCGGCGGGCCTGGACTCGTTCGCGCCGGAGTTCGAGACGTACTGGATGAACTTCCTGTACATCGAGATCGTCCTTGAGATCGTCACCGCCTCGATCCTGTGGGGCTACATCTGGAAGACCCGCGACCGCAACCTGGCCGCGATCACCCCGCGCGAGGAGCTGCGCCGCAACGTGACCCACCTGGTGTGGCTGTTCGCGTACGCGTGGGCCATCTACTGGGGCGCCTCCTACTTCACCGAGCAGGACGGCACCTGGCACCAGACGATCGTGCGCGACACCGACTTCACGCCGTCGCACATCATCGAGTTCTACCTGAGCTACCCGATCTACATCATCACCGGCGGCGGCGCGTTCCTGTACGCGAAGACCCGCCTGCCGTTCTGGTCGGAAGGGCTGTCCCTGCCGTACCTGATCGCGGTGACCGGCCCGTTCATGATCCTGCCGAACGTCGGCCTGAACGAGTGGGGCCACACCTTCTGGTTCATGGAGGAGCTGTTCGTCGCCCCGCTGCACTACGGCTTCGTGATCTTCGGCTGGCTGGCGCTGGCCATCATGGGCGTGCTGCTGCAGGTGTTCGCCAGCTTCTCCAACCTGATTGGCAAGGAGCTGTGCGAAGCGGTTGATCAGGGTCTGATCAGCAAGTAAGGTCCGGTTGCGGGCCTGGCGGCGGGCGACCCCGCCGGGTCCGGATCCAGGCAAACGTTGGCGGGCCGTCTTGGCGGACCTGCCGAAAATGATAATAATGCGACAATTGGAGGTAACTCATGAGCGCACTTCAGTCTGCGGCTAATTCACGAGCCGAAGCAGTAAAAGTTTCACGCATCGTCGACTATTTGGGCCTGTTCATCGTCTTCATGGTGATCACCGGCTCATACCACATCCACGCGATGCTCACCATGGGCGACTGGGACTTCTGGGTCGACTGGAAGGACCGCCGCCTGTGGGTTACCGTGGTTCCGATCGTGCTGATC
Source organism: uncultured Gammaproteobacteria bacterium (assembly GCA_963753955.1). Classification (GTDB taxonomy): domain Bacteria; phylum Pseudomonadota; class Gammaproteobacteria; order Methylococcales; family Methylococcaceae; genus Methylumidiphilus. The sequence goes on from CAVWEM010000003.1 coordinate 107,906, forward strand.
ACCTTCCCGGCCGCGCTGCAAGTGCTGCTGTGGGAGCGCCTGCGCCTGCCTTGGGGCGCCACGCTGTGCGTGCTGGGCCTGCTGTTCGGCGAGTGGATCAACCGCTACTTCAACTTCTGGGGCTGGACCTACTTCCCCATCACGCTGTGCTTCCCGTCGCAGATCGTGCCGGGAGCCATCCTGCTCGACGTCGTCCTGCTGATGAGCGGCAGCTACCTGCTGACCGCCATCGTCGGCGGCATGGCGTGGGGCCTGATCTTCTACCCGGGCAACTGGCCGGTGATTGCCCCGTACCACGTGCCGGTCGAATACAACGGCATGCTGCTGTCGATTGCCGACCTGCTGGGCTACAACTATGTCCGTACCGGCACCCCCGAGTACATCCGCATGGTTGAGAAGGGCACCCTGCGTACCTTCGGTAAGGACGTGGCGCCTGTGTCCGCGTTCTTCTCCGCGTTCATGTCCATCCTGATCTACTTCATGTGGCACTTTGTCGGCCGTTGGTTCTCCACCGTCCGCTTCCTGAAGGCCACCTAGCCGTAGGCGGGTTGTAGAAGGCCGGGGCGCGGTGTGCGCACCCTCCCGGGAAGAGCAAGAAGACAGAGCCTGAGCCCGCCGGGCGCGGCGTCCCCGAGGGGGTGCGGTCCGCGGGCGGAAAAAAAACGAACAACTCGAAAGAGGAGGAACTATGAAAGTACTTAAAGACAGGATCGCCCACTGGTCCTTGGTCGGCTTGTTGCTGGCGTTTGCCGCGACGAGCTTCTACGCACCGAGCGCTTCGGCCCACGGTGAAAAGTCGCAGGCGGCCTTCATGCGCATGCGCACCATCCACTGGTTCGACCTGCACTGGTCGAAAGAGAAGGTGGCGGTCAACGAGAACGTCGAGATCACTGGCAAGTTCCACGTGTTTGAAGGATGGCCCGAGTCGGTCCGCGAGCCGAACGTCGCGTTCCTCAACATCGGCATCCCCGGCCCCGTGTTCATCCGCAAGGAATCGTACATCGGCGGCCAGCTGGTGCCGCGTTCGGTCCGTCTGGAAATCGGCAAGACCTACGAGTTCCGCGTGGTGCTGAAGGCCCGCCGCCCCGGCGACTGGCACGTCCACACCATGATGAACGTCGAAGGCGGCGGCCCGATCATCGGGCCCGGCAAGTGGATCACCATCGAAGGCGGCAAGTTCAGCGACTTCAAGAACCCGGTGACCACCCTGACCGGCCAGACCATCGACCTGGAGACCTACCAGGAGGGCAACATCGCCTTCTGGCACGTGTTCTGGGCCGCGTTCGGCCTGGCGCTGGATCCTCTACTGGGTGCGCCGTCCGGTGTTCCTGCCGCGCTACCTGCTGGCCGAGGCCGGCCGCGCCGACGAGCTCGTCTCCGCGACCGACAAGAAGGTGGGCATCGCCTTCGCCGCCGCCACGATCCTGATCGTGGTCACGTCGATGGGCGCCGCCAACAGCAAGTACCCGATCACCATCCCGCTGCAGGCAGGCACGATGCGCGGCATGAAACCGATCGAGGAGAAGAAGTCCACGGTGGCCGTGAAGGTCGAGGACGCCACCTACCGTGTGCCCGGCCGCGCCATGCGCATGAAGCTGACCATCACCAACAATGGCAACAGCCCGGTGCGCCTGGGCGAGTTCTACACCGCCTCGGTCCGCTTCCTGGACTCCAGCGTGTTCAAGGACACGACCGGCTATCCTGAGGACCTGCTGGCCGAGGACGGCCTGAGCGTCAGCGACAACTCGCCGCTGGCCCCGGGCGAGACCCGCACCGTCGAGGTTACCGCCTCCGACGCGGCCTGGGAAGTGTACCGTCTGTCCGACATCATCTACGATCCGGACAGCCGCTTCGCCGGCCTGCTGTTCTTCTTCGACGCCTCCGGCAACCGCATCATCCAGCAGATCGATGCGCCGCTGATCCCGTCCTTCATCTAAGAGGGCCGGACGCGGCCGCGCCTGCGGGCGCGGCCGCCCAGCGCGAAGACCCCCTCCGGGAAACCGGCGGGGGTCTTTTTTTATGGAGAAGAAAGATGTCACATGGTGGTTTTGGCTTGATAAACCCAGGGATTGAGGGTTCGATTTAAGCCACCTTTAAGGAAATGGTATTATCCTATTTCCATTTGCTATTCCCCGATCCTTAACCATGCCCTGGAGTTTGCCCATGAATAGACTATCCTTACTGTCGTTTGCCGCGATGATCGCCTTAGGATCATTCGCACAAGCCACATCAGCCGTCGAAGATCCTCATGCAGCTAAAGCAGCCGCCCAAGGTGGGCAGCCTGGGGGTGGCGAGCATGAGGGCGGGATGCACGGAATGATGATGCAGCACATGCAGGCGATGCGTGAACACGGCAGAAAAGAACACAAATCATACGCCGATGTCGTGCTGAAATACTCCGACGAACTCAAGCTGAGCGATGAGCAGATCGGCAAAATCACCCGCATCCATCAAGGTACCCAACAGAAAATGGAGGAGTTGGGGCCGAAACTGCAAGAGAGCCTGCGGGCAGCCCACGAAGTGTTCCTCAACCCGGTCTCGGACGAAGTCGCCATCCGCAAGGCGGCCAAGGAACACGCCATCGTGTTCGACCAATTGGTGGAAACCGGACTGAAGTCCCGCAGCGAGATCAACGCGGTGCTCACCGCCGACCAATTGAAGCAGTTGCAAACGAAAAAAGTGGGGTCTTGAAACGCGGTGTGTGAGAGGGCGTAGACTTGGCTTGGCTTTTCCCTGCGTTTTTTCAGGCTGCGCTGATAGGCTTTCTGCCTGAAAAACGCCGGGAAAGCGCCCTAAAACATTGAGGCAAGCTTGATGATGCAGCCACCAAATCCCGTTTTGCACATATCCCACCGGCCGGGCAGTTCGCATATCCGCCTACGCACCCGCTGCTTTTCCACCCCATCCCTGTTGTCGCTATTCCTTTGCGCGGTGTTTTTGCTTTTTGGCGGAAAGGGCCAGGCCACGGAGCCATCCAAAGAGATTCTGCAAATCCAGCAAAAGATAGATCAATTGGGCAAACTTGAGGACACGACGGCCAACAAGCAGCTTAAGGAAATCTATCAGCAGATCCTTTCCTTCCAACAAGAAGAGGAGACTTATCTCGACAAGGCCAAGAGTTTGAGGCAACAACTGAAAGATCATGCGGTGCGGAGCAACGAACTGAAACAGTCTTTGGCGGAGCTAAACGCTCCCCGACCGGCGGCTTCTGTCGAGGGCAAATCTCTGGAAGATCTGGAAAGGATGCTAGAGGCGTCCGCGACCGAGAAGATCGCCCTGCAAAACCAACTCGATGAAATCCAGAACCGATTGAGCCAGCTCCAGGCCCGGTTGGTTCCTGCCCAAACCGAACTGTCCGAGGCGAAAAAAAGCCTGGATTTAGTCGGCAAGGATGCCAAAATTTCAGCCGCGCCTCTTGAAGGCAATCTGGGCACCGCGTTGCTGCTAAAAAAAAGGAAAATCAATGAAGCACGGATCGCGCAGATTCAGTCCCTAGACCTCGAACTGCTGACCATCCCCAACCAGATTGAACTGGCCGGACTCAAGAAAGAATGGTTGGGCCAGAAGCTGAAGAACCTTAACCAGCAGCAGGAAACCTTGCAGAGCAAGTTGCGGCAATTAAGGCAGGCGGAATCTGCCAGCATTTTGGGTGAATCCCTGAAATTACGCGAAGATACCCGCGAAGATCCTGCCCTTTCGTGGCTGGCCGAAGAAAACGTCACGCTCGGCAACCAACTGGCCCTGTATGCTGAAAAAAGCCAGTACATTGCTGACAGGCGCACCGCCATCGAACAACTCGGCAAGCTGATGGAGCAGCGCTATACGATGATGAAACAGCAACTGGAGCTGGGAGGAGAAACCGACACCATCGGCGAACTCATGCGGCAGACGCTGCTGCAACTGAAATCCTTGGGCAAGGAAAACACGTCTGAGACTATCAGTGACATCCAGAAGGCGCAAATCCAGTCGCTGGACTACGAGCGCCAAAAAAACGAAATCATCGATAAGACGCACTTTGTCCAGTCGGTCGTCGAGCACTTTCCCAGTTCGCAACTGACCATCGTCGATAGCGACATGCGCGAGCGTTTGGCTTCTCTGCTCGACCTACGTGCCAATCTCATCACCAAGCTGTTGGAAAGAAACCAAGAATTCCTCAAGAATTTGAGCCTGCTGCTCAATACCCAAAACCAGTTCAACGACCAGATGGGGCAGTTTGGCAAACTGCTTATGGAAAACCTGCTGTGGACGGCGACCAATCGGCCGATGGGTTTTGCTTGGCTAGGCGATCTGGCCGACGGTGTAGAATGGGCAGATGTGGGCGGGTCATGGAAAGGCCAGTTTGGAGCGCTAGGCCGAGACGGTAGATCGTTGATCGGCCTGTCGCTGGTGTATGCCGTCTTCATTTGTTCTTTGACCATCTCCGTGCGTCATCGTTTCCAGGCTTGGGGGAAGGCAGCCAACGGGGCTGTCGGCAATGTCAAGCGCGATTTATTCCGTAATACGCTATTCATGCTGGCAGGGGAATTCCTTGTCAGCCTGCCCACCCCCCTTTTCCTGTTGGGCCTGAGTAAAATCATGCTCCACAGCGAAAAGGAGGAAGCCTGGATCCGGTTGTTGGGCGAAGGTTTGAAGATGGCATCGCTCGCCTGCCTCATGCTGGGTTTTTTACGCCAGATTGCGAAACCCGGCGGATTTCTGGAAGGCCAATTGCGCTGGCCTGCCATAGTGGCCGCGACGCTGCATAAGGAGATGCGTTTCCGCTGGCTGCTGATCCTATTGTCCGCCTATGTCTATGTTGCGGAAACACAAACGAACAATCCATTCCGCTATGAATTCGGGCGGCTACCATTTCTGGCGCTTTGCCTGTTGCTTGCGGCCATTGGCCGCAAAATCACTAGAGGCTGGTGTTCCCTCGCCGGCGGAAAATCCGTGACGTTCTGGAATATCAACGAGTCGCCGCATTTATTGGGCAATCTTTTCGTCCTGTGCGAAATCGGCCTGGCGGGCATGGAGGTCTTTGGGTTTCACCTGGGCGCGTTAGTCTTGCAGATACACCTGTTGAGGATGCTGGGATGGATGTTGCTTATCCTGCTTGCTTACCAGATGCTCCATCGCTGGCTGCTGCTCGAACAGCACAGGATGGCCTATGCGCGCGCCCAGGCGATCCGGGCGGAGCGGCACCAGGTCGGCGAGGACGGCGAGGAGTCGGGCCGGCAAGACAAGCGCCGACAGTTCGCCGAAATACAGAGCATCAGCCTGCAATCGAAGACATTGCTGAAACTGCTCTCCGGGGTTGCTTTCGTGATTGCTGTGGGCTGGACGTGGCAGGATTTGATTCCGGCCTTCCATCTACTCGACCAAGTGGCTCTGTGGGAAAGTGCGGCTTCTGGATCGGGCGGCACCAGCATCGAGACCGTCACGCTGAAATCCCTGTTCCTGTCCTTGGCGGTGCTAGGGCTGATGGTGGTGGCCTCGCGCAACCTGCCCGGCATGTTGCAACTGCTGGTTTTGCCGCATCTGAAGTTGGCACCGGGCAGCGACTTTGCCGTCACCAGCCTGCTCAAATATTTGATTTACGCGGCGGGCGTGGTGATCATCTGCCACCTCCTGGGGCTGCAATGGAACGATTTGCAATGGCTGGTCGCGGCACTGAGCGTCGGGCTGGGTTTCGGCCTGCAGGAGATTTTCGCCAATTTCATTTCCGGCCTCATCATCCTGTTCGAGAAGCCAGTGCGCATTGGCGACATCGTGACTCTCAGCAACGGCGTCACCGGTACGATAGACGCCGTCAACACGCGGGCGACCACGCTGACTGACTGGGACAACAAGGAGATCATCATCCCCAACAAGACCCTGATCACCGGGCAATTGACTAACTGGTCTTTATCCAGCCAGATCATACGTGTTATTATTCCGGTGGGCATTAGTTACGGCTCCGACACGGAACTGACCCACCGGTTGCTGATGCAGGCCGCTGAAGAACATCCGCTGGTGCTCGACAAGCCTGAAAAGCAAGTTTTCTTCCGGGCCTTTGGGGCAAGTTCGCTGGATTTTGAACTGCGTTGCTTTGTCGCCAATCCGGGAGTCCGGTTGGGCGTGATCCACGACCTCAACATGGGCATCGACAAGCTGTTCAGAGAACATGGGGTAGAGATTGCCTTCCCGCAGATGGATGTGCATATCAAAGGCGACACGTCGACGCAGGCGCCGCAGCGAGCCAAGAGCGGGATTTAAGTGCGGTAGAATACAATGGCCCACCACAGAGACTTCGCCGGTTGCGGAGGTGCGGGTGGTGGTTTTTCGCTTCTTTGGCTTGGAGAAAACCTTAGGATGGATGAATCAGTCGGATCAAACATCAAGCAGACGCTCGTTGAAAAAACCACCGCGCTGGTGGTCATCGCGGTGTTGTTGGTGGCCTGCCTAAAGGTCGCGCAGCCGTTCATCCCGGCTATCCTCGGGGGCACTGTGCTGTGCGTCTCGTTGTGGCCCCTGTATATGCATTTGGCGCATTGGCTGGGGGATCGGCGCAAACTGACCGCTACCCTCATGACCATCATAACGGCGACGGTTTTTGTCGTTCCGGTTGGAATCGGCGTGGGCAAGTTGTTGGACAGTGTGCCGGATTTGCAAAATTTGGCTAACGACTTGTCCTGGCTGAAACCCGGCGAGCCACCGGCTTGGGTCGAGAAAGTACCCGTGGTCGGGGGCAAGCTGGCGAATGTCTGGCACCAAGGTTTGGACAAAATCAAGCTGGATCCTGAAAAAGTCCGGCCTTTGGCCGTGCAGGCTTTGCAGTGGCTGCTGGCGCAGGGCGCAGACTTTGCCATGACCATGCTGCAGATCATCCTTGCCACGGTGATTGCCGGCTTGTTCTACGTGAATGGCGAGGACGCGGCGTGCTTGCTTAGGAAACTGGCCAGTCGGATTGGCGGCGAACATAGCGCCATGGTCATCGACGTGGCCGGCAAGACGATTCGCGGCGTGTCGTTGGGCGTCATCGGCACGGCCCTGTTCCAGGCTTCGCTGTCGGGGTTCGGCTTCGCCCTCGCGGGGGTTCCGGCATATAGCTTGTTGGCAGTGGTATGTTTTATGACCGCCTTGTTGCAAATTGGGACGGGGCTGGTATGGATTCCTGTGGCCATTTGGCTAGGCTACCAAGGCCACCAAGGCTGGGCGGTTTTTACGGCGGTTTTGGGGATTTTCATCAACACCGTCGACGGTTTCATCAAACCTTATTTCATGAGCAAAGGCAGCGACCTTCCTTTGACGCTGATATTCACCGGTGTCATCGGCGGCTTGTTGGCCTGGGGATTCATGGGCATGTTTGTCGGCGCCACCTTGCTTGCCGTGGCCTATACCTTGTTTCGGGAGTGGTTGAACCAGGATCACGCCGCATAAATGGTTTTATGGAGCGATAGATGAGCTTGGAGAATCCCGCCCTGTCTTTCAAAGCCGAAGACCTTGAGGCGATTTGCCGGGTGGCCACGATCAGGGAGTACGTGGCGGGCGAAACAATTTTTTCCTTAGGTGAGGATGACCATCGGATGCTTTTTGTTTCCAGGGGCGAGGTGGAGTTGATCTTTGCCGAGGGGGCTGCCAGCAAGACCGTGACCCAAGGTGGCTTTTTTGGCGAGTTGGCGTTCATCCTGAGCTGTGTCCGCAGGACTGCCACTGCGAAAGCCAAGTCTGACTGTAGCTTGCTATGCCTGGATCAGTCTATTTACAACATGCTCATCCAGGAAAACCCCCATCTCCTATGTACTTTGCTGCGTAATACCTGTGAGTATTTGTTGAGTTCCGAGCAAAATCTCATTGCCTCTCTTAGCCAGAAAAACAGGGAATTGGAACACGCCCTGGACTACCTGAGAAAGACCCAGGAGGAATTGGATTGCAAGGAAGTCATGGCGCAGACGGACGAGTTGACGGGGCTTTTCAACCGACGCGGCTTGAATGCGTTTATTGATAAATTTGTCGATCAAGCCCGGACTTTGGAAGGCGGTTTGGGCTTGATTATGCTGGATCTGGATAACTTCAAAAAAGTCAACGACACCTGGGGGCATCATTACGGTGACGAGGTTTTGCAGAAAGTGGCCGACATTCTCCAGAGCCAAACACGGCATACCGATGTGGTGTGCAGACGCGGCGGCGACGAATTTGTCATTTTGCTGCCGGGGATCTCGTTTGAACGTGGCGTGACTCTGGCGGAAGACATCCGCAAGCGCATTGACAAGGATTTTTTTGTTGATGCCGCCGGAATCAAACTGACTGGCAGCTTAGGGCTGGCTTTCTTCGCCAGGGACGATTCGGTCGGCGACCTTCTTTTGCGGGCCGACCGGAACCTGTACATCGCCAAGGACAGAGGGCGCAACCAAGTGGCTTACGAATATACGTGACCCATCTCTCTGCGGGAGATGGAATGAAATCCGTTGCAGGGTGGCCTTCAGGCCACTAAGCTTTGACCTTTGTTGGGTTGCGATAGATCCGCAACCCAACGCTGCCATTAAAGCTGGTAAAGCTGGCTTACTCGCCTGAGCGCGAGGCTTTCTTGCGTTCATGCTCCAACAGCAGTTTCTTGCGGATGCGGAGGGTTTTTGGCGTCACTTCCACCAGTTCATCGTCGTCGATGAACTCCAGCGCCTGCTCCAGGCTGAGGCGGATGGGCGGGGTGAGGATGATGGCCTCGTCGCTGCCGGAGGCTCGCATATTGGTCAATTGCTTGGCCTTGGTTGGGTTCACCACCAAGTCGTTGTCGCGGGAATGGATGCCGACGATCATGCCTTCGTAAATTTCGGTGCCGTGCTCCACGAACAGGCGACCGCGCTCTTGCAGGTTGAACAGCCCGAAGGCCACGCCCTTGCCTGTGACATTGGAAATCAACACGCCGTTTTGGCGCTGGCCGATATCACCCTTCTTCATCGGGGCGTAGCGGTCAAACACATGGTAGAGCAGACCGGTGCCTGATGTCGCGGTGAGGAATTCGGTCTGGAAGCCGATCAACCCACGCGAAGGCATATTGTATTCCAGGCGCACCCGACCCTGGCCGTCCGGCACCATGTCTTGCAGGTCGCCCTTGCGCTCGCCGATCTTTTCCATGATCGTGCCCTGGTGTATCTCTTCCACCTCGATGGTTACGAATTCGTAGGGTTCGCACAACTCGCCGTCGATTTCCCTGATAATGACTTCCGGGCGGGACACACCCAGCTCGTAGCCTTCCCGGCGCATATTCTCGATGAGGATGGACAGGTGCAGTTCTCCGCGCCCGGAGACCTTGAATTTGTCCGGGTCGGCGGTGTCTTCGACCCGCAAAGCCACGTTGTGCAACAGTTCGCGCTGAAGCCGCTCGCGAATCTGCCTTGATGTGACGAATTTGCCATCCCGGCCGGCGAAAGGGGAGTTGTTGACCTGGAAAGTCATGCTCACAGTCGGCTCGTCCACCGACAAGGGAGGCAGCGCCTCGACGGCATCCGCGCTGCAAAGGGTGTCGGAGATTTCCAAGGTGTCGATGCCGGTGAAGGCGATGATGTCGCCGGCGCTGGCGTTGGGCACTTCCACCCGTTCCAGGCCCTTGAAGCCGAAAACCTGGAGGATGCGGGCGTTGCGCTGCTTGCCGTCGCGGTTTACCACCACGACAGGGGTGTTAGTCTTGACCTTGCCGCGCTGGATGCGGCCTATGCCGATGACGCCGACATAGGAGTTATAGTCCAACTGGCTGATCTGCATCTGGAAGCCGCCTTCCTCGTCCACCAAGGGTGGATGCACCTTGTCGACGATGGTCTGGAAGAGATAGTCCATATTGCCTTCACGCACGTCCGGGTTGTCCCCGGCGTAGCCGTTCAAGGCGGAGGCGTAGACCACAGGGAAGTCCAACTGCTCTTCGGTCGCGCCTAGGCGGTCGAACAGGTCGAAGGTCTGATCCAACACCCAATGGGCGCGCGCGCCGGGCCGGTCGATCTTGTTGATGACGACGATGGGCTTGAGGCCCAGCGCGAAAGCCTTCTGCGTTACGAAACGGGTCTGCGGCATCGGGCCGTCCACTGCGTCCACCAGCAGCAGCACCGAATCCACCATGGATAGCACCCGCTCCACCTCGCCGCCAAAGTCGGCATGGCCGGGGGTGTCCACGATATTGATATGATAGTCCTTCCAATCCAGCGCGGTGTTTTTCGCCAGGATGGTGATGCCTCGCTCCTTTTCCAGCGCGTTGGAGTCCATCATCCGCTCTTCGAGCTTTTCATGCGCGGCGAAGGTGCCGGACTGTTGCAGGAGCTTGTCGACCAATGTGGTCTTGCCGTGATCGACATGGGCGATGATGGCGATGTTGCGTAAATTTTGGATCATAAAACCTTAGGGGTTGGGTCAATGGGGCGTATTGCGCTGGGCGTGGGAACAGGGCCGCTAGTCCCTAAGGCATTATTAAACCCACCGTGTTACGGTGCCGTGTCAAACGCTTTGGGCGGGAGGAAGGAGGGAAGGAAACGCCAGTGCTGCCGGGTAATGCGCCGCAAAAGTGCATCATTATACTGATTCCGGCGGGGATTGGCTAACATCATGCGGTGTCATCTGGCAATTCCCGTTCCCCGGCGGCGAAGGCGATAAACCACGTTGACTCTGCCGCGAGCCCCGTGCCATCATCGAGCCACGATGTTTCATAACGCATAAGGCACAACGGTTTCCATGGCCCGCCCCCGAGAATTTTGCCCATCCGAGGCGCTAGACAAGGCCATGCGGGTGTTTTGGGCGAAGGGATATTTCGGAACCTCCATTGAGGATCTGGTCAGCGCGACCGGGGTCAGCCGGTATGGGCTGTATGGCGAGTTCGGCGACAAAAACGGCTTGTTCCTCTCGGCATTGGAACACTATCAGGCCAACGTCACGCGCCCCATGCTGGACATCATCGAACAGCCCGGCGCCTCGCTGTCCGCGATCCGCGCCTTGTTCGCCCTGCTGGCCGAATTCGCGCGCCAGCCGGGCGGAAAGCTGGGCTGCCTGGTGTTCAATTCCGTCAACGAGATGGGGTTGCATGACGAGGCCACGGCCGCCAGAATCCTAGAAGTCCGCGAGCATTTCGGCAATGGCATTTTGCAAATGCTCGCCAATGCCGAGGACATGGGCGAGCTTCCCGCAGGCTTCGACGTGCGGCGCGAAGCGGATTTCCTGTTCGGCGTCCTGCACGCGCTGCCCGTGATGGCCCGCGCCGGCGCAGGCGCCGAGGCGATAGAGAATGTCATCGGCGTGGCTTTGTCCACCCTCGACTGAAAAAAATGGGTGGACGCAGAACGGATGTTCTTGTTTACAGTATACAGAATATGTGTTCTGATATGTCCGTCATTACGAGCAGCCACGGCGGGGGGGCGGAGACCGGTTTTTCGCTTGGCGTCCCGCAAGACAGGGATCAAACCTTTTGTTCAAAACCCGCCTGGAGCAACCTATGAAACTCTACTACCATCCCGCTTCGCCCTTTGTCCGTAAAGTCCTGATTGTTGCGTCGCTGCTCGGCATCCAGTTGGAAACCCAGAGGGTCGATCTGTTTGCCGGCGAGGGGCAGTCCCCCGAGTTTTTGCGGCTTAACCCGCTGGGCAAAGTGCCGACCTTGGTGGACGGCGATTTCTCGCTGTGGGAATCCAACGCGATTGTCCAATACCTCGCCGCGCTGGCGCCAGACTCGGCACTCTTGCCTGGCGACGCCCGCAGCCGCGCCGACATCTTGCGTTGGCAGTTCTGGGAAACGGCGAACTGGGCACCGACTTGCGCCGTTTACGTTTTCGAAAATGTGCTGAAACCGATGCTGGGGCGAGGCGAGGCCGATGCCGAGGAACTCAAGAAGGCCGAAGAGAAATTCCACCGTTTCGCCAAGGCGCTAGACGGCCATTTGGCGGTTCATACGTGGCTGGTCGGCGATACGATGACTCTCGCGGATCTGTCAGTCGCGCCGATTCTGATGTACGCCGAGCCTGGCAAATATCCGATGGAAGCTTACCCCCATATCGCGGCATGGTTCGGCAAAATCCAGCAATTGCCGGCCTGGGTTGCCACCGAGCCGTCGGTCGTTTAGGGATGGGCTAAAATTTCTCCTTGCACAACAACCTATACCCCCCAGCTTCGGTCAGCAAAATCGGGGCTGGGCGGATCGGGCTCAAGATCGGGCTCAAGCTTGTTGCGCAATCAAAACAGGCTCATGTTGACCAAAACATGCGCAAGGATACTGCTGATGTAACCGAGCGCGATGACTGGCGTCCACTTCAGGTGCGAGATGAATGAATAGGCACCTTTGCTCTGCCCCATGAGCCCGATGCCAGCGGCCGAGCCAATCGCCAGCATGCTGCCGCCAACCCCGGTAGTCAATGTCACCAATAGCCATTGTTCTTGCGATATGGAAGGTGCCATGGTCAATACCGTATACATGATGGTGCCGTTGTCGATGAAGGCGGAAATGATACCTATCAATACATTGGCAAGGGTCGGGGTGAGATCAGTATAAAGAAGGTTGGAGGCGAACGTTAAATATCCGATGAAACTCAAGCCGCCAACACACGTCATGACACCATAGAAATACAGCAAGGTATCCCATTCCAGCCGTGCCACACTATGGAAAACGTCGAAGTGTTGTTTAGTCTCGGTCGAATCATAGGGTTTTTCCAACTTTGCCTGTCCCCCGGCTGTTTTGCCCCCTCCCGGGCCATGCTTCCATTCGACCCTCACCTTAAAGAGGTAAAAAAAGTAAAAACTCAGAAAGGTCAGGCCGGCCATCATGCCGGCGGCAGGTGGAAGGTCTAATGAGTTTTCGAAGTATGCGGCGGTTATTATGGTTACGATAAACAAGGCAATGATGCCTTTTGCGCCATGTTGCAAAGGTTGAGGTTTTCCAACCGACTCAGGATATTCCTTGGGCACCCAGAAGTGCATGATGGCGGCGGGTACGACGAAGTTGACAACCGAAGGAAGGAATAAGGAGAAAAAATGGGTGAATGGGACGATGCCCTTCTGCCAAACCAATAGGGTGGTTATGTCGCCAAAGGGACTGAACGAACCGCCGGCATTGGTGGCGACCACGATGTTGACGCACGCAATTGAGATAAATTTAGGATTTCTCTTGCCCATGACCATTACGACAGAACCCATCAGGAGAGCGGTGGTCAGGTTGGAAATCACGGCGGACAGCAAGAAGGACTGGACTCCGGTGATCCAAAACAGCTTGCGGTAGCCGAAGCCCTTGCTTAACAGCCAGATACGCAGGTTGTCGAATACCCCGCGTTGCTCCATCGCGTTGAGGTAGGTCATCGACACCAGAATGAATAGGAAAAGTTCTGCGTATCCTTCCAAAATGGCGCGAAACGCATGTCCGGACTCTTCGCCAAGTCCGCCTGAGGCATAGGTCGAAGCGATCAGCACCCAAATCAAGCTGCCCGCGAAGACCATGGGTTTGGATTTGCGCATCATGATGGAGTCTTCCAGCATCGCGAGCACATAAGCGGCAAAGAAAATCGCGATAGCGGCGTAACCCACCCAGTGGCGAGTCAGGTCGAAAGGCACAATGGACATAAACCCTTTTCCTCAAAAAAAACGGGCATTCACAAGAAAATGCACTCCGACGGCCGCAAAATAGCCAACCAAGATTACCGGGAACCATTTTAAATGGCCCAAAAACGAATATTGTCCTTTGGTCAGCCCCAGCAGGCCAATGCCGGGCGCTGATCCGATCGCCATAAGGCTTCCCCCGACGCCCAAGGTCAGGGTAAGAAGCAACCATTGGCCTTGGGAAATACCCGGATGCATGCTGAGAACGGCGAACATCAGGGTGCCGTTATCCACCAGGGCCGAGGATAAGCCGATAAGCACATTGGCCTGGGTGGGATCATGCTGGCCGTACAGCCACTGGGAGATGGCGTCAAGATAACCAATAAAACCCAAGCCCCCGATACCCATCATCGCGCCGTAAAAAAACAATAGGGTGTCCCATTCCAGCCGCCCGACTTTCTCGAAAATGTCGTAGGAGTAGGGTTCCAGAATTTCGTGGCCCACCCCGGGCTCGTCCTCAAAGGCCAGGAATTGGGCGGAGCCATGGCCGTTGCGCGGCTCCGACCTTTGTAAGTAGAAGCTGTAGAGTTGCAAAAAACTCAACCCGGCCATCATGCCCGCCGCAGGCGGCAGGCGAAGCAGCATGTCGAAGGCAATGGCAAGGGCGATGGTCACACCGAACAGGAAAATGACCCCGGTTGCACCCCGCTGTAGATGGATTTTGTTAGTTTCGAGGAGTGGACAGATCTTGGGCACGGCGAAACTCATGGCGATCAGCCGGCACGAGGAAATTGACGAGGCAGGGAATGAACAGGGTGAAGAATTGAGTGAACCCCACCAGGCCCTTCTGCCATACAAACAGCGTCGAAATGCCCCCTAGCGGGCTCAGGGAGCCTCCCGCGTTAGTGGCGACCACGATGTTGATGCAGGCGAGTGAGATGAACCGGGGATTGCCCTTACCCACAGCCATCACGACAGCGCCCATCAGGAGGCCCGCCGTCAGGCCATTGATTACGGTGGAGAGGACAAACACCAGAATGCCCGTTATCCAGAACAATTTCCGATAGCCGAAGCGCGCTCCCACCAGCCAGTTCCTCAGCGCGTCGAACACATGCATGTCTTCCATGGCGTTCAGATAGGTCATGGACGCCATGATAAACAGCAGCAGTTCCATGTAAGCCTGTAGGTTCGATTTGAAGGCTTCGACGGCGGGGTGGACATCGCCGTGTTCCCGATAGGCCAGAAGGATAGCGAACCAGACCAACGTGCCGCCCAGGACCATCGACTTGGATTTCCGGAGCATCGTGAGATCCTCCAGCATGGCGGAAGCGTAGGCGATCAGAATCACCACCAGGGAGAAATATCCAGCCCAGTGATGGATCAGGTCGGGCGACTGGGATGGTGTCACGGTTTCGGCTAAAGCTGAGGCTGGCAGTCCCGCCATCAAGCCACCAAGATAACGAAGATTTTTTTTCATAAGAGATTCATGAACCGTTGTAGGGGATCTCAGGGGCCGAAGCTGGCGGCTAAATTATGAGATAAAATTGTCCCTTAAGCCATGGTTTTCTCAGTGAAAAAAGGCGTTCCCGATAAAACTCGTTGAACACGCGTCCCCTTTGGTATTTGGAATAGACATCTGAAAGCGAGGCTGTGAAAGGCGGCCTAAACATTAAGCATCAAAAAACACTAGAACTTGCCGCCGTTTATTAAAAAGAGCGTGGCAATGCTAGCAAAAAAACCCAACAAAATTGCAGGTAGCCAGCGCAAATGAAGGGTAAAAGTATAGCCTTCACCTTCTTTCATGTTTCCTTTCATCAATCCCAGCACATGCAGCCCAGGCGCGGAGCCAATCGCCAATAAGCTGCCGCCCACACCCAATGTCAGGGTCAACAATAACCATTGTTCGAGCGGAAATGGTGGGCGCATATTTAACACCGCAAACATCAATGTGCCATTATCAATGGATGAGGATGTCAAGCCAATTATTATATTTGCCACGGTGGGGCTAATTTCCGTGAACAAATAATGGGCCATGGAATCTAAATACCCCAAAAAACTGAGCGCACCGACAATCATCATTGCGCCGTAGAAAAATAACAATGTATCCCAATCAACGCCCGCAATACATTTGAAAACATCGAAGCCTCTTTGTGAATCCATATAGTTTTTCTTTCCATATTCGGTCAAAAAGTGATTGACCTTTGCGAATTTACCCTCCGACTTGATTAAATAGTAACTAAAAAATTGCAACATCGCCAATCCAAGCATCATTCCTGCTATCGAAGGCATGTCAAGGAACACGTTCGATAAAACGGTGATGCTGACGGTAAGGATAAAAATCAAAATAATCCGCTTGCTGCCGCGTTTTAATACAACTTTTTCTTTAGGAAAAGTAGGGCATATTTTGACAACTGAAAAATGCATGATGGCTGCCGGCACGACAAAGTTCACGATGCAGGGGATTGTCAACGCAAAAAATTCTGTGAAATGCAGCATGTTTTGTTGCCAAACGAAGAATGTGGAAATGCCGCCTAGGGGACTCATCGTGCCGCCGGCATTGGCTGCGACCACCGCGTTCAATCCTGCTAGGCCAACAAATCTAGGCTGGCCTTTTCCAATCTCCAATATGATGTATCCCATCAACAAACCCACCGTCAAGCTGCTGACAACGGTAGACAGTAAAAAAGCCAGCACACCCGTAATCCAAAATAATTGCCGGTAGCTGTACTTTCTATTGACCAATACAATGCGCAAGCCGTCGAAAATGCCTCGCTCTGTCATGGAGTTCAAAAAAGTCATCGACACGGTAATAAATAGAAATAGCTCCGCATAAGCCATTAAATTGCTTTGAAAAACAGAAGCAATGTTTTTTGCGGTTCCAAACACTAATGAATAATATACAAAAATGGCGAACCAAATGATTGCAGAACCTAATACCATTGGTTTGGCCTTGCTTAATTGGTGCAGGTCTTCAGTCATGGCGATGCCATAAGCAAGAACTGTGATCGCAATCGCAAAATAGCCGACGAAATGATGCTGCAAATCCACTTGTGTCACGGCAACTGCTTCCTGGGCAAAACTCAGCGAAGGCAAAAGCATGCCCAATGCCAAACCAAAGAAATGAGGGATATTGATGAGGTGTGGGAAGTTTTTCATTGGAATCTCACTGCTGCTTTTCAGGATGGTCGTATCAAAAAAGTCTGATTATGGCTTTTGGGCAAAAGTTCCTGTATAGATGGGGTTGCTGTTTGGGGGATTGATTGTTTCGTTTTTTTAAATTACTAGTGATGGGTTGCTGGCAGCATCCCCTTGCAGGGATGCTGTCCATTGGGCTTCCGTACTGTGGGAAAATAGATGGCCGCTCAGGGTGTTGAATCCATGCGCGGCATCATTTTTAGATTCTCTCCCAAGGGAGATGGCGCACAGGTCAGCTTTGTTCCCAAGGCAGTCCATGCGCCCGCCAGCCTCCTAGGCTGCCCCGATGCTTGTGTTCGTCCAGCGGCCCCTCGAAGCCTTCCTCGATATTGGTGAGATCCGTATAGCCCGCTTCGGCCAACGCTTTGGCCGCGTCCATAGAACGTTGCCCGCTGCGGCAGATGAGCAACACCGGCCTGTTGCGGTTGGGGATGCGCTGGCGCACATCGACGATAAAGTGTGGATTGGCTTGCCAGGACGGGGCTTCCTTCCAGGGGATGTTGACCGCGACGGTCGGGTGGCCCACGAAGCCGAATTCGGTGCGGTCACGCACATCCAGCAAAACGGCGGAAGAATCGGTCTCCAACACGCTCCAAGCTTGTTTGGGGGGTAGGCTTTTGATTTCAGTCATGGCTTTTTCAGATTCCGGTTTCATCAGGCCCGATGCGGGACTGGCGTTGAAGAAAGTGGGCAATGGTCGATTATTTCAGCCTTCGGCGCAAGCGCCGGGAGGCTTTCCGGGCAGGCGGATGGAGATCATAAAATCATATGGTAATATCGGTGGAAGTAAAGTGGGCAGGCGGCAGTGGCGAAGCAAGAGAACAGAAAAAAAACCAGCGCTGGCAAGAAGACATCGGCCAAGTCCAAGGACTCGAAAAAGTCTGCCATGCGGGCGGCTGTCCATGGCCGACGATTCTTATGCTTGGCTTTGGAAACCGCTGCCCTGGTGTTTGCCGCCTTGGTGGCGGTCATTGCGGCTTTGGGCCGGGCGGCGGAGCGCTTCGCCGGGGTGGGTTTGTGGTCCAGCCTGCTGCCATTTGCCGGGGTTGTGCTGGTGCTGGCTGCGGCCTTGTTCCTGCTGTTCCGGCTTTGGCTGAAAATCCGCGCGCCTTTAATCAAGAAGGCCGGCTTTCTGCCAGTTTTGATGGCGCTGTTGGTCGCCGTGGGTGCGGGCTGGTTTGCGCTGGGCGGCGAGTTCCGCCGGGATTTGGGGCATCTGCGCGAATTGGTCGGCGGCGTCAGGCAGGCGGAGCGTGCCACGCTCTCCCATCAGGTGTATGCCGCCTACCGCCGCGCCGATTTGGCCCAGATGCAACTGATGCTCGAACGCGCCGAGCCCTACCAAGCCGCCATCCAGGAAGCTGCGGCGGTTTATGGCGTGGACGGCGCGGTCATGGTGGGGATGGGGGCGGCGGAGTCGTCTTTCCTGCCCCGCGATAGCAAGGACGGCGGGCGCGGCCTGTTCCAGATCACCGCTCCGCCCAAGGCGGTGGTGGAGAAGGTTGGCAAGCAGGTGGGTGGCGGACCCCTGGATTGGCGGAATCCAAGGCACAACGCCCTGCTCGCGGCGGCGACCTGGCGGCATTATCTGGGCGAAATGAAGGACGATTTGTTCCTAAGCCTGCTGGCCTATAACATCGGCCCGAAAAATGGTGGCCTGCTTTCCATCATGAGCCAGTATGGTGCGCGGGATTTCGCGACCATCCAGCCTTATCTGCAAAACCTGCCCCGCGATTACCCCGTCCGTGTGCTGACCTCCGCCCTGGCGTTTCGGTTGTGGCAGGTAGAGGGCCGGTTGCCGCGTTACGAGGAAGGCGACAACGCCAAGCGCATCCAGGCCATTGGCATACCCGGTTTGGGCGAGGCCAAATAGATGACAAATAGGGATAACATCCCTTGAGGGGATGTTATCCCTGCCCCTGCGTCAGCCGGGCGGCCAATTCGTCGGCCGGCATAGGCCGGGCGAACAGATAGCCTTGGCCGTAGTCGCAACCGGCGGCGACTAGCCGCTGGTGTTGCCAAGTGGTTTCCACGCCCTCGGCGATCACTTTGATGCCGAGCTTGTGGGCCATGGCGATGCTGGCTTCCACGATAGCCAAGCCGTCTTTGTCCGTGGCCATGATCCGCACGAAAGACTGGTCGATTTTCAGGTAGCCGATGTCGAATTTCTTCAGGTCGGACATGGCCGAATAGCCGACGCCGAAATCATCGACGGCGATCTGGATGCCCGCCTCACGAAGCTTCGACAAAGTCGCCGCCACGGCGGGACGCTCGTCGAGCAGCAGGGCTTCGGTGATTTCGATGGCGATGTATGAAGCTGGCAGGCCGATCTCTTGCAAATAGTTGATCCACTTTTCTTTGGGGAAACACTCAAGGAATTGGCGCGCCGACTTGTTGACGCTGACTTGCAGAAAGCCTGTGCGTGAGTCCATCCATTCCTTGGCTTGGCAGGCTGCCTTTCGGAACACCCAGTCGCCGATTTCGTTGATCAGGCCGATTTCTTCGGCCAGGTGGATAAAATCGACCGGTTCGATCATGCCCCTGGTAGGGTGCAGCCAGCGCGGCAGAGCCTCCGCTTTGACGAAGCGTCCGCTGGCCAGGCTGATGATAGGCTGGTAATAGACGGTAAACTGGCCGGCAGCTATCGCGCCGCGCAGGTCATGGCCCAGGCGTTGCCGTTCCTGCGCAGCTTGCTGCATCGCCGCAGTGAAATAGCAGAAGCGGTTGCGGCCCCGGGCCTTGGCCGCATACATGGCCTGATCGGCGTTCGTGAGCAGGGTTTCAATGTCGGCGGCATCGTCCGGGTACAGGGTGATGCCGATGCTGGCCGAGACATGGGCAATTTCATCACCCAACGGGTAAGGCTCGGCCACGGTGTCAATGATCTGCTGGGCGATCCCCTCGATGCGGCCGGCTTCGGTGAGACCGGGCAGGATGATGGTGAATTCGTCACCTCCCAGCCGGGCCACGGTGTCGGCTTCGCGCACGCAGTTGCCGATGCGCCGGGACACATCGACCAGCAACTGGTCGCCGCAGCGGTGGCCGAGGCTGTCGTTGACCTCCTTGAAATGGTCGAGGTCGATGAACAGCAGCGCCAGGGCGTGGTCTTCGCGGCGGATGGACTTCAACTCCTGCTGCAAGCGGTCATTGAACAGGCTGCGGTTTGGCAGGCCGGTCAGCGTGTCGTAGTTGGCCTGCCGCCAGATTGCCGCCTCGTTGCGTTTTTGTTCGGTCAGATCCGAGAACATCGCAACCCGGCGCAGCACCGCGCCGTCGGTGCCGTAGATGGTGCTGATGCTCAACCACTCGATGTAGACCTCGCCGTTCTTGCGCCGATTCCAGATTTCGCCTTGCCAGTGGCCGGTGGTTTCCATGTCTTGCCACATTTGCTGGTAAAATTCAGCAGTCTGGCGTCCGGATTTGAGCAGGGATGTCGGCTGGCCGATGGCTTCTTCCGCACTGTAGCCGGTCAGCCGGGTGAACGCCGGGTTGATGGCGATGATCCGGTTGTCGGTATCGGCTACCATGATTGCCTCGTTCATGGCCTGATACACCAGAGACGTGAGTTGCAGCTCCTCCTCTGCAAGTTTGCGCCGGGTGATGTCGATGACTGCCATGCGGCATTCCAGGCCTTCCGCATCGGCGATGGCTTCGATGTGGGCTGTGATTGACGTGCATCGATCCGTGGGGAGAAACGTCAGTTCGCAGACCGTTTTGGACTGGTCTGCGAATGTCTTCGCCAGCAAAGCGTCGAGCACGGGCCGGGACTCTTCATGGACGAACGCATAAAAAGGCTTGCCTGCCAACGCCGAGCGCGCATGCCCCAAGAGGCTGGCCCCGGCCAGGTTGAGCTGGAGGATGATGCCTTCGCGGCAAAGGCTGAAATAGCCTATGGGAGCGGAATCGTAGAGGTCGGCGTAGCGTCCAGATCCGCTGCGCTCTCGCTCTTCGGCGTTTGTTCCTTCGCACGACGGCGCGGCGGCTCATCAGCGTCGGCGGGCAGGGTGGGGGGCTTTTTCATGGGGTAGCCTTAGGGCAATGCTATTCACGTAAGCTGTTATTTTCCCTCGAAAAAACACTGCAACACTCGGATTATCAAGCCATGGTCAGCCGCCCCGGCGCTTTCGCGGACGCTGTGCATGGCCCACATGGGATTGCCCACGTCCACCGAGCGCACACCCAAACGCGAGGCGACGACGGGGCCGATGGTGCTGCCGCAACCCAAGTCGGTGCGGTGGGAATATTGCTGGTACGGAACCTCGGCCTGTGCGCACAGATCGATGAAAAAGGCTTCCGATTCGGCGTCCGTGGCATAGCGTTGGCTGGCGTTGGTCTTAATGACGGGGCCACCGTTCACGCGGATTTGATGCTGGGGCTCGTAGGCGGCGGGGAAATTGGGATGGTAGGCGTGGGCCATGTCGGCGCTGACGAAGAAGCTCCGCGCCAGGGCGCGCGCCTGCCCTTCGCGATCTAGGCTCATGGTTATCCTGCCTAGCATGTCGGCGAGGAAGCTGCCGCCCGCGCCTTTGGCGCTTTCGCTGCCGACTTCCTCATGGTCGAACAAGGCGCACACACAAGTCGCCTTGGGTTTCTTGGCGTTGAGCAGGGCGCTGATCCCGGCGTGGCAGGAGGCCAGGTTGTCCAATTGGCTGTCGGCGATGAATTCCTCGTGCGGCCCCCAGAAAACGCCCTTTTGCGTGTCGTAGACCTGGAATTCCCAGGTGATGATCTCGCCCGGTGGCACCCTGGCCTCGTGGGCGAGCAGGGCGCTGAACTGCTCGCCGGGCGGCAAAGCCTCCAGCAGGTTGCCCAGCAGCAAAGGCAATTCCGTCTGCTTGTTTAATTTCAAGCCGTCCTCGTTGACGTTGCGGTTCATGTGGATGGCCAGGTTGGGCAGCCGGACCAGCGGCTTGTGGAAGCGCAGTAGCCTGGATATCGGGCCGGTGTCCGACCGCAGGCTGACGCGCCCGGCCAGACTGAGGTCGCGGTCGGTGAAGCTGGCCAGGATAGGTCCGCCGTAAACCTCCACCCCTAGCCTGGCCAGGGGTTCGGCGGCGTGCGGCGCACGTGGCTTCAGCCGCAGGCCGGGGGAGTCGGTGTGGGCGCCGACGATTTTGAAGCCGGAGCAATCCGGCGATTGCGAACCCATGACGAAGGCGACGACAGAAGATCCGCCACGCACGACGAAGTACTTGCCGCCAGCCCCAAGCTGCCAGCGCTCGGCCTCGCGCAAAGCCTGGAAGCCTTGCGCCTCCAAGCGTTGCGCCAAGGTGGAGGCGACATGCCAGGGACTGGGCGAGGCGTCGATGAAATCCAGCAGATCCTGGGCGAGGGTTCGGGCTTCGGGGGAGACGATCATGGCTTTGTGGTTCTCTCGTTAAACTGCGCCAAAGCGCGTGAGTAGGCGGTTAGCACGTCGGCCCCGAAGCAAACCAGATAAACTTTTTCGATCCCGTCATCCTCGGTCAGGGCTTGCATTATGGTTGAGACGGCGATGTCAGCCGCTTGTTCCAACGGAAATCCAAAAATGCCACAGGAGATAGCCGGAAAGGCGAGGGTGGCCAGTCCGTTTTCCCGAGCCAGATCCATGGAGCGCCGATAACATGAGGCCAGCAACCTGGCCTCGCCCGCCCCGCCGCCCTGCCAGATGGGGCCAACGGCATGGATGATGAAACGGGCCGGAAGCCTGTGGCCCCGTGTGATTTTCGCCTGCCCAGTCATGCAGCCCTTGAGATTGCGGCACTCGGCCAGCAGTTCCGGCCCGGCGGCGCGGTGGATCGCCCCGTCCACCCCGCCGCCGCCCAGCAACGACTCGTTGGCGGCGTTGACGATGGCATCCACGGCGAGGCCGGTGATGTCGTCTTGGATGATTGCGATTCTACGCATCGGATGTGCTGCGGCGTTTAGCCCGTCTCCCGTGGGGATAGGGGTGGGGTTAAGGGGCTTTGTTTAGCCCCTCTCCCTGCGGGAGAGGGGTTTTAATTTTCTAGCCTCCACTGGTGCGACCCTGCCTCTTGCGGACACCTTGTCGTAAACCTCGTTGAAGGCCTGCAGGCAGTGCGGCATTTGCTGGCGCAGCCTATCATAATCCGTATGGTCGAACATGGCCCTGAAATCCTCGCGGCTCAAGGTGGTTTTCGCGTAAAGAGCCTGGTAGCCTTGGTTGTCAATGACGAAGCGCTCCAGCAGGGGCAACGCTCTACGTGTGTCGAGATTCGCCTTGCGCGGTGTTCCGTATGCGCCAATATCCACATACATCTCGTCCAAATTGCCTTCCGCGCCGCGGAAGGGATGGAGGAATCCCTGTTGCCGCTCGTTGCCGTAGACTGCCATCGGTGACAGCCAGAGCGGATAAAGCGCGTAATTTTCGGCGAAATACTCAATGGATAACTTCAGCTTCGCCATCGGCATTAGCATGTCTTGCAGCACTTGATGCTTTTCCCGCAAATCGCGGGTCGTCTTGGTTTCGGTGTATTTCAACAAGGGGATTTTAGGCGGCAAAGCCCAGCCCAACAAGAATCGGAACAGAGGATGGTTGCCGAAGGGGATGATTTCCTCCATCATCCAAAATAGGCTGCGGGTGTGTCGATGATAATAATGCCGTAAAGGAATATATTCCACGCCCTCTTGGCGGGCATCCAGATAAGATTCAACATGCTTGTAAAACCAAGGTTTATGCCAATAGCCGATTGGGTTTAAATGTCCATCTGGCAGGATTTCATCGGTCAGGTTGCCGCGCATGATGACCGCGCTGTCACGGCTGTAAACTAAGCCTTCGACAAAATCGTTATGCCCACTATCCCGGCAAGCGGTCTCGAAAACGGCGACTGCCCCATCAAGGGTATAAACCGGCTGGTAGCGGACTTTGACATATTTTTTCGCCTGGATGATGCGCAACTCGGCGGCGACCAGAAACCCCAAGGTGCCGTGGCTCCAAGGAATCGAATAATACAGCCCGGCATTTTCCATGCGGCTGCAATGCAGCAGTTTGCCTTCGGCGGTGACAATGTCGAAAGATTCGCAAATATATTGGAACAAACCATATTTGTGGCTGCTGGTTTCCACCCCAAATCCCATGATCAGCCCACCCACCGTCAAATCGTCCAATTCCGGCACCACGGGCAGTGTCCAACCGAGTGGCAACAAGGTTCGGGTGATCTGCCCCATGCTCACCAAAGGCTCCACCTTGACGAGTTGGCTCTGTCCGTCGATATGCAAAATGTCATGCAGGCCCACGTCAATATTGCGATGGGAGAGTTTATATTTAGGCACCAGTTCGCTCATCGTCTTCCAGCCGGAGCGGGCGGTGCATAATTTCTCCTTGCATCCCTCGCGCTGCCAATCCTGAATCTGCCGGATCACGTGGGCGACGCGTTGGTCGTGCTTGGCGGGTGCGCTTTGCAGGTAAAAAGCCATGCACTGGCGGATTGAAGAGGCTATGGCATACACGACAGAGATTGGCAATAGGATAACCGTTGCGAAAACCCCTCGATAACGGGTAAGGATATGCTCAAATAGGTTGCGGGAGTTGATGGCTATCGATTTCATCGGGGGTGTCCGGCAAGTGCGGGGAAATTTAGCGTGTGGTGGGGGGGTAGTTTATAAGATTTAGGCGCGTCCGCAAGCCCGGCCCCTGCCACCCGCAATTTCTCCCTGCCCACCCACCGCAGCATGTTGCCAAGATTGATGCACGTTTAAGCATGCGGTCAACGGGTCATTTGAGCGCCGATGCTTCCTTGCGGCCGCCACCGGGCTTATCATAAGACACATTTTTTCAAAGAGCGTTTTCCTATGAACGGATTGCCAAGGCTTTATCGGCAGGCTTGCGCGGTGCGGGCGCGGGTGTGGTTGTTGGCGGGCTTCCTGGCTTGTGTCGCCATGGAATTGTCGGCTGCTTATTTTCAGTTCGTGGCCAAGCTGGAGCCTTGTCCGCTGTGCATCACCCAGCGCTTGATTGTGCTAAGCCTGGCTACGGTGTTCCTAGCCGGGACAGTACACAGTCCTGGGCCGGGCGGTGTGCGCGTCTACGCCGGCCTGGCCGGGCTGTTCTCGCTGGCTGGGGCGGGCGTGGCGGCTTACCACTTTTTGATCCAGATCTTGCCTCATGAGGAATTGGCAAGTTGCGGTCCCGGCGCAACGTATATTTTGGAGCATTTCAGCTTGGCCGACAGCGTCCGGCTGTTCCTGACAGGCACCGGGGACTGCACCCAGGTCGTGTGGACTTTCTTAGGGTTCAGCATGCCATTTTGGGTAGGGCTGTCTTTCCTGGGGTTGCTGGGCATGTGCCTATGGCAGTTTGCGCTGGCAACTCAACAAGAGACGCCGTCGGCAGGCGAGTTGGCAACCAGCGAGGGGGAGATCTGAAAAGGACTGGTTCAACGTAAGAACATCTCCCGATTGTCCTCACTTCAGCTTCGGTCTGTACGCCTTGATCGTGCCAGTGACTGCGGTATCGACTGTAACTGTAACCGTTGCCATTTCCTTTATTTTCTTTTTGTTTTTATCTTCACGCTCCATCATTTGTTTCGTTGTGTTCTTGGTGGTTGCGGCATCCTTCCAGCGGATCAGGTTTTTTTTAACTTTTTCATGTTTCCCTTGGTCATTTTGCTCAAGTACGGTTAGATTTGCATCGCCTGAATTGATAAAGACTATCGAAGTGTGATGAGGATGGGAAATTTCGACGGAAGTATCATCAACCCAGCCGGTGTTATCAGAAAATGATACATCGGTCTTGGTTATGGTCTTCATCACGAAATCACGATACTGCAAGATGTCACCCGGAATAACATCCTTTAAATCGGGTATAGGAGTACCCCAGACGTAATCGGCATCGTCACCCATAGGGCCAAAATCGGACGAGGTTCCTGCCCCTGCATCTTTTAGTGCGCTGTTCGCCAAGTCCCAACATTCGCCCGCTCCGACCTGCTGGCCAAGCTTGCTATTCGCAAAATTTGTAACCTTTTGATTCAAAGTCAGTTCAGACATCGCAGCCCCCTTGTTAATATTTTACATCGTACATAAAAAAGGCCTTTTGTACAAGAAAAGGCTTTTCGGGAAAACTTAGGGGGACTCAACTTCAGGCTGTGTTCAGATTACATGTTGATGCTTCCCTGTTTGCACGGGTTTGCGGCGATCTTTGAAGGTCTAGAACCCGCGCCGTCTGTGGCATCAACAATCGCATCAACACAAAACCTGAACATAGCGCAACTTCAGAACTTCACCGTCGCCGTGGCCCGCACCATCCGTGGTTCCACCGGATGGAAGGTAATGCCGTCCACCCCGTTCGGGTTGATGCTGTTCCTGACATCGCTCTGGGTGCGGTAGACATCTTCGTAGGCGATATCATTCGAGTGGGAATTGAACAGATTGAAAATATCCACTTCCAGCTTGTAGGCTGGCTGCTCATAACCTAACCCGAGGGTGACCAAGGTGGTGTTGCCCGCGTTGAGGCTGTTGTCCGTAGTCAGCGGCACACTGCCGAAATGCCGCACCCGGCTGGTGGCAAAGAACCCCTGGCTGAGGTCGAACACCGCCCCGGCACTGATGACCCGGTGTACCGCGTTGGGGACGAATCGCTGATTTGAGGGTACCCCAGTGTAATTGGCCACGCTGAAGGCGAAGTCTGCGTCCAAGGTTACCCAGTCAGTAGGCTTGTAGTAATTGGTCCATTCCACCCCGTAGCGTTCACTGGGGCCGGTCGGCTCGTTGGTGCCCGAGTCGGCATACCAAACCAGTTCGGAATCCGAGTGCAGATACCACAATGCCAAGGTGGTGTTCAATCCACGCACGTATTGGCTGCGAACACCGAATTCGGCGCCGCGCTGGCGGGTTAGCGGCGAGACGTTGATGATAGCCGCACCGTTGGTATCGACCGTGGCGGTCACGCCACGTGCGTCGTTGGAATGGAAGCCATAACCCATGTTGATGAAGAACTCGGTGTCGGCCCAAGGCCCTGCGATCAAACTTAGCTTAGGGCTGAAAATCCCCCGATACTTGCTGCCAGAATTCGTCCCGCCCAAAAGGTCGGTGACATCAAAACTATAAAAATCCCCTCGTACCCCGGCGACGGTCTTGAATTTGTTTAGCCATTGGGTTTTGTTGTTGAGGAACACGCTGCCGACGGTTTCGCCGACATTGTCCAGCGTATCCTGCTTGAAAACCAAGCGGTTGACGGTTTGGTTCAGGGCCAGACCGGAAATGCTGTCGTGGCGGACTTGGAAACCGACAGTATTGTCCATGTCGAAGCCGAACCATTTATTGAACCAAGTCTGCTCGCCATTGGCACCCCCCATCCAGCGGCGCTCTTTCTGCTCCATCTGGTCGCCCAAGGTGGGATAGTTGAGATAGCCGGTGAAATTGGAATACAGGTCGAGATCGGTATAGACCGCGTAGACGTTGAGGTTGTTCTTCCATGAGTCGCCTTTGCCCCAGAGGTTGGTGGAAAAGCTGTAGCGGTTGCTGATGCCGCCGTCGCTGGGGTCGCCCGTGCCATAGAGGTTCCAGCCCTCCGATTGCACTGCATATAAAGGGATCTGATTGGTGGCAGTCCAAGAATTGTGGTATGCCTTGCCGAAGATGGACAGGCCCCAATTGCCTTGGTCTAGGGTGTAGCGCAGTATTCCATTGAATTTATTGGTAATTTCGGCCTGCTGCCAAGGCCCGTTATAGAAGTTCACTTCGGTGCCGTACAGCAAATCGCCTTCACCGAGTTTGTTGGAATTGGCCGCGACCCCCCGGTAGTAATTGAAAGAACCGCCAGTGAACTTGACAAAACCTTGATTTAATTTATCCATTGAGTTAATGTGCGCATAGCCGGCGGAGGAAAAATCCCCCACGTCGGCATAATAAGGGCCTTTGTCATACTCGATCTTGTCCGCGAGTTCGGGGATGACGCTATTGAGATCCATATAGCCCTGACCATGGGCGTGGGTGGGCATATTGATCGGGATGCCGTCCACCCACGTGGAAAAATCGGTGCCGTGGTCTAGGTTGAAGCCGCGCAGGAAGTATTGGTTGGCTTTGCCGGAGCCGCTGTGCTGGGTGGCCATCATGCCAGGCACGGTCTCAATCAGCTCACCGACACGGGACAGAGGGCGATACTGGAATTCCGGCTGGCCGACCTCGCCTTGCGAGGCGGAGGAGGTTACGCCGATCAAATCCCTTGCCCGGCCTTCCACTTCCACCGTCTCCAACACGGCAGGCTCTTCCTCCTTGGAGGCAGATTTGGATTTGGATTTGGAAGCTGATTCGGTTTCGGTTTCGGATTGCGGATGGGAGTGGGCAACGAAACAACTGAGGCTGAGCAATACGCCAAGGCCGAAATTGACGGTGTTTTTTACAATGCGCACAAGTCACCTTTATAATAGTCGATGAAGATTGAGCCTAGACAGTGGGCAAGCCTTCGGCTCCCGCTTCATTATGATTGTCCATGTTCGTTGAATCTTTAGGAAAGGGCCATGACCGTCGGCCTGGATAAATCTGTAGGGACTTCCTTGTCGCCAATTAGGTTATCAAAACCGCCTAATGCGTGGCTTGTAGTCTAGCACTGGCGGGATCGCCGTCTCGCAAGCGAGACGGCGGCATAGCTTGGTTACGCGACAAATCCGATAAAAACCGCTAGCACGGTTCACTATTCAAGCAGAGGAAATCCCTCAATTCAGTACCTTGCCATCCTTCATTTTGCCTTCCTTCGTGTAATAGTCGATTTCGTCTAGCATCTTCTTCTTGCAATGGGAGAAGAGTTCCTTTGCTTCGGCAAGGTTTCCGGCCTCCAGTGCCGCAATCGCCTTTTTCGTGTCAGCAGAGCCGATTTCCATGGGCATGGTGCTAAGCTCCTTGTACGATTCCAACGCCACCTTGCGTCCGGTCTTGGCGTATTCCAGCGCCGCTGCCGTGTCGCCTTTTTCGGCGGCTTCAAGTCCTTTGGTGCAGGCGTCGGTGGTTTCGACCAAGCCCTTGGGGGGATTCGCATAGCGTCCGCCAGCGAAGCTGACGTTGACGACAAAGCCTAAAGCAAGCACACACAGCACACGGAAATGGATGTTCTTCATAAAAGCTCCTTATAGTTATAGCAAAAATGTATTCTTCACCGACCATGGAAAGCGCCGGGCCATTGAGCCAGTTGGTCAACATCGTTGTAGACAGCAAACCTCGTGCCGACACTGTGTGTTTTGGTAAATAATATTATATATCAGATGGTTGGAGTCTTATTGCGCGTGTCATTAAAGTAGGCCCCCATTGGTTTTGGGTTATATGACGCATCTGTGCTGGATAAGACACATTTGCTGTCTTGGCCGACCCGATGGAGGGTCGTTCTTGCGGCACGAAGACGCTGGCTGGGGCTTGCCGCACATTTCCGACGCCCACTGCTTGCGGACGGAAGGCATCGCACCCTCTGTCCGCAAGTCACGGCCTTTTTTAGATCAGGGTGGCGTATGGATTCAAGGCAAAAAAGCCTAGGATGCCGTAACAAACCACCGCCAAGCCGATATGGGCGACCAGGAGGGCTTTTGGCGCTTTCTTGCCTTTCTTGGCCAGCAACCCCATTGCGGCACCTAGCACGATAATGACCACGGCTAGGCCGATATTCACATAAAGGCGGGTATCTCCTTCCGTTCTCGCGGGCGAAGGCATCCATTTCATGGGCAGGAATGAACCATTCCCTGGAATGATGGCCGCTCAATAGGAGGCCGTCGAGATGGTCGGCTTCCTGCTGGAATACCACCGCCTCGTCGCCTTTGAAGGTTTCGCTGGCTGCTTCCCCCATGGCCGTTTGGAAGCGGACGGTGATTTGCGCGGGCCGTAGGGTGAAGCGATAGCCCCAACGCACCGACAGGCAATGTTCCCAGGAGGCTGTTTTGCTTACGGAGCTTTGGACAATGGCTAGGTTGAAAAAGGGCTGAAAGCGTTCGCCGCCGTCACCGTCCCTGCGCCGTAGCAACACCAACTTGACCGGGATGCCAGCCTGGACGGCCGCAATCCCCATGCCGTCGAGTTGGCGGGCGGTTTTTTCCAGGCAGCGGATGAGCCGGTCTATCCCTGGCGAGGCCGGATTGACCTGGCGGCTGGGGGTTTCCAGCAATGCCTTTTCGCTGGGCGTTTCGACGGTGAAGACGGTGGCTTGCCGGGCTTGTTCTAGCGTTCCCAGCCGCAGCAATTCGTCGGGCGTCAGCGTATTGTCGGCGAGCTGGGGGGCAGAGCAAGAGGCCAATGCCAGCAAGCTTGACAATGCCCATGGAAACCGTAGGAGCGAGAAAGATTCACTCACGGCTTGAAGCCCATTCAACGCATCGCTACCCGCAAATTTTCCAGGTTTTTCTTCATCACGCCCAGAAAATCGCCCGACTCGGGCCGGTTGGGGCAGGGGTCGAACACCACGCTTTCCACCCCTAAGGCCTTAAGCTTCCCGGCGATCTCTTTGCTGGGAGGGGCTTCCCAGATCATCACCTTGGCCGGATGGCCGGCGAGGATTTTGCATAAGCCCTCCCATTCCGCCGGGGCTGGCATTTCGTTAGGCTCCCAATGCACACTTTTCAGGTTCAGCCCGTAGCGGCGGGCCAGGTATTGGTAAACCGGATGCGAGCCTAGCAAGGGCTGGCCGGGCTTGGCGGCGGTTTTAAGTTGACCGTCCAGTTCGGCGAGGTCGGCTTGCAAGGGTTTGAGGTTTTCCATGAACACCGTCTTCAATTCCGGGCGTTTGCGGATCATCGCTTGGGCCACTGCCTCGGCCTGCTTTTGCGCCTGCTCGAAATCCAGCCAGGTATTATTGGCCAGGCCGTCGTGGGAATGCATGCCCCCCGGCCCCGGCCCATGGCTGTGGGTGACGGCATTTTCGATGCGGATGAAGGCATCTTTGAAAATGACAGACGTGTCGGCCAGCCTGAATTTGGACAGGCTCACACGCGGCAGCCATTTCTCGTAATCCGCCCCGTTCAACAGAATCAACTCAGCTTTCTGCATCTCGCCAACGGCCTTGGCGCTGGGTTTCCAGAAGGACGGATCTTCGTCCGGCGGCACGGGTAGGTTCACCGCGACGCGGACACCACCGATGCGCTCGGCGAAATAGGCCAAAGGATAATTGGTGGCGACCATTTTCAAGCGGGGCGAGTCGGCGGACATCCCGGCCCAGGCGGAGCCAGACAGCAAGACGGTGAAAAGAAAACGGGAAAATACGGAACGCATAGACACAAGCATCTCCTTCAAGGAATGGCAAAACGCCGCACCAAGTCGCCGGCGTAGTATTGGATGGGTTGCAGCAGAGCCAGGCACACCGAGGCGCTGGCGAGGACAATCAAGGTGATTTCGGCGGCGACCAGGCGTAACACGGTCAGGCGGCTGCACCCCAACAGGAAGATGATTTGGATCTCCTTTTGCCGTAGCCGCAAGGACAGCGCGAACACCAGCCCCAAGGCCAGCAACGTCGCCCCGCCCACCAGCACCAGCACGGCGTCGAATAACACGCCCACGCGGAAGATGTTTTGCAACAGGCCGCGCGTGGTTTCCAGGGGCTGGACGATTTGCGCCTTTTCCTCGGCACCCAAGTATCGCCCCCTCAGCAAAGTGGACGACTTGCGGTCATGGGGCAGGGCGATGACGGCGCTGATGGGATAAGTCGCTGGATCGCCGTGGAAATGGAAAGATTCAAGATTGTCGGGGGTGATTTCCGTGTAGGTGACTAGTTTGGCGTCGGCGGCGAGATTGGCGTCGGCGCGTCCGAAGGCGACAGCCGTCGGGTCGGCTTTTTTCGTTTCGGCGTGGCCGTGGCCCAGTCCGTCGATGACCCACGCGGTTTGCAAATCGACGAACACCGCTTGGTCGTCGGGGCTGTGGGTTTTGCCCAAGACGCCGGTCACATGCAGTTTGAGCGGGTAGACCCCGGCCAGGTCGAACAGGTTTTCCGGTGTGGTCAGCAGGGTGTCCCCGGGCTTCAATTTCAAATCTTTCGCCGCTTCCGCGCCCAGCACGCATTCGCCCAGCATTGCCAGCATCGCGCCCTGCGCCGTGACAAGCTGGCGAAAATCGAAATAATCCAAGGTCACACCGACCAGAGGGTGTCCCTGGACGCGGAAACGGGCATAGATCGGCAGAGGGTTGGCCCAGCCGGTTTCGTCGATCCGGTCGGACTCCGCCATGGTGATGCGCGACTGCGCCGCCTCGCTGAAATACAAGGCGTTGAGGGTCAGATCCACCGCGCTGCCCTTGGCCCCCACCAGCAAGGGTGTGGCTGCGGCACGGGCGGTCATCTGCCGCCCGCCCTCGTCCAGCATCAAATGCAAGGCTAGAGGCAGGATGGCAAGCAGGCTTAGGCAACTGATCAGAATCAAGGTGCGCGTTTTATGGTGGCGCAGATAGCGCCAGGCGAGATAAAAATCGTGCTGCATCAGGCAAATTCAAAGTCGCGCATAAAGCCACTCTCCCTTTGGGAGAGGGGCTGGAGGTGAGGGCCTGTGAAACGAGCGGAAATCGACGACGCGGTCGAAGCGGGGCAGCAATTCGTGGTCGTGGGTGACGGCCAGCAGGCTGGACAGCCGCTGTTCAGACGCCTGAAACAGCAAATCCAGGATGCGGATCTTGTTGGCTGGATCAAGGTTGCCGGTCGCCTCATCGGCGAGGATCAGGCCTGGCCCGGCCAGCAAGGCCCGGCACACCGCCGTCCGCTGCCGCTCGCCTTGGGAGAGTTCATTGGGCATCCGGCGCAGTTTTTCCCCTAGGCCGACTTCTTCGGCCAAGACATGGGCGTGTTTGCGCACCGATGCATCCAGGCGCAGCACCGGGTTGATGCGGTAGGTATGCACGATGTTGTCGAACACGTTGAGATATTCCAACAATTCCAACTCCTGGAACACGAAGCCGACGCGGGTGATGCGGAAATCGCGCCGGGCCGCGTCGTCCAGGCCATGCAGCCTCATTCCGTCAACCAGGACGCTGCCGGCTTGCGGTGGGATGATGCCGCTGATGATTTTCAGCAAGGTGGTTTTGCCTGCGCCGCTGGGGCCAATGATGGCGACTTTCTCGCCCGACGCGACACGGAATTCGGGGATGTTGAGGGAGAAATCCGAACCCGGATACTGGAAACGCAGGCCGCTGACTGAAATCACGAAGACGCCCCCGTTTCCAGGCGTTTGGCCACCGACGAATTCCATGCCGACAATCTTCCATTGCCCGCCGTCCAAAGGACGCAGGGTCAGCCGGGCTTGGTAGAGATTGTGTCGTTCGTGGGAATGCCCCCAGTGCGACACGGTGCCATGCGCCATCCAACGGGAAACCACTTGCCAAGTTGCCGGCTGGCCGTCCAACGGGTGGACTTGGCTTTCCAGCACTTCGATCCGATCCACCTTGCCCTCCCCACCCAAGCCTTGGGCTTGGCGCAGGATGGCCCGGCGTTGCTGGAGATAGATTTCATCCAGCAAATCGCCGTCCAGGCTTTTCGCCAAACGGTCGTAAGCCTTTTCCTCGTCGCGCAATTGAAACGCACGGTAGGCGTTGTGCAGCAAAGAGTGCAGCAACGCTTTCGCTTGCGGCTCGTCCAGCCTGGCCCCGCCGGCCATTGCGACGGGGCGCGGAGGGTACGCCAACCCAGCGGCCAGGATCAGCAGCAGCCCTAGGCCAACGCTGACAGGGCGGTGCCTAAGCAGCTTGCCGGCGAGCAACGCGAGGAGGAAAACGGCGGGCAGGGCGGCGCAGGAAATTACCGGCTCTCTTGCATCCGGCGCTTGCAGGGGTGGGGTGGTTTGCGCGGCGGTTTCCTCTGTTGCTGGCGCAGGCTCCAATGACTCATCCTGGGACCATTCAAACTCAGGTTGTTTCGGGTTCATATAGCCGTCGAAGGTTTCCTTGCCTTGCATCAGGCTGACTTGCCTTGGCGCTGCCCCCTCGCCAAACAGATCCCATTGCAAGGCGATGGTGCGGGCCGGGTTTTCCGTCAGATAGGCCAGCACCACGCCGACCAACACGGTGTCTGCGTCGAGTCGCCCCGGTTCGCTGATAGGCAACACGCCCGCACGGTTGAAGCGGACAAACTCAACACGGTCAAGTTGCGCGGTGGTCGGTGCGCCGTCAATCCGCAGGGGATTGCGGCCAGCCAAGAAAGTGCCGACTTTGTGCTTCACCGCTTCCCGCTCATCGTCATCGATGAAACGGGGATCTTTCAAGCCCAGATCCAGCCACGGCTTGACATCTTTGAGCCGCAGCAACAATTCGTGGCGAACCTCGTAAGTTTCAACATAGACATAGGAGCGCGGCTCGGAGTGTCGGCGGATAAACTCGGGATCGTCGAAACGTGAACGCCAGGGATCGTTCCAGTCCAACGCCAGTTTGAGCGGCTTTTGCAGCGGCACAAGATCGCTCACCGGCACACCGCGATGCAGCAAGACCAAGCCGGTAGGCATGCTGGCGTCTTCCGGCGGTAGGATGCTGAGCGCATCCGCAGCCTCTGGCATGGCATAGCTCAGGCTGGCCTCGTAATAGGCTTCTTTCTTGCCGCCCGCGTCTGCCTCGCCCTTGTCCAGGAACAGGAGCCTGCCAACCAGCAACTGTCCGTTTTTACCCAAAATAACGGGCGTTTTCCTGGCCAGCCAAGCTGGCGGGGAGGCCGGGTCTGCAACGGGTAGATCTTTCGGAATGGCGTTTGCCGCCAGGCGCAGGTTCACGCGGATTTCACCGGCCTCGACGGCAATTTCCGCCACTTCGCCAAAACGGAAGAAGCCCATCCAGTCGGCTTCCGCTGGCATCCATGCCAGTGCCAGGAGAAGGCATAGCAGCGGGAAAATTGTTGACGTAAATGGCCTTGGCGGCTTCAGCACAGGCCTCAACCCGCTTCGACCTTGGCCTCGACGGCTTGGATCCCCTCCGCAGCCTTGCTCTTGGGCCGGTAGGCGCGGTACGTGCGGTAGCCGATGACTGCCATGGTTCCGAAGAACGCCAGCACGATGAAACCGGTGATCCTGCCCAGCCAATCGACCTTGGCGACGCCTTCCAGGCCCACGGTGAAGGGGATGCGCAGGCGGTCGTCCTCGCTGATGGCTTCCCCGCCGACGGTTGCGATCAAAGCATAATGGCCGGGCTGGGTGATATTCGCCGGAATGTCGGCCACGCCGTTGCTGTAAATCTTCGCGGGTGATTCGTTCAGAGTGCGAATCTCCTTGGGTGGGCGGCCGCCGTCCTCGCTGAACTCCTCTTCCACCACTTTAAGGGCGATGGGAGTTTTTCTGACATCGCGGTCCAACAGATCGACGCTCAGATAGGTTTTGCCGACGGTGGGAACCTCTTGGCAGTATTTGGTGAAGTCGCTTTTCTCGCCTGCCTGGCGGCCTTCCTGGATGGCGGTGAAATGGACGGCGTAAAAATCATTGCCGACCAGGCAGTCCATATTGGAACTGGAATAGGCTTGCCTGTCCGCTCCTTGGGGCTCCGACAGCCTCCGAAGCCATCGCCAGCGCCGACAGCGCGATGACAGCGGCGAAAAAACCTGAGACTTTGCTTTGCTTGACCATTGTGTGTACCTCGTTGATTACTTGGCCTTAACATCAAAAAAATATTTGCCGCTGACCACATGGCCGTCAGCCGAGAGGACTCGGTAACGCACGGTGTAGCGGCCAGGGGCGAGTTTCGACACCGACGCGCGCAGGTGGGAATGGTCGGTGAAGTCCAGTTTGGCGTCATGGTTGTCCACGCGCTTTCCTGATGGGTCGATGACGGCCAGGGCCAGGAAGTCTTGGCCGACCGAGTCATTAAAAATCAATAACACCTCTTCGGGCACATCCGTGAGGGTCGATTCCTGCGCCGGGTTGGCTTTCACCAGGATGGCATGGGCCAGCATGACGGCCCGGGGCGGCTCGGCGGGCAGGGCAAACAAATGTCCTGGCGACGCAGCCACGGGGGCTTCTTCGTGTCCAAATTGAGGCTTAAGGTCTATGCCCGCCAGCGCAGGCAGGGCGATGCTGGAGAGCGACAAAACCGCCAAAGCGGCGACAAACGGAGTTCTCATGTTTTTGTTTTTCTTTTCGATGATGCGTCAAATGAATGCATGGCCCAAACCCTGCCGCTGGATGTCCGTTTCTCCGTCCAGAATGCCCGAAACCCTTTGGGCGTCGCCAGGATGCGGGGATGGTCGGCGGACGCATTGGCCGCGCTGAGCAATAAGGGCTGCGTCCAAGTCTTCCCCGCGCCGTCCGACTCCATGAATTGCACACCTTCGGTTTCCCCCGCAGGGCCTGCGAACACCACGCCGACGCGCCCGTCAGGGAGGACAGCGATGTCGCTCTCGCGGCTTTGTCCGTCGGCTATGCGCAGGGGTGGCGACCAATGTCCGCCCAAGTCTTCGGACTTCAGGTAATACAAACCCTCGGCACCCTCCTTGCCGCTCCACACCACGCCATGCAGCCGTTTACTGGGGCCGACGGCAATGCCCCCGCCGCAGTGCGGGCAACCGTTGAAGCGCCAGTTGAAAGCGCCCACCGCGCCGAGGTTCCGCCAAGGCCCGCCATCGCCGGAACTTCGCGCCAGCCGCATGTCGTGGGGGTCGCCATCCCGGTACAAGGCTGCAATGCTTTGGTCGGGCAGCACCATGATGCGATTCCAGCAACAGGTGCAAACGGCGGGGTCCACGGTCACGTCCCCGCTCCAATGTCGTCCGCCATCCGTGGAACGGGCGTAACGCAGTCCTTGGGTATTGCCGTTTTCCTCGCGGTCGTCCAGCCAGACCACATGGAAATGACCGGCTTTGTCCGCGACGAGATCCATATAAGACTGGTTTTCCGTCACATCGCCCGATGCCGGGTTTTGCCCGCGCCGCCAGTTCGCCCCACCGTCACTGGTGTAGGCGATGACCATCGGCCCAGTCTCGGGCAAATCCCCCCCGCGCCGCCACGGCGAGGATCGCCCGTCGTCCCTTTGCCGAGACTTGCGCCTCGTTGCCGCGCCGCGAGATAACCTTTCCGTCTTCTGCTTTATTCACGATCACCGGTCGGCTCCAACTTGCGCCGGCATCGCGTGAAAATAGGTAGGCAACACCGTTCCTATCAGCATTGTCCGGTTTTCCCACCAACACAGCATGGATGGATTTACCCTCCGCATACACATCCATGCCCTGTATTTCCGTCAGGCCCGTCAAAGGGTAAACTGGCGCTTGTCCGCATTCGCCTGTAGGCACATAAATACCTGCCATAAACAGGCACATAAAATAGGCAACCCTGATCATGGCTCGGTCTAATTTTGAAGGGGTTTGTCGGTGCGTCCAATAAAGATCTGTCCTCTGTCGGGAGGATCATGGCCTTGCCCGTGCTGGATGGTTCAGCAATTGTCACGCCATAAAATTAGTTTTTAAATTCAATGAGAAAAAATTCGTTGTCGCGGGTGTTGGGTTATATGGCTCAGTTGTTGGGGCATATAGCGGTCGGGGCTTTGGCTTAGGGATCGCGGATGATTGCGGCATGGGCGCAACGGCCTGCCTGCTGGCAGCGGAAATACGCAGTGTTGGTTGGGCGTGGACAAGGCCGTATCGGGCGGAAGGCCGATATTGGCTTGGGGGGTTTTCCCGGTCGGTGTGTGGGGAAAAAAGACAGGGATAATCCATTATCCCCGTGCTTGGAAATGGCATTAAAATAATGCCATCCATCGCTGCAAGATGAGGTTAAGAGAACTCCAGCTTGGTGCTGGCGTTTTTAAGATAACAACTGTGCGATAAAATTATAATGTGGCAAATTGTCGCATGGCTAGACAGGATATCGAATGCTCCGTCATATCACCTAACCAGTATGGCATTTGCCGCATTTATCCGAATGAACATACTTTCAACACAAGGCGAAGTTCAATGCCTGGCCACCACAGCCACGGATGTGGAATTATTTCTGGAGATGGCCGACGGCAGTGAGATCCTTTGACGGATTCCCGTTCCACGGCAGTTCCGGGAAATATTCAGTCTGCATGCGTCGGCAGTAATCGACGAGATTGGCTTTGGACAGCGCATGGTCTTTTAGCGGCGATTCGATGGGGCAGCCTAAGGTGTTGACCAGGATGCCATAGGCCGAGGCGTCCAGGGTGCTGGGCAGATCGCCCATGAAATACGGCTTGGCACCGAGGAAACCGGCCAGGGCATCAAGGTCTTCCTTGCCGAGGTCGAAGGCTTCCGCCGCATTCAGTCGGCCCAGGCCATGGCCGAGGATTTGCGAGTTGATGCGGCGGCGGTAGACGGCGGCGGCGAGGTCACGGGCTATGGGCGGCAAGACGCCGAAGATGGCTTGCTTGTTGGTCTGCCAGTTGGCTTCGGTGTGATTCCAGCGGCTCATCATGCCTACCCAATACAGTTGTTCTTCCAACAAGCGTTGGAAGGCCGTCGCGATGCCTTTCTCTTCGGGCGTCAAGTGGCTGTCTAGCGGGTCGCCGTAGGCCGTCTTCAGATAACGGACAATCAGCCGCGAGTCGGAAATTTTCTGGCCGTTGTCCACGATGAACGGCAGCTTTCCCCTAGGCGCTTTGAGCGGCAGGGTCTCGACGATTTGGTGGGGAAGCTTGACCAGGCGCAAGTAGGTTTCGATCTTGACGCAGAATTGGCTCAAATTCGGGATGCCCCAGGTGCGGGCGAATTGGTGTAGGACGATCATCTTGTTCCTCCGGGTGTAGGCTGGTATAGTCACTGCAAGTTTGCAAGCGACTACCTTAGGCTAGTTGCTTGCTTTTTGCAAGTGACATTTTCCAGCAGCCGAATGCCCATGAATGAATCCGAAGCCGACGCATTTGAACGCTCCCATTGCCCTGTGGCCAATGCGCTTGATTTGTTCGGCGACAAGTGGTCGTTGTTGATCGTGCGCGATTTGGTCCTCGGCAAGATCCGCTACGGCGAGTTTGCCCAGTCCATGGAGGGCATTCCTACCAATATCCTGGCGAACCGGCTGAAGCGGCTGGAGGCGGCGGGGGTGGTGGCGAAGAAGGCTTATTCTGACAAGCCGGTGCGCTATCGGTACGAGCTGACCGATAAGGGGAGGGATTTGGTGCCGGTGTTGGAGGCCATGGTCGATTGGGCTTTGAAGCATGTGCCGGGGGTCAAGGTCTTTCCTTACCACCGGGATCCCAGTTGATCAAGAAACACATCCGATTCAATAATTTATGGGGGATGTCATGCGGTACTCGTTGTTGCTCTTTTTCGGAATGATTGGGATGGCGCGGGCTCGCGGCGAACCAGGCTGCGCCGGGGTGGAGAAAGGTTGGATGGTGGAAACCAAGACAGTAGCAGGCGCGCTTTGCGCGGATGTCTTATTGTCCTCAAAGGCCCAGTTAGAAAGCGACGATGAGGGAACACGCAAGCTGCGGGTTTTTGCCGCCGGGCATCCAGGCTTTGAGAGCAGCGAGGCGGCGCTCTGCAAAAGCTGCGGCGGAGCGATGGGCGACCCGTTCCAAGGCATCGAGTGGAAGGGGCAGACGTTGGTGGTGAATAATTACGGCGGTTCGCGGGAGAGTTGGGGGGAATCCTGGAAACTTGCCGAGCGAGAGGGGCGCTGGATCATTGCCGGCTGGGATCGCAAGTCGGTTGATCGGATGACGGCGGACACCTGGAGCGAATCGGTCAATGCCTTGATCGGCAAAGCCACGGCCAGTTTCGCGCCGGGTGCCGAAAGCAAGGAAAAACCGCGCAACCTTGCTTGCGCACACAAAATCAGGATGCCGGAGGTCAGCCAAATTGGCGCATTGCGTGAAAAAGAACCCTTTGCCTGCGGTTTGAAGGTCGACTGGGCCCCTTGAAGCGTCTTCCGCCTGCCCTTCGGCAGGCGGGAGGAGTGGTTTATTGGCAAGCCTCGCACTCAGGATTGTCAATCGAACACATGTTGACACGCGGTTTTCCTGCCGCGTACCCTTCGGGCGCACTTCGTGCGTCCAAATTTGCTCCCGGCAAATTTATGGCCGGCACCCGTTCCTCAATCGGATCAACCTGCACCTTGTTCAACTTGCCATCCGCCAGGGTGCTTTTCTCGACGTGGGTCGCGCCCATGGAGCGGAGGTAGTAGGTGGTCTTCAGGCCACGTACCCAGGCGAGTTTGTACAAGGTGTCGAGCTTCTTGCCGTTTGGTTCGGACAGGTAGAGGTTCAGCGACTGGCCTTGGTCGATCCATTTCTGGCGGCGGGAGGCTGCTTCCACCAGCCAGCGGGCGTCCACTTCAAACGCGGTGGCGTACAGCGCTTTCAAATCCGCCGGGATGCGTTCGATGGGCTGGACGCTGCCGTCGTAGTATTTGAGGTCGTTAATCATGACTGCATCCCACAGCTCACGGGCCTTCAGGTCGTTGACGAGGTAGGGATTGACCACGGTGAATTCGCCCGACAGATTGGATTTGACGAACAGGTTCTGGTAGGTCGGCTCGATGGATTGCGACACGCCGACGATGTTGGATATCGTCGCGGTCGGGGCAATGGCCATCGTGTTGCTGTTCCTCATACCGACGGTCTTGACGCGCTCGCGCAGCGTTTCCCAATCCAGGGTCTGGCTGCGGTCTTGCTGCAAATAGCCGCCGCGCCCTTCTTCCAGCAGTTCGATGGAGTCGATGGGCAGGACACCTTTGCTCCACAGCGAGCCGTCAAAGGTGGAGTAACGCCCACGCTCTTCGGCCAAGTCGGTGGAGGCTTTGATGGCTTGGTAGCTCACCACTTCCATGCTTTCATCGGCGAACTGGATGGCTTCTGGCGAGGCGTAGGCAATGCGTTTTTTGTACAGCGCGTCCTGGAAGCCCATGATGCCCAAACCGACCGGACGATGGCGCAGGTTTGCGCGGCGCGCTTGCGGGACGCTGTAATAGTTGATGTCGATGACATTGTCCAACATGCGCATGGCGGTGGAGATGGTTTTCGACAGTTTCGCGCTGTCCAGAACCATGGTTTGACCCTCACCCTGGGAAGGAGAGGGAATGATGTGGGCGGCGAGGTTGACCGAACCTAAGTTACATACTGCTATTTCAGTATCTGAGGTATTCAGGCTAATTTCGGTGCATAAATTAGAGCTATGCACGATGCCGACATGCTGTTGCGGCGAGCGCAGATTGCAGGGGTCTTTGAACGTGATCCATGGATGGCCGGTCTCGAACAACATCGACAGCATCTTGCGCCATAGGCTCAGGGCCGGGAGGCGCTTGAACAGGCTGATTTCGCCGCGATCCACCTTGGCTTCATAGGCCAGATAGGCTTTCTCGAACGCCGTGCCGGTCAAATCATGCAAGTCGGGCGTGTCGTTGGGGGAAAACAGCGTCCATTGGCCTTCCTCGGCGACGCGCTTCATGAACAGATCCGGCACCCAGTTGGCGGTGTTCATGTCGTGGGTGCGGCGGCGGTCGTCGCCGGTGTTCTTGCGCAGTTCGAGGAATTCCTCGATGTCGATGTGCCAGGTTTCCAAATAACCGCAGACAGCGCCGAGCCGCTTGCCCCCTTGATTGACCGCGACTGCCGTGTCGTTGGCGACTTTCAAGAACGGAATCACCCCTTGCGATTTGCCGTTGGTTCCCTTGATGTAAGCCCCCAAGCCCCGCACCCGCGTCCAGTCATTGCCCAGGCCACCGGCATATTTCGACAACAAAGCATTGTCTTTGATCGCGCCGTAAATGCCGTCGAGGTCGTCCGGCACCGTGGTCAGATAGCAGGAGGACAACTGCGGGCGCAAGGTGCCGGCGTTGAACAGCGTCGGCGTGGAGGACATGAAGTCGAACGAGGACAGCAGCCGGTAGAACTCGATGGCCTTGTCCTCGCGGTCGATCTCGGCGATGGCCAGCCCCATCGCCACGCGCATGAAAAACGCCTGCGGCAACTCGAAGCGCTGGCCCTTGCTGTGGATGAAATAACGGTCGTAGAGGGTTTGCAGACCGAGGTAGGTAAATTGCAGGTCGCGCTCCGCTTCCAGCGCCGAACCTAAGCGGGCCAGGTCGTAGCGGGTCAATTCCGGCGACAGCAGCTCCAATTCCACGCCGCGCTTGACGTAGTCGGCGAAATACTCGGGATAGCGCCCGGCCATTTCCGCTTGGATCGCCGAACCCTGCCCGTTGCCGAGGAAGCCCAGCGCTTCGCGGCGCAGGTTGTCCAGCAGCAGGCGGGCGGAGACCTGGGAATAATTGGGTTCCTGCTCGATGCGGGTGCGGGCGGTCATCACCAAGGACGGTGCCACGTCCTTCTCGGGCACCCCGTCGAACAGAT
Organism: uncultured Gammaproteobacteria bacterium; assembly: GCA_963753955.1. Classification (GTDB taxonomy): domain Bacteria; phylum Pseudomonadota; class Gammaproteobacteria; order Methylococcales; family Methylococcaceae; genus Methylumidiphilus. The sequence goes on from CAVWEM010000003.1 coordinate 149,780, forward strand.
TGCGGCGGGTTTCCTCCAAAATCCAGCCACCATCCACATTCGCCAACCCGGCACACGCCTCGTCCACGACTTTGCGCAACCGTGCCTCGTCCAGCGGCCTGCGGGAGCCGTCGGCCAAGGTGACGTGCAGAACTTCGGCGGCGGGCGCTTCGGCTTCCTTGGCCTTCTCGGCACGCAGGCGCGAATGCTCCTCGCGGTACAGCACGTAGGAGCGGGCGACTTTCTGGTGTTCGGAGCGCATCAGAGCCAGTTCGACCTGGTCTTGGATGTCCTCGATGTGGATGGTGCCGCCGGAGGGCAGGCGGCGGAACAGCGCCCGCACCACCAGATCAGTCAACTCACCCACGGTCTCATGGATGCGTCGGCTCGCCGCCGCTTGGTTGCCTTCCACCGCCAGGAAAGCCTTGGTGATGGCGACATTGATCTTGGAGGCGTCGAATGTGGTGACCTTGCCATTGCGGCGGATGACCCGCACTTCGCCGGGAGCATAGGGGCGGATTTCGACCGGGGGTTCGCTGTCAAGGGGGAGGTGGGTTGCGGCGGATTCTGCTGCCATGTCGGGCTCCTGTCAGGCGAAGGATGGAGTGGGTGGTTTTTTGAGTGACCACTATAGACTGTGGTTTGATTTGAGGTCAAGCACGATATACGGTGTGTTAACCTGTTGACAGCCTGTTGACAAGCTGTGGATAAGCTGTGCGAAAAACGGCCTAAGCCGGGGCGGGCGCGGGTTTGGGCAAAGGATGGGATAATAGGCGCTTACACTTTTTAAAATCAAAAAAAGAGAGGCCAACGCATGATCCATCAGACCACTTATGCCCCTGACGCGCTCATCATCGAACAAGGCGCTGCGGGAGACTGCGCCTACATCATCGACAAGGGTTTGGTGGAGATTTTTGTGCTGCAAGACGGCAAAAAAATTGTGCTGGCCCTGCTTTCCGACGGAGACATTTTCGGCGAGATGGCCTTGATCAGCGGCGATGTGCGTTCCGCCAGCGCACGGGCTTTGGTTTCCACGAGTGTCAGTGTGATCAGCCTGTCCGTGTTCCATGAGTTGCTCGCCCAGGCCGACCCCGTCGTTTCGCTGCTGCTGCGGGTGCTGCTGGAGCGCTTCCATGAGGCGCGGTCTAAGCTGTTGTCCTTGCCGCTGGGGTATTTGCCCAAACTGAAGGCGGCTGATGGGCGGGGCAGCCTCGAGGAGGCCGGACGGCGTGCAACGCTGCAACGATTCAGGTTCATCAACGACCTTCAGGCTGCCGTGGACAGCGGACAATTGCAGATGCTTTACCAGCCGATCATCGACTTGTCGGCCGGGCTTCTGGCGGGTTTCGAGGCTTTGGTCCGCTGGAACCATCCTGAGCAAGGCTTGGTGCCCCCGGGCGACTTCATCCGCATCGCCGAAGAAACCAAGGAGATTGTCCCCATCGGCTATTGGATATTCGCAACCGCCTGTGAAGACTTGAAAAAACTGCGCGATTCCGTCGGCGCGGGCGAGGATAGCCCCTCGCCCTGGATGAGCATCAACGTGTCCCCCATCCAATTCCGTGACCCAGACCTGCTGGGGCGTTTCCTGGAGATCCTTGCCGACAGCGGGGTTCCTCCTTGCGCGATCAAAATAGAATTGACCGAAAGCGCGTTGGTCGAAGATCCGCAGCAGACCCTGCTGTTCCTGCACGAGGTGCGGCGGCTAGGCATGAAAGTGGCTGTCGATGATTTCGGGACGGGTTACTCAAGCCTGAGTTACTTGCATCTGTTCCCCATCGACACGTTGAAAATCGACAATACCTTCGTGGCCAATATGTTCAAGGACTCCCGTAGCCGGGAAATCGTCCATACGATTGTCGTCCTGTCAAAAAACCTGCATATCGACATCATCGCCGAAGGCATCGAGAACCGCGAGATGGAAACGTTGATCAGCCAGTTGGGTTGCCGCTACGGCCAGGGCTACCTTTACTCGAAGCCTGTGCCCTTCGGGCAGGCGCTTGAGATGCCGGGGAAGTCGTTCAAGGCTTGAAGTTTCGGCGGTACGCTTTTCAAAGAACAACATGGCAGTGGTCATATTCTTCGCATCGGACAGTGACATTGCTATTTCTGCAGTGCACTTCATAAGTTTGCACCCTAGCCCCCTGTTGAATGAGTTTCGTAGACCCTGTGTAATCGCAGCCTCCTTCCCGCGCCGCAGTGCCAATAGCCGACTTTTCCATGTTGTATGGGGCGGGGGCTATGTGGGGTTGTGTATAGCCAGTAAGTGGATGGCCTTGGTAAATGGTTGAGTCATTATCGTTGACATAATAGATGCTGCTATATGCCAATACGACTTTATCTCCGTTTAAAAGCAATGTATTGACGATAATTTCAGTATTGGTTTCTGCGGGATAGTCATTTTTGATATATTCTGAAAGAGGCAAAACCGCCCAGATTGGCGAAGTCCAGTAATCCCCGACTAGATAGAGCACATACGATGCAACTTTTGGAAGGCTAACACCTTTATAGGGGAATGGGATGTTTATTCCATCGTGGTGAACGATCTGTATATCCAGCTTCATCCGAAGCGGTGTGCATGCCATAATGGATTTGCCACAATTATCGGTAGGCCGGTCAAATCTCGTGGTTATGGGAATGCCTTTCGCGACCAAGTGGGTGGTCAGCAGGCTTTTTAGCGATTTTGAGAATACGCTGCTGTCGGTTTCCTCTACATAAAGCATGCGCTTTATGTCAGGCGGGATCTCTCCATACTTGGCGGCTAAGTCGATGGACAATTGTTCGGCCATCACATCCCAATGCTGCGCACTATCAATTCGCCGAATTTCTGCGGATGGGAATGGGGTAGCTCGTGGTCTTTGTGAGTTGGCGCAACCTGCACCCAGAAGCGCAAAAATAGACAACCACATGCAAAGTGTTCGATTAATCATGGCTTTTTCCTTTCTGAATCTTCAACACAAGGCCGGAAACTTATGGCATCGCTCTGATTGGGGATTCGCCCTGTCATCGTCAGGATGCCAGACATCGCAGCCCAGACGAAGCGCTGCGGGGGCAAATGGTCGGGAGAAGGCACCGCAACCCTGTATTCCGCCCGCTCCATGCTCGCTAATCTGACTCTGTCTAAGGCTAATGGTACTCCTGACTTATCTTGAATGGAATGGAAATGGGCTTGGCATTGCTTGAAAAAGTGGCGGGTTGAGTGGCTACCGCCAAAGTCTTAACCCCTTGCCACCGGAAAGGAGAGCTTGTCAGCAATCCGACACACCAAATCACGGGTGTCCACCAGGTCGATAGCCGCAGACCACGCTTCCTAAGCCTTAAATTTCAATCTCTTGATGAATCTGTGGCACTAGGAGAGGCGCTTGCCGATGCCGCCTGCCAAAACTGGTGCGACTCCTGCTAGTAAGATTCAATCATCTTGTGTTGGGAGCGGCAAACCTATGAAACTACAGCTTGAGCGCAAACACGTGAAGGCTTTGGCCGACGAATTCCCGCGTCTGACCGCGCTCAAAGACCAACTGCGCTTCGGCAACAAGGCCGAGGCGGCATTCAGCCATTTCACCCGCGATGAGGTCAGTTTCCTGCGCAATCTGTACGAAGAGGCCGGGCCGGATTTCCGCGCCCGCGCCGCGCAACTCGCCACGTTGCAGAAGGCGCTGAACGACGACGGCATCAAATTTGAGTCGGAAGATCTGGAGCAGCTAGTGCCTGCCATCGCCCGCTATTTGGCGGCGGATGCGGTTCGGGGCTGGTTGTTCCAGGCCAATGTCGCGGGCAAGCCGATGGCCTGGGTCGTCACCCGGTTGGATTTCATCGCGCCGGGGAATGAGGAAACCGGCAAAGTGATGATCGAGCTGAAGGCCAATGCCAAGGGCAAACTGTTCTCGGCGAGCATCCGCATTTATGCCAGCGACATCGCCAACCGCTCAGTGGGCGAAATCTTCGCAGCCAAGGGCTTCTTGAAAGAAACTCCGGAACTCATTGCGGCCTATGACGAAGCCGCCTCGCGTTATTTCGATTGGCGCGCCCGTTACGGCGCACAGTTTTCCGGTCGAGGCACCGGCTTTTACGCCGAAAACCCGACCGCTTCGCACCGCGACACCGACTGGTCGCGCAAAGATGTCGTGGTGTTGTCCTCGGCAGGCGGCAGCGCCCGCCTGGTCAACGATGAAGACATCATCAGCGACCGCGCCCTGACCATGGATGCGCCCGGCGATATTTTGGGGCCGTATTTGCGGCGGGCTTCGAAAAGCGTCCGTTACCGCGCCGAGGATGAGGTCGAGGTTTTGCAGGGCGACATGCCGAAAGGTTTGTTCACCGAATTGCCGGTGCATTTTTACATTTTGATGTTCCATCTGGATCTGCACCATTATCTGTGGGTGCATGTGGACGATGTGAAGCCTTACGAATACCAGCCGGGTTTGAAGCAAAAGTTGATTCTGCCGGAGGAGCAGACCGATCTGATCGACATACTGACCGCCGAAATGGACATGCTGATGGATGATATTGTCGAGGGCAAGTCCGGCGGAACGACGGTTTTGTGCGCGGGACCGGCGGGCGTGGGCAAGACTTTGACGGCGGAGGTTTATTCGGAAATCATCAAGCGGCCTTTGTACCGCATCCATTCCGGCCAGTTGGGGTTGAATGTGGCGGCGATGGAAACGGCGCTAAAAGATGTGCTGACCCGCGCCCAGCGCTGGGGCGCGGTGATGCTGATCGACGAGGCGGACGTGTATATCAAGCGCCGCGACGACAATATCACGATGAATGCCGTGGTTGGCGTGTTCTTGCGGGTGTTGGAGTATTTCAACGGCCTGTTGTTTCTGACCACGAACCGCGTGGACGACATCGACGAGGCCATCGTCTCGCGCTGCATCGCGATGATTAAATTCCATCCGCCTAATGCGCAGGCCCGCCGCAAAATTTGGCAGGTGATGGCAGGACAGTTTGAGTTGGAGCTGGATGTGGGTTTGATTGACGAGTTGGTGGAATTATTTCCCGCCGCGACGGGACGTGACATAAAAGGATTGGCGAAGCTGGTGGCGAAATTCTGCCATCAGAAACAAATCGCCCCCAGCCGCGAGGCATTCATACGCTGCTCGGTGTTTCGGGGGATGGATTTAGGGCTGGTTTTGCCGAACACATAATCCTAAAAACGTCAGTTGCGCGGCCCCAAAATCCGTTCGCCCTGAGCCTGTCGAAGGGTGAATGGAGTTTGGAACTTCACCCAACAGGTGAATGCAGAAAAAGCCGTTCATGCTTCGACGATGCCCAATCATTGAATTGCCAGATTTAAATCACATTTGCGTGGTTGGGCCGCGTAGCGGCCACCGAATTTAGCCGGGGGTTTCAACCCCCGGAATGCGGCAAATGGATGCGATTCGTCGCGTAGCGACGGTTGAAAAAAAACAGAGGGGATACATTGTCGGGCATTTCAACCGTCGCTACGCGACGGAATCCCTGTCCTCAAAACGCTTGCCCGTAGTGAATTCAAATATTGCCCAGGCGGCTTCCCGCGCATCCCAGAGATAAGCTCGCGGGTCACGCTCCATAAACCACCTCGCGGGTTCGATTTATGCTGGCCTGGATATAGGGATTGTCGATTTCCGAGGTTTCCGCCCAATCGACCGCCAGCCCGAGAAGATGGGACAACTCGGCTTGCAACCCCAAAAACGTTTTCAGCGAAGGGCCACCGGAAGCCACTGATGCGGGTTATTGGTTGTCGTTCAACAAACCGCATGGCTTGATGATAAGCCCTCATCCGGGAAGCGCAAGCCTGAGGACTTAAAACCCCAGCCCGCGACAAATCGTGGCGTGAAGAGCGCTCCTACAAGATCGACTTTAGCTTATGATGATACCTTGCTAAACTCGAAACCCGCCTCCAATCCAACGTCACATGAGCCTTTCCAGACGGTTGACCGATTTGCTGAAAACCCACGGCCCCGCGTTGCTGCGCGACCGTACGCGGCTGCTGGGACTGGCGGCGGCTTGGCCCGAAGCGGAGCGCAATCTGTTGGCGGCGGCTTTCCAGGCGGGCGTCACCGGGCGGCTGTTGGCGCGTTGCGACGAGGCGAACCAGCGGCAAAGCTATCAGATATTGACCGAGGAACACGCCCTCGCGCCGGAGGCGGCGGAACAGGCTGTCCGGGCGTTGAGCGTGGCCTTGGGCCATCCGCAGCCGCCCCGGCTGGCCCCGCCCGTTTCGCCGGTGCCGCTGGCCGCGCGCCTGCCGCCATTGGCTATCGCGCGGGGCGGGCGTATCCTTGCACGGCTGGCGTGTGTGGCATTGTTGTTCGCGCTTGCCGGGTTCGCGCTGGGCTGGTTGTTGCAAACCGCCGCCGACACGCCCGCCGCGCAAGCTTTGCAAACGGCGCGGGAGCGGCAACAGGCTTTGCAAGTGCAAATCGCCCAGGCCAAAAACGAGGCGGAAGCCCGGCGGCAAGCCTTGCAGGCGGAGTTGGCGGCGTTGAAAACCCCGGCGGCTGCCAAACCCGAGGGCGCATCCGCCCCGCCGCCCGGACAAAGCCTCAAGGATTGCCCCGACTGCCCGGCAATGCTGGCAATCCCGGCGGGCGGGTTCATGATGGGTTCCGGCGTGAACGACGAACAGCCGCGCCACTTGGTGCAAGTCAAAGCCTTCAAGCTCGGCCAATACGAGGTCACGCAAGCGCAATGGCAGGCGGTGATGGGCGGTAACCCGTCAAACTTTTCAAAGTGTGGCGGCGGCTGCCCTGTGGAAAACGTCAGTTTCAACGACGTGCAAGCCTACATCGAAAAGCTGAACCGGCAGACCGGGAAGCGTTACCGGTTGCCGACCGAGGCGGAATGGGAATACGCCTGCCGGGCCGGCGGGACGCAGCGCTATTGCGGCGCGGACGACCCGGACGCGGTGGTTTGGCATTCTGGCAATTCCGGCCACACGACGCACCCTGTGGGGCAGAAGCAGAAAAACGCATTCGGCCTTTACGACATGGGCGGCAACGTCTCGGAGTGGACTTGCTCGGCTTATACGGAGGGCTACGACGGCAGCGAAAAGACCTGCGCGAATGATGCCGGCCGCCGGGCAGTTCGGGGTGGTTCGTGGTACTCCGAACCGCAGTACGCGCGGTCTGCCTTCCGCTACGGGGACTACCCTATGTACCGGGGCGGCAACTTCGGCTTCCGTCTGGCCCAGGACTAATTTCCTTTACTTTTTGCCCTTTTTCCTTTTTCCTGCTCTTTTCTTTTCGCTCTTTCCGGCGAAGCCGGACGCGATTTTTTTGTAGGAGCGGCCTTTAGGCCGCGATAATCGCCGCGACCCTAGTTGATGTTTTGCTGGGGTAGCCATCGCGGCCTAAAGGCCGCTCCTACACACGGGTGGCAAAGTTTGCCCGCATCGGAAAAGCGGCATGGGCGCGACGGGAGAACTCGCCAAACCGCCGGGCTGAATCCCACCGCATTGCGAATATCCAAACGTTCGCCGTTTTGGCCGATCACGGACAAGCCTTTGCGGGTGGGTTGTGTCGTGGACATGGGATTGTATCCGTCCAAGGCTAAAGCGTGGATTCTAGCCACTTGCTCGTTGCGTATTCGATTGGGCAAGGCATCGACAGCCATTCTCATTTTGGCCCGGAAGTTACGCGGCACTTCGTTATTTCGGCACGGATGCCGAAATCCAGCGTCCATGGATGGCAATCTGGGCGATTGTGACGGCCTTAAATCAGGCAATGCGCGGCGGCTGGTTAACCATCCATGGCCTGGATTCCGGTATCCCTGCCGGAATGACGGGGCTTCGAGCCAAAATGAAAATGGCTGAGGCATCGAAGAATCAACTGTTCGGAGGCAAACGCCTGCGGCTTGCGGCTTTGCCGCCCATGTAGGAGCGGCCTTTAGGCCGCGACGGCCACCCCGGCAAAACGCCAACGAGGGTCGCGGCGATCATCGCTCGATTATCGCGGCCTAAAGGCCGCTCCTACAAAAAAATCGCGTCCGGCTTCGCCGGAAAAAGCGAAAAGAAAAGAGCAGGAAAAAGGAAAAAGGGCAAAGAGTAAAGGAAATTAGTCCTGGGCCAGACGGAAGCCGAAGTAGCCGTACCGGTACGCCGGGTCGTACCCGCTGCGGTTGGCGGAACGCGCGTTATGCGGTCCGATGTCCCACGAACCACCCCGAACCGCCCGGCGGTCGGCGTCATTCGCGCAGGTCTTCTCGCCGCCGTCATAGCGCTCCGCATAGGCCGAGCAAGTCCACTCCCAGACGTTGCCGCCCATGTCATGCAGGCCGAAGGCGTTTTTCTGCTTCTGCCCGACAGGGTGCGTCGTGTTGCCGGAATTGCCAGAATGCCAAGCCACTGCGTCCACGTCGTCCGAGCCGCAATAGCGCCCCGCGCCGCCGGCCCGGCAGGCGTATTCCCATTCCGCCTCGGTCGGCAGCCGGTAACGCTGCCCGGCCTGCCGGTTCAGCTTGGCAATGTAGGCTTGCGCGTCGTCGAAGCTGACGCTTTCCACCGGGCAGCCGCCGCCGCAGCTTGAAAAATGTGACGGGTTGCCGCCCATCACCGCCTGCCATTGCGCCTGCGTGACCTCGTACCGGCCGAGCTTGAAGGCTTTGACCTGCACGGTGTGGCGCGGCTGTTCGTCGGGTTGAGCGTCCGCGTCGCCCGCGTCGGAACCCATCATGAACCCGCCCGCCGGGATCGCCACCATCTCCGGTATCAGGACTTGCAGGCGTTGCCGTTCCGCCTCAGCTTGCCGTTGCTGGGCTTCCTGCTTGTCTTTTGCCACCGTTTGCTCCCATCTCTTGATGTCACTTTCGGTCTGTACGCCCACCGCCACCTGTTCGGCTTGCAACCAGGCCAAATCAGTTTGCGCTTGTTGCAATGCTTGGGCTTGCTTTTCCTCAGCTTGCCGCCAACCGAGCAAGACCATGGCCAGCCCCAGCGCCATCAAGCCTAGCCACGCCAAATCTTTACTTAAACCAAGCGGCCAAACCCATGATCCCTGGTTAGGCTTAGGCGCATGGCCCAACGCGAGGCTCAAGGCTTGGACGGTCTCCAACGCGGCGGCGGGGGCGAGGTTGTGGGCTTGCCGCAAATGGCGGATGGCGCGGCGGCGGTTGCGCCAGCCGGTGCTTTTGAGCAGGGATTGTGCCACGCCGGACTGGTAGGCGCTTTCCACCAGCCAGCGGTCGCGGTGGTTCTGCCTAGCCTGTTTGGGGCTGTCGGCCCTCCAGTCGGCGAGGAAACCGATCACCCGCGTGTGTTCGTTCAGCAGGCCGGGGCCGTGCTGGCGGACGAGGGTTTGGAGTTTTTCGCCGAGGTTCATGGTTCTCTTGCGTGTGTGTAGGAGCGGCCTTCAGGCCGCGACCGGCTTGGCGGACAGGCATGGATGTCGAGGGTTGCCGTGGTTCTCATCGCTAAGCGAGCTTTCGCGGCCTGAAGGCCGCTCCTACAGCCATTTGGCTCCCATAGCGGATAGTCGCGCACCGATTTTACCAAGCCAGCCCGAACCGGGTTCATGATGATATAACGCGCCACGTCTTGCACGTTTTCTTCTGAGCGTAAGGCATGGTCGTGATAGCCCTCTTCCCAGACAATCTTTGGCAAGTCTCCGCCTTGTTGCCGGATGCGCCGTTTGACATGGAAGCCGGAATGGCCTTTCACATCGCGCATCAATTCCGCAAGTTTTACCCGACCTAAACTAACAAGCCAATGGACATGGTCGGGCATGACCACAAAGGCTAGGCTGTCCGCCGTGCCCGCCTCCTGCGCCCGGCGCATCGAAGCCACCACCTGTCGCCCCAGATAGAAATCACTGAACCACGTTCTGCGCCCTTGCGTCGTCCATGTCAGCAGGTAAATCCCGCCTGGCTGGGAAAATCGGCCTTTGCGCAGGTCTTTGCGATGCGGGCTGCGGTTTTTTTCTGCCTCGAACATGGGTATCCCCCCGTAGGAGCGGGCTTTAGCCCGCGATTGATAGCGCCGCCTGCGATTGATAGCAATCAATCGCGGCCTAAAGGCCGCTCCTACGGACAAGGATGGGTCTGGCGCCGATGCGCAGCTCCACCCCTTCGATCAAGACGCGGGCTTGGCCGGGTTCCAGTTCCAACAAAGCCCCATCCGGGGTGACATAATTCCAAGTGCGCGGGGATTGGTTGCGGATGATCCAATGGCCCGGCTCCCTAGGATGCGGTTGGATGACGCCTTCGACTTCGGTGGAGGCTGCGTCGAAGCGGGCCACGTCGAGATGGTGGCGGCGCAGACTGGCCCCCGCATAGGCGAGCAACACGCTTTCGCCGTGCCGTCCATGCTGGCTGCGCAGGCAAAGCCCCAGCGGAATGGGTTGCTGGCATTTCCAACAACGCAAAGGCTTTTGCCCGCCATCCCAGACATTCACCGCCCCGCAGTCGCAAGTCGGCGCGTTCGCCTCCAATTCAAAGAACAGCCGCTGCCAGTCGTTCAGGCGTTTGCGCCGGGCCGGGTCGTGGACGGCTGCGACGAAGGTTTCGGTGAACATCGCCTGCAACTTGGGCGGACACAAGCGGCTCCAGCGTGTGACATGCAGGGCCAACTCAGCCACGCCATGGGCGGTATTCCGGGCGTCTTGCGGATGGAAGGCGAACAGCGGGCTTTCGGCGAAATATTTCTTCTTCGCCGGGATGTCCCAGGAAAACAGCTTCATGGTCTCCTGGCCTTCCATGGGATGCTCCCACATCCACAGGTAGTACAGCAGCACCGCCGCTGAATAGAGGTCGGATTCGGCATTCGGCGCGGAATGCCCTAGCGCGACTTCCGGGGCCATGAATTCCCAGACGCCCCGGACTTGGGCTTTGGAATGGTTGACGACGACATTGTCGTTGTCGCAAACCACGATCTCACCCTCCACCGGGTCGAGCATGATATTGCCTTGGTTGATGTCGCAATAGGCCAGCCCGGTGGCATGGAGGATTTCCAGCGCGGCGGCGAGGCGGCGGCTAATGCGGCATAGCACCGGGAGTTTCGGTTGCCTGACGCGGCCATTGCAAATTTGGTTGAGGGGGAAGAATTTCTGCGTGTCGATCAGTGGCATCACATAGCCGAAGCCTTGCGAACCCTCGAAGGCCAGGCATTCCATCGGCCAGATGAAGTGGATGCCGGGATCGTCAATCTGCGGCGCACCCCGGCGCACCAGCTCTTCGATCTGCCGTTGCTGTTCCTGTGGATGCGCACCGGGCTTGCACCACTTGGCGGCAAGCAGTTGGCCTTCTGGGTCGCGCACCCGATACACCGTGCCTTCCCCGCCGCTGCCGAGTTCTTTTTCAATCCTGTAAAGCTTGCCGGTGTCTTTGCCTTTGAATGTTTCGGCCATGCTATTTTCTCCGTAGGAGCGGGCTTTAGCCCGCGATTGAAGAGATGGATTGTTGGCCGTTGGCCGGTCCATTGCCCGCATCTGCGGCGGTCGCGGCCTGAAGGCCGCTCCTACGACACGGGGGAAAATAGAATACTGTGGCAATGTCATCGCCGACACCTCGGTCGGTCAGTCGATGTAGGAAATCGGGCAAGCGGTCTCGTAGCCAAGTGAAGCCCTTGGCTTGGGTGTCCTGTTGCAGGGATGCCAATGCTCGCGCAGGTTCAGCCAGGGAGTCGGCGAAGCCGTCAGTGGCGGCAAGCACCATCTGGACGCCATCCACCGGCAATATGCGGTGTTTCCAGCGGTAAGCCGCATCCGCCGAGGCTAGGCTATCGGTGGTCAGGCCGAGTGTATCGTTTTTGTCGCCGATCAGCAGATCGACTGCGGCGGGTTCGCCCTCTTCTTCCTTGACGATGAACACCGTGCTGTCACCGACCGCGCCGGCGAAAATATGCCCTTGGAATGCCAAGGCCACCGCCACGGTCGTGCCATAGACTTTGCGGGCGCTTTCTGCGTCTTGCGCGGCGGATTGCAGCGGGCAGGCGGTCAGATGTTCGTCCACATTGCGTTCCCATATCTGACGCAGATGCTTGGCGAAGCGCAGGGTGAATTCGTTGCGGGCATTCGATAGCCAATCGCCGGGCTGTTCTTCTAAGCTTGCCACCGCGAACAATATCCAACGGGCGGCGGCTTCAGCGGCGGCGCGCACGGCGAAATGCGCACCCAATTCGCTGCGGGCATAGCTGGCCGCCCCGTGCCCATCCGCCACGGCCAGCAGCACATAGGGATAGCCCCGGTAATAATGAATGCCCGCCAAACTGGCATCTTGGCAGGGCGAACCTTTGTCGCAGTGATTCGCGCCACGCACACACCCGGACAGTAATTCGCCGCTATCAACCGCGCCAATGCGCGTCCAGTTCGGGTTCATCAGCATGCCTTTTGGGTAGGGGCGGGCTTTAGCCCGCGAATATATCGTCTAACATTGTCGCGGGCTAAAGCCCGCTCCTACAAAATAGCTTAAAACACGTCGTTCGGATCCAAGCCATTGAGTTTCCCTGCTCCCGGCCCGTCGCCAGATTGCAGGGAACTGGTGCTGATTTGCACAGGGATGGGGTTTTTGTCGTTCAGATCCGATTTCGACGAGGCCGAGGCGCTGGCGGCTTGGGTGCTGACGACTTTGATATGCTCAACCAAGCGGCCAACATCGGGGGCGGAAAGGGTTTCCAGATGGGCTTCCTTGCGCAGGTACGGAGAGACGAAGCTGTCAAGTTGGGATTTGTTGTAACTCCCGTCAGGGCCGATGCCGATGGCGATACGCACAGCCTTGACGCCCCAAGGCAGTTTGTCGAGCGCGGCGATGGCTTGGTTGTAACGTGTCTCAGGGTCAGTGCAATAGCCGTCGGACAATAGGATCGCAACGGGTGGGACGTTGCGGCGGCCTATTTTTGCCAGATCCAGTTCCTGGTTTAGCAACTCAATGGCTTGGGCTGTCGATGTAGTGCTGCCGCGTGCATCCATGTCTTGCCAGACAAAGTTTTTGACCGGAACAGGATTGGGGCCGACATGCCAGCCCACTTGATCACCAAATTTGATGACCCGCATCAGGATGCTGACGCGCTCACTGTCTTCAATCTTGCGGATTTCTGGCAAGACGTTCTTGATGGCGTAGTTTACCGATTGGATTTTTTGTCCGCCCATTGAGGCTGATTCATCCACGATCCAAAAGAAATGCAAGGTGCGGCGGACGATCTCGCCGCTGATGCCGTCGTCGTCGATTTGAATGTTAGTTGCCATGGTAACTCTCCAGGCGGATGGTTTGAGTGATTTTTGGGGGCAGGCTTTTGGCCCGCTATTATAGCCCTTATTATTTTTTGGCCGGGCTTTTGTCAGCAATTCTCATTTTGGCCCAAAGACCCGTCATTCCGGCATCCCTGCCGAATGACGGAGGATGGCAAATGGCTTTGGCTCAAAAGTGAGAATTGCTGGAACCCCCGCATTGCCCAGGAAAGCCTCCCTTCTATATGCAATAATCCACCATCATCCAAGCGGAGGGTTTTATGGCTGCTCTATTCGGTTTGGCAGGATTGGTTGCCGGTCTATTTTTGCTTCTATGCCCGATCATCGCATTGATCTTGGTTCTTGATGCCCGGACTCGTGTCAAGACACTGGAACAGGCGACGGAGGCGCTGAGGCACGAGTTGGGCCGGTTGAGTCGTGAACAGGTGGCCAAGGCTGGGCCAAGCCCGGTGTTTGAGCCGGTTGCGGACAAATCTGCCGCTCCCACCGCACAAGCTCCGCCCACACCGCAGCCCCCCGAACCGGTCTTCGAGCCATCCTCCGCCCTTGCGCAAGAGGCTTACGTCCCAGTCGCATCGGCCATCGCCGATTCGCCGGAGCCCATTGAGGAAGCCAGTCTAGCGGACGCGCCCCAGGAACCGCCCCCGGTTTTTGCCCATCCAGCCGTTGCCGATGCTGAACAAAAGCCTGCATCCCCGCCCGTCGCCGATTCTTGGCAAGAGGAACCCAACCCCTGGAAGGAGGCCGATGCCCGCGTCGAAACGCCGCCCCCGGAATGGTTGCTGAAAGCCAAGGCATGGCTGTTCGGCGGCAATCTGGTCGCCAAGATGGGCTTGGCGATCCTGTTTATCGGCGTGAGCTTCCTGTTGAAATATGCCGCTGCGCGGGTGACGGTGCCGATTGAGCTTCGCTTGGCCGGCATCGTGCTGGCGGACATCGCCTTGCTGTTGTGGGCTTGGCGCATCCGCGAGCAACGGCCCGCCATCAGCTTGCCTGCGCAGGGCGCGGCGGTGGCTATCTTGATGTTGACGACTTTCGGGGCGTTCAAGCTTTATGGCTTGATTCCCGCCGGGGCGGCTTTTGCGCTGCTGTTCTTGCTGACGGCGTTCGCCTGTGTGCTGGCGGTGTTGCAAGATGCCTTGTGGCTGGCGATTTTCGGCATCGTCGGCGGTTTTGCCGTGCCTATCCTCACCACCACCGGCGGCGGCAGCCATATCGCTTTGTTTTCCTATTATGCGCTGCTGAATACGGGCATCTTAGGGCTGGCCCTGCTGCGTTCCTGGCGGTTGCTGAACCTGCTTGGTTTTGTCTTCACCTTCATCATTGCCACGGCCTGGGGGGTGTTGAGCTACAGCCCTGAGCATTATCTGTCCACCCAATTGTTTCTCGTGCTGTTCTTTGGGTTTTATGTGCTGATCGCGGTGTTGTACGCCTCGCGGCAAGCGCCTGAACTCAAGCATTACGTGGACGGCACATTGGTCTTCGGCACACCTTTGGCGGGTTTTGGCCTGCAATATGGCTTGGTCAAGGCGATGCCGTTTGGCTTGGCCTATTCGGCTTTGGCGCTGGGTTTGATTTATAGTGGCTTGGCGCTGCTGCTATGGCAACAGCGTGGCACGACGCTGAAACTGCTGACCGAGTCGTTCCTGGCCTTGGGCGTGGTGTTCGGTTCCTTGGCGATTCCCTTCGCGCTGGACGGGCGCTGGACTTCGGCGGCTTGGGCCTTGGAAGGGGCGGGCATGGTCTGGGTGGGTTTGCGGCAGCGGCAAACCTTGGCCTGGATGTTCGGCCTGCTGGTGCAGTTCGGCGCGTGGGTGTCGTTCATCGGCTCCGTCACCGGCCTGGACGCGGCGGCGGCGGCGCAGGCCAATCTCTGGCTGGGCTTTTTGTTGCTGGCGGCGACGGCTTTCCTGATGGCGATAAATTTCCGCCAACAGGCCGGCGAGCCGGGCCACCGCTATGACTTTGCGCCATTCGCCATCGTGTTCTTAGGTTTGGCAACAGTTTGGATGCTGGCCGGGGCGTGGACGGAAATCGTCTTGCGCACTGGGGGTACGCTGCTGGCTACGCTCTTGGCGATCAGCGGCCTGTTCGTGGCCGGGCTGCTGGCCGCAGTCGCTTGGCGCTTGCGCTGGACGGTGGCCCGCAGCTTCGCGCTGTGGGTGCAGGCGCTGGTCGGTTTGGTGTTCCTGGCCTTGGCGCTCTTCCGCCTGGACTGGCCGGGCAGCATCGCCCCGGAAAGCCTGTTTGGCGGGCCGTTCCTAGGCGCTTTGTTGATCGGCCTGGGCGCGTTTTTCAGCAGTTGGTTTTTCCTGCGACTGGCACAGCCGGAGTTTGCCCGCTTGTCCAGGTGGCTGTTGCTGTGGGCCGGCTTCTGGTGGTTTGGTTTTGTGCTGCATGCGTTGGCGGGTTGGATGGCGGGCCAGTATCGGCTGGCCGTGGGCTTGGATGCCTACCGTGCCGACAATCTGTTTTGGTGTTGTTATGGATTGGGGCTGGCCGCTTCCGGATTTGGCTTCGGCAAACTGGCCCAACGTCTGGACTGGCCGCTACTGCGGTGGTCGGGCTTGCCGGCTTGGTTGGGCCTGGGCGTGTCCAGCTTGGCGATACTTGCGGATTTATATTTCGATGATGACATTCCGTTCCGGGAAGTCTGGTGGGCTTGGCTGGCGCTGTGGGGCGCGGGCGAGTGGCTGCTGCTGTTCTGGTCGGCCAATGCCTGGAATCTGTCCGAAGTTTGGTTGAAAACCTTGCACACGGTGCGCACCGTCGGGCCGTGGTTGATGATTTGGCCGCTGGGGCATCATTGGATTGTCGCTTGGCTGTATGGCGGTTCGGCGGAGGAGCGACAGCTTCTGGCCGAAGCCGGTTGGGCCAGTTCGGGGAGTTGGTCGCGCTATTTGCCGACTTGGGCGATGATGCTGGTGGTTGCTTGGTTCATCCGGCGGGTGCGTGAGGGCGGCTGGCCGGTCGCGCCGATTCCGGGCTGGTATCGGCATCGCTTGATTCCCCTAGGCACGGCCTGGCCGATTTTCTTGGTGGCGGTGTGGAACCTGAGCCAAAACGGCTTGATGGCCCCGTTGCCTTATGTGCCAGTGTTGAATCCTTTGGATTTGAGCAGCGGTTTTGCGCTATTGCTGGGGTTGGCGGCTTTCCGTTTGGCGCGGGAGACCTTGGACGCGCCGGTCTCGGCGGCGTGGACGGCCAAGGCATGGCTGCTGGCCGGGCTGATGGCCTATGCCTGGTTCAATCTGATGCTGTTGCGCAGTGTGGCTTATTACCTGGACATCCCTTATCGCTTTGATCCGCTGTTCGATTCGCAATTCGTGCAGACGCTGCTGTCTTTGGTGTGGAGCGTGACGGCTTTGATCCTGATGCGCATGGCGGTCCGGCGGATGTCGCGTAAGCTGTGGATGATCGGCGCGGCCTTGCTGGGCGTGGTGGTCGCCAAGTTGTTTTTCGTCGATCTTTCCAATGTCGGCGGGTTGGAGCGCATTGTTTCCTTTGTCGGCGTGGGTTTGCTGATGCTTGCCATCGGCTATTTGGCACCGTTTCCGAGTGAGGCAGATAGATGAAAACGAAATTCCCCCTAAACCCCCTTTTGCAAAGGGGGGAACCAGCCGCGACAAATGATGGGAAGATACCTCTATTCTTTTTGGCAGCATTCATCATGCTGTCACCCGCCGAGGTTTGGGCGGAGGATGCCGAACCGACCGACTTGCCTTCCGACTATTCCCACGCCTTGCCCCTGACAGTGACCGGCAAACAAGGCGTGGTCGGCTTTCGCTTGCCGCAGGCGGTTTATCTGCACTCACGCTCGGCGGTTCTGGCCGATCTGCGCGTGTTCGACGCCACGGGCGCGAAGCCACCCTTTGCGCTTTATATGCCCAAGCCGCAAACGCGCACACAACAGCAGTCCTGGCCGGTCAAGCGCTTCCCGGTGCTTGCCAGCCGGGGGCGGGCGATGGACAGCATCGCCTTGGACATCAAGACCGGGACTGACGGCAGCTTGCTGTCCGTGAAAACCAAACCCGGCAAGAATCCGCAGCCTAGCGAGGGACAGGAACTGGCCGGGCTGGTGCTGGACGTGGGCAAGCCGGCGGGCGCGGCGCTGCCCTTGATCGGCGCGTTGCGCTTTAAATTGCCTGCGACGCGGCAAGCCTACTCCGCCCAAGTTTGGCTGGAAGTCAGCGATGACCTCAACCATTGGGAGACTGTCGGTGCCGCCGAGTTGAGTTGGCTGGTGAACGCACAGGAAACCCTCGCCAACGACCGCCTGGAATTCGCCCCGCGCAGCTTTCGTTATGCCCGCCTCAGTTGGCGTGGCGGCGAGCCGCTGGATTTTGCCGAGATCACGGCGGAAAACGTCGAGCAAACCGCCGACGCGCCGACGCTGGAAAGGCTGGCCTTGCAGCCGGAAGCGGGAAAAAAGCCGGAAGATTGGGTTTATCGTGCTGGCATCGCCATCCCGGTGGAAAGCATAGACCTGCGTTTCAGCGAACCCAATGTGGTGTTGCCGGTGGCCATCGGCACTTACCGCGAGTTGCCCGCCAAGAAGTTGGGCCAGTCCAGCGAATGGTTGTTCCAGCCGCTGACCCAGCATGTTTTCTACCAGATCAGCGCAAACGGGGGGCCACGCCGTTCCGGCGAATGGCCGTTGCCCTTGAGCCATTACGCGGAATGGGTCGTGCGCCCGCAAGCGCCCACAACCAGCCGACCCGAACTTAGCTTGATCTGGCAACCCGCGACGCTGGTTTTCCTGGCTGGAGGGCAAGCGCCTTACACCTTGGCATTCGGACGCGAGGATGCGAAACCGGCTGCCGTTGACGCTGGCCCAGGTCGCCCCCGGTTTTTCCGTGGAAGAACTCTCGCACCTCGAACAGGCCCAGGCCGGCCCGCTGGAAACCCGGCAGGCGGTGGAACCGGCCAGCAGCGCCGCCGCGAAGGCGGGAATTGCCGCGCAAAAACGGATGTTGATCCTCTGGGGCATCCTGCTGGTCGGCGTAGGCGTGTTAGGCGCGATGGTGTGGCGGTTGTTGCGGCAAATGAAGTAGCTTAGGTGTGAAGGTCGCCGCTTGGGTTGCCGCCGTCTTGGCTTTGGCAACCTTGCTCCAATCCTGCGCCAGTCCCACCGAGCATCTGCAGCGGCAGGCCGAGGAGTCGGGCTTTTCCCGACAGACGCTCGCGGGCAATGGCTTCCAGCTTGAGGCTTTCTTCAAGGCGGGATCTGGCTCTTCCCCAGTCTTGCATGTTTACCTGGAAGGCGACGGATCACCTTGGGCCAGTTTCACCCGCGTCAGCGCTGATCCGACCCCGCGCAATCCGCTGA
This sequence comes from uncultured Gammaproteobacteria bacterium, assembly GCA_963753955.1. Lineage (GTDB taxonomy): Bacteria > Pseudomonadota > Gammaproteobacteria > Methylococcales > Methylococcaceae > Methylumidiphilus. The sequence goes on from CAVWEM010000003.1 coordinate 168,248, forward strand.
TGTTGGAACTGATGCGCCTGGATCGGTCGCCTTCGCTGTATCTGGGGCGGCCCTGTTACAACGGCCATGCCCAGGATCCCGGCTGTTCGCCGTGGTTGTGGACGCACGGTCGCTACGGGCCGGATGTGACAGCGGCCATGGCGGCGGCTCTGGCGGCTTTTTTGCGGGAGCATCCCCATGCCGGTCTGGTCTTCATAGGCCACAGCGGTGGCGGTGCGCTCGCGCTGTTGTTGGCGCGGCGCTTTCCCGCCACCCTGGCGGTGCTGACTTTGGCGGGCAACACCGACATCGACCGGTGGGCGGATCTTCACCAGTACAGCCGTTTGCGGGGCTCCCTCAATCCAGCGGACTTTGCCGGCGGCGAATTTCCCGAACTCCACTATCTGGGCGAAAAGGACGAGGTCATTCCTCCCGCCCTGTTCCGTCCGGTGCTGGACAAAAGGCGCAATGCGCGGATCACGACAGTGCCGGGATTTGACCATGTGTGCTGCTGGGATTCGCTATGGCCTAAGATACTCCTCAATGTGCCTTGACAACCCGGTGACTTAAGGAAATTCTGGACAAGTTGATTCCGTCCATGGTTCGACAGGCTCACCACGAACGGAATCAATAACCTACCGTCCGTCCTGGTGAATATGCATGGAAACCGCCGCCTGCCGCCCATCTCAGGTTAAACTACCACCCCAAACTCCGTCTTCACCCCACGACCCCGGGAACCACCATGCGCGAAGCCACGCCCACCACCATTTATCTCAAGGATTACACCCCGCCAGAATATCTGGTGGGGCAGGTTGATTTGACCTTCATCCTGGACGCGGAGGACACCCGCGTCTCGTCCAGGTTGACCGTGCAGAAAAACCGGCAAAGCCCCAACGACAACGCGCCGCTGGTGCTAGACGGGGAGGATCTGGTGCTGGAGTCGGTTAAGCTCAACGGCCAGCCGCTCAAGCCCAGCCAGTACCAGGTGACGGAGGAGAGCCTGATTATTCCCGGTGTGCCGAAGGTGGAGGTGTTCACCGTGGATATCGAGACACGCATCAACCCGACGGCCAACACCGAACTGGAAGGGCTGTACCTCTCCAAGGATATGCTCTGCACCCAGTGCGAGGCGGAAGGCTTCCGCAAGATTACCTATTTCCCTGACCGCCCGGACGTGATGGCGAAATTTTCGGTGATGCTGATCGGCGACCGCTCGCGCTATCCGGTATTGCTGTCCAACGGCAATCTGGTGTCCGTCGGAGCGTTGAAGAAAAACCGCCATTGGGTGAAATGGGAAGATCCCTTCCCCAAGCCCAGCTATCTGTTCGCTTTGGTGGCAGGCCAGTTGGCGATGGTGGACGATCTGTTTACCACGCGCTCAGGGCGGGAGGTGAAGCTGCAAATTTTCGTGGAGGCCCACGACTTGGACAAATGTGGACATGCTATGCAATCCCTGAAAAACGCCATGGCTTGGGACGAGGAGGTCTATGGGCGGGAATATGACTTGGATCTGTACATGGTCGTCGCGGTCAGCCATTTCAATATGGGGGCGATGGAGAACAAGGGGCTGAACATCTTCAACACTAAGTATGTCTTGGCCCGGCCCGACACCGCCACCGATGCCGACTACGAAAACGTCGAGGCGGTCATCGCCCACGAGTATTTCCACAATTGGACTGGCAACCGCATCACCTGCCGCGATTGGTTCCAGTTGAGCCTGAAGGAAGGCTTGACGGTGTTCCGCGACCAGGAGTTCACCTCCGACCGCCATTCGCGGGCCGTGAAGCGCATTGATGACGTGGAATTGCTGCGCACCCGCCAGTTTGCCGAGGATGCCGGCCCCTTGGCCCATCCGGTGCGGCCTGAATCGTATATGGAGATCAACAATTTCTACACCCTGACCGTGTACGAGAAAGGCGCGGAAGTGGTGCGCATGATCCATACCTTGCTGGGCAAAGAGCGTTTCCGCAAAGGCGCGGATCTGTATTTTGAACGCCACGACGGCCAGGCCGTGACTTGCGAGGATTTTGTCCGTGCCATGGAGGATGCCAGCGGCGTGGATCTGGGCCAATTCCGCCGTTGGTATGGCCAGGCCGGGCACACCGGAAATGTTTGCCACCAGCGAGTACGACGCCAAAACCCATAGCTTGAGCCTGACAGTGAAGCAAAGCTGCTCGCCCAGCCCTGGGCAGGCCGTGAAAGAGCCGTTGCATATTCCTTTCGCGTTGGGCTTGGTCGGCCCCTGCGGCCAGGATTACCCGCTACGGCTGGAAGGCGAGGCGGAACCGGGGCCGACTACGCGCATCCTTGACGTTAAGGAGGCGCAGCAGCGCTTCCGCTTCGTCGATCTGCCGGACAAGCCGGTGGTTTCCGCCCTGCGCGGCTTTTCCGCGCCAGTCCGTTTGCATTTGCACCACAGCTATGAGGAATTGGCCTTCCTGCTGGCCCACGACAGCGACCTGTTCAACCGCTGGGATGCCGGACAATCCTTGGCCAGCCAAATCATCCTGAACCGGGTGGAGCAGATCATCGAAGGCGAGCATCCCCAAAAGACCAATCCGCATTTGGTGGAGGCTTATCGCCTGGCGCTGTCCCAAGAGTGGGACGACCTGTCTTATCTGGCGTTGCTGCTGACCCTGCCCTCCGAATCGTATATCAGTGCCTTGATGAAGGTCATCGACCCGGACGCGGTTCACGCCGCTGTGCATGGCATCAAGCGCGAATTGGCCGCGACCTTGGGCGAGGAGCTTGAAGCCTTGTACCTCGCCAACCACCGCGAGGAGTCCGGCAGCTTCGATGCCTTGTCCATCGGGCGGCGCGGCTTGAAAAATGTCTGCCTGGATTTCCTTGCCGAACTGGACAGCCCGCAGGCGCATGGTTTGGCCGTCCGGCAGTTCCACGAGGCCCGCACCATGACCGACCAGATTGCCGCTTTGTCCTGCATTGTCGATAGCCACAACCCGGAAAAGCCAGCCTGTCTGGATGCCTTCTACCGGCAATGGCAAGGGGAGGATTTGGTGATCGACAAATGGTTTTCCTTGCAGGCTGCCTGCGATCTGCCGGGGGCTTTGGTCAATGTGCGCGGTCTGTTGGAACATCCCGCGTTCGATCTGCGCACACCCAACCGGGCACGTTCCGTGATCGGTGCGTTCAGCCAACACAACCAAGTCAATTTTCACGCAGCGGATGGCGCAGGCTACACATTCCTAGGCGACCATGTAATCGCCCTCAACAGCATCAACCCGCAGGTCGCCTCACGCATGGTCACGGCGCTGACGCAGTGGCGGCGTTACGATGAAAACCGGCAGGCGCTCATGCGCGGTCAGTTGCAACGCATCGCCGGCACCGAAGGGATATCCAGGGATGTTTACGAAGTGGCGACAAAGAGCCTGGTTTGAAAATTCCCGCCGTCTTGATTTATTCTCCGGGCATTGGCTTCTGGCACGCCCCGGTGCATATGTTTGGAGTCGTGTTGAAGGATAGCTTAAACTACCCCAAGAAATCATCTTTCCCTCATATTTTCGGAATAGGGCGTCATGGCGAAAAAAACACCAAGTTCAGAAACCAAGCAGACAACAACGAAGACCCCGGCTTCGACGGACAAGGGGGCGAAGGGGCTTGCGCCAGCCGCCGCCGAGCCAATCGCCGAACAGTCGAAAGCCAAGGCGGAACCTGCGCAGACTCCCGCTCCCACAGGTCTGGGCGGAAACGCGCCTGCGCCGTCCACCGCAGCAGCAGCCAGCAAGACCAAGGCAGGCGGCGTTGCGACGGTCCAATCCGCCGACAAAACACCCGCCCAAGCGGCGGCAAAGGCACCTCCCACTCCTGCGCCGCCCCCGTTGGAACAGGCTAGCCCTGTGACGGCGGCGCAGGCCAAGGCCAGCCAAGGTGAATCTACGCAATCACCCACGGTGGTGGAACCCATCGCTGCCGTGACGCCGACACCGCAACTGCCTTCCGAGGCCGAATTCGTGGCCAGCCTGAAGCCCTTGCCCACTGAGGCGGGTGATGAGGAAGCCGCCAAGCTGGACTTGCTGCGCGAGGTGGAAGCGCAATTTGAATTGTTCAAGGGTGCCAGCGAGGCGATTGCGGAGACGGGAGGAACGGAAGAATCCCATCCCGGGCCTGTGTTAGCGCCACAAACCCCGGCGGAACCGACACCACAGCCCCCTGCCGAGCCCGAATATTATCAAGCCCCAGAACCGGAACACCGGTATGAAGGCCCGACCATGCCCCATATGTATATTGTTCAGATCACCCCGGAACTCGCCCCGGTTGCGAAGGTGGGTGGCCTTGCCGACGTGGTGTTCGGCTTAAGCAACGAACTGGAAATTCGCGGCAACAGCGTCGAGATCATCCTGCCCAAGTACGACTGCCTGCGCTACGACCATATCTGGGGGTTGTGCGAGACCTTCAACGACCTGTGGGTGCCTTGGTTTGGCGGCGCGATCCACTGCACGGTGTTTTTCGGCTTCGTCCATGGGCGCAAGTGCTTTTTCATCGAGCCACACTCCGCCGACAATTTCTTCAACCGGGGCAGCGTCTACGGCTTCACCGACGACGTGCTGCGCTTCGCCTTTTTCACCCGCGCTGCGATGGAGTTCATGTGGAAGTCGGGAAAGAACCCGGACATCATCCATTGCCACGACTGGCAGACGGCGCTGGCGCCCGGTGTTCCTTTTCGAGATTTACCAGCATCTTGGGGATGCGGCATCCGCGTGTCTGCTTCACCATCCACAACTTCAAGCACCAAGGCGTGACCGGTGCCCAGGTGCTGCAAGCGACGGGCTTGAACCGGCCCGAATATTACTACCATTATGACCGCATGAGGGACAACCACAACCCCCGTGCGATAAACCTGATGAAGGCCGGCGTGGTGTATTCCAATTTTGTCACCACCGTCTCGCCCCGCCATGCGCTCGAAGCCAAAGACGAAGGCCAGGGCTTTGGGCTGGAGCCGACTTTGCACATCCACCACCGCAAGTTCGGCGGCGTGGTCAACGGTATCGATTACTCCTTGTGGAACCCCGAGATCGACCCCAATTCCAGCGCCAATACAGTGCTGACGACTTCGATGGCAAATACGAGAACAAGCGCGCCTTGCGTCAGCGGCTGATGCTGGCCGACAACGAAAAGCCCATCGTCGCCTTCGTCGGCAGGCTCGATCCGCAAAAGGGTTTGGAGTTGATCCGCCACGCGATTTTTTATACCTTGCAGCGCGGCGGGCAATTCGTGTTGTTGGGTTCCAGCCCCGAGGCGCAGATCAACAATTACTTCTGGAGTCTGAAGCACCAGTTGAATGAAAACCCGGATTGCCATATCGAAATCGGCTTCAACGAGGAATTGTCGCATCTGATTTACGCTGGTTCGGACATGACCCTGGTGCCCAGCCGTTTCGAGCCTTGCGGTCTGGCCCAACTAATCGCCATGCGCTACGGCTCAGTCCCGGTGGTGCGCGAGGTGGGCGGCTTGGCGGACACAGTGGTCGACAAGGATTTCTCCTGGAAGCCTTTGCACGAGCGCAATGGCTTCCTGTTCCGGGATTACAACGAGGCGGGCTTGGAATCCGCCTTGGGCCGTGCGATCAGTTGCTACTATGAATTTCCCGGCGATTTCCGCGAGACGATCAAAAATGCCATGCGCAGCGATTATTCGTGGAAGAATCCGGGGCAAGATTATTTGAATATCTACGACTTTATCCGCGAGAAATAAGATGTAGGGCGGGCTTCAGCCCGCCAACCCAGCCCGCGAACGAGGCGCAAGACGCCGCCGTTCGCGGGCTCTTTCCCACGCTCTGCGTCAAAGCCATTAACTTAAGGAAATGGGGGGGGCAAGATTCGTGGGAGCCGCGCCTCGCGGCGACTAAACTTGCGGAAATATCCAGCCCTGACGGGTTGGCAAAGGCAAATCGCCGCGAGGCGCGGCTCCCACGGACGAGGCTTAAGCTTCAAGTAGGTGGATTTTTTCGTCCACCCCCTTCGATACCGCAGGACAGGCTTCGACAAGCTCAGGACGAACGGAAAAATCCTTAAGTCAATGGTTTTGACGCAGAGCGTGGGAACACAAAAACATGGCAAGCCAGATCAAGATAATCCAAACCTTGACAGAGGTTGAGCCCAGCCAATGGAATGATTTAGTGGGTGATTATCCTTTTCTGCGCCATGAATTCCTGTCGGCACTGCATGATACCGGCTGCGCATCGGGCGAAACCGGCTGGCAAGCGGTCTATCTAGGTTTATGGCGGGGCGGGAAACTGGCCGGGGCCATGCCGTTGTACCTGAAAAGCCATTCACGCGGCGAATATGTGTTTGACCGGCAATGGGCAGATGCTTTCGAGCGCAATGGCCTGCCCTATTATCCGAAACTTCTCTGCGCCTCGCCCTTCACCCCCGTCGCCGGGCCGCGCCTGCTGGCGCATACCGATGAGGACAAGCGGCTTCTGGCCCAAGGCGCGGTGGCGTTGGCCACCCAGTTGGGGGTTTCTTCCCTGCATATTCTTTTCCCTAATGCAACCGATAGGGCAGCCCTGCACAAGCTGGGGTTTCTAATGCGCGAAGGCATCCAATTCCATTGGCATAACGCAGGGTATGCGGGGTTTGCGGGGTTTGAGGATTTCCTGGCCGCACTTAACCATGACAAACGCAAGAAAATCCGTCAAGAACGGCGGCACGCCCATGAGGCAGGAATCTCGTTCCTACATTTGACGGGCAGGGACATAACCGAAAAGCAGCTTGACTTCTTTTATCAATGCTATGCCAACACCTACAGCGAGCATTGGTCTTCGCCTTATTTGAACCTCGATTTTTTCCGCCGCATCATCGAAACCCTACCGGATAATCTTCTGTGGATCATAGCCGTGCGCGATGGACATCCCCTCGCCTGCGCGATGGATGTCATCGGCAATGGGGTCATGTATGGCCGGTATTGGGGAACCCTGGAATTCGTGTCAGGCCTGCATTTTGAAACCTGCTATTCCCAGGCCATTGAATACTGCATCCAGCATGGACTGGGCGTTTTTGAGGGTGGGGCGCAGGGAATCCACAAGATGTCGCGGGGGCTGTTGCCGACGCAAACATGGTCGGCCCATTGGATCGCCGATTCCCGTTTCGCCGATGCCATCGGAAAGTTTCTCCATGAAGAGACGCTGGGTGTCGAACATTATCTCGAAGAACTGGACAGCCATACGCCGTTCAAGAAAGCCTAGCGAGGTGGGAACGCTTTGCCAAGCGCGACCGGATGCCAGAGAATACCGGACACCGCAGTCGCGCTTAGGAAAGCGCTCCCACGGATTAAAACGCAACAATGTGGTATTGCAACCATGCCCCAAAAACCCCATAGCCGCGATTTGCGCAAAGGCCGCCATTCGGAGCGCAACCGGATTTACCATGTGCGCTCATCCACTGAGGGCAAGTGGCCTCTATTCTTCGATTTCTCACTCGGGCGAGTGGTGGCGCATAGCCTGCGCTTTCTGCATGAGCGCGGCGACGTGGAAAGCCTGGCTTTTGTGGTGATGCCTGACCATCTGCATTGGCTGTTCCAGTTAACGGGGGAACGGCAGTTGGATCAGGTGATGTATTCCCTGAAACGCCATACTGCCGGTATCATCAATCAGCGTTTGGGCGAGGTTGTTGGGGTGGTTTGGCAGGAGGGGTATTTCGACCGCGCTTTGCGGGCGGAGGAGGATGTCATTGTGGTGGCCCACTATATCATCGCCAATCCTTTGCGCGCGGGTCTTTGCCAACATATCGGGGATTACCCTTTGTGGGATGCGGTTTGGCTGTAGCGCCGTGGGAGCGCTTTCCCAAGCGCGGACTGGATGCTGACAAATGCTGGACACCGCAGTCGCGCTTAGGAAAGCGCTCCCACGACGGCAATAACGAATCAACGGGGAATCCGATGGAAGAATTCGATTTTGATGTGTTCCTGAGCCATAGCGCGAAGGACAAAGATACCGTGCGCGAGGTGGCGCAGCGGCTCAAGGGCGACGGGCTGCGGGTGTGGTTTGACGAATGGGAGATCAAGCCCGGCGACAGCATCCCGACCAAGATCGAGCTAGGGTTGGAGCATTCTCGTGTTCTTGTGTTGTGTATGTCGGCGAATGCGTTCGGCTCGGACTGGGCGCGATTGGAGAGCCATACGTTCCGCTTCAATGATCCGCTGAACCGGTCACGGCGGTTTATTCTGCTGCGGTCGAATGACTCCCCCATCAAAGGCTCGCTTGCACAATTCCTTTACATCAACTGGCAAGTGAAAGGGCGGAGATAGCTGAATGCAGAGTTTTTGAATCTTGCTAGCCGTCGATACAGCCATTAGCGGGGAAAGCCGACGATTTATGGCTTTTGAGCGACTTGAGTAGGTTAGCCAACTCTCTAACAGCAGGTTTATCCTTCGAGTTGTGCGATAGGAATACGTCGAATTCGCCGGATTTCATATTTGGTTCCCAATTTTTCTTACAAGGCAACGCGATAATAGAGCATTTTACATCATAACGAGGAGCGTTTCGTCCTGATTGCGATGCACCAGACACTGGTTGAGCGCGGCCTGTGCCTGCGAGAACAGACGGACAAGGGGGCGGTGCTGGTCTTCCCCAGCTATTACCGCCGTGAATGCACGGATTTGGTGGGGCATCCGGCGGTGTTGCTGAGTTACCGCTTCAACGGCTTCCTCGACGACCTTTATGCGACGCTGGTGGTGCGCCTGCATCACACGCGGGATTTCAAGCGCGACCGGCTTTGGCGCTATGCGGCGGATTTCACGACAACGCTGGGCCAGCGGCTGCAACTGGGCATGAAGCTGACCCGACGGGCCGAGGGCGCAGGGGAGTTGGAGGTTTATTTCGACCCGGCCATCTCGACCCAGGAGAAAATCATCTTCAGCCGCTATGTCCGCGAACATCTCTTGCAGAAGGCCTAGGAGGTTGAGCGGCTGCGGCATCTTTGGCAGATTAGCCACGGGCCTAATACAAATCCACCGGATCAACATCCACCGACCAGCGCACCCGCTTGGCCTCGGGGATTTGGGGCAACTGCCGGATCAACGCCTCCAGCAGTTCGTGCAAAGGCTTGCGCTCTGGGCATTGCAGCAGCAATTGACCACGCCAGCGCCCGGCCTGGCGCGGCATGGGGGCGGGGGCCGGGCCTAGCGCCAGCACCTCGTCCTGTGTGCAGGCCAGTTCTAGCAAGCGCGTCAGAAACAGGATGGGCGCTTGTTCGTCGTTGGCGTCGGCCCGCCACAGGGCTTGGTGGGAGTAAGGCGGCAGCCCGGCCTCGCGGCGTTCTTCCAAAGCCGCTTCGGCGAAGGCAGCATAGCCCTCACGGATCAGCTTGCGCAGCAGCGGATGGTCGGGCTGGCGGGTTTGCAGCAGCACCAAGCCGGGGCGTTCTTCGCGCCCGGCGCGGCCGGCCACTTGCACAATCAACTGCGCCGTGCGCTCGCCGGCCCGGAAGTCCAGGCTGAACAGCCCTCCATCCACGTCCAAAATGCCCACCAGGGTGACATTGGGGAAATGGTGGCCCTTCGCCAACATTTGCGTGCCTAGCAGGATGTCCACCCTGCCCGCCTGGATCTCGTCCAACATTCCCTTCAGGCTGCCTTTGCGGCGGGTGCTGTCGCGGTCGATGCGCAGCGTCCGCGCCTTGGGGAAGGCTTTCGCCAAGGCATGCTCCACCCGTTCCGTGCCTAGGCCTAGCGGGCGCAGGTCGGCGGTGCGGCACTTGGGACAGTCGCGCAACGCAGGCTGCTCGTGGCCGCAGTGATGGCAACGTAGGCAGCGTTCGCCGGAATGGAGCACCAGCCGGGCGTCGCAGCGTGTGCATTCCGCCACCCAACCGCAGGCGTGGCAGATCAAAGTGGGGGCGTAGCCGCGCCGATTGAGCATCAACAGGGTTTGTTCGCCGCGCCCCAAGGTCGCGTCGATTTGCGCGAGCAAGGCGGGGGATAGCCCGGCGTTGAGGTGTTGGTTGCGGATGTCGATGAGATGGAAGGACGGGTGCGCGGCGGTGCCGGTGCGTTCCGGCAGGGGCAACCGGACATAGCGTCCGCGCTGGACATTGCAGAGGCTTTCCAGCGAGGGCGTGGCCGAACCCATCAGGATGGGGATGCGCAATTGACGGGCGCGCATGATCGCCACGTCGCGGGCGGAGAAACGGAAGCCCTCTTGCTGCTTGAAGGAGGCCTCGTGCTCTTCGTCTAGGATGATGATTCCGGGCCGGGCCAGCGGCGTGAACACGGCGGAGCGCGTACCCAACAGGATGGATGCCGTGCCGCGCTGCATGGCCAGCCAGGCGCGGCAGCGCTCGGGATCGCTGAGGCTGGAATGGGAGACCACCAAGGGTGCGGCAAAACGGGCGCGGAAGCGGGCTTCCAACTGCGGGGTCAGGTTGATCTCAGGCACCAGGATCATCGCCTGCCTGCCCAAAGCCAGCACCTGTTCGGCCAGCCGGAGGTAAACCTCGGTCTTGCCGCTGCCGGTGACACCTTCCAGCAGGAAAGCCCGGTAGCCGTCCAAACTTTGCAGCACCGCGTCCACGGCGGTTTGCTGGGCGGGGTTGAGCATGTGCGGACTGGTGCTGGGCTGCGCGGACGGTAGCCGCGTGACTGTCTCCGTGTCGCGGTAACAGGCCCAGCCCTTGTCGATCAGCGCCCGCGCCGGGTTGTGCCAGTCCCAGCCCAGCGCATTCAGTTCGTGGACGGCAACCCCTGATTCGCGCCCTTGCAAAGCATGTAGCAACGAGGCTTGGCGGGGTGCGCGGGGTGGCGACGGCGCATTGCGTCCCGCCTCCGTCAGGCAAAGCCAGCGTTCCCGCTCCCCGGCTGCCGAATGGCCTTGGCGCAGCAACACCGGAAAAGCGGTGGCGAAAACCTCCCCTATGGGATGGTGGTAATAGCGGCTCGCCCACAACAGAATGGCGCAATCGTCTGAGGAAACCAGCGGCTCTTGGTCCAACAAAGAAAGCACCGGTTTGAGCAGGCTTTTATCGGCGATGTCGCTTTCGCCCACGCCCAACAAATAGCCGACGGTTTTTCGCGGGCCGAAGGGAACCTCGACGCGGATGCCCGCCTGCAACCCGGTAGGATCTACACCATCGGGCGGCAGGTAGTCGAAGCTCCGCCGCAGCGGGCGGGGAACGGCGATTCTGAGGACGAGACCGATAGAAGGCACGGCCTCTGTCAACAAGCTGTCAACCGGTTCCGTCATAATCCTATCACAATGCTCGGTCGGTGCGAGAGTGGGCGGGTTATCCACAAAAGCTGTGGATAAGTGTGTGGACACAACGCCAGTGGTGGCTCGAAATCGGTGGGGTTACTGGCTTTTCGGGGCGCGGCAAAAATTTTTCAACAATCAACAATGTCCATTTGAATCATGCGCTTGGAAAAGTCAAGAAAAGCCGAGTGAGGCTGGGCGCGGCGAATGTTCCCCTAGCCACGCAAATTATATACACTGTGCATAACTCGCATAAACAAAACTGTCATGAATCAACCGTTTAACATCTAAATCCAGAAAACAACCCACACTTTTAAGGGGAGGAGCGATGGAGATTGGGCGTTTGCAGGTGTTGCGTACCGATGCTTCCGGCATGCCGCTGGAATGGATCGGCTACCAAGAAGCTGCCAAGCTTTATTATCTTGGGCAGGTCGCCTATGCCTGCGGATCGATCTTGTTCACTTTGCGCGGCGGCTTCAACGCCAAAACCGGTCGCCGCAGCCAGGTTGAGATCAATTCCATTCTCGCCACCTACAGCCATGCCGGTGGCCACAAGCTGCCGCAAAACTATGTGCCACCCCTCAACAACCCGGCACTGTTCCGCCGCGACAACCATCTGTGCCTGTATTGCGGCCAGCATTTCCATAACGGGGCCTTGTCCCGCGACCATATCACCCCGTTAAGCCAGCGCGGCGAGGATGCCTGGAACAATGTGGTCACTGCCTGCAAGCGCTGCAACAACCACAAGGCCGGCCGCACACCGGAACAGGCAGGCATCCAGCTTTTGGCCATCCCTTTCACACCCACCCATGCCGAATACGTCTACCTGCAAGGCCGCCGCGTCCTCAGCGACCAGATGGAATTCCTCAAGGCCCACTTTCCGCGCAAGAGCCCGTTGCATCAGCGTATTAGTTGAGTTTGCGCAATTCCTGCGATTGCATTCCACCCGCCACGTAAATCAGCGCCAACATGCCGAAAATATAAGCCTGCACCAGTGCCTCGATGACATGCAGCATTAGCAGAGGCACTGGGGCCAGGAAACCGGCCACCATCAGCACCAGCAGTGCCGCCATTTCCAGGCTCATCATATTGCCGAAAAGACGGATGGCCAGGGCGATGGTGCGCGTGACCTCGCTGATGAGGTGGAACGGCAGCAGGATGGGGCTGGGACTCAAATAATGCCGCAGGTAGCTTTTCAAGCCTTGGGCGCGAAGTCCGTACCAATGCACTGACAAGAACACCAGGATCGCCAAGGCCGAGGTGGCGGAGAGGTCGCGGTTGGGCGAATGCAGGCCTGGGATCAAGCCGATCAGATTTGCCAGCACCAGATAAATCCACAACGTGCCGATGAAAGGCAGCAAAACCCGCGCATGTTGCGGTGCGGCAGCGGCGATGGCATCCTCCAAGGTGGCGACCGCGCCCTCGGCTACAGTTTGCAGGAAGCCCGGACTTGATGAAGCACACCGCGTGGCGAGCCAGGAAAGGAAACCCAGCACGGCCATGATGCCCCATGTGGTCGCCACGGTGACGGTGATCTTGAACTCCCCGAAGGAGAACAACACGGCGGCGTTCAAGTCGTTACTCATGGTTTACTCCTTGATGAATAGATAAACGTTGGCCGCGCCGACCACGACGCCGGTGACGATAAGGCTGAGGGTCCAGCGCAGGGAGTAGCCCTCTAACATCCTGTCCAGCCAGAGCCCCAAGTAAGCCCCCATGACCACAGGCAGGACGAACAACAGGCCCAAGGTTCCCACGTACACGGTCTGCGCCAGCAGGGTCGGACGCTCCCGTTCGGCCTGCTTCATGCGGCGGGCCTGGTTTTTCACCTTTCTGCGCAATTCATCGTCGGGGTTGGACATGTTCGCTCCTGCCATCCGTTTGCTTGGAATTGTAACGCTGAACGGGTGTGTGGGTGTCGGTTTTTCGTCGAGCGGAGCCGGACGCGGCAAGCCCAGGGCGAGGCAAAAAAAACTCCGAAGCCAATGGGGGAGGCTTCGGAGCTGATAATTCCCCGGCCAGGGGAGGGGCCGGGGTTGGGATCGCCACTCAGGGAGTGCGAGCGGCGGACGTCGTTCCCGACGTCCTGCCAGTCAGACTGCTGGCCGGGCGAAAGGTTCAGCCACCCACCGCCAGTTTTGGCCCGGTCACCAACACCCGCGCCATGCCGGGCAATAGCTCATAGTCGAAAGGCGCGGGCAAAAAGTCCATTGGCCACTGCGGTGAAACATCCACCAGTGTGGATGCATGCTGCACATAATGCTGGAGGTTGTCGATGTGGAAATGCTGCCTGTTCCAGACATCCTTATTGAGGATGATTAAGGCTTGCGAGGAATCGACAGTGGAGGCTTTCCAGATCACCAGCACCGCCGGGTTGGAACAGCCCCAGACCTCTGTGATGCTTTCTTCTTGGAACACCCGGTAATGGGTTTTGATCAGATTGACCTCGCGGATGAACGCGGAAAGATCCACGCCGGTATCCTCCCAATCCGTCGGCTTGGTGTCCACTACATGCAGTTGTTTGCGGAAACCGAACTCGAAACCCATCGGCATCATCACGCCTGCTGAAAACAGCGCAGAAAACAAGTAGCGTTGCTTCATCGCGTCCAGGTTACCGTACCGCTCCTCGAACAGCCTAGGCGTGTCGTGGCTCTCGGCGAAGCTGATCGAAGGCGCGGTGGCGCGGGTCAGGTGGTATTGCTCCATTAGCCAAGGGCTTTCAAAATCCCACCATTTCGAACTGTTGAACACCGCGTCGAAGCCGGCCTGCGCGGTCTGGCGGGTCTGGTCGGGGGAACAGCCCAGGGTCTCGGCGACAAACACAGCGTCGGGACGGGTGCGCCTCACATCCTCGATCAGTCGTTTCCAGAAGTGGCTGGGAATCTGGTAGGCGGCATCGCAACGAAAGCCAGTGAAGCCCAAGCCCAATAGATATTCGACGACCTCCCGGCAACAGCGGAACAAGCCTTCTTGGTCGGAGGAATGATGGTGATCAAACTGGGCCAGATCCTGCCAAACCACCTTCTGGCCGTCGTGCATGCAGAACGGGTTGGCAATGCGCCCGTTTTCTTTCACGAACCATTCAGGATGTTCCTTGAGCAGCTTGGAATCATATGCACAGTGGTTGATGACTAGGTCGATCATCAAACGCAGCCCAAGTTTTTCCGCATCCTTGACCGTGGCACGGACTTGATCCTCAGCCGGTTTCGTGTCCGCGCACAGAGCCGGGTTGATGGCGAGATAATCCTTGATGGAGTACAGGCTGCCGGACGAGCCAAGCTGCTGGATGGGATTGACGAAAATCCAGTCGAAGCCCATTTCTGCGGCGTTGATGAGATGGGGCTTCCAATTTTTAAATGGCCCCGCGAGCAGCGGGAAGAGATTGTAGATACGCATGATGATCCGCCTGTTCAGCCGATGAAGTGATGTCGCAATGGATTGTGATAGCGGAGTTTATACAAAGGTCGTACCGCTGTCTTTCCCCGCCGGGAAAAAAGCCTCTTTCCCTTTGGGAAAGGGCTTGGGGGAAAGAGTGCCGACGGCAGAAATCACGAATCGGTTCTATATTGGGCCAAAGCCCTTGGAAAAATTAACCCTTACTGAATTAGGCGCAGCATTGAGCGTCCACCCAAGACAAAAACCCGTTTCCGAATGCGAGCTGCGGGCCGAAAAATACAACCACGAATTTGCGCCCGTCATCATCCTCCCCTGCGTGGAGAAACCATGACATGAAACGCCCAAGACCTTCTTCCCCTTTTCCTTTGTCGCCGAGGCACCCGCGCACCCAGGCAGTATCTGAGCTTGCCAAAAAGCTCGCGGCGGTCTTGCTCGCCTTGGGCGGCATCGTCCTGATCCTCTGGCTCGATAGCTGGTTCATGCAGCATGTCGACATGCCCAAGCTCGACCGGAACGTGAGCTATGGCCTGCTGTTGCTGGTCGGTTTCCTGACCAGCTTCCATTGCGTCGGCATGTGCGGTCCATTGATCGTCGGTTACACCGCCCAGCAAGCGGCCACCGGGAACAAATCCCATGCCGCCCATCTGCTCTATGGTTCCGGGAAAACCCTGTCCTACACCGCCGTCGGCGCGTTGTTCGGCGCGTTCGGCTCGGTCGTCGCCTTCACGCCCCAAACCCAGGGGGTGGTCGGCGTCGCCGCCGGTGTGTTCCTGATCCTGTTCGGGCTGCACATGTTGGACGTGTTTCCGACGCTTAGGCATTTCCAGTTCAAAGCGCCGGCTTTCTGGATGCGCCTCGTCGGCAAGGAATACCGAAAACACCGCAATCCTTTCGCCATCGGCCTGTTGAACGGCCTGATGATCATCTGCGGGCCGCTGCAAGCCATGTACGTGATGGCCGCAGGCAGCGGCAGTTGGTCGCAAGGGGCCGCCACGCTGTTTTTCTTTGGCTTGGGGACGCTTCCGTTGCTGCTGGGCTTCGGTTTCCTGGCCAGCCTGCTGTCCGCCAACCTCACGCCCAAGCTGCTCAAAGCCTCCGGGGTAATCGTCATGATCCTGGGGGCGATCATGCTCAACCGGGGGCTGGCGGTCACCGGCACCGGCGCGGATTTCAACACGCTGGTGGCCCGCGCCTCGCAATACCTTTCGCCCGTGGCGGCGCAAGGCCCGGTTTGCGAAAACGGACAAACCATCACCATGGACGTGCTGAGGAGCGGCTTCTCGCCCGACCGGTTCACGCTGCGCAAGGGCGTGCCGGTGAAATGGGTCATCAACGCCAAGGAATTGACCGAATGCAACCGGGGCATCATCGTGCCGCAATACGATATCAAGATCATGTTGCAGCCGGGTGTGCAGACGGTCGAGTTCACCCCCAAGGAAACCGGCGTCATCCCCTGGAGCTGCTGGATGGGCATGATTCCGGGTTCGTTCATCGTCGATAACACACCCGAAACGGTCGCGCCCACACTGGTCGAGAAAGTCTCCAATTCCCTGGAATCTTTGCGACGCAAGCTCTCCCAATGGGCCGAACCGTGGCTGCGCCGGCTGGAATCACCTTGAAGCCCATTAGGACGGGTGTGCTATATGCCACATACTAAACTACTCAGTTGAAATATTTACGAGAATGTACTTCAATTGTTCTATAGGGTGACCTAGAGTCGGATAGCCACGGTTCCTGAATCCAGGACAGCCGGGTTGCCGAGCGTGGCTTCGTCGAGGTCGTGCGGGGGGTCGTCTTTTTTTAGTTGCAAGTCGGCGCTTCCGCACCTGGCTGTTTGTTGGGGAAGTATCCGAGGTGTATTGCCACAAAAGCCACCATGTGCCGCACGGTGCGTGGCCTGTTTTATCCGTGAAGAGGAGACGAAAATGAAAACCACATCCATCGCTTTGTTGCTGTCAATGATTGCCGGTGTCCATGCTTCGCAGGCAGACACTTTGACCTATTATAATGTCAACGCGGTTTTTAACGAACCCATGCTAACACCCGCCACCTCGTCATTTAAAGGGTCATTCATTTTAAATTCCACCACCAACCAGATAACAAATCTGAGTGGCACACTGATTGATGGCATGAACGGCATGCAGACGATTCTTAGTTACCAAAACACACCATCGGTGAGCGATGGAAACGGAGGCATACTGGCGACCGTCTTTGCGTTAAACACAACCGATGTTTTTTCGCAAGGCGGTTATGATCCGACAAAAGGCCAAAAGACATTTGGCAACAACAACGCCTACATGACCATCGATGTCAACGCCGCAAATCCATTGCTGGGTGCCACTAACATCAATTTGATATTGTATGCGGACTGCACCCCCAGCGGACTGATGGGAACCACTTGCATGACTGGA
The DNA here is from genome assembly GCA_963753955.1 of uncultured Gammaproteobacteria bacterium. Lineage (GTDB taxonomy): Bacteria > Pseudomonadota > Gammaproteobacteria > Methylococcales > Methylococcaceae > Methylumidiphilus. Next base: position 185,237 of record CAVWEM010000003.1, read on the forward strand.
AGGGCTGGCGGTGGAACGATGATGGGAGTCCCCCAATCGGAAACCATCACCATCAACCCGGCCCCCAGCATCAGCCTCAAAGGCACATCGGTGACAATATCCCTCGCCGTGAGTGACAACGACGACATGAAGACGAAGGCCGATTGGTGGATAATGGCGTACACGCCTTCAAAGCAGTGGTACTATCTCATGTATCCAAACCAGTGGGTGCTGCTGGGTTCCACGCTAAACCAAAGCGCCATGCAGCCAGCTTATCAAGGCCTGCTGCGTAACCTGACCAATATGACCTTAGTGGACACCACGGGGTTGCCCACAGGAAACTACATCGTGTACTTTGGCGTGGACACCAGTATGAATGGTGTGCTGGATTCCGGATCCGGGCAATACTATTCTTCGTGGACATCGTTTAGGATCAAGTAGAAGATATCCACCCCCAACCTGGCAGTTGGGGGAAGCGTGAAGCTCGCTTGTGTGCCAAAAACTCAAGCTTGTGAATCGCCAAAGCCATGGTCAACAAGTGTCCGTCATGCGAAGCAAGCAGATGGCGGCATCAATGACGGAGGCAGTTGACCATGGCTGTTTTTTTTGAGTATGTAAAATAATTATCTGGCACCCCATATAAAGTTCAGCGCACAGTATGAATACCCAAGCATTGTTTGCGTTAAGCGTATTGAGCTTTGCAGTTTGCCAAGCTAGTTACGCTAACGATGAAACCATCCCAACCGTCCTTGAACCCGTCGTGGTCACAAGTAAAACCCCCCGTTCTGACATTTCGGTCAAGGATAAAACTACCCAATCGCAAATTTCTACGAAACAGCCTGAAACTTCGGATACTGCTAAATTGCTGGAAGACACGGCGGGCGTAAGCTTGCAGGCAGGCGGCGGAATATCGTCATTGCCGATTGTTCATGGGTTTAATGATAACCGTATCAAAATCGATGTCAATGGCATGACAGTTAGTTCCTCATGCCCTAACCATATGAACCCACCACTGTCTTATATTGACCCCGCCCATATTAGCAATATTACCATCTTACAGGGCGTCACCCCGGTCAGCATGGGGGGCGATAGCATTGGCGGAACTATTCAAGTGCAGTCAGCCGATCCGATTTTCGCAGAAGCTAATGAAGGTGTTTTGCTGGATGGCAAAGCCTCATCATTCTATCGCAGTAATGGCACGGCCTTTGGTGGCAATATCACAACGGGAATAGCCAATGAACATGCCAGATTCGACTATTCCGGCGCATACACTCAACGTGGGGATTATGTTGATGGCAATGGGAAAACTATTAAGTCAACCAGCTACAAAAATGAAAACCATTCAGCCGCGTTGTCATTCAAATTTGACAATCACCTGTTGGAAATCCGTGGCGGAATACAAAATATTCCTTTCGAAGGCTTCCCTACCGCACGCATGGACTTGACCAACAATGATAGCATTTTTGGCAATGTCCATTATAAAGGATCATTTGATTGGGGCAGTTTAGACAGCAAATTATATTTGGAGAACACTAGCCATACAATGGGTTTTGGTGCCGACAGAAATGCTGTAGAACCTATGCCTATGGAAACCCGCAGCAGCAACTATGGCTATAAGTTAAAAGCGGAAATACCCTTTAATAAACAGTATATATTGCGTTTCGGCAACGAATTTGCGCACAGTCGGATCAATGATTTCTGGCCTCCGACCTCCTCTATGCCAAGCATGATGGGGCCTAATACGTTTGTCAACCTCAACAATGCGATACGCGACCGTGTTGGAACTTTTGCTGAAGTGGAGATGAACTGGTCAAAAGAATGGAAAAGCATGTTGGGACTACGGTATGACCACACGATGACCGATACGGGAGATGTTCAAGGATACAATAATGTTGTTCCGCCACTCTATGTTCAAATTCCTGATTATTTGCAAGCACTGCAATTTAATAGCTTAAACCATCAGCGGAACTTTGATACATTTGATGTCACGGCATTGATGCAATTTACGCCTAACCAATGGAGCCAGTATAATTTTGGCTATGCTCGCAAAAACCGTGCGCCTTCCTTGCATGAGCTTTATGTGTGGAGCACCAGTCCGATGCCGATGACTATGAATGGCTGGTTTGGTGATGGCAATGGCTATGTTGGCAATATGAATTTGAAGCCGGAGACTGCGCATAATATTACATTTTCATTAAAATTCGCAGATCCGAAAGCGGATACTTGGGGTATTAAAGTAACACCTTATTTCAGTTATGTTGAGAATTTTATCGATGTTAATCTATGTGCCACCTGTAAGCAACCCGGCAATGGTTTCTATTACTTACAGTTTGCTAACCATGATGCCTATTTATGGGGTGTGGATGTGACCGGCAATGCCGATTTATATAAAGATAATAGCTATGGACGTTTTTTCGCACACACAATTATGAGCTATGTGCGGGGCAAGCGCACGGACAATCAAAACCTTTACCATATGATGCCGTTTAATCTTAAGCTTGGCTTAGATCACGAATTAGGAAGGTGGAAAAGCGGCCTTGAAATGCAGTTCATTGATGCCAAAACTGATGTGCAGGCAATCAGAAACGAATTGACGACCGCGTCCTATATCCTGTTCAATGCGAAAGCCAGTTATCAATGGAAAAACCTAACCATAGATGCTGGCGTAGATAACATCCTTAACAAGCAATACTATTATCCCCTGTCTGGGGTGTATATCGGCGATCAATCGGCGATGACGTTAAGTTCGTCAACACCAAACATCCAGAACCTGCCAGGTTTAGGAAGATCGGTATATGTGAGTTTGACCATTAGTTACTAGTAGTCGTTTTACATTTAGAGGACAATAAAATGAAAGCTTTTGCAGTGTTTGCCATGTTATTCACAGTGGTCACGTATGCACACCTTGCTCAGGCAGGCAGTGTCCATTACAATATCACACTGACTTTTATAGATGACACCACATTCACGGGATCGTTTGATTACGATGCGGCCAGCCAACAGATCAGCAATCTGCAAGGGACGCTGGACGACGTGCTGATGGGAAACCTTGAGGTTTTAAATTATCAGCTTTTTTCGTCTAGCGATGGGAAAGGCGGAATAACCTCTCGTGTCTATCAGCTAAATACCACGGCAATAGGCACCAATCCGCCGGTAAATAACAATGTTGGGGTTGAAATCAATTTCAATGCCTCGAACCCGACATTAGGGGCTACTAGCCCCGGGCAATTGTCTTACATGGACTGTTCCCCCCAGGCGTTGATGGGGAATACTTGTATGTACTATTTGTCTTGGCATAACCCGGTGGTTCCCATGGCAGGTGGGCATGGGGTGTTGTCGGAAGTCATCACGTCACGCACCGATTGCCTGTTTGGTTGGGCGGAAAGAAACTACCCGCAATTGTTTTCCCCGGCTGGGACTACTTCACAAACCTCGGGTCTTTATTATTATCGCTATTACCACTACACCAATTCCTATATTGGGGTGTCATCCGCGAACAGCGATGTTTATTATCTGGGGCCAAATGGAAAATTGCAGGATGTTGGGCGGTTATCGGACTGGCTAGTCACGTCAGGATGTTAGTGGTCGTGTTTTTAGATCTGCCCTCAGCCTGACCTGTCCTAGCCGCAGGGCGAGGGGGCTTAATGTTGCTTTGCTGGCTCCTTTATCCATATTTCGGTGTCCGTGTCCGCGAAATTATACAGGAATGGAGGGCCGGTCTTGAGCGGGCAAGCTCCCTGTTGCTGGCACTGATGGGGATTGGCGTGGTTTTGCGCTCATGAAAGGGCTCGCTGGTATAACTTTATTGATTCAACACCAAGCAAACGACATGAAAATCAAGCCAATCAAAGAGAAGGATGGCGGAGTCAAGTGTGGAACCAAGGGATGCTCACCGGAGTTCCCTTCCGTCCTCCTGCTATTTCCAGCTTCATTGCCAAAATGAAGGCTTTCCCACAACCCGCGCATCCGCAGGGCTACTACTATCCCCTGGAATTTTCCGCCGCGATCCCCTGGCGAACACGGCTGGCTTCCTATTTGATCGCACTGGCCATCGCCTTGGGGTTTCATGGATTGGCTCTGTATTGTTATCTCCAGCGCCCTATGGAGGATTCGATCCATCTGCCCGAGCCCTTGCCCATGATCGACCTTAATCTGGCCGAACCGCCTGGCCAGCCAAGAGGCGAAGCTTCCCTGCCTGACGGCGGTCTGGTAGCCAGTGGCCCGCCCGCCGCGAGCCTGCCTCCGGCGGCTTTGCCGCTGAAAGAACCGACTAGGCCGGAGAAGCAGCCCAAACCGCAGATCAAACTCAAGCCCCTCGAACCGAAGCCAGTCACCCGTCGTCCATCCAGTCGACCCGCAGTCCTTGGCGTAAAGAGGGAACCCACTCGTGTGGTGCCGATTGCCAACCCGGAGGCAACAGGCGCGTCCGAATCGGGAGCATCCGGCACAGGAACGTCAGGGCATGGCGAATACACGGGAGGCGTTTCCGGCGGTGTGGTCGGCGGTCGCGGCAGCGGCAGCGGCGGTGGCGGTGGCGGCGGTGCGGTAACCGAAGTGCGATATAACGCCAATTACCTGCATAACCCGAAACCCATTTATCCGGACATTGCCAAGGAACGCGAATGGGAAGGCCGCGTTCTCGTGCGTGTCCAGGTTACGGCGGAAGGCACTTGTGACGGAGTTGAGTTGCACAAGAGCAGCGGCTACGAGGTGCTGGACAAGGCGGCCCTGGACGCCGTGAGACAATGGCGCTTCATTCCTGCCAAGCAGGGCGGAGTCGCGGTGGCTAGTAAGGTGACGATCCCCATCGATTTTAGATTGGAAAACGAATAGCACCTCACGCTCGCGCACTCGGCAAGCAACGTATTTTCTTCAATCCACAAAGAGAATTTTCCATGGCATTTTCGACCGCGACCATCGTACAAGCCACCCTCTGGACTCTGGGTGGACTTTCCGTGGCAACTTGGTGCGTCATCATTTTCAAGCTCGGCGAAACCGGCCTGAATGCTTATCGTAACCGCAACTTTTCTGCAAGGTTTCTGGCAAGCCTGGAATAGCGATTTCCCCCAGCCTGATCTCAGGTCGCAGGCCTCCCGCGTCTACATGGCGGGAGCGAGCAAATTAAAATTAGCAGAGGCACATTACATCTGGTGTTCGGAAAAGCATGGAGCGCAGCGGGATCTGCTGGAGCGTTGCCTGCGCCAGCAGGTACAGAAGGAGCGCGAGAGGATGGCCTCTGGATTGTCAGTTCTCGCCAGCATCGGCAGCACATCCCCGTTTATCGGCTTGTTTGGGACGGTCTGGGGGATCATGCACGCACTCAAGGACATCAGCGTCAAAGGTTCGGCCAGCCTTGAAGTGGTGGCGGGTCCCATCGGCGAAGCTTTAGTGGCTACGGCCTTGGGGATCGCGGTGGCCGTTCCCGCCGTGCTGGCCTACAACTTTTTCCTCAGGCAAAACCGTAAATTGGCTGCTACCTTGGATCATTTTGCGAGCGATTTCCTACACGCTAATATCCAGAAAGATCTCATGACCATCATGGTGGACAAACATGGCAATTCATCTGCAGAATGAAGACGAAGGGGAAATGAGCGAAATCAACGTCACGCCTCTGGTGGACGTGATGCTGGTGCTGCTGGTGGTGTTTATCGTCACCGCTCCACTATTGACCCAGGTCATCAAGGTCCGCCTGCCGGAAACGCAGAAAACCGAGGTTGTGGGGGATGAGCATACCGCCGTTTTAAGTGTGGATACACAGGGCCAGCCACTGTTGGACGGCAGGCCGATCCCCCTGGATTCCATCGGCAGTGAACTGAAAACCTTGCTACAGCAAGACCCGAACATCACCATTCAGCTTCAGGTCGACCGTGGCGCGGTATTCGACCATGTGGCCAAGGTGATGGCCGCCGCCCGGCACTCCGGGGTCAGCAAGTTGACCTTCGTCACCCTGCGGGAATAGCCCCGCCTTTGCCGCACCGTCCTTCATTGTCGGTGTCGGCTTTGTTTTTTATTTTGGCGTGGACATGGTCATGAATGGTGTGCTGGACTATGGTTCATTGTACTATTCCAGTTTCCCCTTGGCCGTGCCTTGAGAAAAAATGCGGCATGTTAGGCGGCTTTTTTACTGGCATGGGGCCTGCCCGTGGCCGTTTGTCGACTTTTTCGATAAGGATGCACCATGAAAGATTTAGACAACAATCCTAAAAACGGCGACAGGGAGGCTTCCGTGCGCAACAGCATGACAGGGCAGGGGGATGGGTCGCCACACACGGGTCGCCGAACCCAATCCTTGCCCACAAGCATCGCAACAGGCTGATCGCGGCCACCGAACAGAGCATGCGGGCAAGGCATTCGGCTTGCGCTAACAGGAAAATATCAAAGTCATCGGATAGCGCATCAAGCAACGCATCGGCCAGTTCCTTGGCGGTCTGGCCCGTCCCTCGCGTCGGCAGCAGCTTGGGCAATTCCCATTGACGGGCCGGGGTGTTGCGGGTTTTGTTGGCGGGCATCGGTATTCCTTTCATGTACGATGTTCTGTCACAATCCGCAGGCAAAATGACACGGTTAAGTCGCGGGCCAGCCGCTCCCCAAACCCCATGCCAACCCATCGAGGTATGCAAATGTCTGTCACAACCGAAACCCTCAAAGCCACGGCGGTCGTCCTGTCCCGCAAGAGAACCCAAAGCATGGTGACCGATGAGTTCCTGTATTTCTTCCTGCGCCTGCGCAAGGGAGAGGTGCGGCGGGTCGTGCAGCGGGTCAGATCGCTCTACCCCGACCAGACGCCGGAGCAACTGGCCCACCGGCTGATCAATGCGCAAAGCGTCTTGTCCTTCGTCGGCGGGGCCATCCTCCATGTGCCGCAACTGATTCCTGTGGTGGGCAATGCCTGGAAGCTGGCTGGATTTGCTGGCGGAGCATCGGTCATGACGCGGATGCATTTGTATCTGATCCTGGAGATTGCCCTGCTGTTCGGCCATGACATAGAGGACAAGGATCGGATACCCGAAATGCTGGCGGTGATCGCGGCGTCCAGCGCCTCTGCAGCCACGCCGTATTTGGTCAGCCAATTGCAATGGAACCCGCTGGCTGCGATCCCGGCGTCTGGGGTGACCGCCACGCTCGTCACGCAGTTGATCGGCGCGGAGGCCATCCGCCTTTACAAAAAGAGGCAGGTTCCTGCCGAGGTGTGAGGAGGCCCGTCAACGCTATAGGCAAAATTGGCTCAGAGCGAAGTCTGCATGGGGATGATAGGTGATGAGGCCCGGCTCCTTGCGCCCCGGCGAAAAATCAAGCAAACCGTTGACAAGGCGCGGAGCAATCACTTAGTATCGCGGGTCTTTTTGTTGCATCTCTTTTTCGGAAACCCAAGGCAAAACCACGATGAAAAGAACGTATCAGCCGAGCAAGATCAAGCGCGCCCGCACCCACGGCTTCCGCGCCAGAATGAAAACCCCTGGCGGACGCAACGTCATCAACGCCCGCCGCGCCAAAGGCCGCAAGAAGCTCAGCGTCTAAGGGCTTGGCCAAGGCGACCTACGGTTTCCCTCCTGGGCATCGTCTAGGCAGCCCCGCCGATTTCAAGTATGTTTTCGAGAATGCGCAAAAGTCGGCGGATGCCTACCTGACCGTGTTGGCGCGTCCCAGCGCGAAGGGGTATGCCAGGTTGGGCTTGGCCATCGCCAAAAAAAGCATACGCCACGCCGCCGATAGAAACCGCATCAAGCGCTTGGTCAGGGAGAGCTTCCGCTTGCGGCAGGCCGGGTTGGGCAGTGTGGATTTCGTGGTGATGGCGCGTGCGCCTGCGAAGCAGGCCGACCGTGCGACCCTCAGAAGCGCCCTCGAAAAGCACTGGACAAGCTTGGTAAAACGATGCGATTCGTGCTAGTGCAGCTCATCAAGTTCTACCGCTACGTGATCAGCCCTTGGGTGGGCCATCATTGTCGCTTCTATCCCACCTGCTCAAGTTACGCCTTGACCGCCATCGAGCGGTTCGGTGCCTTGCGCGGTTCCTATCTGACCCTAATAAGATTGTCGAAATGCCATCCGTGGCATGAAGGCGGCTTAGATCCCGTCCCAGAAAAATTTGGTGGCAAACATCATGGATAATTTGAGGTTCGTGCTTTTCGTTCTTTTTGTCTGGCTCAGTTTTGAGCTATGGCAGGCGTGGCAAGTGGACTACGGCCCCAAGCCGCCCGTCCCGGTCGCGGCAGTCCAGCCCCCCGGCGCAGTTCCTGCCGCCGCAACGCCGGGCGCTCTGCTCCCGGCAACCAGCGCTTCCGCCGTGGCGGGAGAAGTGCTCCAAGAAGGGCAGCGCATCAAAATCACCACCGACGTGTTGCATGTCGAAATCGACACCAATGGCGGCGATCTCCGCTTGGTCGATCTAGCCAGCTATCCGCTGGAGAAAGACAAGCCGGATGTGCCGGTGAGGCTGCTCGACGACCAGCCAGCGCAACTGTTCATTTCCCAATCCGGCTTCCTCGGTGGCGAAGCGGGCGTGGTACCCAACCACCACAGTGTGTGGAAGGCCTCGGCGACCGGCTACACGCTGGGCGAGGGCCAGGAAGAATTGCGTGTGCCTTTGACCTGGACTAACGACAAGGGCGTCACAGTCACCAAGACCTATGTTTTCAAGAAGGGCAGCTTCCTGGTCGAAATGGAACAGCAGGTCTCCAACCAGTCGCAGGAACCCTTAAAGGTCGCGCAATATACCCAGTTGCAGCGCAAGCAGCCGGAAAAGAAGACCGGCTCGGCCTTGTCCGCCAATTCCGCCGACCGTGCATATGTGGGCGGTGTGCTGTACACGCCAACGGACAAGTACGAGAAGATTTCCTTCGACGACATGAAGGATAAGACGCTCAAGCGGGATAGCAAAGACGGCTGGATTGCCATGATCCAGCACTATTTCATGGCTGCCTGGATACCCACCGCTGGCGAGGAGCAGCATTTCTACACCAAAGCGCTGGATGGCCAGCATTTCGTCATTGGCGCGGTGTCGCCGACGGTGGAAATCGCGCCGGGCACGGCCCAAACCTTCAAGGCCCGCATGTGGGTCGGCCCCAAGCTGCAAAGGGTGCTGGAAAACGTCGCCCCCGGCCTGGAGTTGACCGAGGACTTCGGCAAGCTGACCTTCATCGCCAAGCCGGTGTTCTGGTTGATCGAGCAGTTTTACAAGATCTTCAACAACTGGGGCTGGGGCATCGTTTTCGCCACCCTGCTCATCAAGGCCTTGTTCTACAAGCTGTCCGAGTCCAGCTACCGCTCCATGGCCAATATGCGCAAGCTCCAGCCCAAGCTGCAGGCGCTGAAGGAACGTTTCGGCGAGGACAAGCAGGCGTTCAACAAGGCGATGATGGATCTGTACCGCAAGGAGAAGGTCAACCCGTTGGGTGGCTGTCTGCCCATCCTGGTGCAGATGCCGGTGTTCATCTCCCTGTATTGGGTGTTGTCGGAGGCGGTGGAACTGCGCCAAGCGCCGTTCATCTTCTGGTTGCAGGACTTGTCCGCCAAGGATCCGTACTTCATCCTGCCGGTGATTTACGGCGTGTCCATGTTCATCCAGCAGCAACTCAACCCGCAGCCGCAAGATCCCATGCAGGCCCAGGTGATGAAATGGTTGCCGGTGATCTTCTCGTTCATGTTCGCCTTCTTCCCGTCTGGCTTGGTGCTGTACTGGGTGGTCAACAATGTGCTGTCCATCTTCCAACAGGCCTATATCACCAAGCAGGTCGAGGGTCGTGCCGCCTTGTTCGTTAAAGGAGGCACGAGCGAGCAGCCCAAGCATAGCTCGACGGATGGCGAGGCATAAGTTCGACCGAGCATTTTCTTGCCTCCTCTCCCGGCGGGAGGGGGCCGGGTGAGGGGCTTTCGGATTCCGTGACATGAAGATCTCCCTCATCGTCGCCCTCTCGGCCAACCGCGTCATCGGCGTGGACAACCGCATGCCTTGGCACTTGTCCGCCGACCTCAAACGCTTCAAAGCGATTACCTTGGGCAAGCCCCTCCTGATGGGCCGCAAGACTCACGAGTCCATTGGCCGCCCGCTGCCCGGACGCCACAACATCGTCCTCACCACCGACCCCGGCTATCGGGCCGAAGGCTGCTCGGTCGCGCATTCCTTGGACGAGGCCATGGATTTGGCTGGCGATGCTGACGAGTTGATGGTCATCGGTGGCGCGTCATTATATGAAACCTTCCTGCCCCAAGCCGACCGCCTCTATCTGACTTTGATTGAAAGGGAATTTGAGGGTGACACCTACTTTCCCGCTTTTTCGCCCGAGGATTGGCGGGAGGTGGAAAGCAAAACGGTCGCCGACGACACGAACGTGGATTTCACCTATCGGTTTTTGGTGTTGCAACGGGTGGCGCTGAATGGCGGGAGAGTGTGTTGTTGATGGCTGTCTGGCAAGGAATCCCATACAATCTTGCCTGTTCCCACCACTATCCAGTCGTCCCATGCTTGGCGTCCATCCCTCCGACCATCGCTATTCCGTCAGCGTCTTCGCCCCGGCGCGTCTGCACATGGGGTTCATCGATCTGGGGGGCAGCCTGGGGCGCAGGTTTGGCAGCATCGGCGTTGGCATCAACGAGATCGCCACCCGCTTAGGCATCACCGCCGCTGACGTTTTATGCGCGGAAGGCCCGTGCCATGAGCGGGCCGTCAAGGCTGCGCGGAAATTCGCGCAAGCCCACGCCTTGGATTGCCGGGCGGCAATCCGCATCCACGAGGCCATTCCCGAACATGTCGGGCTAGGCTCGGGCACCCAGCTTGATCTGGCGGTCGGCATGGGCTTGTCGCGTTTCCACGGGCTGGATCTGGGTGTGCGCGACATCGCCAAGGCCATTGAGCGCGGGGCGCGTTCCGGCATAGGCATAGCCGTGTTCGAGCAAGGCGGGCTGGTGGTCGATGGGGGGCGGGGAGACAACACAGTGACGCCGCCTTTGATCTCGCGCATGGAGATTCCCGAGCCTTGGCGCTTTATCCTGGTGTTCGACCGGCGCGGCCAGGGTTTGCACGGTAGGCTGGAAGTGGAGGCGTTCAACGCCTTGCCGGTTTTCCCGGCTGAGGTGACCGCCAGGCTGTGCCATCTGCTCTTGATGCAAGCCTTGCCGGCCCTTGCCGAGGGTGATATCAAAGGCTTCGGCGCGGTCATCACCGAATTGCAGAATGCCGTGGGCGACCATTTTGCCCCGGCGCAAGGCGGGCGCTTCACCAGCCCAGAAGTGGCCGCCGCGATTGGCTGGCTGGAGGCGCAAGGGGCAGTGGGCATAGGCCAGACCTCCTGGGGGCCGACCGGCTTTTGCCTGCTGGAAAGCCCGGAACGCGCAGCCGAACTGGCCGGGCTTGCTGGGCTACGCTTCGACGGACTGGATTTCCTGGTCGCCACGGCCCGCAATCGAGGAGCGGAAATCCTGCCGGAAATCGCCATTCCGGCAGTCGATGTGCTGCGGGCCGAAGGATAAGGAGAATTCCTAAAATGCCTGTTCCTATCGACGATCCGTTCCCCCCTTTGCAAAAGGGGGGTTAGGGGGATTTCCTCCCGGCGACTGTGAACCTGATGGAATTCAATCCCCCCTGCCCCCCTTTTGCAAAGGGGGGTGAACATTTTACGCCTAAGCCCTCATCCCCGGCCCTCTTCGGCGAGGCTCAGGACAGGTTTTTCCCGCATGGAGAGAAAAGCCCCTATCCCATTGGGAGAGGGGTTGGGGTGAGGGCTGTGGGCCTTCTCCTCGTCGCCCAATCCGCCCGGATGTTGGCCCAATCCGCCGCCCGCGCCGGCCTCCGCGCCTACGCCATAGACTGCTTCGCCGACGCCGACACCCGCCGCCATGCCGCCCGCTGCCTAGCCCTTGTGCCGGGATTGAAGGGTTTCGATGAGACCGAATTACTCCAAGCCGCCGACCGCATCGCCCCCGGAGCCAATCTCATCTACGGCAGCGGCATCGACACCCGCGCCGATCTGGTGGGGAAACTGGCGCGTGGCCGGGAGCTATTCGGCAATCCCCCCGAGATACTTCATCGCGTCAACAATCCGCTTGAATTTTTCCGCCTGCTGGACATGCTAGCCATTCCTTATCCAGAAACCCGTTTTTCACCGCCTGACGGCTTGGAAGGCTGGCTTATCAAGCCCGGTTGCGGAGAGGGCGGCAAGGGTGTAGGCTTTGCCGCCAAAAAACGCCCGATGCAGGGCGATGCTTACTACCAGCGGCACATTCCGGGCGAGGCGCTTTCCGTCTTGTTCGTCGCGGACGGCAAACAGGCTAGAATCCTCGGCTTCAACACGCAATGGACAAGCAGCCACGACACTGGCCAGCCTTTTTTATTTGCCGGGGCGGTCAACCGCGCCGAACTCGACGCGGCACAACGCTCAAGGATCGGGGAATATACCGGGAAACTCACGGTGGCGCTGGGACTGGTCGGCCTGAACAGCCTGGATTTCATGGTCGGGGACGGAGTGTGCCGGGTGTTGGAACTCAATCCCAGGCCCAGCGCTACGATGGCTTTATATGACGGAGATTTCGATGATGGGCTGCTGGCCGCGCACATCGCCGCTTGCCGGGGCCGGTTGCCGGCTACGCCGGCCCGGCCCGATCCGCGCCATGCGGATCATCTACGCGCAGCAGTTTGTGACGATCCGGGAGGGTTTCCGTTGGCCGGACGGTTGCGCCGACATACCGAATCCAGGCACGACGATAGCGACCGGCGAACCATTGTGTAGCTTGATGGCCCAAGGCGGAGACCGGGGCGACGTCGAAGTCTTGCTAAAAACCAAGGAAGCCAAATTTCTGTATGGCCTGCCCCAACGTCTTGCAACTTTGTAGGGCGGCCTTCAGGCCGCAGACCAATTGCCGCCCGGTGGCCTGAAGGCCACCCTACAACAGCGTTGCGCAACAATTTACTGAAGCCCGGCGGACTTCCGCCCGCCGACAATCCCGCCAACCAACCCTTAACCGGGAACACAGAGGATAACCATGCCACAGCAAGTCAGCGTCAACGCGCACGCCCTCCCTATCGTCAAACATATGATCGCCAATGCCGAAAAGCTGCGGCTCAAAATCGGCAAGTTCGCCAACGGTGCGACCCTCATCGACGCCGGCATCGACGCCTTAGGCAGTCTGGAAGCGGCCGGCTGGTCGGCGAAGTCTGCATGGGCGGGCTGGGCAAGATCGGCATCACCCAAAGCGGCCAGTTCAGCCGCTGGCCGACCCTGGTCAAAGTCCACTCCAACAACCCGGTGATCGCCTGCCTAGGCAGCCAGTACGCCGGCTGGAGCCTGTCCCACGGCGAGGGCAAGGGTGCGTTCTACGCGCTAGGCTCCGGCCCGGCCCGCGCCTTGGCAGTGAAAACCAAGGGCGGCGTCCAAGTGCCGGTGGAGGATCTCTACAAGGAACTGGGCTACCGCGACCTTTGCCTGGAGACCGTCATCGTGCTGGAGGTCGACAAACTGCCGCCGGTGGAGTTGATCGACAAAGTCGCCGCCGCCTGCCAGCTCGACCCTTCCAATGTCAATGTCATCACCACCCCCACCAGCAGCCTGGCCGGCGGGATGCAAGTGGTCTCGCGGGTGTTGGAAGTCGCCCTGCACAAGGCCCACTCCCTGCACTTCCCGCTGGAGAACATCATCGACGGCGTGGCCTCCGCCCCGGTTCCGCCGCCGCACCCGAAGTTTGTCGAGGCCATGGGCCGCACCAACGACGCCATCCTGTTCGGCGGCACGGTGCAGTTGTTCGTCAAGGGTTCGGATGAGGCGGCGCAGCAGTTGGCCATGGAATTGCCCAGCTCCACTTCACGCGACTACGGCAAGCCCTTCGCCAAGATCTTCAAGGAATATGAATACGATTTTTTCAAGATCGACGCGATGCTGTTCAGCCCGGCCAAGGTCATCGTCACCAACATCGACACAGGCCGTAGCTTCCATGCGGGCGCTTTGGACGAGGAGTTGTTGGAGCGGTCGTTTGGAGGGGAATGATTGGCCGGGGCCGGCGGCGAGCACCGGCGGCTTCAATCATTGTCGATGGTAGGCAACCACCCGCTCGACCTCGTTCTTCGAGCCTAAAATCACCGGCACCCGCTGGTGGATGTCCTTAGGTCTAATGTCGAGGATGCGCTGCCTACCGGTGGAGCAGGCACCGCCGGCTTGTTCGACGATGAAGCCCATCGGATTGGCTTCGTACATCAAGCGCAGGCGGCCTTCCATCGACGGGTTTTTGGTGTCGTAGGGATACATGAAGATGCCGCCTCGGGTGAGGATGCGGTAGACCTCGGCGACCATCGAGGCGATCCAGCGCATATTGAAATCCTTGCCGCGCACACCTTCCTTGCCTTGCAAACATTCCTCGACATAGCGGCGCACCGGTTCTTCCCAGAAGCGGCGGTTCGACATGTTGATGGCGAATTCCGATGAATCTCCGGGGATGCGGATGTCGGGGTTGGTGAGGATGAATTCGCCGACATCGCCATCTAAGGTGAAACAGTTCACGCCATCGCCCGTTGTCAACACCATGACCGTGGTCGGGCCATAGATGCAAAAGCCCGCGCAGACTTGGCTCGTGCCGGGCTGCATGAAATCTTCGGCGGTGGGACATTCCACGCCTTCGGGTGCGCGTAGGATCGAAAAAATAGTGCCTACCGACAGGTTCAGGTCGATGTTCGAGGAGCCATCCAGCGGATCGTAGCAAATCAGGTATTTGCCGCGTGGATGGTTCGGGGAGATCGGGATGATGTCGTCGTTTTCCTCAGAGGCCATCGCAGCGAGGTGGCCTGTCCAGTCCAGGGCTTTAATGAAGATCTTGTTGGTGATGATATCCAGCTTCTTCTGCGTTTCGCCTTGGATGTTCTCGGAGCCTGCTATCCCTAAGTTGCCGGCCAGCCCGCCACGATGCACCTCGTGGGCTATCGCCTTGCAGGCGCTGGCGATTTCGTTCAGCAACAAAGTGAACTCGCCCGAAGCCTCCGGGCTTTTGCGTTGCTGGCGGATCAGGAATTGGATCAGGGAGATGCCTTTCATGGGTTTTCTCGATGTGAGTGTTTGTGGGGGCCGGAATGGTACGGGACAGCCCGCCAATTCGCCAGGGATTGCCGCCAGCAGCGGGGTCGCTCGTTCCCAATCTCCAGATTGGGAATGCGCGACATCCATGCCCCCTCTCCCTCAAGGAGAGGGCTGGGGTGAGGGCGGATCTAAAAAGTTTAGTTTGTGGCGGTCGCAAGTATATTAAGCCTCGCCCGCAAGTCTTTTCCCTTCTCGCGCAAAGCCATTTTCTCCGCCCGCAACCCGCAAAGACTTGCCCGCAAGGCTTCTTGCCTTGCGGATTCGACTATTTCAGCCTTGCGATTGAAGCTTTGAGTCTTGAGCGCAAGGCTTTTTTAACTTGCGCGGCGGGCGAAATGATTCGAGCGCAACACGAAAAGCCTTGGCCGCAACTCCAAAAGACTGGCAAATATCAGGGGAGAGATTCGGAGCTTTGCTCGCAGATTCCAAAGTCTTGGGAACGCAGCAGAAAACCTGGTCGCCAAGGTTTGAGCGGGCGAGGCCGGGGCTTCTCGGTTTGCGTCCATGCCTCGCCCGTCCGGCTCACTGGCCGACCGGGGAAGTGCAATCGGGTTTGTGCTTGGAACTGCGGCTGAAACGGACGGACATGGCTTGCCGCAACACTTCCAGCCCCGCGCCCTTGCCGGAAATTTTCAACAAAGCGTAGCCATCCAGGCAGGCGTTCAGAACATCGCTGCCCAAGGCCATGTCGGTATCGACGCCTCGGCCCACAGCAAATCGCGCAGGCGGTGCAGGCGCAAGCGCAATTTGTCCAAGTTGGCAAGATCGTTTTGCGCCTCGGCCAGATCCAGGCTGGGCGGGATGACTTGCGGGTTCTGCGCGAGTACCATTAGCGTCTGGCGGCAGAACGCCTCGGACTTGTCGCCCATCTTCGCCAAGTTCCGCCGGTCGTCCGGCGCGAGGCTGAGAAGCGGGGCGAAATGCCCCTTGATGACGGCCAGCGAGGCATCGCTCAGGTTGAGTGAAATCAAGTTCTGGCTAATGATGGTCACCTTCTTGGTTGATTGCGTTGTTTGCTTGTTGCCAAACCACATTGGCAACGGCGTTTTAGAGTCTCTGGCTTCTTGTGTCACGGCAATCTAACGCTTATGCATTGCGTCGCAACCCGCATTGAAATATTAGGCAAAACAAAGATGTTGCCCGACCTAGCTATGGGATTAAACTGCCGATTTTGGATAAGATAGCCGCAAGGCCGGACAAGATTGTCGGCCAAATCGCTTGCTTATAAGGAGCCAGCCTGATGTTGAAACTTGCTCTGCATCTCATCGAAGAAAACAAGAAGACCCGTGACATTTTTTTAGACTTGCGCAACTGTGGTTTAACCGAGGTGCCAGAAGGGATTAAGGATCTGGTGTGGTTGGAGGAATTGTCGCTTTCTAATTCTGACATATTGCCACTTTCCAATGAGTGGCCGGATGAGAGCGGGAGAGAAACCCATAACACCGGCCCGGCCAATCACATTCGTCGCCTTACCTCTTCGATGACCGGCCTTCGGGGTGCCATCAAACTCTTACTAGGGGGGAGTGGAATTAACCCTTTTTCCCGTTTGAAAAACCTGAAACGGCTTTGGTTGAACAGCGATGATGAGAAAAGATCAGGGCTTACCGATCTGACGCCGCTGGCTGTGCTGACGGGTCTGCAAAAGCTTGATGTGTCGGGAACGGGAATCTCTGACCTGGCACCGCTGGCCGGGCTGGCTGATTTGCAAGAACTTAATGTCTCAGGAACCAGGGTCGTCGATCTATATCCGCTGGCTAGGCTGAAAAAACTGAGAATGCTTAATCTTAGGCGAACGTTGGCCTTTGACCTAAGGGCCTTGGCTGATCTGGAGGGTTTGCAATCACTTGATATAGGGCAAACGAAAGTCGCCAATCTGATCCCGCTAGGTGCGCTGGCGGGCTTGCAATCGCTTGATGTTAGGCAAACGCCAGTGACCGACTTGACTCCACTGGCAGGATTGAAGAGTCTGCAAAGGCTTTGTCTTGTGGGAACGAAAATTGCCGATCTGACCCCGTTGACAGGGTTGGCAAGACTCCATCGCTTGATGTATCGGAAACGCCTGTAGCCAACCTAACCCCGCTGGATGGGCTGATGGGCTTGAAATCGCTTGATGTGTCGGGAACCCCAGTCGCTAACCTGACTCCATTGGCCAAGCTGGCTGATCTACAAATACTTGATATTCGGCATACGCAAGCCACCGACCTATCTCCTTTGTTGCAACTGATAAGACAAGATATTCCCGTAAAGTGGGTGGCAAAGTTCTGGGAAGAGCATGGCATCTTTGTTCAAGGCTGTTCCTTCATCAACCCGCCTACCGAAGTAGTCAGACGAGGCAACCCCTCCATCCTCAACTACTTCAATGAAATAGAAGCCCAGGGTATCGACCATTTGTATGAGGCCAAGCTTTTGATCGTCGGCGAAGGCGGGGCGGGGAAAACCAGCTTGCTGCGGCGGCTTTACCAACCCGGTAAGCCTTTACCGGAGGAAAAACAGACCACCAAAGGCATAGACATCCACCACCATGAATTCAAACTCGCCAATGGCCGGAATTTTCGGCTGAATGTTTGGGATTTCGGTGGACAAGAAATTTACCATGCCACCCACCAGTTTTTCCTAACCAAGCGCTCGTTGTATGTGTTACTGGACGATACGCGCAATAATTCAAGAGCAGTGCAAGATGAGGGCTTCAAATACTGGCTCGAAGTGGTTGACCAACTTTCAGGACATAGTCCGGTAGTAATTTTTCAAAATGAAAGAGGCGGTAGAAGCAAAACCATTGACTTAGCTGGAATCAAAAGCCGTTTCGACAATGTTAAAGAGTGTTGCCAGGGTAATTTGGAATATGCCGACGCAGCGGATAAATTACGAGAAGATCTTGAATTCTTCGCCCAGAAGCTTTCCCATATTGGTGAAGAACTGCCTGCCCGCTGGGTATCGATCCGCGCTGAAATTGAAACAGAAGCCCAACATAAACCCTATATCTCGCAACAGAATTATTTCGATATATATGCCAAATATTTGCCATTCAATCGCGATAAAGCCTTGCATTTGAGCCGTTATTTTCATGACCTTGGCGTGTTTCTGCATTTCCAAGATGATATGCTACTGGCAAAATCCGTCATCCTGCAAAATACCTGGGCTACCGAGGCGGTGTTCAAGATTCTGGACGATGAGATTGTCAAAAAAGCCTGGGGCCATTTCAGCCTGCTAGATTGCCAACGGGTATGGGAAGATTCCATATATGCCGACATGCATGCGGAATTGCTGGCCTTGATGCTGAATTTTGAACTTTGCTACCTTTTGCAAGACACCAAATCGGACATTTGGCTGGCCCCACAATTGTTGCCGCCATCTAAGCCTTCCGACTTAGCGAACTGGGAACAGTCCGGCGATTTGGTGTTGCGCTACCGATATAAATTCATGCCAAAAGGATTGATCAGCCGATTGATGGTGCGCATGCACCGCTTTGTGCCAAAACCAGATTTGGGCTGGGTTACAGGGGTATTGTTCGAGCGTGATAGAACACAAGTATTGGTCGAGATTCCATCGGAAGGTGGGGAAATTGCGCTACGGGCGCGTGGGCCGGAGCGCAAAGAGTTATTGTCCGTCATTGCCGCCGACTTAGACGCCTTGAACGACAGCTTCCCCGGCTTGCGGGATAAGATCGAGAAGCTGGTTCCGTGCATCTGCTCCAAATGCCGCAGCCTAGCCATGCCGGAATATTTTGAGCAAAAGCGGCTGTTGCAACGCAAGGAAGACAATAGGCTGAAAGTGGAATGTCCCAGTAGTTACGAAGATGTCGATGTATTGCAACTGCTGGATGGTATCCGCGTAAATCATTTGCCGATATGGGCCAAAGAGAAGCTTACAGGCAGACAGGAAGTTTGCACATATGATTTTTTCGATGTTTTCCTCAGCCACAACAGTCAAGACAAACCAGCAGTACGGGAATTGGCCCAAGCCTTAAAATTGCGAGGCTTGCGGGTTTGGTTGGATGAAGAACAACTTGTGCCTGGGCGTCCCTGGTTAGAGGGACTAGAAACGATCATTCAAACGACACGCACGGCGGCTGTGTTGTTCGGCAATAGTGGGCTTGGCCCTTGGGAAGAGCCGGAGATGCGAGCATGCCTAAATCAGTTCGTCAAGCGGAATCTGCCAGTGATTCCCGTCCTGTTACCCGATGCCCATGCAAAACCAGTATTGCCGCTATTTCTCCAAGACTTTACTTGGGTCGATTTTCGTCGCGGATTGACTGATGGGGGGCTGGACACATTAGAGTGGGGCATTACTGGCATCAAACCCGAACAATCGTCTAGACCTGCGGGAAATGGGTTACACCCTAAGCCCATGGTTACGACACCGAAGAATATTTTCATTTGTTACTCAAAACACGATGAAACTCACAAAAACACTCTTTTGAAACACCTGTCCGGCTTGTGCGGCAAGATAGCAACCTGGAACGACAAGGATTTACTACCAGGCGAGTATTGGAATGCGAAAATTAAAGAAGAATTGGAAAAGGCGGACATCGTTTTATACCTAGTCTCTTCCGACAGCATGGCAACAGAATATATCCAAAAAATCGAACTACCTTTGATCGAAGCACGTTGCCAAAAAGGGGTCTGTAAACTTGTCCCGGTGATTGTGCGTTTCTGCGATTGGACTAGTTTGGACTTTGCCAAATACAATGCCTTGCCTGATAAAGGCAAGCCGATAACAAGCAAAAAGGATTGGAATGATGAAGACGAGGCTTGGCTGAAGGTAGTGGAAGGCGTAAAGCGGTTGATTGAAGCATTCAAAAAGGATCGACCGTTATGAAATACACTAAAAATTTCAAAGGGCGAAGCTACGGCTTCAAAGATCTTAAAACCCTGCTGGCCAAAGCGTCGCCAATGCGCTCGGCGGACGAGTTGGCCGGGCTTGCCGCTGATTCGGAAGAAGAGCGTGCCATCGCCCAATGGATGTTGGCTGATCTGCCGTTGACAGAGTTTCTCGCCGAACCTTTGATTCCGCCGGAAGAAGACGAGGTTAGTCGGCTCATAGCAGAATCCCATGACTGCGATGTTTTCGCCCCGATCTCATCTCTCACCGTGGGAGGGTTCCGCGAATGGCTGCTGGCCGACGCTACTTCCGACCAAGCCATTGCCTCGGTTCGCTGGGGGCTTACGCCGGAAATGGTGGCGGCGGTGTCCAAGATCATGCGCAACCAGGATTTGATTGCCGTGGCGAAACGCTGTTCAGTCACTACCCGCTTCCGTAACACCATCGGACTGCCGGGCCGTCTGTCCACGCGCTTGCAACCCAACCATCCCACTGATGATCCTAAAGGCATTGCCGCCAGCGTGTTGGACGGGCTGTTGTATGGCAACGGCGACGCGGTGATCGGCATCAACCCGGCGACGGACAGCCCGAAACATGTGGAGAACCTGCTCCATCTGCTGGACGAAGTCATCCGCCGCCATGAAATCCCCACCCAGTCCTGCGTGTTGGCCCATGTCACCACCACATTGGAATTGATGCGCCGGGGCGTTCCGGTGGATCTGGTGTTCCAATCCATCGCCGGGACCGAAGCGGCCAACAAAAGTTTCGGCATCAACCTGGCACTGCTGGCCGAAGCCCACGACACGGCGCTTGCCTTGGGGCGCGGGACGTTGGGCGACAATGTGATGTATTTTGAAACCGGGCAGGGAAGCGCACTGTCGGCCAATGCCCATCATGGCGGCATCGACGCGCAGACCTGCGAGGCGCGGGCCTACGCCGTCGCCCGCGCATTCTCGCCGCTGCTGGTCAATACCGTGGTCGGCTTCATCGGGCCGGAATATCTGTACGACGGCAAGCAGATCATCCGCGCCGGGCTGGAGGACCATTTCTGCGGCAAGCTGCTGGGCCTGCCGATGGGCTGCGACGTCTGCTACACCAACCACGCCGAGGCCGACCAGAACGACATGGACAACCTGATGACCCTGCTTGGCCGTGGCCGGCTGCACGTTCATCATGGGCAGTTCCGGGAGGCGACGACATCATGCTGGCTTACCAGAGCACCTCGTTCCATGACGCACTTTATCTGCGCCGCGTGCTGGGTCTACGGCCCGCGCCGGAATTCGAAGATTGGTTGATCCGAATGGGGATATTCGACGGGCATAACGCCTTGAGCCTAGGTTTTACATCGCCTCGGCTGCTGGGTGTCATCAACGAATTAACAGGAGAAACACCATGAGTGATCCTTGGATTACCTTACAGCGCTTCACACAGGCGCGTATCGCCTTGGGCCGGGCTGGTCATGCCGTTCCCACCCAGGCTCTGCTGGATTTTCAACTGGCCCATGCGCAGGCGCGGGACGCGGTGCATTTCCCTTGGAACATCGATGCCTTTGCCCGAGCAATTGCGGGATCTCGGCGAAGAAATTCTGATCCTGCAAACGCCAGTGTCCAGCCGCAGTGAATACCTGCGTCGGCCTGATCTCGGGCGTGTGATAACCGAAGAATCGCGCATCCGCCTGCGCAATTCAAGGCCAGTGAGCGTGACGTGGCGTTGATCGTCAGCAATGGCTTGTCCTCCACCGCCGTCGAGCGGCATGGGATAGCGCTTATTGCAAGCAATATTGGAAGGCTTGAGGATGCGGCAGTTCCGCATTGCCCCGATTTCCCTGGTTGCCAATGGCCGCGTCGCCTTATCGGATGACATCGGTAGCGTTATTGCGTGCCAAGCGTGGCGGTGATCGTCATTGGCGAGCGCCCCGGCCTTAGTGCCGCCGACAGCCTAGGCATTTATCTGACGTTTGCGCCGCGAACAGGAAACACTGACGCGGAGCGGAATTGCATTTCCAACATCCGCCCGCCGGAGGGATTGAGCTATGAGTCCGCCGCCGCAAAATTGCTGTACCTGATCGATGAGTCCATACGGCGCGGCATTTCCGGGGTGGCGCTCAAGGATGAAATGGCGGGCTTGCTGGGTGAGGGAAGCCCCTAATGGAATAAACTCTATGCGACACAAAACAATTGATTCACAATGTCTTGACAATTTACTCTCCTAGAGTCCTTCGGCATCCAACCCTATTTCTCGCCAAATGGAGATTACAACTTCCCTAACTTTCTCAATATCCTCGCTATTTTTTAGTGCATCTTTCAATATATTCTTAGCCGACTCATGTCCGTTAAGCTTTAATTCAGCCAAAGCAAGTGCTACATCCTCCGCATTATCCATGGTGATTTTGTGACGATGCAAATATCTCTCTAGTATGCCGCACCATTCAGAGTCCGGCATTTGCCTAGGGACAAAAAGAATCCATTTCCGCGTATCTCTATTGTCTGTGCTGATCAGCAAATCGCCCATGGTTTTATACATTGGCTTTTCACATCGAGACCATGCCCAAAGATAGTTTAATACCCAGCTTGTATCAAAGTCATCGCTACTGTTCTGTGATGTTCCTTTGGAAAATTGTATATATGCTATTCTCTTTAGCTCTTTGGCCAAAGTCTCCAATCTATATTTTCCAATCAAATCGCTAGCCAAGAATTTCAAGTTGGTAGGGCTGTTTGGCAGTATCCAAGACTGTAGTATGCTTTCCACTTCCTTAGGTCTAAGTGCTACAATACTATCAAAATACTTGATACTACCTGCAAAGGAGCATTCGTTTCCTTCTACGCGAGCCCGGCTATATAAAGTTGGAAGCTTTGGCGTTTGGGAAACTATATCCTGAATCAGGCCAAAAACTTGTTTTGGGCTTATCAACATATCATAAGCGTTCACTACATTTGACATAGCAAGTTGATGCTCAGCTAACAGCGAATAGAGGCGTTCGTCACGCAACCTGGAAAATAAAAACTCGTAAAATATCCCTAGGATCGAGGTAACAACCAAGGCCGTGGAGATATGTTCCACTAGACTTATTGCTATCTTATTTGATAGCCAGTCTACATCAATAATAATAAATCCGACCATACCAAGAATAAAAACAGAAAAGAACACTAGCATGAGAAGCCTATCTATAGGCTTATTTCCGGAATTTTTAAATCGTCTATCTATCATTATTGTTAGCCCCCAATTTGTAATATCTGTAGAATCAACTCTGTTTAGCGCTAGTTTCCCGGAGTGATCCGTTTCTTACGTGTTCTGCAAAGATGACAACCACGGACATCCTGTGCGTGGTCGGCGGAGGTTCTTCAAAAATCACCTGCCTATTTTCAAATATGCCTTTGATTGCGGTGTACATGGATAGGCTTCCCGTGGGTCGATGAGTTTCCCCGCCAGAGCCAGGTCGGGCCATCTTCCAATGGCTTGGGTGTCTTTGCTGTCTGCCAGGGCGATAGGGGAAAACGGCTTCTAAGGTAGCAAAATTAAACGCGCTTGGCGAGTATGGCAATCCATCCTGGCTCAAGCAAGCCTGAGGCGATCTCTCGTTCCCACGCGCCGCGTGGGAACCCAGTTGCGCTGGTTTTCCCAACGTCCACGTTTGGAACCCGGCCTTAGAAGCTCTCGCTTCGTGTGGCTTATGACTCATGCCGGAAACAAGACTTTCCAAAGCCGCATTCCCAAACTGGAGTTTTGAAACGAGCCGATAGCATTTTAAGCCGGTCTTTTGGAGGGATCAATCACCTTTTACGACCGCACCGGGAAAATTGGATGCCCGGAATGGTGCGCGAGGCGCACCTTACACTGGCTCATTAGATTATCAATCCAAATGAAAGAGTGGCTATATTGATGGCGTAAGAGCGCGTTTAAAAACCTAACCTATTGATGTAAAATTAATTTTATTTTCATGGCGAGGGCTGACACCCCTCCCTGGCCTGAAAATAGTATGGAGGTGGGTTTAATTGATTTATTAAGTATGGTAGAGCATAAAATTTTCAAGCTTCTTAGGCAACCATTCCAATGGCGTATCAAATTGTTTTGTGCAAGTATTGCAACAGTTCCGAGGTTGTCCGTTACGGCACCCAAAGCGGTCGTTCCCGGTTTCGCTGCAAGGAGTGCGGGCGAATATTCAAGACCGACTGCGTGTACCGGGCCTACGAGCCTGGCGTCAAAGACCAGATTGTGGACATTGCCATGAACGGCGGCGGCATCCGGGATACTTCGCGCATTCTGGGTATCGGCAAACACACCGTCATTTCCACGCTAAAAAAAAGCTCCGCTGAAGTGGTCGCCGTGAACCCTTACATCGGTACGCGTGAGATCGCCGTCGAAATCAGGCATCCCCTTGATTCTCCAATGGATGTTCAGGCAGACGAGCCATGGAGCTACGTCGGCGACAAAAAGAACCAACGCTGGCTCCGGTATGCCATCGATGCCGTGACAGGCTGTGTCCTGTCGTTCGTTTTCGGGCGGCGCCAAGATGCGGTGTGCGAGCAATTGATCTCAAATTTGAAGGCATTCAATATCCGGACCTATTACACAGACGATTGGGGCAGCTATTCCGCACTCATCCCTAAAGACAAGCACGTCATTGGCAAGCAGCATACTCAAAAAATAGAAAACAAAAACCTTTTGTTGCGAACCCGGATCAAGCGATTGACGCGCAAAACGATCTGCTTTTCAAAATTGGAAGCACTTCACGACACGGTGATAGGGTTGTTTATAAATAGATACTGCTTTCAATCTCAATAAATCAATTAAACCCACCACCAATTTATGGTTCTAACAGGCGAATCCAGTAAGGCAAGTGGTTGCATAGCCTCCCGATGGCCTTGTCCAAGTTGTAGACCTTTCGGTGATTGTGAATTAGGGCTTGTGAAGTTGTCAACGCATTTCCGTTTGTACACTTTGGGCGGTTTCTAGCCAGGGCAATCGCGCTATCTAGCCCTTGGCAGTCGGATGCGTTACGGTGTCGGCTTTGTGTCCGCCCCGCATGCTGCCCGATCCCCGGCCCTGCTTTGCCGAGCTTGCCGACCCAAGGCGGGCCACCAAGGACAAGTTGCACCCGCTCCAGGATATTCTGATGATCGTCTTCTGCGCGGTGCTGGGCGGCATCGAAGACTGGGTGGGGACGGAAGCCTTCGCCCGCGAAAAGGAGGCTTGGTTCCGGCAATTCCTGGAACTCCCCGACGGCATCCCCTCGCATGACACGCTCAGCGATGCCGTCGGCCGGCTGGGGCCGGGGGTCTTCGCGGCGGCGTTCCTGCGCTGGGCGCGGTCGGCCCTGCCCAGCCTCGCGGGCGAGCAGGTCTGCCTGGACGGCAAGACCTTGCGCGGAAGCCGGGGCAAGGAGGGCGCGGCGCATCTGTTGAGCGCCTACGCCGCCAAGGCGCGGCTGGTGTTGGCGCAGCAGGCGGTGGACGGCAAGCCCAACGAGATCACCGCCATCCCGCAGGTGCTGGACTTGCTGGAATTGGAGGGGGCCGTGGTCAGCATCGACGCCATGGGTTGCCAGAAGGCCATCGCCGACAAGACCGACCAGGCGGGCGCGGATTACGTGCTGGCGCTGAAGGACAACCACCCGGGGCTGCGCGAGGACGTGGCGCTGTGGCTGGACACGGAGGCCGGCAAGGGCGCGCTGGCGGTGTGCGAGACGGTGGAGAAAGACCACGGGCGGATCGAAATCCGCCGCTACGCGCTCAGCGACAACCTCGGCTGGCTGGCGCAGAAGCCGGAATGGGCGGGGTTGCGGGCGGTGGGGCGGGTGGGGTCAACCCGCGTCATTGGCGGACAGACCACCACCGGATGCCGCCACTACCTGGGTTCGCGGACCGGCCTGGAACGCTTTGCGGACGTGGTGCGCGGGCATTGGGCCATCGAGAACGGCCGGCACTGGGTGCTGGACGTGCAGTTCGGCGAGGATGCCAACCGCGCCCGCAAGGATCATTCGGCGGAAAACCTGGGCCTGGTGCGGCGCATGGCCTTGAACGTCATCCGCCACAACGGCCCCTCCAAGGAAAGCCTGCGCATCCGCAAGCTCAGGGCTTCGCTCAACGATGATTACCGGTTTGGATTGATCTTCGGCAAGCCGTCCACATAGCGCGATTGCCCTTGATCCTTGGCATCCGGGCTGGCCAATACGTCTGCTGGTTTGCCGCAAATCTCGGTGGAGAGCCGACTGTCGTTGTATGGGCCGGAGGCCGCGAGCTGTTCCACGTCGCCGCGGGTTACGACATGGACACACCCGGAGACAGTGACGGTTAGCGCTATGCACAAGGGGATTACGCGCATGATAAGGTTCCTCGAATTCCGGTGACAGTATGCCTATTTTGAATTAGGCGCAGTTTACCTGTAAGCGCAAAATAGTAATGCCGCCCGCGGCCCTACCGCCAGCCCCGGTGCCTGCCGCACACCGGATGATGCCAGCCCCAGCCGTAACGGGGATGGTAAATCCAGGCATAGCCCGGCGGGGGCATTGCGTAAACCGGCTTTACGTAGATAGACGCGGGCCTGGCAACCACCGGCGCAGGCGCGCATCCAGCCGTCACGCACACCAGGCAAAGCACAACAAGCAATCTCATGGCGGCATCATCCGGATCGCGTCAAACACCGGCCTCCGCAACGGCTGGTCACCGCCAGCCCCTATGCCATCCATAGTGGGGATGACGCCAGCCCCACCCGTAGTGCGGATGGCGCGTCCAGAAATACCCCGGCCCTGGCATGGGGTATGCCGGTTTCACAACAACAACGGAATCCCACCCCCTATGCCATCCATAACGCGGATGATGCCAGCCCCACCCGTAGCGCGGATGGCTCATCCAGACATACCCAGGCCCCGGCATCGGGTAGTCTGGCCTGGCATAGACGGCGACGGGCATGGGCTGGGCCAAGGCCGGTTCGGATGCTACCCCCGCCGACGCCATGGCCAAGCATATCGCAATGGCAATCTGTTTCATGAAGACACGCCCCTATGTTTCTGTTCGGCAGTCCAGCGATGAAGGCTTTTCCCGCCGTGTTGTGTTTGGCAAGCGCTTTTCACCGATTGCGCCATCCAGACGGCATATTCCCGCACCGGCCAATAGTTTTTGTTCTTCCATGGGGTCACCTGCAATTCGCAGAGCGGGACATAGCCTACCCGCCTCCCTTCCCTGACTTTGACGATGATTCCATTTTTTCCATCGATTTCCTTGATCGACAGGACTTTCATGTCATGTCCAAAGCCAAAAATGTCTTTTTTGTCATAGAAATGGCCTTCATCCTCTAAATCCCCGATCCTTTCGGTCCTTTCGGCGATGAACGGAAAGGCGGATTCAACTGGCAAGTGCAACACGGACAGTTCGGTTAGGGGGGTCAATTGCGGTATGCTTTGGCTCTGTTTAACCGCCAAGTTGAAGAGAGTCGAAATGGCATACGCGCAATTGACCTTGGAAGAACGATACCAGATTTCCGCGCTGAAGAAAGCGGGGCATAGCCAAACGCGGATTGCCGAGGAAATGGGATGCCACAAATCCACGGTGGGCCGGGAGTTGCGGCGCAACGCGGGGGCGCGGGGCGGCTATTTCCCGAAGCAGGCCCAGCAGAAGGCGGAGGCCCGCCAGGCGGCCAAGCCCCGGCGCGTGAAGTTCTGGGGGGAGTACTGGGACGAGATCGACGGGCTGGTCCGGCAGGACTTCAGCCCGGAGCAGATCGCCGGGGTGCTGCGGGCGCATGGCGCGCCCGTGACCATCAGCCACGAGTGGATCTACCGGCACATCGAGCGCGACCGCCAGGCGGGCGGCGACCTGCACCGGCACCTGCGCTGCTGGAGGCCGCGCCGGCGGCGGCACGGCCAAGGCAGCCAGCGGGGCGGGATCAAGGGCCGCGTGCCGATCGGCGAGCGGCCCGCCGTGGTGGGGGAGAAGTCCCGCGTGGGCGACTGGGAGCTGGACACCGTGGTCGGCAAGGGCCACCAGAGCGCCCTGGTGACGGCGGTCGAGCGCAAGTCGCTGTACACGCTGATTGCCAGGATGGAGGACAAGACGGCGGAGACGGTGGGCGACGCCCTGGTCGCGTCGCTGCTGCCGCACGCCAAGAAGGTCTTCACCCTGACCTCCGACAACGGCACCGAGTTCGCCGGGCACACCAAGGTGGCGGCGGCGCTCGGGGCGGGCTTCTACTTCGCCGAGCCGTATTCCTCCTGGCAGCGCGGCGCGAACGAGAACACCAACGGGCTGATACGGCAGTATTTCCCGAAGAAGACCGACTTCCGCGAAATCACCGACGCGGAGGTGGAGCGGGCGGCGTACCGCCTCAACCACAGGCCCAGGAAGACCCTCGGCTTCAAAACGCCACACCAGGTCTTCTTTGAGGAAAAAACCAAGGAATCAACAGGTTAAGTATTGTTGCACTTGAGAGTTGAATCCGCCTTTTCCGACAACCAGGCTTCCCAATCCCTGTTCCGCCATTCCGCCTGTTTTTCATTCCATGCCCCCTCATTGCCATCCCTGTCCCAGGAGCAATCATAGGTCTCGTTTTTTGCCATGTCTTCGTTTCTGCGCCTCATGTGGGAGATATAGGCTGGAAAGCCCTGTTTTACACGATGGCAAGGTGACAACCATTGTCCAACAATCTGCCCGCCCTCAGACGATGGATGTTTGCTTG
The DNA here is from genome assembly GCA_963753955.1 of uncultured Gammaproteobacteria bacterium. GTDB lineage: Bacteria > Pseudomonadota > Gammaproteobacteria > Methylococcales > Methylococcaceae > Methylumidiphilus. The sequence goes on from CAVWEM010000003.1 coordinate 213,760, forward strand.
CACACAGGCGGAAAAACCGTCACTTTTGGCGACATTGGCGTCTGCTTTAATTAAATAGGACTTACGCACGAGCCTGAAGCTACCGCAGAACCCTGGCGGTTCACGGTTTCAGGTCAGGCGAAGGACATGGGTATTGACGGGTTTTTAAGCCCCTCCTTCATATAATCGGAGAGAAGGTTGTTTTTCAGGGCGTAGATGTTTGTTTTGAGTTTCCTGGCGAGCCTTGTCAGGCAGTGCCAGGCGAGTATCGCGCAGCGATGTGGTTTCTCTGGGCGCGGGCCTTGCGGCATTGGCATTTCTCCAGGCCGAGCATTTGCTTGCCTTCGCGGTGGTATTGCTCGATTTTCCAGCGGACGGCGCACATATCTTTAATGGCGACGGCGGAATCCTGGGAAAGGCCGTTGGTGGCGACGTGTTCCGTGCGGTTTGTCGCCGCAACCCGGAACAGTTTCACCTTGTAATCCATCGGGAATCCATGTATCTTCACAAGCTTGCCGCGCAGCATTTCGTCGCCGAACCATTCCAGGCCGGAAACGGCCTTGCAGGGGGTTTTGCCCCGGCTGTCGTCCGCCTTGCGGTTGGCTTTGAGCGGGCAATAAAACACCTTTCCGGCCCTGTCGATGTGCATCATCAAATCCTTGGTGGCGTACCAGGAATCCATCAGCGCGGCGCGGAACGGCAGGTTCTTGCCTTGGATGGCATCGTCGAACATGTCCCGCACGTGGTCGAGCTTGGTCTTGCCGTCCCCGTCGGGGTCGTATATCCGCCAATCGATGATCCAGTGTTCGCCGGTATCCAGGTTAGCGTACACGCAATTGGCGACGCCGATGCCTTTCACGACGCCATGCCCGTTGCCGCTATACTGGCGGCGCACCCGTTCTATCTTGAAAGAATGGCGCTTGTCCAGTACGCTGTCGTCGAATATCAGGCAGGCGTTCCCGCCACGGCGGACAAGGTGCCCGACGGACTGCCAGGCCGCATTCGGCGAGACGCCGTCCTCCATGAGGCAACGGTTTATGGCATCATGTGAAAACCCAATATGATGGTCGGCCATGTAGGTTTGCGTGTAGTTCATAAGAGCCGCAATAATAAATTGACAATAGTCCTTTCGCGTCGGCTTCAGGCCGGAGCATTTGTTTGTCTTCATAGAAAGCAATTATACCTCGTACAGGCTAATATTTATATACCTATGCTAATATATTTTGTGTGGTGGGTTTAATTGATTTATTGAGATTGAAAGCAGTATCTATTTATAAACAACCCTATCACCGTGTTGTGAAGTGCTTCCAATTTTGAAAAGCAGATCGTTTTGCGCGTCAATCGCTTGATCCGGGTTCGCAACAAAAGGTTTTTGTTTTCTATTTTTTGAGCATGCTGCTTGCCAATGACGTGCTTGTCTTTAGGGATGAGTGCGGAATAGCTGCCCCAATCGTCTGTGTAATAGGTCCGGATATTGAATGCCTTCAAATTTGAGATCAATTGCTCGCACACCGCATCTTGGCGCCGCCCGAAAACGAACGACAGGACACAGCCTGTCACGGCATCGATGGCATACCGGAGCCAGCGTTGGTTCTTTTTGTCGCCGACGTAGCTCCATGGCTCGTCTGCCTGAACATCCATTGGAGAATCAAGGGGATGCCTGATTTCGACGGCGATCTCACGCGTACCGATGTAAGGGTTCACGGCGACCACTTCAGCGGAGCTTTTTTTAGCGTGGAAATGAAGGTGTGTTTGCCGATACCCAGAATGCGCGAAGTATCCCGGATGCCGCCGCCGTTCATGGCAATGTCCACAATCTGGTCTTTGACGCCAGGCTCGTAGGCCCGGTACACGCAGTCGGTCTTGAATATTCGCCCGCACTCCTTGCAGCGAAACCGGGAACGACCGCTTTGGGTGCCGTAACGGACAACCTCGGAACTGTTGCAATACTTGCACAAAACAATTTGATACGCCATTGGAATGGTTGCCTAAGAAGCTTGAAAATTTTATGCTCTACCATACTTAATAAATCAATTAAACCCACCTCCGCCCGTGAAATGGCGGAACAGATGGAGGCTGCCAAACCGGCACTGGACCGCGCCAACCCTTATCCCGATTTCAAGGATTTTCTATTGGGTCTGAAGCCGGTTTTGGCCGGGCGGCGTTTCTTGCTAATGCTGGACGAGGCCGATTTGATTCCGCAACGCAGCCTGGGCGAGGATTTGCCGGGTTTTTTGCGCGGTTTGATGCAGGAGCCGCAATATCCGGTTTTGCTGCTGTTTTGCGGCACCCACGCACTGAGATATTTAGGGCGCGAGTATTCTTCCATTCTGTTCAACACCGCACAGTTCCGCGCCGTCAGTTACATGAGCCAAGCCGAGTCGGCTGAGGTCTTGTGGGAACCGGCGGGGGAGTGGTTGGAGTTTGACTCGGCGGTATTGGAAGAAGCGTATCGGCTTACCCAAGGCCAGCCTTTGCTGTTGCAAAGCATCGGGGCCAAGCTCATCAACCGTTTCGACGTGGAAGCCCGGCAAGGCCGCAAGCGCTCGGCTTTTGTCACCTTCAAAGACCTTAACGCCGCTGCCGAGGAGGTGGTGAAGCAGGGCAATGCGGCGTTTGAAAACCACTGGCAAGATGCCGACGCTGCGACCCACCGCTTCCTGGCCGGGCTGGCGTGGGGGACAGATGAGGCCGACCGCTTGCGACTGGACATCCCCGGGATCGAAGCGGCCTTGGCGGCAAGCGGCTTGGCTTTGCCTAGGGGCGAGGCGTTCAAGATCGCGGAGCGGCTGGCCGAGGAGGAAATCCTCACTCGCGCCGGGCCGACCTACCGCTACGCCGTGCCGATGTGCCGCCGCTGGGTGGCTTGGCGCTGGCCACCAGAGGTGGTGCGGCAGGAGAGTTTGGATTATGGCTGTGTTTGCGAGACAGGTGTAAGAGGGCTTGACCAGCGTGGCAATTAGCATCGGTCGCAGTTGGAAACCGCTGCCACAGGTGGGCTTTCAAATTTCCGCTTTATTGTCCCCATACCCCGCCAACCGCTCTTCCACCGCCCAACGGATGGCCTTGGCCCGTCCAGAACCTATTCCCGCGACACCAAGCAAAGCCGATTCGTCGGCGGCGAGGATGGCTTCCACGCTGCCGAATTGTTCCAGCAGGTTGTGGGCGGTGCTGGGGCCGATGCCGGGGAGGGATTGGAGTATCCGTAGCTGGGTTTTGCGTTTGCCTCTGGGACGCTTGCCCGCGAACAGCCGGGGCGGGGTTTGGCCTGCAATGTGGTCGTACTGGCGGGCGGCGTAGAGCATCAGCTTGGCGCTTTCTTCGGCGTCGGCGGAGCGCAGCAAGGGGATGCCAAGAAACAGGGTGAGAGTAATGAGCGCCCCTTGCAGTGCTTCCCGCCTCATGCCGCTGTCCAGCCGGTCGTGGGCGCTGCCTTCCAGGATCATCGCCTTGTGCATGGGCGAGGCGGCGAGGCGGATGGCTTGCTCAAAAAGACGTCCGTCTTTGAGGGAGGCGGCGAAATCACGCAGGGTCTTGCGCTCAAACAATATCCGTCCGTCCAGCAGGTAATCGCCTAAATCCAGGCGACGCACCGTGACCTTGACTCCTGCGTGGCTTCGGAGCGCTGCGACGACTGCGGATTGCCTTTCACGGTCGTCAGCTAGGATTTGGATGGGCGGCATGGGAGGTTCCTAAGCATAGGGCAAAATGATCATAAGCTTTCCATGCCGGGCTTGGGCGTGGCAATATGGGCGATGCCCAAACCCAGGACAATCATTCCGATTGAAAACCAGCAATCCTTTCCTAGGCCATATCGCCATCTTCACCGACGATCCCGGCTGGCACGGGGTGCGTTTGAAATATGCTTTCGCTTCCCGTGGCTTTGGCTGCCGCTACGTGTCCCTCAGCGCTTGCCGATTGAATCTGGATGGTAACGGCCCAGCTATACTCATTCCCGGCTTCGAGGACAGGCTGCCCGATGGCATTTTCGTGCGTGGTGTGCCGGGCGGGTCTTTGGAGCAGGTGACGTTTTATCTGGACATCCTACACGGGCTTAAACATTTCGGCGTTCCGGTATACAACGATGCCAGGGCCATTGAGCGCACGGTGGACAAGGGCATGACCAGCTTTTTAATGCGGCAGGCGGGCATCCCCACACCGGCCACTTGGGTCGTAAACAGCCGGGCGGAGGCGGAGGCAATTGCCAAGCGCGAACTGGAGCAAGGCCATCAGCTCGTCAGCAAGCCATTGTTCGGTTCGCAAGGCGAGGGCTTGCAGCGCCATGAAAAATTGGAAGACCTGGATACCCTGGCTGCAAGCAACGGCATCTTTTACCTTCAGCGCTTTGTCAATTGCGGCGATCAGTCCCATGATTTCCGCGTGTTCGTGATCCACGGCAAGGCGGTGGCGGCGATGCGTCGCTTCGGCCAGAGCTGGCTGAACAACGTCGCGCAGGGCGGACGCTGCGAGACAGTGCGCTTGGATGATCTGTTGTTGTGTCGGCTGGCCGAGGACGCGGTGGGAACCATAGGCATGGCTTACGCCGGGGTGGACATCATCTGCGACCTGCAAGGCCGCTACACCGTCATTGAGGTCAACAGCGTGCCGGCCTGGAAAGGCTTGCAAAGCGTCAGCGAGGCGGTCATCGCGGATCTGCTGGCGGATGACTTTCTTGCGCTTTGCGCCAGCGGCCTAGGGCGCAAACAAGTGTGGGCGCAAGCATGAGCATCAAGCCTGAAGCTTTGCGGCAAGCTTATTTGGAAGCCTGTGAAGCCGAGTTGCAGGCTTTCAAGCCGGGCAATGTCAGTGTGCATTCGGAAGGCCACGACATGACGGTGCAGGATTTCCGGCGTAGCTCACAGGCTAGCGTCTCCCCTCTATGCGATCCGGCCTTGTCGCTGGGCAAAAAAATCTTCCAAGCCGTCAAAGCCACCCGCGAGGCGGTCGGCTGCAACACCAATTTAGGGATCGTGTTGCTGGCTGCGCCGCTGCTGCAAGCCTGCTTGGCGGGCAAGCCCGACCGATCATTGCGGGAAAATTTGCAAACCGTTCTGGATAGCTCCACGCGGGAGGATGCCGACTGGGTCTACCAGGCCATCCGCCTCGCCGCACCCGGCGGTCTGGGCGAATCCGAAGAGCAAGATGTCCGTTCGGCCCCCGAGGTGACGCTGCTGGAAGCCATGCGGATCGCTGCCGGACGCGACCGCATCGCCTGGCAATATACTAATTCCTATGCAAACGTTTTTGATTTGGCCATTCCACGTTATGATAATGCGATGTCACTATGGGGTAACGAGGCGCTGGCGACTGTGGCGGTGTTCGCGGGATTGTTGAAATCCATCCCAGACAGCCACATCGAACGCAAATCCGGCACCCGTTACACGAAGATGGTGGCGGAAAAAATGAAGCGGATCGACTTGGCCTTATCCGTGTCCGGCAGGCAGGAGCAAGTTCTTCGGCTGCTGCGGGAGGTGGATGCCGGGTTCAAATCCGTCGGCATCAATCCAGGCACCACCGCCGACCTGACGGTGGCCTGCCTGTTGACGGTGCGCTTGGAAAAGCTGGGCTAGGCCCGCGAGCCGGAAGGTTCGCGGGCCTAGCTTCAAACAAAGCCATTGTTTTTTCTTGCACAACTAGAGGCAAGACAGTTCAATGTCTTTGATTATAAAATCGACTGACCGTTTTTAAAAACACAAGTGGAGATACAAATGGCGAAAATTAATAAATTCCTGGTAGGCGAGTCTTTGGTCGGCGAAGGCAACGAAATTGCCCACATCGACCTCATCCTGGGGCCACGTGGCAGCGCTGCCGAAACGGCTTTCGCTAACGCCTTGGTCAACAACAAAGACGGTTTCAGCACACTGCTGGCCGTTGTCGCGCCTAACCTGGCCGTCAAGCCGCACACTATCCTGTTCAACAAAGTCACTATCAAGAACGGCAAGCAGGCCGTGCAGATGTTTGGCCCTGCGCAACGAGGTGTCGCCCTGGCTGTTGCCGATTCCGTCGAAGACGGTACCATCCCGCTGGAAGAAGCCGAAGACATCTTCATCAGCGTTGGCGTTTTCATCCACTGGCTGGCGGAAGACGATGCGAAGATCCAGCAGTACAACTACGAAGCCACCCGCCAAGCCATCAAGCGCGCCGTCGATGGCACGCCGACCGCTGCTGAAGTCGTGGCCCAGAAGGGTACGATCAAGCACCCGTTCGCGCCTAACTAAGCTTAAGCGCCGGATGGAAACGTTGCCCCTGCCACAGGGGCAACAAGCTTCCCCGCCAAGTTAGCCGTAATTCCGCAACGCACGGGAATCCACGGCCCCCGAATGTAGGGCGCTAGCCAGCAACACGCCGCTTACACCCAATTCCTCCTGCCGCTTCAGGTCGTCCGCATTCCTGACGCCGCCCGCCGCGATCAGCGACTTCCCGGGGTGCGTTGCCCGGAATGCCTCTAAACGTTGGAAATCCGGCCCCTCGTCGGCACCCACGCGGGATAGGCTCATGATGATGGTTTTTTCTGGCCAAAGGCTGGGATTCTCAAGCAGGCCTTTCTCTCCCAATAAGCGCTCCTCCATAAAATCCAGCGAGAGGATGAATTCGCCACGCAAGCTGGCCAAAACACCTAGGCGTCCGCCGTCCAATGATTCGCTGCCGATGACAGGCACACTGTTGCGGCCAGGCTTTGGCAATCCATCGGGTCGGCCAGCCCCGGTCTATCCAAAACCGCAGTGTGGGATAATCCTGCCGCAGGCGCTCCAGCAAATCCTGGTGATCGCCTTTGCCCATCAGTGCGTCCAAGTCGGCGACGTAAAACGTGTTGAAGCCATGCAATCCTAACAGGCCGTCGATGACCGCATGGGGAGACGCGCCCGAGCACAAGGGGGTTTGCAGGGGGCGGTAGCTATCGCGCAGGCCTTTTTTGGCGTGGACGACAACACCACCCATTAGATCGATCACGGGTATGATTTGCACAGGAGCCTTCGCTTGAAAATCTTGGTTCTGGAATATGTTACCGGCGGAGGGCTGCGCCAGGAACCCATCCCCCCATCCTTGGCATACGAAGGCGGGCTGATGCTTGAAGCGCTCGTCGCCGATCTGCTTCTGGTTGCCGACATCCATTTGCTGGTGTTGCATGACGACCGTCTCCCATTTCCCCGCGCGGACGTTCGTGCGCAAGTGCTGGAAATCCACGCGGGCGACCGTTTCCAGGATGTCTGGCGCAAGGCGCTAGACCGTTGCGACGCAGTCTGGCCCATCGCCCCGGAGACCGGCGGCATCCTCGAACAACTCTGCCGGGATGTGGAGTCCGCCGGAAAATCGCTGTTGACCAGCCCCGCAGCCGCTGTCCGTCTCGCCGCCAGCAAGCTGGACACGGTCAGAAGGTTGGAGCGTTTCGGTTTGCCGGTCGTGCCGAGTTTTCCGTTAGGTGAATGGAAACCCGTAGCCTCCCGGCCTTTCGTGATTAAGCCCGATGATGGCGTAGGTTGCGAAGGCACTCGCATCATCCGTGCCCCGGGTGAGTTCAGAATGACAGCCGATACGGAAAACTGGATTGCCCAGCCGTTATTAGACGGCGAGCCGCTAAGCCTCTCCGCCCTGTTCGCCTGTGGCCAGGCTAGGCTGTCAAGTTGCAACCGCCAGTGGATCAGACAAGTCGGCGACAGGTTTGTCTTGAAAGCCTGCCAAGTCAATGCCATCGCCGACACAGACGGACGTTGGCAAACGTTGGCCGGACAAATCGCCCAGGCTCTGCCCGTATTGTGGGGCTATGCCGGCATCGACCTGGTCTTGGGCGAAGACGGGCCAATGATCCTCGAAATCAACCCGCGCCTGACCACGTCCTACGCGGGGCTGCGTCTTGCCACCGGGGAGAACCCGGCGGCTTTGACGCTGGAACTCTTAAAGACCGGCGTGTTGCCGCCGCCGTGCCTGCATCCTGGCGTAGCAGTGAAAATCAGCCTGGAGGGAGGCCATGGCCATTGACCTGATCGGCTGGGACATCGGCGGCGCCCATCTCAAAGCCGCCGCAATGGCAGGTGGCCAAATCGTTGCCGTCCTCCAAAAATCGTGCCCGCTTTGGCTGGGCTTGGAGCATTTCCACGCCGCCGCGCACGCCATCCTGGAAGAATTGCCGCCGATGCCCGGCTGTCGCCACGCTGTCACCATGACCGGTGAATTTGTGGACTTGTTCGCCAGCCGCGAGGAAGGCGTGTTCGGTCTGCTGCGAGCCTTGGGCGGACAGGTTCCATCGGCAAGTATCCAGGTTTTCGCCGGGCCAAAGGGTTTTCTGGGCGAGGGAAATGTCTGCCTTGAGGATGTCCCCGCCATCGCCTCCGCCAATTGGCTGGCCACTGGTTATTATGCGGCTTCCCGGCAAGAACAAGCACTGCTCGTGGACATCGGCAGCACCACCACTGACGTGCTGGTTTTGCGTGGCGGCGAGGTGTTGCATCGGGGCTATACTGATTGTGAGCGGCTGCGTCACGAGGAACTGGTCTATGGCGGCGTGGTGCGCACGTCGCTGATGGCCTTAAGCCCCGTCGCGCCGTTGGAAGGGGAATGGATAGGCGTGATGGCCGAGCATTTCGCCACCACCGCCGATGTCTACCGCCTGACCGGCGAATTGCCCGATTATGCTGACCAATCGGCCACGGCAGACGGCGGCGGGAAAACCCTGGAAGCCAGCGCCCGGCGCATCGCCCGCCTGCTCGGCCTGGATCTTGGATCCTTGGACAAAGCCGCGTGGCAAAGGCTGGCCGGGTATTTCCGCGAACGCCAACTGGCCCGGTTGCTGGACGCTTGCCACAGGCAGTTGTCACGCGGGTTGCTGGAGTCCGAAGCTCCGTTCATCGGTGCTGGCGTCGGACGCTTTCTAGTGCAAGAATTAGCGCGAAGACTTGGACACCCTTACCTGGATTTCGCCGATTTGTTTCCCGCAGCTTCCCTCCCGTCACTCCTGGCCGATTGCGCCCCTGCTGTGGCGGTGGCCCATCTGGCGAGGCAAGCCCATGGCTGAGGCCAGAATCGAAGCTTTGCCTTACTGCGAAGACAGCGCCGCTTTGTTCATGCCTTGGTCTGATCGCCCATGGGCAGTATTCCTGGACAGCGGTTTTCCACACAGTCACCAAGGCCGCTACGACATTATCGCTGCCGACCCTGTCGCCACGCTGGTCACGCGGGGCAATTTAACTGAGGTCCGCGAAGGCGAAAGCGTACGGTTCTTGCCTGGAAACCCCTTCGACCTGGTCAGGCAGGTACTCGGTGAAAACGCCGTGGGTTTCCCGGAACTGCCGTTTTGCGGCGGGGCCATCGGCTATTTTGGTTACGATCTGGCGCGGCGATTGGAAAAACTTCCGGTTCTCGCAGCCGATATGGAAAACATCCCGGACATGGCGGTCGGCATTTACGACTGGGCGCTCATTGTGGACCATCAAGAGCGCCGCTCTTGGCTGGTCAGCCAAGGCCGCGATCCGGCGACCGCCGCCCGCTGGCCGCACTTATGCCACACTTTCAGCCAAATCCAGACCATAGGCTGGCCGCGCACTGACTTCAGCGTCCAAGGCGAGGCCGTCTCCAACATGAGCCACGCCGTTTACGGACAGGCGTTCTGCCGCATCCAGCACTACATCTGCGAAGGCGATTGTTATCAGGTCAACCTGGCGCCAGCGTTTTTCCGCTCCCTGCCAAGGCAGCCCTTGGACGGCCTATGAAACCCTGCGCCACATCAATCCTGCCCCATTCAGCGCCTTTCTGAATTTTCCCGAAGCGCAAGTGTTGAGTTCCTCGCCGGAGCGGTTTCTGCAAGTCAAAAGCGGCTTGGTGGAAACCAAGCCGATCAAAGGCACACATCCTCGCTCGCCGAACCCGGAAGAGGACATGTACAGCATCCAGGCGCTGCAAGAAAGCCTCAAAGACCGGGCGGAAAACTTGATGATCGTGGACTTGCTGCGCAACGACCTCGGCAAGAACTGCCTGCCTGGCTCGGTGCATGTTCCGGAGTTGTTTGCCGTCGAAAGCTACACCACCGTCCACCATCTGGTCAGCACCGTGCGCGGCAGGCTGGCACCCGGCCACCACGCCCTGGATTTGCTGCGGGACTGTTTCCCCGGTGGCTCCATCACCGGAGCGCCGAAAATCCGCTCCATGGAAATCATCGAAGAACTGGAGCCGAACCGGCGCGGCGTCTATTGCGGGGCTATCGCCTACATTGGCTTCGACGGCAACATGGACAGCAACATCACCATCCGCACCCTGGTGCATTCCGACCACACCATCCGCTTCTGGGCGGGCGGCGGCATCGTTGCCGATTCCGACTTGGAGCGTGAATACCAAGAGTGCTTCCACAAAGCCGCCGCCATGCTCACCCTGCTCAAACATTTCAAGGTAGACAAGGCGGCCAATGATTTCTATGTCGGTTGATCCCGTCCTGGCCGATCTTTATGCCCCCCTTTGCAAAAGGGGGGCTAGGAGAGATTTTGTGGGTTGTTAAACTGGGCGGCAGCCTCGCCGAATCGCCGCATCTTCCCCGCTGGCTGGATGCCTTAAGCCAGACCGATGCGATCATAGTCCCCGGCGGCGGGCCGTTCGCCGACGCTGTGCGCAAGGCACAGGCCCTCTGGCATTTCGATGAACCGACCGCCCATCACATGGCGATTTTGGCAATGCGGCAATACGGCAGGATGCTGGCGGGGCTTTGTCCCGGACTGCTGATGGCGACGATGCAGGAAGAGTTGGCCGCACATTCAGGCCGCGCCAAAGTCTGGCTGCCCCTGCCTGAGCTATTGGATGCAGCCGACATTCCCGCCACCTGGGACATTACCTCCGACAGCCTCGCCGCCTGGCTGGCAGGGCAAGTCCATGCCGAGCATCTGTTGCTGGTCAAATCGCTAGGGATAACATCACTTGGAGCGATGTTATCCCTCTCCGGCGAAGAACTGGTGAAATTAGGCTGGGTCGATCCGGTCTTTCCAGAATGCGCATCCAAAAATGCTTGCCAATGCTGGCTATGCGGCCCGGAAGCCCACCAGAACCTTGATCTAGCGTTGGCCGCGCCGGAGAATTGCTTTATTCATATCGCGCCTCTATCATCAGCGCGGTAGGGTGCGGTGAGGAACGAACCGCACCGTTCGCGTTTAAGGCGGTTTCCGAAAATATTTACCCCCTCTTTTGCAAAGGTGGGAACGGCTCGTCGATATGGAACAGGTATTTTAGGAATTCTTTTTAGCGCCCCGTTGTTTGTCCCGTCGCGCCGCCACCGACAGCCTTCTGCACCACACTGTCCAATTGATTGGTGCGCAGATAAGTGCGGACGCGGTCGGCTTCGGCCATATTGTTGAAGGGGCCGATCTTCACCCGGTTCCAGGCGGTGTTTTCGATCTTGACGGTTTCGATGCGGGATTTGATCTTAAGCGTTGACAGCCGCGCTTTCAGTTTCTCGGCGTCCTGGACATTGGCAAAAGAGCCGGCCTGTAGCGTGTACTGGATCGCCGGTTTCTTGCCGAGGCTTTCCTCGTGCTTGAGGGTCTTGATCTCACTTTCCGGGATGATCGCTTCCAATTCCGGCAGGATCTTATAGAAAGTGAACCTCGGCTCTGGCGGCTTGGCGGGCGGATCGGCAAGCGGCGGTTTGGCCTCTGGTGCCGAGGGTTTTTTGGCAGCCTTGGGGTCGGGCTTGGCGGCTTTTTTTTCCAAGGGCTTGGCCGACGGATCCGGCAGGGGAATCGACACTGCGCTGATTTTGGCGGGTTCCGGCTTGGATTGCAAGGGGGCGCTTGGGGGGCGGGTGACCGCCCAGCCGATGGCGATGGCGACGAGTGTGCCGACGACGGCGAGGCTTGCCCACAGCCCCGACTGGCTTTTCTTGCGGGGCGGACGGGGCGGGCGGTAACCCGGAATGCGGTTTTTGTAATCCATGGCGGCTACATTGATTCGGGGGCGCTGACGTCGAGCAGGCGTAGGCCGTTGAGCAGCACCTGCCGCACGGCGGCGATGAGATTGAGGCGGGCGTCGCGCAGCCCGGCGTCTTCCACCAGGAATTGGTGGGCGTTGTAATAAGCGTGCAACTCGCCGGCCAGCTCGCGCAGGTAATGGATCAGATGGTGCGGGGCGTGTTGCAGGGCTGCATTTTCCACCACTTCCGGGTAGCGGGCCAGACTTGTCAGCAGGGCGGTCTCATGCGGCTCGGCCAGCCGTTCCAAGTTGTCCATTCCCAGTACGAGGTTTCGTGGCAAGCCTTTCTCGTCCAACTGGCGGAATACGCTGCAAATGCGGGCGTGGGCGTATTGGACGTAATACACCGGGTTCTCGTTGGTCTTCGAGGTCGCCAGCTTCAGGTCGAAGTCCATGTGCTGGTCAGACTTGCGCATGACATAGAAGAAACGGGCCGCGTCCTTGCCGACTTCGTTGCGCAACTGCCGCAAGGTCACGAACTCGCCGGAACGGGTGGACATCTGGACTTTCTCCTCGCCCCGGTACAGGATGGCGAACTGCACCAGCAGCACATCCAGCTTGGACGGGTCGCCGCCTAGCGCTTCCATCGCCGCTTTCACCCTGGGGATGTAGCCGTGATGGTCCGCGCCCCAGATATTGATGATCTGGTCGAAGCCGCGCTCCAGCTTGTCCATGTGGTAGGCGATGTCCGAGGCGAAATAAGTCATCTGGCCGTTTTCGCGTACCACCACGCGGTCTTTCTCGTCACCCAGGATGCTTGAGGCAAACCAGGTCGCGCCGTCTTTCTCATATAAATGCCCGGCGGCGCGCAGCTTGTCCAGCGCCCGCCGCACCGCGCCGTCTTCCGCCAGCCCGCGTTCGGAAAACCACTCGTCATATTCCACGCCGAATTCCACCAAGTCTTCTTGGATGTCGTCGAGGATGCAGTCCAGGCCGGCGTCGAACACCCGCCGGTAGCCTTCCGGCCCCAGCAATTCCTTGGCGCGGGCGACGACGGCGTCGATATGGATTTCCTTGTCGCCGCCTTGCGGCTCGTCGGGCGGCAGGCCGTCTATGACTTTTGCGGCAGGATGGAGAAAATCAGTGCCCGCTTCTTTCAGCAGTCCCTGGGCGATGTCGCGGACATATTCGCCGCGATAGCCGTTGCTGGGGAAGGCCAGCACTTCGCCGCATTCCTCCAGATAGCGCAGCCACACGCTGGCGGCGAGGATGTCCATCTGCCGGCCGGCGTCGTTGACGTAATACTCCCGATGCACCTTGAAGCCGACCGCCGCCAGCAAATTGGCCACCACCGAGCCGTAAGCCGCCCCGCGCCCATGGCCCACATGCAGGGGGCCGGTCGGGTTGGCGGAGACATATTCCACCTGCACTTTTTTCCCCGCGCCGGTTTCGCTGAGGCCGAACTCGCGTCCGGCGTCGATGATGTCATGGACAATGCGGAACTGGGCCTTGGGGTCGATGAAGAAATTTATGAAGCCGGGACCGGCGATGTCGATTTTCACGACTGCCGTGTTGGCAGGCAGGGCGGCTATGATCTTTTCCGCCAGTTGCCGGGGGTTGCGGCCCGCCGCTTTGGCCAGGGTCATCGCCAGATTGGTGGCGAAATCCCCGTGGCGGCTGTTGCGGGCACGCTCCACCAACACGACCGCTTCCAGGTCGGCGGCCAGTTCGCCTTGGGCTTTCAGGGCGTTTATGGCGGAGTGGAGTAGGACTTCCAGGCGTTTTTTCATAAGCTGTGGTGTAGAGGGGGAAAAGGGGGCGGGGAATGTGAATATTATCCTAAAATCCGGGCAGTGCTGGCAATTGCACACTTTATTTTCAGGTAGGATTCCCGCCATTCCATCCATCGACAGCAAACCCATGCCCAAAAAACAGTCCATTTCCCCGCCCGCTAACGAGGCGATCATTGACCGCATCGCCCAAGCCATCAAAACCACCGGCATCATCACCCTGCCCGATTGTCTGCCGCTTGCCTTGGGTGATGCCCTGCGCGAGCGTATCGCCCGTGTGGCCGACGAGGCTAGGCGGGCCGGTGTGGGCCGGGGGCAGGGGCATACCCGCGACGATGCCGTGCGCACCGATGGCATCCTTTGGCTGAATCCGGATCACCCGGCGGAGGCGGCCTATCTGGTTTGGATGGAACAGTTGCGGCTGGGCCTGAACCGCCGTCTGTTCCTCGGCCTGTTTGACTACGAATCCCATTTTGCTGTCTACGGGCCGGGCGCGTATTACCGCAAACACCTGGATGCCTTCCAAGGCACCACGAACCGTATTCTGACCACGGTCTTTTATTTGAATCCGGGCTGGTCGCCCACCGACGGCGGCGAACTATTGGTCTATGCCCCGGAAGGCGAAGGTGTTTTGGAAAGCGTCAGGCCGGATTTCGGCAAGATGGTGATATTCCTCAGCGACACATTTCCCCACGAGGTCACCGTCACCCATCGCAAGCGTTACAGCATTGCCGGATGGTTTCGGGTCAACAATGGGGTGGGCTGAGGAGGCAGGCTGGCGAGTCTTTTGGACAAGATAGGGCTGCGGGTGCGGCCAAACGGCCGATCACCCTTTGCCTCGATCCATCAAATCCAAGCTTGCCTGCTCCGCGCTCATATGGCTGATGTCCTTGCCTAGGGCGTAGTAGACGGTATGTTCGCAGATATTGCAGGAGCGGTCGCCGACGCGTTCCAGGGCGCGGGCAGCCCACATCAGATTGAGGGCGACGGGAATGGCGCGGGGGTCGGCGGACATGGCGGCGATTTGCTCGCGCATGATCTCGCCGTATTGGCTGTCCAGCAGGCGGTCGCGCTGTTTGGCCTGCATGGCGGCCTCGGCGTCGATGCGGGCGAAGGCGTCCAGGGTGTCGCGCAACAGCTTGCCTACAGCTTCGGCGAATTTGGCGAGAGGTGCGAGTTGCTGTACCGATGGGGGAGTGGCGACCATGGTCAAGGTGGCGCGGGCAATGCGTTTGGCATCATCGCCGATGCGCTCCAATTCGCTGACAGCCTTGATGACAGCCACCACCAGGCGCAAATCGCTGGCGGTCGGCTGGCGGCGGGCCAAGATTTGCATGCACTGCTGGTTGATGGAAACTTCCAGTTCGTTGATTTTGTGGTCGTCGGCTATGACCTGTTCGGCCAAGGCCACATCGCAACGCCTTAGCGCCTTCATCGCCAAGGCGATCTGCTCTTCCGCCAAGCCGCCTAGGCGCAGGGCGTTGCCACGGATATCCACGAGTTCCTGGTCGAACTGCCGGTAAATATGTTGGCGTGAAGAGGGGTTCGCCATGCAGCCGTTCCTTTGTCGATGTGCGGGGGAAATTTGACCAAAGTAATATTCTCCGCTGGAAAGATTACGGTTTGATGAATGCGGCAGGCACTTTGCCGGCATTCATCCAGTCGCCCGATTGTCTGAGCCCGCCGCAGAAATGGTGATGCTTTGAGGTAAAATGGCCCGGTATCCGGCAAACGTCTTGCCGTATCGACGCCTGGCGCTTTGCCTGTTTGGAAGGAAGGCGAAGTTTGCATCCATTTCATTTCGAGGAGTTTCTGATGTCTGCCCAGCGCGACCCGGCACAAGAGGTCGATCCAAAGGCCGTCGCCTTGCTTAAACAGGATCTGGTCAACCGGCTGATTTATTCCATAGGCAAAGACCCCATCGACACCAACGACCGCGACTGGTTCCTGGCCCTTGCCCACGTGGTGCGCGACCGCATGACCTTGCGCTGGATGGAGACCATGCGCGGCTATTACCTGCGCGATGTGAAACGGGTTTATTACCTGTCCATGGAGTTTCTGATCGGCAGGACTTTGCGCAACAGCCTGCTTAACATGGGTTTCTATGAAGAATTCCGCCAGGCAGTGGAGGAGGTTGGGCTGGACACGGAGAGCCTGCGTCTCATGGAGGAGGAGGCTGGACTGGGCAACGGCGGCTTGGGCCGGTTGGCTGCGTGTTTTCTCGACTCTTTGGCGACGATGCATTTGCCGGGTTTTGGCTATGGCATCCGCTACGAATATGGGATGTTTTCCCAATCCATCGAAAATGGCTGGCAGATCGAACACCCGGACAACTGGCTGCGCTACGGCAATCCCTGGGAATATCCCCGCGCCGAGGTGATCTATCGGGTACAGTTTCGCGGCCATGTGGCAGGGTCTCGCGACGGCGAGGGGCGCTTGCGCCAGCAATGGCTGGACACCGAGGATGTCATGGCGATGGCCTTCGACACGCCGATTCCAGGCCATGGCGGGCAGACCGTCAACAACCTGAGGCTATGGTCGGCCAAGGCGACGCGGGAATTCGACTTGAAGTATTTCAACGAGGGCAATTACATCAAAGCGGTGGAGGAAAAGAACCAGTCTGAGAATCTCTCCAAGGTCTTGTACCCGGACGACACCACTGAGATGGGCCGCGAACTGCGCCTGAAGCAGGAATATTTCTTCGTCAGCGCCTCGCTGCAAGACATCCTGCAAGGCTTTGAGGCGGACGGCCACGCCCTGGATGATTTGCCAAACGAGGTGGCCATCCAGCTCAACGATACCCATCCCAGCATCGCCATCCCCGAATTGATGCGCCTACTGTTGGACCGGCATCGGTTTGGAGTGGGAGCGGGCTTGGGACATCACCCGACGGGTCTTCTCCTACACCAACCACACCTTGCAGCCCGAGGCTCTGGAAACCTGGCCGGTGGCCCTTATGGAGGTGCTGCTGCCGCGCCTATTGCTCATCATTTACGACATCAACCAGCATTTTTTGCAGGAGGTCGGCAGCCGCCACCCCGGCGACATGGATCTGATCCGCCGTGTGTCGCTGATCGACGAGGAAGGCGGGCATCGTGTGCGCATGGCGTATCTGGCCATCGTCGGCAGCCACAAGGTCAACGGTGTGGCCAAGCTGCATTCCGAACTGATGAAGACCACCATCTTCCGTGATTTCGCCATGCTGTTCCCGGAACGCTTCATCAACATCACTAACGGCATCACCCCCAGGCGCTGGCTGCGCCATAGCAATCCCGGCCTGTCCGGCCTAATCACCCAGGCCATCGGGCCAGAATGGGTGTTCGACCTGTCACGCCTCAAACAACTCGCGCCTTTGGCGGACGATCCAGTTTTCCGGCGCGAGTTCCTGGCCGTCAAGCGGGCCAACAAGGAAGCCCTGGCCGAGTTGGCAAAGAAACGGCATGGCGTCGAACTCGACCCGAACGCCATGTTTGACGTGCAAATCAAGCGCATCCATGAGTACAAGCGGCAATTGCTCAACATCCTGCATGTCATCACCCGCTACAACCGCCTGCGATCCGCCCCGGCTTGGATGCGCCGTTCCGTTGCGTCATCCTGGGTGGCAAGGCGGCCCCCGGCTACCAAACGCCAAGCTCATCATCAAGCTCATCAACGACGTGGCAGGGGTGGTCAACCACGACCCCGCCGCCGCGGGACGGCTGCAAGTCTGGTTCGTCCCCAATTACAATGTGTCGCGGGCCATAGAGCTAATCCCCGCCATCGAACTGTCCGAGCAGATTTCCATCGCCGGCACCGAAGCCTCAGGCACCGGCAACATGAAGATGACCCTCAACGGCGCGTTGACCATCGGCACGCTGGACGGCGCGAACATCGAAATCCGCGAAGAAGTGGGTGAGGACAATTTCTTCATCTTCGGCAAGACTGCTCCTGAAGTCGCCGAATTGTTCCGCAATGGTTACAACCCCTGGGATTATTACCACGGCAATGCGGAGTTGCGGCAGGCTTTGGACATGATCTGCAACGGCTATTTCTCGCCGGAAGAGCCGTTTCGTTTCCGTTCCCTCTACGACTCGCTGCTGCATGGCGGAGACCATTATGCGGTGCTGGCCGATTACGCCTCCTATGTCGCCGTCCAAGACGGGGTCGATAGCCTTTATCGCGATCCCCAAGCTTGGGCGCGCAAAGCCGTGTTGAACGTGGCGGGGGCCGGGCATTTTTCCAGCGACCGCACCATCGGAGAATATGCCAGCCAAGTTTGGAATGTAGTTCCGGTCTTGCCTCGCGCGGACGCCGAGGTTTCCGGCGGTTGGGCTGGGATAAGCTAGGCTGGCGGTTTCAAGCGAATACCCGGATGGGGCGGCTGGATTGGCGG
This sequence comes from uncultured Gammaproteobacteria bacterium, assembly GCA_963753955.1. Lineage (GTDB taxonomy): Bacteria > Pseudomonadota > Gammaproteobacteria > Methylococcales > Methylococcaceae > Methylumidiphilus. The sequence goes on from CAVWEM010000003.1 coordinate 231,784, forward strand.
GCGTTTTCCGTCAATCAGCCACCGGCCAGACATAAGTGCCCACGGCACCGCCATCCAAGGCAGTGGTGGCGGTTTTGCCGTCGAATTCTATGTTGAAGGGTTGCATATCCTGGCTGTCATTGAGCACAATCAGCACGATGTTGCCATCGGTTGTTTTGAAGGCCACGTTAGGCAAGGAATCCGGCAAATTCGAGGCTATCCTGGCCGAACCGGGACGGACGAATTTGGCGGCATGGGCAATGGCATAATAAGCGACGTTTCGGGTGATCCCGCCGTCGATGTTCAATGCGCCTAGGCAGAGGTGACAGCCGCCGGGTGTGTGGGGGCCATGATAATGCGTATTCTGGACAGGATCATAATAGGGCGCGGAGGCAAGATTCCATTCCAGGACGGTCCGGCTCCAGTTGCGGGTGGCACCGATTATGATATTTTTCATATGCCAGCATAGGTTGTCCGCAAATTGGCTACCCGCTTCCACCCATTGCTCGGTGAAATAGGTCTTGATTCCGGGATAGGCTTGGTGGACTTCCGACAACGCGCTGATGTCGCCGCCGTACAAATGCCAGGCCACGCCGCTGATAAACGGGCGGGCGTCCGGGTCGGCAAGGACTGCCAAAGGGTAGTCCTGCTTGTCGCAATTGTGATCCCAACAAAACACTTCCACGTCCCCCAGACCGGCAGCCCGCAAAGCCGGACCTAAATGGTTCTTGATGAAATCAGCCTGTTCGCCCGCTTCCATCACCATGCTGGGTTCGTTCGTCCGATGCAAGGGTTCATTCTGCGGGGTGATGGCACGGATGGGAATGCCATGCGCATCCATAGCTTTGATATACTTGATAAAATATTGGGCATAAACCGAATAAAAATCCGGTTTTAACCCGCCTCCAATAAAGCTGTTGTTGGTTTTCATCCAGGGTGGGGCAGACCAGGGCGAAGCCATGATTTTGATGTCCGGGTTGATGGCGAGAATCTCCTGAAGCAAGGGGATGAGGTCGCCATCGCCCGCGGCTATGTCAAAGTTGGCAAGCTCCGTATCCGTGTCTCCCGGTGGCAGGTCGTCATAAGAGAAGCTGTGGTCGCTCAAATCTGACGCGCCGACGCTGACCCGCAGGTAACTCACGCCTATGCCATCCCCGTCGGGCAAGAAAAGCTGCCTTAACAAAGCGTCTCTGTCCGGGGCGGGCAAGCCCCGGATGAGGTAAGCGCTGCCACCGGTCAAGGCGAAGCCAAAGCCATCCATGGATTGGTAGCTGTGTGCCGCATCGACCGCTATGCAGGGATGGGCATTGATGGCATTGGCAAAGGGGAGCGATGCGCGGCGTTGGAATAAAACGCTTTGGTCGGCGGTGGTCAGCCAGGCCTCGGCCTCACACCGGCCTGCGGAAGGGTGGAGTTCTTGTGCTAACATACCGGCCTTTTATAGGGTTTCATTTGGCGGGAGGGGTGGCTGATGAATGGGTTTTCTAATGTTGATATCGCGGTGATTATCCCTTGCCACAACGAAGAGGTCGCCATTCCCGCCGTGGTGCGGGATTTTCGCGCCGCCTTGCCGTCCGCGCGAATTTACGTTTATGACAACAATTCCAATGACCGTACCGCCGAGTTGGCGGCGGCGGCAGGTGCCATTGTGGGTTTTGAGCCGTTTCCTGGCAAGGGCAATGTCATGCGGCGCATGTTCAGCGACATCGAAGCCGATGTCTATGTGCTGGTGGACGGCGACGACACCTATGACAGTTCGGCCGCTCCCGCCATGGTCTGTTTATTGTTGGACGGCCAGCTCGACATGGTCAACGGCGTCCGCGTCAGCATACAAAAAGAGGCTTACCGTTTCGGCCACCGCTTTGGCAATGTCATGCTAACCCAGATGGTCGCCACGACCTTCGGCAGGCGGTTCACCGACATGCTGTCCGGCTATCGCGTGTTTTCGCGCCGCTTCGTCAAGTCGTTCCCTGCGCTGGCGAAAGGCTTTGAGATAGAAACCGAATTGACAGTCCATGCCTTGGAACTGCGCATGAAGACCGCCGAAGTGCCGGCCCCGTACAAGGAACGCCCCGAGGGCTCCGTGTCAAAATTGAACACCTTGCGCGATGGTGTCCGCATCTTGGGCACCATCGCCGAACTGGTCAAGGAAGAGCGGCCGGTGTGGTTCTTCGGGGTTTTGTCCGTGCTACTGGCGGTGCTTTCCCTGCTGCTGGCCTTCCCTGTGCTGTTGGAATATTGGCATACCGGCTTGGTGCCCCGTTTCCCGACCGCCATCCTGTCCGCCTCCATCATGCTGTTAGCCTTCCTGTCGCTGGCCTGCGGCTTGATACTCGACAGTGTCACACGCGCCCGCCAAGAGTTGAAGCGGCTCGCTTATCTTGCCATACCCGCCCCGGGTTGGCCGAAGGCGAAGTGATGGGTGCCCTGGCATTGATCTCGCGCATACCGCTTTCCTTCTGGCGTTTTGGGCTGGTCGGCGTTGGCGGTTTGTTCGTGGACATGGCGGTGCTTTACGCCGTGATGTGGAGTCTGTGCCTGTCGGCAATGTCGGGCAAGGTGTTTTCGTTTCTGGCGGCGGCGACGTTCACCTGGTGGATGAACCGCCGCTATACCTTTGGCCGCAGCGGCAAATCGCTTATCCACGAATGGGCCAGCTTCCTGGCCACAAACGCATTCGGCGGGGCGGTCAATTTCGCGGTTTACACCGCCATGGTGACGCAAGCTTTTCCCTACGTCTGGATGCCTGCGCTGGCCACGGCAGCCGGTTCCTTGGGCGGGCTGCTGTTCAATTACACGGCTTCACGGCACATTGTCTTTAAAACCCGCCAGCGGAAAGCCACCCAGGCAGGATGCATTGATCTGCCCGCCCCAAACCTTCCAAAATCCAACTTTTTGTGTGCAAACATGAAATTCAATCCCCTTCCTTGGTTGCTGATCCTCGCCACGCTGGGTCTTTCCGGGTGGCTGCGAAGCCAACTGATCGAACAAAACGAGCTGGCCTTTTTCTGCGCCGACGGCGGACAAACGCTCGAATGCAAAGTGCGCTGGCTGGTCGAGAAAAGTTTCAACCATTTGGGGCTAGGCTATTTCGCCCTATTCCTCGGTCTGCTGTCGGCGATCACCCGTTCGGGGTTAATCGGGCTTTTGGCCGGAATCGTCGGCATGGCAGGCTTGATGCTGTATTGCTGGGACTATGCCGCCGTCGGCTTCTTGCTAGGCGTTTTGACGCTGGCCCGTGCGCAGTTCGACGACTATCGGGCCCAGCACCGAGCCGGCCAGCAGCAGGCATAGCAACGTCCATCCTAGAGCGTGCTGGTTGATTCCGTCCGCCAGCCGCCATGATTCGTTTTGCGGGTGGGTGATGTGTTCGGCGACGGCTATCCACAGCCCGGCGAAGCCGATCCAACCCGCCAGCAAAATTTCTTCCAGATCAGCCTCGCTGTTGCCGTCGATCCAGGCCAGCAAGGCAAGGCCAATGGCGGGCGCGGAGTAGAGCGCCAGCGGAAAATCCCGGGAATCCGGATCAAACACCAGCAATAGGCAAACCAGGGCGGCACCGGACAGGAACGCAATCCGTAGCACACCCAACAGGCGGGCGGTTCCGTCGAAGCTTTGCCCGTCGCGCCGGAACCCCCTCGCCAGATGGCTGGCCGGGGCCAAGGCGGGCGGCGGCTGGCCGGTCGAACACCAAGCGGCCAAGGGGCCGCCCAGCAAAAACGTGGCGACTAACAGCAAAGCGGCATACAGGCTGGTATAGGCCCATTCCAGTGGTGTGCGGTTGGCCATCACCAGGTCGCGGCAAACCCCGGCCCAGGCACCTCCGCCACTGATGCTGATGGCAAGCAGGGCCAAGATTCTGTCTCCATCCAGCGCTCGCCGTCCCCGCTGGGTAATCAAAAATACACTGAAGAACAACAACATGGCACCGTAGGCGGCATAACTCCAGTTCGGGGCTTCTGCGACCGGCCCGCGGAAGGGAAACTTGGTGGCACCGTCAGCCGTGTAGAGTCCCCACTGTCCGCCGACCGCACCTTCTGACTTACGCTTCCACGGCTGGTCGAACGCCTCAATGACGTTGTAAGGGATTTTTTCCAGTTCCGCGCGCAGGGCAAATTCCCGGATAAATCGAGCTTGGTTGACCCGCGTGGGTTCCGCATCCTGCCGCTGGCGTCCATAGCTGGGCCAGCCGGTTTCGCCGATCATCACGTCCTTGCCCTTTAGCTGATCCTTGACGTGCTGGTAAACATGGCTGACGTGGCCGACTGCGTTTTCGATGTCCACGGGATCGTTTTCCCAATAAGGGATGATATGCACGGTGGCGAATGACACCGAATCCAATAGTTCCCCCTGGTAGCGCAGCCAAAATTCCCATGCATCGGCATAGCTCACCGGCACACCCGGAAGGGCCGACTTGACCCGATCAATATAAGCCCGCATCGCCGTGGCGGGTTGCTCCTTGCGTAGCAGCGTCTCGTTGCCGACGATAATGGCACGGATGACGGACGGATATTTGCGCGCCAGATCAATGGCCAGTGTCATCTCCTGCTCGTTCTCGGCCTGTTCGCGTCCAATCCACACACCCAGCATAAGCTTGATGCCAAGTTTCTCGGCAAGCCTTGGCACTTCATGCAGTCCTTGGATGACGGAATAGATGCGCACACAATCGAAACGTTGCGCCAATGCGGTCAAGTCCGTCTCGATTTGCTCCGTGCTGATGTGCAATGTCTTGTCGAAAGGCGTCTGATCCGGTTTGTGGAAGGGTGCATAGGAGACGCAACTGAGGCGGTCAGTCAGGGCATCGACAAGAACCACCGGCCGGCTTAAGTTCCAGCAGTATAGAATTGAGAGCGAGGCGCTAACCGCCAGGATGACGGAAACGAGTCCACGTTTCGACAGCATGTCAATCACCATTTGCACTAATGGGCATCGGGAGATGCAGGGAGGTTTGAATCATCAGGGACGTAGAAGATGAAGATGGAATCGCCGGCGCGGCTGACCATGGGATAGCTTTCCAGCCAACGATAGCTGGGTTCGTTGGGCTTGAGTGGCTTATGGGTGCTTTCTTGATAGAGGTGGGCCGAGATGGCGTACCAACCCGGTTCCGGTTTTGAGTAATAATGCCATGGGATTAAGTTGTTGCCAAAATAGTATTCTGGACTGGATCCACCGAAGTATTCGATGTGGATTTTATCAATGGGAGCCTCGGTGGGGCGGCGGTAGTCTAGGCGACAAGCTTGAAATCGTGAGCCATCCAACCTGCCTACGCATTCATTGTAGTGATCCACCCATTTTTTGAGATTTTTGAGATCTTGCCCCCAATCATAATTGGAATCGGTGACATATTTGTAGCCGTTGGTGTGTCCGCCGACCATTTCGTTGAAGTAGGAAATATAGGACGGGTAGGCGAGGATGGGAATGGCGACGATCCAGATAACGACAAGGCCGGAAAGACCGGGGAGGCAACGGGTCAGTAGCGTATGGGTGTAGGATACTTCGCGCAGCCGATGGAACGCGTCAGCGCTGATTTTCGCCGTCAGCACGTACAGAAACGGAAGTATTGGGAAGAGGTGCCGGAATCCGATATTGAAATTACCCGTAATGCACAAATAAGAATAGAAAATCACGAAACATATCATGGCTAGCTGCGCGATATGCTGTTCGACGAATGCAACGGTTTTTTCCTTGACAGTTCGGGTTTTGTCGGTCAGGGTTAAGAGCAGACGGGAGATCGTATAGACCAGGCTTGCGAGGAGCAGCAAGAGGAAGGGCAAGGTTTCTTTGATGAGGAACACAACCGGAAAATAGGCGGGGATGCCTTGCTGGGTGACAGTGCCTAGGAAGTAATGGGTGGTGCCTCCCGAAACATGCACGAAAACCATGAAGATCCCTAATAAATACACGGCGAAGGGTTTTAATAATGGGATGCCCGTCGTCCAAGTGACAATGGCTTTGGCGATGTTAGCGGCGGGCATGTCGTTTGTGAAGGCAGAATTGGAAATGGCGATTATTTTTTCTGTCGGCATGTTCAGGGTATTAAAATAATAGACTATCCAGATTGTGATGAAACAGAGAATGGCAGCGATGGCATAGCGCCAGATATAACTTAAGACAAGCGCCCAGCGGCGGGCCTGCGGAGAGGATGCTGGATAGCCATCCAGGGGGAGTGTTCGGGTGGAGGCGTAGATAATCATTAGCAAGGTGAAAAGTGGAAACAGCACTACGGCGGAAAACTTAGCCAGTTGCGCGAACCCGAAAAAGATGCCGAAGAGGAGGATGTTTTTTCGGCTTGGTTTTTTGAGAAACCGCACAAAGTAGTATGTTGCTATGAAAAGAAAAGTGGCGATGCCAATATCTGTGGTGACGAGATGATCATGGGCTAAAATATTGGGGTCAAAAGCGTAGAGCGTGAGAGCAAAAAGACCTGCCAGTGTCCCCGCCAATTGGCGCGTCCAGAGATAAATATAAATGCCGAGCAACACTGCCACAAGGATGGTGGGCACACGTGCCCAAAAAGTGATGGCCTCCGCATCGTTGCCTAGGCCATGGAGAAAGGTGCTGCCGAGTTTCCATTGTTCATTGATACCGTTTGTCCATGTGGATTGGGTCAGCGGGAAAGCGGGATGAAGAAAAAGCAAAGGGATGCCCGCGAGATCTTTCATCAAAGGCGGGTGCTCTGGATTGAGTCGCATGTCGCCGTAGTGGACATAGGAATACGCGGAAGGGATATGGGCCATTTCGTCAACGATGGCGGATTCTAGTGACGAAACCCTCAGAGAAACCATGAAGAACACAGACAGTATGGTGGCAACCACAACGTTGGGATGCTTTTTGAGCAACATATAGACCTCATAATTATGCAGTCTTGCGAGCCACATGACATTGTTTTTGAAAACGGTTTTGGGGATATAAGCCCTCAGCCTCAACCCTCAATTCCCCACTGTTGCGCAGTATTGGGCATCACCTCCCATGTGTCAACATGTGTTCCCCAGTGGATATTAAAAGTCACTGCCACATTCGATGTCACCGATATCTGGGGGCGATCCTCAATGCTGAGACGTGGTTTGACTGTCAGGTCAAGAATGCCATCCGTGCCGAATGGATAATTGGCAACACCAAACCCATCGGTCAAGTTGCAATGCCACACCATGCGATGTTCGTGGGCTTTGGGCCGCAAACCAAACATAAACTCAAACAAGACGGCAATCGGAACAAGGCCTGTCCAGCCCACAAAGTCTTTGCGCGCAGGGTTTCCGGGTAAATTATTTTCGGGTGCGTAGTTCTCCCATAAGGTTCCGGTGGCTTCGCAGGCGCTGACAACCGCGTCAAGATGACGTGTGGCAATTTTCTGCGCCTGATCGACGTAACCGTGTAGCGCAAGCCCAGTCATTACCATGTAATTGGTAGGTGCCCAAACTGCGCCGCGCCAGTAACCGCCGGTTCTGTCATAGGCAGGATGGTCTTTTGCAAGGCTAGGCACCGGATGTTGCGTAAAAAATTCTTCATGGTTTTCCAGATGCGCGACAAAAGCCGGCAAATCGTTTTGGCCAACACATTCCGCCAGCAGCGCCCAATAGGCACCTATGCTTTTTACCCCAAGACGGGTGCCGTCACGGTCAGCATCATAATAAAATGCTGTCTTGGAATCCCACAGAAGCGCTTGGATGCTTTTTGTCAACCGATCAATCTCAATGGCAAAGTCGGGGATCTCGGCGCTACGCCCCAAAATTTTTGCCATTGCGACAATTCGCCGCGCCGAAAGAAGCTGTTGCAATGTCGCGTCTACCCATGTCAAATGGCCATGTGAAAAACATTCGTTAAAATCAGGTTCCTGCGAGCGCGGTTGATTGTCCATGCCACAACCCCAGCCCGACGACCAATAGGTTCCGTCTTTCCATGTGCGATACGTGCGTAGCCACTGGTGATAGGCCACCAGCACTGGAAACACACGCGCCAGGCGGTCACGATTGCCATAATTCAAATAATATTCCCATTCCGCCCACGCAAGAATGTTGGGGCCAGTGCTCACTGGGTCATACCGTTGAAAACAATCGTCGCCACTGGCCTCGTCAATTTCGCGGCAGATAAAACCATCGGGATGCTGCTTGACATATAAGTTATCGAGCGTGTTCTGGAACGTAAACACCCGCTGTCCATATTTGCCGAAAAAGAGAATAAAGCAGCTATCCCACATAAACAAATGATCGTTAAACGCAGTATCGATATAGTTCGAAACAAAGCCGTTTTCTTTGGTGGGGGTGCGCAGATGCGAAAATCCAAGTTCCCATGCTTTCCAATAGGCGCGGATCACATCGGGACGCGCATCCCAGCGCGGTTGTGGCAGCCGCAGCTTTGACTGTGTAAAGACCGGCAGCGGCACCGACTCCTGTGGCAGGGTCAAAAAGCTATTCTGTTTTACCCAACGGTTTTCGGTATAACACTTATAAGCTTCCATGATATTTCACCTCTTGGCGGATGGATCGGTCGGCTGGGTCGGCTACCCATGCCGGTGGCTGAAGCTCTTGTGCTAGTTTCTGGCCGTCCTGTCCGCCGTACTGGGTCAGAACTCGCCGCAATGCCGGTTCGGTCGGGTTGGCGGGTGATGATATGATACATGGCATGTAACCGCATCTCCGGCTCAATGCATAGCGAAGTAAAATAATGGTAAGCAAGACTCTGGCATTGCCGCCCGGCTTCCTGTGGGGCGCATCGGTTTTCAGCTTCCAGCCCGAGGGAGCGATAAGCGGGTGGAAGGGGTCATGACCGGAGACGGCGTTTCGTTCGAGGCAATCCAGGCGGCTGCCGCAACGCTCGCGGTGATGCTGGTCTGCACGGCGCTGGGATCGACGGTGGGTGGGGGCAGGGATCGTCTGCCGGGGGCGGACACGGTGGTCGGCCTAGGCCTCGCGGGCGGCATCCTGACCGTGCTGGCGGTGACTACCCATGTGCCGGTCTCGCTTTGGGCCAGCCTGTTGGGCGTGGCCGGAATCGTTGCCCTGGCTTGGGCGGCTGGTCTTCGCCGACTGCCGGGCGGGATCGGCTTCGCCGCCGCCTTTCTGCTGGCCTCGCCTCTGCTGGCGTTCGCAGCGCTGGGGCCGGCGACCATGTGGGACGACTTCGCCCAATGGCTGCCCAATGCCGCCTATGTCTTCCAGCACGATAGCCTGCCGCGCCCGGATCTGCCGCCGCCCCCGTCGCGCCACCCCGGGTATCCGCACATCCTGCCCTTCATTGTGGCAAGCTCCTCCTGGCTGGCTGGGCGCTTCCTGGAAGCGGCGGGGCCGGTGGCCAATGTGATGTTCCTGGCTTCGGTCGGCGCAGCCATCGGCGATGCCATCGCGACCGGCGGGCGGCGCGTCCTGCCGTTGCGGCTGGCTGTCGCCGCTGCCGCCATCGGAGCCTTCTTCGTCCTATTCTTTCCCGATCTTGAGCGCAATGTGCTGTTCTCGTCCTATGCTGATACCGCGACCATTGCCGTAGTGGGTGTGCTCGGCTTGCTGGGGGTCTCGCTGTTGGAGCGGCTGGCCGAGGGCCACGACGCCGACGCCCGGATACTCGCCTGGCGTTTCGGTCTCGCCGCCGCCGCGCTGGTCAACCTCAAGCAAGCCAATCTCGTGCTACTGGCCCTGCTGTCGCTGGGCCTGCTGCTGGCCGGGTGGCGCAGTGGGCGGCTGCGCTGGGCGTTCTCTCTACGCCTGCTGCCGCCCATGGCGCTGCCCGCCATCGTGGTGTATCTGGTGTGGCGGCATTACCTCAAGGACAACCTTCCGGGCGGCGAGATGGCTTTCCAGCCGTTCGCACTGTGGAACTGGGATGCTGTCCCCTGGATGGCGCATTCGCTGGGCTACGAGCTGGCGCGGAACCTGCCTTTCCACCTGCTGATGTGGGTGGCTACCCTGGCCGGCTTATGGAAGCTGCGGACGCCGCAAGGCCCTGCGGAGTTGCTGGCGGTGATGGCCGCCGTGGCGTGGATCGGCTACAACGCCTTTTTGATCGTCGTCTATCTCGGTGCGATGACCCATGACGAGGCTGGCATCGCCGCCGACTACTGGCGTTACACGCCCCATGTGGGGATGCTGGCGGTGGCGGCGGCACTGATTTGGCTATGGCAACTGCCCTGGCCGGTGCCGTTCATGCGGCTTTCGCAGCCCTTGCTGCTGGGCCTCGCCGCGTTGTTGCCACTGTCGCTGCTGCTCGCCGGCCCCCATCGGCTGTCGGCACTGGCGAAAGAGTGGCCGATGCAGTTCCGCACGGTCGGCCACGACCTCGCCGAGATCCTGCCGCCCAATTCCCGGCTGGCGCCGACGATAGTGTTCGATTTTGGCCTCACCTATTTTGCTATCGATTACGACTTGCACCGGTTTGGCCGCGACGACCGTAGCCTGCGCGTCTGGAACTGGTGGCGGGGGCCAATCACCCTGGCGACGTTCCAGTCCGGCGAGGCGACGCATCTGCTGGTGATGGATCACTTGGGCAGCCGCGACGAGGTGACCGATCCCCTCGGCATTCCCGCCGTGGTCAACGAATCGGCGCTGTTCGAATGGACTGGCGCGGGCTTTCGCAAGATCCACGCCTGGCCGTATCCCCGGGCGTCCTCGGCAAGGCAGGCTATTCGCTGATCGAGGCCGGCGCTGCCCGATCCCGCGCCCAACTGCGGATGTGGTCGACCTGCTCTTTCATCGTCTTCGACAGCGGCACGATCTTCCCCGCCGTGCGCAGCAAATCATCCATGCCGACCTCGCGTTCCTCCAGCTTGGCACGGGTGATGGCGGAGACCACGCACTGTTCCACCTCGGCCCCAGTCCAGCCCTTGGTCAGCCGGGTCAGGCGTTCGACACCGAACGCGGACGGATCGACACCCCGGCGCTGCAAATGGATTTTGAAGATTTCGACACGCTCGTCATCGTTAGGCAAATCGACGAAAAATACCTCGTCGAAGCGGCCTTTGCGGATCATCTCCGCCGGCAGCAGGTCGATGCGGTTGGCGGTGGCGGCGACGAACAGCCCGCGTACCTTTTCCTGCATCCAGGTCAAGAAGAAGGCGAAAATGCGGCCTTGCTCGCCGGAAGACTCCGCCGAGGTGATGCCCATCTCGATTTCGTCGAACCACACCACCGCCGGGGCGATTTCCTCCATCGTGCGGCAGGCCCGCGCGAACGCCCATTCCGGCGTGCCGTGGCGGCCTGAGAAGATTTCGGTCATGTCGATGCGGTAGAGCGGCAACTCGAAGCTGGAGGCGATGGCCTTCACGGAAAGGCTTTTGCCGCAACCAGACACGCCCATCACCAGCACACCTTTAGGCACCATTTCCGCGCCGATGCTGTCGCGCAGTTGGAACAGTTGGCGGCGCTCTTGCAGCCATTTCTTCATCACCTCCAGGCCGCCGACCCGGTCGATCTGCGCGCCGTCGGCAATGTACTGGATCGTCCCGGAGCGGTTCACCAACAGGCGCTTTTCCTCGAACAAGATGGGGAGCGACTCCAGCCCCAGATGCCGGGTTCCGGCCACGGCCCGGCGGATCGCAAAGCCCGCCTCGTCGAGGGTCAGCCCTTGCAAGGCCCGCGTCATATGCGTCAGCGTGGCCTCGGAGGTGTCGGCGGAGCCGCCGGAGGCGACGAGGGCCGAAGTTTGTTCCTCAAGGAAAGCCTTGACCTCGACGAAATCCGGCACGTTCAGCTCGACGTACACGATGTTGCGATTGATCTCTTCGGGGATGAAGCGGATGGGCGAGGAAATGACGACGAACTTGCCCTGGTCCAGGCAAAGCTCGTACAGGTCGCGCAGGCGGCGGACAGCCACCGCCTCCTCGCGCAGGGCTTCGTGGAAATCCTTCAGATGGAACACCGCCGGCCCCTTGAAGTCGGCGATGAAGTCCAGCGCCGCGCGCGGGGCGGTGGTGTCCTTGCCTGCCTGTGTGTCGTCGCCACACTTCATGCCTTCGGTCAGGCTCCACGACCAAAACGGCACCGGCTGCCCAAAAAAATGTTGCGCGGCCTGTCGCAACAGCCTGCCAACCCGTTGCTCCTCGGCGGACATGATGTAAAACAGCGGGCGGCCGGAAGCGAACAACTCACGCAGCAGCCTGCTGGACTTGCTTGCCAAGGTGTCGGTTGAAGGGCTGGTCGTTGCCATGGGCGGGTACTCGCGGGGTTGGAATGAGGGGGCTGCAGTATTATAAAACGAAAGGCCCGCCGGATTGCGCCGGCGGAGCCTGGGTCGGCGGGTGCTTTCGCCGTTTTATGCGCAGATAAAGCTGACCGCAGAGGGTGGTGTCCATGCCCGCTATAAAATTTCCTCGGCCCGATCCGGCTATCCGCCCCGATTGGCCCTGATCAAATTGGCGTACCAATGTGCCGAAGCCTTGGGCGTCCGTTGCTGGGTATCGAAATCCACCCGGGCAATGCCGAAGCGGTGGGCGTATCCCGCGCCCCATTCGAAATTGTCCAGCAGCGACCACAAATAGTAGCCGCGCACATCCGCTCCTTCGCGGATTGCCTCCGCCATGGCCAGCACATAGTCGCGCACATAGGCGATGCGGTGGTCGTCTTGGACAAAGCCGGTTGCGTCCGGGGTTTCCTTGTCGCTGCCGCAGCCGTTTTCGGTGACATAGACCGGCAACTTGTAGCGGCGGTGGACGCGCAACAATTCCTGCTTGAACGCCTCGGGATCGACGGACCAATTGATTTCCGAATGCCGCGCTCCGTCCGGGAACGCGCCCATGTGGAAACCCAGCGCACAGCCGGGGTCGGTCTTGGCCCACAGCGGCCCGTAATGGTTGATCCCGAACCAATCCAAGGGTCGGCAAATCCGGCTCAAATCGCCCGCCTTCAGCCAAGGCTCGATAGCATCGACTGCCGAGTTCGGATACACGCCGAGAATCTGCGGGTCGGGAAAGAGGTTGTTCCAATGGGTATCCATAGTCTCGACGACGGCTTGGTGGGCCGGGTCGTGACGTTCAGGGAAAACCACCTGGCGGTTATGGATCACCCCCAAGGATGCGTCCGGCACCGCCGAGCGCAGCACGTCAATGGCCGCGCCGTGGGCCAAATTCTGGTGATGCACGGCCTTGAAATAAGCGGAAAGGTCGGTGGAAGCCGGCGGACTCCAGCCCCACAGATAGCCGAACAAGGTGGAGACGCTTTGCTCGTTGAAGGTTGCCCAGCGCTTGACCCGGTCGCCGTAGCGGCGGGCAGCCAGCAAGGCGTAATCGGCAAACCAGCCGACGCTGTCGCGGTTCGTCCAGCCCCCCAGATCCTGCAATGCCTGCGGCAGATCCCAATGGTACAGGCAGATGCACGGATCTATTTTGGCCGCCAGCAAGCCGTCGATGAGCCGGTCGTAAAAATCCAAGCCCTTCTGGTTCACCGCGCCCCGGCCACGCGGCAAGACCCTAGGCCAGGCGATGGAAAAGCGATAAGCCTGGATGCCGAGTTCTGCCATCAGACGGATGTCCTCGCCATAGCGGTGGTAATGGTCGCAGGCCACATCGCCAGTGTCGCCGTTTTTGACCCGGTCTTTCATTTTGCAAAGCGTGTCCCAGACGCTGGGTGTGCGGCCATCCTCGGTGGCCGCGCCTTCAATCTGATAACTGGAAGTCGAAGTCCCCCAGACAAAACCCGGCGGCAAACTGAGTCCAGGGGCGGACAACGGCGTGGAGAGAGCGGTATTCATGGCAACTCCGGGCAGGAGAGAGTGGGTGACGCCCTCGCGCCAGTGCGCAGGGTGCCGACGGCTTCTCGGATCCTCTAAACGATAACAAATGCCAGGGTAAACCGCCATAAAACAGCAGATCCATTCCCTAACCGGTTGCGGATCACGGCAACGATTCCCAGATGGAGCGGTCAAGGCTAAACTGTGTGCGATTTTCGCCTACGGGGAGCCAACCGCAATGAAAAACCTGATTTTGATCCGCCACGCCAAATCCAGTTGGGACGATGCCGACCTGACCGACCGGGAACGTTCCCTGAACAAGCGCGGCAAACGCGATGCCCCTGCCATGGGCCGGCTGCTGAAAGAAAAGGGACTGCGGCCCGAGCATATCCTCTCCAGTCCGGCCAAGCGGGCGCTGAAGACGGCGAAGTTGATTGCAGAGGAAGTCGGCTACCCGAAAAAAGGCATCGACATCCGCGAGGAACTCTACGGGCAGGACGGGCAGGGCTTGGACGCGCTGACCGAACTCATAGCGGGGCTGGACGATGGCTGGAACCGGGTTTATCTGATCGCGCACAACCCGGAATTGACCGACCTGGCCAACCGCCTGACCGGAGGCGGCATTGAGAACATACCCACCTGCGGCCTCGTATCGGTGGAGTTTTCCCAAGAGCATTGGCGAGATTGCGCGCAGGCGGGTGGAAAGCTTGCGCTGTTTGAGCGACCGCCGAAGATCCGGGCTGAGGATGCGCCCTAGACGGGAAAGTGGCGGTGCATCTCAAGCTATCTGCGGTCCCCGCTCGCCCGTGTTGAGCCGCCCGCCTTCAATCACTTCGACCACATAAACCTTGCCGGCTCCGTGCTGGTGGGTGTTGGCGTGTTTCATGATGGTGGTGAATATCAGATCCACCATCTTGTCGGGCGCGAAGATTTCGATACGCTTCTTCGCCACGAAGGGGCTGTATTCTTGGGAGACCGAAACATGCGCCCGCCCGAAGCCTACGCAGTCCGACACGCTCATCCCTGGAAAATGGGGAATTTCCAGCAACGCCTGGGTGAGCTTGGGCAGCATGAAGGGTTGGATATAGGCGCGGATTTCTTTCATGGCAATTCCTCAACTATCCGGGTTTTCTTCAAAGTTCCGGTACAAGGCGGGCAGCATGGTCAAGGTTAGCAGAGTCGAGGTAATCAGTCCTCCGATAATCACCACGGCGAATGGCTTGGCGGTTTCCGAACCGACTCCACTGGAAAGTGCCGCCGGCAACAAACCCAGCATTGCCACCGTCGCCGTCATCACGACCGGCCGTAGACGGCTTACCGAGCCGTGGACGATGGCCTCATGCAAGGGCTGTCCCTCGCGTCGCAAATGGTTGATCTGCGAGATTAAGATGACCCCATTTTGCACGGCGATGCCGAACAGGGCAATGAAGCCCACGGCGGCGGAAATGCTTAAATGGATGCCCGTGGCTAGCAGGATCACCAAGCCGCCGATCAAGGCGAAAGGCACGTTCATGACGATGAGCGCGGCATTCTTTATCGAGTGGAAGGCCCAGAACAATAACACAAAAATCAGCGCCAAACTGATAGGCACAATGACGTAGAGCCGCTTCATGGCGCGCTGCTGGTTTTCAAACTGGCCACTCCAAAAGATGCGGTAGCCCGGCGGCAAGACGACTTGCTGGGCGACTTTTGCTTGCGCTTCGGCGACGAAGCTGCCTTGGTCGCGGTCGATCAGGTTGCACTTGATGGCGATGCGGCGCATATTGTCCTCGCGGCTGATGCGGGAAGCGCCCTGGTCCACCTTGATCTCCGCCAATTGCGCCAAAGGGATGCGGCTGCCGTCGGCGGCGGGCACCAGTAGATCCTCGATCACTCCCACCGAATCCCTCGCTTCCTCGTTTAGACGCACCGTGATGTCAAAACGCCGCTCGCCCTCCAACATTTGCGAAGCGGGTTTGCCGCCCACCGCCATCTCGATCACATCCTCTATGTCCTTCACGTCGATGCCATAACGGGCGATCTTGCGGCGGTCGATGTCGATCAGCACCTGAGCCAAACCGGACTGCTGCTCGGCGGCGACATCGGTGGCTCCCTGCGTGGTGCGCAGGATATGAGTGATCTGGTTGGCTTTTTCTTGAAGGATATTGAGATCCTCGCCGAAGATTTTGATGGCGATCTCACCTTTCACGCCGGAAATAGCCTCTTCCACGTTATCCTGGATCACTTGGGAGAAATTGAATTGCAAGCCGGGGAAGACCGATAACCTCTCTTGCATGGCTTCCACCAGCTTGTCCTTATTGTCGTAATGCCAAGTCGCTTTTTCGTTGAGATCGATTAGAATTTCCAGGTTATTGAAACCTTTCGGGTCAGTGCCATCCTCGGGTCGGCCCAATTGGGTCAAAATATATTTTACATCTCTGAACTCGCCAAGCTTCCCCCTGATATCCCTTTCCAACTCCTTCGCCTTGGTGAGTGAGACAGGTGTCGGCATGGTGATGGTAAGCCAAACATTGCCTTCGTCCAACTTGGGCATGAATTCGGTGCCGATAAAATGAGTGGATACCAATGAAAACGTCAATGCCGTCCCCGCTATGACAAACAGTCTCTTAGGATGCCTTAATACCATTTCCAATAACATTTTATAATGGTATTGCATCCAATGCACCAGAGGATTATGTGCTTCCGCCAATTTAAGGCCAAGCATATAACTCAATAAAACTGGAATCAGTGTCAAGCTAACAATAAGCGAACCTAGCAGCGAGAAGCTCAAGGTATAAGCCATAGGTGAAAAAATCTTTCCCTCGACGCGCTGAAAAGTAAATACGGGAAGAAAGGCAGTAATTATGATCAACATCGAAAACAGGATAGGGCGTCCCATCTCGGTCGCAGTAATTAGCAAGGATTGCCGCATATGTTTAACATTATTCTTCTGACTCAATTCCCAAGTCATCTGCACCATGACAGCTTCGACCATGACGATAGCACCATCCACGATGATGCCAAAATCAATGGCACCTAGGGAAATCAGATTGGCGGAAATATGCCCGATGTCAATCAGGATGAAGGCGAATAGCAAAGACAAGGGAATGACAAGGATAACTACCAAGGTGACCATTAACCTGCGAAGAAAAATCAAGAGAATGACCAAGACTAATGCCGCACCTTCAACCATATTATGTTCCACTGTGTGCAGCGTGTGTTGCACCAGTTCCGTGCGGTCATAAAATGGTACTATCTTGACGCCAGGAGGCAAACCGTGTGCATTCAACTCCTCGATTTTTGCTTTGACCCCGCTTAGAACATCAACGGCATCACGACCTTTGACTAATAAAACAATGCCTTCAACGGAATCATCAAGCTGATTGAAAGAGACGATACCATTGCGTGGCTGGGCATCAACAACCACGTCCGCGAGATTTTTCACAAAAATGGGAGTACCATTTCGGCTAACAACCACTATATCGCCGATTTCCTCGGCGGATTTCAACAATCCGACACCGCGCACAACCAAGGCTTCGTAACCGTGTTCAATGTAACCGCCACCGATATTGGCATTATTGTCACTAATGGCCCGGTAAACGTCTTGCAGGGTAAGTTTGTAATTCTTCAGACGGTTGGGGTCGATACGTACTTGATACTGCTTGACACCGCCGCCAAAGGCTACAACATCGGCCACACCTTGTACTGTTCGGATGCGGCGCTCAATCAACCAATCCTGCAAGGCACGTTGCTCCACCAAGGGCATACCGGGCGCTTCGATGCGGTAACGATAAATCTCACCTATTCCTGTAGACAAGGGACCCAATACAGACTCGATGCCATCGGGTAGATTGACCGCTCGTAAACGTTCTAATGCCTGTTGACGTGAGAAGTAATCCTCGGCGTCATCATCGAAGGTCAAAGTGACCACGGAAAGCCCGAAAATTGATACGGAACGCAAGTTGATGAGATGCGGCAGGCCGTTCATTTCCTTTTCGATGGGTAGGCTTATCTGCTTCTCTACCTCTTCCGGTGCTTGACCAGGATATTGCGTCACCACCTGCACGAAGACATTCTGCACGTCCGGAAAAGCCTGCACTGGCAGTCGTTCGAAGGAGACTATTCCGGCCATAGCCAGAAAAACCGCCCCGCCGATGATCAGCAAGCGTTGCTGGAGGCAGAATGCAATAATGTGATGAATCACGGTTTAGCCTCCCCGCTTTGCACTTCGGCATCCTGCTCTGTGCGCAACAGCAAAGCCCCACCCACCACCAGTCGTTCACTGGGTTTCAAGCCTTCACTGATGACTGCCCTACCCTTAAGGCGCAAACCGACCTTAACTGGACGTTTCTGGTAATGGTCTTTGTCGATGGCGACATACACCCAGTCAGATTCGCCCTCGGTGAACAGGGAGTTCAAAGGAATAACGATGCCCAGATCGTCTGGGCCGCTTTGCACATCCACTGACGCATACATGGCTGGCAGGAGTTTTTTATCCGGGTTGGGCAAAACGCAACGTACTTTCACCGTCCGCGTATCGTCATCCACCACTCGGCTGATATAATCGACAGTCGCTGGAAACGCTCGATCCGGCCAGGCCTGAACCTTGACCAGGATTTGCTGGCCCACATGGATCAAACCTATGTCTTTTTCAAAAATATCCATCATCACCCACAGGCGGCTCAGATCCGACAGGACGAACAGTGGGGTGTCCAGGTCGGGCGCACTTCCATGCCGGGGTTGATGTTGCGCTCGATGATTTCGCCGCCGATTGCCGCATGGAGGGTGAAGCGATTGTCCGTGCGCTCGCCCTTGACCCCGAGGTTGATCAGCTTCAACCGCGCCCGTTCCGCTTCGCTGCGGGTTCGTGCCACATCGTCTTGGGCCTGCTCGAAATCCTTGCGTGGGGCGACGCCATGGTCAAACAGCTCCTGCTGACGACGAAAGCTACGTTCGGCCAGTTTCTGGTCGGCTTGAGCCTTGACATAATCGGCTTGCGCCTGCCCTAGGTCGGGGCTGTCCAGGGACGCCAAGGTGTCGCCCGCTTGCAATTTCGCGCCTAGTGCGGCGATGTTGCCGGTCACGCGGCCCGCGATGGGCGATGCGACCCGGACGGTGCGGGTTTCGTCGTAGGCAATTGTGCCTGTCACCTGATCCATCAGCGGCAGGCGGGTCAATTCGACCACCGCTTCCTTGATATACCCACGCTTGGGCGAATTCGGACTCAACAGCACCTCGTCTTTCGGGATGGCGGGAGGCTGCGTTTTTTCAGGCTCGTTCTGAGGATGGCAAGCCAACAGGGAAAGACAAACCAAGCCCAGCGCGAGACGGGCCGTTTGCTTAGACAGGGACATCATTTGACTTCTTCTCCGAGGGCCATCAGCAGATCCGCCCAGGCATTGCTGCGGTTGGCCAGGGCTGTGTAATAATCCAGCATCATTGCCTTGTAATTGCGTTCCGCGTCGATCAGGTCGAGCAGGCCGGCGGCACCTTTTTGGTAGGCGAACTCCTGAGCCGTGCGCAATTTTTCGATGCGCACCACCACGGATTTTTCAAAGCGCCGGGCGATGGCCTCGGCGCTTTTCCATCCCGACAGCGACTTGATCACATCGGCGCGGACGCCCTGCTCGGCTTGGCGCAGGTTCAATTCGGCGTTGTTCATGGCGATGCCGGCCTTGGCGATTTCGCCTTCCTGGCGGTAAAAAATCGGTAGCGGCACACTGAAACCGACCATGCCGGTATTGGTGAAATAGTTTCCGGGGTCGCGGGCGTACCCGGCCATTACCGTGACATCGGGAATGGCCAGGCGTCGTGCCAGCGTCAAGTTCTTCTCGGCCTGGAGGATGCGCACTTTGGCGGCGCGCAGGTCGGGGCGGCGCTCCAGCGCCTTCTCGGTCAAGGACTCCTCTTTTGAGACTTCCGCGACCAGGTTTGCCGCCGGCCAAGCGTCGGCGGCGGTCAGGTTAACGCTTCTCTCAGGCCAGCCTAGCAAAACCAGCAAATCTGCCCGCGCCTGGGCGAGAGCGGTTTGCGCCCGGTCCAGCTCGCCTTGGGCCTTCAGGCTTTCCACCTCAATGCGGGTGAAGTCGGTTTCCGAAATATCCCCCGTCCGCAGCCGGACATCATTGGCAGCCATGATCTGCCGGTAACGTTCGACCGTATCCTGGGCCACGTCGAGATTCTTTTGCGCCAGCAGCAGTCCGTAAAAGGCGTGGCGCACGGCGTTGGTCAAGGTGCGGGTGACATCCTGCAAATCGAACTCCGAGGCTTCCGCGCCCAGTTCCGCGCCCTCCATGCGCAAACCGCGCTTGCCGGCGGTTTCGATCAACTGTTCGATTTGGGGGTTAACCGCTGGCAGAGAGCTGGCATTGGCAGATTTTGACATCTGGTTGCTTAACTCGTTAAAGTTCAGGCTGAACACCGGGTTGGGGATGGCGGAGGCGATGATCTCCTCCGCCCGCGCTTGATCCACGTTGTACTTGGCCGCGATCAGCGCCAGGTTACGCTGATAGAACAAGGCAATGGCTTGTTGCTCGGTGAGAACCACCCCCTCCTTCTTGGAATCTTCCGCCAACACGGTGAAACTCAGGAAAGCGAGAGTCAAACAAATGGCTCGGATAATCGTCATGGAATGCTTGCGCTTGCCTAGGGCAAGAGGCGTGGAAGGCTGGCTTTGCCAGAGAGGCGACCAATAGTTTTGAGTAAAAGCCATTATATCAGAGAATTTGAGCTTCGCACCAGTCCAATAGGTTAAAATCCTTTTCTATAGCCAATCGCGATAAGCTTTTCACTGGGGGGAATAAACCAAAAAATTAACTTTTGCAATCGCTATGCCTGCTGTGTCAACGCTTATAAATCAAGCAGTGTGTCTGGCTTCGATACACTTTAACTGGTTTATATGAGCCATTGTCTGGTTGAAAAAGGTTTAAATAACCCATCCCTTGCCGTCCGGCATAACCACTAGAACTCCACATGCACCCTCGCGCCATAGATGTCCACCGGGCCGCGATCCGCATTGTAGCCAGGGTTTTCAATATGTTGATAATCCGCGCTGAGCCAGGTCGAGCTAAGAAGATTATAACTGTAGAAAATATTGATGACCTTTTCCGGCTTATAAGTTATCGCGCCATCGCCGATAAAGCCATCAATTCCCCCCATCGCAAGATAGGCGACATGCGACCCGGAGAGCCAGCCTTGCCCATAGCCTATCCCGACAGAATCCCTGGCCCGTCCCCAGCGGATGCCTTTGACCAAGGCACCCAAAGATATTGACCTGTCGGTGGAGGTATAGGAATACACTTCGGTGTTGCCGTCGGAATACATGCCCCGGAAAAACAAGCCAATATCTTCCCCGATCTGTTGCTCCAAGTTAATGCCGATGCCCATTTTGATATTAGGCCTGCGCACCCAGCACAAGTCGGGGGCCGTGGCATTTTCCGAACCGTAATTAAACCCCGTGCAAGTGGTGGCGTTTAGATTCGGGTTGGCCTGGTATGCCGCGATGGCGTCCGAGAAGCGCCCCATGACCTCGTGGTTACGGTAAGCCAAGATCCGAACCGCCCCCGGCTGTCCAAATAAACGATGTCGATGCTCAAGCTCGACTTGATGGCCAAAATACTTAAAAATATTGGTGTTGATGGGAAGTTGGTTAGGGTTTTCCGGCACGGCGATATGGCCGAAGCGCAACGCCCAGTCGTCATGGAAATATTCAGCCACCAAGCCCCAAGTATACCCTCGGGCATCCGCACCGAAGTCGTAAGCCGCATAGGTCAGAAAGGCCATATTATTGAATTGGTGACGCAGATCCCCGGAGAACGTATTCTTGTCGAAAAAATCGAGTATGCTGAAATTACCCACCCGCAGCACCAAACGCCGACTATCGACGGTCGTGCCCAATTGCATGGGATCGGAAGTCACCACCACAGGATCGCCGCCAAATCCAAAGGTTTGCTTGAGAAACACCCTGGACAAATATGTAGTGGGTTGTTGGCCTCCGGTCTTTTGCAGTTCGAAATTCTGGATCGTGCTGCCCAAGCCCTTCAAGTCGGACAGGGGTTGTTCCGAGATGATTTCCGGCACCGCGTAAACCTCGCCGCCGTGCCATAGCCTAACACCTAAGAAAAACGTTGCCGATCCGGTGAAACTGCGCTCTTGGTCAGGGAGCAAGGAATTCGGGCTGCCGTTGAGATTGGTGTATTTCGCGGCAAAATTGCTTTTCCAACTGTTGATGAAGGTGACTTGACCATAGGCGTTCCAAGTTTCATTCTTAATGTCATGCAGCCCGGCGTGGGATAGCTCATTCATGATGTCAAACTGGTCGTCATCGCGTGGCTCCGGCTCGGCAGATTCGGCTTGCACCCGGTGGGTGGCTAGCAAGCACATCATAAGCAGCAAGCCGCTCAACAAGCGAAACATCCCCCCGAAAAAACCGCCTGTCACCACCCTAGCACCCATCGACTTCCACCCCATTGATCGTTTGCCTGGCCCGTTTTTGGCCTGGGCTGATTATATGACCACTTTATGACAAGCGGATGATGGAACCATCATTCTCCTGTCCCTGTTAAAATGTCCGCCTCTGCCCACAACCCGCCCGGAATGCCTCATGGATCACTCTGCCCTGCTTCACGCCCTCATCCTCGGCATCGTCGAAGGATTGACCGAATTCCTTCCAGTCTCCAGCACCGGCCATTTGATCCTGGCCGGCGACCTGTTGCATTTTAACAATGAGAAGGGCAAGCTGTTCGAGATCGTCATCCAATCCGGAGCCATCCTGGCCGTCTGCTGGGAATACCGCGCCAAGCTTTTTAGTGTGCTGCGGGGCTTGCCCACTGAAAAGGCGGCGCAACGCTTCGCTATCAATTTGGCCGTTGCCTTCATGCCCTTGGCTGTCCTGGGGCTGCTGTTCGGCAAGGCGATCAAGGCGCATTTGTTCAATCCCGTCTCGGTTGCGACGGCCTTCATTGTCGGCGCTTTCGTCATCCTCTGGGCCGAACGCCGCAAACACACGATCCGCGTCCGCGAGGTGGACGACCTGGTTTGGACGGACGCGCTGAAACTGGGGTTGGCTCAGGCTTTGGCCCTCATCCCCGGCACCTCGCGCTCGGGGGCGACCATCATCGGCGGCCTATTCTTTGGCCTGTCGCGCAAGGCGGCGACAGAATTCTCTTTCTTCCTCGCCATCCCGACCCTGTTCGCCGCCACCGCCTATGAACTCTACAAGGCGCGTGGCCTGCTGTCAGCCTCTGAGCTGGACATGTTCGCCGTCGGCTTCATCGCCTCCTTCGTCAGCGCCTTTCTCGCCGTGCGCGGGTTGTTGCGCTACATCATGCGCCACGACTTCACAATCTTTGCCTGGTATCGCATCGCCTTTGGCGTCGCGGTGTTGGTGACGGCGCATTTTGGCTGGGTGGAATGGTCGGCGCAGTGACATTGCACATGCTTAAAGTTTTGCAGCAATCCAAGGATTCTAGCGCGTCCCGATCAAGCAACGAGATGCCCGCGCTCTATGTCGTCGAGTCGAAGCGCGTCGAGCATCCTTTTCTGGAATTTTTCGCCGGATCAGGCCTAGTCGCCGAAGGCTTCAAAGGCATGTTCAAGCCAGTGTGGGCCAACGACATTTGTCCGAAAAAAGCGGCGGTCTATGAGGCCAATCACGGCCACCGGCATTTTCATCCTGGCTCGATAGCGAATATTCACGGAGCGGATTTGCCCAATGCGCCCTTGGCTTGGGCGTCTTTTCCGTGCCAAGACCTTTCCCTGGCAGGCCCAACCGACGGAATCCATGCTGCGCGTAGTGGCTTGGTTTGGGAGTGGCTACGGATCGTGGATGAAATGAATCAACGTCCCTCGGTTCTTGTGGCCGAAAATGTCACCGGGCTGATTTCGCTAAATGGTGGTGCGCACTATCGAATTTTGCATAATGCATTGGTTGATAGAGGGTATCGTGTCGGTGCCATGCTAATCAATGCCGAGCTTTGGGTTCCCCAATCACGGCCTCGCGTTTTTATCGTGGCTATCTTCGACAGCATTAACGTACCCTTGACTTTAACCAGTTCAAGGCCGAATTGGCTTCATTCCAGCGCTTTGATACGTGCAGCAGATGGATTGCCAAACTGGATTTGGTGGACGATGCCACTTCCTCCCAAAAGGACGAGGACATTGGATGATCTGATCGAATGGGGGGCCTCACCCCAAGACAAAGAGACACAAAAACATAACCTTGCCCTTATTTCCGGGCGTCATCTTAATTTGCTGGGGAAATTGCCACACGATTTGCCTTTTATCGCTCCTGGCTACAAACGCACACGGAACGGACAGCAAGTGCTTGAACTCCGGTTTGATCGTGTTGCGGGCTGCTTGAGAACTCCAGAAGGTGGGAGCAGTCGACAGCTTCTAGTCCTGAAGAAAAACGGCCGGTTGACGTGCAGGCTTTTAACTGTCCGTGAAGCGGCAAGATTGATGGGAGCGCCTGATAGCTACAAACTTCCCGGCGGCTATAACGATGGTTATAAAGCGATGGGGGATGGCGTTGCCGTACCCGTTGCCCGCTGGCTGGCAAAACACCTTCTCTTACCACTAGTTGAAGCCAATGTCTAAAAGTCTATTATCTGCCAAGCTAATTGAGTTCAGGGATTATAAGCAAGTATTCAATGTTGGGGCGCTAGGCACAGTTCTGGTCATAACCCGACAAGCCAAGAAAAAGGCCTTTCCGATCAATCCTGACAACCTGATAACACCCGGTGGCGGGCAGGTTTCAGGACTTAGCGGGCGAAGCATCAATAAAATTCTTGGCGATCACGGCATCACTAATCAGGTTGGGACGGAGTCAGGCAGAACGAGTCGTGGAACACCGAGTCTGGCCCGCTCATATGCCGAATTTTTAAATAATTTGGCAAGTGAGAGCGTGGTGGATTTTGATGAAATTGAACGATGGTGGGTTGCTCGATTCATTGAATATTTCAACACTGAGCCTTTCAAGCTAAATTACGACCAAAGCAAAACTTTGGTTTCCGTACTCCGCAACTTGCTTGAGCAAGCGCTTGAACGGCAACGTAAATCTCCCGGAAAGACTTATATTGGCGCAGTCCTTCAACATCTAGTTGGAGCGAAGCTTGAATTATCATTAGCCGATGTTGAAATCATCCATAATGGCTTTTCGGTTGCGGATGCCGTATCCTCCCGTTCGGGTGATTTCGTCATTGACAACGCCATTATACATTGCACAACCGCGCCATCAGAAGCGCTCCTGCAAAAATGCAAATTAAACCTGCAATCAGGGAAAATTCCGATTATCTTGACGATTTCTAAAATGCTTGGGGCTGCTGAAGGTTTGGCTGAAGCCGTAGGAATTGATGGGCGGGTGGAAATGATGGATGCCTTGCAGTTCATTGCCGCTAATCTCTATGAGATGAGCCTATTCAAGGCGGCTCAACGCAAAATCACGATAGACAATCTGGTCGAAAAATATAACGAGATTGTCAGCACACATGAGTCCGATGCCAGCTTGCGCATCGAAATCGGCTGAAATCATCGTTGACCGCCCCATCAACCCGCAACCGATTGAAAAAACCTCATGCTTTGGGATATTTCACCAATAGCCTTCACCCTATCCTTAGGCGACTACCATTTCAGCGTCCGCTGGTACGGGCTGTTTTTCGCGTCCACGTTTGCCTATGGCATAGCTATTTTCCGTTATATGTTTAGACGTGAAGGCCGTCCACCGGACGACGCTTATGACTTGGCGCTGTTTGTCATCGCCGGGACGGTGTTGGGGGCACGGCTGGGACATGTGCTGTTTTACAATCCAGGCTATTACCTCAGCCATCCGTCGAAGATCCTCGCCGTGTGGGAAGGCGGGCTGGCCAGCCATGGCGCGGTGGCGGGTATTTTGATCGGCGTCTGGCTGTATTCGCGGCAGGCGGTCGATCAATCCTTCCTGTATATCTGCGACCGCATCGGCATGGCCGTGCCGTTTTCCGGCTTTCTGATCCGCACCGGCAATTTCTTCAACTCGGAAATCCTCGGCAAGCCTGCCGATGTCCCTTGGGCCGTGGTGTTCGCCCGCGTCGATGCCATTCCCCGCCATCCGGTGCAACTGTACGAAGCTTTCTGTTATTTGCTGATATTCCTGTTCCAACTCCGCTATTACCTTAAAGCAGGCAACGCCGGGCCGGAAGGCTATCTGTTCGGGCGGTTTTTCATCTTCATTTTTGGGGCGCGGTTTTTCATGGAGTTTTTCAAGGAAGAGCAAGCCGCTTTCGCCAGCGGCTGGGCGTTGACGATGGGGCAATGGTTGAGCCTACCGGCAGTGCTGACGGGGGTTATTTTGGTGTGGTGGGCAAAGGGCAGGGAGAAGGTTGGAGGGTCTTGATTCGGCAATGCATCGGCGTTTGGTCCAACTGACGAATAAGATTAGCCAATCACCCGCACAAACTCCCCCGCCGCCTCGCGGCTGGAGCCTACCACGAGGCGCTGGCGGCCATCATCCGAGCTTTCCACCGCCCCGGCGGCTTCGACCCTCTCGCCGGTCAACGCCTGGCCGACATAGGTATGGGTGAAGCAGTATATTTCGCCAATGTGAGGGTGGTCGATGATATAGCGGGCGGGTTGGTCGAAGGCGCGGCTGTCGTCCATCACCCGCCCACAGATCACCGCCGATCCGGTTTTGCGCCAGATGGCGGGTGGTTCCAGTTCGTCGTCTTCGACGATCAGCGCAAGGTCGAACTTGGTTCCGGCCATCATGCCCTTGTTGCCTTTGCGCCGCTCGTGGCGCAGGAACTCTTCGTAACTGAGTTCGCAGCCGCGCCGCTGGTAGGCTTCGTGCCAGGCTTCTTCGTCCAGGCCGTCCAATTGGCCTTCTTCGATCAACGTTCCCACCCGGCGCCTGGTCAGGAAGAAATTCTCCCGCCCATAAATGACCAGATCCAAGTCTGAGCTTGGCGTCTGCCTGCGGATCAACAAAGAACCCGTGACACCGAGGGCTTCTGTCGGCACACCGCCGCTGATCAACAGTCGCAGCAAGCGCAGCAGCTTCTGCTCAATGGCGTCTTGCGCCCCAAAAGCCAGGATTTCCCGCACCCGCGCCCTAGGCCGGTGGTGGCGCAGGACTTTGACGATAGGCACGGCATGAAGCTTGGCGTCCAGACGGCGGGAATGGTGCAGGTAATGCGGGTGGCGCTCGCGCAGCAGCGTGTTGGCGGCTTCGGTGGACACCTTGCCGGTCACGCCATAGCGCAGGAAAGACAAGACCTTGCCGTCTTCGGGCAGGCCATCGACGACGGCGAAGACCAAGCCTTCGGCGGTCTCGATGAAGTCGCGGGGCAGGTAAGCATTCATGGCTGAAAACTGCCGGGCAGCAAGCGCTTGGCGGCTTCCGCGTCGGCCACCTCGCGGTAATTCATCGGCGAGGCATGTTCTGCCAACATGCCACCGTTGACGACCTGGCCCAGCACTAGGACATGATCCCCCGAGGGGATTTCCCCGGCCAGCTCACACTCGAACCAGGCGGCAGTGAAAGCGTTTTTGCGCCCGTCGGCACTGACGCCAACGACATAGATGCCATGGGTCAGGCTGGCGAACAAGGGGGCAAGTCTTCCGCTCATGGGGGCTACCTGAAGTGTTTGAAGAAGAATGAAACCGGATCAAGGCCGGAGTCCAGCGATTATAATGGTCTTTTCCCAAACTTGACTCTTGCCCGATGGACACGCTTACCCATTTCAACGCAGCCGGCGAAGCCCACATGGTCGATGTCGGCGGCAAGCAGCCCACCGAGCGCCGGGCCGTGGCCGCAGGCCATATCGAGATGCGCCCGGAAACCTTGGGCCTGATTATGGAGGGCAGGCATAAGAAAGGCGACGTGCTGGGCATCGCCCGCATCGCCGGCATCATGGCCAGCAAGCGCACGGCGGATTTGATCCCGCTGTGCCACCCTCTCCCCATCAGCCATGTCGAAGTGCTACTGGAACCGCAACCGGAGCAAAACCGTGTGCATTGCGAGGCGACGGTGAAGACCGTAGGCGTCACCGGCGTGGAGATGGAAGCCCTCACCGCCGTCCAAGTCGCCTTGCTCACTATTTATGACATGTGCAAGGCGGTGGATCGGGGCATGTGCATACAGTCGGTGCGGCTGCTGGAAAAGGCCGGGGGGAAATCGGGGCATTGGCAGAGGCCGGACGCATGATAATCCCGCACCGAGAACTCAGCCCGGAAGCCTTGCAGGGTATCATCGAAGATTTCGTCACCCGCGATGGGACTGATTATGGGGAAACCGAAACCCCGCTGGCGACGAAGGTGGCCCAGGTCAGGACGCAATTGGACAAGGGTTTGTATGCCATCGTTTATGACCTTGAGCTTGAGTCGATTATGATCGTGCCTAAGGAACAGTTGTCGGCTGATTGACTGGAAAACGGATCATGTTCCCATGTCCTGCCGCCGCCACGCCTGCGAGCCTGGCAGCGAGAAGCCGGAGATTGTCAATTGGCGGCGGACTTCATCACCGCCTTGACTATCCAGCAAGCGGTTTCCTCCAGGGTTTCCCTAGGCAAACAGACCACCCGGCATAAGTCCCTCTCGCCGGGTTCTTCCACCCAGGCCTCCCTGGTTTTCGCGGAATTGCGCCTGACCCAAACCACCTGCCTGAGATGTTCCCAACCCCAGTGCTCCAACACCGTGGCTGGGCCTAGCCCATCCCAGTCGGCCTCATAATTCCCTAGGTAATACTCCAAGTCATTGATGACGCTGTCTTCGTCATTCTCCTCTCCGTCATTATCTCCCAGCAACGGCCAGCGGAATTTTTCGCCCAGGAAAAACAGGACTGTGTCAGGGTTCATCGTCGTCTCCAATTTAATGAGGATATTCAAACCAGCGCGTCGCGGAATAATTGGGCCATATGCAGACTGGATCGGCCACCGCCTTCGCGGGTTCGCTGGCGGCAGGAAAAGCCATGTCGGCAAGCCGACATTCTTGCGCAGAAATGGCAAGGCGGCAATGCGTGGCGACTTAGGGCCGTGGGGGGAACGAACCGCACATCGTGTCCCCTGGCCGATGTGGTTCGCAGCGCTTGCCTCATCCGCCCTTGAAAATCCCTTATCCAGTTTCCGTCAAGCGTTCAAGTTTCTGCCGCAGTTCGTCAAGCTCTAGGCGCAGTTCCAACACTTGATTTTCCAAGGCTTCGATTCTTTCCCTGTCCGAATCTCTTGTTTTGTCGGCCCGCATTTCCGGGTTATTCGTCGCCTGATATTCGCCGCTGAACAGATGGACATAACGGGATTCGCGTTTGCCCGGTTCGCGGGGGAGTTTCGCCACCAAGGGCTGTTCCCGCGCCATCAATTGATCCAATTCAGCTTCCACCTCGGTGACATCGGCGAATTTGCACAAGCGTTCGGCGCGGGTGCGCAATTCCCCCGGCGTCTGCGGGCCACGCAGCAATAGTTCGCAGAGGATTCCCACCGCTTGCGCTGACAGCTTGAGTTCGCCGAATTCGGTGTTGCAGAAGCGATGCTGGTATTTGGTGACTCGGCTGCCATAGCCTGAAGCCCGGCTGACCAGGAATTTCTTAATCAAGCCATCGACGGTTTCCTGCACGGTGGCTTCCTTCAAATCCAGTATCGGATCACGGTTGCTTTTCTGGTTGCAGGCGTTGACCAAGGCATTCAGCGACAAGGGGTATTGGTCGGGGGTGGTGATTTCCTTTTCGATCAAACAAGCAATGACGCGGGTTTCGTTAACGGTGAGATTCATATTCATAATTTACTCTCGTTCTCACGCTCCAGCGTGGGAGTCAATAATGGCAAGAATGTAGCCCGCATGAAGCATAGCGGAATGCGGGGATTCGTGGCTCCGGCCATCCCGGATTCCGTTGCATTCCATCCGGGCTACGCTGGCTATTGTGCCTTATCGCGTTCGGCCTCTCATCAATTTAAGCAACCGAGTCGCCGCCGCCCTCTGCCCAAGCCGCGTAGCGGCGATTGACGTTAGCCGGGGGTGTCAACCCCCGGAACGTGGCGGAGCAAGGATTCCGTCGCTTAGCGACGGTTGAAATGCCCGGTAATGGATCGGCCATGGCTTTTTTCAGCCGTCGCTACGCGACGGATCGTCGCCATCCATCGCATTCCGGGGGTTGAAACCCCGGCTAAATTTAGTGGCCGCTCCGCGGCCTAAGCACACAAAAGTGATTTCCGCTCGTTCCCAGGCTCGGCTTCAAAGCCATTAACCTAAGTACAGGACAAAAATTTAACTGATTGATTGTCATGGGTTAAGCCAATAGCTTTTTCCAGGCCCGATGACTGCCTCCCCGAACGACCCGATCCACGAACTCAAGGCCGTCCTGGCCGAACACCTGCCTTGGCACGGCGCGAGGATAAGCTTCCTTGCCCAATTCCTGCTGGCGCTGCTCAAGGTGCGCAGCGTCAGCCTGGCCAAGCTGGCCACCGGCTTCGGCGGCAAGGCCAAGGTGGACTCGCACTACAAGCGCCTGCAACGCTTTTTCCGCTCGTTCGGGATCGGCTACGACGACCTGGCCCGCCTGCTGGTGCGCATCGGCCCGGTCGGCGACGGCCCCTGGCGGCTGACGATGGACCGCACGAACGGGCAGTTCGGCAAGACCGACATCAACTTCCTCGTACTCGGCATCGCCTGCCACGGCATCGCCCTGCCGGTGTTCTGGAGCGTCCTGGACAAGGCGGGCAACTCCGACACCGCCGAGCGCGTCGCCTTGATGGGGCGTTTCCTCAAAGTCTTTGGTGTCGCCACGATTGAGGCGCTGCTGGCCGACCGCGAGTTCGTCGGCGAGGACTGGTTCCGCTGGCTGCAAAGCCAAGGCATCCCGTTCCACCAGCGCCTCAAGCGCAACACGCTCGTCCCCAATGGCCGGAACCGGATGATGCGCCTGGACGTGTTGTTCGGCTCGCTCAAGCCCGGCGACTGCCGGCACCTGCCGGGGCGCAGGCCGGTCTGGGGCGGTTTCGTTCATATCACCGCGCCGCGCCTGGACGACGGCGACTTCCTGTTCATCGCCTCATCCTCCGCGCCACAGGCCGAAGCCATCGGCGCCTACGCCGACCGCTGGCAGGTCGAGACCCTGTTCGGCTGCCTGAAGAGCCGGGGCTTCAACTTCGAGGATACCCACCTGACCGGCCCCGAGCGCCTTGCCGAGCTGATGGGCCTGCTCGCTCTGGCCTTCGCCTGGACTTACCGCACCGGCCAGTTGCTCCATGGGCAAAACCCCATCCTTTTTAAAAGACCCTACAGCGTCCCCTCAAGTCCTTGTTCCGCCACGGACTCGACTTCCTCCGCAACATCGTGCTGAACCTCAGCGAGAAATTCCAGGAATTCCTATGGGCTTTGGAGGTTTTGTCCTGTACTTAGGCCATTAACTTAAGTCTCCCCCGTGGGAGCCGCACCTCGCGGCAATTTGCCTTTGCCAACCGTAAGGGCTGGATATTTCCGCAAGTTTAGTCGCCGCGAGGCGCGGTTCCCACGAATCTTGACCCCCTCATTTCCTTTAAGTTAATGGCTTTGAAGCTCCAGCTTCACGATGCCTGCCGGGATTCGGTTTCGGGAAGCTGAACCCTTCGACAAGCTCAGGACAGGTTTCCAAGACCGGGTTCCCAAGGTGGACGTTGGGAACCCGCGCAAAATCATGGATTAACCCGAAGCGATATGGCGGATGAGTTCAAGCTTTTCCTCGTCAAGACCGGCAACGTCTTCTTCCGTAATCCACTTTTCGTTGAGCAGCCTGCCGAATACGCCTATGAGTTGCGAATAGCGGTAGTCATATTTCCTATCAATCAGTTTTTCCTGTTCGTTGAGGTAGTCACGGATTGCCCAGATGTCCTCCCGGCTTTCCGATTTTGCCGCCAAATCCTTGAGCGTCCGAATGAGCGCCGTGTATTCTCTTTCCAAGGCGGCATCATAGACCCGCCTAGCGATTTTTTTTTCAGAGGCTGACCAGTTTATGTCTCTCATTTTGGTATCCTGTGTTCTACTTGCCCACCGTTAGGCTACTTTGTCATTTTTCTTTGGACTACAGCCGGGTAGACAATCCCATAAGCGCCAACTTATGCGCATAATCCATTGAATTTAAGCAACCGATTCTCCGCAGCCTCCGGACCAAGCCACGTAGCGGCGATTGACGTTAGCCAGGGGTTTTAACCCCGGGAACGTGGCGGAGCAAAGATTCCGTCGCGGAGCGACGGTTGAAATGCCTGGCAATGTGTCGGCCATGGCTTTTTTCAACCGTCGCTACGCGACGGATAGTCTCTATCCACCGCATTCCGGGGGTTGAAACCCCCGGCTAAATTCAGTGGCCGCTCTGCGGCCCAAGCACACAAAAGTGATTTCCGCTCGTTCCCAGGCTCCGCTTCAAAGCCATTAAATTAAGCCTCGCCCGTGGGAGCCGCGCCTCGCGGCGATTCGCCTTTGCCAACCGTAAGGGCTGGATATTTCCGCAAGTTTAGTCTCCGCGAGGCGTGGCTCCCACGAATCTTGACCCCCTCATTTCCTTAAGTTAATGGCTTTGAAGCTCCGCTGGGAATATGGATTGGGAAGCTCCAGCTTCACGAGGCATCGGGGCAGGCAGGACAGGAAGCTGAGTTTCCAAGGCCTGGTTCCCATCGTGGGCGTTGGGAATCAAAACCATCCAGTAGCCAACGCTAATTGTCATTACCGACCACCCACTTCGAGCCGGTGCGCTTCATTTCCTCCCAGGCTTCGATATGGCGCTTCAGTTCCGGGTGCTGCCGACCCCGCTCGATCAAGGCCCGTCTGGCTTCGGGATCGAAGGGAATCGGATTCGGGCCTAGGCATTCGTTCCATAGTTTTGTCAGCAGGGTTTCGGGTTGGGAGTTCGATGGGGCGGTTTTTATTTCGACTACATAAATGAAATCATCAAGTCTTTCGATTCTGACTTCATAGTCTTCTATTTCCTCAACCAACCTAGGTAGCTGAAGGGTTAATATGGAATCTTCCATATGAAGTACGCGATACTCCCTTCGTGAAACCTTTGGAGTGATGTTACGCCAACTGTATTCTTTATATGAAAACCTGTCATGGCCTATTATATTTGCATCAAATAAACCAAGGTCACGTCGAGATGAAATCAAAAGCTGGGTGTTTATTATGTCGCCAAAAAAATGAAATCCTTTCATGATGTCAGGTAGTATTTCACTTAATTGCCTCAGATTCTCATGCTTTCGACCGCTTGAAAAGTCTCCATTCCAAAACAATGCCGCTTTGTTGTTATGCAGGCTAGGGTGGGAAAAAATCTGTTGCCAATCGCCTTTTGCGGAGTGTTCAAAACGGATTCCACCAAAAATAACACATGGTTCAGTAGTCATCACGGAATAAAGCCAACGATCAATAGGGACGAAAGACAAAGATGTGCAACACCAGCGATGTCGGCCATTTAGAAAGCCTCTCGCATTAGCTCTTTCGTTCATTGCAAGAGGATGTGACCTTGTTGTCCTTTCAAAAATACAGTTTTTTGAATTTGGCCCACAAATTAGAGCATATCCGATTAAGGAATAGATTGTATCAATAGCAAGCGCAGCAGTAAATGGCAGCGTGTTATCTGTTAGGTAGTAGCGCTGTGTTACAATCGGCAAGTTGGCTTGGCTATCAAGTATAGCTATACAAGGCCTATTGAGCTGAATATCTTCCGGCCATTTAAATTCCGCAACAAATCTTTTAGGGTCAGCAATTAGCAATCCATTGCACATTAGACGGGGATAATCTGCGAATGTCCAATATACCGCATCAAATCCATCTGGATTAATTATTGACCACTCAGGTGTTGGTTCCCGTAGTGGAGCTACATATTCTTGAATAACCTCCTTTGTTTTTGTTCCTTGAATTATGCGCTGTCTTACTATTGGCCAGTCCCAACAATGCCAATCTATTTTATGTTCAAGTCGGGTTTTGTCAAGATTTAATAAATTAGCTGATACAGTGCTAATTTCTACCTCAACCGTCGTCCCAATTCTCAACCACTGCTTACGTTCTATCACAATTCTTCGGCTATCCCCCTCAGCCTCCAAATAATATCCCTGCGACTTATCCGCCGTCACATGCCTCGTACAAAGCCGAAACCTCGGCCCCAACAAGAAAATGGCAAACGCACCAATCCCAAACCGCCCAGCCCGTAAAACTTTGGGCTTGCCGTCATCGTCCACAAACTCTTTCGTCCATTCCGGGCTTTGCCGAAACGATGCTCCGGCGCGGAGGAAGTAGTTTTGGATCGTGTCGGCGGTCATGCCGATGCCTTTGTCGGTGCAGCGCAGAAACCACGACCCGTCGTCCCGCTGGATAAAGTCGATTTGCACATCGGCTTCTTGGTCTGGCAAATCCAAATCCTTCACCTTTTTCCCGTGGCTTTCGCACCAAGCATGTAACTCCCGCACGGCGTCCACCGAGTTTTGCATCAGTTCGCGCACACCGACGCCGGGTTCCTTGCCGTATAAAGGCTCGACCAGCAGCGTGAGCAGATTGGGGTCGGTGGCGTAAGCCGGTGCGTTCGGGGACGTAGGGCAGACTGGCGCGGAAGGCGGGTTCGGTGAGGTTGGAGTGGACGCGGCGGGTCGCAAGGCTGAGTTCTTTCAAGCCGTCAATGCGGCCATAGGCTTCATCAAGGACTGCGGTGGCGTGATCCATTTCCTTTTGCAGTCCGTCCAGCAGTTCGCGCAGTTGCAGGTAAACCCCGTGGCTGATTTGGCCACTGACTTCGATGGATTTGCCCCGCGGGTCGTGGGCTTCGTCGATGTTGAGCAGGGCGAGATGTTTTTGCCATTCCTGCACGGAGACGGGGCTTTGCGGGTTGCGGAGTTTGAGCAGGATGGCGGGGGTGCGGCGGCGGTCGATTTGCAGATAGTCGGCGACGCGCAGCAGGGCCATCGGGTACAGCACGGCGCAACCGCGATGCCGGGGGCCTCGCTTGCCGTAACGCGATTCGAGATAGGCTTGGCAGGTGCGCAGATTCATACCATGCGAGCGGGCGGTGAGTCCGATCAAGTCGGCGAGATTTTCCAGCGGATGGTTCCGTTCGGCCAGGGCGGGGAATTGGTGGATGCTGTGGCCGGTTTCCAGGCCGGGGAAGCCGTAATGGGCGATTTCATGCGCCAACCGGGCATGGTGGCGGCGGATGAATTCGCCAATGACGAGGCGGTGGTTTTCTTGCCAAAGTCCTGTGCTTGGCGGCAGGGTTTCAAACTTCCAGCCTTGCCGCACCTCGTCCATGCCGATGATTTCCCCCAGTTTGCCATCGCTGAAACGGCGGGCTTCCCGTTGATAATCCAGCCATAAGTCGCGCCAAGGCCGGTCGGCTTGATGGCCTTGTTGTTCGTCTTTAAACCATGGCAGCGGTTGGAAGCGGCTATTTTCGCTGACTAATTCGAGGAAGCCATCGGGATGCAGGTGCATGGCGATGTCGTGCAGCAGGGTTCCGCCAATCAGGACGGCGGCGTCTTCGGGCCTTAACAGGCGTTGCGGGGGTTCATTGGATTTGCAGAGTTCCCAGACTTTGGCGGGGATGAGATCCACCTCCGCCTGTAAGACCTGAGTGACATGCTCGGCGCTGTGGTCGGTATAGCTGGGAAAAAACGGCATTTGCTTGTCGTCGAGGATTTCGCCGACGCGATTGGCGTAATCTCGGATCGGGGCGAATAGCTCGGTGCCTTTGAGCAGATTTTCGAGTTTCTGGGGAAAGCGGATTTTGTCCATAGAGCAGTCCTTGTAGGTTGGCAAGTTGATGGCATACTTCACCAACGTGGCATGGCAGATGCCTCAGGCTAGTGGGTAATCACCGTCGAATGCCGCTCAACATATTCCAAAGCCGCCTTTGTCAACAATCCAGAACGGGTATCGCCCAACCGAGCCGCCGCTTTGTCGATATTGACCAATACCCGCTCAGGCAGTGTGATGTTCACCCTTTTGGCTTTGCCGGATAGCTTGGATAAATCCACTTCCACCAAAGCCCAAATCCAGTCTTTATACTCGTTATCTGCTTGATGTTTGTGGATGGATGAGGCTTCCGGGATGGGCAGGCCGTCTTCAATGACCGCTTCCATCCACAGTTCAATGGCTTCTTTGGCGTTGGTGATAGCTTCGTCTAGCGTATCGCCTGCCGAGAAGCATCCCGGCAGATCAGGCACAGCCACCCCGAAGGCATGGGTTTCATCTCCGCTTTCAATCGCTATGGGGTATCTCATTTCAAACCTGCTTGCTTGAGTATTTTGCTTGCCAGTCCAGCGCCTAAGTCCTTGCGTGGATGCTGCACGCTGATATGGCCGGGCTTCGCGGGATGTGTGAAGACATGATGCGAACCTTTGACGCCTCGCAACACCCAACCATCGCCTTGTAGCCGCTTGATTATGTCTGCGCTATTCATGGTGTGTATTATACATACCAAGCTTTTCAACAGCGAATTCAGCCTGACAGTTGCGGGTGTTGGCAAGCCCGCAAGAAAACCGATGGTTCAACGCCATCTAAAACGTATCTCACGCGTCCTGCTTGAAATCCCCCGCTTCCACCCCCACAACCTGCCCATCCTAAGCATCCACCAAAAGGCCAAAGCCATGCGCACCGACAAACTCACCGCGAAATTCCAAGCCGCCCTAGGCGAGGCGCAAAGCCTAGCCTTGGGGCGGGATCATCAATTCATCGAACCCATCCACGTCATGGCAGCGTTGATCGACCAGGAAGGCGGTTCGGTCAAGCCTTTGCTGTCGCAGTCCGGCGTCAATGTCACCGCATTGCGCAACGCCTTGGGCGAGGCGCTAGATCGTTTCCCAAAAGTGGAAGGCACGGGCGGCGATGTGCAGATTTCCAACGAACTCTCGCGCCTGCTGAATCTGACTGACAAGCTCTCGCAGAAGCGCGGCGACCAGTACATCGCCAGCGAAATCTTCCTGCTGGCGGCATTGGAGGACAAAGGGACGCTGGGCGACACACTCAAAAAGGCGGGCCTGACCAAGGAGAAATTGGAGAAGACCATCGCCAGCCTGCGCGGCGGCCAAGCCGTCAATGACCCGAACGCCGAGGATCAGCGCCAAGCCTTGAAAAAATACACCATCGACCTGACCGAACGGGCCGAGCAGGGCAAGCTCGATCCGGTAATTGGCCGCGATGACGAGATCCGCCGCACGATCCAGGTGTTGCAACGGCGCACCAAGAACAATCCGGTGTTGATCGGCGAACCTGGCGTGGGCAAGACCGCGATTGTCGAAGGGCTGGCCCAGCGTATCGTCAACGGCGAGGTGCCGGAGGGTATCAAGGGCAAGCGGCTGTTGTCATTGGACATGGCCGCATTGATTGCCGGGGCGAAGTTCCGGGGCGAATTCGAGGAGCGCTTGAAGGCCGTGCTGAACGACATCGCCAAGCAGGAAGGCAATATCATCCTGTTTATCGACGAGTTGCATACGATGGTCGGCGCGGGCAAGGCGGAAGGGGCGATGGACGCGGGCAATATGCTGAAGCCAGCCTTGGCGCGGGGTGAGTTGCATTGCGTGGGCGCGACGACTTTGGACGAGTACCGCCAATATTTGGAAAAGGACGCGGCCTTGGAGCGGCGTTTCCAGAAGGTGTTGGTGGACGAGCCAAATGTCGAGGACACGATTGCCATCTTGCGCGGCTTGAAGGAAAAGTATGAGGTCCACCACGGCGTGACAATTAGCGACCCGGCCATCGTGGCGGCGGCGGTGTTGTCGCACCGTTATATCACCGACCGCAACCTGCCGGACAAGGCCATAGACTTGATCGACGAGGCCGGCAGCCGCATCCGCATGGAAATCGACTCGAAGCCGGAGGAGATGGATAGGCTGGAGCGCCGTTTGATCCAATTGAAGATCGAGCGCGAAGCCTTGAAGAAGGAATCCGACGAGGCCTCGCGCAAGCGTCTGGAAGCCTTGCAGGAGAACATCGACGAGACGGAGAAGGAATATGCCGATCTGGAGGAAATCTGGAAGGCGGAGAAGTCTTCGTTGCAAGGCGCGGCCAGCATCAAGGAAAAGCTGGAACAGGCCCGATCACAACTGGATTTGCTGACCCGTGCGGAAAACCGCGATTACAACAAGATGGGCGAATTGCAATACGGCGTGATCCCCACGCTGGAAAAGGAGTTGGAGCAGGCGAGCCGGGCGGAAGGCCAGCCTATGCAATTGCTGCGTGACAAGGTGACGGAGGAGGAAATCGCCGAGGTGGTTTCCAAATGGACCGGCATCCCGGTCTCGAAGATGCTGGAAGGTGAGCGCGAGAAGCTGCTGCAAATGGAGGTGAACATCCACCAGCGCGTGGTCGGCCAGGACGAGGCGATCAAAGCGGTGTCCGACGCCATCCGCCGTTCCCGCTCGGGGCTGGCCGATCCCAACCGGCCCAACGGTTCGTTCCTGTTCCTAGGGCCGACCGGCGTGGGCAAGACCGAATTGTGCAAAGCCTTGGCCGAGTTCCTGTTCGACACCGAAGACGCGATGGTGCGCATCGACATGTCCGAGTTCATGGAGAAGCACTCGGTCGCCCGGCTGATTGGCGCTCCGCCGGGCTACATCGGCTACGAGGAAGGCGGGCATCTTACCGAGACGGTGCGCCGCAAGCCTTATTCCGTGATTCTGCTGGACGAGGTGGAGAAGGCCCACCCGGATGTGTTCAACATCCTGCTGCAAGTGCTGGACGACGGCCGTTTGACCGACGGCCATGGGCGCACGGTGGACTTCCGCAACACCGTCATCGTGATGACCTCGAACCTAGGCTCGAACCGGATACAGGAACTGGCCGGCGAGGCGAATTACGCGCAGATGAAACAGGAGGTCATGGAGATTGTCGGCCAGTATTTCCGGCCCGAATTCATCAACCGTGTCGATGAGGTCGTAGTGTTCCATCCGCTGATGAAAGAGCAAATCCGCGCCATTTGCGGCATCCAAATCCAGCATCTGCGCAAACGTCTGTTGGATCGGGATTTGGAGCTGGACATTACCGAGGCGGCGTTGGATCGTCTGGGCGAGGCGGGCTTCGATCCGGTCTATGGCGCAAGGCCGTTAAAGCGGGCCATCCAGCAGCAACTGGAGAACCCGCTGGCGCGGGATATTCTGTCAGGGCGTTATGAGCCGGGCGATGTGGTCAAGGTGGACGCGGCAGACCATTCGCTGGTGTTTGGCAAGGGGTGAATATTTTCATGGGGGCAGTTGGAGCCGTCCCCATCCACGGCCCTTCTCCTGCGGGAGAAGGGCGAAAAGCCCCTCAGCCTGCGCAGAAAGCGAAGCCGCTAAACCGCTTGGGATGAGGGGCCGTGGCAGCCTGCCTCAGCGTTTGCGACGGATTAGCACGAAACCCACGCCAACCAGCAAAGAACCCAGCAAGTAACGCCCGCCCAGACTTTCCAAGGCCGCATGGGCATTGCCGTTCTGGCTGGTTTTGCTGTTTTCCCGCAACCGGGTGTTTTCGTCCATGATCTCGGCATAATCGCGCATCAGCGGCGACCAGCCTTCGCTGTAGGTGAAGCCGCCGGGGTTGTTGTGGAAGAAGCCCTTGTACAGCTTGATCACATCATGCTCCCACATATCGGCATAGACGCGCTCCACCCGCGACGGGTTGTTGCCCTTGGCCCAGAACAATTGGAAGAATCCGCCTGCGGCATCTTCCTCGGGCTTGGGCGGCGCGGGGCGGTTGGTCTTCTGTCCGGTCAACAGGCCGTCTTTATACAGCGCTTCGACGACTTTCTTCGCTTCCTGCTCGACTTTCAGCCCTGAGATCGTGCCCTTGTCGGCGGCGTCCAGGTAGGCTTCGGCAAAGCTTGGTGAATGGCAGTTGGAACAGGTCTTGACCCACATCGCTTTGCGATCCTTGAACCAGGGATGCTCCAAGTTATCGGCGATGGTCGGCGTCGGGTTGAAGGCCCAGCGCACTTTCTTCACCAGATTGTGCGAGAACTGGCCGTCTGCCTCGAAGTGGCAGTATTGGCAAGTTGGCGCGGTGTAGTTGCCTTTGGTCAGTGCGTCCTTCAACGGTGCTTCGAAATTCCAGTTGGCTTTCCCTAAGGTCTGGTAAACCGTGCCGTGCTTGGACATCATGTAATTTTCAAACTCGTTGTGGTCCACGCCGTTGTGGCAGGTCGCGCAAGCTTCCGGCTGGCGGGCCTCCGCTGCCGAGAAGGTATGTCGGGTGTGGCAGCCGTCGCATTTGTTCTGCTGGTAATGGCATTGGTCGCAGCCTTGGGCGATCTCGCGCTCGGGCATAGCCGCCCATACCGCAGTCTCCACGTTGGCCTGCCAGTCTACCGCATGGGACGGATGGCCCTTGCCCCATTGCTTCTGTGGCCATTCCTGGTTTTTCTCCGACTCGGCCTCGGCAAATTCGCCGACATGGCAGGTGCCACATTTGGCGCGGTCAGGCATCACCAGATCCTTGTCATGCGCTATAGATTTCGCGCCCACCGGGCCGTGGCAGTCGATGCAGCCGACCTCTTTCAAAGGCTCGCCTTCTTTCAGCAAGCCCTGTTTGACCAGGTTCTTCTCCACCTCGGACAGCTTGTCCTTCTTGTAGAAACGGGCGTCTTGGCCGTTGGACAGGTCGCGGATCTTTTGCAGATTGGCGTGGCCTGAGCCCTGCCAGGCGTGATAGGCACCCGGCGTGGTGGCCTGGTGGCAAGCCACGCACTGGTCACGGCCCACCTCGCCTTTCACTGCGGTCGGCGGCTTGTAGAAATCTTTAGGATTCCAATACTTCTGGATCGGAATTGCCTCCCAGAATTGGCCATGCTTGCCCTTGCCGGGATGGTCTTGGTAGTACTGCTCCTTAAGCGCCGGGTAAGACGGGTCTACCGCCGCGAACGCGAGTCCTCCCCAGACTTGCAGCAGCGCCAAGATCGCCCACAGCACCAGTTTGCTTGTGTTTTTCATTATTTTTCTCCCCGTTGAAGATAGCCCGCGCAACCAGCAAAGTGCCGGACCCGCCTTAGTATCGATTCAAAACCACAGCCCCGTCAACAGGATTCTCCGCAAAACACTCGCCGAACGGCAAAACGCACTATATTGGTGCGTTATTTCGCATATTGCTTGAGACTAGCAGCCAGGGCCAGGTGAACCAGCAGTGGAGAGCTACCCTAACACATTGTTTGTCGAGCGTTTCTCTCAACTTTTACAGGTTTGCGCAAAAAAATTCAGAAATTATTTATTATTGAATCGAAACTTTGTATCATATATGTGCGCTATTGCAATACATAGATCTATTTTGGTGCGCTCCATCGCCAAATGGACAAATGGCGCCCCGTTTCGGCAGCGCCTTAGCAGCGGCGATGTGCGGCGCAGGCTAGGCAAAAGCCGCAACCAAGACCGGGGAAGCGATCATTAAGAGTCGCGGACTCCCGGCCGGCATCACCTGTGATGCTTTTCCAACCCAATGAGGAGACAAACATGAGCGCGTATGACAAGCACAAGCAACAAAAAGATTACTTCTGGCTCTATGTGGCCGGATTCACGACAGCCTTGGTGGGTGCCGTCGTCATAGCCAAGCTGAGCGAGAATGACAAATTTGAACCGATCAAACAGCAACTGGCCGAGGAGTCGCGCCAGATGAATATCCGTGTGATCAAGGAATATTAAGGACATCGCTTGGTTCAGATAAACGAGAGGTTATTCAGATGAAAAAGACGGATTTGAAAATCGGCTGGGCGGCGCTACTGGCCACTTTGTTCTTTCACTCCGGCGTCGCATCGTCGGAAGAGTACATTTATCGGGATCTGATGGGCAACACCTTGCCATCCCAGAGATGCCAAGAAAAAACTGAAGCCACCACCCGTGCGCAGGACGCCTATCTCCTGAAGAAAAAGGAGAAAGTTTTTTGCGAGACGCAAGGTTACGGCTGGAATCTAGTGGACGAAAAAAGCACAGGCAAACTCGTCTGTGACGAATGTGGCGGAGCAAGCGACAAAGGGAAATTCCAGTGTCATTTGGAAGATATCGTCGTCGCTTGCAAGCGGCTGAAACCGGGTTCGGTAGGGCTATTTCCTGGCAAAGGATAATGAAACCATGAAATCCCTAAGCATCGCATCTATTCTGACTGTCCTCTGCCTGGCCTTCCCCGTGGAACCATCGGCAGGCACCGAAGGCCTGGTATTGACCACGGCGATTCAAGAAGTCCCTCAATCAAGCTGCTTGAGCCGGGATAAAGCGGAAGAGGAAGCCGGAAGCCTAGCGTTGAAATCCGCCCAAACCTATTGCCGCAGCGAAGGTTTCGGCTGGCGCGCGGCATCGATCAAGGAATTGGGCAATTTAGACTGCCATCGCTGTGACAGTGGCAAGGTCAGTTGCGGCTACACGAGAGTTTCTCTTGAATGCCGCAAGGCGGAGCCGAGGCTGACTTGGATCGGTCGGCGATGATGTCGGCTATGGGGTTTGCCGGCCCAAGCGTTTGCAGATCCACCTTTGGGCGGCAAACGGCCGGAAAGAACTAGCTTGAAGCTGGAGCTTATGGGAAGGAGCAAAAA
This sequence comes from uncultured Gammaproteobacteria bacterium, assembly GCA_963753955.1. Taxonomy (GTDB): domain Bacteria; phylum Pseudomonadota; class Gammaproteobacteria; order Methylococcales; family Methylococcaceae; genus Methylumidiphilus. Next base: position 273,857 of record CAVWEM010000003.1, read on the forward strand.
AAAGCCCGCCATGAAAGCGGGCAAACGCTGAAGGGTCAACCATGAAGGAGAACGACTCATCACTTGCCATAATTTAAAGCAGAAGGCGTGCCAAACCATCAAACGTTGGCAAAGCAACACTCCGTCCGACAACAATGCGCGTCCAGCCTTTCCTAGCCAGAGAAAGCTGCATACTTATGGTGCGATCTCGCACAGGATTGGCGGGCGGCTTTCAAAAACGAAGGTAGGCCGGAATAAGCCCGCCCAAGCCTGTCCTGAGCTTGTCGAAGGGCGCAGCGCCGGGCGGGCGTTTTCGGCAAAACCGGGCGAAATGCCGGAAACGCCAGTTCTCGCTAACGCTCGGTCCGGCTTATTCCGGCCTACCCTACCCCATTGACAAGTCCTCACAAGCGCAGCAAATACCCCGTGACTTCTTCCCGGTCATGGTAAAGCTGCTTGAACGCCAGCCGGAAAGGCACTTCGGCATCGTCCAGGGTCGTTTCGATGGTGTCCCGGCAGCGCTTCAGTTCTTCGTAACGCTTTTTCATCGGCAATTTGAGGTTGAACATGGCCTGCCGGCAATCCCCTTCCGCTATCCAGCGGGCCACCAGGGCGGCGATGCGCGAGGGCTGCTCCACCATGTCGCAGACCAGCCAGTCCACCGGCTTGGGCGGCAGATAGCGGAAGCCGTCGGCGCGCAGATGCTCGACTAGCCCTGAATCCATCAGCGCCTGATCCATGGGGCCGTTGTCCACCGCGATGACGCGGATGCTGCGTTTGACCAATTGCCAAGTCCACCCGCCGGGCGCGGCACCGAGATCCACCGCCTTCATGCCCGGCTGCAAAGACTTCGGATCTTCGCCCAAGAAAAACAGGAAGGCTTCCTCCAGTTTCAAGGTGGAGCGGCTAGGCGCTGAACGGGGAAACTTCAGGCGCGGAATGCCCATGGGCCACGGCGATGAATTGCCTGGACGGGACAGGCCAACATACACCGTGGTGGAATTGATGAAGAACAGATGCAGGCGCGGCGCGTTCTGTTTCATGCTGGCCAGCCCGGAATCCACCATGGCGCGGGTGATCGGCCCTTGGAATTTGCGCACGAAGACGGAAAGCTCCTTGGCCTCGTTGGTGTCCGCCGTCTCCAGCCAGACATCGGAAAATTGCCGCGACAACGCCGCAGCTACCTCTAACAGCGGGCTGATGCGGTCATCGACCGGAAGCGTGTTGATTAAAGGCAACACCGCCACGATCTGCCGGGCGAAGCACAAATCGGCGAACTGCAGTTCCTTGTGCAGAACCTCCATGCCGGCCTCCTCATAAGGCGTGAACAAGACGAAACCGCTATCCGGCTTGGCTTTGGCGTAACCCAAAACATCCAGGCGCTGGGCTTTGCCTTGGATTTCCGCGGCGCATTCTTTTTCGAAGCCGGGGCGGCAATAAAGAAGTAAGGAGTGCAAAGGGATTTCCTAAAATAGAGAATTTACCTGTTTTCACCGGTAAAGTGAAAATAGCGTACTAAACTAAAGGCGTGAAAATAAATAGGTTTTACTTAAAAAAGCCAATGCCCTTTAAAGGCTGCTTTTAGTTCCCGTTTAGGAACTAAGGATACCATAATACACAAATTGCTGACAAACGTTTCTATGACCATGCTGTTGGTCGCGGGCATGGGACTGGATGCCAATGCGACGATGATTGACATTCCCTTGACTCAGGACAATTGGAATTTGGTCACGATACCGGATGTTTGGGGTACTATGACAAACTCGCCGACTTGGGAGCAGACGGCTGAAGGAATCAAGTTTTATGGCTCAGGATACAGGGATGGCGGGGCCATCGCTTCAAAGCTCACCGCTGATTTTTCCGATGCAGTGATCTATCTCAAATGGATGGCCCACCCTGGCAACTATGCTTACTTTAACCCCAGTGTTGGCTTGAGCAGCAACCTTTTCTATGGTGGAATTGGAGGAGCCTATTCCACAGGCTGGTCATTTGCCTGTTCAGCGGTATTGCCGACTGACACCTGGCTTTATACCCGCATCGACACCCATCCTGACATGACATGGAGCATCATCACCAGCACCACAAACTACGATCTTTTCGGCGGCTCATTAGTTGCCTCGCAAACATTCTCGTGGCAAGCGTATCCTTCATTATGGGATAGCATCAAGCAGGGGCATCTATCCGCTTGGGTGTGTGATGACTATGGTGGAACCAGTTCCTGGCTATTGGTAGCGGAAGCCAAATACGACATCGCCGCCGTGCCAGAACCGGCAAGCCCCTGGTTGATGTTGGCCGGCATGGCTGACTGGACTGGTTGCCAGTGGGGGGTGAAAAAAAGCCTTGACTTGACCGGTTTTTCTGCTGGTTCCTGCGGCGGCGCAGAATTTTACAGAACCGCTTCATTCGTGCCGCTGTCTTTGATATTCCTGCTCATTCCGCCGCCAACGAGACCCCCCGTAAAGATAGCCGACATAGACCCAGACGATTAAAGCCAATATAAGCCGGAATGGCAGATTGCCTTTCGTGCTGAAGACATGGCCAAAATGGCGATGCTGGAACACCGCAAAAGAAAAGAAAAACATGAATCCGCCCCATTGCAGGACGCCGTGAGTCCAGATGAACCGTTTTTGACCTAATGCGCGGGTTTTCTCCCACTGCTTAAAGCGCTCGGGACTCCAAGCGGTTTTTTTGCTCATGCGGACACCTCAAAACCGAAGCATTGTCCTAGCGTCAAGTCCAGCGTTTCGTCGGCGCGGCCTCGGTTGACGGCGATTTCAACCAGCCCCATGGAATTGCGATACCAGAACGGCTCGCCGACGGGCCTGTCGCTGAAAGTCCTGGCTTGTGGAATCCGCAGGCCGTTGACCAACAGAATCTTGTCTTCCAACTCGTCGCAATAGCGCCAACCGGTGATGGCGTTGCCGTAATGGTCGAAATACACGATGACGGCGGAATCCTGCGGCCAAGCCTGCAAATCGGGGCCATCCCAATCCTTGAGTCCACCGAAATCGCCACGGGCAATGCTGGCGGCGACGGGGGCGAAGAGGTCGCGGCCATGGAAGCTGGCGGACAGATGTCCGGGCCGCCAGGTGATGACCTGCCAAGCGGCTTTTTCCGCCTGCACGGCTACGGTGTTGAGCAGGCCGTTATCCGGGCCGACGAACCTGCGCCCGTCAGCCTCCAACACCACGGCCAGGCGCTCCCCGCCCACGCCCGGATCGACCACGCAGAGGAACACGCTGCCTTTGGGGAAATGCTTGATTAAAGCCGCGAGCAGATAGGAAGCCAGGCGCGGCCCGCACTCCGGGGCATTGCTGACCAGATTGATGACGGGAATGTTTGGCGCGTTGATGCGCAGCACGGCTTCGATCTGGCCCAGATAGGGGCCTTCTGCGCCGAAGTCGGTGAAGAGAAGGATCATGGTATAGCGCTGCGCTAAATGGATGCCTAAGTCCGGAGGTGGGTTTAATTGATTTATTAAGTATGGTAGAGCATAAAATTTTCAAGCTTCTTAGGCAACCATTCCAATGGCGTATCAAATTGTTTTGTGCAAGTATTGCAACAGTTCCGAGGTTGTCCGTTACGGCACCCAAAGCGGTCGTTCCCGGTTTCGCTGCAAGGAGTGCGGGCGAATATTCAAGACCGACTGCGTGTACCGGGCCTACGAGCCTGGCGTCAAAGACCAGATTGTGGACATTGCCATGAACGGCGGCGGCATCCGGGATGCTTCGCGCATTCTGGGTATCGGCAAACACACCGTCATTTCCACGCTAAAAAAAGCTCCGCTGAAGTGGTCGCCGTGAACCCTTACATCGGTACGCGTGAGATCGCCGTCGAAATCAGGCATCCCCTTGATTCTCCAATGGATGTTCAGGCAGACGAGCCATGGAGCTACGTCGGCGACAAAAAGAACCAACGCTGGCTCCGGTATGCCATCGATGCCGTGACAGGCTGTGTCCTGTCGTTCGTTTTCGGGCGGCGCCAAGATGCGGTGTGCGAGCAATTGATCTCAAATTTGAAGGCATTCAATATCCGGACCTATTACACAGACGATTGGGGCAGCTATTCCGCACTCATCCCTAAAGACAAGCACGTCATTGGCAAGCAGCATGCTCAAAAAATAGAAAACAAAAACCTTTTGTTGCGAACCCGGATCAAGCGATTGACGCGCAAAACGATCTGCTTTTCAAAATTGGAAGCACTTCACGACACGGTGATAGGGTTGTTTATAAATAGATACTGCTTTCAATCTCAATAAATCAATTAAACCCACCACCCTAAGTCCGATGCTTCCAATATCCTGGTTCTTGCCGTAAATGCATTATCGCGATGATTTGAATGAAATCCGCTTGTGTTCTGTAGATAACAGCATAGGGAAAGTGGGGCAGTTTACATTTGCGGATGTTGGCCTCTATTTGGCGGTAGAGATACGGGCGGTGTGCGATTCTCGATGTCGCATCTTCAAGGTTATCCAGAAAGCGCTTTCCCAAGCTAGACTGTTTCTGTTGATAAAACTTGGCAGCGGCATCTGCTTCGCGTAAGGCTTCTTCATCCCAAACGATAAGCATTAGGCGTATCTAGCCCGTAGTTGCTTCAAAGCCGATTCGTGATCGACTAGTCGGGCCGTTCCGTTGTCGATGGCAGCGCAACGTTGGTGTATTTCCTCCAGCCACGCCGACGAGACGGGAAAGTCTTCTTCAAAATCCAGTGTTTCAAGTAATGCCTCAGCGATAAAGGCGCGGGAAGATGGTTCCAGTTGCATGGCTTCATCAATAATGCGCTTAGGGTCGGGATTCATAGGGTGTTTTTCCAGGAATGTATCGGGCATGGGTTCCCAAGCTTGAGCTTGGGAAACAGCGGAAAACAATGGAACCCCGAAGGGGTTCAAGCCATTAGCCGGGGGTTGAGCGCAGCGACACCCCCGGTGGCATATTGAGAATATCGACTCTGGAAGGGTCGCGGTCTTTGCTTGCACAGCCAATATTCAACAGCAGAGTCCAGCATGCGTAACGTTTTCGGGAATGCATCCATGTGCTTAGGCAGCTTACTGCGACCCCTCCGGGGTCGTGGGTCTTTTTCCGCATTATCCTGGGGTATCGCTGACGCTCAACCCCCGGCTAATGGCTGGCAACCCTCCGGGTTGCAAAAATCGGCATCTAACCAATGCCATAGGGTACGCCGGAGATGGAGGCACGTCGTCCGCGATTGATGCGCTTCGTGCCTCAGCACATCCTTCGGCCCTTGAGTTTGGGAACCAGCGGAGCCGGTCCTTTTAAAATCTGACGTTGTGTTCAATAGACTTGTTCCCGACCCTGTTAATTTTTTTAATACTGCCTTATTATAGGGTATCCATACCCTACAGAAAATAGACAACCCATGGCCTTCGAAAGATTTAAAAAGCTGGATGGCAAGAAGCATGACCGCAAGATTAAGTCCGTCATCGGCATGAGCCTGCCAAAATTCAACATCCTCCTTGCGGCCTTCGCGGCGGCCTACGATGCCGTCCAACTGGAAAGGTGTCGGCAGGGCGAAATCAAGCAGGTTCCAACGGGCGGGCCAAAAGGCCATCTCGACACGCCCGGGAAGAAGCTTTTCTTCATTTTGTATTACCTCAAGACATACCCCACCTTCGACGTGCTGGGCTTCCTTTTCGGCTTCAGTTCGGGGCATGCCCACAACCATGTGGAGAAACTCCTGCCCGTCTTGCTGCGGAGCCTGTCGGACCTCGGCGTGCTCCCTGAGCGGTCGCCTGGGACTCCCGAGGAGTTCCTGCGACTCGTCGATAAATATGGCGACGTCATCATCGACGGGATGGAGTGCGCCTGCGTCAGGCCGCAGGACGGGGAACTCCAGAAGGCCCGCTTCAGCGGAAAAAAAAACGCCACACGCTCCAGGCGCTCGTCCTCACGACCCTGCACCGGAAAATCCTTTTCCTCTTCTGCGTCTTCGCCGGCAGCGTCCACGACTACAAGCTCATGAAAAAGGTATTCGACCCAAAACTGAAATGGTTCCATCGAGTGAATCTGTGGCTCGACCTTGGGTTCCAAGGTGCGCAAAAAGATTATGGCGTGAAATCCAAGATAAACCTTCCACACAAAAGGCCGAAGAAATCTAAAAACAACCCGAAGCCGAAACTGACCGCCGCGCAGGTCAAACATAACCGGCAGCATGCGGGAACCCGCGTTTCCGTGGAACACGCCATCGGCGGGATGAAGGCTTTCCATTGCCTGACCCATCGGATCAGAAACCACCTGGACTGGCTCATTGATTTCCTTTTTTGGGTTCCGGCGGGTCTTTGGAACCTAAAAATAGCCTATAATCATTAACTTAACACCGGGAACAACTCTAATAATCAATTCGAGAGTTTTCCATGTTACAGGACAAAGTGAGCGTAATGACTCGGATGTCAGGCTACCTGTTTTGGCATTGGCAAAAGACATTTCATAATCGTCAAGCCATTTCTTAATCCTATCCCTTTCGAAAATCTTATCTGCTGGTTTATGTTTTATTTTTTTAAGCTGCGAATTCAAGTTTATTAGTCTTCGTTTGCGCAGAGCTATGTCTTGGTCGAAAATAATGAATTTTCCTTCTGGAATAAGGGGAAGCACTTTGATGTCAGTGCCTTGTTTTTTAAGGCCCAATGATTTGTTTTCATAGTAAGTGTTTTTCAAAAACTCCATGTCAATCAAAATGACAGGCTGGCGGACTAAATAGTTTCTTCCCATATCGAATTCACCATCGATAATGTATTCATCTTCACGAAGTAAAAACTGGCATAACCAGATGACTTCAACGCCAAACTCATGAGGATTTATGGTAAATACAACATCTTTGAAATAACTATTATCCAAAGAATTAAGGGTTGCAGAGTGATACTTAACGCGCACTCGAAATGGAGTTATTAGAGGGGTTATAGAGCGACCTTCGTCGCCGCTTAATTGTTTGATTTCAAAATCGTCATGCTCTTTTCTTAATTGATTGTGTCTTTTTACAAAATCAGGATTAGTATACCAGCTTATAGATTTAGTCGCATCAGGATCAAAGGTATTTGTCGTAAAACGGTACTGTGCCACTGACAGTTTAGGATGAGGCTCGGATGAGAGTAACACAACTTCTTCCGAAAACTCACGTCCAATTAGCATGTGTAAGTTCTTGTATTCCTTTTTGCTTTCCGATGCTCCAATGGCTATGTTGAGTCCGATGGGAGTAATATCGCGAAAAAAGAACATGCCCCATGTCCGCTCTTGATGCTTTATTAGAGGCAAAAAGCCACCTGAACCCCACCTTAGAGGCAAGAGATATCCGGGTTCTTCGCCCCAGCTACAGACTTCGCCTATATGGGCATTAGGTTTAAGTATTCTAAAAAATTTATCAGACAGGCTTCCCATATTTGTTTGTGAAAATTCTTGTCCAAATCGCTCACGCAGAAACTTCTTTCCTCTATTGTTATATATTCCGTATGATTCGTTTGTCAAATCAACATCCAGCACCCACTTCTTAGAGTCAGGTTTGTTGTTTGACTGCTCAACACTCACTTTCTAAATTTGCCTGGTTGAAAGGCAACAACAATTGCAAATTCCCAGTGAGGCCAAAACGACCTCCTTTCTAGGTGAGCTCTCTTTACGAAAACCGGACAGATAGGCTCTCCCTTTTCAGATTGAAATGACTCATTTATTAATTTAATCATCGAAAGTTCAGATTCATTGTATAAGTATACTCCAAACATAGGAACAACCTTTCTTACCCAGAAATAGTAGTATATCCAAAGGTCGATATTGAACAGATTCCTAATTACCAGCCAAATCAATGAGCTGGCGCTTGATAGGAATACCCACCAATACAAGGATCGATAAATCTGGCCTGTAATTTCTGTAAATACTTTATCCTCAACCAAATACATATATGGAGCTTTCGCAAGGATTGCAAGGATAAAACTTGCAAATAACCATTTCTGAATTTTTACGAATACATATCCGAGATATTGATAAATGGCCCGGTGCAAGTTGGTTAGCATGTTTGTTAGTGACAAATGTATAAACATTAAAACGCCTCTTGTTAGCCCGTAGGGCGGGATAGTATGTACACCAAATTGGGGTGGGGTAAACGTGCGGCGCAATGCGCGATGAAGCCGCTATCATACCCAACGGCCCTAGCCTTCGTCCTTACTAGGTGTTTGCGGCTTATTAACAATATCCTGCCTCTGCTCCAAAGCCACCCCCATTTCCTGTCCAGCCTCTTCCTCCCGAGCAAAAAACCTCGAAAAAAACAACCCCAACTCAAACAGCATCCAAATCGGCACCGCCAGCAGGGTTTGCGAGACCGGGTCGGGCGGGGTCAGCACCGCGCCGATGACGAAGGCCAGCACGATGATATAAGGCCGCTTATCCACCAGGGATGCGCGGGTGATAATCCCGGTCCAGACCAACAGGATGGTGAAGATCGGCACCTCGAAGGAAATGCCGAAGGCGAAGAAAATCGTCAGCACGAAATCCAGGTACTGGGTGATGTCGGTCATCACCGTCACCCCCGCCGGGGCTGTCGCGGTGATGAAGGTGAACAGCAGCGGGAACACCACGAAATAGGCGAAGGCAATGCCGGCATAGAACAGCAGGCTGCTGGACACCAGCAAGGGAAAGATCAGCCTGCGCTCGTGCCGGTATAGCCCCGGCGCGACAAAGGCCCAGGCTTGGTACAGCAGATAAGGCACTGCCAAGAAGATGGACACCACCAAGGTCAACTTGAACGGCGTCAGGAAGGGCGAGGCCACTTCGATGGCGATCATCTGGCTACCCGCCGGCATGTGCTTCAGCAAAGGCCCGGCCAGATAGGCGTAGATTTCATTGGCGTAGAACGACAGCCCGAAGAACAGCGCGAACACCACGATAATGCTGCGCAATAGCCTGTCGCGCAATTCGATGAGGTGGGAGATGAACGGCAGTTCCTGGTCTTCGCCGTGTCCGCTACTCATGGCTGCCCTCTTGCGGATCGGGTGCCGGCGGCTTAGGCAAGGCTTCGGGGGCGGGAGGCGGGGAAAGCTTGTCCGCCAGCAGGATTTGATCCATCTGGCGTTTCTGTTTGTCCAGGGTTTCCTTCAATTCCTGCAATTGAAATTCACGGTCGATTTCCAGTCTGACCGAGGATGCCATGGCGCGGGCCTTTTTGATCCATAGGGCGGCTTGCCGCGCCACCTTGGGCAAGCGCTCGGGGCCGAAGACCAGCAGGGCGATCAGGCCCACCAGAAGCATTTCAGAGAAGCCGACGTCGAACATGTTGGCGGCAGACCTGTCAGGCTTTGTCTTTCTTGTCTCTGACGACCTCGCTGTCGATGGGGGCGGACTTGTCCGTCACCTTATCCTCGTCGGATTCGTTCATCGACTTGCGGAAACTCTTGATGGCGTTGCCCAGATCCGAGCCGAGGGTACCCAGGCGTTTGGTGCCAAACACGATCAACACAATCACCAAAATGACTAGCAATTCTTTAAAATCAACACCCATGGCGTCGCTCCTGGATAATTTTACGGGATGGCTTGGGGCTTGGCCCCGAAAGGATGCGTGAGGCGGTTTAAAATACCCGAAAAACCCCCAAAGGGATAGCCGGCATTTCCGGCCTAAAATTTCATGTCTTCGATATTGGAGATACGCGGTTCCTTGCGGCCATCCGTTTCGGCCAGGTAAAACGGCTCTTTGGCCATGGCCATGCGTAATTTTTCCCGGATTTCCTCCACGGAATAATCCGCCTTGGCTGGGAAACGCAGCAAAAGCAGGCCCAGGTTCTCGCAGATCGGCGGCAACGGATCAGACTCGGCTTGCGGGCCAAGTTGGGTCTTGTCGTGCAGTTGGATTGCGCAGGCCGGGCTTAACGTGTTCTTGTCGCAGAGGACGAAATCGAAATGCCGCCCTTCAATGGCGTCGGAAGCCTCTCGGGAAATGCCTTTCTTCAGCAGAATGACGTCATCGACACGAATCTTGCCGAAGATTTCATATTTTCCGTCCACGGCATCCTTCAGCGGGCGGAAAAACGCGCGGTCGTCCGGGGAAAACAGCGCGGCCTGCCGCTGGTAAGGATGGCGGGAAAGCTTGCCGCCCCGCCCGACCAAGCGCTTAAACAGGAAAAGCAAGGCGACCAGCACGGCGATGATGCCGGCAATCTGCAAAGTCATTGAAGTCAAAGCGAGTCTCCCAAAGCCTGCCGGATGCCATCGGGGTCATAGCTCCGGATGACCGTAGTATCGTTGACCACGATGATGGCAACCCCGCCGCCGCCTAGTTTCTGGTATCCATGCAGCCCTTCTCCCTCGTCCTCCACGTTCAGCTCCTGGTATGGGATGTGATTTTCCGCAAAAAATTCCCGCGTCCTGGTGCAATAGCCACACCAATTCGTGGCGTAAAGAATGACCTGTTCCGCCTCCGCCGGACGCGGTGGCGGCGGATGGAGCCAACGGTCGATGCGGATCCAATTCTGGCGCAGCCCCACCGCCATGCAGAACAAGAACAACAGCATGGGTCTGGACATGTTATTTCCCTTCGCGGGATCAATATTGCAGGACACTAGGGCTTCCATCAGCCACCGGAACGCTTGGCCTTCCAACCGTGCCGGGCGAGTTCCGCCACCAGCAAATCCCGATGATCCCCTTGGATTTCGATAATGCCGTCTTTCACGGTTCCGCCGCTGCCACAACGGGCTTTCAGTTCCTTGCCCAAAGCCTTAAGCGCCTCGCCACTCAGGGGAACCCCGCTGATGACAGTGACGCCGGAACCCTTGCGGACTTCCCGCCCCACCCGGACATTGCCGTCGCCTTTCGGTGCCTGCGGTTTGCCGCAGACGCAAGCGCCTGCGGGCTTGCCACAATCGGGACACATCCGCCCGTGTCCGGTGGAATAGACCAGGCCCATCCTCAGTGTCGCGTGACCGGTTCTTCCGGCTCGTCGCTGAGTTGCTGGGCGACTTCCTCAGGCTCCACTTCCAGCCCTTCCAGGTCGTCGTTCCAATTGGGGCCGACCAGGATGCCGTCCTCGGCCATCCCCACCAGCCAGTCTTCGACAAATTCCTCCAGATCCATGGCCACAGGCCTGAATTCGGCCCATTCGCCCACGCAATGGTTTTTGGCGTAAGCCTCGTCTGACCAAAACGGCATGACCTCGGATTCTTCAAATTCCGTGGAATCGACCACCACCCAGCCCTCCTCGGATTGCAGGCCCCAGACCTGCCCGGATTCCAGGATGCTTTCGATGAAACGTTGGTAGTTGGCGTTAAGGTCGGCCGTCAGTTTGATCATGGCTATTCTCGTTGAGGAGTGGTTGCGCAGGCAGGCTACGCCGCCGCACAGGGCTAAGGTTAAGGCCGGCGGCTGTCGCAACATCGGCCTGGAAGGTAGAATTCTATTCCGAAGTTCTCCGCAATCCCACTTTTTCACCCAAGAATCATTCCATGTGGCTGTTTCGCCGCTTGCGCAGGAAGAAAATTTTGCGCGATTTTCCCCTTGCGCAAGCGCTGTGGCGCAAGGTTTTGCAAGAACATGCCATTCTTGCCAGCTTGTGCCAGGACGAAGAGCTTCGGCTGCGCGAACTGTCCACGCTGTTCCTGCGCGAGAAGATTTTCGAGCCGGTCCAAGGGCTGGCATTGTCCGAATCCATGCGCCTGACCATCGCCGTGCAATGCTGCCTGCCGGTCATGAACCTTGGCCTGGACTGGCTGGACGGCTGGCGCACCGTGATCGTCTATCCGGGCGCGTTCATCCGCAAGCGGGGGCAATTCGACGGCTACGGCGTGATGCACGAATGGGAGGAGGCCATCATCGGCGAGGCTTGGGACTTGGGGCCGTTGATCCTGTCCTGGGCCGATGTGGAAGCCTCAGGCAGGGGTGAGGGCTACAATGTTGCAGTCCATGAGATCGCCCACAAGCTCGACCTGCGCAACGGCGGGGTGGACGGTTTCCCTCCCTTGCACCGGGGCATGGGTCGGCAAGCCTGGCATGAAGCCTTCGCCACCGCCTTCGACGACCTCAACCGCAGGCTGGACTTGGGTGAGGAAACCGCCATCGACCCTTACGCAGCCGAGGATCCGGGTGAATTCTTCGCCGTGTTGAGCGAATATTTCTTCGAGCAGCCCGGTTTGGTGGAAGCTGAATACCCGGCGGCCTACCGGCAACTCGCCGCCTTTTACCGGCAAGATCCGCTGGCTAGGGTAAGGCCCAAAGCCATTAACTTAAGCCGTTCGTGGTGAGCCCTTCGGCTATGCTCAGGAGCGCCTTGTCGAACCATGAACGGCTTAAGTTCCAAGTAGTTGGATTTTTCCGTCCACCCTTTCGACAAGCTCAGGGCGAACGGAAAAATCCTTAAATTAATGGTTTTGATGGTACGGCATGGGGTGGCATGACACAACAAAAAACCCGCGAAGCCTTGTGGCTTGCGGGTTTTGATGCGTCCTGAGACGGCTTGAAATCGCTATTTGGTGCGAGGAGAGTAATCGAATTGTTCCTTGAAGGCCGCGCTGCGCCTATGTTCTGAAAATTGCTAATCATCGCATACCGTCAAATGTACCGTCACCGGAACGCCGCTTGCCGATTTTTGGGGTGTTTTTCGGCCTGTCCTGGCTGGCTGGCCCATGGCTCCCGGATGGTCGGCTTTTGCATTTCGCCGGGAGCGAGGTGGCGGCGATGGTATGAAACTTTTTCGCCGTTTGATTTAATGACGCTCAAGAACCCACGCTTAATCTCGTTTGGTTCATTTTCGCCATGTGAAACAGCCTTTCATGCCCCCAGACAGTTTTTAAAGCGAGGTCGCCAATGGCCGTGATTTACCGTATCAAATCATTTTGTGGGTGGTTGTGCTTGCTGGGTTTCTTCTGGTTTCTTTCCGGGGCGCATTCCTACGCCTTCATGTTGTGGATGGTCTGGGTACCCTTTTTGGGCTGGCTGTTGCTGGGAACGCCGCTCCGTGCCATCGTGCTGGGCATTTTGGCCGGGTTGAAGACGTAACCCCGTAGCGTTTCCGGCGTTTGCCTGGCAGGCGCGGCACTCAAGCCGGTGATGGCCGGATTGGCGGTCAAGCCCTTTGCCGGTTGAGTTCTAGCAGGCGGCTTAGGATTTCTTCGTCTGGCATGGCGGGGGTGTAGTCTGCCCAGCCGTAGGCGTCGGCCACGGCCTTATCTAGGGTCTTGTGGGCGTTGTCCAGCCAGGCGGGGCGCTGGTTGTAAGAGGTTGGTCAGTGTGCGCTTTTTCAAGTCGGCTTCATGGCCGGGCTTGGGGATTATCCGGTCTGGATAAGCCACCCTCTCCCCCGGCCCCTCTCCCAAAGGGAGAGGGGGGATAATTTCCGGCACTCGCTCCACCCATTCCGGGGGATTCAGCCAGTTTTCCCGCAATTCATTCAAGCGCCTTGCCGCTTCCGCGATGGCCGGAAAGCGGGTGTCCGGGTCGGGGTCGGTCAAGACGCCCACGGGGAAGGGGAAGGTTTCAAAAGTGGTGGTGGGGGTGTAGCGCGGATCGTTGCCTTTGCCTAGCCATGTGCAAGTGCGCAAAGCCCAAAGCTCATGGAAGCGGGAATGTAGAACGGCAAAGGTGGCGTTGTCTGAACGGGCGATAACATCAAGCAAATTCATTGCCATTGTAGGTGATGACCGCCAAGCGAAAACTCTATGTTTTGAAACTATCGGCGTGACAATGAAGCGTGAACAGTAGGAAATAGCCCTTCGCATTTCAGGGCGAGTTCGTTGGAACAGCCACCATTCTTCACGGGTTTTACGTTCCCTATCCTTTTCCCGTTCTGGTTTCACATTGACAAGCACATGATTAAACGGTTTTTCAAACAATGCCGCTTCGGCTTCGCTCATTCCGGTAAAATCAATTATCCAAGTATCGGAAGATCGCCGGACTACATCAATAGCGTTAATCCATGGGCGAAGAATATCACTATTAGGACGGCAATTCGGATTGCCACTGACTTCAAGCCAGTCACGGGCAATATTTCCGGGAATATCGAATTTACCGTATTTTTTGATTCCCTCAAAACAAACACCAGAATTTTCCATGAGCCGTTTTGTTTGGGTTAAATCTAAGCTTCCGGCATTTTCTGTATTCGTGCTTAAATCAGAATAGATTTCATGCGCTGGCTTTCCATCTAATACAATCGGTAAATTTTCCCCCTTGCCCACAAATCCAACTAGGCTAACCCTTACCGCCGCGCCTTCGTTTATCCATGGTTCATCGCCCCAGGCGTGGAATATCCGCCCGGTTTCGTTGATGCGCTCCAATACTTTGCGATTCGCGCCGCCCCTTATGCTGTTAGTGGCAACCAGCCCGGCCCGCTTCGCCTTGCCGGTTTCGATGTGCGCCCGCGCCTTCTCGAACCAGTAGCAAACCAAATCCGCGCCGCCCGGTAGGCGGCCTTGATAGCAGGCGCGTAGGGTTTGGGTGTATTCCTCGCCCAATCCGCCTAACAGCTTGGAACCGCCCAAAAACGGCGGATTGCCTATGATGACATCCGCTTCCGGCCATTGCGCTTCCTCTGCCCTCACCCCCGGCCCCTCTCCCGCTAGGAGAGGGGGGAAAGACAACAGCGCATCGCGTTGTTCGATGGTGTCCAGCGGGCGCAACACCGGGTTTCTGTTCAGGTCTAGCCCGTGTTGGAGCATCCATTGGATTTCGCCTATCCAGACAGTCACCCGCGCCAATTCCGCCGCGTAGGGGTTTAGCTCTAGCCCATGGACGGCTTCCGGCCCGACGCTGGGAAACTGGCGGGGAAGCCCCAAGGTTTCGGCCTCCAGAATAGTTTGGTGTTCCAAGTCTTTGAGGGTCTGCAAGGCCAGATAGAGGAAATTGCCGGAACCGCAAGCGGGGTCTAACACACGGAACAGCCGCAGGCGTTCCAGGAAGCCGACATAGGCTTTTTGCGCCTTGGCGCGGCCTTTGGTCTTGTCCTTCTGGATCTCCGCCTTGACGGCCTCCCATTCGGCTAGAAGGGGTTCGCGGATGACCGGGTTTATCAGCCGCATGATGGAATCCCGGTCGGTGTAGTGCGCCCCCAATTGGGAACGCTTGGCCGGGTCGAGGCCGCGCTCAAACAATGTGCCGAAAATGGCCGGTTCGATGTCGCTCCAATCCAGCTTGGACAGGGCAAGCAGTTGCTTGAATTCGCCGCCGTCCAGGGGCAGGGTGTCGCCGTCGTTGAACAGCCCGCCGTTGAACCAGTCGATGACTTCCACGCCAAACGCGCCGCCCTTGGCCATGGCCTCAAACAAGCCTTTCAGCAGGGTTTCCCCGTGCTGGGGGGCTTTGGCCGCGCCTTCCAACAGGCGGGAAAACAGTTGCTTGGGCAACAGGTCGCAATCTTCCGCGAACAGGCAGAACAGCAGGCGGTTGAGGAAATGGGCGACGCGGTGCGGCTCAAAGCCGCGCCCGTGCAAGCCTTGGGCAAGCGCGGTGAAGCGCCGCGCCGCGTCTTGGGTCAGGCTTTCGCGGGTAACGCCTGGGTGTAGGCGGTCGGGTTCTGTGAACGCCCATTTCAGCTTTTGGCGGGCTTCCGGCTTGGCGAGGTCTTCCAGGGTGATAACGTGTGTTTGCTGTACCGCGTTGGTGAAGGCGGTATGTATCACGATGGTATCCAGGTCGCAGACGATCAGCAGCGGGGGCGATTGCAAGGCCAGGGCGTAGCCTTGCAACTGCTTCAACGCGGCTTGCAGGTTCTTACCCTTGCCCTTGTATTCCCAGCCGAAACAGCCCTTTTTCCACACATCGGCCCAACCCTGTCCTGAGCGTGGCCGAAGGGCGTCGCCGCCGCCGGTCTTGGCCGCGCCCTTCTCGAAGCAATACCACACGCCCGCCGGGTCGGCCTCGTTGGGGGTCGGTTCGCCCAACAGGCGGCACAAATCAATGAAATGCTCTTGGCTCGCGGATCTTTCCTTGGTGCTGGCGTCTTGCCATTTCTTGATGAAGGCTTCCGGGGTCATGGGTTCCTTGGGTGGGTGGGCGTTTGCGGGGTGTCCCGGCGCAAGCGGGCGGGGGTTTTGGGGCATCATGATAGTGCATCCGTCCGCTGCGAAGACCGCAACCATTGCCGGCCAGGATCATCCAGGGCGGGGGCAACGCTCGGGAAAATCCCAAGCCGTCCCCGTGGTGGCCGTCTGGCGCTTCCGGCGCGGCAGTGGCCGGGATGGCAGGCATGATGCCCGCCGTCCGGCAGTCGTCAAGGGTTTGGCTTCCTCGAAAACAGAGCCGTAAAGCGTTGAAAGGATTTGGCAAGCCCCCGTTTCAGGCTCACGGGAGGGGGTGTCCATCTGCAAACAATGCACGGCATATCTAGCCAAAACGTTGCTTCACTGGGGCATTGATCGGCTTTTTCTGTGCCGCCCAGGTCATCGCCTTGATGCTGTTCCCGCTTTTGCCTCCATTGCTTCAATTCCTCATCAGTGTAAAGCCAGGCCGGGGGGTCTAGGTAGCGAGGTTCCGGCTTGCTTGGGGGTGTGGCGGGCTTCGTCATGGTTGATCCTTGAGGGTGGCAATAGTGGACAGGGCGGAATCTTAGCGTTTTTTGGGGTGTTTTCTTGCGAAACCTCCCGTTTTTATCGGGTATTTTCGCCCAACCGCCACTTTTTCTACGGTGTTTTTATAATCTTTTCAATGAGTTATCCGTTTCTATCCCGTCAAGCAGGACACAGCACACGCGCAGAATACCTCTCAACATATGTTGCGGGAGTGGGGAAAGTGGGGAAATCGGCTGTAGCCCACGGCTGGCGCGGCCTGCAAGCTCCCCACCACGTTTTTTTAGTGGGGAATCTCCCCACTCGAAGCGGGGAGCGATGGCGTGTTGATCATTCGCGGCCTTCCCGGCCTTAAGTCTTGCTCCCCACTCAAGTGGGGAATTTCCCCACTTGTTTTTGATGAGTGGGGAGCGTGAAAGCCTTATGGGGCAAGGCTTCAAGCTCTATTTCCCCACTCTCCCCACTTAAAACAATCATCCATCCTCTATAGTTTTCCTGCTCATCACATAGACGCGGCGGGAAACCCCGGCAATCGTGCGCTTGGGACTCATGCGAACCTTGCCCGCCTCCTTCTGCACGTCCAGCAATTTCCCTTGCTCATACATCCGTATCCATAGGCTTCGTTGGGTAATGGCTAGATTTTCGCCCGTGGCCTTTGCCAATTCCTGAACCGCCGCAAAGGCCGCGTTGCCGTCCACATAGACGCGCACGGCATCGACCCAGCCTATCCGCTCCCCTTGGGGCTTTTTGATGTCCGGCGCTCCCTCTTGCCCGCCTGGAAGGGTTCGCCAGCCCCAGAAGCTTGGATGCTCGGCGGGTGCGCCTTGCATGAGGGAGTCGGAAAAATGGCAAAGCCCAGCGTTCAAGCTTGACTTGAGGAACCCCAGAAATTGCAAGACCTCATCTTGATCGGCTTGAAGGTCGCCTTGCGCATAGATCATTTCCTTCAAGCTGTGCTGGCAAGCCTCGAACCGTTCCGCCCGGACTTCTTCGGCAATCGCCCCGGATGCCGTGGCGAACATGAAAAACATATCCAGCCCAACCAACAGGCTGGCGTAAACATCCGCCGCCCGTGCGTGTGCCTTGGCGAAGCCCTCTTGGATGGCATGATCGCGGAACGCCCGCAGAGCCGCAGGAAGCGCCGATTTGAAGCTATCCATATCCTTGGCCAGCCAACCCACAAAACCGCCCATAGCACGTTCCAGGGCGCCGGAACGGGCGGACTCTTGCAACTCGCTTAAGATGCCGTTGTCCACGTCCACCATGGAAAGCTCCACCAAGGCCAGCCGCGCCCGCAAGGAAGCCCCGCGCGGTATGTCCTCGCCGGTCGCCAGCACCAAGCCGCGTGGGTGGTAGGCCGCCCGCTGCTTCATGTCGGAGGTGCGCCGCCCGCGCCCCGATTGGTTGCCCACAGACCGGAACAGCCGGTCGGCTTTGACGTGCAACTTGTGCACGTCATTGGCCGCGCCGCGTGGCTTGAAGTCATCGACCACGAACAGGCAATCCTTGGCCCCGTGGCCTTTGGCCTCTAGGTCGCTTTCGGTATCGTCCCAATTTGCGGGAAAGTTGCGGGCATTGAAGCCCCGGCCAAAGTGGGCCAAGGCCAAGGCTGCCGCTTCCGACTTGCGGGAACCCGTCTGCCCGGCCAGGAATACCCCGTGGTCTATCGGCGCGGCCTCGCCCAAGGGCGCACGGTAGACACTCGCCAGCAACACTAGCCCTAAGGCCGGGTTATGCCCGGAAATATCCAACAGGCGCAGGCTCGAACGAATATCCGCGCACGGGTCGCCGCCGCCGTCCGCCTCAAAGCAATAGCGCCGCATATTCCCCTCGCCCGCCCTTACCTCGATGTCGGCCAAGCATCCGCCCGCGCCAATCGCCCCGCCCCCATGCAGGAAAAGCCAGTCATTGCCCAGCTTGCGCCATCCGGTGTGGCCGTAGACCGTCCGCCGCTTCCCGCAAGGGACAAGCCCCTGTATCGCCGTGCGCAAGTGGTCTTTGATGGAACTCCCGGCATGGACTAAAGGCCGCGCCCCCCATTCGCTGGAAACCCATGTCATGCCCGGAAACTTCGACGCGGACACTTCGACGGGCGGCAAGTGCGTTCCGTCATTCATGCGGCCTTCGATCAGGAACAGGGTTTCCGCTTCCGCGCCGTTGTCGTGGATGACTTCCTCGGTGATATTCGCCACAAAATTACACAGCGGCCGCCGCCCCTGGTCGTCTATCAGCCATAGCTGATTGCCTTTGATCTCATAGGGCAGGAATCCGGCATTCGACCGCCCCCTGCTTTGTGGATCGCCGCCGCCGTCCGGCAAACCTTCCCGCAGCGCATCAAGGGAAACGCCCGCCTTTTTGGCAATCTGCTTAAAAAGGTTTTCCCTGGAAACCCGCCGTAGAGTGGACTTTTGGACTTCCGCCGCAAGCTCGTAAACCAGCTTGCCGAAATCATCGGTTTCGCTGATTTTCCGCTCAAAGGCTTCCCGCATCGCATTTTCGGCGGTCAGATCGACCACATTAGCGCCGCCTTGTCCGCCGGTCGGCTGGGTTGCGCCTGGCTTGCCGTTGCCGGGTTTGCGGGTGGCTTTGCCGCTTGCCTTGCCGGGTTTCGCGGGTTTGGCGGTGTCCACCAAGGTCTTGATGTCGCCGGGTTCTCTGTCATCCATGGCCGCTCTCCCGCAGCATCGCCGCATAGTCGTTGAAATCCGCGCCCTCGACCGGGGCCAAGGCCACGAAGCCCCCCACCAAGCCCGCCGCCTGTTCGGCCTTCTCTTGGCCCGCTCGTCGGCCTTTTTTGTCCGGCTCGTCGTTGTCGGCACAAACTACAATCCGCGCATCAGGCAACAGCCCGCGCACGGTTTGCGCCACATCCGGAAGGTTCCCCGCATCGAAGCACACAAAGACGCGGTAGCCCGTGGCTTCGTGGATCGTCGCCGCCGTCGCGTAGCCCTCGGCTAGACAAACGGTTTCCGTCCGTTGGCCTAGCCAATGGAACAGCCCGCGCTTGCGCCCGCCGCCTAGAAAATCCTTGTCCCTTTCCAGTTCCGGGCTAGGCGCTTGGAAGATGGCTTGCAGGTTCCAGATAGCGCCGCTTGCGTCCTTCATTGGCACCAGCAAAACGCCCGGAACTCGGACGGTGATAAGTTCCCCGGCCTCGTCATAAACCCGCCGCTCCCACATGGGGCAAAAGCGCAGGCCATGGACGCCTACGCCCTTGCGCACAAGGTAGGGATGGGCAGGGCTGGCAGGCTTTGAACGCCGCCACAATATCCCCGCCCATCTCGCCGTCTTGCCATGTTTCTCGGCTATCTGCCTGTCCCGCTCGGCTCGTTTCGCCTCGGACTCCCGCCGCCGCCGTTCCCGTTCAACAGGATCAAGCGGGGCTTGGCCGTTCGGGAACCACGCCCCGGAAAGGTCGCGCTTAAAGTCTTGGTATTGGACGTTTTGCGGCTCGTCCAGGTGGACGCAATACCGGAAAGGCGCGGCCCCTCGTTTGTCTTCATCAGTGCCTAGCCCATGCCAAAGCCCATCGGCCTTTAGATCGCCCCGCAAGTCCAGTCCGTAGGCTGCTTGGATGTGGCCGCTAAACTCTTCCAGACAGGCCGAAATGTCGGCATAATGCGCCCGTCCTCGGTCAGATATGCCAGCCCTCGAAGGCCCGCCAGCCTTCGGGGGCTTTTGCGTTTCATGGGTGCCGTTCATGGCGCTTCCTCCCCGCCTTGCGGCTCAAGCAATGGCCGCCCACGTTCCAAGGTCTGGCGCAATTCCTCTAGGGCTTGCACCGAATCGCCTAGGTTCTTGACCAGCCAGCCAATCGCCTGGAGCGTGTGGGCCGGGATTGGCAGGCTTGGGTTTTGCGCCGCGTTTACCAGCAAGTCGCCAATGGCCGCCAGCCCGTCAAGCGCAACCGTCCGGGCCGTCTCGGTGTGGGCTTGCAGGCAGAAAAGGTTTTCGCCGTCTGTGTTGAAGCGTGGCCGTCCTTCCGTCCCGCCGGTGCCGTGAAGCTTGCCGACAGCATCGAGCAACGCCGCCAGGGCGCTTTTGTTGTCGGACGGAGGGGCTAGGTAGGGGGTGAAGCCGAAAGGCTCTTTGTTGGCGGGATTTGGGCGGTTGTCGCCCGCGTGTTGGGTTTTCATGGCAGTTGCTCCTAATCGTGTTTCGATTGAAGCGCCGCCCAAAAGGGGAGGCGCAAGGGTTCAACTACCGTCGCTAAACGGCCCCGGTTATTCGTGCGGTTGCCCGCCTTAGTTCCCGGTGTAGACCTTGCACCAATTCTGGAAACTTGGTGTGTGCCGGTTCCTGCCTTGTGGGGTAGTGGCCCACGTTGCCGGAATCCGGGCATAAAAAATCCGCAAATCTTACGGGGTGCGGTGTTCCCGTTAGCGATAGTAGTGCGGCCATTGTGCGGCCTGGTGGCCGGAGTGGTCAAGGTCTTCATGCTGCCCCCTAATGCGAAACGCGCCTGCCTTTGCGGTTTTTGCGCTGTGATCCCATGAAAATCCCTAACGAGTTGAGTTTTTCTAAGGATCTCTCCGCAAGCATTTCAGCCTCTCGCTTCGAGACTTTGTTTTGGGTTTGCTTGCACATGTATAAAACTGTCCCTCGCCTTATCCGCTTGGCAAACACCCTGGGAATATAAATCAATATCCCGTCGCAGAAAGGGACATGAATACAATCCGCTCCGCTGTCTAATTCGCTTTTGAGCTGCCCTATCTGCTCGCTGTCACAACCTAGCGCGGCAAGCGGGCTGTCCAAACAACTAAAAGGAGGTGCAAACAACCATGCAAAAATATCCACACATGGTGTTTCAGCATTAAGCTTGCCTTCCTGGTTTTGCCCGGAAATGTGTTTTTGATTCTCGGGTTTGGCGTTCATTGTTGGTTTCCCCCTTGCGCTTCGATCCATACGCGGATGTCCTCCACCCTGAAAGCCGTAGTCATCGGGCCAAGTTTAACCGGCGCGGGAAACTCCCCCGCCTTGATCTTGCGCCAAATGGATGAACTGCCCAAAGGGATTATGGGCGGAATAGGCGGGTTAGCCTTGGTGTCGCCAACAAGCTGCTTTAGGCGTAGGAAGCCGGTAGCGGGAAGGCTTGCTGATGCGGGGGCGGGGGTGGGTGGGTGTGTGGTTGTTTTGTTAGTGCGTGTTGCCATGTCTTGGCCCTCCTTTAGGCGGTGTGAGACGTGGCGATATTTAACGGCTTGATTCAGCTAAATAATAGGCGCAGAGGGCGCGGGGGAACAGGGCGCGGGGAACTCTCTACAGAATCGTTGAAAGCCTTGCCGTTGCTGGCTTTTGGTGGGTGCGGGGAACTATTTTCGTGGGCCGTTTGGTAAGCCTTCAGCGCGTAGGATGGTCGCCATGATTTCGGCAGTTCGTCGCGCCACTCCCTGCGACTCTAGCCAGTCCGTTACCTCTTTATTGGTGTGGGCAGTTGTCGCGTCGTCTGGGTCATAGTTTCGCCAAAAACGATTAGCCGCAGCGGCCAAATGTCGCAGTAATTGGGTTTCGTGGCCTCCCCAAGGCCAAGCTTTTCTTTTTTCTGCGTTGTTGGGTTCATCAGCAAAGAAAACTTTAGGATGGTGTTCATTTGCCGCGCACCACGCTTTTAGCTGTTCGCGGGCCACAATCTTTTTGCTACTTAGTGGCCGCTTACTCCTAGTCGGCACACCTCGCCAGTCAGTATTTTGAATATAGTCCGTGCTTACAGTTGTACAGCAACCGTCGGCCTCTAACTGGTCTTATATGGACTCCTCCCTATTCGCAAGTGGGATCTCTTCAATCGGACGCTTTTAAGGTCAGTTGCAGTCGTATATCCGGCCTTGTTGAAGGATATGCCTCCGGGCCTTCATGGAATCCGCGTACTGGGTGCCTATCGTTCCAGCGGCTTTTTGGCCGGGCGAGTTATCGGCTTTTCCCCGTACCGGTCCGACCTGTTGCGCCATGACTGTCGAGTCTCTCGCTCGCAAACCTGGTTGGGAACTCGGTGTTTAATCGTTTACAAATAAGCTCAGGCGGCCATCGTGTTTAAGCAGCCTGCGATGCCGCCGCCTTCGGCAAGTCCGGGACAAAGTCGCCGTCGAACTCGCGCCCCTGCCGGACGACGGCGAACGCGATGCGGGCCAGCTTGTTGGCCAGCGCGGTGGCGGCCTTGTTGTGGCCGACGCGGGCGGCCAGCTCGACCGCCCAGCGTTGCAGCCGGGTCAGCGCCTTGCCGGCGGCGAGCTTCACCATGGCGGCGTTGAGCGCCGACCTCGCGCCATGGACGAGCAGGGTGCGCAGGTACGGGTCGCCGCGCTTGCTGATCCTGCCGAGCTTGCGCTTGAAGCCGCTGCTGGACTCCTTCGGCGTCAGGCCGAGCCAGGCGGCGAGGTGCCGCCCGTCGCGGAACGCCTCCATGCCGCCGACGGCGGCGACCAGGGCGGTGGCGGTCAGCAGCCCGATGCCCGGCACGGCCATCAGCTTTTGCGCGGCGGGCCGCTGCTTCGCCTCCTGCCGCAACTGCTTTTCCAGCTTTTCGACGCGGGCCTCAAGCTCGGCGATCTCCGCCATGACCTCGGACAGGGCCGTGCGCAAGGCGGGCGGGATTTTGCTTTCCTCGTCGGCCAGCCAGCCCGGCACCCGCCCCATCACCGCCGAGGGGCCTTGCGGCAGGTCGAAGCCGAACTCGCGCAGCAGGCCGCGCACCTCGTTGATCCGCGCCGTGCGCGTCGCCATCCAGCCGCTGCGGACGCGGTGCAGCCCCTGCAAGGCCTGCTGGCCTTCGGACTTGACCGGCACCGGCAGGATGTCGCCGCAGCGGTCGGCCTCCAACAGCGCGGAAGCGTCGGCGCGGTCGGTTTTGTTGCGGCGCACATAAGGCCGCACATGCTGTGGCGGCAACAGTTTGACTTCATGGCCCAGCGCCTGGAACGTCCGCGCCCAATAATGCGCCGTGCCGCAGGCCTCCATGACGATCCGGCACGGCGGGCGGTTGACGAAGAAGCGGGAAAAGGCCTCCCGCGACAGGCGCTTGCGCTCGGTGACGCGCCCCTGGCCGTCCGAGACCGCCAGTTCAAAAACTGACTTTGCCAAATCGACCGCAACGGTGGTAGTGTTCATGTTCTGGACTCCTCTGGCTCGTGAATGGGTTTTTCAGACCCTCCATTCTGGCACTTCAGATGCCGATTTAGGGGCGGGAGGAGTCCATCCCATCATTCATGCTTTGGACTATGCCATGGTAGGGGTCGCCTTCGCCGACTGTGCCGGGTTCTTGGTCGCAAACCAAGCAAGCAGCTTCGTCAACTGTATATTCCTTTTTCAGCTTTGCCCATAAGACGATGTTTTGTATTTCCATCAAGCCCCCTTCAAGGCCAGTCCTTCAAGGTGGGAACCACGCCGGGCGGTGAAGGTGTCCGCCGTTTCGCCCGGCCAAAGGCTAGGCGTGGTTTGCAATCAGAATATCAGGCTTTCTTTCGGAACGGTATTACATCCGCCCCAGCTTTCAGCCCGTCCAGGTAATCCGCCCATGCCTGTATCATCGTCCGCCGTTCGGACTCAGTAGATTTCAATGCAAGCCTTCCCTTCTCGCTCAAGCTGCCGCTCCTTGTCCGCCGCAAAGCTCAGGCAGGCGTATATGTCCGCTTCGGTCAGTTCGGGGAAGTCTTCGACGATCTCGGATGGGGTCATGCCGGAAGCCAAGTGTTCAAGCACGTCATAAACGGTGATGCGCAACCCCCGGACACATGGCCTGCCGCCGCGTTTGCCGGGTTCAAGGGTGATAATGCCGTGGTAGTCCATCGTGCCGCCTCGTGTTGATTGATAGGGATAGGTTTAGCCTTTGGCCCGAAACGGTATCACTTGCCCCCCTGCCTTCAGCCCGTCCAGGTAATCCGCCCATGCCTGCATCATCGTCCGCCGTTCGGGCAGGTGTTCCGCGTGGTTGTAAGCGGCTTTGATCTTGTTCCGCTCGGCATGGGCAAGCTGCCGTTCTATCATGTCGGTGTTCCAGCCCTGCTCATGCAGCAGGGTGGAAGCCATGCCCCGGAAGCCGTGGGCGGTCATCGGGCTGTCGCTGTCCGGCCCGTAGCCCATGCGGATCAACGCGGCGCGGATGCTCTCCCGGCTCATGTGGACGGCCTTGTCGCGCACACCCGGAAAGACGAACCGCCCCGCGCCGGTCAGCGGCTGGAGTTCGCGCAGGGTCTCCACGGCTTGCCGCGACAGCGGGACAATGTGCCTGCCTTTCATTTTCATGCGCTCGCCGGGTATGCGCCACTCCCCCGCGTCAAGGTCGAACTCCGCCCACTCCGCTTGCACCAACTCCCCCGGCCTCAGGAATACCAAGGGGGCCAATTTGAACGCGGCCCGCACAACAAAGGTGCCGCTGTAGGCGTCGATGGCCCGCAACAGTTCCCCAACTTCCTTGGGTTCAACCAAGGTGACCCGGTGCCGGGTCTTGGCGGATGGCAACGCCCCGGCCAGGTCGGCGGTCGGGTTGCGCTCCGCCCGGCCCGTGGCGACGGCATAGCAGAACACGCGCCCGGCGTCGGATCGCACACGGGTAGCCGTGTCTATCCGGCCCCGTTCCACGGTCTTGTTGAGCGCGGCCAGCAACTCACGCGCCGTAATCTCGGCAATCGGCTTTTCCCCTATCCAGGGGAAAAGGTTGTTCTCTAGCCGCTCCTTGATATGCCGGTGCGTCGTTTCCGCCCACTTCCCGGCGTTCATCGCCAGCCATTCACAGGCGATGGCTTCAAAGCTGTTTTTCGCCCGGTCTGTGGTGGCCTGTTGTTGCGCCTTGCGGTGTGCGCCGGGGTCTATCCCATCGGCTATCAAGCTACGCGCTTCCTCGCGCCGCTCCCGCGCCTTGGATAGGCTTGTGTCGGGGTAGACGCCAATGGCTAGGGTTTTGCGTTTGTCGGCAAAGCGGTAATCGAATCGCCAGTATTTCCCGCCATTGGGATGCACCAACAGGAACAGCCCGCGCTCATCGGTAAGTTTGAAGGGCTTTTCTTGGGGCTTGGTCTTGCGGATTTCGGTATCGGTCAACATGGCTGTTTTCCTTCCGTTTCGGCCTTGGTCGCATCCAGAAAGACGCGCAAGGCGGCTGTTTGGTCTGGGGTCAAGCTTAGCCTTGCCGTTTTTGTTTCAATCTCCAAACCCCCGATGTCAGCAAGCACAAATCTCAAGGAAACAGGTTCTGGGGTTGGCGGGGTTTCGGGTTGCGTGGTCTTTCCCGCCTTGCGATGCTCCGCAGGGTCTACACCCCCGGCAATCATGCGGCGGGCATCGTCGCGTTTCTCTCTGGCGTCGATAAGCGGAACAGTGGGGAACATCCCCAAGGCAAGCGTTTTTCGTTTGTGGGTGAAGCGGTAATCGAAACGCCAAAGCTTTGCGCCGTTGGGCTTCACCAACAGATAAAGACCATGGCCGTCTGAAAGTTTGAACGGCTTCGCTTTGGCGGTGGCCTGAACGGCTTCGGATTCGGTTAGCGGCATGACGGCACAAAAAAACCGTGGGTTGCTTTGTTCCGGCCAGATACGGCGCGGCTTTGGGGGGATTAACACGGTACATGGATTTAGGCTTTTCCATGTGCCGTCAAATGTGCCGTCTTTGAACGTGCGCTTAGACGGTACACCATGGGACGGCATGACGCAACAAAAAACCCGCGAAGCCTTGTGGCCTGCGGGTTTTGAGATGTCTTGGGACGGCTTGAAATCGCTATTTGGTGCCGAGGAGAGGACTTGAACCTCCACGAGTCGCCTCACATGTACCTGAAACATGCGTGTCTACCAATTTCACCACCTCGGCTTGAGATCCGCTGCTTTGCGGCTAGGGTCAGATCGTCATTATGCGGGTAAATTCCCCAGCCGTCAACAATTCACGGGCATTTTTTGCGTGATGCCGGGATCCGCCAACCAACCGCAGCGGGAACTCCGTGGGCTGGTCGGAGCGGCTTTCCGCCCCATCCGGGCTACTTGCTGACGACATACCAAATCAGCGATTGCGAATCGACCAAACGCCACAGTCCATAAACTCCTGGAAATCATCAGGTGGAGCGTCGAAGTCGGGTGCCATGTATAGCACCGTCCCACGCACTTAACAGGCGGGCAATCGGATGTTCATTCTCGGTAGGCGTTGGTGCATAAATAATTTGGAGCTTGCATGATCCCTTACCCAATAGGCTCAGGACAAAGCTTGCCCTGCCCGGACCGACACCGGCATGCCGAGGTAGGCCATGGCATTGAGCGCGGCGACGCGCACATGGACCTCTGTCACTTGGCCCTCAAAAATGCGGGAGGCCAATCCGGGGCCGAACAACTGCTTCAGGCGGTAAATGCCATTTTCGGCGATGCTGCGGCGGTGATAATTGACCGCTTGCTTCCAACCGGCCAAGCCCTTCTCCGCGATGGCCTCCAAGGCCTGGGTGCGGGGATGGCCCGCCTCCCAAGGAACGGCATTTTCTCTCGGCGGGATGGCCGCCTTCGAGTCCCGCCCCATCGCCGCGTCGTACACGTCGCGGGTGTCACAGGCACCGTCGGCGTCGACCCGGCCGATCTCCCCCTCGGCCTGTCCGAGCAAACCCGCGAAGACCCCGGCATCCGTCCACTCCACGGTGGCGACCTCCACGGCGACCACGTCCGCATCAAGGCCCAGATGGACCTTGCGCCAAGTCCGCCGCTTGCCAAGCCCGTGCTGGCGCACTTTCCACTCGCCCTCGCCGAAAATCTTCAAGCCGGTGGAATCGGCCACCAGATGGACCGGGCCGGTGCGTGGACGGCGCGGGATCTCGGCCCGCAAGCCCCGGGCGCGGCGCGACATCCGGGCATGGTCGGGGACGGGCGGGTCCCGACCCGTCAACCCGGCCAGCGAGCGGGCCAGCCCTTCCGCCGCCCGGCAGGGCAGGTGGAACACCGCCTTCAGGGTCGGCAGCGTCTGAATGGCCGCATCCGAGTAAGTGAAAGGCGCCCCGCGTTTGCCGTTGTGGGCAGCCCGCCAATGTCCGCGCAGGAACTCGTCGTCGAACCACACCGTCAGGCTGCCCCGCCGCACCGACGCACGGTCATGCTCCGGCCAATTCGTGACCCGATACTGCGCCTTTTTGACCGGTTCCGCTTTTGCGATAGGGGTGGCTTTCGACATCAATGTATATCAGTGGTTTACTGAACTCCATGATAGCTGAACATGGCATTTATGCACCAACACCAAAAGCCCCTCCCCCTGGGGGGAGGGGTTGGGGAGAGGGGATCTGCGGGCTGGCAACCAACCCGACATGCCATGCAAGCCCGCTACGCCTCCTTGCCTTTGCGCCTACCAGCCTTTTTGCCGTCCTTCGCCCGCGCCGCCCGCTCGGCGCGGATGCGCTCTAGCAACACGCTGGCCGGTTCGTCGTTGGGGTCTTGCGGCACCAACTGGCCGGAGAAGGCGGCTTTTAGAATGTTTTTGCGTTGGGCGGTGGATTGTTTGAGGGATATTTTGGTTGCTTTTTCCTGTTCAGCCACATTTGAGAGTTGAGCGTCAAGCATTAGCAATGACTCGCTTTGTTCGCTCAGCGGGGCGAGAGGAATTGGCATTGTCAATAATAGACATTATCAAAAACCAATTTATACCACTTTATGTATGCGTATCAATATTGCGCTGCCACGCCATTAGTAAAACCGGTTTATATCGTTATGCGCCGATCTATCGCTTATACTCAGGCAGAGGGTAGATCGGTTATTTACAGCATTTTTAAATCTGACATGTTACTTGCATAAATTCCTCCGCATGGTTTATATAACTAATAACATTAGAGTTGTTCCCGGTGTTAAGTTAATGATTATAGGCTATTTTTAGGTTCCAAAGACCCGCCGGAACCCAAAAAAGGAAATCAATGAGCCAGTCCAGGTGGTTTCTGATCCGATGGGTCAGGCAATGGAAAGCCTTCATCCCGCCGATGGCGTGTTCCACGGAAACGCGGGTTCCCGCATGCTGCCGGTTATGTTTGACCTGCGCGGCGGTCAGTTTCGGCTTCGGGTTGTTTTTAGATTTCTTCGGCCTTTTGTGTGGAAGGTTTATCTTGGATTTCACGCCATAATCTTTTTGCGCACCTTGGAACCCAAGGTCGAGCCACAGATTCACTCGATGGAACCATTTCAGTTTTGGGTCGAATACCTTTTTCATGAGCTTGTAGTCGTGGACGCTGCCGGCGAAGACGCAGAAGAGGAAAAGGATTTTCCGGTGCAGGGTCGTGAGGACGAGCGCCTGGAGCGTGTGGCGTTTTTTTTTCCGCTGAAGCGGGCCTTCTGGAGTTCCCCGTCCTGCGGCCTGACGCAGGCGCACTCCATCCCGTCGATGATGACGTCGCCATATTTATCGACGAGTCGCAGGAACTCCTCGGGAGTCCCAGGCGACCGCTCAGGGAGCACGCCGAGGTCCGACAGGCTCCGCAGCAAGACGGGCAGGAGTTTCTCCACATGGTTGTGGGCATGCCCCGAACTGAAGCCGAAAAGGAAGCCCAGCACGTCGAAGGTGGGGTATGTCTTGAGGTAATACAAAATGAAGAAAAGCTTCTTCCCGGGCGTGTCGAGATGGCCTTTTGGCCCGCCCGTTGGAACCTGCTTGATTTCGCCCTGCCGACACCTTTCCAGTTGGACGGCATCGTAGGCCGCCGCGAAGGCCGCAAGGAGGATGTTGAATTTTGGCAGGCTCATGCCGATGACGGACTTAATCTTGCGGTCATGCTTCTTGCCATCCAGCTTTTTAAATCTTTCGAAGGCCATGGGTTGTCTATTTTCTGTAGGGTATGGATACCCTATAATAAGGCAGTATTAAAAAAATTAACAGGGTCGGGAACAAGTCTATTATCCTGTGTAACGGTTTTGATTGCGGCCCGTATTGTTCCGAAAAGCTCATCCGGAAGTCGCGGCTTGGACTTCCTCGCCGTATGCTTTATTTTCGAGAACGCCTCCTCAATCGGATTCAGTTCGGGCGAGTAGCGCGGCAAATAGACGTAGTTCACTTTGTGGTCTTCGAGAAACTTGGTCACGATCTTGGCGCAGTGCACGGGATGGTTGTCCATGATCAAAACCTTGCCCCCCGTCAGCAGCTTGAGGATATGGACTTGCAAATAGCACACAAACAATTCGGCGGTCAGGCTCCCCGTGTAGGCCCAAACCGCCTCGACCCCGGTTTCGGTGAGCGCCGCCGCCGTGTTGATGGTCACGCCCGGCGCGGTGGGGTTCGCCTCGTAAAGGCGCTCGCCTTGGCGTGAACGGCCATGGCCCAAGGCCAGGTTGGAGGCGCAGCCCATCTCGTCCAGATACACCCGGTCTTCCGGCCCCACGCCCTCCAACTGGTTGACGTAGCTCAGTTTTTCCTCCGCCGCCTCGGCGGCGTCCCGCTTCGGGTCGTAGGAAGTTTTTTTTTGAAAGAGTATCCCATGCGCTTGGTGGTGTTGTGCATGGTCGAGGTTGAGACGGGAACCCCCTAAATGTCATTGTGCTTCCCGCATAGCTCGGCCAGCGACAAGTCCGGGGTTTCCGCGAGGAGCGCCTGCAACCACAGTTCGCCCTCGGGCGAGATCAGGCGGTCAGGGGCGGTGTTGCGCTGGCGCGGGGCTATGTCGCCGGTTTCGTAGTACAATTGCTTGAGCGATTGCACCGTGGTCGGGCTGACTTGGAATAGTTCGGCGGTTTGTCGGACCGGGTGGACTAGACCGTAGTTTACAATCCTCTGCCGCAAATCTCTGGAATGCGTAGCCATGGCCCCCTCCTCGCGAATTATGGCTTGGTTACGCTATTGGAACATGGAAAGATTCAAATCATCTATCCGATAGGGAGGTGGGTTTAATTGATTTATTAAGTATGGTAGAGCATAAAATTTTCAAGCTTCTTAGGCAACCATTCCAATGGCGTATCAAATTGTTTTGTGCAAGTATTGCAACAGTTCCGAGGTTGTCCGTTACGGCACCCAAAGCGGTCGTTCCCGGTTTCGCTGCAAGGAGTGCGGGCGAATATTCAAGACCGACTGCGTGTACCGGGCCTACGTGCCTGGCGTCAAAGACCAGATTGTGGACATTGCCATGAACGGCGGCGGCATCCGGGATACTTCGCGCATTCTGGGTATCGGCAAAAACACCGTCATTTCCACGCTAAAAAAAAGCTCCGCTGAAGTGGTCGCCGTGAACCCTTACATCGGTACGCGTGAGATCGCCGTCGAAATCAGGCATCCCCTTGATTCTCCAATGGATGTTCAGGCAGACGAGCCATGGAGCTACGTCGGCGACAAAAAGAACCAACGCTGGCTCCGGTATGCCATCGATGCCGTGACAGGCTGTGTCCTGTCGTTCGTTTTCGGGCGGCGCCAAGATGCGGTGTGCGAGCAATTGATCTCAAATTTGAAGGCATTCAATATCCGGACCTATTACACAGACGATTGGGGCGGCTATTCCGCACTCATCCCTAAAGACAAGCACGTCATTGGCAAGCAGCATGCTCAAAAAATAGAAAACAAAAACCTTTTGTTGCGAACCCGGATCAAGCGATTGACGCGCAAAACGATCTGCTTTTCAAAATTGGAAGCACTTCACGACACGGTGATAGGGTTGTTTATAAATAGATACTGCTTTCAATCTCAATAAATCGATTAAACCCACCACCTCCGATAGTATAGTATAGTATAGTTAAATGGCTGTTGCCCGCTGGTTTCTATTATAAAGTAACAGTTAAGAATTGAAAACGCTATATAATAAGTAGAAAAGGGTATCGAGGGGGGGTTAGGATACCTAAGAATCTCTTCCTTTCTTAGCTTTCTATCTTCTCGTGTAACGCCTAATATTCCTATACATATCCACGCGAACCCCATAAGTTTAAGAAAATTGCGTGTTATCTCCACCTGCTAAGTACAGGACAAAACCTCCAAAGCCCATAGGAATTCCTGGAATTTCTCGCTGAGGTTCAGCACGATGTTGCGGAGGAAGTCGAGTCCGTGGCGGAACAAGGACTTGAGGGGGCGCTGTAGGGTCTTTTAAAAAGGATGGGGTTTTGCCCATGGAGCAACTGGCCGGTGCGGTAAGTCCAGGCGAAGGCCAGAGCGAGCAGGCCCATCAGCTCGGCAAGGCGCTCGGGGCCGGTCAGGTGGGTATCCTCGAAGTTGAAGCCCCGGCTCTTCAGGCAGCCGAACAGGGTCTCGACCTGCCAGCGGTCGGCGTAGGCGCCGATGGCTTCGGCCTGTGGCGCGGAGGATGAGGCGATGAACAGGAAGTCGCCGTCGTCCAGGCGCGGCGCGGTGACATGAACGAAACCGCCCCAGACCGGCCTGCGCCCCGGCAGGTGCCGGCAGTCGCCGGGCTTGAGCGAGCCGAACAACACGTCCAGGCGCATCATCCGGTTCCGGCCATTGGGGGCGAGCGTGTTGCGCTTGAGGCGCTGGTGGAACGGGATGCCTTGGCTTTGCAGCCAGCGGAACCAGTCCTCGCCGACGAACTCGCGGTCGGCCAGCAGCGCCTCAATCGTGGCGACACCAAAGACTTTGAGGAAACGCCCCATCAAGGCGACGCGCTCGGCGGTGTCGGAGTTGCCCGCCTTGTCCAGGACGCTCCAGAACACCGGCAGGGCGATGCCGTGGCAGGCGATGCCGAGTACGAGGAAGTTGATGTCGGTCTTGCCGAACTGCCCGTTCGTGCGGTCCATCGTCAGCCGCCAGGGGCCGTCGCCGACCGGGCCGATGCGCACCAGCAGGCGGGCCAGGTCGTCGTAGCCGATCCCGAACGAGCGGAAAAAGCGTTGCAGGCGCTTGTAGTGCGAGTCCACCTTGGCCTTGCCGCCGAAGCCGGTGGCCAGCTCGGCCAGGCTGACGCTGCGCACCTTGAGCAGCGCCAGCAGGAATTGGGCAAGGAAGCTTATCCTCGCGCCGTGCCAAGGCAGGTGTTCGGCCAGGACGGCCTTGAGTTCGTGGATCGGGTCGTTCGGGGAGGCAGTCATCGGGCCTGGAAAAAGCTATTGGCTTAACCCATGACAATCAATCAGTTAAATTTTTGTCCTGTACTTAGCTCCACCTGTTCTTGAGTTGTACCTGGTTGCAGTATAACTGTCCCGATGATGCCACCAACATCCTTGGTATCGACATTTACCATTAGACACATCAATGCGAATGCAACACAAATCAGGATCACGAGTACATTCATGTTACCCCCCCCATTCTCTTGTATGCCTAACGCCCACGATCAGCGCCCCGCGCCACCCCAAAAAACCTGAAAACACCAAGGCGCTTCGTGGCGCGGGTGCGCTGGATTGATGGGATGGACTCCTCCCGCCCCACGGCATCGAATGATCGTGCCAGAATGGAGGGGCGAACCTAATCCCATTCACAGAGCCGAAGGAGTCCAAAAACATGAACGCCAACACCAACACCAACGCCAACGCCACGAACCTGAACGCCGCGCCTGCGCACATTACCACCGTCGCCGTCGATCTGGCAAAGTCTGTCTTCGAGCTGGCCATCGGCGACGGGCAGGGCCGCGTCACCGAGCGCAAGCGCCTGTCGCGGGAGGCCTTTTCCCGCTTCTTCGTCAACCGCCCGCCGTGCCGGATCGTCATGGAGGCCTGCGGCACGGCGCATTATTGGGCGCGGACGTTCCAGGCGCTGGGCCATGAAGTCAAACTGTTGCCGCCACAGCATGTGCGGCCTTATGTGCGCCGCAACAAAACCGACCGCGCCGACGCTTCCGCGCTGTTGGAGGCCGACCGCTGCGGCGACATCCTGCCGGTGCCGGTCAAGTCCGAAGGCCAGCAGGCCTTGCAGGGGCTGCACCGCGTCCGCAGCGGCTGGATGGCGACGCGCACGGCGCGGATCAACGAGGTGCGCGGCCTGCTGCGCGAGTTCGGCTTCGACCTGCCGCAAGGCCCCTCGGCGGTGATGGGGCGGGTGCCGGGCTGGCTGGCCGACGAGGAAAGCAAAATCCCGCCCGCCTTGCGCACGGCCCTGTCCGAGGTCATGGCGGAGATCGCCGAGCTTGAGGCCCGCGTCGAAAAGCTGGAAAAGCAGTTGCGGCAGGAGGCGAAGCAGCGGCCCGCCGCGCAAAAGCTGATGGCCGTGCCGGGCATCGGGCTGCTGACCGCCACCGCCCTGGTCGCCGCCGTCGGCGGCATGGAGGCGTTCCGCGACGGGCGGCACCTCGCCGCCTGGCTCGGCCTGACGCCGAAGGAGTCGAGCAGCGGCTTCAAGCGCAGGCTGGGCAGGATCAGCAAGCGCGGCGACCCGTACCTGCGCACCCTGCCCATCCACGGCGCGAGGTCGGCGCTCAACGCCGCGATCATGAAACTCAATGCGGGCAAGGCGCTGACCCGGCTGCAACGCTGGGCCGTCGACCTCGCCGCCCGCGTCGGCCACAACAAGGCCGCCACCGCGCTGGCCAACAGGCTGGCCCGCATCGCGTTCGCCGTCGTCCGGCAGGGGCGCGAGTTCGACGGCGACTTTGTCCCGGACTTGCCGAAGGCGGCGGCATCGCAGGCTGCTTAAACACGATGGCCGCCTGAGCTTATTTGTAAACGATTAAACACCGAGTTCCCAACCAGGTTTGCGAGCGAGAGACTCGACAGTCATGGCGCAACAGGTTGGACCGGTACGGGGAAAAGCCGATAACTCGCCCGGCTCAGAGGCCGCTGGATCGATAGGCACCCAGTACGCGGATTCCATGAAGGCCCGGAGGCATACCCTCCAACAAGGCCGGATATACACGACTGCAACCGATCCTCAAGCGTCCGATTGCCGATGTCCCACTTGCAAATAGGGGGGAGTCCATATAGGACTTTTAGGGGGGGTTGTAAAGAACCAGCCATTCTGGTTTATTCCATCCTAAAGTTCTTGGGCGGGCCCTAAAGCGTTCGGGTTTGAGCGGATTGTTAAGGCTAGACACCTGCGGCCTGATCGAGACGGCCTTCAGAGGCGGAGTTGCAGATCCTTCTGGAGGGGGGTACCAACGTGTAGCTTTCTCCTATGTGGAGCAACGATGGCATGGCCTTGGTGGTTTGGCGTTGCTTGCCGACTGCTCCGGACAGGGCTTTATGGCTAATCCACAAGGGCAGCCCGGACAAGAAGCAGGATAAATAACGACCGTTCTTGCTTCGCCGAAGATCTTGCCGGTCAGCCTTTTGGTCAAATGCGGGACGGGGAGGCGGTCGTCAGTGTTGCCCGGTGTCACCTGGAACGCCGTGACCACGCACGTGTAGCCGGGCAGGTCAGAGCACTTGCTGGTATGACAACGCGAACGTTCAGATTTTGGCGGTTTGCGATGGATGCGATGGGGAGAAAGGTGGAGTGCGGCGACTGCTCGCCGCACTCCATCGACGCCAATTGGCGAAGATCGGAACAGGAATGGCCCGTGCCACAGGTGTGGCGCGGGCTGTCCTTAGGCTTTAGGCCGAAGCGGCCACGACCACGTCGTAGATTTCTTTGGCGGCAGCCTTCGGATCGGCTGCACCATAGATGGCAGCGCCAACAACGATGATGCCAGCGCCAGCCTTGACGACTTGCTCAGCGGTGGAGGCTTTGATGCCGCCAGCGACAGAGATGGTCAGGCCCAAGTTCAGACCGGCAATGGCTTGCAGGTCGGCGAACGGGGTCTGACCGGCAGCCTGGGCGTCCAGGCCGGTGTGGACACCGATGATTTGCGCGCCGAGCTTCGCGGCTTCCGCTGCAACGGCGAGCTTGTCCGGAACATTGATCAAGTCAACCTGGACTTGCTTGCCGCCGTTCTCGGCGGCAGCCTTGATGACGCCAGCGACGGTGCCTGCGCCGGAAACGCCCAACACGGTGGCGATGTCCGCGCCATCGGCGTAGAACGGGGCGGCTTCATACGCACCTGCGTCCATGGTCTTCAGGTCAACCAGGATCTTCTTGTTCGGAAACTCAGCCCGGAGTTTCTTCAGCAAGCCGGCGCCGTTGTACTTGATGGACGGGGTTCCGATCTCAAAAATGTCGATGTAGTCGGCGGTGGCGCGAGCCAGGCCGAGGGTCGTTTCAACGTCCAGGGTGTCGAGTGCCAACTGAATCAAGGGTCTTGCCATGTTATGTGCTCCGATGTGTGAATGTTTAGGGTGGGTTTATTTAGAGAACGCATTGGCCCCGTACAAGGCCAATGCTATATTGTAACTACTCAGGCCGTGAATGCCAGTCTTAGCGTGTCTAAAGGGTTTCCGTTGTTCAGTTTGCTGGTTTCCCAAGCGGAGCGGATGACGCGGAAGGCGTCTGATCCGCCGACGGCGCGGAAGCCTCCGGTCAGCGCAACAAGTCGGCCAGCCGCTTTTGCGTGAACATCTTCTGGATGGTGAGGCCTTGGACGACGACCGAGAAGACGACGACGGCGAAGGTCATGTTCAACATCAGCGGTTTCCAAGGACTGTCGGGCAGCGAGACCGCGAGCGCCAGCGACAGCCCGCCGCGCAGGCCGCCCCAGGTCAGCAACTGGGTCAGGCCGAAGCAATCGGCGCGGATCAGGCCCGCCGCATTCAGCCCGCCGACGATGCCCGACACGGTGGCCGCCCGGGCCAGCAACACGGCGGCTATCGCCACCAGCGCGGGTACGCCCATCACGATGCCCGGCAGCGGATTGATCAGCACGACATGGAAGCCGACGAACACGAACAGCAGCGCGTTCAACACCTCGTCCAATCCCGACCAGAATGTCCGCAGCGGCGCGAGCGTGGCCTCGCTCAAGCGCGGCACGGTGAGGTTGCCGGTGAGCACTCCGGCCACGACGGTGGCAATCGGCCCCGAGATGTGCAGGTGCTGGGCTGCGGCGTACAGGCAGGCCACGGCCCCCAGCGAGATGAGCAAGCCGGTGCAGTAGGTCGCCGCGCGTTGCGCCAGGTAATGGATGACCAGCCAACCGGCCACCCCCATGGCCGCGCCCCCCAGAACCTCTTGCGCGAAAATCGACCCGGCTTGGCCCAAGCTGGCTTCGCCACCGCTGATCGCCGCGTCGGCGAAGATGGTGAAAAACACCACGGCAACCCCATCATTCAATAGGGATTCGCCATCGACCACCGTCTCCAGGTTCTTCGGCAGGCCCATTTTGGACAGGATCGCCAAGACCGCCACCGGGTCGGTCGCGGCGATCAATGCGCCGAACAGCAGCGTCTGGGCCAACGTGACCGCCACGCCGGACAGCGCAAGCCCCGCGTAGACCAATCCGCCGGTCAGGACACAGGCCAGCGCGGTGCCGGCAAACGCCAGCCAAAGCACCAGCCAGCGTTGCTCGCGCAATGTTGTCCAACCGACGCGCATGCTGCCCCGGAACAGCAGAAAGCAGAGCACCCCCTTCAACAGGGTGTCGTTCAGGTTGAGTGACTGGGTGAGCTGATGCAGCAAGCTGACGGCCCCGGAAGGCACGAAGAGTTCCAAGATCCGCAGCCCGCCGGTGGTCAGGGCGGCCAACAGCAACACGCCAATGTCGTGCTGAAGATGGAGATGACGATCATTGACGAAACTCAAGAGTGCGGCAATGCCGAACAGGCAAGCGACTGCGGTGAATGTGTCCAAAGGCTCTCCTCCAAGCGCTGCTGCTTGAATTCTGATCGGGTGATATTCAGCTGTCGGGCGTCGAGTTTACCCCGAAACGGCTTCCATGAAATAATAAAAAATAAAAAAAGAATTGCTGGACATGGCACTTGCGGCTGTACTCTTTGCCTTCGGCGCTCCACAATGCGCTTCCTTGGATTAATTCAACTTCATGCTAGCGGGGGGAATATGGTCGGAAGACTCCAGTTTCAATTTGACTTTGCCCAGTCCGGCCAAGTCCGGCGTCGCAAGGCCCAAAGCCAGCGCATACTGGTTTTGGCAGACTGCTCGGGCCAGAACCCGGACAAGCCGGATTTAATCGCCCGCCAGCCTCTGCCGGTTGATGTTGACCGTTTGGATGGCTTGCTGGCCAGGCTGGCCCCGCAGTTGCGCATCGCCCTGGAAGATGAGGGTGGCGGTGAACATGCCATCGAATTTGGCAAATTGGACGATTTCCACCCCGACGCCCTTTACCGGCGCTTGGGTGTTTTCCAGCAGATGCGCGAACTGCGTGGGCGCTTGGCGAATCCCTCCACTTATGCGGCGGCTGCGGAGACGCTCAAGCGCGGACTCCTTGCTTCACCCTCCGTGTCCAGCCCAAAGGAAGACCCCGCGCCGCCGGAAACCGGCATGGACGGCGGCAGCCTGCTCGATCAACTGCTCGGCGTCCCAACCCATGCCAAGGAATCCCGGCGCAAACCACCGGTTGATACGGTGCAAAACCTCATCCAGCGTCTTGTCGAGCCCCACCTCGTCGGCAGCGTGGACTTGGGCCAGCAGAAACAGTTTTTCTCCGCTGTCGATGCCGCCAGCACGGAGCTGATGAACCGTATTCT
Organism: uncultured Gammaproteobacteria bacterium; assembly: GCA_963753955.1. Lineage (GTDB taxonomy): Bacteria > Pseudomonadota > Gammaproteobacteria > Methylococcales > Methylococcaceae > Methylumidiphilus. The sequence goes on from CAVWEM010000003.1 coordinate 311,669, forward strand.
GCACCATCCGCGCTTCCAGGCCCTTGAAGCCACTTGGCGGGGTATCGCCTGGCTGGCCGGGAATTTGGAAGACGGCGAGGGGGTTGCGGCGTATCTGTTGGATGTCAGCTACGACGAACTTTACCAGGATTTGCTGGAGGCTGATGGCAATCTGGGGAATACCGCCACTTACCGCCTGTTGACCGAATCCAGCCTGGCCGTTCCCGGCAATGAAGCCTGGTCGCTGGTGGTCGGCGATTACCCGTTTGGGGAGGATGTGGATAGCTTGAGCCTGCTGGCGGCTTTGGGCGCATTAAGCGGGCAATGCGGGGGCAGTTATATCGCCGGCGCAAGCCCCAAACTGCTGGGTTGCGCATCGCTTGCCGCCAGCCCCGACGCCTCGGAATGGACGCGACCTGCGGGTGATGTGGGGCAAGCCTGGCAAGCTTTGCGGCAAAGCCCGGTGGCATCCAGCATAGGGCTGGCTTTGCCGCGCTTCATGCTGCGGCAGCCTTATGGCAAGAAATCCGATCCGTTGGACAGTTTTGACTTTGAGGAATTGCCGCCCCGGCCTGCCCATGGGCATTACTTATGGGGCAACCCGGCATTTGCCTGTGCCGCGCTTGCCGCCCGGTCATGGCTGGACGATGGCTGCGAAACCGCAAACGCCATCGAAGGATTGCCTTATCATGTCTACGATGATGGTTCGGGTCTGGCGATCAAGCCATGCGCGGAAGTCTATCTGAACGAAAAATCTGCCTATGTGATACTGGATGCCGGGATCATGCCCTTGATGAGTGTGCGCAACCAGAACCATGTGATCATCCCCAGGCTGCAATCCATCGCCAAACCGCCGACAGCGATTGTGTGAGCCTTGCGACAACGCGGGAACCCGTGGAAAAGCCTTAAAACAGCAGGCAGGACAGGTTTTTGCCTATGGGAATCAAGGGCATGGTGACTCAAAAGCCATGCCTTTCGCACGGGAACCTCTCCTCCTTGACCGCTTGCACATAAGCCCGCACCGCCGAGGCAATGTCCGGGGCATCCGCAAGAAAATCCTTCACAAACCGGGGCCGCTTGCCGAAGCCTAGGCCCAGCATGTCATGCAACACCAACACCTGTCCGTCGCAGCGCGGCCCCGCACCGATGCCGATGACGGGAATCTCCAAGGCGCGGCTGATTTCCTCGCCAAGGCTGGCAGGCACACATTCCAGCACCAACAGCCCGGCCCCCGCCTCCTGCAGTAGCAAGGCGTCTTCCAGCAGGGTTTGCGCGGCGCGGTCTTCCTTGCCTTGCACCAGATAGCCGCCCAATTGGTGGATGGATTGCGGCAACAGCCCGAGATGTCCGCAGACCGGGATGCCTTGATCCACCAAGAAGCGCACGGTGTCCGCCCGGCGGCGGCCACCTTCCAGCTTGACCATGCTGGCCCCGGCTTCGCGGACCAGGCGAGCTGCGCTCTCGGCGGCACGTTCGGGGGTGGGATAGCTCATGAACGGCAGGTCGGCCAGCAGCAGCGCCCGTGACGCACCACGCGCCACGCAGCGGGCATGGTAGACCATGTCATCCAGTCTCACCGGTAGGGTGGTCTCGTGGCCTTGGATAACCATGCCCAGCGAGTCGCCGACCAGGATGGCATCCACCCCGGCCTCGTCCAGCATCCGGGCGAAGAGCGCGTCGTAGGCGGTCAGCACGGCGATTTTCTCGCCCCGCGCTTTCATCGCGGCCAATTCGGGGACGGTCATGGCCCGTTCAGACATGGACGATGGTCTCCATGCCGCGCCGAGGACAGGCGGCGACCAATTTTTTTAAGCGGCCCTTGCCAGGAATGGCCAGATCGGGCGGGGCGATTTCCGCCAACGGATACAGCACGAATTCACGCTCGGCGATGCCAACATGCGGCACCGTCAGCACCTCGTCTTGGATTTGTCCGTCGCCATAGAGCAGGATGTCCAAGTCCAGGGTGCGCGGCCCCCAGCGCAGCCCGGTGCGCACACGCCCATGCGACAGTTCGATTTTTTGCAATGCTTTCAGCAAATCATGGGGGGGGAGGGAGGTTTCCACGGCCATCACCGCGTTGACATAATCGGGCTGGTCGGCCGGCCCCATGGGGGCGCTACGGTAGAAACTGGAAAAGGCGGTTTCACGGATTCCCGGCACGGCGGCTATGGCGATTCGCGCCGAGGCCAGCAGCGCCTGGGAGTCGTCCAAATTGCCGCCCAAGCCTATGTAGGCTATGGTGGGGTTAGGCGTCATTTTTGGCCTTGGGTTTGCGCGGCCCGCGTCGGCGTCCACGCGAACGGCTTGCCGTCTGGCGTGTGCCGCCCTCGCGGGCCATGGCTTTCCGCTCCGCTTCCGGGGCGTCATGGAAATAGGTCCACCACTCGGCCAGTCCAGGGTCGGCCTCGCCGGTTTCGGTGCGCAACACCAGGAAATCGTAGGCGGCGCGGAAGCGAGGATGGGCCAGCAGTTTGAATGGCCGGGTGCCTGTGATGCGTTCCAGGCGGGGTTGCAACATCCACACCTCGCGCATGGTCAGGCTGATGGAGCGGGGGATGGTGACGCTGCGCACCTGCCGGTCAAGCACTTCGGAGGCAGCTTCCTGGAAGGCGAAAATCTCGTTTTCCCCCGCTTCGATCTTGGCTGCGGCGAGGAGGCGCACCGGCTCCCAGAGCAGGCAGGCGAACAGGAAAAACGGCGCGATGCCTTGGTGGCTCTGGAATCGCTCGTCGGTTCTCTCCAAGGCCTTGGACAGAAAGACTAGCGGGAAGCCCTCGGGCTCATTGCCCAGGCATTCCTCGGTTTCCGGAAACAGCAGGCCGAAAAGGCCATAGCGGCGCAACTCTTCGAAGGTTTGCACCGAGTAGCCCGACAGCAACAGTTTGATGACCTCGTCGAACAGGCGGGCGGAGGGAATGCCTTGCAGCAGTGGCGCGAGGCTGTGGATCGGCTCGGCACAACTAGGATGGATGCTGAATCCTAGTTTCACGGCAAAGCGTATCGCACGCAACATCCGCACAGGGTCTTCACGGTAGCGCTGCTCGGGGTCGCCGATCAGGCGGAGGATGCCGGCCTGGTGGTCACTCATCCCGCCGACATAATCCACCACGGAAAAGTTGTCGATGTCGTAATACAGCGCGTTGACGGTGAAATCCCGCCGCCAGGCGTCTTCCTCGATGCTGCCGTAAATATTGTCGCGGAGGAGACGCCCGTCCCGCCCTTCCTCCCGGTCGCCCTCGCCGTCCTCGTTGTTGAGGGCGCGGAAGGTGGCCACTTCGACGATCTTGTCGCCAAAATGCACATGGGCTAGGCGGAAGCGGCGGCCGATCAGGCGGCAATTGCGGAACACGCCCCGAATCTCCTCAGGGTGGGCATCTGTGACCACGTCGAAATCCTTGGGTTCGCGCCCCAGCAGCAGGTCGCGGACGCACCCGCCCACCAGGAAAGCCTGGTAATCCGCCTTGCGCAGGCGATACAGCACTTTCAGCGCTTCGTCGCTGATCTGGGCGCGTGAAATATTGTGTTCGGATCGTGCGTAAACCCTAAAATTAGTCGCGGCAGCTTTGGCAGGCTGGACGGACGCGGGCAGGGGCGCGGATTGCAGTGATCGGAACAGCTTGTGGACGAGGTCGAGGATTGGCAGGGGAGTTTTCTGATGGTTGGTTAGGGTACCCAAAATATTACCCTACCCGGGCGACAGTCTCAAATCCGCCGCTGCCCGCCGGGGGCGATGGCTCGTCCGAGGACGACGGAGCAAGACTTTCCCAAGCCCGGCAGGCGGCATCCGCTGTCTTCGCCACGCAAAACCGTTTGACTGGCGGTGGGCTTGTAGTATGATGCGCAGCCACTGCGTCCCCATCGTCTAGTGGCCTAGGACTTCGCCCTCTCACGGCGATGACAGGGGTTCGAATCCCCTTGGGGACGCCACAAGTTTTGCAGGATGCGGTGATGATCCTTCGGGATCGCCGAGGGAAACTGGCTCTGGAAATAACCGGCTTTGGCCGGTTTTTTTGTGCTTAAAAAGGGAGTATGGGGGCGGCACACAACGGTTTTTCCTTATTCCATTGGGTGCGCACCGCGCCGCTATCAGTTGATTAAGGCTTCAAAAATCCCGCCTAGGCGGCTCAATCCCGGCTGTTAAGCTCGGATTCAGGCGTGTTGTCAGCCACACGCATAACCGAGGACTGATCCCGGTAGAACACGTTGCCGCCAATCCGGGCGGTCAAATATTGCGCTTTGGCCCATTTCGGCCGATGGCGCACGTATGAGGCATGGAAGAACACGGCACCTCCCGTATTGTCGGGGAGCTTGTCTTCCATCACCTTCCGGGCGATTTCATGCGCTTTGGCATATTGCGCCGGGTCGGGATGCCTGACCGAATAGACGAATCTACCGGTGCGGATCACATGGCAATAGCTATGCCCCCAACCGTGTAGCAAACGGTTTTTGGCGACATTGGCCACGGCTTGCAGGTTGGATTCCGAATTCCGTGCTTCGCGATACGCGGTATTTGCCAGACAGGTGAGGTCGTCTTGTGGCAGTTGTGCCTGATGATGGCGGTGTTTGGCGCGCTGGTGGTGTTGCGAATTCCGGTGGTGTCCATCGTGGGGGTGGCCGGATTTGGCAACAGCCGGTGAAGCAGAGAAGGCCAGCAGAAATAAAACTTTTACAAGTTTGTTTGACATAGTTCCGTTTCCTATCGTCGTCAAAGTTGCAGCCAATTACGTGTACTTTTCGGTACGGTTATTGGACGGCCACATCTTCTATTTTCGAAAGCGTACTACTTAGAACGTAGTTTTGTGGGAAAAACCTGAACTAAACAGCACATCGTAAGCGGTCCTGGATAACCCAGGAGCCTTTCTTCGTCCTCCATCGTTGTGGATAAGGGGTTGCGCCTTGCGGCGAGTTTGCGTACGGTCTTGCGGGAACAAAACCTGTGGTTTGCCCGGCAAATTTCCTTACGCTCCGGGGCATACCTTGCCCTCATATCGAGCCGTTGTCAAGTCTTGGGGGTGTCCGGGCAGGGCAATCGCGCTATCTAGCCCTTGGCAGTCGGATGCGTTACGGTGTCGGCTTTGTGTCCGCCCCGCATGCTGCCCGATCCCCGGCCCTGCTTTGCCGAGCTTGCCGACCCAAGGCGGGCCACCAAGGACAAGTTGCACCCGCTCCAGGATATTCTGATGATCGTCTTCTGCGCGGTGCTGGGCGGCATCGAAGACTGGGTGGGGACGGAAGCCTTCGCCCGCGAAAAGGAGGCTTGGTTCCGGCAATTCCTGGAACTCCCCGACGGCATCCCCTCGCATGACACGCTCAGCGATGCCGTCGGCCGGCTGGGGCCGGGGGTCTTCGCGGCGGCGTTCCTGCGCTGGGCGCGGTCGGCCCTGCCCAGCCTCGCGGGCGAGCAGGTCTGCCTGGACGGCAAGACCTTGCGCGGAAGCCGGGGCAAGGAGGGCGCGGCGCATCTGTTGAGCGCCTACGCCGCCAAGGCGCGGCTGGTGTTGGCGCAGCAGGCGGTGGACGGCAAGCCCAACGAGATCACCGCCATCCCGCAGGTGCTGGACTTGCTGGAATTGGAGGGGGCCGTGGTCAGCATCGACGCCATGGGTTGCCAGAAGGCCATCGCCGACAAGACCGACCAGGCGGGCGCGGATTACGTGCTGGCGCTGAAGGACAACCACCCGGGGCTGCGCGAGGACGTGGCGCTGTGGCTGGACACGAGAGGCCGGCAAGGGCGCGCTGGCGGTGTGCGAGACGGTGGAGAAAGACCACGGGCGGATCGAAATCCGCCGCTACGCGCTCAGCGACAACCTCGGCTGGCTGGCGCAGAAGCCGGAATGGGCGGGGTTGCGGGCGGTGGGGCGGGTGGGGTCAACCCGCGTCATTGGCGGACAGACCACCACCGGATGCCGCCACTACCTGGGTTCGCGGACCGGCCTGGAACGCTTTGCGGACGTGGTGCGCGGGCATTGGGCCATCGAGAACGGCCGGCACTGGGTGCTGGACGTGCAGTTCGGCGAGGATGCCAACCGCGCCCGCAAGGATCATTCGGCGGAAAACCTGGGCCTGGTGCGGCGCATGGCCTTGAACGTCATCCGCCACAACGGCCCCTCCAATCCACACCAACGGCGTCTGGCAGCTTATTCCGCAAGGGCAAGCGGCTTAATCGTTGGGGGCTGTTTCGGCAAGCAGTTCCTGGCTGCTGTCAGCAAGCCCTGGATCTTCCCTGGCCATCCCGAATCGGCCATAAAAGGGCCAATTTGCCACATGCAGATGCCGACGCAAAGGCGTTTTGATGACCGAAACGCACAGCGCGATGGAAAGCAGGCACCAGACGGCAGCTTGTTCGTTGGGGTGCGCGGTCAACAGATCCGACAGCAGGGGGGGCCGACGGCCAAGTGGAAGCCGACGAAGCGCCAGGAGCCATAAACGAAAGGAAGGAAGAAGCTGACCGCGAAATAGCTGAAGCCATGCAGGCCGTAATCGAATGGAAACCAGTTGTCCGGGTATCTCGACAACAAGTCGTTGAGGGGCAATTGCCAAGCGATATGCCAATCCCCGGACAGGGAGCAAATCGTCGGCCCACAAAAACCCTCATACCCCTTGACACATAGCCTAGCCCATGGGAATGGATACATTTTCAGCAGCATGGCCAGCGTACCCATGCCGCACAAGGCATAGACCCAATGGGCGATTTTTTCCTTCACCTCCCGCGGGATGAAATACAGCGCCACCATGTTGACAAAAAACGGCTGGAAGGCGATATGGAAATAACCCAATAGCGTCAATATCTGGTTTTGCGGGGTGCCACAGAGATTAATGTAAGCATAAGTCACTGCCTGCAATAATTCCATGCAGGCGAAATAGGCCAAGGGAATCCACAGTTCCTTGGATTCGCCCCTGCGGGCGACATGATAGGCCGTGCCAAAGCCCACCGCAGCCAATGCCGCAGATGCTTCGCCGCTCCAACACATAGTCGAAATCCTCCTCTAGTGGGAAGTCAATCGGGGATGGGGTGAAGGGCATATTTTCCATATTTCAGGCGATGAGGTCTAGCGTGGATGTGCGCGGGAACAACGGGGCTGCCTCAAAGCCGCATTGGCATGACGATGAATTTGTATTTCTGATTCTGCGGGTCTTCAATCAGGCAACTGTTGGCGGCGTCGGTGAAAGACAGCCGAACCTCGTCCGCATCCACATTGTTGATCGCATCCAGCAGGTAGGCGGCGTTGAAGCCCACGGACAATCCTTCGCCTTCCAGGCGGACTTCCAATTCTTCTTCGGCCTCTTCGTGTTCGGGGTTTTGCGCCTGCAGGTTCATCAAGCCTTCGCTTACTTCCAGGCTGACGCCCTTGATCTTTTCGGTGGACAGCACGGCCACGCGGGTCAGCGCGGATTTGAACACATCCTTCCCGATATGGATGGTCTTGGAAATGTCCCTGGGCATGACGCGGCGGAAGTCGGGGAAGCGGCCTTCGATTAGTTTGGCCGAGAAGCTGGCATCGCCCATCAGCACACGGATGTTGTTGGGGGCGATTTGCAGCGTGATCAATTCGTCTTGGTCGCCGAGGAGGCGGTACAGTTCCATGACACCCTTGCGCGGGATGATGACTTGGCGGGGGGGCAAATCCACGCCTTCGAGGGGCTCCTCATAGACCGCCAGACGATGGCCGTCGGAGGATACCGTGCGCAGCAAAGCACCATCCAAGTCCAGCAGCAGGCCGTTGAGATAATAGCGCACATCTTGCAGGGCCATGGCGTAGAGGGTTTTCTCCATGGCTTTTTTCAAGATGCGGCTGCTTAAGCCGATCTCCGCCTCCGGGCTGCTGATATCGAAGGCCGGGTAGTTGTCGGCGGGCAAGGTGCTTAGGGAGAACCGGCTGCGCCCGCTTTTGATGCTGAGTTTGTCCGCGCCGCACTCCACATTGACGGAGCTGCCGTCGGGCAACAGGCGGCAGATGTCCAGGAGCTTGCGCGCCGGCACGGTGATCTGCCCATCTTCCCCGGAATCCGTGACGGAATGGGTAACCAATTGCACTTCCAGGTCGGTGCCGGTGAATTCCAGCCGGTTGTCGGCCAAACGGATCAGCACATTGGACAGGATCGGCAGGGTCTGGCGCTTTTCGATCACCCCGACGACTTGTTGCAGGGGGGCCAGGAGATTTTCTCGGGAGATGGTGAATTTCATGGGGCCGGTTTCAGCGTGTGGGTTTAGTGTTCCTCCCCGTCCTAGCGGGGCGTCAATTGGAAAGGGTGCGCAGGAGATTGGAATAATCTTCCTGGAACTTGCTGTCGCTTTCCTTCAATTCCACCACTTTGCGGGTGGCATGAAGTACCGTGGTGTGGTCGCGGCCACCGAACATCTGGCCGATCTCCGGCAGGCTGTGGTTGGTCAGCTCCTTGGCCAAGGCCATGGCGACCTGCCGGGGGCGGGTGATGGTGCGGGTGCGCTTGTCGGAGAGCAGGTCGGCGACGCGGATCTTGTAATATTCCGCCACGGTCTTTTGGATGTTGTCCACATTGACTAGACGGTCTTGCATGGCGATGAGATCGCGCAAGGCATCCTTGGCGAATTCCAAGGTGATGGGTCGGCCGGTGAAGTGGGCGTTGGCGGTGACGCGGCGCAAAGCGCCTTCCAGTTCGCGGATATTGGAGCGGATGCGCTTGCCGATGAAGAATGCCACCTCCGGCGACAATTCCACACCGGCATGTTGGGCCTTGCTCATCAGGATGGCGACGCGGGTTTCCAGATCCGGCGGCTCCACCGCCACCGGCAGGCCCCAGCCGAAGCGGGATTTCAGGCGATCCTCCAAGCCTTTTATCTCTTTCGGATAGCGGTCGCAGGTCATGACCACCTGGTGCTTGTTTTCCAGCAAGGTGTTGAAGGTATGGAAAAACTCTTCCTGGGAGCGTTCCTTGCCGGCGAAAAATTGGATGTCGTCGATCAGCAGCGCATCGACGGTGCGGTAAAATTCCTTGAACGCATTGATGGCATTGTGTTGCAGCGCCTTCACCATGTCCGAGACGAAGCGCTCGGAGTGCAGGTAGATGATATTGGCAGACGGATTGCTGTACAGAATCTCATTGCCGATGGCGTGCATCAGATGGGTCTTGCCTAGGCCTGTGCCGCCATAGATGAACAAGGGATTGTAGGCACGGCCTACGTTTTGGGCAACCTGCAGGGATGCCGCTTTGGCCAATTGGTTGGATTTCCCCTCGACGAAATTCTCGAAAGTGAAGGAAGTGTTCAGGTTGTTGGGCTGGCTCTTGCGGCCTGCTGCGGGCTTTTTTGTCGAGGCAGGCTTGCCGTCGCGGACACCCTCACGCGGGATTGCGCCGATCTCCAGCACCACGGTGGGCGAGGGGTCAAGCTTCTGGTTGGCTAACACTTCCTCGATCTTGTCGAAGAAATGCTGTTTTACCCATTCCAGCACGAATCGGTTGGGCGCAAGCAATTTCAGCTCGGAAGCGCTCTCCACGGCTTGCAAGGGACGTATCCAGGTGTTGAATTGTTGCGGCGGCAGTTCGCCCTCAAGCTTGCTGACACACAGGCTCCATAGCGTACTCATGGGGCGGTTAGTCTAAGGCAAGGGAAGTCGGAAAGGGCATGAAACACGGGCAATGATCGTCTCAGGGATAAAAAAGCAGACCTTATATCATACCCGATTGGCAAGTTATCCACAGCAAGTCTTTTCAACCTCAGCTTTGGCATTGTCTGCCGTCCTTGGTCGGGTGGTGTATCATTGGGCCAATCGATTCAGTCCCATGCCTTTTAATAGAGGGGAAGCAAAATGTACGAGCATCTCGAAACCGCCGCCCATCCAGAAAACCTCAAGCGCGTTGTCATCGAACCCGTCACCCGGGTGGAGGGTCACGGCAAGGTGACTCTTTTGTTGGACGAAGACAACCATGTCAAGCAAGCCCGTCTGCACATCGTCGAATTCCGAGGCTTCGAGCGCTTCATCCAAGGCCGACCTTATTGGGAGCTGCCGGTGCTGGTGCAGCGCCTGTGCGGCATCTGCCCGGTCAGCCACCACCTCGCCGCAGCCAAGGCGGTGGATCAAATCGTCGGCGTCGATCAACTGACGGCACCGGCCGAGAAGCTGCGCCGCTTGATGCATCTGGGCCAAACCTTGCAATCCCATGCCCTGCACTTCTTCCATCTCTCCACGCCGGATCTGCTCTTCGGCTTCGATGATGACGCCGCCCACCGCAATGTCGTCAGTGTGTTGAGCGATCCGAGATTTGCCGAGACCGGGCTGAAAGGCGTCAAGTTGCGCAAATTCGGCCAGGAAGTCATCCGTTGCATCAGCGGCAAGCGCGTCCACGGCACGGCGGCGATCCCCGGCGGCATGAACAAAGCCCTTAGCTTAGAAGACCGCGATTATCTGTTAAAGGACATCGACGAGATGGTCCTCTGGTCGCAAGAAGTGGTCGGCCTGATTAAGCACATTTATCTGTCCAACGAGGAATACCACCGCCACTTCGGCGCGTTCCCGTCCAATTTCTTAAGCCTGACTCGTGGCGACGGTGCGCTGGAACTCTACCACGGCGGCTTAAGGGCTAGGGACGAAAAAGGCCAGACCATTTTCGACCATGTGGACTACCGAAACTACACCCAATACTTAAAAGAAGAAGTGCGCTCTTGGTCGTACATGAAATTCCCGTACATCGTCGATTTGGGCCGCGAAAATGGTTGGTATCGCGTCGGCCCCTTGGCCCGCGTCAACAACGCCGACTTCATCTCCACGCCATTGGCCGAAGCCGCCCGCGTCGAATTCATCGCCCAAGGCAATGGCGGGCCGGTGCATGAATCCCTCGCCTACCACTGGGCGCGGATGATCGAAATGCTGCACAGCGCCGAAGCCATCAAAGAACTGCTGCATGACCCCGACGTGTTGAGCAATGACTTGGTGACGACCGGCGAGAAGCGCCGCGAAGGCGTCGGCGTCATCGAAGCCCCGCGTGGAACGCTATTCCACCATTACCAGATCGACGAAAACGACATCGTCACCCGCGCCAACCTGATCGTTTCGACGACCAACAACAACCAAGCCATGAACGAAGCCGTCCGCGCCGTCGCCGCCCGCTACCTAGACGGCAAAGAACTGACCGAAGGCTTGCTGAACCATTTGGAAGTGGCGATCCGCGCTTATGATCCGTGCCTGTCCTGCGCCACCCACGCCTTGGGCAAGATGCCGTTGGAGTTGGAATTGCTGGATGTGGAAGGGGGGCAGATTGATAGGATGACGAGGGGCAGTGACGGGCGGATTGGGCATTGATAGTGGTTTTGCCAGGGATTAGGCGGAAAGCCGAGTAGGTCGGGAAACAGGGCAATCGCATCAAGCAACGGCTTGAATTCCAAGCAGTTTCTGCCTATAGGCATCGTCGCAGCAGACCCTCGAACGCCCCGCACACCGACTGTAATGGGCTTTAGCCCCCCCCTCACTTGCTTGAGTTGGATAAGCTCGGCGGTTTCCCGCGCTCCGGCGTTCGCCAGAATCGCGCCCGCCGCAGTTCCTTTCCGCGCGGCCGTGTTTGATGGCTCCGGCTTGGCTCTCCCATGGGGCCGTGCCAGAAAATGGCCATCACTCCACCGTCACCGACTTGGCGAGGTTACGGGGTTGGTCCACATCCGTGCCTTTGATGAGGGCGACATGGTAGGCGAGGAGTTGCAGGGGGATGGTGTAGACGATGGGGGCGACGACTTCGTTGGTTTCCGCCACGCGCAACAGGTTGACGTTGGGGACGCTTTCCATCGGCGCGTGGACATCGGCGAACACAAAAAGCTGCCCGCCCCGGGCGTGGACTTCTTGCAGATTGGACTTGAGCTTTTCCAGCAACTCGTTGTTCGGGGCGACGGCAATGACGGGCATCTCGCTGTCGATCAAGGCCAAAGGGCCGTGCTTCAATTCGCCGGCGGGATAGGCTTCGGCGTGGATGTAGGAGATTTCCTTCAGTTTCAAAGCGCCTTCCATCGCCACCGGGTATTGCGCTCCGCGCCCTAGAAACAGGGTGTGCTGCTTGTCGCCAAACAGTTTGGCCCATTGCTCGATCTCGCTTTCCAATTCCAAGGCGCGTTGGATCTGGCCGGGCAATTGTTCCAGTTCCCTGACGATCTTGGCTTCTTCCTCCGCCGCCAGCCCGTTGCGCCGACCTAGGGCGACCACCAGCAGCAGCAGGGCGGCCAATTGGGTCGTGAATGCCTTGGTGGAGGCGACGCCAATTTCAGGGCCTGCGCGGGTCATCAGGGTGGATTCCGACTCCCGCACGATGGAGCTTTCCGGCACGTTGCAAATGGCTAGGGTGTGCGTATAGCCGAGGCGCTTGGCCTCCTTCAGCGCAGCCAGGGTGTCGGCGGTTTCTCCAGACTGGGAGATGGTGACGAACAAGGTGCCGGGCAAGACCACGTGCTTGCGGTAACGGAATTCGCTGGCGACCTCGACATTGCAGGGCAGTCCAGCGATGTCTTCCATCCAGTAGCGGGCCACCATGCCCGCGTGGTAGCTGGTGCCGCAAGCGACGATCTGCACGGCCTTGATCCGGTCGAAAGCCTGTTCGGCATGAGGCCCGAAGGCGGCCGGCAGAACCCGTCCGTCATGGATGCGCCCGTCCAAGGTCTTCTTGATGGCCAACGGCTGCTCGTGGATTTCCTTCTGCATGTAATGGCGGTATTGGCCGCGCTCCACCGCGTCCGCCGACAGTTTGGTCACGTTGACACCGCGTTCCGATTGCTTGCCGCTCTTGTCGTAGACCACGACCTCTTCCGTGGTCAACACGGCGATGTCCCCGTCTTCCAGGAAGATGAAGCGCTGGGTTTCACCCACTAGGGCGAAGATGTCGGAGGCGATGAAGTTTTCGTTGTCGCCCAAGCCGACGACCAGCGGGCTGCCATGGCGGGCGGCGATCAGTTTGCGGGGTTCTTTGACGCTGATGACGCCGATGGCGTAGGCACCATTGAGCAATGCGGTGGTCTTGCGCACTGACTGCAACAAGTCTTCGCCTTGCGCCATGTATTCCTGGATTTGATGGACGATGACCTCGGTGTCGGTCTCCGAGGTGAATTCGTAGCCTTTTTGTTGCAGGGACTGGCGCAATTCCTCGTGGTTTTCGATGATGCCGTTATGCACCACGGCCACGGCGTCGCGGGAAAGATGGGGGTGGGCGTTGCGTTCCGCCGGGCACGCCGTGGGTCGCCCAGCGGGTGTGGGCGATACCGGTCTTGCCCTCGACCGGGGACTGGGCCAGCAGGCTTTCCAATTCCTTGATCTTGCCCAGGCTGCGGGCGCGATCAATCGCGTCATTCTCGTCCAGCACCGCGATGCCGGCGGAATCGTAGCCCCGATATTCGAGTCGGCGCAGGCCTTCCAGCAATACCGGCGTGATGAAGCGATGGGCGATGGCCCCGACAATTCCACACATAGGCTTACCTTTTCTTCTTGACGGGACGCTGCCATCCCGGAATCGTGACTTGCTTGGTTCGGCTTAAGCTTAGTTCGTCAGCCGGCGCGTCTTTGGTGATGGTCGATCCGGCCCCTATGGTGGCGTTCTTGCCCACGGTGACGGGTGCGACCAATTGCGTGTCCGAACCGATGAAGGCACCGTCTTCAATGACGGTCAGGTGTTTGTTGGTGCCGTCATAATTGCAGGTGATGGTGCCTGCGCCGATGTTGACGCTGGCCCCGATGATGGCATCGCCGACATAACTGAGATGGTTGATCTTCGATCCCCTGCCCACTTCAGTTTTCTTGATTTCGACGAAATTGCCGATATGGGCGCCTTCGCAGATCCGGCTTTCGGGGCGTACGCGGGCAAAAGGCCCGATGCGGCAGCTTGGGCCTATGCTGGCGTTTTCGATGACGCTATTGGCGAAGATTTCCGTGTCGTTGCCGATTTGGCTGTCTTTGATGTAGACGTTCGGGCCGATCTTGGCCCGGTCGCCTAAGCTGATTTTCCCTTCCAGCACGGCGTTCACATCGATTTCCACATCTTGGCCGCACGACTCAATTTCCCCGCGCAGGTCGAAACGCGCAGGATCCGCCAGCGTGACGCCTTGCTCCATTAAGGCTTCGGCCTGTCGTTGCTGGAAATGCCGCTCCAATTGCGCAAGCTGCATCCGGTTGTTGACGCCCAGCACCTCCCATTCGTCGGCCGGTTGGGACGTTTCCACCTGGATGCCGCCCGCCACCGCCAAGGCGATGATGTCGGTCAAATAGTATTCGCCTTGCGCATTGTTGTTGCCCAGCCGGCTTAGCCAGCGTTTCAGCAAACCGCCATTGACCGCCATGATCCCGGTGTTGATCTCATTGATCGCGCGCTGCTGCGGGCTGGCGTCTTTCTCCTCGACGATGCTAGTGACCTGACCATTATCGTCGCGGACGATGCGCCCGTAGCCTGCGGGATTGTCCAGGCTGATCGTCAACAAGCCCATGCTAGTCTCAGTCACTTGGCGAATCAGCTTTTGTGCCGTTCCCAGCCGCAACAGGGGTACGTCGCCATACAGAATCAGCACGGTGTTCGCGTCCTCGATCCAGTCCGCCACCTGCATCACGGCATGGCCCGTGCCCAATCGCTCTTTTTGTTCCGTCCATTGCGCACTCACCCCCCCCAAAGCGGCCAATACCTGGTCTCCGCCGTGGCCGTAAATCACATTGACGGCATTGTCTCCCAATTGGGATGCCAAGCGGTGGGCATGGGCCAACAGGGCGATCCCTCCGATCTTGTGCAGTACTTTTGGCATGGACGAACGCATACGGGTGCCAGTTCCCGCCGCTAAAATGATAGTTTGCAGTGCCATAATGGAATATCTCTATCCGCAGAAAAACCAGGCATTTATTCAATGCTCTCAACGAGCGCCTTAATGTTTGGAACCTGCTTGTCCAGTTGATATTGGAATACCAAGCGCACCCGACATAACCGAAGCCGTATTTGCGTCATTGACTTCAAAGCAAAACATTTTTTCAAACGCCTTCCTATTTTTTGGTGTTTGCCCACTTGTGTGAACACAAAAACGGTCAGGATGCGACTGCCAAACAGTCCAAATTTCATTCCCAATCTCATCGACCACAGTTTTGAATGCGGAGGCGGAAGAACTATTCATCTGCGTCAAGCGGTTTCCAATATACATATATATTTGCGGAAAAGCCATTGACCATCTTTTGGCATTAAGAGAAAACTCTGACTGTTGCTCAACAGCGCCAAGACGTGCCTCTCCGTAAACCAGGGAAAGCACCGCCTTAACCGCTCGCTTTGATGAGCCATCCGCAGAAAAAGGGATCAGCAATTTTTCAGCTGCAGTTAAGGCCAGTTCAGTGTAAATCGAAAAACTGGGATTGCAATCTATGAACACTGTTGACTCTTCGTAATTCCAGTTATATCTTATGTCCTCAATCAAATCCTTAATCCACAAGTGAACAATCCTCCAGGCATCGTTTGGCCCAATATTCGCGCTGGCAGCGTTAGACACCCTTGATGACTGAATTTCCAGCCTCTCATCACCCACAACGATAAACAAATTATCAGGAATATATTGATTATACCTAGATACCTGGGCCAAATATTTGGCACCACCTTTTGGCGAGATATATGGACTCACCGTTCTGTCTTCAATATACCCGGAAACCGTTGTTCTCGGTTGTCTTGCGTGAATCGCATTCAACCTATTCTCACCGTCTATCATTCCTCCAAGCAACATGCTTGATGAATTTGCTTGCGGACATATACTTTAGTGCTTTACAAACTGAACTTTATTAAAGGTTTGAAATTTGAGGTTAAGCAGAGTTTTAAGCATAGGCTCATATTCGTCTGTTCCCACTTTTGAAAGGCAATCCTGTATGGCTTCGGTGAAGAAGCCAAAACTCTCATAGTATTTAGAATACAGGCATTCTTTCTTGACGAACTTCCATAATCGTTCAATCAGATTTAAATTGGGCGAGTAGGCCGGTAAAAAAAGCAATTCGATACCAAGACTATCCGCCAACTCTTTTACCACCTTGGCATGTTGATATCTTGCATTGTCCAGCACCAAGGTGACTGGAACCTGAAACCCAATCTCGGCAATCGCCCTGAGCAATTCGCAGACGCTCTCCGCATTGATGTAGGTGTTATTTGTCACCGTAATGAGTTGATGCGTCCGTGCGTTGATTGCGCCTAATACATTAAATCTTTTTCGTCCCGCAGGGGCAGAAACAAAAAGCCGGTTCCAAAACCATAAATATCCAAGGAATGCCGCCCAGACAAAGTGCGCCGCATCCACGAAAAAAACTTCCCTGCGACCCGCCATCATCTCTTCTAAGCGTTGCTCAAGCTTTTGTTCTTTAAAGATTTCTTGTTTTTTTTGGCGTTCCGGGTCAGTTTGTTGGACGGGAATTGAGCCTGTTTTATACCGGCTCAATCCAACGTTTTTTTTAAGAATCTATAAACAGCGGTGTTGCTTCGCTTGATCCCCGTGGTTTCCTCAATGCGGTGTCGAGCCTCACTAATGGTAGCAGGCGGTTTTTCAGCAATCGCTTCTTCAATTTTGTCGCGATGCAATGCTAGAACACTTTCTGGCTTGTGAAAATTAAGCTTCCGAATCCGATCCAATCCACCCTCTTGGTATTCGCGAAGATAACGGGCCAATGTGGCTCGCCCTCGAATATTGCTCAATTGACAGATTTGATGATGGGGCATTCCCAGAGATTTGTAGTACAAGACCTCCATTTTTTGACGGACACGCGGATGAGGATGGTATCGCTTTTCATACAGCAACTGCTCAACGGTTTCCGGAGAAAATTCTAGGCGAATCATATCTTACTGAACTTGGGGATGTGTTTTTGGGCGTAGGTGTGGTTCAAAGCATTATACAGGAATTCGTAAAATGTTTTATTTATTAGTTTAACAAGTATAAATCAATAACGAGAACCCTTTGCTCAGGATGCGCAAGCGCAAATTCTGAGGCAATTTGGAAGGTCAGGTAGCTCTTGCCAACTCCGCCTTTGTTGTTCCATACTGCATAAATTGACATGTTTTTCTCTTCGGCCAAGTAAAAATGTGAACTCTGGCGCTACGCAATGAGCGTCAAGAGACGAAAACAGGAGCGAAGCACAGATGAGTTTGTGTACAACCGACAAGTGCTACCGGTTGTTGTATTTGAATGAATTTTACTTAAGAGAAGACATTTACTGGTAATTTTTTTATTGCGGATAACAAAAAAACCCAGCAAGCCATTGAAAACAAAGCAATTGCTTTCTATGGCCTACCGGGTCTTCTTAGGATGTTGTTGCTGGTTAGCGGTTCTTGCGCCAACGATCCAGGGTTTTCAACTGGGCCACGGCCTCAATGAGTTCCGCTTGTGCCTTGGCGTAGTCCAGCTTGTCGGAACGGTCGGCCAAGGTTTCCTCGGCACGGCGTTTGGCTTCGCTCGCCGCAGCCTCGTCAATGTCTCTGGCCCGCGCAGCCCTGTCCGCAAGCACAGAAACCACATGCGGCTGGACTTCCAAAATCCCGCCGGACACAAAGAAGGGCAGGGTCTCGTTCTTGTCGGTGATGACCCGCACCTCGCCGGCCCTAAGGCGCGTCAGCAGGGGGGCGTGCCGCGCCGCGATGCCGACGTCGCCTTCCGCCGCCGGCGCGACGACCAATTCCGCCATTCCGGAGAAAATTTTCTCCTCCGCGCTGACGATGTCCACATGAATAGTCATAGCCATGGTTTGGCCCCTTTAGTTTCAAGCCGCCAGACGTTTGGCTTTTTCCAAAGCCTCGTCAATGGTGCCTACCATGTAGAAAGCCTGCTCGGGGATGTCGTCGTACTCGCCGCCGACGATGCCGCTGAAGCCTGCGATAGTGTCTTTCAGCGGGACATATTTCCCAGGGCTGCCGGTGAACACTTCGGCGACATGGAACGGCTGCGACAAGAAACGCTGCACTTTGCGGGCGCGGGAGACGACCAGCTTGTCTTCTTCCGACAGTTCGTCCATCCCTAAGATGGCGATGATATCGCGCAATTCCTTGTAGCGCTGCAAGATGCCCTGCACCTTGCGGGTGATGTTGTAATGCTCTTGGCCGATGACCAGAGGATCCAGCTGGCGGCTGGTGGAATCCAGCGGATCCACCGCCGGGTAGATGCCCAATTCGGCAATTTGGCGCGACAACACGACGGTGGCGTCCAAGTGGGCGAAGGTAGTCGCCGGGGATGGGTCGGTCAAGTCGTCGGCAGGCACGTAAACGGCTTGGATGGAGGTGATCGAGCCGGTCTTCGTGGAGGTGATGCGCTCTTGCAGCACACCCATTTCCTCGGCCAAGTTTGGCTGGTAGCCCACGGCGGAGGGCATTCGCCCCAACAAAGCTGACACTTCGGTGCCGGCCAGCGTGTAGCGGTAGATGTTGTCGATGAACAGCAGCACGTCCAAGCCTTCCTCACGGAAGAATTCGGCGATGGTCAGGCCGGTCAACGCCACGCGCAGGCGGTTGCCCGGCGGCTCGTTCATCTGGCCGTACACCATCGCTACCTTGTCGAGGACGTTGGATTCTTTCATTTCGTGGTAAAAATCATTGCCTTCGCGGGTGCGCTCGCCGACGCCGGCGAACACCGACAAACCACTGTGGGCCTTGGCGATGTTGTTGATGAGTTCCATCATGTTGACGGTCTTGCCCACGCCTGCGCCGCCGAACAAGCCCACCTTGCCGCCCTTGGCGAACGGGCAGACCAAGTCGATGACCTTGATGCCGGTTTCCAGCAACTCGTTGCCGCCCGCCTGCTCTTCAAAGCTGGGCGCTTTGCGATGGATGCCCCAGCGCTCTTTTTCGCCGACCGGGCCTTGTTCGTCGATGGGCTCGCCCAGCACGTTCATGATGCGCCCCAGCGTTTCCCTACCCACGGGAACCGAGATTGCCGCGCCTGTGTTGGTGACCTCAAGGCCACGCTGCAAGCCATCGGTGCTGCCCATGGCGATGGTGCGAACCACGCCGTCGCCCAATTGCTGTTGGACTTCCAGAACCAAGTTGACGCTCTCGACCCTTAACGCGTCATAAATTTTCGGCAGTGATTCACGCGGAAATTCCACGTCGACCACGGCACCGATGACTTGAACGATTTTGCCCGAACTCATTATTTTTCCTCGTAAAAACTTTTTGCCATCTAAACTCCCTCTCCCTCGGGGAGAGGGTTGGGGTGAGGGAAATCTTGTCTTAATCGTAACAGCACTACGCTTGAATGCTGCATGGCTTCGAGTGGGTGACTGCGACGAAAGCCCCTCACCCCGGCCCTCTCCCGCAGGGAGAGGGGGACTTAATCAAACTGCGGCCGCGCCACCGACAATCTCGGAAATTTCCTGGGTAATGGCCGCTTGGCGGGCTTTGTTATAAATCAACTGCAACTCGTTGATGAGCTTGCCCGCATTGTCCGAGGCGCTTTTCATCGCCACCATGCGCGCCGCCTGCTCGCAAGCATTGTTCTCTACCAAGCCTTGGAACACGATGGACTCGACATAGCGGACTAACAAATCGTCCAACACTTCCTTGGCGTCTGGCTCGTACAGATAATCCCAATGGCCGGACAGTTCCGGGCTCATCGTTTCTACCTTGATCGGCAGCAGCCTGCGCCAGTTGGGGCTTCTGCGTCATGGTGTTGACGAACTCGTTGTGCGCCACGTAAAGCTCGTCGATCTTGCCGGAGCGAAAGTCATCCAGCAGGACTTTGATCACGCCGATGATGCTTTCCAAGTGCGGCGTGTCGCCCAGCTTGGTGGCCTGCGCGACGATGTTCCCGCCGATGCCGTTGAAGAACGACGCGCCTTTCTGGCCGATTACGCCGACTTCAAGCTCGATATTTTCCTCCGACCAGGCACGGAACTGGCGCAAAGCCATCCGAAACACATTGGAGTTGAGGCCACCGCAAAGGCCGCGGTCGGAGGAGAGCAAGATGACGCCGACCCGCTTGACGGCCCGCTCCACCATGAACGGGTGTTGGTATTCCGGCTTCGCATGGGCCAGATGCCGGATGATTTGCGCGATTTTCTGGGAATAAGGGCGCGTGGCCAGCATTCGGGCCTGGGTCTTGCGCATCTTGCTGGTCGCCACCTTTTCCATCGCGCGCGTGATTTTCTGAGTATTCTTGATACTCGAGATTTTCACGCGGATTTCTTTACCTACGGCCATTGTTTAACCCTTACCAGGTGTGCGTTGCTTTGAACGTCTTGATCGCCGCGTCGATGGCCGACTGGATGTCGTCGTTGTAATCGCCGGTTGCGTTGATCAAATCCAACAAATCTGAATGTCCGGCCTTGACATAGGTTTGCAGCGCATCCTCAAAATCACGCACCTTGTTGACCGCCACATCATCCAAATAACCTGCGTTGGCGGCATAGATGGAAATGGCCATCTGCGCGACGCTCAAGGGCGAGTATTGGTTCTGCTTCATCAGCTCGGTGACGCGCTGGCCGCGTTCGATCTGTTTGCGGGTGCTTTCGTCCAGATCCGAGGCGAACTGCGCGAACGCCGCCAATTCGCGGAACTGCGCGAGGTCGAGGCGGATGCCACCACCCAGCTTCTTGATGATCTTGGTCTGTGCCGCGCCACCGACGCGGGACACCGGACAAACCGGCGTTCACGGCTGGGCGGATGCCGGAGTTGAACAGGCTGGTCTCCAAGAAAATCTGTCCGTCGGTGATCGAGATCACGTTGGTCGGCACGAAGGCGGACACGTCGCCGGCCTGGGTTTCGATGATCGGCAGGGCGGTCAAGGATCCGGTCTTGCCTTTCACCGCGCCGCCGGTCAGTTTTTCGACTTCGTCGGCATTGATGCGGGAGGCGCGTTCCAACAGACGGGAGTGCAAATAGAACACGTCCCCCGGATAGGCTTCGCGGCCCGGCGGACGGCGCAGCAGCAGGGAGACTTGGCGGTAGGCCCATGCTTGCTTGGTCAAATCGTCATAGATGATCAGCGCGTCTTCGCCACGGTCGCGGAAGAACTCGCCGATGGTGCAGCCGCTGTACGGCGCGATGAATTGCAGCGCGGCGGATTCGGACGCGGAGGCGACGACGATGATGGTGTGGGCCAATGCGCCGTGTTCTTCCAGCTTGCGCACGGTGTTGGCGATGGAGGATTGCTTCTGGCCGATGGCGACATAGATGCACTTAACGCCGGTGCCTTTCTGGTTGATGATCGTGTCGATGGCGATGGCGGTCTTGCCGGTCTGGCGGTCGCCAATGATCAACTCGCGCTGGCCGCGGCCAATCGGGATCATCGAGTCGATGGCTTTCAAGCCGGTTTGCAGCGGCTGGCTCACCGATTGGCGGGCGATCACGCCCGGCGCGATTTTTTCGATGGGGGAGCTTTGCGTCGCGTTGATCGGGCCTTTGCCGTCGATGGGGTTGCCCAGTGCGTCCACGACGCGGCCCAACAATTCCTCGCCGACAGGCACTTCCAGAATACGGCCAGTGCATTTGACGGTGTCGCCTTCGGCCAGATGGGTGTAGGCACCCAACACCACCGCGCCGACCGAGTCCCTTTCCAGGTTCAAGGCCAGCCCGAACGTGTTGCCGGGGAATTCCAACATTTCTCCTTGCATGGCATCGCTCAATCCATGGACACGGACGATGCCGTCGGTGAGGCTGACGATGGTTCCTTCGGTGCGGGACTCTACGCCCAAATCGAAGTTCTCGATTTTGGCTTTGATGAGTTCGCTGATTTCAGAGGGGTTTAATTGCATGATTCTTTATCTCGCTCTAGTTGTAGAGTCTCTTGGCCAAGCGCTGAATTTGTCCGCGCACGGAAGCGTCGATCACGCGATCCCCGGCCTTGATCAAAACGCCGCCTATCAAGGATTCTTCCACCTGCACCTGCAAACGGGGCTGTTTGCCTAGCATCTGCAGCAGCACCGCAGCCAACTGTCCGGCTTCCGCGTCGTCAAGGGCAAAGGCCGTGCGGACATCCACCTCGACATAGCCTTCTTCGTCCGCCCGGAACTGTTCGAACTGTTCGCTGATGAGGCCCGCCAGGCTTAGGCGCCGATTCGCCACGAGCAAGCGCACAAAGTTTTCCCCTTCGCCATCCAATTTGCCTTGACACAGATCCAGCAGAGAAGTGATGAAGCGTTCCTTGTTGGCCTTTGGATTTGCCGCCGCTTGCGCGATTTGCGGGGTTTGCGTCACTGCTGCGAGAAAAGCCAAAGACTCAGACCACCGCTCGGTCGAACCGGTCTGTTTGGCCCGCTTATAGGCTGCGGTTGCATAAGGCCTTGCCAATGTCGCTAGTTCGCTCATTGCGCTTGACCCAGTTGATCGCCAAGCTTCCCAATGATTTCCTTGTGCTTGTTTTGGTCAACTTCCCTTTGCAGGATTTGCTCGGCGGCGGAGACTGCCAGTACGGCCACCTGCTGGCGCAATTCCTCCTTGGCTTGCTGGATTTCCCGGTCGATTTCGGACTTGGCGGCGCTGATGATGCGCTCGCCCTCCTGCTTGGCCGCCTCTTTCCGCTCCTCGGCCAAGGCGGTGGCGCGTTTGTGCGCCAAGTTCACGATGTCGGCGGCCTGATCCTTCGCCTCTTTCAAGGATGCCTTGGCCTTCTTGTCGGCAAGCTCCAGTTCCTGCTTGCCCTTCTCGCCCGCCGCGAGGCCGTCGGCGATCTTCTTCTTGCGTTCTTCAAGGGCTTGCAACAAGGGTGGCCAGACGAACTTCATGGTGAACCACACCAGCAGCCCGAAAGTGATCATCTGCCCGATTAGGGTGGCGGTTATACTCACGGCGCTTTCCTCATAGCGTTAGACTTGGGGGACACGGTTTGCGTCCGCTTCCGCATTATTTAGGCAGGAACGGGTTCGCGAAGGTGAAGAACAGCGCCAGACCCACGCCGATCATGGTCACCGCGTCCAACAGGCCCGCCACGATGAACATCTTGACCTGCAACATGGGAACCAATTCTGGCTGGCGCGCAGCGCCTTCCAGGAATTTGCCGCCGAGCAGGCCGAAGCCGATGGCGGTTCCCAAGGCACCCAGCCCTAAGATGAGGCCGACGGCGATAGCGGTAAAGCCTTGTATGGTTGCGATTTCCATTGTTTCCTCCGAAAGATTTGAATGTTGAGTAGAAAAGGGATTAGGGATTCTAGTGGTCTTCGTGAGCCAGGCTCAGGTAGACGACGGTCAACACCATGAAGATGAAAGCTTGCAAGGTGATGATAAGGATGTGGAACACGGCCCAGGGGAAGCTTAACGCGGGCTGCACCCACCAAGGCAACAAGGCGATCAAGATGAAGATCAGCTCGCCCGCATACATGTTGCCGAACAGTCGCAACCCCAAGGAGACTGGTTTGGCAAGATATTCGACAGCGTTCAGCAACAGATTGAAGGGGATCAGCAGCCAATGGTCGAAGGGATGGAACAGCAACTCCTTGGCGAAGTGCAAAACGCCTTTGATCTTGAGGCTGTAAAAAATGATCAGGAAGAACACCGAGATCGACATGGCGAAGGTGCCGTTGAGGTCGGTGCTGGGCACCACGCGCAAATATTCGATGCCGAACAATTGGGCGATGGCAGGCAGCAAATCCACCGGCAGCAAGTCCATGGTGTTCATCAAAAACACCCAGCAAAAGATGGTCAAGGCCAAAGGCGCGATCAAGACGCTGCGGCCATGGAAGCTGTCCTTGACCTGGGTGTCTACGAACTCAAAGATCATCTCGACGAAGTTTTGCAAGGGGCCGGGTACACCGCTGGTCGCCGATTCGGCAACTTTCTTGAAGACCAAGATGAACAGTAAGCCCAGCGCCGCCGAGAAAAACATCGTGTCCAAGTTGAAAGTCCAGAAACCCTCGCCGACCTTCATGGCTGTCAAATGATGGACAATATACCCGGTCGCGCCCCCAGAACCATGTGCTTCGCTTGCCATTTTATCCTACCCTAAAATACTTAAAATTAATTGCGCAGCAAAAGTGCGAACCAAGACATCGCCATCACCGCCAAGAACGCAGCGAACAAAGGCAAGGGCAAAATGCCTGGCAGTTGGAATACAATGATGAATAGGAGGGCGGTGGAAAATAATTTTAACGTCTCGCCAAAATAGAAGGCTCTGACCACCTGGTTCGCCGTCTTGCGCGGATCTTTGCGCCCGAAGACAATGGCAAAGAAGACGTTGGGCAAAAATCCGATCAACCCGCCTAGCAACGCCGACACCGCATGGCCTTTTCCGCCCCAAGCCCAAGCCAACGCGAAGGCCAGCAGGATTGTCAACATTTGAAGCTGGAGCAGCCGTTTGACCGCATGAAACAGGACTGTCCGGCTCACCCAGCACCCTCCCAAAAACGCCCGAATCATATCAACCACCATGGCAAAGATCAATGACATGGAGGGTGCCATGGTTGAAACACCCCATTTTGTGTGAGGCTACAAGCAAACGGAATTATTCAACCCACCGGCGCGGCCTCCACCGGCAGATAAAAAAAGCCAATCGCCAACATAAGATAAACGGCCAGCAGCATCAGCCCCTCAATCCAGGTGGAGCGCCCGTCAGAGGTCAGATTGCGGATGGCGACGATGGTCAGCACAATCGCCATCACCTCGACCGGCGAGAACAGGAGGTTCATCTTCACGCCCAACAACGGTGCGCTGAAAATGAGCAGGGGCACGGCGAGGAGGATCATCTGGATGCTGGAGCCAATCGACGCCTCGATGGCCAGATCCATGTTGTTGTTGCGGGCGAAACGGCTGGCGCTGATGATTTCACCGATGCCGCCCGCACCTGCCAACAGGATGATGCCGCTGAAGACCGGGGTCAGACCGAGTTGTTCGCTGGTGGGTTCCAGCGCGTCGGTGACCACCTCACTCATGACCGCCAAAGCCAGGGTGGCTCCGGTCAGCAACCCCACCGCTTTGCCCCGGGACCATTTTTCTGCTCCCGCCTCTTCTGGAACCGTATGGCCGGCACGCACCGACAGCCTCCGGTGTCTTGCGGAACAGAGTGATCCCCAGGTTGGTGAAATAGATGAGCAACAAAATGGTTGAGATCTCCCAACTCAGTTCACTCTCGGCTTTCGGCGAGGATAGATGGAACACCGAGGGAATAATCAAGCCAAAGCCGCACAGGGTCAGCAACCCGCCGTTGATCTGGATGGCCTCCTCGTTGAAGCGCTGGGTGCCGTGCTTGAGCCCCCCTAAGAACATGGCCAGTCCCAAGCCGAAGAGCAGTTCGACGAGGATGGAGCCAGTGATGGATGCCTTGACCACTTCGCCCAATCCGTTTTTCAAGGCGAACATGGCGATGATGATTTCCGGGGCGTTGTTCAGCGAGGCATTGAGCAGCCCGCCGACAGTCGGCCCCAGCGTCTTCGCGAGTGCCTCGGTGGCCTCCGCCATCACCTCGGCCAAGGGGTAAATCGCCACCAGGGAAGCGGCGAAGACCAAAATCGAATTTGCGCCGAACCAGCGCAAAGCCAGCGCGACGGGAATCGCCAACAACAGCCAGCGGGAGACAGGAATGCCGGAACCATCAGGTTCGCCGCTACCGTGTATGGCCTTGTTCTCGACTATGCTCATTGATTCCTCTCCTTCAGGATATTGGGGGGGGTGATGTTCGCGGCGGACGGCCCGGCGCACCATACCCTTGGTTGGCAGCGTACGGGATGTGGCTCCAAGTTAAGATAACACTTTTGGCCAACCCAATACAGCCTCAACGGTTGACAAGTCCCTGCCTCAAGCGCAATCTTCCATTAAATTGGATGGCGAGTTGGAAATCCGTTTGTGTATGCGTCTCCAGCACACTTGCCAGCGACCGTGTAATCATAAATGACTTAGGAGTAAAAGGGGATGATTATGGCTGACAAAGGACTCCCGGAAGAAACCCGCAAGACATGGGACACGGTATTCAAGGAGGAACTCAAAGTAGTCAACAAGCGCCGCAGAAAGGCAGAAGATGACACAAGCGATCTGGTCGGACTCGCGTTTTCCGGCGGCGGCATTCGAAGCGCCACTTTTGGACTGGGTGTACTTGAAGCGTTGAAGGATCTCGGGCTTCTGCAAAAAATCGATTATCTCTCGACCGTGTCCGGCGGCGGGTACATTGGGGCATGGTTAAGCGCCAATTGCAAGCGTGCGGCTGAACGAAAAAAAGCAGCGCCATCCGAACCCGACTGGCTGCATCCTAAGGCGGATTGGAATAAATCCATCAACCATTTGCGCCGCTATTCCAACTACCTATCACCCTCGGTGGGCCTGTTCAGCGCGGACACTTGGTCGATGGTGGCCATCTGGTTCCGCAATACGCTGCTCGTCCAGCTCACGGTCATTCTCGCCATCGCGGCGTTGCTGGTCTTGCCGCGCCCGCTATTTGTCGGCTTTGAGAACTGGCCGGATGTCGGCAATTATCGCTGGACGACGATCATCCTGTTCATCCTAGGCGTGGTTGGGATTGCCGGGCAACCAGTTGCGGCTGAATCGACCTGAAGCTTGGCCGTTGTCGGACGAATATTGGTTCACTGGCCTCTTCTGCGCCGCCATTCCTTTGGTGACCGCATGGGGTATTGGTGCATATGTTGATTTTAGCCCCTTCGCTCGTGACCACATCAATTTACGTGGCGCTATTCCTATCGCGACACTATTGGTTGTGGCCGGCTTCTGCCTGCAACCCGTCGCAGTGAAAGTCGTCAATGCACTTTCGCCCCCGCCCCCGCAAGGAGAGGTGTGTAAACCTTTGCCTCAGGAAAAGATTCCGCCGAAGAAGATCAATTACACCCAAGCCTGGGTGCAATATGCCGTGGTGATTCCCATGCTGGCCGTAGGTCTTCTGGTGGCGGCCATCTTGTGGGGGCAAAGCCAAGGCCCAGGTGAATTGGCTAAACTGGACAGCTTTGGCGGCTTCTTCAGAGAAGCATGGAAACATTGGCCCTTCCCGCTTGCGGTGGTGTTCATTTCCCTCTGGCTGCTTTCGTGCTGCTCCATTCGTAGCTGGGATTGGAAGGGAGTTGCCATCGGCTTGTTAGCACCTGTTCCGGCAATACTCGTTCTCCATGCCTTGGTTTGCGCCATCATGCTGCTGTTCCATCAGTGGGTGGGTTACGGCGAGCAGGGCAAGTGGCTGGCTTATGTCTGGGGGCCTCCGTTCGTGCTGGGCGCGTTCGCGCTGACCATCGTGATCCTGATCGGCATGTTGGGGCGGCAGTCGGGCGAAGGAGGGCGTGAATGGTGGAGCCGCTTTGGCGCATGGCTAGGCATTTACGGCTTTGGCTGGATGCTGATCAACGTCGCCACCGTCTATGGCCCTCTGCTGGGTGCGTCCCTGCTGGACTCGGACACCACCTGGAAGGGTGTCACTAGCGGCTGGGCAGGCACGACCCTCGCTGGGCTGTTCGCCGGCAAATCCGGTGCCACCGGCAGCAGATCCAGCAAGGGAAGCACAGCCATGCTGAAAGAAGTGATAGCCAAAGTCACACCGTTTATCTTTATATTGGGCTTGTTGGTTGCGATCTCGACCGTCTTGCACCTGCTCATCGCGATCAACTCTGGTTTGTCCTGGAACGACGACGTGATCCTACTGCAAGAGAACCACTGGAAACTGTTGTTTTATGCAAAACCGCAGGTCGAAGTGGCCGTTCTAGCGGCATGTATCGTAAGCGTTTCGCTGCTGGCCTGGCGCGTGGACATCAACGAATTCAGCCTCAACGCCTTCTATCGCAGCCGCCTCGTCCGCTGCTACTTGGGCGCTACCCGCTTCCAGCAAGGCGAGCGCAAACCACAGAATTTTACTGGTTTCGACGGCGCTGATGATTTAAAGTTGACGGAACTGCTCATTTGCAATGACTACCGCAAAGACCACAAGCCGCTGCCCGGCTTATTTCACAAAATCTGTATAAAGCTGGCGGAACATTTCAATCCCAAAGACTCCAAGCCGGAAGAATCCAAGCCGGAAGAATCCAAACCATTGGCTGGCCCTCTGCACATCGTCAACTGTGCGCTGAACCTCGGCGGATCGAGCGACTTGTCGTTGCACACGCGCCACAGCGCGATATTCACGCTGACCCCGCTAACCTGCGGCAGCACCTATCGGAGCAGGGATTTGGTAACAGAACAGGAAATGGGCTACAAGGCAACGGGCCTATTCGGCGGAGTTGACGGCCAACCTACGCTGGGCCAGGCGATTGCGGTCTCCGGTGCCGCCGCCAGCCCCAATATGGGTTACCATACCTCGCCCGTTGTGGCCTTCCTGCTCACGCTGTTTAACGTGCGGCTTGGGTGGTGGTTCCCCAATCCGCGCCAGCCCGGCGTCGATAGCCCTTCACCTTGGTTCAGCCTGCGTTATCTGTTGATGGAATTGTTCGGTGCCGCCAACGATAAATCCAGTTACCTGGCGATTTCCGATGGCGGACATTTTGAAAACTTGGCGGCTTATGAGTTGGTCAAACGGAGGTGTCGGGTCATCATCATCAGCGACGGCGAGTGCGATCCCAATCTACAGTTCGAGGGCTTAGGAGCCTTGATCCGCATGTGTGAGGTCGATTTGAAGGCAAAAATCGAGATCGACGTCCGCTCGATCCATCCTGAAGCCGAATCCTCCTGGAGCCGCAACCGCTGCGCCGTCGGCCGCATTAAATACGGCATCGACTTGGACTGCACCCGCCCCCCTGACAGTCTGTTGATCTATTTGAAAGCCTCCATGACCGGCCACGAAGACACGGCTGTGCTGCAATATAAGTCTTCCCATCCGAGCTTTCCCCACGAGACCACCAGCGACCAGTTCTATGGGGAAGATCAATTCGAGAGCTATCGCAGCCTAGGCCGTGACATCGCAGCGCGAGTCTTCAGGCCTGTTGCCCCAGAAAAGGAAGAGACCCCCAAACCAATGGCGGCGAAGAAAGATAATGAGCAATGGAATTTCCTTGATTTGGCCAAACAACTTGAAAAGATCTGCTCGCCGTCACTGCCTAACGTTGGACAATTCACCCTCCACGCCACCCACTTGATGGAACTTTGGTCCCAGTTGGGTGGCAATCAGGGGCTGGATTCCCTAGACCAGGAATTAACAGCCTTCTGGCCGAAGGATCCGCCTGCCCGCTTCCGTTCCGAGTTTTACCTCTGTAGCCAGATAATCCAGCTAATGGAAAATGTCTATATGGACGTCAACCTGGAAGAAACTTGGGATCATCCCGACAACCAAGGCTGGCACACCCTGTTCACAAACTGGTCGAAGTCCAAGGCGTTGCGGGAAACTTGGAAGCTGACCCAAAAAACTTATGGGCTGCGCTTCCAATACTTCTGTCACCGCAAACTCCATCTACCTCAAAATAAGGACACTCAAGATGATTGATAAAAAACTGATCGACCAACTGCGCGTCAAACCGGGTAAAAAAATCAATCTGAAGGATTTCGATACCGGTTGGGCGCAAACCCCGGAACTGAAAGGGGTCGGCAAGGAAGTCGTCAAGCAACAGGCGGCGGAGATACTTGAACTCAACCGTGCGGAACTGGCGAAGGCCCAGGAGCTGCTGTGGGCCAGCGACGTCTATTCCATCTTGATCGTGCTGCAAGCCATGGATGCCGCCGGCAAGGACGGCACCATCAAGCATGTGATGTCGGGACTTAATCCACAAGGCTGCCAAGTATTCAGCTTCAAAAAACCCTCGGCTGAAGACCTCGACCATAACTTCCTGTGGCGGTATATGCGCCGTCTGCCCGAACGGGGCTGCATCGGCATTTTCAACCGTTCCTATTATGAAGATGTCTTGATCGTCAAAGTCCATCCAGAGCTTCTGGATCAACAGCAACTGCCCCCCGGCAAACGCGGCGACAGTTTCTGGGAAAAACGCTACGACGACATCAACGCCTTCGAGCATCATCTCGTCCGCAATGGCACGCTGGTGCTCAAATTCTTTCTGAACATCTCCAAGAAAGAGCAAAAAAAGCGCTTTTTGGAGCGACTGGAAAACTCGGACAAGCATTGGAAATTCTCCGAAGCGGATTTGGCGGAAAGGGAATATTGGGATGCATATCAGGCGGCTTTCGAGGATGCCTTGAGCGCGACCAGCACGAAATGGGCACCCTGGTATGTGATTCCCGCCGACCACAAATGGGTTTCGCGGACGGTGATTGCCGACATTCTCACTACCAGCATCCACTCACTCGATTTGGAATTCCCGAAAGTCAGCGATGAAAAACGCGCCGCGCTAGCCGAGGCCAAAAAGCAGTTGGTGCAGGAAGACTAGACCGATTCATATCAGCGGAGCGGAATTTTTGCAAAGCTTGGTTTCAACTCCGGTCTTCATTCCCCCCGTCCACTTCCGCAAGCCAAGCCGCCACCGCCTGAAAATCAATTTTGCCGGTCGCCAAGACCGGCATGGCTTCGATCATCTGGACGGCGCGGGGCAGGTGGATTTCGCGGTGGCCCTCATTGCGCATATGCTCCATCAATTGCTGGCGGGTGGCGTCGGCATGGTCGCTGACCAACACGATGCGTTCGCCTTTCTGCGGGTCAGGCAGGCTCATCGCCGCGTGTAGGTTTTCAGGCCATAGCCGCCCCGCCATTTCCTCCACCGCCGTCAGCGACACCATTTCGCCGCCGATCTTGGCGAAGCGCTTCACCCGGCCCTTGATGAAGACAAAGCCTTCGGCGTCCACCTCCACCACGTCGCCGGTGTCATGCCAGCCTTCGCCGAAGATCGATGCCGGTGGAACCCGCTTGCCGGGTTCGCTAGGCAAGAGATAACCCTGCATGACATTCGGCCCGGCGACATGCAGCTTGCCGCCCTCGGCTATACCCGCCACGGGCTCCAATTGATAACGGATGCCCGGCAGCAACCGTCCCACCGAGCCATGGCGGCAATGCATGGGCGTGTTGACCGCGAGCGCCGGGCTGGTTTCGGTCACGCCGTAGCCTTCCAGGATGCGGATGCCGAATTTATCCGACCACACCCTGCGGGTTTCCGCCATCAGCTTCTCCGCTCCTGCGAACACCAGTCGGACGCTGTAAAAGTCATAAGGATGGGCATGTTTGGCGTAGCCGGCCAGGAAGGTGTTGGTGGCGAATAGGATGGTCGCGTTGATGTCGTAGGCCACCTCGGGGATGACCCGGTAGTGCAGTGGCGAGGGATAGAGAAAACAGAACATGCCCGACAGCAGCGGGGTCAGAGTGCCGGCGGTGAGTCCGAAGGAATGGAACAAGGGCAGGACGTTGAGCAGCCGGTCCTGGGCGTTAAAGTCGATTTTGGCGGCGAGTTGGTCGCGGTTGGCCAGCAGATTGGCGTGGGACAGCACCACGCCCTTGGGCACGCCTTCCGAGCCGGAGGTGAAAAGGATCACGGCCGGTTTGCCGCCTTCCCCGCCGCTTTCCCGGTAAAGTTTCAACCCTGACGCAGCCAGCAGGGCCTTGGCCTTGTCCAGCACCGTCAAAGTGGCCGCCAGGTCTTCCAGGAAAACTACATTCACCAGGGGCTGCAACTGGGCCAATTCGTTTTCCAGCTTGGCCAGTCCGATGAATTTGCGGGCGGTGACGACGGTTTTGATCTCGGCGGTTTTGCAGGCCGACAGCAGGCCATTGGCGCCCGCCGTGTAATTCAGCATGGCCGGGAGTCGGCCTCGGCTGAGCAAGCCGAAGAACACCACGACGCAGGCGACGACGCCCGGCATCAAAACCCCCACCGCCTCGCCTTCGCGGGATATTTCCGCAAGCTTCCCGCCCATCGCCACGATCCGGCCAATGAGCCCGTTGTATGTCACGGGTGCCCGGTTCATGTCCTCCAGCACCACTTTCCGCCCGCCGTGGATCTTGCGTGCGTCCAGCAGGGCCTGGAACAGGGTGCGGTCGCGGTCGTTGGTGGCGAACACCATATCGCTCATCAGATCTTCCATCATCGCGCCCAGCCACATGCGGCGCTCCTCGCCTACCAGTTCGGGCGGCAACTCCAAGTGGCGCGGCGGCAGCACGTTGAGGGTGATGGCGGGAAACCAGCGCAGCCTGAGAATGCCACGCATCTTGGAGAACGGTGTGAATTGCGCGCCGTCGATGCGCACCGGCAACACTGGCGCGTCGGCCTTGTCGGCGATCAAGCCCGCGCCATCGTAGATCTTCATCAAGGCACCGGTCACGGTGATCCGCCCCTCGGGGAACAACACCACCCGGCGGTCTTCCCGCAGCAGATGGGTGAGGGTTTTCACCGACATGGGATTGCCGGGATCCAAGGTCACCCAATGGCCGAAGCGCAAAAACGGCTTGACCCAGAACGCTTGGGCGATCTGGGTGTTGATGCCGAACACCACATCCTCCGGCAAAAATGCCCACAGCAGCACGGGATCGAGGAAAGATGCATGGTTGGCGACGATCAGTGTGCGTGGGCCTGCCAGTTCCAGGTTCTCCGCGCCGACGAGCTTGACTTGGTACAAACGCGCCAGAATCCAGCGCAGGGTTTTTCTAAACATGGGTTCACCTCCGGTGCGCTAGTGTACCCGACTCGCAGTAAGGATTTAATGACAACCTCTTGTTCTTGGTTTAAGCACGGGTGCCATATGGCACGGGACTTGGTGTAGCATTAGAGATCTCTAATGAATTACAATAATAACCATCCATAAAACCCGCACAGGAGACCCACATGGCAAGAATTGCAATCCTAGGCGCCGGCATCGGCGGCATCCCCATGGCCTTTGAAATGAAGGAATTGTCGCGCAAAGAGGACGGGATCGTAGGTAACTCCCGACAGCCCCACGTTCCACTTCGTGCCGTCCAACCCCTGGGTGGCGGTGAACTGGCGCAAGCCGTCCGACCTCAAGGTCGAACTGGCCCCGGTGTTCAAGAAGAAAAAGATCACCTTCGTGCAGAAGAAGGCAGCCCCGCGTCGTGCCGGCAGGAAACCACCGTGGAGCTGGCCGACGGCAGTTCGGTGGAGTACGGCTACCTCGTCATCGCCACCGGCCCGAAGCTGGCCTTCGCC
>CAVWEM010000004.1:0-429888 GCA_963753955.1 uncultured Gammaproteobacteria bacterium
CTTACGCAAAATATATTAACATGGGTATATGAATATTAGCCTTAACGGAGTATAATAGCCGCCTATGAAGACGAGCAAATACTCCGGCCTGAAGCCGACGCGAAAGGACTATTGTCAATTTATTATTGCGGCTCTTATGAACTACACGCAAACCTACATGGCCGACCATCATATTGGGTTTTCCCATGATGCCATAAACCGTTACCTCATGGAGGACGACGTCTCGCCGAATGCGGCCTGGCAGTCCGTCGGGCACCTTGTCCGCCGTGGCGGGAACGCCTGCCTGATATTCGACGACAGCGTACTGGACAAGCGCCATTCTTTCAAGATAGAAATGGTGCGCCGCCAGTATAGCGGCAACGGGCATGGCGTCGTGAAAGGCATCGGCGTCGCCAATTGCGTGTACGCTAACCTGGATACTGGCGAACAGTGGATCATCGATTGGCGGATATACGACCCCGACGGGGACGGCAAGACCAAGCTCGACCACGTGCGGGACATGTTCGACGACGCCATCGGAAACAAAAACCTGCCGTTCCGCGCCGTGCTGATGGATTCCTGGTACGCCACCAAGGATTTGATGATGCACATCGACAGGGCCGGAAAGGTGTTTTATTGCCCGCTCAAAGCCAACCGCAAGGCGGACGACAGCCGGGGCAAAACCCCCTGCAAGGCCGTTTCCGACCTGGAATGGTTCGGCGACGAAATGCTGCGCGGCAAGCTTGTGAAGATACATGGATTCCCGATGGATTACAAGGTGAAACTGTTCCGGGTTGCGGCGACAAACCGCACGGAACACGTCGCCACCAACGGCCTTTCCCAGGATTCCGCCGTCGCCATTAAAGATATGTGCGCCGTCCGCTGGAAAATCGAGCAATACCACCGCGAAGGCAAGCAAATGCTCGGCCTGGAGAAATGCCAATGCCGCAAGGCCCGCGCCCAGAGAAACCACATCGGCTGCGCGATACTCGCCTGGCACTGCCTGACAAGGCTCGCCAGGAAACTCAAAACAAACATCTACGCCCTGAAAAACAACCTTCTCTCCGATTATATGAAGGAGGAGCTTAAAAACCCGTCAATACCCATGTCCTTCGCCTGACCTGAAACCGTGAACCGCCAGGGTTCTGCGGTAGCTTCAGGCTCGTGCGTAAGTCCTAATAATGATAAAGTTTTAACTTCATGATTCTAACTAAAGGTGATGTTATTGATTGCCGGGCTTTGTATTAGAAGCCCCACGGTGCGTCTTTTTTGCGCCACCGAGGTGTATTGTTCGGACTCTACTCCCGCATCCCCTTGCGTGTCAACACTAACCGCAGAAAAAAGCGCCCTACTGGACATGGCAGTGAAAGCGTGGTGTAGAGTGTGGATGCGCGGTAGAACGTGGCGGGTCGCGGTCCCGCGTTCTCGAGCGCATCCATCTCGCCGTGGAGGATGGTGCTGCCCTTCTGCACACGGCGATTGTGGCCGCGACCGACGATGGCACCAGAATGGACGAGGACGGTGCCGATGGGTATGCCACCTTCGGACAAGCCGCGCTCGGCCTCTTCGATTGCTGCGATAAGAAACGGATCCACGTTCTTGCCCTCTTGAATATTGCCATTAGGGTTTCCCAGCATCATTCAATATTTTAGGGTGCGCACCGCTCACCATTTATGGATGCCAGCTATTGAAGGGTGCGCGATGCGCATCTACAAAGCTCGATGCAACAAGCACGGTGTGCCGGAAACGCCAGTTCTCGCTTTCGCTCAAACCGGCTTATTCCGGCCTACTTGGCTGCCGGGCGGGGTTTGAATCTCCGACCGAAACGTTTGAAGTCCGCTCCGACGCACAAAACGTATGCATTGTTGAAACGTAAGCCGCTTCGCCAGCATACCGCCGCACCACAAACGTTTCGACGGGGCTGCAATCCCCGTCGCGCACATTGCCATACCCCGGCCCACTTCGTGGAGGTGGGTCAATAACGGTTTTTATCGTAGGTCGGGCAAGCGTCCCTTCGGCAAGCTCAGGACAGGCTTTTTGCCTTGCCTACCGATTACGCCTAAGTCCGCGTGGGCAAACGATAAACCGGTTTGCCCACGCGGCTTTTTCCGGAATTTGGTGGTGGGTTTAATTGATTTATTGAGATTGAAAGCAGTATCTATTTATAAACAACCCTATCACCGTGTCGTGAAGTGCTTCCAATTTTGAAAAGCAGATCGTTTTGCGCGTCAATCGCTTGATCCGGGTTCGCAACAAAAGGTTTTTGTTTTCTATTTTTTGAGCATGCTGCTTGCCAATGACGTGCTTGTCTTTAGGGATGAGTGCGGAATAGCTGCCCCAATCGTCTGTGTAATAGGTCCGGATATTGAATGCCTTCAAATTTGAGATCAATTGCTCGCACACCGCATCTTGGCGCCGCCCGAAAACGAACGACAGGACACAGCCTGTCACGGCATCGATGGCATACCGGAGCCAGCGTTGGTTCTTTTTGTCGCCGACGTAGCTCCATGGCTCGTCTGCCTGAACATCCATTGGAGAATCAAGGGGATGCCTGATTTCGACGGCGATCTCACGCGTACCGATGTAAGGGTTGACGGCGACCACTTCAGCGGAGCTTTTTTTAGCGTGGAAATGACGGTGTGTTTGCCGATACCCAGAATGCGCGAAGCATCCCGGATGCCGCCGCCGTTCATGGCAATGTCCACAATCTGGTCTTTGACGCCAGGCTCGTAGGCCCGGTACACGCAGTCGGTCTTGAATATTCGCCCGCACTCCTTGCAGCGAAACCGGGAACGACCGCTTTGGGTGCCGTAACGGACAACCTCGGAACTGTTGCAATACTTGCACAAAACAATTTGATACGCCATTGGAATGGTTGCCTAAGAAGCTTGAAAATTTTATGCTCTACCATACTTAATAAATCAATTAAACCCACCTCCCGGAATTTGTTGGGTTGTGATAAAGCAGTGGTAGGGCGCGGTGAGTTTGCGAAGCGCACCAGATAATGCCGCGAATGGTGCGGTTCGTTCCTCACCACACCCTACAACATTGCCGAATTACCGCACCTTACCGCGTTGCGAGTTACGAGCGTTTGCTGCAAGCTGCCGAGCTTGTGCCAGGCACGGAAAAGCAGTGGCGGCGGTCGGGGAAAATCCATTCCCGGCGCAGCCACGATTTGGCTGATGGCCAAATCCGTCCTGTAGACAAGCCCTTCATCATGGGCACTGGCGCGGTGGTCGAGGGCCACGAGGGCAACGGGGCGCGGTTGATGTATCCCCACGACCCGAAAGCGCCCCTGTCCGAGACGATCAATTGCGGATGTATTTCGCTGCCGTTCATGCGCAAATGGAAGGATGCCCGGCGTACTGAAAGACCCTGGCAAGCGGGCTTTCACCGAGCAGGAAATCGCGCTGAACCCCCTAAAGGCCGACCTGGCCGACTTGACGAACCAGCCAACCATAGCCGAAATCATCAAGGCCCAAGACGAGGCATAGGCGAATAAAAATACCGGTCAGCAGTTCGATTCGGCTAAAATTAGGCGTACCGTCCGCCGGGTCGAGAAGTCCTTACAACCCAGCCCCAACGAGCAATCTGTTGTGATTGGGCCTGCCGGGGATGTCCTTCTGGAAAAGGAAGGTGGGCCGGAAAATATTCGCTTTACGCCCTCTGAGCTTCGCTTGATGAAGGATGCGGTGGTCACCCACACTCACCCTGGCATTGATTCATTTTCCCTTGGCGATGTTGGGCTGGCTTCTGCCAATGGCCTGGCCGAGATCAGGGCGGTAGATGATCTGTTCAGGTATTCCATGCTTCCTCCAAAGGCGGGATGGAGCCAACAATGGTTTGAGCAAATCGCTATCCCTGCGATTCAAGAGGCCAAGCAATCCACCAAGTTGGATTTTGACGAGGCCCTAGATAGCGGGAAAATCACGGGCAAACAGTACGATGACAACTATTGGGATGAGGTCTGGAGGCGCGTCTCTCAAGCAACCGGTTTGCGTTACCGCCGTAGAAAGAAGCCGATATGAACTATGACACACTTGACGCAGACCATCGGCATAGCGCATTCAGCCCGGTGTGCAGCTATTGCACACGTCTTCAAGACATCGGCAAGCATGTCTGCGAGGCATTCCCGAACGGCATTCCCGATGAGATTTGGAAGGGCGAAAACGACCATATAAAGCCCTATAATGGTGACATGGGACTGCTATTTGAGCGCCGGAAGCCTAGGCTTTGATGACCGTGCAATGCCAAAACTGTAGGCATCTGGACACTGAGGCTGATGAATTGGTCTGCGCTGTTTTCCCACTGGATATCCCTTCCGTATTTTCTCGTTTCGATTTGTTTTTTTTCATTTCGGTTCGTTTCATTTATCTCGCACTTCCATCTTCATTTATCTAGCTCCTCTTCAATTCCGTCCGCTCGTTCTGAGCAGACGTGTCATTGCACCCCCGACATGTATAGTGGACCCCAGTTTTCGGACAATCATTTAAGATGGAGGCCTTCAGGAAAACGGGGGTTGTGGTGAGCGAGAAGAAGCGCAAGGTTTTTAGTGGCGAGTTCAAGGCGAAGGTCGCGCTTGAGGCGATCCGGGGCATCAAAACGGTCAATGAGATCGCCCAAGAGTTCGGGGTGCATCCCACGCAGGTTGGGCAACGGAAGCGGGAGCTGCAAGAACAGGCGGCGGGCCTGTCCGAGGTCAAGCGCGGGATCAGGCCGGTTGACCCGTCATCCAGCCAGGATCGGCTGTATTCCGAGATCGGGCGGTTGAAGATGGAGTTGGACTGGCTGAAAAAAAGTCCGGGATCAGCCCCTGGCCGACCGCAGGCATTGGGTCGACGCTGACGGGCCGCTGGCCCTGGCCCGCCAATGCGGGCTTGCGGGTGTTGCCCGCTCCACGGCCTACGCGCCCCGCAGGGCGGCGGGTCCAGACGCCGAGGAACGGGCGCCGCTGGATTTGATTGATGCCGAATATACGCGGCATCCATTCTACGGCAGCCGCAAGATGGTGGTCTATTTGGAACAAGTGGGCCATCGGGTCAACCGCAAGCGGGTGCAAAGGCTGATGGGGGTGCCGGGGTTGGCGGGCATGGCGCCGGGGCCGGACACCAGCCGCCCGCACCCGCAACACAAGGTCTATCCCTACTTGCTGCGCGGCCTGGCTGTTGACCGGCCGAATCATGTTTGGAGCACCGACATCAGTGTGCCGCAGCAAGCGGCGTAAGAGATGAGGGCAGGCCCCTCGCAACCGGCTTGCAGGAGCAGGTTGCAAACCACCGCAAGCGGCTCGCGTCAAAAGCGCGGGTCGTGAGCGTTGCGGAAAAGGCGTCCTAAGGCGTCAGGTATGGATCAACGAAGGCGAACAACCGTGAACTGCCGTTCAAGTGTCGAAAGTGCTCAGATGACATCAAAACCGGGGGGTGATGTTGCCCCGGGATCAGCGGAGGCGAAACCTGCTTACGGCCTTTGCGGTGTCCGGCATAGAGGCAGCGCCAGCGTGGTCCGGGCTCTTGCGTTGAACTGCGGGAACCTTCGGCGGCGATGCGAAGGGAAAGGCACAAGCCCGAAAGGCGAGGCCGACAGTACCGATGCGCCGCCAAGGGACGGAGCGACTCGTAGCAGTGTTGAAGCCGCTGTAATGGCGGTGGAGCGAAGGGGTCGCGTCATCCCGTCATGGTGCGGGGCCAACTGTGCGAGCAGGAGGAGCCCTGTGTCATGACAAAGCCGTACCCCATTCCCAAAGCCTGGGTGTGGGAAGCCTGCCAATCTGTGAAAGCCAATGGCGGGTCAGCGGGGATCGACCGGGAGACGCTCGAAACCTTCGAGCGGCGGCTGGGCGACAACCTGTACAAGCTCTGGAACCGGCTATGCTCCGGCAGCTACTTTCCGCCGCCGGTCAAGGCCGTCCCGACCCCGAAGAAATCGGGCGGGGTGCGCGTTCTGGGGGTTCCGGCCGTGGCCGGCCGGGTCGCGCAAACCGTGGTGAAGCGGGTGCTTGAGCCGCTGCTGGAACCGGTGTTCCATCCGGATTCCTACGGCTACCGGCCAGGCCGATCCGCGCACGACGCGCTGTCGGTGGCGAGGCGGCGCTGCTGGGACTATGACTGGGTGGTCGAGTTTGACATCAAGGGACTGTTGGTTGCTGCTTCATAATGCCCCCAGGTTCATGAGAGTTGGGTAAACAGGTCGGGTTGGTTGTCTATCACTTTGATCCGCAGACCTTTTCTGCGGCCTTGGCAGACATGGACGGCGTCGAGTTCGCCACGCTTTACACGCTGCAACACGGTTTGGCGGGACACGCCGAGCAATTTGGTGGCTTTTTGCATCACGATATAGCCCTCGGGAACGTCTTCGACTAATTGACGGCGAAAGCCATCGGTCAGGCGAATCTGCCAGGGAGCGCCGGGTGTGGCCTGTTCCCCGGCGATGAAGCCGTCGTTGATCCATCGGTGGAGGGTTGATGGTGCCATGCCGAGGACTTTGGCCGCCTGCTGGAGGCTGAGGAGTTCGCCCCCGGAGGATTCTTCCGAAGGTTCGAAGCGCGGAATTTGCCAGTGCCGCCGCAAGTTGCCCACGGCATTGGCAGTGAGGCGCAGGCCCCGTGCCGTGGTCCGGCCCTGTTGGTTGAGGATGCCCGCGATGACGGCATCGGGGTAGAGCATCGCCAGTCGGCGCAGGAGCGACAGGGTGTCTTCGTCGGTGCGGACGGTGGCGGGGCGGGAGCGCGGCAAGCCGACATCCAACTCGGTGAGCCTGCCGCCGCGCCAGCGCAAGGTCAGATGCGCCCGGTGTTCGTCGCGGAACACGGCGATGCCGACCTCTTCGAGCAAGGTCCGCAGGAGTTCCTTTTTGTCGCGGGCCGTGGTGGCGGGTGCTGACCAGACGTGATTGAGATCCTGGCCGAGCGCCAGCAACGCATTGCGTTCGGCGACGGTCAACGGGGCCGGGCGCTGCCGTTGGCGGCGGGCCAGCTCGGCCTGGGCTTGGTCCAGTTCGCGCAAGCGCCGCTCCCATTCGGTTTCGAGCCCGCGTGCGACCAGCCGGTTTTCCGGTTCGACGGCGCGATAGCGGCGTTCAGCCTTTTCCGCTTCGTAGCGGGCGCGCTCGACCGCCAGTTGCCACTGGGCGAACGCGGCGTCTTGATCGGTTTCGAGTTGT
This sequence comes from uncultured Gammaproteobacteria bacterium, assembly GCA_963753955.1. Classification (GTDB taxonomy): domain Bacteria; phylum Pseudomonadota; class Gammaproteobacteria; order Methylococcales; family Methylococcaceae; genus Methylumidiphilus. The sequence continues at coordinate 7,138 of CAVWEM010000004.1, forward strand.
TGGGCGGCCATCAGCGCGGCTTCGATACCGGCAGGCTCCAGGGCTTCCAGAAAAGCGCGTGTCACCGCCTCGTCGATTTGCACACCGCCGACGTTGAGGCAGTAGACGCCCCGCCCGCTGACGACGTTTTTGCCCCCGCAATGGTAGCCGGGGGCGGCGTTCCGTCCGCGATAGTGGGTGCGCAAGCGCCGTCCGCAGTGGCCGCAGACGGCGAGGCCTTGCAGCAACGCGCCCCCTTCGCGCAGCGCGCCGCCCGCTTGGTGGGGTTGCGGGCGGGTGTTGCCGTCGAGCCGTGCCTGGATGGCTTCGTAAGTGGCCCAGTCGATGTAGCCTTCATGGTGCCCGGGAATGAAAACAGCCCACTCCGACTGCGGGAGATGGCGGATGCGTTTCCTGACCTGCCCCTGTTCGTCGATGTAACGTTCATTGCGGGTTTTTCCATAGCAATAGGCACCGGCATACACCGGATTGGTCAGGACATGGTGGATCGCGATATAGGTGGGCAACGACCACAGGGCTTCGCCGGTCGGGTTGGGTTGATGGGGAAAGCCCAGGCCTTCGGCATGGAACCAGAGCCAGACCCGGCGCGCCGAACCCAGTTCGGCGAAGCGTTCGAACACCGAGCGGATGGCGGCAACCACCGCCGCGTCGGGATGGAAGCGCACCTCGCCGTCCTCGTCGCCCCAAACGAAGCCAACGGGCAACCCCCGGCGCAGTTCGCCGCGGGCGGCCTTGTTGCGGATTCCACCGTCGAGCCGCGCCCGCAAAATATGGAGTTCAGCCTCGCTCATTGTGCCCTTGAGCCCCAGTAATAGCCGGTCGTTAAACAGCCCCGGATGATAGACGCCATCGGCGTCGCCGATCAAGGTATCCGTCATGCCGCACAGGTCAAGCAGGCGATACCAGTCGCCATTGTTGCGCGCCAGGCGGGAGACCTCGAGGCCCAAGACTATTCCGACATGGCCCAATGCGACCTCCGCGGTCAACTGGGCAAAGCCATAACGGTCCGCCGTACTGGCACCTGAAAGGCCGAGATCCTGGTCGATGACGGCGACTTGTTCACGTAACCAGCCGAGTTCGACGGCGCGGTCAACCAGGGCGTATTGGCGCGCGGTAGATTCCCGGTTGTGCTCGACTTGGGTCGCGGTGGATTGGCGGATATATACCATGGCGGTGCGGCGCAAGTGGGCCGCGCTGATCTTGCCCCGGTCACTCATGGCTTGCCCCTTCTTGTCTGGTTCCGGTCTCTGTGGCCTTGGCGATCAGCTGCGCCAGCTTGTCGAGGGCGGCTGCGCGTTGGGTGTTGTCCAACTGCTCCCATATCTCCGCGTTGTGGGGTGTTGGCATGTTTTCCAGAAAGGGCAAACTCATCTGCATGGACATTGTGGCGCTCCTCGGGGATCGGTTGACGTTGGAGGAGAGCGTCAACCAAACTGCGGGTCAGGAGCAAGTCTGACAGCGAGCCCAGCAGGTTTGCGTTCTTGTCGGGCGTTGCCGGAGTATGTGGGTCGGCAAGCGCCGCATCGGTCCAGTCGGCGGGAACGATTGACCGGCTCTGGTCCGGCAACACCAGCAGGAAGTAAATCCGACCGGCCCGGCGGATGCGCCGCATGATTTGTAGGGTTCTACCTTCAAACGGATGCCCCCGGCGAATTATGGTTGCCGATTCGGGAAAGTCTTCGGGAGGGGTATTGTGTCGTGGTTTCCTTCGACAACATCGACCACGGGTTGCTGATGCGGGCGGTGCACAAGCACTGCCAGATTCCGTGGGTGGTCTTGTATGTCGAGCGATGGCTCAAGGCCCCCTTGGAAACGGCGGCAGGCCAGCGGACCGAACGGACGAAAGGCACGCCGCAAGGCGGTGTCGTCAGCCCGTTGTTGGCCAACCTGTTTCTGCATTACGCCTTCGACCGCTGGGTTAGCGAGCATCTGCGGAGCGTGCGGTTTTGCCGCTATGCCGACGACGGCCTGATCCATTGCAAATCATTGGCGCAAGCCGAGTTTGCGTTGCGCAGAATCGGCGAGCGTTTCCACCAGTGTGGCTTGGAACTGCACCCGGCCAAGACGCGGATCGTCTACTGCAAGGACATCAACCGGCGGGGCGACTATCCGGTGACGGCGTTCACCTTCCTTGGCTATACGTTCCGCCCGCGCAAGGCGGTGGACAGGTATGGACGGGTCTATGTGAACTTCTCGCCTGCGGTCAGCCGCGACGCCCTCAAGGCGATGCGGCAGACCATCCGGGGATGGCACCTGCAATTGCAAAACGACAGGGCGCTGGGCGACCTCTCCTTGATGTTCAACCCGGTGCTGCGTGGATGGAAGCAATATTACGGACGGTTCTATGGATCGGCCATGGCCCCTGTCTGGCGGCACATGGACGACTACCTGGCGCGTTGGCTGATGCGGAAGTACAAGCGGCGAGGCATTGCCATCAGCATGGACGGAAGGGGCCGGGCGTTGGACAACATCTTTGTGGAGCGCCTGTGGCGCAGCGTCAAGTACGAGGACGTGTACCTGAAAGGCCACACCAGTGTGCCCGAGTTGCTGCTGGGTTTGGCGGACTACTTCGAGTTCCACAACTCGGAACGGTTTCGCCAGTCCTTGGATTACTTGACACCAGACGGGGTTTACCGGACAGCCAGTGGCGGGGGAGCCAAGATCGTAGACAAATTCAGCGAGAAGGAAACCTCTCGCACGGAAACAGAAGCCAAATCGGGGCAGCGCCGTTCCGCTGCAAGTGTTGGCTTACCATCTTAAATTCGCCCTAAAACTGTCTTGACTGAGGGGTCCACTGTAGCTCGCCGAGTGCGACCGCCAGCTGGAGAAGATGCTCGCGGCTTTGGCGACGCACGAAGGCCGGCCGGAGGAGCCCAAGCGGCGCGGCGGCAGGGCGAAGAACGCCCCGGCCTTCGACCTGCGCACCCATCTGTTCCGGTTGTGCGGCGTGGACCTGACGCGCATCGACGGCATCGACGTCACCACCGCGTTCAAGGTGCTCGCCGAGGTCGGCGCGGACCTCCCGCGCTTCAAGAGCGCCAAGCATTTCGCCTCGTGGCTGGGGCTGTGCCCCGGCACCAAGGTCTCCGGCGGCAAGGTGATCTCCGCCGCCACCAAGCCCACCGCCAACCGCGCCGCGCAGGCCCTGAGGCTTGCGGCGGCGGCGCTGCGCACCAGCCAGTCGGCGCTGGGCGCCTACTACCGCAGGCTTTGCGCCCGCATGGACAAGGCCCGCGCCGTCACCGCCTGCGCCCACAAGCTGGCCCGGCTGATCTACACGATGGTGACCAAGGGCGAGGAGCATGTGGACCAGGGCGTGGCCCAGTACGAGGAGCGCCACCGCGAAAGGGTCGTCAAGACGCTGTCGAAGAAAGCCGCGCAACTCGGCTTCCAACTCGTCCCCGCGTCGGCAGCCCCATGAAAACGGCCTTATGAATCAGTGAGATGGAAGTGTTTCTTGAGAGGCTTTGATGTTTGTTGGGTTGCGATAGAGCCGCAACCCAACCTACGCCGCTTGTAGCTCAAAGAAGAGCAATTAATGCGGCCGTGCCAGCAGCCACAGCTTGCTTTGCCAAATCCTCCACCGCACTTGTCACAAAGTCGCTAATTCCTTGCGCAGTTAGATCCTGAGCTGTTATGCGCCAAGTTAGTTTTCCTTGAGCGATCTGCTCCCAATTTGCTGCAATTGCCGGATTTGGATTTGGCACCACATTACTATTCTGATCCTTGAATATGCTTGTGGGAGTGCCAAGCCAATCGCAATCGCGACTACCACCCGCTATTGTGCCACCACATTTGCCCGAGAACCCAAACCCATATGCCATTCCCGATGCCGTGACAATCGCAACAACAATCGTAAAGGAGATTGGGTCAAGGCCACTGTCGTGCATATGACCCGAAAACGTAAATGCACCCGTATTGTCAGCCACAAACTCAATTGATCCGCCTAGAGGCGTGCTGCCCGGAAAACGAACATCGGCATCCCACTTTCTTGTTTTGGTGTCACCGCTAACCACATACGCTCCGGTAGCCGGAGTCCAGAAGATGGTTCCGCCCTGAAAGTGTGTGAACCATCCGATCCCATCCGGGCTGGGAAGGGTGTCGGAGGTTGGATAACCAAGGAACGACCGCTCGTTCCCCATTTCGTCCCAGCGTTTCTTAATTTCTCCGTTAATCGCATGCGCGTGGGTGTCCGGGGTCCAGAAGATGGATCCGCCCTGAAAGTGCGTAAACCACCCGATACCATCCGGGCAGGGCAATGTGTCGGAAATGGGATATCTGAGGAATGACCGCTCGTTATCCATTGCGTCCCAGCGTTTTTTTATCTCTCCGTTAATCGCATGCGCCTTGGTCTCCTCAGTCCAGAATATAGACCCACCCTGAAAGTGCGTAAACCACCCGATACCATCCGGGCAGGGCAATGTGTCGGAAATGGGATATCTGAGGAATGACCGCTCGTTATCCATTGCGTCCCAGCGTTTTTTTATCTCTCCGTTAATCGCATGCGCCTTGGTCTCCTCAGTCCAGAATATAGACCCGCCCTGAAAGTGCGTAAACCACCCGATACCATCCGGGCAGGGCAATGTGTCGGAAATGGGTTCGCCCAAGAAGGAACTGCTTCCGCCAAGAGCGAGCCATTTCACCCGGATTTCACCTGTTACATTTGTCATTAAAACTCTCCATAAATTGGGGGGTAGTAATTAAGTGATGTTGACTAGAAACGAACTGCCAGACTTCTGATCAGAGTCGTCGTTTTTCGTTAGTATAACGGTACGCCTCATATGCCTGGTCACCAATGTGAGTTTGCGAAGCTCGTTCACTTGGATTTTCCATAGATCGGCTTTGCAGCACATAGCCTAACGCCTGAGCTCAGCGTCACGTCACGGCGAACTTGAAAATAGCCATGGCCCTTTCGTTTGCCACAGACCTGAACGGAGCCCCGTAGACGTGTACGCTGGTGCGACGGGTTGGGCGGGAATAGACCGGCAAGTACGAATGCCGCAGAAAAGGGGGCGAAGTGGGAAACGCCTTTAAGGCAAAGCGCCTGTCGCGTGTTCGCATCAACTCGTTATGCGACACGCATAAGGCGCTTCGCTTTTTAGCAGATTTTTCCAATTTTGTCCAGCGAATACTGCCGACATTCAGTATCTAAAAGAGGTATCTATTCGCGCTCAACGCTGTATTGGACACCCGAACGGGTGTCTTTTTTTTACACCATTTAGGTGCCTAATGCGGACTCTACGCCTCCAACCCTTTGTTTGTCAATGCCTGTCGCAGAAAAACACACCCGAACGGAAAAGGCAAACGCACCTCCCGGCGCGAAACCAGACGCAGGTGGCTTTTTTTACGCCTCCGAGGTGCTTAATACGGGTTTTATGCCTCCAACCTATTGTTTTCCAATACCTGCCGCCGGAAAACACACCCGAATGGAAAACGCAAACACACCTCCAGGCGCAAAGCCGAAATTGCCGGATCAGGTGCGCGATAAGATCCACGAGAAGCTCTGGCGGATGCAGATTAGCGACGAACCGCTATTTCCGCCAGCCAGGCTTGCAGTCCATTGACCGCTTCCCCAATCAGGCTTGCGGAACCGCTCACCGCGCCTTGCGCATTCGCGCTAGGCGCAGGCAGGGAAAGACGGAATGTTTTTTCATCAGCTATGGTTTCGCTGTCCGACTGGATGGCCGTGGCGCGGAAGGCCAGTATTATCCGGGCGTTTTGCGGGCTGTCGAATACTTGCTCGAATTCCAATAACCGTATTTTCAGGCGCAAGCCACCTAAGCCTTGGCTTAACGACAAACGCTGGGCCAGCAGCGCGGGCGGCGGGGCCAGCCAGCGGTCTTGGGAATAAAAGCGCACACGGGTGGGTTCGGCGTAGAGCAGGCGGTAGCGGATGTTTTCGCTGTTCAGCCAGTCCGGTGCGTCCACCGCCACAGAAGACCAAGAGGCCTTTTCGCTGGCGAGGGTTTTTTCAGCCGGGCCGAAATCGTGGAGGGAGGGGGAGGGTGGTCTGCTTGGCAATAGGCTGCACGCGGAAAGGGTTAGCAGCAGAGCGAACGGCATGGCCCATTGGAGACCGCTGGAACGGCATGGAGGGGTTTCCATGTCTGCCCTGGGCGTAGTCGAAGGGCGGGAGCGCGGGTGCCAGGAAAAGGCCCTCACCCCAACCCTCTCCCGCAGGGAGAGGGAGCTTGATTTTCGCGGGAAGATGTTGAGCATCAGCGAGGCTCCTGGTAGCCGGGCTCGCCCGGTCCGGGTTCGGGGGTAGGACGCCCATAAATCACGGCCTGGGGATCTGTTTCCAGCAGGCCGGAGAGCCTGTGGATTTGCACGGAGGTGGCGCGCAATTCTTCCAACACCCCGTTCAACTGGGGCAGGGTGGTTTTCGCTGTGGTGTCTGCGGCGGTCTTGCCGGAGAGGGCCAGCGCGTTGGCGCTTTCGGCCAGGGTTAGCATCCGTTCGGACAGTTTCTGCAATTCGACTGGCATGGCATCGAACCGGGCCAGGGTCTTTTGTCCCTTTGCGCCCAATTCCTTTATTTCCTCTCCAGCACCCTTGACCTTCGTAGCAGCCTCATGCACCTTGGCGAAGGCTTGATCCATGTGCTCCACCAGTCCGGCAAACTTGCCTGTGGTTGTATCCATATTCGCCAGGATGCCGCGCACATGGCCCCGGTTTTCCTCGTCCAGCAAATCGCCGAGCTTGATCAGCAATTGTTCCGTGTGTTCCAAGATGTTGCTGCCGGAGTCTGATAGCCTATCGACCAGGGAGGGCTGCAAAGGAATGATTGCCGGTTTTTCTTTGCTGGTGGCCAGCGGCTGTTGGTCTTGGCCCGAATCGCCCAGTTCGACCTGGGCGAGGCCGGTCAAACCTTGGACGCGCAACTTGGCGAAGGTGCCGTGGGTGATGGGCAGGCCCCGATTGACTTCAATCCGCACAAGGATGTTGCGCGAGTCCTTGGCGTCGAAGCTGATCGCCGCGACCTTGCCGGCCTGGACGCCTCGGTATAGCACCGTCGATTCGGCATTGAGGCCGGAAACCGCGGCTTGCGTGCTGACGATGTAAACATCGCGTTCTTCGCCGTAATGTCCCAGCCAGACGCTGGCGCCGATCAAGGCCGCGCCTAGGATCAGCACGAACAGGCCGGTGTAAAGCGCATAGGTTTCTTTGCCCATGTCAGGCGGTCTCCTTGAAGATTAGCCGGGCGCGCTGGCTGTGGAAGAAGCGGCGGACGAAGGGATGTTCGCTGCGCAACACTTCCGCTATGCTGCCGTGTGCCGCCAGCCCGTGGTCGGCGATCACCGCCACGTTGGAGCCCAGTTCGCTGAGGGTGTTGAGGTCGTGGGTGATCATCACCACGGTGAAGCCCAATTCTTGGTGAAGTTCGGACAGCAGGTTGACAAATTCCTCGCTCAATACGGGATCGAGGCCCGAGGTCGGCTCGTCCAGAAAGACTAATTCAGGCTCCATGATGAGTGCGCGGGCAAGCGCTGCGCGGCGCACCATGCCGCCGGACAATTCCGCCGGCATCAGCAAGGCGTCGCCGGGGCGCAGGCCCACCATGGCCAGCTTCATGCGCACCAAATGGCTGATCAAAGCCTCTTCCAGAAAGCGCAGTTCGCGCAAGGGAAAGGCGATATTGTCGAACACATTCAAGGCGCTGAACAGCGCCCCGCTTTGGAACAACATGCCGCAGCGGTTGCGCAGTTGCTGGCGCTGGGCGTCGCTGGCTTCATGCAGAGACACACCGAACAACTCGACGCGGCCTTTGGTCGGCGTGTGCAGGCCGATCATCTCGCGCATCAGCAAGGTTTTGCCGCAGCCGGAGGTGCCCATCAGGCTGAGGATTTCGCCTTTGCGCAAGACCAGGCTGATGTCGCGGTGGACGACGGTTTCGCCGAAACAGGTCCATACCTGCTCCATATTGACTATGGCCTCGCCGTTCATCGCAAACCCACGCCGCGGAAGACGATGGCGAACACCGCGTCGAGCAGGATCACCAGGGTGATCGAAGTGACCACGGAATTGGTGGTTTCGGTGCCGAGGCTTTCGGTGTCCGGCTTGATGCGCAGCCCGAAGTGGCAGGCGATCAGCGCGATGAACAGGCCGAACACGATGCCTTTGAGCAGGCCGATATGCAGGTTTGCCACCGGCACCACGAGGGGCAGTTTCAGCAAGAACTGGCGGACGCTGATGCCCAGTTCCAGATTGGCCGCCATGGCTCCGCCGATCAGCGCGATGGTGTCGGTCCATAAAACCAGCAAAGGCATGGCGATGCACAAGGCCACGACCTTGGGCAGGATCAGGCGCAGGGAATGGGAAACGCCCATCGCCGCCAGCGCGTCCAGTTCGGCAGTCACCCGCATCACCCCCAGGCTGGCGGTCATCGCCGAGCCGGAACGCCCCGCCACCAGAATCGCCGCCAGCAACGGCCCCAGTTCACGGATGATGCTCAAGCCTAAAATATTGACGATGTAGACTGAAGCGCCGAAAGTCCGCAGTTGCAATGAGGACAGGTAACTGACCACGATGCCGATCAAAAAGCCGACCAAGGCGGTGATGCCCAAGGCGCGGCCACCGGTTTCGTGGATGGTCGCGGATATCTCCTTCAGTGGGATAGCCTGCGGATGGCGGGCCAAAAAGGCCAAATCCAGCAGCAACTGGCCCAGTAGGGCGATCCAAGTCAGCAACTGGCCGAAAAAGCCATGCACCGCCCGCGCCAGGCGCATGACGATGGGGTCTTTGGGAGGGAGGGCGGGCGAGGGCGGGACGGGGCGGTTTTGCCAGCGCTCGAACAGCCGCTGCTGTTCCGGACGCAACAGGACGCGTGGCGGCAGTTTCCCACCCCAGGTCCGCCAGAGAATCGACGCGCCGGCGCTGTCCAGCGCTTGGATTTCGCGCAGATTCCATTCGGCGTCGTGGACGGCGCAGGTTTTGACCCGGCGCGGCAGATCAGGGGCCAGCGCCAAGCCGCGCAGGTTCCAGAAACCGGTCAACACCAATCGTCCATCGTCTGCCGCGATGGCTGGTGGTGGTAGGGTTTCAGTCGAATTTTCGATCATGCGTCCACATTATACGCGCACTAGCGCCCGTCTTCGGGAATAAATCCCCTATCCCGCAAGCCCGGAGTGCGGGAAACTATCCGGCCATCAAACCGGGAATCCCTGTGAGTCTGCGCTTCCGTCTGAATCTGATGATTGCCCTGACCCTACTGATTATCGTCGGCGTGGGCTCATTGTTCGTCGTCCACAATGCCCGCCGTTCGGTGTCGGAGGAAATGCGTTCCTCGGTGGATTTGGCGCTGCAACTGGTGGATGCCGGGCTGGCCCGCAGTGAAAGCCGGGAGCAGCCGCTGATCGCCTGGCTCGCCGAACTGGCCCGAATGGAAAAAATCCGCCATTTGCGCATCCAATTGCGCCAGCCCGCGCAATCCGTTATCAATCTGTCCCGCCAGGCACCCGCGCAAACCGACAGCCGCGCCCCGGCCTGGTTTGCCTGGGCGGTGACGCCTGCGGTGACGGTCGGGGAGAAAGAGGTGAAAAACACTGAAGGCATGTCTATCCATATCCTCGTCGAGGCCAATCCGGCGGATGAAATCGCCGAAGCCTGGGCCGAGGCACGGAGTTTTCTGCTGTTCATGCTCGCTTTGGCGGCGGTGGTCTCCGCCTTGGTCCACACTACCCTGGGCCGGGCTTTTAAGTCCGTGGGCCATATCCTGCAAGGCATGGAGGATATCGAACACGGCGATTACGGCAAACGCCTGCCGCGTTTCGACCTGCCGGAATTCGACCGCATCTCCGCGACCTTCAACCACATGGCGCAGTCCCTGGCCAAGGCCCGCGACGAAAACCGCGCGCTTACCCGCCAATCCTTGCGGGTGCAGGAAGAGGAACGCCGTTATCTGGCCCAGGAACTCCACGACGAACTTGGCCAATCCCTCAGTGCCATCAAAGTCATGGCCGCGTCTTTGCGCAACAATCCGGGTGGTGGCCATTTGGCACCCGCGCAGACCATCATGGATCAATGCGACCGCCTGTTCGGCGTGGTGCGTGGCATGATGCGCCGCCTGCGCCCTTTGATGTTGGACGATCTGGGGCTGGTTCCTTCCCTGCAAGACATGGTCGAAAACTGGCGCGTCCGCCACCCGGACACCGCCATTCGTTTCTTCTGTGATGAGGCCGTGGAGGATTGCTTCGGCAGTGCGAAGATACATTTGTTCCGCATCGTCCAAGAAAGCCTTACCAATGTGTCCAAACATGCGCAGGCTGGAGCCTTGACCATCGAACTGGGCCTGACCGGCGAAGGCCGTATCCGCCTGGCGGTGTCCGACGACGGCAAAGGGTTCGATCCGGCCCTGCCGAGGACGGGTTTCGGGCTGCATGGGATCTACGAGCGCGTCGCCAGCCTGGACGGCGTTTGGACGCTGCGCACCGCGCCGGGTGCGGGCGTCAGCCTGGAAATCCAAATTCCCATCGAGGCGCAAATACGTTGAACAAGAAAATCACTGTCTTGCTGGTGGACGACCACGCCGTGGTGCGGGCCGGCTATCGCCTGCTATTGGGCCAATCCGAGCGGATCGAAACCGTGCGCGAAGCCGGACGCGGCGAAGAAGCCTGCCAGCAATATGCCGAGCGCAAGCCAGACGTGGTGGTCATGGATCTCTCCATGCCCGGCATCGGCGGACTGGCCGCCATCCGCCGCATCCGCGCCCGCGACCCGGAAGCCCGCATCCTCGCCTTCAGCATCCACGACGAAACCGTCTACGCCGAGCGTGCCTTGGAAGCGGGCGCGGCTGGTTACATCACCAAAAGCTGCGCCCCGGAAATCCTGGTCGAAGCCGTCCACGCCATCGCCCGAGGTGAAAACTACATCGAACAGGACATCGCCCAGCGCCTGGCCATGCAAAAAGTGACCGGTCTTGACGCCGCCGCGCTATTGCAAAGCCTCTCGGCGCGGGAGTTCGAAGTGTTCTGCCTGCTGGCCCAGGGCCGCACTCCCCGCGAAGTCGCCGATGAACTCCGCCTGAGTCATAAGACCGCAGCCAATTACAGTACCCAGATCAAAGCCAAGCTGGGTGTGAACACCACGGCGGAAATGGCCCGGCTGGCATTCCGGCAGGGGATATTCAAAGCATGACGTGGCGTTTGATCCGCCCACAAGACACCTAGCTTGAAAGTGATAAGGTCAGGGTTTGCTAAAGTTTCCGCCTTTCGCCACCGCCAATTCAAACTGCCCCTTAGTCCCGTCCCGCAGCAACACCCGAAACCTTTCAACGTCATTGGCCGGCAAGGTGGCGGTCATTTTCACGCCCTGGTCGGTGTAATCTTCACTGCGGTTTTCGGCGTGGCAGGCGTCCAACGCACGGTAGAGGGCGCTAATATGCTCGAAGCCGGTTTCCACTCTGACCGCCACACGCGGCGATTCCGCCTGCCTTTCCGCCGTGCGCAGGGCCTCGGCGGCGGTGCCTCCATAGGCGCGCATCAGGCCACCCGCGCCTAGCTTGGTGCCGCCGAAGTAGCGGATGACGCCGACCACGACATGGTCAAGATCCTGGCCTTCGATGGCCCGCAGGATAGGTTGGCCGGCGGTGCCACCCGGTTCGCCACCGTCGCTGAAGCGGTATTGGTCGCCGATGCGGTAGGCCCAGCATAGGTGCGAGGCGTCTTGATGGCGGGCCATGACGGCGCGGAGGAATTCAAAGGCTGGCTCTGGCGCGTCGGCGCGGGAGGCGTAGGCGATGAAGACCGATTCCTTGACGGTTTCCTGGTGGGTGGCGATGTCTTTGAGGGTGGTGAATTCTTTCATGGCAGGGGGCGCGGTTTGTGGGGGCGCTTAAAACCCTCACCCCCAGCCCCTTTCCTGCAAGGAGAGGGAGGCGAAAGGAGTTCCTTTCTTTCGGTTGGTTCCGCCCCCCTCGCATCGATTTCCCCAGAGGAAGAGGGAGGATCAACCCGCACTTCCCGCCATTGGCCGGGAGCAAGGCCGTCTAGCTTCCATGCGCCGATGCGGAAACGGATCAGGCGCAGGGTGGGGAAGCCGACCGCCGCAGTCATGCGGCGGACTTGGCGATTGCGGCCTTCGCGCAGGGTCAGTTCGATCCAACTCGTCGGGATGGTTGCGCGGTGGCGGATGGGTGGGTCGCGGGGCCATAGGTTTTCCGGTTCTTCCATCAGCCGGGTTTGGGCGGGGCGGGTGGGGCCGTCGTTGAGCAGGACGCCCCGGCGGAGTTTTTCCAGGGCGGCTTCGTCGGGGATGCCTTCCAGTTGCGCCCAGTAGGTCTTCGGCATTTTGTGGCGCGGGTCGGCGATGCGCGCTTGCAGCTTGCCGTCGTCGGTGAGCAATAGCAGGCCTTCGCTGTCCAGATCCAGACGCCCGGCGACATAGATGCCCGGCAGCGGGATGAAGCCGGCCAGAGTGGGGCGGCCTGCTTCGCGGTCGGTGAACTGGGTGAGCACACCGTAAGGTTTGTTGAATAAGATGAGTTTTGGCATTACCGGCCAAGCGTAAGGGCGCAAGGCAGCCTAGCGTGGATTTTCAGGAGTTTGCAAGCTACGCAAAGCAAGCCTTGCGCTCCGGGGTTACAATCATGCGTTTGATGAGGACATTTTACATGACGTACACTGACAAGCCGAAACCGCGCTTCCCGCGTACCCCGCAGACTCCGCGTGGCGGCGAGGATGTGCCGCGCCGCCCCGAAGGCACCGACGAAGTCCCGGCCCCGCCGGGGTCTGACCCCCACGACAAGCTGGCGAAGATTGCCGGATACCAGGCCGTCTCGGCGTTGTTCCGCCGCGATTCCAGCCAGGTCATCCGGCTGTATTTCAACGAGAAAATGAAAAAGGCCGTGGGCGATTTTTGCTCCGAAATGGCGAAAATGCAGCGGCCCTACCGTCTGGTGGAGGACGGCGAGTTGCAGAAAATCTCAGGGACTGTCCTGCACGGCGGCGTGGTCGCGGCGGCGCTGCCCCGTGTGGTGGCGGATTTCGATTTGGAGCAGGCGCGGGAGTGGGCGCGGGCCGGCGAGCCTTTGCTGATTTTGGACGGCATTGGCAATCCGCACAATCTCGGGGCCATCGCCCGCACCCTGGCGTATTTTGGCTTGAAGCATCTGTTGCTTTCCGACCATCCGGGGCAGGCCGGCTTGTCCGATGCGGCCCATCGCGTCGCCGAGGGCGGGTTGGAGCATATTGATGTCTGCCGGGTCAGCCATCTGCCGAAGGTGTGCCGACAGTTGCGCGAGTTTTACCGGGTGGTGGGGACATCCTTGAGCCATCGGGCCATGGACTTTTCTGCCTTGCCTGACGATCCACGCCCGTTGGCCCTGCTGCTGGGCAACGAGGAGAATGGCCTCTCGCCCGAGACCCTGGATGCCTGCGAGGCAGTGGTGGTCATCCACGGGGCGGGGCGGGTGCAGTCGCTGAATGTGTCGGCCACCGCCGCCATCCTCATCCATCAAATGGCGGCTCGACGCCCCGTCCCCCGCCCGGTGAAGCCAGCCGACGACCCGAGCCACAAGCGGCAAGGGCCGCAACGCCCACGGAAGAACCGCGACACACGGGCAGGCAAACCTTGACGGCTCAGAACAGGTCGGCGACCAGCGAACCCAGGATGAAGGATAGCAGCAGCGCGATGGGAATCACGATTAGCACGATGAATGTGCCGGCGATGACTTTGTCGGTGACCGTGAGGGAATTCCACCATGCCGTCCACTTTTCCTGTGCCGTCGCTTTGACGTTGCCGTACCATGCGTTCCAGGCTTCGGAATAAATCTGGCTCAGTTCCTGTTTTTTGGCCTGGGTTGTCTTGTTGATCTTGACGGCTTGGCGCCATAGCAAGTAAATCAGCCCCAGGAGCAGCACAAATCCGGTGTAAGCGGTGGCCATGGGCGCAAAGGCCGCGCCCACGCCCACCAACAGGAAAAAGCTATCGAGGAGTTTTTCGCCTACTTCCAGGAGTGTTTCCAGGCCAGGAATCACCGTGCCCACCCACACGTCCCAGACTATCTCATAGTTCATCCCCATGGCGACCAGCGCGCCGACAACCAAGGCGAGCCAGAAGATTCCCTTGAGCAGTGTCAGTCCAGGGTTGCGGCTGGTCCAAGTGGAGTGGATGGCGCCAGCAGACTGTATGGCAAAGTTTTCGCCTTTCGGCGCGTCGGGTGATGTGCTCATTCAGTAAACCTTAAAAAATGGGTTTGGAGCCTCCCCTTATCAGGAGGATTTGTCGAACCAGTGTACCAGCCCTCGATTCCAGGATGAAGCACGGGCGGCAATCTCGCCATGTCGCCCGGCAGATGGGGCGCGGTGGCCTGAAGGCAGCCCTTACGCCAAGCGCGCCGCGCAATGGGCGGCCCCCAGAAGGCCGGCATCCTGGTTCAAGGCGACTTTCACCGACAGCGTCCCCAGCCAGTCGGAAAAACGCCCTTTGTGGCGGAAGCTCGCCATGAAATCCCCGTTGGCCATGGCCGGGAGTATTTTCGCGGCAATTCCTCCGCCGATCAGCACTCCGCCATGGGCCAGCGACTTCAAGGCCAGGTTGCCCGCTTCCGCGCCGTACACGCGGACGAAAAGCCGCAGGGTCTCGCGGCAGAGGAGATCGTTCTCCTCCAGCGCGAAGCGGCTGATTAGCGGTGCCGGGTCGCAGCCGGTCATCAGTGCCTCGTGGAATTCGCCGGACTCAGCCGCCGCGCCTTCCTCGCGCAGAAATTGGTAGACGCTGTGAAGTCCGGGGCCGGACAGTATCCTTTCGTAACTGACATGCCCGCCGAACTTGGTTCTCAGACAACGCAACAGCCCTTCTTGCTCCCGCGAAGTGGGCGCGAAATCGGCATGGCCGCCCTCGGTGGCGATGGCGTGGTGGGTCTGGCCGTCCCAATACAGTATTGCCTCCCCGCAGCCAGTGCCTGCGGCGATGACCGCGATGTTGCCTGCGCGGGGCTGGGCGTTGGGATTCAACTCCACCAATTCGTCGGCGGGCAACCCCGCCAGCCCCAAGGCCATGGCCTGGAGGTCGTTCATCAAACGCACGGCGGGAATGCCCGTGGTTGAGGAAATCGCAGACTCCTCAACCACCCAAGGCAGGTTGGTCGTCCGGCAACGTCCTTCGCTGACCGGGCCGGCGACGCCGAAACAGGCCGCCGCCGGCAGGCTGGGCGATCCGGCGAGGAAGTCCGCCACGATGCCTTCCAGTCCGTCATAGTGTGTGCTGGGGTAGGTGCCATCACGCAAACGCAGCAACATCTCTCCGGCTTCATAAAGAGCCAATTTGGTTTTGGTTCCGCCTATATCCCCAGCCAGCAGTAAAGTTCCGGTTCCCATTGCTTAGGCCTCTGTCAGTGAGTGGAATATTCGTTGAATTTGTCGGCGTTTCCCTGTTTGTCGAAAAGGAGTACGGGGAAATTCGCTTTGATGCCGTCCATCTCCATGCCGGGTGAACCCGCCGGCATGCCCGGCGCGGCCAGTCCCGCCGCTTGCGGTTTGGTTTTTAGCAGCTTCTTCACGTCGCCGGCGGGGACATGGCCTTCCACCACATAACCGTCCACCAAGGCGGTGTGGCAGGATTGCAAGCTTTGCGGGATACCCAGTTTTTGTTTGACCGTGTCCATCTCTTCGGACAGGATTTCCTTGACCGAGAAGCCCTGTTTTTTCATATGGGCTATCCATTTTTCGCAGCAGCCGCAGGTTGGGCTGCGGTAGATGGTCAATTCCTTGGGCGAATCCAAGGCGGGCGTGGGTTTGTCCCAGACGCTGCTCTCCGCGCAAGCGGTTTGTGCGAAGGCGGCCAGCAGGCACAGGATAGGGATTTTTTTCAAAGGGCTTATCTCTTCTCTGGTATTGGTTTTCATGGGGATTGGTTGGATTCGCCGAACAGGGTGGCGACCACCGACCTAGGCCCGCCGCGTTCGCGATGTTCGCCTAGGTAAATGCCCTGCCAGGTTCCCAGCAACAGCCTGCCTTCGCCAACCGGCACGGTCAGCCCGGAGCCGAGTAGGGAGGATTTGACGTGGCCGGGCATGTCGTCCGGCCCTTCGTCGCGGTGGATGAAATGCGTAGCGCCGTCGGGCACCAGGCGGCGCAAATGGCTTTCCAGGTCGGCGCGCACATCGGGGTCGGCGTTTTCATTGAGCAGCAGCGAGGCGGAGGTGTGTTGGATGAAAAAATGCGCCAAGCCGACACGCAGCCGCGCCAGCTCGGGCAGCCGAGCCAGCAGTTCGCCGGTGACTAGGTGGAAGCCACGGGGGCGGGCTTTAAGCAATATTTGGTGTTGAACCCACATGCCGCAAAGATTTTGGAACAGACGCTAAGGTTGCCCACCCTACCACAAACGCGGTTTCGCCCCAAGTCGCTTGGACCCGGAAAAAACAGCCCCGCCACGGCAATTCGTGTAAAATTCCGGCCTCTTATTTCAGATTGCGGAATTCCTAAGGTGGAGACTTTTCACGGCACGACGATTGTGTCCGTGCGCCGGGGCGACCAAGTGGTCATCGGTGGCGACGGGCAGGTGACTATGGGCAACACGGTCATGAAGGGTAACGCCCGCAAGGTGCGCAGGCTGTACCACGGGCGCGTCCTGGCGGGCTTCGCCGGGGCGACGGCGGATGCCTTCACCCTGTTCGAGCGCTTCGAGGGCCAGTTGGAAAAGCAGCGCGGCAACCTCACCAAGGCGGCGGTGGAACTGGTCAAGGACTGGCGCACCGACCGTGCCTTGCGGCGGCTGGAAGCCCTGCTGGCGGTGGCCGACTCCAAGGCTTCGCTGATCATCTCCGGCACTGGCGACGTGATCGAGCCGGAAAACGGCCTGATCGCCATCGGCTCCGGTGGCCCCTTCGCCCAGTCCGCAGCCCGCGCTCTATGGGAAAACACCGAGCTGTCCGCCCGCGACATCGTCGAGAAATCCCTGCACATCGCCGCTGACATTTGCATTTACACCAACCACAACCTGACCATCGAAGACTTGGACGGACGGTCGGAAGAGCAAGCCTAAGCCATGACCCAGATGACCCCCAGAGAGATCGTCCACGAGTTGGACAAACACATCGTTGGCCAGACCAACGCCAAACGTGCCGTGGCCATCGCGCTGCGCAACCGCTGGCGGCGTTCGCGGGTGGACGACGCCCTGCGCGACGAGATCACCCCGAAGAACATCTTGATGATCGGCCCGACCGGTGTCGGCAAGACCGAGATCGCCCGGCGCCTCGCCCGGCTGGCCCAAGCGCCATTCATCAAAGTCGAAGCCACCAAATTCACCGAAGTCGGCTATGTCGGCCGCGACGTGGAGTCCATCATCCGCGATTTGGTGGAAGCCGCCGTGAAGCTGACGCGCCAAGCGGAAATGGCCAAGGTGCAGTCCCGCGCCGAACAGGCTGCGGAAGAGGCCATCTTGGATGTGCTGCTGCCCTCCGCCGACAAATGGTCGGGGGGGACTGACGCCGGGGAGGACTCCCCGACCCGGCAGAAATTCCGCCAGAAGTTGCGCAATGGCGATTTGGACGACAAGGAAATTGAGGTCGAACTCCAGGCCACTCCGATAGGCGTGGAAATCATGGCTCCGCCGGGCATGGAGGAAATGAGCAGCCAACTGCAAGGGCTGTTCCAGAACATCGGCTCCGGCCGCAAGAAAACCCGCAAGTTGCGGGTGAAGGACGCCTTGAAGACCCTGCGCGAGGAAGAAGCCTCGAAGATGGTCAACGAGGAGGATGTCAGGCTGCGGGCGGTCGAGTCCGTCGAGCAGAACGGCATTGTCTTCATCGACGAGATCGACAAGATCTGCAAGAGCTCCGATTACGGTGGCCCGGACGTGTCCCGCGAAGGGGTGCAGCGCGACCTGCTGCCCTTGGTGGAGGGCTGCACGGTCAGCACCAAGTACGGCATGATGAAGACCGACCACATCTTGTTCATCGCCTCCGGCGCGTTCCACTTGTCCAAGCCCTCGGATCTGATACCGGAAATGCAAGGCCGCTTCCCGATTCGCGTCGAACTGGAAGCGCTGACCGCCGCCGATTTTGTGCGCATCCTCACCGAACCCAGCGCCTCGCTGACCGAGCAATACGTCGCCCTGTTGGCGACTGAAGGTGTCAAGCTGGAATTCCGCGAAGACGGCATCGCCCGCCTCGCCGAGATCAGCTTTGATGTCAACGAGAAGACCGAGAATATCGGTGCCCGCCGTCTGCACACCGTGCTGGAGCGCCTGCTGGAAAACATCTCCTTCACCGCCGCCGATTTCGACGGGCAGGCCGTGGTGATCGACGCCGGTTACGTCAACCAGCAACTGGGCGAACTGGCTGAGGATGAGGATCTGAGCCGTTATATCCTCTAATCCCTGTGAGCCCCTCTCCCCCCCGGGAGAGGGGCAGGGGTGAGGGTTCTTGTATCAACATAAAGTATTAAGCGCATGTCCGCACCCATCCCCACCGACATCAAACTGCACCAGAAATCCGCCGTCCTTGAAATTATGTTTGATGACGGCTTGCGTTTTGAATTGCCCTGCGAATACCTTAGAGTCTATTCGCCGTCCGCCGAGGTCAGAGGCCACGGCCACGGCCAGGAAACGCTGCAAACCGGCAAGGAAGATGTCACGATCACGGCCATCCGGCCAGTGGGTTCGTATGGCATTTGTCCGACTTTCAGCGACGGCCATGACACCGGCATCTACACTTGGGAAAATCTCTACGAGCTTGGCATCCACCAGAAGGAATTATGGGGTGAATATTTGCGGAGCTTGAAGGAGGCAGGGGTTGAGAGGCGGTTGCAGTAAACAAAAGCCATTATGGGGGGATGAGCCTATGAAATTCCTATAGGACTTACGCAAAACGGGCTTAAAACCACAATCTGTAGAGTTTTTCATGTGCTTGATGCACAACATATGGTGGGTCTGCGTAAGTCCTATCCTAGTCACCATTGATCGCGATAAAGACGGGGTTTGGATTGTCGAATGCCCCAGCATTCCCGGTTGTGTTAGCCAAGGCCATAGCAAGGACGAATCTTTGCGCAATATTGGCGAAGCCATACAGCTATGCTTGGAAGTTCGGGCCGAACAAGGTTTGCCTTTGACTATCGAAACGAGGCAAATCGAGGTCGCGGCCTAATGGTCGCTCCTCCTTCAATCAGCGGGCGGAGAGTTGTTAAGGTATTCCAGTCGTTTGGCTGGCGCGTAGCCCGCCAAACGTGGTAGCCATATCGTCATGGTCAAAGAAGGGCAAATTGCCAGCCTGTCGATACCCGACCATGATGAAGTGGTAAAGGGTACATTGCGCAGCTTGGTTCGCTCTGCTGGATTGAGTATTGAAGAGTTCACCAAAAGGTTGGACTCGTGACGCCATTATGAGATTCGTGCCATGGGTTTGGCTTCTACATCCATACAGTTAATCAATTCCCGGAATCGGGAGCTAGAGCCTGTTGAGGTTGAAGCGCTGGCCGACACTGGCGCGGTTTATTTGTGCATCCCGCAACATATCCAAATCCAGTTGGAATTGGAGGAAATCGACAAGAAAGAAGCCACCTTGGCGGATGGTAGCCGCAGGTTGGTTCCGTATGTCGGGCCCATCGAATTGCGCTTCAAAAACCGAATTGGCTTTGCCGGGGCTTTGGTGATGGGCGACCAAACCTTGCTGGGGGCAATCCCGATGGAAGACATGGATCTAGTGGTGGTTCCAAAAACCAGGGAAGTCATGGTAAATCCGTATAGTCCGAATATTGCTTCATCCATAGCAAAATGAATCAAAGCCATTGAGTAGCGATATGTCATCTTCCAATGAAGTGCCAACAAAAACTTCAAGCCAGCCAACTCCGGCAGACATAGAAGGATATCGTATGACATATACGCTGATGATTGCACTCTCGGCGCAACGGTTTATGGCGATTGGCTTCTTGTTCGCAGTGACAGGCTTTATCGCTTCTAATGCTGCGGGAGATAAATTGCCTCAGCTTCCTACGGTAGGACTAATAATCATATTAGTAAGCATAACTGTTGCTGGTCGGCGAATAGTCCTCAGTTTGAACGAGGGGAGTGTGCGTCTTATGGCTCGGTGTGCCGAGATAGAGGAGCGATTAGGAATCGAGTATGGCTTTGGGCAGTACTATTCTGAATATAAAAAGAAACATCCGCGTGGAACCGGTTCATACGCGACCAACTTATCGGTTCGCTTGCTTAGCTGGGTCGTAGCCATCTATGGGCTAATTGTGCTTTTGTCGAAGGCTCCTTCTGATACAAATGAATTTGGACTCTGGATTGTGGCAGTTATTTCAAGTTTTGGGATCGTACTTGGGTCGCTCTGGGATGACATACCTGTATGGTTTCGTCGTCGAACATAGCTGGACTCTACAATAGGGAGCTTCCCGCTCTTATATTGTTCCAACACATAGAGCGGGAACGATAACCAAAGGTTTTCTGATGCGCGATACAGTAATTTTGGAGTTATCATGACAAACGAATCCGATGTGAAAACAAATCATTAGCCTATGGCGGGCCACGACAACAAACGATAGCCATGGGCAAAAAAAGACATCATCTCGAAAAGCATTTTCCAACGCCTGGTGCGCGACTTCGCCACCTATCTGTTCGATTTGCCCGTCACCGAGGTGGAGTTGCTGGACACCGAAACTCACCGGGTCGAAGACCGCCGGGCCGATCTGGTGGCAAAGGTCACGGATGCCACGGGGCAGACTTTTCTACTGCATATCGAAATCCAGAACCACAACGACCTGGTGATGCCTCGGCGCATGTTACGCTACCTGGCCGACCTGCTATTAGCCCATCCTGGCTGGCCGGTGCGGCAATATCTGGTTTACATAGGCAAGCCAGCCTTGCGCATGGCAGCCGGACTGGATTTGCCGCAGATGCCGTACCGCTACTCGATCATCGACATGCATCAAGTCGATTGCCGGGAATTGATGCGACAGGATTCCCCAGATGCCTGGGTTTTAGCGGTATTATGCGATTTTCAGGACTGCCCGCCGCGTGAAATCGTCCACGGCATTCTTGCCCGGCTCATTGAGCGTCTAAGCGAAGAACCGCCCCGCTTGCGGGAGTATGTTAGCATGTTGGAAATTTTGGCGACAAACCGCGAATTCAATCTAAATATTGACGAGGAGTTGGAAATGTTGACCATTGACTTTGAGAAGTTGCCGACTTACCGGATGGGCTTGAAAAAAGGCATGGAGAAGGGGGTTGAGGAAGGGGTCGAAAAAGGGATGCAAAAAGGTTTGGAGCAAGGCGCTCGCCTCCAGGCTTTGTCGATTGCCGCCAATCTTTTGGCCGAAGGTATGTCGATGCCACAAATTGCCCGGTTAACCAAATTGCCGCTGGCGGAGGTAGAAACTCTCAGTCGCGAGAAAGCCAAGCTGCGGATCCCCGAATAATCATATTTCAGTCCAAGATAAATCTATTTTCAACCCCAATACTGGGGGCGAAACCCAAAGCGAGATAACGCGATGACAGACAACACCACACATTTCGGCTTCAAAGACGTACCCGCAGGCGAAAAGGCCAAGCTGGTCAAGGGCGTGTTCGATTCCGTGGCGGGCAAGTATGACATCATGAACGACTTGATGTCACTCGGCATACACCGCATTTGGAAACGCATCGCCATCCAACTCAGCCATGTGCGCACGGGCGAGCAAGTGTTGGATTTGGCTGGCGGCACGGGCGATATGTCCGCCTTGTTTGAAAAGCGCGTCGGGCCGACTGGGCGGGTCGTGTTGTCCGACATCAACGCCGAAATGCTCAAGCGCGGGCGCGACCGGCTGATTGACGAAGGCGTGGCGGGGAATGTCAATTACGCCCAGATCGACGCGGAGAAACTGCCTTTCCCCGACAATTCTTTCGATTGCGTATGCATAGCCTTCGGCCTGCGCAATGTCACCCACAAGGAAGAAGCGCTGAAGTCCATTCACCGGGTGCTGAAGCCGGGTGGACGGGCGATTATCTTGGAATTCTCCGAAGTGCAGGGGAGTTTGTTGAAAAAAGGCTATGATTTCTATTCATTCAAAATACTGCCCACGTTGGGCAAACTCATCGCCAATGATTCGGAGAGCTACCAGTATCTCGCTGAATCCATCCGGATGCATCCGAACCAGGAAACCCTCAAAAAAATGATGGAAGGTGCGGGTTTTGAGCGTTGCGAATATTTCAACATCACCCACGGGGTCGTCGCCGTCCACCGGGGTTATAAGTTTTAAGCCTATGCCTGCCTCAAGCCTGTTTCCTGAAGTGTTCGCCGGCGTATTGCGGGATGCCGTCACGCGGTTTCTGCGCCTAGACCCGAAAAGCCCGCAATACCTGGAACCCCTGTCCGGCAAGGTGATCTGCCTGCGGTTGACGCCGATGGACTGGCGGATTTATCTGTGTCCCGAGGCAAGCGCGATGGACATCCGTCCGGACTATAGTGGCTCGCCTGATGTGACGCTGACAGGTTCACCCTTGGCCTTCGCCCGGATGGGTCTCAGCGATGCCCCCCGTCGCGCCCTGTTTGCCGGGGAGATTGTTGTCGAAGGCGATATGACGTCGGCGCAGCGTTTCCAAAGTCTGTTTGAGCGGCTGGACATCGACTGGGAAAGTCTGTTGGCCCGCTTCACAGGCCAGGGTATCGCCGCCCGCATTGCCGAGGATTTCCGCACTGCCCATGCTTGGAGTAAAGATACCCTGGATACTTGGCGGATGAATGTCGGCGAGTATTTGCAAGAGGAAAGCCGGGAGTTGCCCGCCGAGGCCGAGGCGGAGTTGTTTTACGCGGATGTGGACACGCTGAGGGCAGATTTTGACCGATTGGAGGCTAGGATCATGCGATTGGAACAAAAATCACTGCTCAATTGTGATCATAAAAATCACACACTTCTTCCCACCGATGAAGTCAGCCGTCAAGCACGGGAATTGTTGGGGTGAATTATGGGCCATGTCTTCGCCGAGATTGAGTTAAGCAACCCGCGCCAGCCGGATTTTGCCCCGATCCAGGCCAATGCCTTGGCCGACACGGGCGCTTTGATGCTGTGCATCCCGCAACACATTGCCAACCAGTTAAAATTGGAAACAGAATCTATGCGGGAAGTTTCTGTCGCCGATGGGCGCAGTTCCAACGTGCCTTATGTCGGGCCGGTGAAGGTGAGTTTTGGGAAGCGGTTTTGTTATGTGGGTGCCTTGGTTTTGGGCGATGAAGTCTTGTTGGGGGCGATTCCGATGGAAGACATGGATTTGATCGTGAATCCCAGTAAACGGCAAGTCACCGTCGATCCAGCCAGCCCGAATATTCCCCATGCCCGTGTGAAATAACCGCCACCCACCCAAGGATTGCCCGCGCCTTCTCCAACACCAAACATCCGCACCCTAACCCCATCCCGAGGAAATCTTTCGTGATCCGACCCCAAGTTCTCTTCCGCTTGTTGCATATCCAGCGGGTGATGCTCTACCACGGCCTGGACGATTTGATCCTCGCCACCCATTTGTTCCGCCCGGTGCGCTATCTCGCAGTATTCTCCCCCGGCTATTGGCGGCGCGCCAGCCATGGGCCACGGGCGGTGCGCATCCGCGAGGCGCTGGAAGATTCTGGGGCCAATCTTCGTCAAGTTCGGCCAGACTTTATCGACGCGGCGGGATTTGCTCCCCGAGGACATCGCCGAGGAACTGGTCAAGCTGCAAGACCGGGTGCCGCCGTTTCCGGGCGAGGAGGCGCGGGCCATCATCGAAAAGACGCTGGGCAGGCCGGTGCTGGAAATTTTCCGCGAGTTTGACGAAACCCCGCTGGCTTCGGCTTCCGTCGCGCAAGTCCACACCGCCCGCCTGCATAGCGGCGAGGCGGTGGTGGTGAAAGTGTTGCGGCCCGGTGTCGAGCAGCGCATCCGCTCCGACATCGCATTATTGCAGGAACTGGCCCGGCTGGCCCGGCGCTTCCTGCCGGAGTCCCGCCGCCTGCGTCCGGTGGAGGTGGTGCGCGAATTCGAGAAGACCATCCTCGACGAGTTGGACATGGTGCGCGAGGCCGCCAACGCTTCGGAAATCCGCCGCCGCTTTGAGAACTCGCCGATGCTGTATATCCCTAAAGTGTATTGGGATTACACCCGCCGCGAGATCATGGTGATGGAGAAGATCGGCGGCATTCCGGTCGGCGATGTGGCGCGGCTGAAGCGGGAAAATGTCGATCTGAAGCTGCTGGCCGAGCGCGGGGTGGAAATCTTCTTCACCCAGGTGTTCCGCGACAATTTCTTCCACGCCGACATGCACCCCGGCAATATCTTTGTCGGCCCCAACGCCCAATATATCGCGGTGGATTTCGGCATCGTCGGCAGCATCACCAAGGCCGACCAGCATTATGTGGCGGAGAATCTGCTGGCCTTTTTCCGCCGCGATTACCGCCGCGTCGCCGAAATGCACGTCGAATCCGGCTGGGTGCCTAGGGACACCCGCGTCGAGGAATTCGAGTCGGCCATCCGCACCGTCTGCGAGCCGATTTTCGAGAAGCCGCTGAAGGAGATTTCCTATGGGGCTCTGTTGCTGCGTCTGTTCCAGGTGGCCCGCCGCTTCGACATGGAGGTGCAACCACAATTGGTGCTGTTGCAAAAAACCTTGCTGAATATCGAGGGGCTGGGACGCGACCTCTATCCCGAACTCGATCTTTGGAAAACCGCCAAGCCTTTCCTGGAAAACTGGTTCCGCCGCCAGGTCGGCCCGCAGGCGGTTTACAACAAACTGCGCGGCCATCTGCCGGAATGGGCGGCACAATGGCCGGAGATGCCGGGCTTGGTCCATGATGCCCTGTATCAATTGGCGAACGGCAAGGTGGACATGCGCATGGACAGCCGGGAGTTCGACAAGCTGCGCCACGAACTGCGCCGCAACCGCCAGCGCACTGTCGCCGCCCTGGCCGGCGCGGCGTTGACCCTGTCGGCCTCATTGTTGCTGGGGACGGGGCCGGCGGAAGTGCCGCATGTGCAAGCAGTGAGTGGGTTTTTGGGTGGGTTGGGGGTGGTTTTGCTGTTGGGGGCCTGGCGGTAGCGGATTGCGGCAAGGGATAACATCGCTTCAAGCGATGTTATCCAAAGCGCACCCGCCAAATCACATCGTCCTCCGCTAGTTTAGTTGCCGCGAGGCGCGGCTCCCACGAATTGTGCTGAAGCAAGCCTCACGCAAAGACGCAACGTAGTCGGTTTCGTTTGTAGTCCCGGCTTCAGCCGGTACTTTCGGGTCAGTTCCGCCTAAAGGCGGTACTACGAACAGGCCGCGAGGCAAGCCGCCAGCGTGGCTTCCGGCTTCGGCGAGGTCGCGGTGGCGCAGCCGGGTGAAAATCTTCACCGCTTCCTGCGCATGGGGTAGGGCCTCGGCGGCGCGTTGCTGTTGGCGCAGGGCTTCGGCGAGGCGGTAGTGGTCAGAGGCGATCAGTTCCAAGCGGCCCACGCCTTTGGCTAGCGCCAAGGCTTCCATGGCGAGGCGCTCGGCTGCGTGCCAGTCTTGCCGGTCTAGCGCCAATTCGGCAAGATTGCCAGTGCGGGTAGCGATGCCTTCATGAGAGCCGAGTTTGCGATCAAGCCGCAAAGCTTCACGATAATCAGCCTCGGCACCGCCCCAATCACCTGCTTCGCGTTTGGCTTCGGCCAAGCCATTGAGAGCTATCGCCACATTCTCGCTTTCAAGGTTCAGGGTTCGCAGCAAAGCCAGCGCCTCCTCATAGGTTTTGATCGCCGTTGGGAGGTGGGTTTAATTGATTTATTAAGTATGGTAGAGTATAAAATTTTTAAGCTTCTTAGGCAACCATTCCAATGGCGTATCAAATTGTTTTGTGCAAGTATTGCAACAGTTCCGAGGTTGTCCGTTACGGCACCCAAAGCGGTCGTTCCCGGTTTCGCTGCAAGGAGTGCGGGCGAATATTCAAGACCGACTGCGTGTACCGGGCCTACGAGCCTGGCGTCAAAGACCAGATTGTGGACATTGCCATGAACGGCGGCGGCATCCGGGATGCTTCGCGCATTCTGGGTATCGGCAAACACACCTTCATTTCCACGCTAAAAAAAGCTCCGCTGAAGTGGTCGCCGTGAACCCTTACATCGGTACGCGTGAGATCGCCGTCGAAATCAGGCATCCCCTTGATTCTCCAATGGATGTTCAGGCAGACGAGCCATGGAGCTACGTCGGCGACAAAAAGAACCAACGCTGGCTCCGGTATGCCATCGATGCCGTGACAGGCTGTGTCCTGTCGTTCGTTTTCGGGCGGCGCCAAGATGCGGTGTGCGAGCAATTGATCTCAAATTTGAAGGCATTCAATATCCGGACCTATTACACAGACGATTGGGGCAGCTATTCCGCACTCATCCCTAAAGACAAGCACGTCATTGGCAAGCAGCATGCTCAAAAAATAGAAAACAAAAACCTTTTGTTGCGAACCCGGATCAAGCGATTGACGCGCAAAACGATCTGCTTTTCAAAATTGGAAGCACTTCACGACACGGTGATAGGGTTGTTTATAAATAGATACTGCTTTCAATCTCAATAAATCAATTAAACCCACCACCCGCCGTTGGATAATCCTTCAATAATCGATAGCCAATCCCGCGCAGTTGGAAAACGCCGGCTTGCTTATGGAAACTCGCCTTGGTCTGTTGCCAATGCTGGGCACAGCGTTCGGCGCAATCCAGCATGGCTTCGGCCTTGCCCAGCAAATAATGGACCCAGCCTGCCTGATAAGCCCGCGAACCGGCATTGTAGTAATCGCCCGCCGCCAGTGCCTTGGCCTCAGCCTCCAAATGCAGGTTTAACAAAAACTCCCAATGCCCACAGAAATCAAGGAAGAAGTCCAACGCATCGCACACAGTTTGCAGCCGCTTATTGTCACCCGCCAGCAGCAGCGGCAGCGCGGCTTGCACGGTCGGCCAAACCTTTTCCAATTCGGTGAAAGGAGCTTTTTCCGAACCGCCCCCATGTTGCACCGCCAACGCATAAGCCTCCGCTTCCAGTCGTTGCCCCGCCGCACCGACCGCCTCCGGGCGGCGCTGGCGCAGGAAATGCACGGCCAAGGGCGGCAGCAGCCAAGTATCGTTGTCTTCCAGCAATAGCGCCCGGTTGCGCAGATCATCCAAGGCCGTCAGCGCGGTGGTGGAAGTGAGTTCGGCCAGCGGCAGCAGCCATGCCAGCCGCGCCGGTTCGGTGAAATGGGCCAAGGCCGCCAGCACGGCGGTTTCGTCGGGCGTGAAGGTGTCCAGCAAATCGCCGAAGATGAATTCCAAGGGGTCGTTGGTTTCGTTTTGCGTGTGGAGGGCATGGGCTTCTTTCAGCCGTGCGATGGCTTGCTCCACCGAACGGCAGCGGCTTTGGGCGCGATCCAATTGCCCCGCCGTCCACGTCAGCAGCAGCGGGTTGCCGCCGGTTTCGGCATACAGGCGCTGTTGCTCGGCCTCGGTCAGTCTCGCGACCGGGAGCCAGAGTTCGCCCAAGCCCGCCAATAACTGCTGGCTGGCGGAGAAATCCAGCCGAT
This sequence comes from uncultured Gammaproteobacteria bacterium, assembly GCA_963753955.1. Taxonomy (GTDB): domain Bacteria; phylum Pseudomonadota; class Gammaproteobacteria; order Methylococcales; family Methylococcaceae; genus Methylumidiphilus. The sequence goes on from CAVWEM010000004.1 coordinate 34,589, forward strand.
CCAGCCGCAGGGTGCGGGCGGCGGTTTCGTCGCGGCGGCGGCTGGTGACGATGGCTTTGCAGGCGGGCGGCAGAAATTCCAGCAGATCGTAAACCCGGCGGCGTTCTTCTTTGCTGAGGCTTTCCAGATTGTCCAGCACCAGCAAGGCCCGCTGCGACGCCAGCGCGAGGCGGATGAGTTCCGGTTGATTGGCCTGCGGCGTTTTCTGGATGTCGTCGCGGCCCAGCCCCAAGCCGATGGCCGTCAGCAGCGCGTGGAAATCCTCAAAGCGGTTATCGTGCAAATGGCGCGGGCCATCGGGGTCGAGGCGGCGGCTTTTAGCTGTAACGAACAGCTTCAGCGGGTAATGTTCCGCTGGGGCGCGGTAAGCGGCTTCCAACGCCAGCGCGGTCTTGCCGATGCCGCCCGGCCCGTCCAACACCACACCCCAGCCCACATGATCGGGCCGCAAGTAGTTGGCGATGGTGTCCAGTTCCGTGGCGCGGCCAAAGAAGGGGCGACGCGGTGGGAGCGTTGGGCTGGGTGTAGCCCTAGTGTTCGAGGCTTCGTTCTTCAAATCCCTAAGCAGCCGGTCGAAGGCCTTCTTGTAGGCATCGTGATCGTTCCAGCGGGAGAAATCCGGTATGAAGTATTCTCGGACTTCCCGTGCCGAATCTCTCCCTATATCCGCTTCGAAGCATTCCCATTTTTGAATAACCACATAGTCAACCAAGCGGATCGGGAACAGTACACGCTGTTTTTCTTCAACTTCACGCTTACGGGCCACAGCGATCTCGGTCTTGACCCATTCGCTGCCCATGCTGTGCTCAGACAGAATTAACAGTAGTTTTTCATGTATGTTGATGGCTTCGCCGATCTGCTCGTGGAGCTTGCGCCCTGCTTTGATATCCTCTGGTGCGAACCAGCAGCGCACCCCGTTGTTTTGAAGGTCGCTATGCAGACGCTGTGCAAACTCCTCGTCCTTGCTCGAATAACTGATGAAGCAGGAATGGGCGTGGCGTTCGGGCACGCCATTTTTTTTCGCCAGATCGTCGCTCCGACCATCCCGGACTCCATGAGCGGCGGACTGGTTAAGGCTGAGGATATTTGGTATGGCCAAGGATTCCGGCGCGGTGCCTTGGTCGTCCAGCAGATGAGCGTTTTCGTGATCGGGGACAAAGCGCCAGGAGCCGGTCTTGTGGGTCGCCATGCGCGGCCAAAAGCGCAGGCTGGCTTGCCCTTGTTCATCAATCTGAATCCGCCCGGCGGCATAGCCATGACTGCGTTGCGGCTTGGGCGGTTCGCCGAAAAGCTCCATGCCGAACACGGAACAGCCTTGAAACAAGCGGCTGGCGTTCGGGTTGCCGCCGCGACGGATGGACGCGATGCCGGTTTCATGTTGGTGTCCGAACAGATGCAACGCAAAGCGGCCCGCCGGGGCGATTTCGCTGTCGCCGTGCTTTTGTGCGTCGGCTGTCAGCCAATCCATGCCGTGGTGGGTCAGAAGCAGGCAGAAGTCGTGGCTGCGCTGCCAATCATCTACAGCGCCGCCGCAGACTAGATCCAATTGCCGTACATCCCAAGCCAATTTGCCCAAGTAATCGCCGCCTTGCAGTTGCAGGAACGCGGTGTTCAGGCCGACGATGCCGATTCTTAAACCATCATGTTCCAAGCTGTAGGCGAAATCGCCGGGCAATAGGCCGGTGGTTACATCCTTTGGGCGGTGCGGATTGACGTTCCACCATTCGGTGTAAGCGGCGAAGGCGTCGTTGATGACGCGGCGATAAGCGCCAGTCTGTTTGTCCCAGAATTTGTCGGCAATGCGCTGGAATCCGTCCTAATCCAGCAAGGCGTCGATGGCGGGGTTGTCTTCGTAAGGATTGGGCCGGAACAAATCATGATTCCCCGGCACCGCCAACAGCTTGGCCTCGCCGGAGCCGAGTTCGCTCAGCTTCTCCCACAACCGGGCCAAGACTTCGGTCTGAAACTCGCGGAATTCCTCCGACTTGCCCTGCTGCGCCAAATCGCCGGTGAACAGCACCGCTTGCCAAGGCCCGGAGCGGTCATGCAACAAAGCTAAATCATCAAGAAACGGCTGGCGCAGATTTGGCCACAGGGATTTTTGGCCTTTCAAGCCGTAATGGAAGTCGGTCAGGTGCAGCCAGGAGAACGCGGTCGGTGGCATGGGATTCCTCCAGAATCGGGGCGGGTCAGCCTTAAGGTTTGCTGGGGAGTATAGCGCCTGCCGCGCGCGTGTCACAGCTAGGCTCGAATGCCGTTCAGGGGTCGACAAACTTGCCACGAACGGAATCAACCATTTGAAGAATCCAACGCCGTGTCGTTCTTGGATACGGCGGAAGGCTGGAATCTGGAGGGGCCTACGGATTGGTCTTCTCGATTGGAGGATTAACTTTTAACGGGTTTCCAATGTCCACATTGGGAACCCGGACTTGGAAGCTCTGGCTTCCCTTGGCCGATACGGGTTTGCAATAAGCCTCGGGAAGCTGGAGCTTCCAAGACATGCACTCCCAAGCGGGAGCTTGGGAGCGAGCGCAACAGTCGAAGGCAAAGATATGTATGAGCTTGCCAATGGCGAAGTCGTGGAATATCCCTATGGCTTTGCCCGCGTCACGTTCATGGAATCTGAGACCGTTGCGCAAATCATTTTTGGCCCCGAGGATTGCGAACCCATTCTTGGTGTCGTCGCCTTGGAAAATACTGGCATTGGCATCGATCCAGTGTCGCCTGGACTGAAACGCATGTCTGCCAAACCCTTGAAATAAACCTTGTCGGGTCGGGTGGGGATGCAGGAGCCATTCCTTGGAATGGATTTGTCATGTGCGCAGGGCCGGCGCACAATTAGCTAGGTGACAATTCGGAGTTTGGCATGAACACCACCATCCCCAAAGAAAAACAACCCATCATAAACTGGCCGATTTGGATTCGCTTTGTCGTGGTGGTCCGGGCCTTTGTCACATCGGAAGTCAGCGGCAAGGCGCTTGCGCTGTTTGTGGCGCTCGTCGCCCTGATGCTGGGCATCAATGGCTTCAATGTGTTGAACAGCTATGTCGGCCGTGACTTCATGACCGCCATTGCGGAGCGCAACGAGCCGGTCTTTGCCATCAAGGCGATGCTGTATGTCGGGGTTTTCCTCGCGTCAACCGTGGTGGCGGTCTTGCACCGCTACGCTGAGGACAGGCTCGGCCTGCTGTTCCGGGAATGGCTGACCAAGCGTTTGGCCAATGCCTATCTCGACAATCGCGCTTATTACCGCCTGAAGGCCGGGGGGGAGATTGACAACCCCGACGAGCGCATCGCCGACGATGTGCGCACCTGCACGATCACGACGCTATCCATTGTGCTGATGCTGCTGAACGTCGGCGTCACGGTCGTCGCGTTTTCCGGCGTGGTATGGTCGATCAGTCCGTCGCTGTTGCTCATCGCCATGGCCTATGCCTTGCTGGGTTCTTATGTCGCGGTCAAATTGGGACGCCCGCTGGTGGGCCTCAATTCCAAGCAGTTCGACAAGGATGCCGATTTCCGCGCCAGCTTGATCCATGTCCGGGAAAACGCCGAATTGATCGCATTGACACGGCGCGAAGGCCGGTTGCGCACACGATTGCTGCAACGGATTGATGCCCTGGTGGAAAACATGCGGCGGATTTTCGTCGTGAACCGGAACTTGGGGTTTTTCACCACGGGTTATTTTAACTTGATGCAAGTCGTTCCGGTTTTGGTCGTGGCTCCGCTATTCTTCCGTGGCGAGGTTGAGTTCGGGGTGGTCACGCAATCGGTGATGGCCTTTGGCGCACTGGTGGGTGCTTGTTCGCTAATCCTTTCCCAGTTCCAGCCTCTTTCCTCGTTCACGGCGGTGCTGTCCCGGCTCAACCAGCTCTGGGATGCCATGGAGCAACCGAAAAAGACGGAGGATTCCAAGATCGAGTGCGCCGAGTCTGACGGACAAATCGCCTACGAGCATTTGACGCTGTATTCTCCAGAAGACGGCCGCCTGCTGTTGAAGGATTTGTCGCTCACGATCCCGCAGGGGACAAGGCTGTTGATTTCCGGGCGGAACGAGGCCGCGAAGCTGGCTTTGTTCAGGGCGACGGCGGATATGGGTAGCATGGGCGAGGGAAAAATCATGCGTCCCAGCTTGGACAATATACGCTTTTTGCCGCAGCGGGCTTACCTGTATCCAGGCACGTTGCGGGAGTTGCTGTTGCGCAGCGGCGAAGAGGCTCAGGTTTCCGACCAACAAATGGTGGATACGCTGGAGGAGTTGGGGTTAGGGCCGGTGCTGGCGCGGGCGGGCGGGCTGGATGTGGAGCAGGATTGGGGGAGCATCCTGTCGCTGGGCGAAGAGCAGCTTTTGGCCTTTACCCGGCTGCTGCTCGCACAGCCCCGCTTTGCCTTTCTTGACCGGGTCTACACGGCCCTTTCTGCCGAACATGCCACGCAAATCCTGCTGATGCTCAGTATGCGCTCGATCACCTACATCGCACTGGACGAGGCCAAGAACCTGCCCGAGCTTTACGACGCAGTGCTTGAGATCGGCCTTGACGGCAGTTGGAAAGTGGATCTGAACGCATAAACGCTAGGAGCCAAATTTGCTGCGCATCCAATCCCTGTCCAAATCCTACCGTCTAGGCACCCACGAAGTGCCGGTGTTGCGTGGCTTGTCCCTGGAAGTCAAAGCCGGCGAGATGGTGGCCATCATGGGGCCTAGTGGCTCCGGCAAGACGACTTTGCTCAATTGCATCTCCGCCATCGATCTGCCCGACGGCGGGACGGTGGCCATCCAAGGCCGCAGTGTCGATTACCGGTCGGAGGCCGAGCGCACCCGGTTGCGCCGTGAGCAGATCGGCATGGTGTTCCAGTTTTTCAACCTGATTCCGATTCTGACCGTGCGGGAGAATGTGGCCTTGCCTTTCTTTATTGGCGGGAGGCGGAATCAGGCGGCGGAAGAACGGGTGGATGCGCTGTTAGCGGAGGTCGGCATGGCCCATCGCAGCGGGCATCTGCCGTTCCAGTTGTCCGGCGGGGAGATGCAACTGGTGTCCATCGCCCGCGCCTTGTCGCAACGGCCGACTTTGCTGCTGGCCGACGAGCCTACCGGCAATGTCAATCCGCATATCGGCCTGCATATCATGGAAATCCTCCGCGCCACCGCCCGCCGCGAAGGCTCGGGGTTGTTGATGGTGACGCACAGCCCGGATCATGCCGCCTGGGCGGATCGCATCTGCTTCCTCAAGGACGGGCGCATCGCCGACGAACTGCGCCAAGACGGACGCCGCGATGTCCTGGTCCCGATCCATGCGAAGCTTTTGGCTTTGGGGATTTGAGCGATGAATGTCCGTCTTGCCGCTTGGCTGGCCTGGCGCAGCCTGCGCCATCACCGCACCGTCGCCGCCGCCACGATCCTCGGTGTTGCTTTAGGCATGGCCGTGGTCGCGGCGATATTGATCGTCGATTTTCACAGCACCCAGGCGGGTATCCCAACCGAATTGACGGAAACGCCGATGGCGAAGACCGGCCCGCAGGCCGGGGGCGGGAACAAACTGCGTATCTTGCATGTTTCTTTCGAACGCCAGGGAGCGCAGCCTAGCCAGGCGTCGCCGGGTGCTTTTCCTAGCCAGAAGGGGCAAGTGAAGCGCGAGTTGTCCGAGGCGGCACCGCCGGCGCGGCGTGGCGAGGAGGATTACCAGGCCATGCGTCTCGCCGTCCGGCTGGCTTCCTTGTTGGCTTTCTCGGTGGGCGCGGTGATTGTCTTCTACACCATGCGCTTTTCCGTCACTTCCCGCAGCCGCGAGTTCTGCCTGCTGTTGTGCCTCGGGGAACGGCGGGGCAATGTCGTCCTGTCTTTGTTGCTGGAGACGTTGGGGCTGGGTGTGCTGGGCACGCTGTTGGGATTGCTGGCGGCCTTTCCCGCCGCGCTGTGGCTGATCGGGTTGGGCGTTTCCACCACCGGGCGGGTGCCTAGCGGCGGCCTCGCCGTGCCTGTCGCCGAGTTGGCGATAATGGGCGGTTTGAGCGTGGTGGTCGCCTTGCTGGCGGTGGCAGGCCCTGCCAGGGCCATCGTCAAGATGAATGTCGTCGATGTGCTGCAACCTCGGTTTTTGTCCGGCGAGGTGGACGGGCGCAGCCTGCATGTCCGGGGTTTCGGCTTGCTGTTCCCGCCCTTGATGGCCGCGGCCTATCTGGCCTTGCGGCCATTCCTGCTGTCCTGGCTGACGGTGGTGCATTTTTTCCTGTTCGAGTCGGTGTTCGTGCTGGCGCTGGCTTTGGCCGTGCTGTGGTGGATGAATCCCTTGCTGCGCGGGCTCATCCGCCTGTTCGAGTTCGTCCTGAAGCCTTCGCTGCCGTTGGAGACCTTGCTGGCGGGGCGGCGGATGCGGCTGACCAGCCAAAAACTGGTGTTCACGATAGTCGGGGTCACTTTGGTGTTCAGCCTGTTGACCGCGCTGCACGACATTACCCGCTCCCTCAAATACGAAATCCAGCGCTGGTCGCAGGAGGCGCTTTCCCCATATATCTTCTTCAAGAAAAACGGCGAGGCTTCCGTTGATGAGGAAGCCTTCCAACGGGTGTTGGAGCAACACGCTCTCTATTTTTTCAGGCTTTCGGACAAGATCCGGGGGGAGTTCCCCATCCGCTTGATCAGCGCCGCCGATGTCAATCCTTTCCTGCAAGCCCAGGGCTTGAAGCCGCTATTGCCCGGAACCGTCATCGTCTCGCGCACCTTGGCGGCACGTTTCGGTTTGGCCGTGGGCGATAGTGTGCGGGTCGATAGCGAGAGCGGCCGTGACCGGTTTGCGGTCATCGCCGTGACCGACGCGGTCGGCTTTTACGCGGAGGACGGCCAATATGTGGATCTGAAATCTTATTTGTTGTTCAGCGATGGCAACCCGCTGTTCGCCGACAACCTGGAGCAGACCTTGGGCCATTATGGCGTCGTCCGCCATAAAGGGGACGGGTATCCAAGCCAGCAAGCCGTCGCCGCATTGCGGCTGTTTTATGCCGAGACTAAAACGGGGTATTCCTTGAAGCTGTGGCAAAAGGCCGAAATCGACCGGGATTTCCTGGTTTTCGATTTCATCCTGGCGATGACTGTCATCCTGGCTGCGGTGGGGGTCACGAATAATATTTTGATCCAGGTGCATACCCGTGGCCGGGAGTTTTCCGTGTTGCGCAGCCTGGGGATTTCCCGTGGGCAGACGATGCGGCTGCTGCTGTTGGAAGGGACAATCATCGGCTTACTGGGGGCGTTGCTATCGCTCATCTTGGGCAATGCCATGGGGGCGATCAGCGTATCCTTCCTCGACCGCTTTACCCTGTTTGAATATGAATTCGTGTTTTCGATCCGGGATAGTGTGCTGGTTTCGCTACTGGCCGTGGCTGTCTGTGCAGTCGCCGCGATATACCCCGGGCGGGTGGCGAACCGGATTTCCTCGGCGGAGTCGCTGCACTATGAATGATGGTATGATCGACGGCGAACCGGCGCCCCGTCCTGCCTTGACGGTTGCTTCCGCTTGCCGGGTCGCGGGAGGCCGCAGCTACGGATTTTTATGATTATCGCCCTGCTCAATCAAAAAGGCGGCGTCGGCAAGACCACGCTGTCGGTCAACTTAGGCGCGGCGCTGGCCCTTGCAGGCCGAAAGACTTTGCTGATCGACGCCGATCCGCAGGGCAGCGCGCTGGACTGGCAGGCGGCACGGAAGGGCGAAAGCCTGTTTCCGGTGGTGGGCATGGCCAAGCCGACCTTGCACAAGGATGTCCCAGGGCTTGCCGCCGGTTACGAGCATGTCGTCATCGATGGCCCGCCCAGGGCCAACGACTTGGCCAAGTCGGCGATCATGGCCGCCGACCTCGTCGTCATCCCGATCCAGCCCTCGCCTTATGATGTCTGGGCGGCGGAGGAGATCATCAAGTTGATCGGTGAAGTCGCGCTGTTCAAGGAAAGTCTGAAAAGCGTCTTCATCATCAACCGCAAGATCGGCAACACCGCCATAGGCCGCGACGTGGCCGAGGCGCTCAAGGGTTATCCGTTTCCGCTGGCGGCCACGGCCATCAGCCAGCGGGTGGTGTTCGCCGAAAGCGCCGCCAGCGGCCTGTCGGTGCTGGAGGCCGAACCGAAAGGCCCGGCGACGAAGGAAATCCGCTCCCTCATCCGCGAATTGTTGGAGATTTGAACGAATGGCAAGAAAAAAGATTGTTTCCATATCCCGCAAACCCTCCGCCGACGACATGCCGATGGCGGGCGTCGAGCCAGTAGCAACCGGCAGTCCGCCGCCGCTGTCGCTGAAACTGCAAGCTTACCCCGAAGCGCCGGAAACCACGCCCTCCGCCCCGGCCCTGAGCCCCCTAGGCCGGGTGGTTTACGGCACGGTGTATTGCGTCTCCTACGGCGTGGTGTATGGCGCGATCCTGTTGGGCCAGTTCATTCCCGGCAGCGGACTGGTCGGCCATGCCCTGCTGGACGGCGCGGGTTCGGCACGGCGCAGTTTCGAGCGCAGACCGGGGCGTTGCGCGGATGCCAAGATGGCGGAAACCTCCGCGTAAACGACTGATATTCAATAATTTATTGTTTTAGGTTGGCCCCTTCGACTTCGCCCAGGACAGGCATCAGGCCATCCCATGCGGCTTAAACGCCGCCCTACAGGCGGAGTGTCGCGTAAACTCGGCAAGTGAGCACGGCAAGCCGTTTCTCTGCTATCCTTTCGCCACTCTCCCACTCGGTATCGAACCCATGGCCCTCTTAGAAACACCGGTTTGTGATTTTGGCCGCAAGGCCATAGACTTTTCCCTCCCAGGAACCGACGGGAAAATCTGGACGCTGGAAGAATGCCGGGGGCAGAACGGCCTCCTGGTCATGTTCATCTGCAACCATTGCCCCTATGTGAAGGCAGTGATGGAGCGCATCGTGCGGGATGCGCGGGAGTTGCGCGAGTTTGGCGTCAACAGCGTCGCCATCATGCCCAACGACCCGACCAACAACCCGGAAGACTCCTTCGAAAATATGAAGGCAGTCGCCGAACGCTTCGGCTTCACCTTTCCCTATCTCTACGACGAGACCCAATCCGTCGCCCAAGCGTATGGCGCGGTTTGCACCCCGGATTTCTTCGGTTACAACAGCCAACTTGAGTTGCAATACCGGGGCCGCATCGACGCCAGCCGCAAATTGACCGCCCCGGAAGACGCCCGCCGCGACCTGTTCGAGTCCATGAAGCAAGTGGCGCTGACTGGTGCGGGGCCGGCCGAGCAGTTCATCAGCGTCGGCTGCTCCATCAAATGGCGCGCCGAATAACAAGCCAAAACCTTTAATCTTAAGGAGACCCTTAATGACCTTCCTCCGTTTGACCGACCTCGATATCAAGGGCAAGCTTGTCCTTATCCGCGCCGATCTCAACGTGCCTGTCAAAGACGGCGTAGTGACTTCCGACGCCCGCATCACCGCGTCGATGGCGACCATCAACCACTGCCTCGCCCAAGGCGCGAAGGTGCAGGTGACTTCCCACTTGGGCCGTCCCACCGAAGGCGAATGGTCAGAAGAAAACTCCCTGAAGCCTGTCGCCGACAATATAGCCGCCCGTTTGGGCAAGCCGGTCCGCCTGATCAAAGATTGGGTGGATGGCGGTTTTGATGTGGCCGAAGGCGAGTTGGTGATTCTGGAAAACGTCCGCATCAACAAGGGCGAGAAGAAGAATGTCGATGAGACCGCCAAGAAATACGCTGCCTTGTGCGAAGTGTTTGTCATGGATGCCTTCGGCACCGCCCACCGCGCTGAGGCTTCCACACACGGCGTGGCAAAGTTCGCCCCCATCGCTTGCGCTGGCATCCTGGTGAGCCAAGAGTTGGAGGCGCTAGGCAAGGCTTTGGCGAACCCGGCGAGGCCGTTGGTCGCGATTGTTGGAGGCTCGAAGGTTTCTACCAAGCTGACCGTGCTGGAATCCCTGTCCGAGAAGTGCGAGCAATTGGTGGTCGGCGGCGGCATCGCCAACACCTTCCTCAAGGCCGTAGGCAAGAATGTCGGGAAATCCCTGTGCGAAGACGACTTGGTTCCCACCGCCCAGGCTTTGATCGAGAAAATGACCGCCCGTGGCGCGACGATACCGATTGCCACCGACGTGGTGGTCGGCAAGCAGTTTGACGCCAACGAACCGGCGGTGTTGAAGAGCGCCGACGATGTGGCCGATGACGAGATGATCTTCGACATCGGCCCGCAATCCGCGCAGGAACTGGCCGACATCATCTTGAAAGCCGGCACGGTGGTCTGGAATGGCCCGGTGGGCGTGTTCGAGTTTGACCAGTTCGGCGCAGGCACGAAAACGATTGCCGATGCCATCGCCAAGACCTCCGCCTTCACGCTGGCCGGTGGCGGCGACACCATCGCGGCGATCCAGAAGTACGGCATCTACGAGCAAGTGTCCTACATCTCCACCGCCGGCGGTGCTTTCCTGGAATACCTGGAGGGCAAGGTCTTGCCCGCCGTGGCGATCTTGGAAGAAAGGGCGAAGGGCTAAACACTCCCTCCCCTTTGGGAGAGGTGCAGGGTGGGGGCATCCAATGCCGTTAAGTTAAGGATTTTCCGTTCGCCCTGAGCTTGTCGAAGGGTGAATGGAAAATCCTAAGTTGCTGAGAGTTAAGCCGTTCATGGTTCGACAAGGCTCTCCTGAGCGTAGTCGAAAGGCTCACCACTGACAAAAACGCGAAGGTGGACGGATCCCGTACCTTCGCGTTTTTTTATTGCTGTTGGTTTGTTGTTTTGGCAAGCTGTGCGAAGGTTTGATTCCCGGCGAGAAGCATCACACGCCCATATTTTGAGGGGCATATGTTTGATTATCACAAAACCATTCTGATTTTCACGGGTCTTGCATTGGCCCCTCTTTTGGCGGGTTGCGATCTGCTCGCGGTCAGGGAACAGCAGCAAAAAAGCGAGGTTTTTTGTTTGCTGCGTGGTGATGTGAAGCCGGAAAAGCCAGAAGAGGGCGATCTTGTCGTCGTGTTGTTGCGGCACAAGGGCGGCGCGGTCACGGCCAAGGAAAACTGGGGTTTAGTCGATCATTTCTTGTTGGAGAAACCCGGCACTTGGTTTTTCTATGCGAATCCCGGAACGTATTATCTGACCGCATTCCAGGACACCAACCATGATCAAATTTTTGAACGCGACGAGCCAGCCATCCCGATTGATTTAAATAAGGCATTCCGTTGTGCCGCAGGTGAAGCCAAAAACAATCTGGATCTGGTGATTCCGCATGATGGTAGGATTCCTGGCGAAGGCTCGGTTGATATTTCCGCCATGCAAGTGCGTTCAGCCACTGAGCAATTGAATGTATCTTTGGGTCAATCCCTAGTCATCGGTGAGACGGCAACGCTGGACAACCCAAGGTTTGCACGTGAAAACGCCAGTAAAGGTTTGTGGCGTCCTTTCGACTTTATTGTGGAAGCGCGGCCAGGCATTTATTTCCTGGGGCCTTATGATCCGGCGAAAACCCCGGTCTTGTTCGTGCATGGGATTAACAGCACCCCGTTGGATTTTAGCCATCTCATTGGACATTTGGATCATTCACGTTTCCAGCCTTGGGTGTATTATTATCCTTCGGGCGCGAAACTCGAGCGTCTGGGCCATGTCCTCAATAATATAATCATGCAACTCAAGGCCGAGCATGGCTTTCAGCGATTGTTTGTCGTCGCCCATAGCATGGGCGGCTTGGTTTCCCGCAGTGCGCTATTGGAAAATTCCGAAACGGCCGGGAAACGGCTTGTGCCATTGTTTGTGTCCATCGCCTCGCCGTGGAATGGCCATCGTGCGGCGCAATTGGGCGTGGATTATGCGCCAACGGCGGTATATTCTTGGATCGACATGGCCCCTGGCAGCCAATTCTTGACGCAACTGTATTATCAAGCCCCTAATTCCACGCGCCGCCACCTGCCGTCGGGTTTGGCCCATCATTTGATGTTCACGTTCCTGCCCACGGAATCCGGTGACGGGACGGTCAGTCTGGAAAGCCAGCTTAGGGAGGAGGCCCAGCAAGAAGCCTCCCGCCTGTATGGATTTGCGCAATCGCATACCGGTGTGCTCGATTATCCGAAAACCTCCGATTTGCTCAACCAGATTCTTCTGGACGCGCTGGACAAATGATAGTGAATTGATGGTTACCAGAATTGACATGAATGACACCAGTCCAGACAGGAAAAAAGACATTATGTGCAAGTGCAGCGGGACGACTACAGAGCAAATCAAACGGCTTGTCGATAATGGCGTTGATAGCCTAGACAGAATATCGAGGGCTACCGGTGCTTGTTCAGGTTGCGGAGCTTGCGATACTGATATTTTGGCCTTGTTGGCCGAATATCCTCCGCAAGGATTTCGCCGATGACTGCCCCCATCCACGAACAAAAACCTAATCGCCAAACCCTCTATGTTTTGGTGGCGCTCATCCTCGGCATCATCGCCGGGGAAATCCTGAATTTGAGGTTTGGCGGGCCGGGGGAGGCGGGTAAGAATCCCGCGTTGCTGCAATTCATCGGGATTTTGTCCGTGCTGACCGATATTTTCATGCGCCTGATCAAGATGATTATCGCGCCCTTGGTGTTCGCCACTTTGGTGGTGGGTATGGGGAAGATGGGTGACGGGCATACGGTGGGGCGGATAGGCGGCAAGGCCATCTTGTGGTTTTTCTCCGCCTCGCTGCTGAGTCTGCTATTGGGGATGTTGTTGGTGAATCTGTTCGCGCCCGGCGAGAGTTTGCACATGGAGCTTCCGCCAGTGGGCGCGGACACTGGCTTGCAGAAAGCCTCGCCGTCCTTGGCCGGCTTTGTCTCGCATATTTTCCCGACCAGCATTGCCGAGGCGATGGCGCAGAATGAGATTCTGCAAATCGTGGTGTTCTCGATGTTTTTTGGTGTCGCCTGTGCCCAATTGGGCGAACTGGCTGAACCCATGGTCAAGTTCCTGGATTCCTTGGGCCATGTCATGTTGAAAGTCACCAGTTATGTCATGCATTTCGCCCCGGTGGCGGTGTTTGCCGCCATCGCCTCGGTTGTTGCCCGGCAGGGTTTGGGGATGCTGAAATCCTACGGGGTATTCATCGGCGAGTTTTACTTGGGGCTATTGTTGCTGTGGACGGTTTTAGGTTTCATCGGTTACTTGTGCTTAGGTAAGCGAGTCGTTTCTTTGCTGCGCCATATCCGCGAACCGGCGCTGCTGGCGTTCGGCACGGCCAGCAGCGAGGCGGCTTACCCGAAGCTGATGCAACAATTGGAGCGCTTCGGTTGTGAGGAAAAGATTGTCGGCTTCGTGCTGCCTTTGGGCTATTCCTTCAACCTGGACGGCAGCATGATGTACATGACGTTCGCCGTGCTGTTCATCGCCCAGGCTTACGGCATCCACATGCCGCTGCCGGATCAATTGTTGATGCTGCTGGTCTTGTTGTTCACCAGCAAAGGTGTGGCCGGCGTGCCTCGCGCCTCGCTGGTGGTGATTTCGGCGACGCTGTCCATGTTCCACATTCCCGAGGCGGGTTTGCTGCTGCTGTTGGGTGTGGATCAGATTCTCGACATGGGCCGCAGCGCCAGCAATGTCTTCGGCAACAGCCTCGCCGCTGCGGTGGTCAGCCGGTGGGAGAAGGCTTTGAAGTGATTGCTTTAATTCCTAAAACCATAGGATCTGTGCTTCGCCCGGTTTCAGGATGGATCGTGATCGTCGCCATCACGGCCTTGTTGCTGGAGGCGATGCTACGTGCGATGGCGTTCCTGCCGGGCGGCAGCACTGGCAGCCTAGTCTCCGACCCTGATATTGGCATCGTGGGGCTGCCGGGGGTGACGGGCGGCGAGGTTACGACCAACTCTGCTGGTTTCAACGACCGGGAACCTTTATCCGGCGGGGCGTCGCCGAAGGGGGTATTCGTCGGTGACTCATTCACCTTCAGCGCGACTCGCTTCGTCGATTCCTTCCCTCATCGTGTGGAGGTCGCGATGGGGGGGCCAGAGAGCTTCCTCGTCGCCAATCTCGGAGTGCCCAGCACGGGGCCGCAAGAGTATCTTGCGATGATACGCAAGCGTGTGCTGCCGATGCGGCCCGAGTGGATCATCGTCACCTTATTCATCGGAAACGATCTTCTGCAAGCCCACCCAAACTATCGGACGATGATCTACATGGGCGAGGCTAGGATGATGCCCGACCCGCGGCACCTTGGCGCAGCCTGGGACGAGTACTATCTTTCCCGATCCTGGCGGAAACTTACTAAAGGACTGATCCGTGCGCTTCTGCCATCGCGAGCCTTGACCGACGGACGGATCGCGGCTTGCGCCACCCGGCCTGAGACGTCGGCTAGGTTAAGCCCGGCGACATTTGACGTTTACACCAACGAACTGGCGATCTACGAAGAGCCTTATGGGTCGTTGGCCGAGGGTGGCTTCGATGGGCTGAAGTCCCTCGTTTTGGAGATGGCTGAAACTATCAAGGCAGCAGGTATCCGGCCCCTGTTCGTGGTCGCGCCTAGCGAAATCCAGCTTGACGCGGATCTGCGCCAAACGCTCCTGCGCTGCCTAGGCAAGGAACACGGTGCCTACGATTTCCACAAACCCCAACGCTTGCTGGATGCGTTTCTCGATGCCCGCCACCTGGACTACCTGGATCTGTGGCAGGCACTGTCCCGCCATCCCACCATTCAAACCTACCTGCCGCGCGACACGCACTGGAATCCCTTCGGCAACGACGTTGCCGCTGGTGCCGTCGCAGCCAAGCTCACCGAACTGCGCAGATCCCGATAGGCACCCCATGCGCAATTATGGCAGGGCGCAAAAACTGCGCGTTTGATGGGAATCACAAAACCCCTTACGCGAGGTTTTTGTGCGTCCCGTCGCAGAAAGGCGGGGTCTTGGTGTGCTTGCAGCCGCACAGCCAGACTTTTTTGGCTTCTTCGACATCAAAGGCCAAAGGCGTGAACCCCGTGCCTTTGTGCGAGCCGTCGCAGAAGGGCTGCTTGGCCGAGCGCCCGCAGGCGCACCACCAATATTTGCCAGGTTCCAGTTCCAGGGTGTAGGGGGCTTTTTGGGCAATGACAGGTTCGGTCATGATGTTTCTCCAGTTGGGTTGAATAGTAAATGCCCTCACCCCGGCCCTCTCCCAATGGGAGAGGGGGCTTTATAAGGCACGGGCCACGGTTTGCATAAAATCCTCCTCGCTTTGCACCTTGGCGATGTCGCGGGCGTCCACGGTGTGGCCGTATTGGTCGGCGATAGCTTGGTAGCGCGGCAAACGCGAACGGAACAGGCGGGGGAACATCCAGGCGACGAACTCATCCGGGGGGATGGCTTCCACTTTGCCATAAGCCCGCTCCGCCATGAACGCTTCGAGTTGCTCGTCCAAGAAGGCTTCGCGGTAGTATAAGGGCTTGGGGTCGCGTTTGGCGCGTTCGATGAGCGTCTGCTCTTGTTCCGGCGTGGCTTTGATGTAGACGATGAGGGTATGCTCGGCGAGGATTTCCAAGGTTTGCGGGTCGTCGAGTTCGCACATGCTGCCGCCGGCGTCGTTGAGGAAATGGCGGTAGCCGTAGATGTCACGGGCTTTTTCGATGAACTCAGGCACATCGCGCATGGCGGCGATTTCCGCCTGGTGGTGTAACGCCTGGCGGCGCTTGAACTCTGTAAGGCTCAGTCCGCCCTGCTTGGAGTCGCCCAGCTTGCCCAGGAAGCTGGACACCGGGGCGAGGTTGTCCACGGTGATGTTGCAGGCGATATAGATTGAGTCGGAGCGCAGCAGTTCGCGCAGGAACGGCACTTCCATCGCTTGGCGCTTGATATTGTCCAGGATAGGCTCGGCCAGGTATTTGGTGCCGATGCGGTAATCGCCCGAATAATGGAACCATTCATGGCGCGGTAGTTTATTGGAAAGTGTGGTCTTGCCCACCCCCGACATGCCAAGCAGGGTGATGCGCTTGGATTCCCATCGCAGGAATTCCTGGGAACTCAGTCTCATGGCTGGAAAACTTCTCCTGTTGTGCTTCCAGGCATTTTAACCGAGGCAGGGGCGCGGCGGGGAAGAAGTGGCAGGGATTATTCCGTAGGCGCGTCTTCCCCGGCCGGGGATGCTACGGTGGTGTCCCCTGGAGATTCCTGGGGAGGCTGGGAGGAGTTTTCCGCGGCTTGGGATTCCTTGCTAGCCGATTTGCGCTGGAGTTTTTCTTCCTTTTTCTTTTTCTTGGCCAGATCTTTTTGGCGCTTTTCGTATTGATAGTTTGGCTGGGCCACGATGTTGTCCTCTGTGTGGGGCGGATACCCTCCGAGGCAGCAGGCTTTCGCGTGGCAAGGAGGGTATGAAGGAATCCCGATGGGCGCGGTCGAAATATTCCGACCAGACCGGCGTGGCGCCGAGGGCAAGCCCAGGACACCCTGCCGGTCAGCGGACAAGATTACCTGCGTCCGCCACCATACCCGCCGCGATCACGGTCGCCGCCGCGTCCGCCGCCGCCAAAGCCGCCTCTGCCGCCGCCGCTTTCTTCTTTCGGACGCGCCTCATTGACCACTAGGGCGCGGCCATCCACATCCTTGCCGTGCAATGCGGAAATCGCCGCTTGGCCTTCCTGGCCGGTACCCAATTCCACGAAGCCAAAGCCTTTGGAACGGCCATTGTCGCGGTCTTTGATGACCTGCGCGGAACTGACGGTTCCGAAAGGGGTGAAAAGTTTTTGCAGTTCGTTGTCGCCTACGCTATACGCCAGGTTGCCAACATATAATTTAACGCCCATTGGGAATATCCTCACATGAAACAAATTTATCCCATGGATTACAAGGGCTTAAATCTGTGCTAAGAAAAAAAGTGTGTTTGTTTTAAACAACCCGGTAGTGGGGATGCTTTTGGTCGCCAATAGCGACCACGCCCACAATAACACACTCCAGAAAGGGAATTTCTTCGAAATTCAATAGCCCTTCTCTATGATCAGTTTCTGCGCTGCCTCCACTGCCACGCCCCGGTTGATGGGTGCGTCCAGTTCGTCCAGCACGGCCTCCAAGGCAGCCAGGCAGAAGATGACGTTCTTAGCGTTGGCGCTGTGGCCCATCAAGCCGAAACGCCAGACCTTGCCGGCCAAAGCGCCCAATCCCGCGCCGATTTCCAGGTTGTAGCGATTCAGCAGGGTGGAACGGACAAGGGCCTCGTCCACGCCTTCGGGGATGGACACGGCGTTAAGTTGCGGCAGGCGGGCAGCTTCAGGAACAATCAGATTCAACCCCATGGCCTCAAAGCCGGCCTTCAGCGCCAAGATGCAGTTCATAATGGCGCTTCCACGAATTTTCCAGGCCTTCCTCTTGCAAAATCACCAAAGCCTCATGCAGTCCGTAGAGGGCATTGATTGGTGCGGTGTGGTGGTAAGCGCGCTTGGTGCCACCGCCCCAGTAGCTCATGACCAGGTTGAGGTCGAGGAACCAGCTTTGCACTTTGGTCTTGCGGCTTTTGATCCGCTCGACGGCGCGTTCGCTGAAACTGACCGGCGAGAGCCCCGGTGTGCAGGACAGGCATTTCTGCGAGCCGGAATAAATCGCGTCGATTTCCCAGCCATCCACTTCCAGCGGAGATCCGCCCAGCGAAGTTACCGCATCGGCGATGACCAACGCGCCATGGGCATGGGCGAGGCTGGTGATGGCTTTGGCGTCGGATTGCGCGCCAGTGGAGGTTTCGGCATGGACAAAGGCGACGATTTTCGCGTCCGGGTTGGCTTTTAGTGCGTCTTCGACCTTTTGCGGATCGACCGGCATCCCCCAATCATCTTGCACCATCACCGCCGTCGCGCCACTACGCTCGACGTTTTCCTTCATACGTCCTCCAAACACGCCATTCTGGCAGACGATGACTTTGTCGCCCGGCTCCACCAGGTTGACGAAGGCGGTTTCCATGCCTGCGGAGCCCGGCGCGGATACGGACAGAGTCAGTTCATTATTGGTCTTGAAGGCGTATTGCAGCAGGGTCTTCATCTCGTCCATCATGCCCACGAACAGCGGATCGAGATGGCCGATGGTGGGCCGCGCCATGGCATTGCAGGATGCGCGGAGGGACATCCGAGGGGCCGGGGCCCATGAGGGTTCTTGACGGGAGGTTGGAAAGATTTGATGGTCATGGTTTGCTGTCTAGTAGAGTGGGGATGGATCTCGCGGGCCATGCGCTGGCGTTCGGCGCGGGTTTTGTGGATGCCGTCCAGGGAAAAACCGGCGACATTATAACCGTAAGCCTCCCGCAGGATGAGCTTGAGAAATGCGCACAGGGTCGATTTTCCCGAACCCTGCGCCCCGTTCACGCCCAGCACCATAGGGTTTGCCGGGTTATTTTTGCATGTGTATCCAATCTAACACTTGCGTAACGGGTCAGTTCCCGCCTTGGTCTGGATTCCGGCATCCGTGCCGGACGCAGAGGAGTGGGCAATGCGGATGGTCAGGCTTCGGCTTTGCTTTGATTCCGGGATCGCAAATGGATCATCGAGCCGATGGCGGGACATAGGCTGTGCAATTCTTCAACCTCGACATCTGGCCGGTTGGATGTCCAGGTTGTCAACAGATCGTACAGGGTTTCCCTGAATTCCTGGGGGTTCAGCTTGCGCACACAGGTCAGGCAGATTTCAGTGCTGCCGCAAGTCGGCATTTTCTTGCCGCATTCGCAATGGCTGATGATGGCTTCCGCTTCGACAGGGATGGCGTATTGCTCGGTCATGATGAAACCTCTGCTATTTTAATGGAAACGACAGTCGGTTGAGGGGTGGCTTCAAGCCACAAACGCACTCGCCTGGATGGCCTTGATCTCATCCCTGATCCTGGCCGCTTCCTCGAACTCCAGTTCACGGGCGCAGGCGTACATTTTTTCCTCCAGTTGTTTGATGAGTTTAGACGCATCGGCGGGTTTCAGCGCGTGGTAATCCGCCGTTTTTTCGGCTGCCTTAAGTTTGGGCTTGTAGGCATAGCTGCCGCCGGATCCAGGAATGGGGACTTCCAGGATGTCGGTGACATTGCGGCTGGCGCTGACCGGGGTGATGCCCCACTTTTCATTGTGGGCGACCTGTTTGGCGCGGCGGCGGTCGGTCTCCTCAATGGCCTTCTCAATGGATTTGGTGATTTTGTCGGCATACAGAATTGCCTTGCCGTGGATGTTGCGGGCGGCCCGGCCCATGGTCTGGATCAGCGAGACGGTGGAGCGCAAAAAGCCTTCCTTGTCGGCGTCGAGGATGGCGACCAGGGAAACCTCGGGGATGTCCAAACCCTCGCGCAGCAGGTTGATGCCCACCAGCACGTCGAACTTGCCTAGCCGCAGGTCGCGGATGATCTCCACCCGCTCCACCGTGTCCACGTCGGAATGCAGATAGCGGACGCCCACGTCGTGGTCGAGCAGGTATTCGGTCAGGTCTTCCGCCATGCGCTTGGTCAGCGTCGTCACCAGCACCCGTTCCTGCTTCGCCGCCCGCAAACGGATTTCCGACAGCAGGTCGTCCACTTGGGTCGCGGCGGGGCGGATTTCCACCTCAGGGTCGATCAGGCCGGTCGGGCGCACGACTTGCTCCACAGGTGGCCCGGAATGCTCCAACTCATAAGGCCCCGGTGTCGCCGAAATATAAATGCGTTGCGGGGCGCGGGCTTCGAATTCCTCAAACTTCAAAGGCCGGTTGTCCAAGGCCGAAGGCAGGCGGAAGCCATATTCCACCAAGGTTTCCTTGCGCGAGCGGTCGCCCCGGTACATCCCGCCGATCTGCGGGATGGTCTGGTGGCTTTCGTCAATCACGATCAAGGAATCATCCGGCAGATAATCGAACAAAGTCGGCGGCGGCTCGCCGGATTTTTGCCCGGACAGATGGCGGGAATAGTTTTCAATCCCCGAGCAATAACCGACCTCCAAGATAATCTCCAAATCAAACAGAGTCCGCTGCTCCAGCCTTTGCGCCTCGACCAGCTTGTTCGCCGAGCGTAGATGTTCCAGCCGCTCTTTCAGTTCGACTTTGATCTCCTCCACCGCCGCCAAGATCTTTTCCCTAGGTGTGACATAATGGCTTTTTGGATAAACGGTGTAACGGGCGAGGCGGTTGAGTATCTCGCCAGTCAACGGATCGAACAAAGACAGCCGTTCAATTTCGTCGTCAAACAACTCCACCCGCAACGCCTCGTTTTCCGATTCCGCCGGGAATATGTCTATGACTTCCCCGCGCACACGGAAAGTCGCCCGGCGTAGCTCGGTGTCATTGCGGGTGTATTGCAACTCTGCGAGCCGCCGCAACAATTTTCGCTGATCCATCAAATCCCCGCGCACCAAGTGCAGCACCATCTCAAAATACGAGGCCGGTTCGCCCAAACCATAAATCGCCGATACCGTCGCGACAATCACCACATCACGCCGCTCGATCAAGGCTTTTGTCGCCGACAAGCGCATCTGCTCGATATGCTCGTTCAATGATGCGTCTTTTTGGATATAGGTGTCGGAGGAGGGAACATAAGCCTCCGGCTGGTAGTAATCGTAATAACTGACGAAATACTCCACCGCATTTTCTGGGAAAAACTCCTTCATCTCACCATACAACTGCGCCGCCAGGGTTTTGTTGTGGGCCATGATGAGGGTGGGGCGTTGAATTTGCTCGATCACATTCGCAACGGTATAGGTCTTGCCGCTGCCGGTCACGCCGAGTAAAGTCTGGTGCAATTCGCCGTCCCTGATTCCTTCTACTAGTTTGGCAATCGCCTCCGGCTGGTCGCCGGCCGGTTGGTAGCGGCTATGCAAACGGAAGCGTTTCTCTTTGACCGGCTCGTCGCCTTGCGGTGTGTCCACCTCATTCATATGCGACTGTTGCCATTTTTGGGCGAGTTCTTTCACAGAGCAGTACCTTTAATAGTTGGGCTGGTTTCCACGCTTTAGGCTAGGGATAACATCGCTTGAAGCGATATTATCCCTCATCATACGGGTTGTGACGGCTCGAAAACGACCCATTCATATATATCGGCCAATGCCAAGCGGCACCCGAGACTGGATAAATCCAGATACCCGTCCAAGCCTTCCACGGCAGTGTAAACCCACCGGCTTGCCGTTTCGCGGGCAAAATGCTCCAGTCGTGGCGCGGCAGTGGATACCAGCAGATAATCGGTGAAGCTGTCGAGATGGGCGGCATACCGTGCAAACTTCTACCCCGGTCAAAGGCTTCAGTGGAAGGTGACAGCACTTCTACAATCAGCTTTGGATTCAGCAACACATCTTGATGCGTGTCATGGAAACGCGGCTCGCCGCATACCACCGTGGCGTCGGCATAGGAAAACAAGCCTTTTGTGCTATGGGCCTCCGCCAAGCCGCTACGGATTTTCATGTTTGGCGACAGCACGCGGCAAGGTTTGCCTCGCAACTGAACGCCCAAGCTGATGATTAGATTGGCGTTGGTAGTGCTATGGGCCAAGCTCTCGCCCGCCATCGCAAAGATTTCGCCATCGACGAATTGGTGGCGCTCAGCCGAACCGCGCTCGAAGGCGAGGTAGTCGGCGGCGGTGGATTTGGCTAGTGGGGCGATCATGAAATACCACCTGATTAAGTTGCGTTAACTATCAAACAGGTTTTACCAGGCAAACCAAGTCGGAATAAGGCTTGAGCAGGCTGTCGGCGGTCATCAAGCGGGCCGGTAGCGACAAAGCCTGGGCGACCAAGAGCCGGTCGAATGGATCTTTATGATGAGGAGGCAGAGCGGCGACGCGGGCAGCCTGGGCAGCAGTGACGGGCAGCTCGATAAAACCGGTTTGCCTTGCGGCCTCGGCGATTTCATTCGGGCTGTATGGAAAATCGGCCTTTTTCAACGACGATTTGACAGCTATCTCCCAAATGCTGGCCGCGCTGAAATAAACGTCTTGGTCCCGGTCGGTGAGCATTGCTTGCGCGTCCGCCGGAAGCTTATCTGGCGCGTCTAACGCCCACAACAGGATATGTGTATCCAGCAATAGCGTCATTAAGTTTCCTGCGGGTTTGGCTCCACATCAGGCGGGAAAATCGGGCCGTTGAGAAATAAGTCTAGGATGTCGTCTGGCAACGGATCATCAAAGTCATCGGCAATCTTGAGCTTTCCCGCCAACAAGCCCAGCTTGCGCGGCGGCAACGCGTTGGCTTCCAGCGGCACCAGCTTGGCCACCGGCTTGCCGGCCTTGGCGATGATGATTTCCTCCCCGGCGGCGGCCTGCTCCACATAGCGGGACAAATGGGTTTTGGCTTCGTGGATGTTGACGGTGGTCATGGCGCAGCTTCCGATTAGGGTGGACTAAGCCTAGTCCATTGTGTGGATTTGCGTCCAGAACTTTTTTGGTTGGTTCCCAACGGCTACGTTGGGAACTGGGCAGCAAGCTCTGCTTCCCTTGTCAAGGTGGGCTTTCGCCCTGTCGGTTTCGGGAAGCTTGAGCTTCCCAGAACTCGTTCCCAACCTGGAGATTCGGAACGAGCGCAGCGCTGTTACGTTGCGGGCGTTGCGCCGTGGCGTGAGGCCGCTTTTGCTGGATTCGGGCTTCGCGGAGTGGCAAGGCCGGGGGAGGGACTATACAATCCGGGGCTATTAATCGACAACGCCAGGAATGGCATTGGAGGAGGATGGCGGGAATAGGGGAACGATTGAAGGGGCTGTTGCTGGTTGGAAACCCCGCCGTCGAGGGTTCGGCCAAATCGCTGGCGGATATCGAAGCGATGAGTCGGGATGATAATAAAAGCCGGTCGGGGTTTGCAACCCCGACCGAAACGTTTGAAGACCGCACCGAGTAACAAAACGTGAGTGACGGGGTTGCAAACCCCGTCACGCTTCGCTAAACACCTGCCAGCACATTGACCGCCATCAGGCCTGCAACTGTGTTAAGCCGCTCGTCGTTAGTCCAAATTTCAACGCAACCATGGCATTGCGCGGTGGCAAGATGCAGCGCGTCCGGCGTTTTCAGTCGATGCCGGGCGCGTAGCCGCAGAGCTTGGTCGAAAACCGCCTCGTTCATCGGCAAAAAAACATGCGCTGCAAGAAAATCTTCGTAATCCAAAGTCAAGGCAGCGTTGCCGTCCCGCATTGGCCGGGTGAGCACTTCTAACCGCACTAAGGGTGAAACGCAAAATGTTGCCTCCGTATGCTTGGCGAAGAAGCTCCTTGCGGCAGCACTGAAAACAGGCGTTTCCTCCATCAGATAAATGATGAAACAGGAGTCCAGATAGACCCTGCGCATTATTCGTCGCCCCAATCGTTGCGTAGTTCCCGGATCCGCTGCTCGACTTCCTCAGGATCGGCCAAGGGGCGTTGGGCAAAGCGTGGGGTCTTCAGCAAAGCCAGAATGGCCGCGCCATTGCCCGGCTCGGGCGCAGGCTCGACCGGCTGCGCCGCGGTGGGTGGTAGCAGGGTCAGCACCGCCCGCGTCGGGATGGTGACATGGAATTCATCCAGTGGGCGGATTGTCCCGCCGGGTTCGACGATGACTTCGATGGCTTGCAGCATGGCTTTCTCCTGTTTGGCTGACGGCGAGTGTACCTTTTTCATGGGGGAAAAATCACCTGGCCAAAGACTTTGCCGGTGGGGGAGCAGGGCGGGATGGAAAGGCTGGGGGCGGGCCGATACAATCGGGGATGATCGACAATGTGCCGGGAATGGCATTGGGGGAAGATGGCGGGAATAAGGGAACGGTTGAGGGGGCTGTTGCGGGGTGAGAACCACGCCGCTGTGGGTTCGGCCAAAGCGTTGGGGGGAAATCGAAGCGATGAGCCGAAGATTTCCAAAAAGCCATCGAAACCTTGCTTTATCATTCCCACGCCCCGCGTGGGAATGCAGCCTTGGCCGTTTTGTAGCTCGCTTCGCCGACATTGCCGGGATTTGTATGTGTCCCGGTTATCGCGACGCAGAGAGTCGCAGAATTGGTACCCTCGCAGAGCGTGGGAACGATCACGAAGCCCTCTCTGCGTAAGTGAAGGGCCTGCGATTCGCCGCCTCGCAAGCACAGTGCGCTCTAGCCTATGCGCGTCGGCGGCTGGCTAATACCGACGAGTGATCAGTAAAATTGTCCAATTTTAGGGTGTCAAGGCAAGCCCCACTTCTGCGTCCGTTCGGTTGCCGCGTTTTGAACGCGTTGATGTTCCGCGATGTTCCATGTATCTCTTGACGCGGCCAAGTCATCGTTGCTATGATTTGGAACATCAAGGAACATCCTTGATGTCTGAAATCACAGATTGGGAAAAAATCATGGCAGCGAACTACACAGCAACACCAAAACGCAACCCTGGCCGTAAAGCTTGGCTGGTTGAATTTCGCCACCCGTTACGCAACGACTCGAATAACAAACCTGGCAAAAAAATTCGCAAAGGGCTTGGCACAGAGGAAGAAAAAGAAGCGCAACACTTGGTGGCTCAACTCAATGAGTTGCTTAGGAATGAGGCGCTGTGGTCGATAGGGGCCCAGGCCGAAGCATCGAGGCTATACGACGCCAAAGTCGTTGAAATATTTTACGGAGAGGTCGAGCCACGTAGCGGGTCGGCTCGCCAGCTTCGAGATAGGCTTCTGCCTCTTCCTACGCACGCCGACGGCTACGCACGAATAGTGTTGATGGGGGTTCCCGGCGCTGGCAAGACCACATTGGTTCGCCAACTCATCGGCACACATCCCGAAACGGAGCGATTTCCTGCGACATCCATTAACCGAACCACAACGTTTCCCACCGAGGTTGTGCTTCGCGACGGCCTCTATGAAGCGGTAGTTAGTTTTATGTCAGAGCATGAAACCCGCTTTGAAATTGAGGAATCGCTTGCGGCTGCAATCCTTGAAGCGATTGATGGGGACGCCAAGCGGGTTGCTCGTGCTCTACTTGAAAAAAGCGATATGCGCTTCCGTCTGAAGTACCTCCTCGGAGGCTATATTACTACAGATGAAGAGGAGGCAGACCCTTATGACGACGAAGAAATCGATGCCGAGATAGACAATACAACAACAATTTCGCCAACTGAGCAAGCCAAGCACCAGCAAACGGTTAGCAGTTATATTGATCGTATATTGGCAATGGCCCATCAGCTAAAGATGGTGTTTGAGGTTGATCAGGGCGTTTTATCTGAAATGTCTTCGGAGGATCGGAGTGCCGCTCTTGACATTATAGAGGAACAAGCTGTCGCTTCTGACGAGTTCATTGAATTGGTATCAGATATTCTTGACGAATTGAGAGGCAAGTTTGACCTTGTTGCACAAGGTCGTTTCGAGAAGACAACTACGGGTTGGCCGAAAGCCTGGTATATCAAGTGTGCAGTTGATGAACGGGAAACGTTTCTTTCTACCATTCGCTACTTTTCGGGAATATCTTATCAGTTATGGGGAAAACTACTGACGCCGTTAGTCAACGGTTTGCGTGTGATTGGGCCATTCAAACCGAAATGGACAGCGGAAACGGCACGTCTTGTGCTCATTGACACTGAAGGGCTAGGTCACAAGGCCAACCCTACGGCTGATTTGTCGGAGCAGATATTTGCATTTTTGCATGAAGCCGACGTGATCTTGTTGGTGGATAGCGCGAAAAGTGGCATGACTAATTTCGCGGTAGGTAAAGCGCTTGAAGGCGTGGTGAACGCTGGACATACGCGCAAGTTGGCTGTTGTATTCACACACATGGATGCGGTGAAGGGTGATGCCCTAAAAGGCCAAGCCAAATTCGATCATGTGTTTGGCGGTTTGCGCAATGTCGTTGATAACCAAGTAACGAAGAATGTTTCTGCAGAAGCAGCTAGGTACTTGCTGAAACACCTTGAGCATAGTACTTTCTTCGTAGGCCGCATTGATGAACTTGATCCTAAGCCAGCTAAACCGGAACTCAACAAGTTGCTTGCACATCTTGCAAAAGCATCCCCTCCGGTATTTGAAGCTGTTGCATTTCCTGAGTATAGCGGGGATTACTTAGCATTCAGAATTCAGGAAGCGGCTAGGAATTTTAGGCAACCATGGAAAGGGATGCTTGGGATTGAACAGCATCCACAATTTAAACCTGTGCCTTGGCAATCTCAAAAGGCACTTGCCCATCGCTATGCCGAGGGATGGGACGATGGATTTTGGTTAACCCCAACCTCGAACTTGCTTACGGCTCTATCTGCTTCCATTTCCCGCTTCCTTGAGAAGCCTATTGGTTGGAGCGGCAATTCTTCGCTTGAACAGAAACGAGAAACGATTGACCGCATTAAAACAGCAGTCACACAGAAACTCCCGGCATTGAGTAAGCGTCGCTTGCGTGAGCAACCGCAAGCGGCGTGGTATGAAGCATGGTCGCTTCGCGGCACTGGAAGTACCTTCAAACGCCGCCAGCGCATCGAAGATATTTACGAACAATGGGTGCCTATTCCTGGAGAATGCGATGACCGATCAGCATTTGAATTTCTAAACGAGATGAAGGAGATTGTGATGACTGCAGTTAAAGATGTCGAAGAAGAGGTACGGGCAGCCAATCAAGCCTAGGAAAAATCACAACTCAAAATCTAGTTGAATATATTGCACGGTTGGGCAAGGCAACTTTTGTGGTGTAATCTCACATCCGCCTTGCCCAGCACTGCGCTTAGGCAAGCCTTGAATAAATGCGCATTTCGCAAAAACCAACGGAGAAAACCCCCCATGAAAATCCTATACCTACACGGCTGGAATTCAGTCTGCGGCGGTGTCAAGCCGACTTCTTTGGCGGAACTGGGCCATGAGGTCATTGAGCCTGAACTCCCCGACGATGATTTCGACGCGGCGTTGCGCATCGCCCAAGCGGAACTGGAACGCATCAATGCTGACGTGGTGGTCGGTTCCAGTCGGGGCGGGTCTTTGGCGATGAATCTGGATTCCGGGGAGGTGCCGTTGGTGTTGCTGTGTCCAGCTTGGAAGCGCTGGGGGCGGGTCGGCAAGGTCAAGCCGGGGACGCAGAATCTTGCACAGCCGCGAGGATGAGGTGGTGCCGTTCGACGATACTTTGGAGTTGTTGCGGAACAGTGGCTTGGACGAGTCGGCCTTGACTGTGACCGGTGAGAACCATCGGCTGTTCGACCCGGCTTCGCTGGCGGCGATGGCAGAGGCGGTGCAAAGGAGTGCAAGGCTTGCCTTGCAAGGGCCATGAAGCGGCAAGGCAAGCCTAGCACTCCAGGCTTGTCAGCTTAGCAATTCTGCGAGTGAAGTCGGTAATCCAAATCCCTCACTCCCCTAGACGAACAGACTTTTTTCCGATGAGGCATTCTGGGTAGGCGGTTCATCTTGTATCATGTTCGGTTGTCGCCCTTGGGGCCGGTCAGCACCTAATTCTCTTAAACTTCCCCTTCTAAACACCATGAGCATCCAACTTTCCGAACGCGTCCAGTCGATCAAACCCTCCCCGACTCTCGCCGTCACCGCGCGCGCCGCCGCGATGCGGGCCGCCGGCAAGGACATTGTCGGTCTTGGCGCGGGCGAACCCGATTTCGATACGCCCGACTTCATCAAGCAGGCGGCGATCAAGGCCATCAACGACGGCTTCACCAAATACACGGCGGTGGACGGCACACCCGGCCTGAAGAAGGCCATTATCGAGAAGTTCAAACGCGACAATGGCTTGGAATACACCGCGAAGCAGGTGTTGGTGTCCAGCGGCGGCAAGCAGAGTTTTTACAATCTGGCCCAGGCGTTGTTGAATCCGGGCGATGAGGTCATCATTCCCGCGCCGTATTGGGTGTCTTACCCGGATATGGTACTGCTGGCTGGCGGTGTGCCGGTCATCGTCTCCGCCCCTCAAAGCCAGAACTTCAAGCTCTCTGCCGAGCAGTTGAAGGCGGCGCTGACTCCCAAAACACGGCTGTTCGTCATCAACAGCCCGTCCAACCCGACCGGCGTCTCTTATACCCTGGACGAATTGAAAGCCTTGGGCGAGGTGTTGAAGGACTGGCCCAATGTCATCATCGCCACCGACGATATGTATGAGCATATCGTTTGGGAAGAGGGCAGCTTCGTCAATATCCTAAACGCTTGCCCTGAGTTGTATGATCGCACGATGGTGCTGAACGGCGTGTCCAAAGCTTATTCGATGACCGGCTGGCGCATCGGTTATTGCGCGGGTCCGGCCAAGCTGATTGAGGCGATGACCAATATCCAATCGCAAAGCACCTCCAATCCGACTTCGATTTCCCAGGTGGCGGCGGAGACCGGCCTGAACGGCGACCAAGGTTTCATCCGCGAAATGGTCAAGGCGTTCAAGGAACGGCATGACTACGTCCTGGCCGAGTTGAACAGCATTCCCGGTGTGTCTTGCCTGCCGGCGGATGGGGCGTTTTATCTGTTCCCCAATGCGCAAGGAGCCATCGACAAGCTGGGCTTGGCTGACGATGTGGCTTTGTCCGAATACTTGATCGAAAATGCCAGTGTGGCTTTGGTGCCGGGCTCCGCGTTTGGCGCGCCGGGCCATGTGCGGCTGTCGATTGCGACCAGCCTGTTGAATTTGCAAAAGGCGATGGAGCGGTTAAGGGCGGGATTGGCCTGATTAAAGTTCAGGGATAACATCCCTTCAAGGGATGATTTCTTTTCGCTCTTTCCGGCGAAGCCGGATGTGCAGTCTTTGGGGGGCATTATGGCTTCGTTCCCATGCGCCGAGCTACGCTAAAACCTAGTCGGTCTTAGCAAGCGTAACGCGGTAAGGCGTAATTTGCAGAGCGCAATAGCGAAGCGTATTGCGCTCTGCGTGGCTGGTTTTATCCGTTTAAAACAGGAATCCTCGGACTATGCAAGAATCCGATTCCGAGCGCGATGATCGCATTGCCATGGAAATCCTCGTCGATTGCTACGACGAAGGCGAAGAGGCCATGGGCTGGTATTACTACCTCCAGGAGAATCTAAGCTTTCCATTCATAGCCCTTTGCATTGAGGCTAGGGCTGTTTCTCCGTTGCGAGTCGGCGAGGAAGTCCAAGTATTGGCAATGGCCCCGGCGGAAGAATGCGAGCATGGTGAAATGTTTGTGTCCATCCGCCACGGCAGGAAAAAACTGGCCGTGCCATTGGTGCAATTGGAGCCCGTGGAGGCCGACGATAAAACAGTGGAGGCAGTTCTTGACTGGCATTATTGGAACGGCTAGGGATGATTACGGCAATTAAAAACACCTCGTAATGAACTTCGACCAAATCACTTTCCGGCAAGCCCTGCTCCAAGACATTCCCCGCATCGTGTCCCTAGTCAACTCCGCTTACCGGGGCGAATCCAGCCAGCAAGGCTGGACGACGGAGGCGTATTGGCTGGACGGGCAACGGACGGACGAGGAGGAAATAACCCGTCTGCTGAACCCCCCCGATTCGATGATTTTATTAGCTGAAATCGGCGGGGAATCCGTGGCTTCGGCGCATCTGGAAAAGCAAGAAGAATGCGCTTGTCTGGGAATGTTGGCGGTGTGTCCAGAATTGCAGCGTCGGGGTATCGGCAAGCGTTTGATGGCGGCTGCGGAGGAAAAGGCCAGGGAATGGGGGGCTGGGAAAATGCTGATGACGGTTATCACGCTCAGGCAGGAACTCATTGCCTTTTATGGGCGCTACGGCTATGTGAGGACCGGGCGGGTGATGCCTTTCCCGACTTCCGAAAAATTTGGCCTACAAAAAGTGCCAGGCTTGCAGCTCGAATATTTGGAGAAGCCGCTGAAAGAATCGCAATGATTCTCATCGACGGGCTTGTGCATGGCTTTCCTTGCCAGGGAAGGTCGAATGGTGTAAAAACTATCAATTATTTAATGCTCCGGGCAAAAAAATTAGCGTTTTTACGGGCCGGGACGTTGAACCCATCACAATAAAATTGGTCGGAGGAGAGTTCTAATGAAGACGAAAATGGCGAGTGCGTTGGGCATTTTATTGCTTGCGGGAGCATTCAGCGCTTCTGTCTGTGCCGATATCGCTTTGAAAGACAACACGGAGGTTCTCGGCAAATGGCTCCTGGAGTCCGTAGCGCCTGGCCTAAACAAGCCGAAGATCGAGGAAAACAGGACGTGGGAGTTCCGCGCCGACGGCGTGGTTGTTACTTCGGGATACAACCGCCATTTGAAGCAGGATGACTCGCAACAATTCAAATACAGTATCGCCGATGGCAAGATCAGGGCGGAAGATCCCGGCAGACCCGGCAAAACGATGGATTATTCCGTTTATGAAAAGACCGGCGACGTGTTGATCCTGAAAGGCGGGATCGAGGGCTTTTACTTTTTCAAGAAAAAATAACAAGACTTTTTTAGAGAGGTGAGCAAATGAAAAATTTCTTTGAGTTCGACCAAGACGACAAAAAACTTTGGCTGGGTCTGGCAGCGGCCGCTGTCCTCTATGTCATCGCGTTTTCCCTGTTCGGGGGGAGCTTCTTTAAGCAAATTGAAAGAGCCATATTTTTCGTGCTGGAGGACATTCTGCCGGGTTATCTGATCATGAAGCTGTACCTTGACAAGTTGAGCTTCAGCGATAACAAGATTACCGATCGGATCATGATTTCCTTCGGTATTTCCCTTGGTGTCATGGAGGTTCCCTTTTATTTGTTGAAATACCTGCGGCCGTATGAGGACAACACCGACGAGAAAGCCTGGGGAGCTATCAGCGATACCGCTCTTACTTTCATCTTGTTGCTGCTGGTGCTTGGCGTAACCTTTGGGCTGAAGTATTACCAGAACAAGAAGAAGGGTCTTGTCTAATAATCAAACTGGCGGTCGGCCATGAGTGACCAGAATGACAAGGCGCCGCACCTGTTGCAGGTGATAGGCAGTGTGTTGGCTGCCGCTTTTGGTGTTCAAAGCGACAAGAACCGCCAACGCGATTTCCAACATGGCAACGCGGCTACCTTCATTGGCGCGGGGGCGGTCGCCACTATCCTCTTTATTCTGTTGATTTACGGAATAGTCAGATTGGTGATCGGATAGGCCTAATAGCCTGCAAGATCAAGCTTCATGAATACGTTCGGCTGGAAGCGCTGTTTTGATGTTTCCAGCCGAAATGTTCTGGCAAGTCTCTTCCAGCCTTATTAAATTAAGCTGAAAATCGCATCAACGCCGGTTGGCTTCTTTCCGGGGAACTTTGTTTAGCAGGGACCACGCCTCTTCTTTTTGTGTGTCGTTGCCGTGCTGGGTCACATCTTCAAGTATTGCCCGGGCCGCTTCACCGTCACCCATGTCGAAATAGGCCTTGGCCAGATCCAGCTTGGTTTCCTGCTCGTCCATTTCCGCCAAGGCCATATAACCGGCGGAACTTTCGTCAAATTGGTCAGCCTCGTCGGCCTCGAAAGTCTGGCCATACCCTAACCCAAAGTCCAGCCCGTCATTTTCCTCGTCAGGTTCTTGTGCTTTCGGAATGGGCTTTAACGATGTGGAGTCGCTCAGGACGTTTAATTCGGCGAGAATATCATCCGGGCTTTTATCTTGGATGTCCGACGCCGCGCCACTTGGGGTATCTTTGCCCTTGTCGAAAGCAATGACGTTGCCATACTGTGGAAGACCGGAATCATCCTCGTCTTCTTTGCTTGATTCAAACCCTGCGGGTTCCGTTGAGAAAAAGTCGTATGCGATGGCCGTCGCATGGGCTTCTTCGGACGTATCGTGATGCCTGCTCCCGGCGACGGGCGAGAGCGGATAGGCGTAAGCATCTTTGTTGCCTTCTGTCTGAAAAAGATAGTCTTCCAGATCCTCTTCTTCCTGCCCGGATTTCGCCGTCAAGGATGCCGAAGCGCCGGGTCTGCTGGATTTGGGCGCTGGGCTGTGATCGGCATCGTCGAACAAAGGGCTGTCCGGGCATAATTCTTGGCCCATTTCGGCGACTTTTTCCCAAAATTCCGGCTTTGCCTTTTTGTGGGTCGCCGCCAGTTTCTTGGCGAATTCCTCGAAAGCTTGGGCATTCTCGGTCGCGTAGTGAATCTCCAGCAGCTTTAACTTGCATTCGTCCCTTTCGGGGTTTTGGGCAATGGCACTTTGGATCAGTTCCTCGGCTTGCTTGTAGCGTCCATACGCCAGATAAACATCGGCTTCCGAAATAGGATCCACTTCCTCCATTTCACCGCCGAGAGCGTCGAAGTCGCTGGGCGTGAATTCGCTTAGGAACGAGCTTCTCGCCGTGGTGGTGGTCTGCTCCGAAATTCCTGAAGTTTGTTGGCCGAGTGGGGCGGGCGACCTTTTTGCCTGAAGCATTTTTTCCCTGTTGCTAAAGGTCAAAATGCTTTCCGTGTCTTCGATCATTGCCGCCCGCCGACGCTTGATCAGCCATAATGCGGCGACAAACAGTAGGGCGAAGCCACAGCTAAAGGCATAGGTGGGGTGGTCCAGCAGTTCCGCGAGGATTCCCTCTTCTTCTTTTGCGGGTGCGGCCGGCTGCTTAGGCTTGGCTTGTGCGGGCGGCTTTGCTGCGGGCGGTGCAGGTGGCCGTGCCGCAGGAACCGTTTCAACCGGTTTCGGCAATGGCGGCGGTGTTATTTGGGCTTCCGGTGCGGGTTGAGGGACTGGAACGCTGCGCGGCGTTTCTTTGGAGGGTTCGGCAATAGGTGGCGCTTTCGCCGGTTCCAGGGTGGGCGCTTGCGTGGCGACCGGTTGCTGCTGGTCGGTGGCGGAGGGCGTAGGCACAGGCTGCGCAGGCGTGTGCGGCAATTGTTTTTGCTGGGCTTGAAGGGCGGCGATTTGTTCGTCCTTCAAGCTCAACAATCTTTGCATTCCTGACAACTGCTCTTTCAAGTCGGCGAGGCTTTTGCGGATTTCCTCGTTTTCCTGTCTGACGGTGTCGGCAACTTCGAGCGCGATATCCTCCTTGGATTTTCCTGACTTGCCTCTCGCCCCTGAGTTGGCCGTTTCCTCCCTGGACTTGCCGGACTCGGCGGGAGCGAGAAGTTTTAACTGTCCCTGCGGGCTTGGCTCGCCCGTCGCGGGGATCTCGGCTTCACGGTTTTCTGTTTTGGTGGCCAGTTTTCCGGTTTGTCGGAATGTTGGCGGTGCGGAAATGGCACCGGTGAGCCGCACGACGCTCGCCCGATCAGGGATGGTGATGGTTTCCCCCGCCTTCAATGCATTGGGGTTGTTTTTGTAAAAAGCTTGGGGGTTGGCTTTGTACAGAGCCCTCATCATCTTATCCTGGTTGACTGAGGCGTCTTGGTTGTATTGTTTGGCGATGCCCCATAAGGTCTCGTTCCTGCTGATGGGTCCGTACTGCGTTCCAGTGACGGGGCCTAGCTCCACAGGTGCTTGTGGTGCGGCGCTAACCCTGACCTCCCCGATGGATTTGCGCGGTTTTTCGGAAACGGGTTCCACACCGGGGGTGCGCCGGATGGGTTGGGCGGTCGGACGCTCAACCGATCCGGCATCGGGCAAGTCCGCTTCAGCGGCTTCGTCTTCCTGAAAACTGGCCGGAGGGTCTAGCAACACCGTGAATTCACGCTGCAGTCGGCCTTGCGGCCAGTGGACCTCGATCATGAAATTCAGGAAGGGTTCGCGGATCGACCCCTGCGAACTCACTTTGATGATGTAGGTGCCGTCCGCCTTTTGTTGCGGCGTGAAACGCAATTTGGAGAGCGAGTGATGCCGTTCGATGCCGGCACGGGAGAACGCTTCCGGGGGGGCCAGAGTGACACGTATGTCTGCTAGTTCGTCGCTCCCCGATGTAACTAGCGGAATTTCCGCATTCAGCGATTGATTCAAGGCGGAGTGCAACCTTATGTCGCCAATGCCGAGCGCGTTCGCGCCCAACGGGGCCAGCAAACTCATCAACGCCAAGGTTTTTGAAATCTTTCGCACTTCGCTTGCTCCTCAATTCATCCATTTAGCAAAATCGAGCCAACCGACCGGCTTATCGCGCCGTGATACCTCGGAAGACCAGCCTTAGATAAAGTTTTTTACCAGTACTTCAGCAATTTGAACACTATTCAACGCGGCACCCTTACGGACATTATCGGAAACCACCCAGAGATCCAAGCCCCTCGGATGCGAGATGTCTTCGCGGATTCGTCCGACATAAACCGGATCCTGCCCGGCCGCTTCGGTCACAGCGGTAGGATAGCCTCCCGGCCGGTGTTCGTCGATGACAGTGACGCCAGGTGCGCGTCCCAACAGTTCTTTGGCTTGCTCGGCGGTGATCTTTTCGCGTGTTTCGATATGCACGGCCTCGGAGTGGCCATAGAACACCGGCACACGCACCGCCGTCGGGTTGACCTGGATCGAGTCGTCGCCAAGGATTTTACGGGTTTCCCAGACCATTTTCATTTCTTCTTTAGTGTAACCATTTTCCTGGAACACATCGATTTGGGGAAGCACGTTGAAGGCGATTTGTCTGGGGTAAACCGACGGCGTGACCGGCAAGCCGTTGAGCAGTTTTGCCGTCTGTTCCGCCAACTCGTCTATGGCTTTTTTGCCCGTCCCGGACACCGCCTGGTAGGTGCAGACATTGATGCGTTCGATGCCCACTGCGTCATGGATGGGTTTCAGCGCCACCAGCATCTGGATGGTGGAGCAGTTGGGGTTGGCGATGATGCCATGGTTTGTGTACAGGGCGATGGCTTCGGGGTTCACTTCCGGCACGACCAAAGGGATGTCGTCTTGGTAGCGGAATTGGGAAGTGTTGTCCACGACCACGCAGCCGGCGGCGGCGGCGATGGGTGCCCAATGGGCGGACACCGAAGCGCCCGCCGAGAACAGGCCGATTTGCGCCTGCGTCCAGTCGAATCCGGCCACATCCAGGACGGTCAATGATTCGCCTTTGAATTCGACGGTCTTGCCGGCGGAACGGGCGCTGGCGAGCGGGTAGACCGCGCCCACCGGAAAATCACGCTGTTCCAGGATGGCCAGCATGGTTTCGCCGACTGCGCCGGTGGCACCGAGGACTGCGACATTGTAGGTCTTGCTCATGTGTAAACTCGTTGTTTTATCCCTTAGATGCCCGAAGGGCCGCGACAATGGCGTCGCCCATGCCTGCCGTGTCGATTTTTTGCGTGCCTTCCGAATAGATGTCGGGGGTGCGCAAGCCTGCGTCCAAGGCGGCAATGACGGCCTTTTCCACTCGCCCGGCGTTGGCGTCGTCGCCGAAGCTGTAGCGCAGCAGCATGCCCACCGACAGGATGGTGGCGATGGGATTGGCGATGCCTTTCCCGGTGATGTCCGGGGCGGAGCCGTGGATCGGTTCGTACATGCCCTTGCCGTCCTTGTCCAGGGAGGCGGAGGGCAACATGCCGATGGAGCCGGTGAGCATGGCGGCGCAGTCGGACAAGATGTCGCCAAACAGGTTGTCGGTCAGCATCACGTCGAATTGCTTGGGGTTGCGCACCAGTTGCATGGCGGCATTGTCCACATAGATGTGGCTGAGGGCGACATCCGGGTATTCCTTACCGACTTCGATCACCACTTCGCGCCACAGTTCGGTGGTTTCCAGCACATTTGCCTTGTCCACGGAGCAAAGCCGCTTGTCGCGTTTTTGCGCGATCTGGAAGCCGATGTGGGCGATGCGGCGGATTTCCGATTCGGAATAGATGAGCGTGTTAAAGCCCTCACGCTCGCCTTGTTCGTTGATGCGGCGTCCGCGTGGTTTGCCGAAATAAATGCCGCCGGTCAACTCACGCAGGATTATGATGTCCAGCCCGGACACCACTTCGGGCTTGAGGGTGGAGGCGGCCACCAGTTGTGGATAAAGAATGGCCGGGCGCAGGTTGGCGAATAGCTCCAACTCCGACCTAAGCCCTAACAGGCCTCGCTCGGGGCGGACTGAGTAGTCCAAAGGCTCCCATTTAGGACCGCCTACCGCGCCTAGCAGGATGGAGTCGGCTTGGCGCACCAAACTCAAAGTTTCGGCGGGGAAGGGTGTTCCCATGGCGTCGTAGGCCGCGCCACCGATGAGGGCTTCCTCGGTTTCGACTTGCAGGCCGAACTCCGTATGCAGGCAGTCTAGTACCTTCAGGGCTTCTTTGACGATTTCAGGGCCGATGCCATCACCTGGCAATACAGCGATTTTTTTGGTCATAAGGTTTTGTTGTCCCGCAATCACGTTGGAACGGCGAACAGCCAAGGGGCTTCCTCGGCGCGTTTGGCTTCATACGCCTTGATGGCTTCGCCGTGTTGTAGGGTCAGGGCGATGTCGTCCAAGCCGTTCAGCAAACGGTGCTTTCTCGATGGATCGACATTGAAGCGGATCACCTCGCCAAAGCGCGTTGTGATGGTCTGCCCGGCCAGATCCACGGTCAGCGTGTAGCCGGGTTTGCACTCCTGGAACAGGTGGTCCATGGTCGCGCCGTCGAGCGTGATCGGCAATATCCCGTTCTTGAAGCAGTTGTTATAAAAAATATCGGCGAAGCTCGGGGCGATGATGACCCTGAAGCCATAATCCTCCAAGGCCCATGGGGCATGTTCGCGGGAAGAGCCGCAGCCGAAGTTTTCCCGCGTCAGCAGAATACCCGCATCGTGGTACACCGGTTGGTTCAGGATGAAGTCGGGGTTCAGTGGGCGGTTGCCGCAATCCATGTCCGGTTCGCCACGATCCAGGTAGCGCCATTCGTCGAACAGAAAAGGGCCGAAGCCGCTACGCCGTATGGACTTGAGGAACTGCTTGGGGATGATGGCATCGGTGTCGATGTTGGCCCGATCCAGCGGAACCACCCGCGTGTTGATTTTTTCTGAATGGTTTCATGTTTTTTTCTTCCCCTTTGGCTTGCCCCTTTGGGGCGCGGATGAGGCAGGCTTATTGGCCGCTTTCGGTCTCCCCGGATTGGGCGCGGTGGCTTTGCCGGCATGGGGCACCGGCTCTGCGGCCTTGGGCGTCGCTTTGGGTTTGCCGTGCTGGGCGTGGGCGGCTGCGGAATCCGGATTTGGATGCACCCTGGGTACTGGCTCCTCAAGCTTGCTGACATCGACGAAATGGCCGTAGATGGCCGCCGCCGCCGCCATGGCCGGACTGACCAAGTGGGTGCGCCCGCCGTAGCCTTGGCGTCCCTCGAAATTGCGGTTCGAGGTGGAGGCGCAACGTTCGCCGGACTCCAGGCGGTCGGCGTTCATCGCCAGGCACATGGAGCAGCCGGGGTCGCGCCACTCGAAACCTGCGTCTTTGAAAATCTGGTCCAGCCCTTCCTCCTCGGCCTGCCGTTTGACCAGCCCGGAGCCGGGGACGATCAGCACTTGTTTGACGCTGGCGGCTTTCTTCTTGCCGCGCGCCACCTCGGCGGCGGCTCGCAGGTCTTCGATGCGGCCATTGGTGCAAGAGCCTACAAACACCTTGTCCAGGCGGATATCGGTGATATGTACGCCGGACTTGAGATCCATGTATTGCAATGCCCGGAATCATGCCTTCTTTCTTGACCGGATCTTTTTCCTGTTCAGGGTCAGGTATCTGAGCGTTGACCGGCAGGGTCATTTCCGGCGAGGTTCCCCAAGTGACCTGCGGCTTGATGGTGGCCGCGTCCAGTTCGATCACCACGTCGAATTGTGCGTTGGCGTCGCTGCGCAAGTCCCGCCAGATGGCGGCGGCTTTTTCAAATCCTTCGCCTTGGGGCGCAAAAGGACGGCCCTTGACGTAGTCGATTGTGGTTTCGTCCACGCCAATCAAGCCTGCCCGCGCTCCGGCCTCGATGGCCATGTTGCACAGGGTCATGCGCCCTTCCATAGACAAGGCGCGGATGGCATCGCCGCCGAACTCTATGGTGTGGCCCGTGCCGCCGGCGGTGCCGATCCTGCCTATGATGGCCAAGGCGATGTCCTTGGCTGTGACGCCCGGTTCGGCCTGCCCGTCCACCAGGATCAGCATGTTCTTGGCCTTGCGCTGGACCAGGGTCTGGGTCGCCAGCACATGCTCGACTTCGGAGGTGCCGATGCCAACCGCCAACGCGCCGAACGCGCCATGGGTGGAGGTGTGCGAATCGCCGCAGACGACGGTCATGCCCGGCAGGATCGCACCCTGTTCCGGCCCGATGACATGCACGATGCCTTGGCGGGGATCGGCCATGGAGAATTCGGTGATGCCGAACTCGGAGCAATTATGTTCCAAAGTTTCCACCTGCAAGCGGGAAACAGGGTCGGCGATGCCTAGCTCGCGATCCGTGGTCGGCACGTTGTGGTCAGCCACGGCGAGGTTGGCACCCACGCGCCAAGGCTTGCGACCGGCCAGCCGAAGCCCTTCAAAGGCTTGCGGGGAAGTGACCTCATGCACCAGTTGGCGGTCGATGTAGATCAGGGCCGAGCCATCCGGTTCAATGCTGACCAGATGCTGGTCCCAAAGCTTGTCATATAAAGTTTTATCGGTCATGTGGCCATCCGATGAGAGGCCGCCCCAAGGGCGCGGCCGACGAAGTGGATTAAGTGCTTATTATCGTTGTCGGGCAAGGCTAAACCTTCACCCGGCCTGGCAATCTTGCCGGTCGAGATCATTTAAGAAAGTGCCGCAAGCACCCTGCCGGTGATTTCCTGGACGGTGCCTACGCCCGCGACGGACGAATATTTGAGCAAGCCTTCCTTGGCCTTGTGTTGATAATACCCGATCAGGGGCTTGGTCTGGTCATGGTAAACGGCCAAGCGCTTGCGCACGGTCTCTTCCTTGTCGTCCTCGCGCTGCACCAAAGGCTCACCGGTTTCGTCATCCAGGCCGTCTTGGCGCGGCGGATTGAAGCGGATGTGGTAGGTGCGGCCTGATCCGGGATGGACACGGCGACCACTCATGCGCTGGATGATCTCCTCGTCGTCCACGGCGATTTCCAGCACATGGTCCAAGCTGATGCCCATCGCCGCAAGTCCGTCGGCTTGCGTGATCGTCCGGGGGAAGCCGTCGAGCAGGAAACCGTTACTGCAATCGTCCGCATGGATGCGTTCCTTGATGAGCCCTAGGATGATCGCGTCGGACACGAGTTGGCCTGCGTCCATGATTTTTTTGGCTGCCAGCCCCAAGGGAGTTCCCGCGCGCACAGCGGCCCGAAGCATATCGCCGGTCGAGATCGGCGGGACGCCGAATTTTTCGGTGATGAACTGAGCCTGGGTGCCTTTCCCCGAGCCAGGGCTACCCAGAAGGATCACTCGCATCGTCTGTCACTCCTCGTAAAAACATGAATTTTGTCACAAATTGCAGGCCAATGTCACCGCAGAGATTGTTCCGGGCACATAAACCGCATGCAGACGCCGGGAAAGCGGTTGCTTGTTTAAGCTTTGTACAACTTGAACGCACGTTTGGCGGCGGAAGAGTCCATCGGTTCCTGATATATTCTAGGCACTCCGCCCTGTAGCGTTCCCCAGAATATGTTAGGGTTCGGTTGCCAACGCATGAGCAAGGGTTGGCGCTGAAACAGCAGGTAGGCGTGGTGCTGACGGGTTTGCACGAGGTGCATCCAGATCGCCGACACGGCCTCCTCTTGGTGGGTGAATTCGCCAAGAAGCTGCGTCCCTTGCGCCCCTTCGACCATCCACGCCGAGAATTCAATGCATAGCACTCTAATCATGGATGTTTTGCCTCTCTGGTGATGGCGCGGGCGGGATCCGCCACCTGGGTCGCCAGCATTTCCTCGGCATGGGCCAAGGTCTGCCCGGTGATGTGTAACCCTCCCAACATGCGGGCGATTTCGTGCTTGCGTTGACCGGGCTGGAGTTTGCGCACCTGCGTCTGCGTGTTGGCCCGGTCGCTGGTTTTTTCCACCAGCAGGTGATGATGCCCAAGGGCGGCGACTTGATGCAGGTGGGTGACGCAGAATATCTGGCGGTCTTGCCCCAAGGCGCGGAGTTTTTGGCCGACGATCTCGGCCACGCCTCCGCCGATGCCGCTGTCCACTTCGTCGAAGACCAGGGTGGACGCGGTCTTGGCATCGGTGGCGGCAACTTGTATGGCAAGGCTAATGCGGGACAGTTCGCCGCCGGAGGCGACCTTTCCGAGAGGGCGCGGCGGCAAGCCAGGGTTGGCGCTGACCAGGAATTCGATGCGGTCATTGCCGTAAGGCGTAGGGGCCAGTTCGGACTCGGCGGTGATTTCGATGAGGAATTGGCCTTGCGGCATGCCCAGCTCGCGGATGGTGGCGGAGATCAGCGCTTGAAGTTTTTTCCCGCCTTCGGCGCGGCTGTGCGACAGTTGCCCGGCTAGTTCGCGGTACTCACGTTCGAGGGTTTCCACTTCGCTTTGCAGGCGGGCAACGGTTCCCTCGCCGAGTTCGATACCAGCCAACTCAAGGCGTAGGCGTTCCACATGCTGGCGCAAGTCGCGGGGCGGCACTTGGTGTTTGCGGCCTAGCCGGTGCAGGTCGCCCAGTTTTTCGTCCAGCCATTGCAAACGCTTGGGATCGGCTTCCAGTTTTTCCAACTGTCGGCGCAATTCCCCGCCGGCCTCCTTGACCTGTATCCGCGCTTCGTCCAGCAGTTGGGTGATGCCGTTGAATTCCGGGGCGAGCGGACCGATTTCGCCCAGGGCGTGGAGGGTTTGATTCAGCAGGGCGTTGACCGAGCGCTGTTCGTCCTCGTACAGCCGTTCCAGTTGCGCCTGGCCGGTGGCAAGAATTTTTTCCATATTGGCCTGCCGGGTATGTTCTTCCGCCAGCGCCTCATAGTCCAAGGATTCAATCCCTTGCTGTTCCATTTCCTCAATCTGGTAGCGCAACAATTCCACGCGGCTCGCGCCTTCCTTGGCAAGCTTGCTTTTCGCGTCGAGATCATCGCGCAGTTTGCGCCAGCGCCGGTAGGTTTCGGCCAGCACTTCCAGCAGGGCTTTGTTGCCGGCTGAGGCATCCAGCAGGCGGCGTTGTTCGTGGCTTTCCAACAAGCGCAGATGGGCGTGCTGGCCATGGATTTCCACCAGATTGGAGGCCAGATCCTGTAGGGATTGCAGGGTGGCGGGACGGTTGTTGACGAAAGCACGGGATCGCCCGTCTTGGCTGACAACGCGGCGGATCAGGCAGTTTTCCTCCTCGTCCAGCAGTTCGTGTTCCGCCAGCCAGGCGCGGGCCTCGGGGGCATCGGCCAAGTTAAAAGTCAAATCGACTTCGGCACGGCTAGAACCGGGCCGGACTAGGCCGGAATCGGCGCGGTCGCCCAAGGCCAGGCCCAGCGCGGTGAGCAAGATGGATTTGCCAGCCCCGGTTTCGCCGGTCAGCACGGTCAGGCCTGGCTCCAACTCCAAGGAGAGGGATGCGACGACGGCCAAGTCTTTGATGTTCAGGGTGTGAAGCATGGTCAGTATCCGCCGCTCCAGTTTAGCTTTTCACGGAGGATTGCAAAGAAGTCGTGGCCTAGCGGGTGGAGAATGCGGAAGGGTCTGTTTGCCTTGGCGATGCGGATGCGGTCGCCCAATTGTACGTCGGGAATGGATACGCTGTCGCAGGCCAGCCTAGCCCTGAAATCCTTGCTCGGGCGGAAGGCGATTTCCACCACACTGTCGTCGGCAATGACAATAGGGCGGTTCGTGAGCGAGTGCGGATTAATCGGCACCAGTTCGATCACCTTCAAGGTCGGGTAGAGGATGGGTCCGCCCCCGGACAGGGCGTAGGCCGTCGATCCGGTGGGCGTCGATACGATCAGACCGTCAGAGCGCTGGGAGTTGAGGAACACACCGTCGATGAAGGTAACGATTTCGATCATGCTGGTGGAATTCCAACTATGGATCACCACTTCGTTGACAGCGGCCTGTTCGGCGACGGTCTCGCCATTGCGCAGGATTTTAGCCTCTAGCAACTGGCGCTCCTCCTCGCGGAAGCGGCCGACGAGGATTTCTTCCAAGCTGGCGAGGGCAACCTGCGGGGTGATGTCGACCAGAAACCCCAGCCTCCCCAAGTTCACGCCAATCAAGGGGATGTCATGCCCGGCCAGGATGCGCGCCGCGCTCAACAAAGTGCCGTCGCCGCCGATGACGATGGCTAGGTCGCAATGTTGGCCCATCTCGTCCAACGGAAAACTGCGTGGCGGATCCGGGATGAAGCGGGCGCAATTTTGTTCGACCAGCACTTCGCGTCCGTGCTTTAGCAAGTGTCCGTACAGCGGCGGCAGGGTTTGCGCTATGCGCTCGGCGTCGGGCTTGCCGATCAGGGCGATGCGCTGGAAACGGTTGTCCATGGGGGGTAGGCTGTTCCTAATTAAGGCAGCATTTTTTGTGATTACATCTGCGACTGCAAATAATTCGCCAATCCTAGGCTTTCGATCAGGTCAAGCTGGGTTTCCAGCCAGTCGATATGCTCTTCCTCTTCCCCTAAGGTATCCTGCAACAGGTCGCGGGAAACGAAATCGGCAGCCTTTTCGCAACAGGCGACGGCTTCCCTCAGCAAAGCCACGGCCTGCGTTTCAAATTGCAGATCGCTTTGCAGCATTTCCACGGTGTTTTCACCGATGCGCAGCCTTCCTAGCTCTTGCAGGTTGGGCAGCCCTTCCAGGAACAGGATGCGCTCGATCAGCCTGTCGGCATGTTTCATCTCGGCGATGGAGGCTTGGTAGACCTTGGCGTTGAGCTGGTCCAAGCCCCAGTTTTTGAACATCCGCGCATGGAGAAAATACTGGTTGATGCCGACCAATTCATTGCCTAAAACGCGGTTGAGGTAGTCGATGACTTTGTTGTCGCCTTGCATGGTGTGGTTCCTCGGTGTGGGGGTTCGTGCCACGGGCGCTATGGCGCGGTGGCCTCTTAATTGTTGGGCGTCGGAGATTATAGTATGTGCTTCTTGACACATTATCCAGCGGTTGCTACTTTGGCACTCAGGTTGTCAGAGTGCTAAAACGAGTGCCAAAGCCGCGATGAGCGATGTGTCAAAATATTCCGGGTTGAATGAACGTGCCCAGCATCTGCTGAAGGTGCTGGTGGAGCGCTATATCAGCGACGGCCAGCCGGTGGGTTCCCGCGCCCTGTCGCGGGAGGGTGGCCTGAGCCTAAGTCCGGCGACGATCCGCAATGTCATGGCCGACTTGGAGGATTTGGGGCTGATCACCGCCCCGCACACCTCTGCCCGCCGCATGCCCACGGTCAGCGGCTACCGGTTTTTCATTGATTCACTGTTGACGGTCAAGCCCCTGCAACAAGACATCATCCGCCAATTCCAGCGCGACCTGGAACCCCTGGACAATGCCGATGAAATCGTCGAAACCGCTTCCCGGCTGCTGGCGGACATGACCCACATGGCCGGGCTGGTCAGCCTGCCGCGCCGGGAATCCGTCACTTTCCGCATGATCGAGTTCTTGGCACTGTCTGAGCAGCGTATTCTGGTGATCCTAGTCACCAACAAGCAGGAGGTGCAGAACCGTATCATCCATCCGTCCAGGGTGTTCAGCCCCTCTGAGCTGACCGCAGCCGCCAATTACCTGAATTCCGTCTATGCAGGCAAGGACTTGGCGGCGCATCCGGGAGAGCCTGCTGCAAGAGCTACAGCATACCCGCGAGCAGATGAACCGGGAAGCCCTCCAGGCCGCCGAAATTGCCGACTTGGCTTTGCAAGACGGTGGCGCAGCCGCGCAGGAAAGGGTTTGTGCTGACTGGCGAGATGAACCTTATGGATTTTGACGAACTGGCCAGCATGGAGCGCCTGCGCACACTGTTTTCGGCCTTCCGCCAGAAGGAGGACATAGTCCATCTGTTGGATCGCTGCCTGGAGACCACGGGCGTGAAGATCTTCATCGGCGAGGAATCCGGCTACGAAGCCTTCGACCAATGCAGCCTGGTCACAGCGTCCTATGCCATTGATGAGCACAATGTCGGTGTGCTGGGCGTCATCGGCCCCACCCGCATGAAATACGGGCGTGTCATCCCCTTGGTGGATCTGACGGCAAAATTATTGGGTGCTGCCTTGAATCACAAATCCTTGTCCCCATCTTAAGCCCCGGCATGGTTTCATCGCGGTGTCCTTGATGAGCAGATCCCTCTCCCTGTGGGCGGTGGGGTGAGGGCTATCAGCCAGCGATGGGACAAGCCCAAACTCCCTCATTCCTGCCCCTACTCCCGACGGGAGAGGGGCGTTAAGCAATAGCCATTAGGAGCCAACCCAACATGAGTGAAGAGCAGTCTTTGCAAGAAGACACGGGCAATCAACCGGTGGTCGAGCCGGCAGAAGCAGTCAAGGAACCGGCGGTCGGGATCGACGCCACCGCGCTGGAGGAACTGGAGGGATTGCTGATTGAGGAGCCAGCCTCCCCGCTTGAACAGGTTGCCGAGCAGCTTGCCACGGCCACACAAAAAGCCGAAGAATACCGCGACCAAGCCTTGCGCACCCAGGCCGAGATGGAAAACCTGCGCCGCCGCACGGAGAAGGAAATCCAGGATGCCCGCAAGTTTGCCTTGGAGCGCTTCGCCAAGGATTTGCTGGTCGTGCTGGACAGCCTGGAATTGGGCATCCAGGCGGCGGCGGGCGATTCCCCCGAAGTGGTCAAGCACCGTGAAGGCATCGAGCTGACCCTCAAGCAATTCCTTTCTGCGTTGGAAAAACACAATGTGCGGCCCATTGAAGCCTTGGGGCAAAAGTTTGATCCGAGCCTGCACCAGGCCATGACCCTGGAGCCTACCAACGAAGTGGAACCCAACACCGTCACCAAGGTATTCCAGAAAGGCTACACCCTCAACGACCGCTTGTTGCGCCCGGCGATGGTCGTGATCGCCCAGAAGGCTTGAAACAGGCCCATTCGCCCCCATAACCCCTGCGACTAATCCCGCAACATCCCAGAATTATTTTCATACGGAGAACTCCATGGCCAAAATCATCGGCATCGACCTCGGCACCACCAACTCCTGCGTCGCCATCCTAGAAGGCGGCAAGGCACGGGTGATCGAAAACAGCGAAGGCGCGCGCACCACGCCGTCCATCATCGCCTTCACTGGCGACAATGAAGTGCTGGTCGGCCAGTCCGCCAAGCGGCAGGCCGTAACCAACCCGCACAACACCTTGTTCGCGATCAAGCGCCTGATTGGCCGCCGCTTCAAAGACGATGTGGTGCAAAAAGACATCAAGATGGTGCCTTACAAGATCACCGAAGCCGACAACGGCGACGCCTGGATTGAT
Organism: uncultured Gammaproteobacteria bacterium; assembly: GCA_963753955.1. GTDB lineage: Bacteria > Pseudomonadota > Gammaproteobacteria > Methylococcales > Methylococcaceae > Methylumidiphilus. The sequence goes on from CAVWEM010000004.1 coordinate 79,445, forward strand.
GTGCATGGCAAGAAAATGGCCCCGCCGGAAGTCTCCGCCCGCGTGTTGATGAAACTGAAGAAAGACGCCGAAGCCTTCCTCGGCGAAGAAATCACCGAAGCCGTCATCACCGTGCCGGCCTATTTCAACGACTCCCAGCGTCAAGCCACCAAAGACGCCGGCCGCATCGCGGGCCTTGAAGTCAAGCGCATCATCAACGAACCGACCGCAGCGGCCTTGGCCTACGGCATGGACAAGAAGCGCGGCGACCAGAAAATTGCCGTTTACGACCTCGGCGGCGGTACGTTTGATATCTCGATCATCGAAATTGCCGAAGTGGACGGCGAGCATCAGTTTGAAGTGCTGTCCACCAACGGCGACACCTTCCTCGGCGGCGAAGACTTCGACTTGCGTATCATCGACTACTTGGCCGAAACCTTCAAAAAGGACTCCGGCATCGATCTGCACAACGACTCTCTAGCCTTGCAGCGTCTGAAGGAAGAAGCCGAGAAGGCCAAGATCGAGCTGTCCTCCAGCCAGCAGTACGATGTGAACTTGCCGTATATCACCGCTGATGCGTCTGGCCCGAAGCATCTCAACCTCAAACTGACCCGCGCCAAGCTGGAGTCTTTGGTTGAAGACCTGATCGACCGCACTAAAGGCCCGTGCCTGACCGCGCTGAAAGATTCCGGCCTGAAGGCATCGGAAATCGACGAAGTCATCCTCGTCGGTGGTCAGACCCGTATGCCCAAGGTGCAGGAATACGTTAAGAACATCTTTGGCAAAGAACCGCGCAAAGACGTGAACCCTGACGAAGCCGTCGCCGTCGGCGCAGCCATCCAAGCCGGCGTGTTGGGCGGTCAGGTCAAAGACGTGCTCTTGCTCGACGTCACCCCGCTGTCGCTGGGCATCGAAACCCTCGGCGGCATCATGACCAAGCTGATCGAAAAGAACACCACGATCCCGACCAAGACCAGCCAAGTGTTCTCCACCGCCGAAGACAGCCAGACGGCGGTGACTGTGCATGTGTTGCAGGGCGAACGCGAAATGGCGCGGGACAACAAGTCCCTAGGCCGCTTCGACCTTTCCGACATCCCGCTGGCCCCGCGTGGTGTGCCGCAGATCGAAGTGACCTTTGACATCGACGCCAACGGCATCCTGCATGTCGGCGCGAAGGACAAGGCCACCGGCAAGGAAAACAAGATCATCATCAAAGCCTCCAGCGGCTTGTCCGATGAGGAAGTGAAGCGCATGATCCAGGAAGCCGAGCTTCATGCCGAAGAAGACAAGAAGATGCATGAGCTGATCAGCGCCCGCAACCATGCCGATTCAGTCATCCACTCCACCCACAAGACCCTGCACGAACTGGGCGACAAGGTGCAAGCGGAGGAAAAGAGCAAGATCGAAGCGGCGGTTGACGACCTGAAGAAAGCCATCACTGGCGAAGACAAAGCCGCCATCGACCACAAGACCGAAGCCCTGACCGAACTGGCCGGCAAGCTGGCCGAGCGGCTGTATGCCGCGCAGGCGGGCGGCGCGGACGCGGCGGCGGGTGCTAGTCATGAGTCTTCAGCCGGGTCTTCGGAAAGTGGCAAGGCTGGGGAAGATGTTGTGGATGCGGAGTTTGAGGAAGTGAAAGACGATAAAAAATAATCCTGCGGATTATTTTTTAGACAGTGGGCAAACGAGAGTCGTTTGCCCACCGATTTGTTTAGTCATAACGAAGTGGTAGGTTCCTGCGAGAAGTTTGGTTGCATTCCTAGCCTAACGTAACTTATTGATCCGTTGATAGACCAGGACCAACGAACTTCACTTAAAGAACTTAACTATGTATGGTGTCTAAATATAAATTACGCAATGGATATCGCTGCTCAGGAAGGAAAGTAAAACCATGCAACATAAACACATACTTATTGCGTTGTTTGGGCTAGTTATAACTGCGCTGGCAGGTTGCGCTTCCTACAAAACCACGCTGACGGATGCGCAAGGTCGTACAATAACTTGCGAGGCTAGCGGTAAGAGCGGCATCCTAACGGGATATTATTTACGCCGTGGTTTTAAGAGACTTGTTCCCGACCCTGTTAATTTTTTTAATACTGCCTTATTATAGGGTATCCATACCCTACAGAAAATAGACAACCCATGGCCTTCGAAAGATTTAAAAAGCTGGATGGCAAGAAGCATGACCGCAAGATTAAGTCCGTCATCGGCATGAGCCTGCCAAAATTCAACATCCTCCTTGCGGCCTTCGCGGCGGCCTACGATGCCGTCCAACTGGAAAGGTGTCGGCAGGGCGAAATCAAGCAGGTTCCAACGGGCGGGCCAAAAGGCCATCTCGACACGCCCGGGAAGAAGCTTTTCTTCATTTTGTATTACCTCAAGACATACCCCACCTTCGACGTGCTGGGCTTCCTTTTCGGCTTCAGTTCGGGGCATGCCCACAACCATGTGGAGAAACTCCTGCCCGTCTTGCTGCGGAGCCTGTCGGACCTCGGCGTGCTCCCTGAGCGGTCGCCTGGGACTCCCGAGGAGTTCCTGCGACTCGTCGATAAATATGGCGACGTCATCATCGACGGGATGGAGTGCGCCTGCGTCAGGCCGCAGGACGGGGAACTCCAGAAGGCCCGCTTCAGCGGAAAAAAAAACGCCACACGCTCCAGGCGCTCGTCCTCACGACCCTGCACCGGAAAATCCTTTTCCTCTTCTGCGTCTTCGCCGGCAGCGTCCACGACTACAAGCTCATGAAAAAGGTATTCGACCCAAAACTGAAATGGTTCCATCGAGTGAATCTGTGGCTCGACCTTGGGTTCCAAGGTGCGCAAAAAGATTATGGCGTGAAATCCAAGATAAACCTTCCACACAAAAGGCCGAAGAAATCTAAAAACAACCCGAAGCCGAAACTGACCGCCGCGCAGGTCAAACATAACCGGCAGCATGCGGGAACCCGCGTTTCCGTGGAACACGCCATCGGCGGGATGAAGGCTTTCCATTGCCTGACCCATCGGATCAGAAACCACCTGGACTGGCTCATTGATTTCCTTTTTTGGGTTCCGGCGGGTCTTTGGAACCTAAAAATAGCCTATAATCATTAACTTAACACCGGGAACAACTCTAAGGATTGTATCGTCAGTGCCAAAGCCCAAGGATTCAAAGAAGGACCGCAAGATAATAATTGAAATGGTTAAAAATTTGGGTCGGGCAATGGATTTATCATTGCCCGACAAACAAGAGCCATAGGATGTGCTGAGAAGCGAAGCGCATCAATTGACATGCGCTGTTCTTGTTTCTTGCGAACAGCATCCCGGCAAATAATATGGAAAGTTCGTTTCTGCGGCAATGCCCGACCAATGTCATTCCACGGGACGCTGCACGATAAAGCGCCGGTAAATTCAAAAATTAGTTTTTTTAAAGGTGGTGGGTTTAATTGATTTGTTGAGATTGAAAGCAGTATCTATTTATAAACAACCCTATCACCGTGTCGTGAAGTGCTTCCAATTTTGAAAAGCAGATCGTTTTGCGCGTCAATCGCTTGATCCGGGTTCGCAACAAAAGGTTTTTGTTTTCTATTTTTTGAGCATGCTGCTTGCCAATGACGTGCTTGTCTTTAGGGATGAGTGCGGAATAGCTGCCCCAATCGTCTGTGTAATAGGTCCGGATATTGAATGCCTTCAAATTTGAGATCAATTGCTCGCACACCGCATCTTGGCGCCGCCCGAAAACGAACGGCAGGACACAGCCTGTCACGGCATCGATGGCATACCGGAGCCAGCGTTGGTTCTTTTTGTCGCCGACGTAGCTCCATGGCTCGTCTGCCTGAACATCCATTGGAGAATCAAGGGGATGCCTGATTTCGACGGCGATCTCACGCGTACCGATGTAAGGGTTCACGGCGACCACTTCAGCGGAGCTTTTTTTAGCGTGGAAATGACGGTGTGTTTGCCGATACCCAGAATGCGCGAAGCATCCCGGATGCCGCCGCCGTTCATGGCAATGTCCACAATCTGGTCTTTGACGCCAGGCTCGTAGGCCCGGTACACGCAGTCGGTCTTGAATATTCGCCCGCACTCCTTGCAGCGAAACCGGGAACGACCGCTTTGGGTGCCGTAACGGACAACCTCGGAACTGTTGCAATACTTGCAAAAAACAATTTGATACGCCATTGGAATGGTTGCCTAAGAAGCTTGAAAATTTTATACTCTACCATACTTGATAAATCAATTAAACTTACCTCCTTTTTAAAACATAATTCAGCATTATGAAAACCCCAGAATTTAGTGCAGTGAATCAGTCTTTAATTTTTGTATTCTCTATAATATGGATTTCCGGGTGTTCTACTAATACTCCGATATCCAGTTTAGAAAACAGGCATATTTGCATAGGCGCAGCAGACTACTGGAAGGAATGGAGTTTTGGGATTGGTGGCATGGAAACACAAGTAAAGTGCGAGCAAGCAGCTAATAATTTCTGCGCTAAGAAGGGTAAAAATGCAAATTTTTTAAGTTTAAAAAACACTAATAGCAACGCTTTTCATCCATCAACTGCTGAAGTGGTATTTGCCTGCAATACTCAGGAAGAAATACGTTTGGAAGAAGCAAATGCCAAGAAACACGAAGAAGAGGAAATGAAAGCGTCAATAGAAAGCGCAAAAATTCTTTGCAAAGAGTCGTATGGGTTTAAACCTGATACAGCAGATATGGGGCACTGTATGCTTGAAATTCAGAAGCAACGAACTGCAAAATAACGCGGTAAGGTGCGGTAATTCTCTGGTTCCCACGCTCCCGCGTGGGAATCCAGTTCGACCGCTCCAGCGGTCAGTTAGGCGGTGCTGGAGCGCCTAAACAGGCATTATTCCCACGCCGAAGTGTGAGAACAAGACAAGGTATTCTTCCATGATGAATATGACCGAACTACACAATTTGCCCGCCGTGGAAAAACTCAAGATCATTGAGTCGCTTTGGGCAGATTTATCCGGCGAGGAAGACGGCCTCCCTAATCTGTTTTGGCATGAAGCCGAACTTATGGAAACTGAACAAAGCTATGAAACTGGCGCTATTGAACTGCTGGACTGGCAGCAAGCTAAAAAAGAATTGCGGTCGCGGTTTGAATGAAAGTCCAAATCCTGAGGGTAGCCATGGAAGACCTTGCCGCAGGCCGGAAATTTTATGACCGCCAAGAGGAAGGTGTTGGGGATTACTTCTTTGATAGCTTGTTTGCTGACATCGATTCATTGGCTATCTATGCTGGAATACATGCTATCTATTTTGGATACCATCGCTTACTGGCGAAGCGGTTTCCCTACGCGATATATTACAAAATCATTGATAAGAAAGCCGTTGTGTTTCGTGTGTTAGATTGTCGGCGTGATCCAAAACGAATTCGGAATATGCTCACGACCCGATAAGGTTTAATACAACGCGATAAATCGCGGTAATTGGTTGTTGGGTGCGGTAAGACCATTCGCGTTAAATGGCCCAGCCATGTAGGGTGCGCATCGCGCACCTTAAACCATGTTCAAATGTTCTGGAAACTTAGATATGCGGCAAACGTTTGCATCGGATGTCGGCGTAACACGGGAATATTTCGGCATTGTCAAATGGTGCGCAATGTGCGCCCTACGATAACAACGCGGTAAGGTGCGGTAATTCGGCAATGTCGTAACGCGGTAAGATGCGGTAAATCGGCTCGTCGAGTGCAGCCAGCGTAGCCCGGATGGAGTGAAACGGAATCCGGGATGATCGGAGCCACGAATCCTCGCATTCCGCTACGCTTCATGCGGGCTACATGCGACCCCAACGCGATAAGGTGCAATAGAGCCCGGTAGGGTGCGAGACTGTGAAAGTATTGCCAAAAACGGGAATTTCTCGACTCCAACCCATTGATTCTTCATTGTCAAAATGGCTATAAACCGAATACTTTCACAGTCTCGTGCGCACCGCGCACCTTATCCAATAATGGCATTCGCTGTGATCTTATTTTTATAGCGGCGTAACGCGGAAAGGTGCGGCAACACGTTGTAGCGTGCGGTGAGGAACGAAACGCACCGTCCGTGTTGAATGAGGCGGTAATGAGCAAACACGAAAAGCTAATCGCGGCCATTCGTGCGAACCCAAAATCCGTACGCTTTGATGATGCGTGTAAGATTGCCTTGGCATTAGGCTTTATACACCAAGGCGGAAAAGGGTCGCATAGGGTATTCAAGCGCAAAGGCGAAGCTACGCAACTAAATTTCCAAAATCGAAATGGCTTGATACCCCACTATCAAGCGCTTCAACTGATAGCCATGCTGGATCGAGATGGAGAAAACGATGAATAGATATTTGGTGGAAATATTCTGGTCAGAGGAAGATGCGGGTTATATTGCAGTCGTACCCGATTTACCCGGTTGCTCGGCTTTCGGTGAAACCCTAGAAGCGGCTGCCCACGAAATAAAAGACGCGCAAGAAGCGTGGCTTGAAGCGTGTCACAGTTCCGGCGATCCTGTGCCGAACCCAATAATTCAAGCGAGAAAAGCGGCATAACGCGATAAGGTGTGGTAATTGAACGCGGTAAGGTGAGGTAATTGATGTAGGATGCGGTGAGGAACGAACCGCATCGTTCGCGTTGTTCGAATGATGCGCCCTCCTTCGTCGGCACATCTTACACAAACCGGGGAAAATTCAGTTTGATGGGATGGACTCCTCCCGCCCTTAACCGGCATCAGAAGTGCCAGAATGGAGGTGTCAACAAACACCTTCCCCATTCACAAACGAGAGGAGTCCTGAACATGAGCACTACCACCGTCGCCGTCGATTTGGCAAAGTCTGTTTTCGAGCTGGCCGTCTCCGACGGGCAGGGCCACGTCATTGAACGCAAGCGTCTGTCGCGTGAGGCGTTCCGGAAGTTTTTTGTGAACCGCCCGCCCTGCCGCATCGTCATGGAGGCCTGCGGGACGGCGCACTATTGGGCGCGGACGTTCCTTGCCATGGGCCACGAGGTCAAGCTGCTGCCGCCCCAGCATGTGCGGCCCTACGTGCGGCGCAACAAGACCGACCGCGCCGACGCTTCCGCCTTGCTGGAGGCCGACCGCTGCGGCGACATCCTGCCGGTGCCGGTCAAGACCGAAGGCCAGCAGGGCCTTCAAGGCCTGCACCGGCTCCGCAGCGGCTGGATGGCGACGCGCACGGCGCGTATCAACGAGGCGCGCGGCCTGCTGCGGGAATTCGGCTTCGACATCCCGCAAGGCCCGGCGGCGGTGATGGAGCGCGTGCCGGGCTGGCTGGCGGACGAAACGGTGGCGATCCCGCCCGTCCTGCGCCAGGCGCTGGCGGCGGTCATGGACGAGATCCGCGGCCTCGAAACCCGCATCGCCGAGGTCGAAAAACAGTTGCGGCAGGAGGCCGGGCAGCGCCCCGCCGCGCTAAAGCTGATGGACGTGCCGGGCATCGGCCTGCTCATCGCCACCGCCCTCATCGCCGCCGTCGGCAACATGGAGGCGTTCCGCGACGGGCGGCACCTCGCCGCCTGGCTCGGCCTGACGCCGAAGGAGTCCAGCAGCGGCAACCGGCGAAAACTGGGCCGGATCAGCAAGCGCGGCGACCCGTACCTGCGCACCCTGCCCATCCACGGCGCGAGGTCGGCGCTCAACGCCGCGATCATGAAGCTCAGCGCGGGCAAGGATTTGACGCGGCTGCAACGCTGGGCGGTCGAACTGGCCAGCCGCGCCGGCCACAACAAGGCCGCCACCGCGCTGGCCAACAAGCTGGCCCGCATCGCGTTCGCCGTCGTCCGGCAGGGCCGCGACTTCGACGGCGACTTCCGGCCGGCCTTGGCGCAGACGGCGGCAACGCAGGCGGCTTAAAACCGATGAACGCCTGCGCTTCTTTGTAAACGTTTAAACACCGAGTTCCCAACCAGGTTTGCGAGCGAGACACTCGACAGTCATGGCGCAACAGGTCGGACCGGTACTGGGAAAAGCCGATAACAATGACGGCCAAAAAGCCGCTGGATCGATAGGCACCGAGTACGCGGATTCCATGAAGGCCCGGGGGCATATCTCCCAACAAGGCCGGATATACGACTGCAACTGACCTTAAAAGCGTCCGATTGAAGATGTCCCTCTTGCAGATAGGGAGGAGTCCATATAGGATTGTTAGCCAGCCAGGACGGAGCGCAGCCTGGAATGATCGTAGCCACAAAACCCCACATCCCGCTTCGCTTCATGCGGGTTACAAAACGAAGTATTAAATATGAAATTTACACAATACTTCCAATCAATGCGTATCCGGCCGGATCGGGAAAATATCCAAATCGAATGGATTGCAAGGGTGGTTGATCATCCAGCTAAAGAAGTTGTGCAGCAAGACGGCAGAATCCGACGCTGGGCCGCCATTGAGGAAGCTAACGGCAAATATCTGCGAGTGATCTTGCTTGACGACGGCGAGACTGTGCATAACGCTTTTTTTGATAGGTCATTCAGGCCATGAAAATAAAATACTTCCAAGATACCGATACATTGTATATCGAGTTTCGCGCAGCAGGGGTGTGCGAGACAAAAGATCTTGATGAAAATACACTTTTGGATCTTGATGGCGACGGCAACATTTGCGGTATTACGGTCGAACATGCGAAGGAACGGGCGGAAATCTCCGCGTTTTCTTACGAACAAATAGCCGCGTGACGTAACGTGGTAGGTTGTGGTAACTCGTTGTAGCCGGGTGGGCAAACGGCTTTATCGTTTGCCCATGCGCAACCTCGAAATACTTCAATTTGTTTTGAGAGAAAAAGACCATGAATGAAAACGTGAAAAACCTGGTTCTTGAACATCTCCGGCATATCCGAAGCCGTGCCGATCAGATTGCCGACGAGGTGGGCGATCTTAAACAGCGCATGTCCGGTCTTGAAAGCGCCATGAATCTTGTGCGCAGGGAAGTCAATTTGGGAGATGAAACCGATGCAAGACAACAGGGGTTAATTTGGACAAACTAAATGCCCGCATCGAACGTATTGAGCGACGCTTGGAATTGCTGTAGCCGGGTAGGTCGGGCAACAGCTCCATCGTTATCGTTGCCCGCCAATTTGCTGTCATTATTGAAGAAGATTCAGAAGGGTACTTTGTGGCTTCGGTTCCTGCGCTGCCCGGTTATCATACGCAGGCAAAATCGCTGGATGATCTGATGGCGCGAATACGCGAAGCTATCGAACTGTGTTTTGAGGTGCAGGATGAGATTTCAGAGCCGCTCTATTTTGTTGGGGTTCAACGCATTTCGATTGCCGCATGACCTCGTTCCCTAGCCTGACTGGCAAGGGAGTATTTCTTCTGACAACCAGTCATTGGAGTGAATGTGCAATATGTTTTAATCATTCATGAGGCCCGGCGTTTCTTCGAGTCTCCGGAGTTGCTGGAAATCAGGAGTAAGGCGGGTGTGAAAGCGCCCCATTTTATTTACTTGCAAGAGATAGAACGTGGTGTGCTATAGCCTATCAGGACGGAAAAACGGCTTTATTCCCAAGCGGAGCCTGGGAGCAACAATAAAACCGCCAGCAATGGCACGACCATCAACCTTCAACCCGAAGCCGCACGCGCAAGCCTGTGGCTGGACGTATTGATGATATGGCTAAAGAAGATTTTTACGAACTGCTGGGTGTGCCGCGCAATGCCAGCGACGATGACATCAAGAAGAGCTTCCGCCTGGCTGGCGATGAAATACCACCCGGACCGCAACCCCGGCGACAAGCAGGCCGAGGAGAAATTCAAGAAAGTCAAGGAAGCTTACGAGATACTCTCCGACCCGAAGAAGCGCTCGGCTTATGACCAGTTCGGCCATGCCGGGGTCGACCCTTCCATGGGGGGCGGCCAGCGCGCCGATTACGCCGATGTGTTTGGCGACATTTTCGGCGACATCTTCAGCGGCGGTGCGCGGCGCGGAGGCGGTGGGGGCGGACGCAGCCGGGCGCAGCGCGGGTCTGATCTGCGCTACAACCTCGATCTCACTCTTGAAGAGGCGGTGTCCGGCACCGAGGTCAAGATTCGTGTGCCGACCGCCGTGCATTGCGGCACCTGCGGTGGCTCTGGTGCCAAGGCGGGCTCCAGCCCGGTTATTTGCTCCACCTGCCAGGGCCATGGGGCGGTGCGGATGCAGCAAGGCTTCTTCGCCGTGCAGCAGACTTGCCCCGCCTGCCACGGCAGCGGCCAGCAAATCAAAGATCCTTGCAGGACGTGCTATGGCCAAGGCCGGGTGCAGGAAACCAAGACGCTCTCGGTCAAAATCCCCGCCGGAGTGGACTCCGGCGACCGCATCCGTCTGGCGGGGGAGGGCGAGGCTGGCGAATTCGGTGGCCCACCGGGCGATCTGTATGTGCAGGTCAACGTCAAGGAGCATCCAATCTTCGTCCGCGATGGCGCGAATTTGTATTGCGAAGTGCCCATCAGCTTTCCCGCCGCCTGCTTGGGCGGCGACTTGGAAGTGCCGACCCTGGACGGCAAGGTGTCGCTGAAGATCCCGCCGGAAACCCAGACCGGCAAGAGTTTCCGTGTGCGCGGCAAGGGCGTCAAGCCGGTGCGCGGCGGCCCAGTGGGCGACCTGCTCTGCAAAGTCCGCATCGAAACCCCGGTGAACCTGACCAAAGACCAGATCGAGTTGATCAAGAAACTGGACGATTCCCTGGTCGGCGCGGCCGACACCCACAGCCCGCAGGCGCAAGGCTGGCTGGATGGGGTCAAGACGTTTTTTGACAAGTTGGGCTTATGACTAAAAAAGGCGGACGATAAAGATGTCCGCCTTTTTTACGTGCGCAATCGTTTCAAAGCAAGCGAGGAATCCAGCCGTTTCTCCCCAGGGGGGCGGATGCTATCCTATGCGCCTCTTTGAATCCCCTAGAAAACCGCTATGATCGATCCTATCCTCAGCGCCCGCTTCCGCCGCATTGGCTTGATGACCCTCGCCGCCGTTTATCTGGTCATTCTCATGGGCGGCATCGTCCGTGCCTCGGGCGCGGGCATGGGTTGTCCCGATTGGCCGAAATGCTTCGGCATGTTCATACCGCCCACCGACGAAGCCCAGTTGCCGGCCGACTACCACCAAACCTATGCCGACCGTGGTTACGCCGATACCCGTTTCAATCCGCTCAAAACCTGGACTGAATATGCCAACCGCCTGGTCGGCGCGACTGCCGGCATTCTGGTGTTCCTCACGCTGCTGGCCTCACGGCATTTCCGCCGAACCGATCCCGCCGTTTTCAAGCTGTCATTGGCGACATTCCTGTTGATGGGCTTCCAGGGCTGGTTGGGTGCGCGGGTTGTGGCGAACCATCTGAACCCGTGGATCATCACCGCCCATATGCTGATGGCCTTTGCCATCGTCATCCTGCTGCTGTATGCCATCGTCCGTTCGCAGAAGGATAGCCTCGCCGCCATCGACACCAGCCGCCTGCCGCCGCGCTTCAAGACCGTATTGATGGCCGCTGCGGGCATGACCTTGTTGCAGATCGCCATGGGAACACAAATCCGCCAAGCCATGGATCCTTTGATTTTCCAGCAACTCGTCCACGGCGACGGCGGTGACCGCAGCCTGTGGCGGGAAAGCTTTCCCATCATCTTCTATGTCCACCGCACATTCTCTTCCGTCATTTTGTTCACCAACGGCTGGTTGGTGTGGAAGATTGTCCAGACTATCAGCCGCGACAATCTGTTTTTCCGTTTCGGGCTGGTGCTGGCCGGGTTGGTACTCACCGCCATTGGCACTGGCGTCAGCCTAGACCGCCTGGGCTTCCCGGCGGTGGTCCAGCCGGTGCATTTGCTGATGGCCAATTTGATTTTTGGGACGCAGTTTTTTTTGCTGATGGTTTGCCGGGCCGCAACCGACAGCCGCCGGGGTAAATAAGCCGGATGGGTCGCGGTGGAATTCGGATTGCCTTGGATTCAATCCGCCTCTTTGTGGATATCGACGAAAGGCAAAACCCCTCGCTTGCCTCCTTCTTGCAGCCATTGCCGCAGGTATGTCAATTCGGGGGTGTCCGGCAAACCGTCTAGCGTGAGTTTGCCGCGCAGGCGGCGCATGGCGGCGGACACCGCCTTGAGCCGTTCGCCGTCGATTTCGGCGCGGCGCATGCCGATGAGATTGAGGCGGTAGTGCTTGCCGGGTCGGCCTCCCACCATCATGAACGGCAGGACATCTTTGTTGATGCCGGCTAAGCCTTGCAGCATGGCATAGCTGCCGATGCGGCAGAATTGGTGGACCACGGCGCCGCCTCCGAAAAACACACGCTTGCCGACTTTCACATGGCCGCCCAAGGCGACATTGCTGGCGAGAATGTTGTGGTTGTCGACTTGGCAGTCGTGGCCGATGTGGGCGTTGTTCATGAGGTAGCAGCCCGAGCCGATGCGGGTGCTGCCGCCAGGCTGGGTGGCGCGGCTGACGGTGACGCCTTCGCGGAAGACATTGGCGTCGCCGATATCGACCCAGGTTTCGGTTTCCGGGTCGAAACCGAGGTCTTGCGGCAGCCCGCCCAAGACGGCGGTGGGGTGGACGATGTTGTTTTGCCCCATGCGCACCCAAGGCTGGATGATGGCATGGGCACCGATGCGGCAGCCGTCGCCGATTTCGGCCTGGTCTTCAATCACAGCGAAGGGGCCGACGGAGACGCCCTGTCCTAGTTTCGCACCGGGGGCGATGTATGCGGTCGGGTGGATTTTTACGTTCATCGGTTTTCTCCTTATTGGGTCAGCCACGCGGATGGCAGCGGGCATGCAGTTCTTTTAGGCGTTCTTGGGCGACATGGGTGTAAATCTGGGTGCTGGACAAGTCGCTATGGCCCAGCAGCAGTTGCACCACGCGCAGATCCGCGCCGTGGTTGAGCAAATGGGTGGCGAAAGCGTGGCGCAGGGTGTGCGGGGAGAGGTGTTTGCGGATGCCGGCGGTGAGGGCGTGGCGTTTGATGAGATACCAAAAAGCTTGCCGGGTCATCGCCGCGCCACGGTCGGTGACAAACAGGTCTTCGCTTTGCCGCGCCCCCAGGACCGCCCGGCGGCCTTCCTTCAGATAGCTTTCCAGCCAGCCAGCCGCTTCCTCGCCGAGGGGAACCAGCCGATCCTTGCTGCCTTTTCCCGTCACCCGCACCACGCCTTGCCGCAGATTGATCTGGTCCAGGCGCAGGCTGACCAGTTCGGTGACGCGCAGGCCGGTGGCGTAGAGCAGCTCCAGCATGGCGCGGTCGCGTTGGCCTAGGGGTTCGCCTGTCTCCGGGGCGGCAAGCAGGTTTTCCACTTCACGTTCGCTCAGGGTGTGGGGCAGGGGCTTGCCCAATTGCGGGGATTGGATGCCGACGCAGGGGTCGTGTTGGATTTTGCCCTGGCGCAACTGCCAGAGGTAGAACTTGCGCAGGCTGGACACCAAGCGCGCGCTGCTGCGGCTACTGGCTTTTTGGCGGAATTTGAGGGACAAGTAGGCTTCGATGTCGCAGCCCTGGACTTGCGGCAGTTCTTTTTGCCGATGGGTCTTGAGCCAGTCGGCGAACAGGGCCAAATCACTGGCGTAGGATTTTTGCGTGTTCTCGCTTAAGCCTTCTTCGATCCACAGGCTGTCCTGGAAGGCATAGATCATGGCGAGGTCGGCTTCGCTGGGTTCAGGGGAACTCATAGCCTTCGTGCCGTAGCAGCCAGCGTTTGATGTCGAGGAACGGCCCGGCGATGTCGCCACAATAGCCGCCTAGGCCATGGCTGGCGACGACGCGGTGGCAGGGGATGGCCAGAGGGAAGCGGTTGGCGCGGCATGCTCCGGCCACGGCGCGTGGGCCGCTGTGCAATTCCGCCGCGATGGCCCCATAGCTGATCGCCGAGCCGGGCGGAATGGCGAGCATCGCCTGCCAGACACTTTGCTGATAGCTTGTGCCGATGGGCGGCAAGGCCAGGGAAAACGGCTGGCGCGGGTCTTGGAAATAGGCATTAAGCTGCTGGGCGGCTTCCCGTAACAGGGGTGTTGCGGGTGCGGCCAGGCCGGTGGTTTCGGTTTGCAGGGCGATGCCGAGCAGGAAATCGTCATTTGCCTCCAGCAGCAAGCCGCCGAAGGGGGCGGCAATCACGGCTTTCACAATATTGGAGCGAGAACAGGGTAGGGGGTTCATGATAGTCTCATGAAACCCAAACGGGTGGCACAAGGCCACCCGTTTTGTCCGTCCACGTCCAGGCCGACCTGGCGGATTAGATTTTTTCTTTGATGCGGGCGGCCTTGCCGGTGAGGTCACGCAGGTAATACAGCTTGGCGCGGCGCACATCGCCACGGCGTTTGACCTGGATGTCCTGGATCTGCGGGCTGTAGGTCTGGAATACCCGTTCGACGCCTTCGCCGTGGGACATCTTGCGCACGGTGAATGCGGAATGGTAACCCCGGTTGCGCTTGGCGATGACAATGCCTTCATAAGCCTGCACACGCTCGCGGGTGCCTTCCTTGACTTTCACTTGGACGACGACGGTGTCGCCGGGAGCGAAGGGAGGAATGGTTTTTTCGCCTATCCACTCTTTTTCGAGTTCTTGGATGATGTTGGACATGGATCTTACCCTTTGCGGTTATCTGTTATTCAATTCGTTTCTAAACTCTTCCAGCAGCTTCCGCTGCTCGGCGTCGAGCGGGCGGGAGGCCAGCAAATCGGGCCTGCGCAGCCAGGTTCTTCCTAGCGACTGTTTTAGCCGCCAGCGGCGTATCGCCTCATGGTTGCCGCTTTGCAGGATATCCGGCACTTTCTTGCCTGCCACTTCTTCGGGGCGGGTGTAATGCGGACAGTCCAGCAAACCCACCATGTGCGAATCCTGCGCGGCAGATTCCTCATGCCCCAATACCCCTGGCAAAAGGCGCACCACGGCATCGAATAGCACTAGAGCAGCCAGTTCGCCGCCGCTGAGGACGTAATCGCCAATAGACCATTCTTCGTCTATTTCGGTTTCGATCAGGCGCTCGTCCACACCTTCATAACGTCCGGCCACCAGCACCAACCTAGGCAGGGCGGCGAAACGTCTGGCCGCATCCTGGTTCAATTGGCGACCTTGCGGACTCAAATAGACGACCAAGGGCTTCGTTTCGGCAGCCCGGCGTGCCTGCCTGATGGCTCCGCTCAAAGGCTGGACTTTCATCACCATGCCCGGACCGCCGCCATAAGGGCGGTCATCGACGCTACGGTGTTTATCGAAGGTGTAATCCCTGGGATTCCAGGTTTCCAACTCGACAAGGCCCAATTCAAGAGCCCTGCCGGTCACGCCCCAACTGGCTGTCTCCTGGATCATTTCCGGGAACAGGGTGACTATGTCAAAACGCATAGGACTTTAAAAGTCGGCATCCCAATCGACGAGCATGCTGCCTTCGGCTAGGTTGATTTCCTTGACGAATTGGCCGAGCACAAAAGGGATCAGCCGTTCGCGGTCTCCCTTGGTCACCACCACATCGTTGGCACCCGTCGCCAGCATTTCCGCTACTGTCCCGAAGTCCACACATTCAAGGTTTTTCACCCGTAAGCCGACCAAATCGGCCCAATAATAGTGGCCGGACTCCGCAGGTGGGAACCTGTCCTTGGGTACCATGACCTTTCTGGCCCGCAGCTTTAGCGCCGCGTCCCGGTCATCCACGCCTTCCAATCGGGCAACGACTACATCTCCATGCATGCGCCCGGACAAAACTTTGTATTCCATCTGTCCGTATTCATCCGCCAGCAACCACGGGGCATAGGCCAAGATGTTGCGGGGAGGGTCGGTATGGGAATGGACTTTCACCCATCCCTTGACGCCGAAGGCTCCGGCAATCTCTCCGACGATGACTTGCTTCGCTTCCAACGCTTACCCAAGGAAAGCCTAAAAAATCAAGCGGTAGCCGCTGTTTTCTTGGCCGCTTCCTTGATCAGGCTGGAGACGCGGTCAGTCGGCAATGCGCCATGGCCTTGCCAGTATTCGATGCGCTCATTGTCCAAGCGCAGGCGTTCTTCCTTTCCCTTGGCGACGGGGTTGAAGAAGCCGACTCGCTCAATGTAGCGGCCATCGCGCGGGGCGCGGCTGTCCGTCACCACCACATGATAAAAAGGCCGCTTTTTCGCGCCCGTGCGTGCCAGACGAATGCTTACCATCGGTATTCCTCTTGTAGCCCAAATAAAAACAAATTGAATGATCTCGCCAGTCTTCAGCGCAAAGCCGAAAACATCGGCGCTTCGTTTTTGCGGGGAGATTAGTCTGAAGTGGTGTGCGAGATTGACGCATATGGCGGAGAGAGAGGGATTCGAACCCTCGATGGGCTTTTAAGGCCCATACTCCCTTAGCAGGGGAGCGCCTTCAGCCTCTCGGCCATCTCTCCAAAATCAGATCATGCTGGTAGCCCGGATTATTCGTCCGTGGTGTCCGCAGGAGGGACTCCGGCCAATCCCTGTTGCTGCAGTTGCTGCTCCTTCTTGATTCGTTCGTAGATTTCTTCCCGATGAACGGAAACATCTTTCGGAGCATTCACGCCGATGCGAACCTGGTTGCCTTTCACTCCTAGAACGGTCACGGTCACATCGTCCCCTATCATCAAGGTCTCGCCTACTCTACGAGTCAAAATCAGCATAACTTCTTCCTTCGATTTTAATATGAAAAAATCCCAGCAATTTTGCGTTAGCCAACCAAAGCTTCTTCAAAAGCTGCCGAGCGTCACATTATAGCAACATCAATGGACTTGGAAAATGTTTTTTTCTGAAGTCACGCCGCTTGTTCCAAACCGAAAGCCTCATGCAGGGTTCGGACCGCCAATTCCAAGTACTTCTCATCAACCACCACTGAAATCTTGATTTCCGAGGTCGAGATCATGCGGATGTTGACCCCTTCGGTGGCCAATGCCTGGAACATCTTGCTGGCGATGCCGGCATGGGATCTCATGCCGACACCGACGATGGAAACCTTGACGATCTTGTCGTCTCCCGAGACCTTGCGCCCGCCGAGATCCCGGCAGGTTTTTTGCATGATCTCCAGGGCTTTTTTGTATTCGCCTCGGTTGACGGTGAAGGTGAAGTCTGTGGTCGCGTCCTCGGCCACGTTCTGCACGATCATATCCACTTCGATGTTGGCCTCGGCGATGGGGCCTAGTATGTGGGACGCGACACCAGGCTTGTCCGGCACTCCTTGGATGGTCAGTTTTGCCTCGTCGCGGTTGAACGCGATGCCAGAAATCAATGCTTTTTCCACGCCTGTTTCCTCGTAACTAATCAAAGTGCCCGAGCCTTCCTGGAAGCTCGACAGCACACGCAAAGGGACATTGTATTTGCCTGCGAACTCCACCGAGCGGATCTGCAACACCTTGGAACCTAGGCTGGCCATTTCCAGCATTTCCTCGAAGGTGATGCGATCCAGCTTGCGGGCGCGTGGCTCGACGCGGGGGTCGGTGGTGTACACGCCATCCACGTCGGTGTAAATCAGGCATTCGTCGGCTTTCAGCGCCGCCGCCAAGGCCACCGCCGTGGTGTCGGAGCCGCCCCTGCCCAACGTGGTGATGTCGCCCCCTTCGGTGACGCCCTGGAAGCCCGCCACCACGACGACCTTGCTTGCGTCCAAATCAGCGCGGATGTTGGCCGTGTCGATGTCTTCGATGCGCGCCTTGGTATGGGCGGCATCGGATAGTATCCGCACTTGCCAGCCGGTGTAAGACACGGCTGGGCAGCCTTTGGCTTCCAGTGCCATGGCCAGAAGGGCGATGGTGACTTGCTCGCCCGTGGACAGCAGCACATCCAGCTCGCGCGGGTTTGGGCGTTCCTGCACCGCATGGGCGTAGGCCACCAGCTTGTTGGTTTCGCCGCTCATGGCGGACACCACGACGACGACATCCTCGCCGCGCTGACGGGCTTTGATGACCCGGTCGGCGACATTCTTGATGCGGTCGGTGTCACCCACCGAAGTGCCGCCATATTTATGAACGTAAAGCGCCATTTTTCCTCAGATCACTCTTCTAAACGTCCTCTCCCCGAGGGAAAGGATCGGGGTGAGGGGGTTTTGCAAAGCATGACGGGGTTTGCAACCCCGTTACTCAGGTTTTGTGAATCTAACCGGTATTCAAACGTCCCGGTCGGGTTTGTAAACCCCGACGGGCTTTAGCTTATTGAGAATGCTCAAGCCGCATGCTTCAGCAAAGCGTCATGCAAGCGGTGGGCGGCGGACTCGACCAAGCTAATCGGCTCAAACCAGGAAGCGGGATAAAGATAATCTTCGCCTGATTCATCAATAATCCGCACCATGCCACAGCCTGCGTCTTCGTCCAGCAATTCATATAAGCGGCCTATCTGGACATCGGCGCTGGAAAAATCGCCTAAATCCTGTTTGTCCAGGCAAACGACAAATTTTATAGCCATTTCTTCACCTTCATTTTGACCTTGCCTATGCCATGCGCCTCATACCAATGAACCTCGGCGTGGGCGGTGTGGCCTGTGTCCAGTTGAACTTTCGCAATACCCTTCTTTTTCTTCCAGTTGCCATCTCCATAGGTTTGCCTAAGACTCGCAAGTTCCCTGATCCCGTGGCCTTCGGCGATGACTTCAACCGCTGCAATGTTGCCAACAAGCTTCACTGGCTGCTGCGCTCCACCTTTGCCGAGTCACACCAAGAACCCCGAAAATGCCTTGCCGCTCCGTGGCGCGGGTGCGCTGGCACCGGATGTCAATTACGAAAGTTTATTAAATCCGCGTGGACAAGTGCTCGGGCAATCTGCCATCCTATCGGGTTGGCTTAGGGTCGAGTTCGTAACACATTGAGAAATCCAAAGTCTGCGTCCGCCACAAGCACCGATACACGTGTACATTTTTCTGTAAGTACATGCTACCTTCATCGCCTGTACCCTGTACGTTGGGAGTTACGGCTACTACCTTATAGCCATCATCCAGCAACTCTCTTAATGTCTTGGATGAATCGCCGTTGTGCTCCTGCTTAGCCGCAAACGCAACGGGTGCGATGCCAAACCACAAAACCAAAAGCAGTGTCAAAATCCTATTCCGGGTCCAAGCAGGCTGATTGTGTGACATTTTCGCATACCATTTTGCTGTCGCAAGCACCTAAATTAGAGAGGGGGAATTCCTGCCTAAGCCAATTTTTGCCTCACCCACCCCGGCACACCGAGCAAAGCCTGGTCGAGCTTCGTCGGATCGTTGCCGCCGGCCTGGGCCAGGTCGGGCCGTCCGCCGCCCTTGCCGCCGACTTGCAAGGCGACCACGTTGACCAGGTCGCCCGCCTTGATGCGGACAGTCTGGTCGGCGGTGACGCCGGCGATCAGGCTGATTTTGCCGTCTTTGCCCGCCGCTGCCAGAACTATCGCCGCGCTGCCGAGTTTGTTTTTGAGCTGGTCCACCAGGTCGCGCAAGGACTTGGGGTCGGCCTCGTCGAGGCGGGCGACCAGCAATTTCATCCCGTTGATCTCGACGGCCTGGGAGGCCAGATCGGAACCGGCCGCGCTGGCCATCTTGGATTTGAGCTTTTCCAGCTCCTTTTCCAGTTGGCGGCCACGATCCAGAACCTGCTGGATTTTTTCGTCCAGGCTGTCGCGCCCTGATTTGACTCGCTCGGCCAGCGTTTGGATCAAGTGTTCGCTGTTTTCGATCCATTCCACCGCGCCAGCGCCAGTGACGGCTTCGATGCGGCGCACACCCGCCGCGACGCCGGTCTCGGCGACGATCTTGCAGAAGCCGATGTCGCCGGCACGTTCGGCGTGGATGCCGCCGCACAACTCGGTGGAGAAGTCGCCGATTTTAAGAACCCGCACTTCCTCGCCGTATTTCTCGCCGAACAAGGCCATCGCGCCGGCTTTCATCGCCTCGTCCTTGGGCATCACCTGGGCGGATACCGCATGGTTGGCGCGGACCTGGGCGTTGACCAAGCGTTCAACTTCGCGCAACTGCCCGGGGCTGACCGGCTCGAAGTGGGAGAAGTCGAAGCGCAGACGCTCGGGATTGACCAGCGAGCCTTTCTGCGTGACATGATCGCCCAGCACCTGGCGCAGGGCGGCATGGAGCAAATGGGTCGCGGAATGGTTGAGCGCGGTGGCTTTGCGGCGGTCGGCGTCCACTTGGGCCACGCAGGCCGAGCCGACGCTCAGCGCTCCGCGTGTGGCTTTGCCGATATGCAAGACCACATCGCCGCCTTGCTTGCGGGTGTCGGCCACGGCAAACAGTGCGTCGACGGCCTTGATGACACCCTGGTCTCCCACCTGCCCGCCGGATTCGGCGTAGAACGGGGTCTTTTCCAACACGACCACGCCTTCCTCGCCCGCTTCCAGCCGCTCGACGCTTTGCCCGCCTTTCAGCAGGGCCAGGATTTTCGTCTCTTCGGCCAGATGGGTGTATCCGGTGAACACGCAATGGGCGTCAATCTCCACCTCTTTGGAATAGGCGGCGGCGAAGTGGCTAGCGGCGCGGGACTGCTCGCGCTGGCCTTGCATGGCTTTCTCGAATCCGGCCATGTCCACGCTGAGGCCATGTTCGCGGGCCACGTCGGCAGTGAGGTCGATGGGGAAGCCGTAGGTGTCGTAGAGCTGGAACGCCGTCTCGCCGGGAATCTCCTTGCCGCCGAGGCCTTTGACGCAGACCTCCAGGATTTTCATGCCCTGGTCCAAGGTTTCGGCGAAGCGCTCTTCTTCCTTGAGCAAGACCCGCTCGACCGTGGCGCGGGATTTGACCAATTCGGGGTAAGCCTCCCCCATCTCTTCGCTCAACGGCCCGACCAGTTTGTGGAAAAACGCCTCGCGCAGACCGAGCTTGTAACCATGGCGGATAGCGCGGCGGATGATGCGGCGCAGCACATAACCCCGTCCCTCGTTGGATGGCGTCACGCCGTCGGTGACAAGGAAGGAGCAGGAGCGGATATGGTCGGCGATGACGCGCAAGGAACTGTTATCCAGATCCGGTGTGCTGGCCAAGTCGGCGGCGGCTTTGACCAGATTGGCGAACAGGTCGATTTCGTAGTTGCTATGCACCTTTTGCATGACGGCGGCGAGACGCTCCAGGCCCATGCCGGTGTCCACCGAAGGCTTGGGCAGAGGCGTCAGTGTGCCGTCAGGTGAACGGTCGTACTGCATGAAGACCAGGTTCCAGATCTCGATATAGCGGTCTCCTTCCTCGTCAGGCGAGCCGGGCGGGCCGCCGGGGATGTGTTCCCCATGGTCGTAGAAGATTTCCGAACAAGGGCCGCAGGGGCCAGTGTCGCCCATAGACCAGAAATTGTCCTTGGTGCCGATGCGGCTGAAACGGTTCGGGTCGATGCCGACTTCCTTAAGCCAGATGTCCGCCGCTTCCGTGTCTTGATCGTACACCGTGACCCACAGCCGTTCCGGCGCAAGTCCCAACGTGCCTGTCAAAAAGCCCCAGGCGTATTGGATAGCGTCGCGCTTGAAATAATCGCCGAAGCTGAAATTGCCCAGCATCTCGAAGAAAGTGTGGTGGCGGGCGGTGTAGCCGACGTTTTCCAGGTCGTTGTGCTTGCCGCCGGCACGGACGCAACGTTGCGAAGAGGCTGCCCGCACATAGGGCCGCTCTTCCCTGCCCAGGAACACGTCCTTGAACTGCACCATGCCGGCATTGGTGAACAGCAGGGTCGGATCGTTGGAGGGAATCAGCGGACTGGATGCCACAATGGCGTGGCCCCGCTCCTCGAAAAATTGTAGGAATAGTGAACGCAGTTCGGCGCTGGTCATGAGTCGGATATCGAAATGGGGTAGGTCGTCAAGTAACGGCTGAGGCGCGGGTTTAAACTAAAACTCGATGCCGCGTTGTTTCATTTCTGCTTCAAATAGCTGGAAATATTTTGGATGTTGATGATTCTGAAGGACTTCGGCAAACCTCTCCACATCCGCGCCGGGAATGTCGGCGGCGAACAGGATCATCAGCCCGGCATCTCCTGCATTGATGAGGTGTTCCTTCAATTAACCATTTCCCCGCCGCAAGCGACGCAACAAGGCTTGTATCCGGTCTTGCTCGAAACCGCGCTGGCTTAAAAAACGGATGAGAACCGCATATTCTTTGGCATTGGCGGGTGCGCCACTGCCAAATTTCTTGTCATGAACCCGCTGCAAGGCTTCATCCCAATCGTATTCAGCCAAACATTCTTCTAATCTTTCGCTGTTGACTCCTTTCAAGCGCAATTCCTGGCGTATCCGTTGTGTTCCATGGCCTTTGGCAAAATGGCCGCGCACAAAAAGCTCCAAAAAACGCTGGTCGCTTTGCAAACCGTTTTCTAGCAAGCTCTCCAATGCAGCGTCAATCACCGCAGATTCAAATCCCGTGGATTGCAGTTTTCGGGCTAACTCGGCACGGCTATGTTCCCGTTGCGCCAGCCAGCGCAGGCAAGCGGCCTTTGCGTCGGCCTCCGATCCGGCTTCGCTCAGAGTACATCCTCCGCCAGGATGGGGTCGGACTTGACGGCCAGTTTGGCGACCAAAGGTTCTGCCCCGCCGAAGGCTTTCTCGCGGATTTTCTTTTCCAGCGTCGTGGCGATTTCGGGGTGTTCCTTAAGATAGTTGCGCACATTGTCTTTGCCCTGGCCGATGCGCTCGCCGCCGTAGCTGTACCAAGAGCCGGATTTCTGCACCAACTCAAGCTGTACGCCCAAATCCACCAACTCGCCTTCCAGGGACACGCCTTCGCCGTAGAGGATCTCGAACTCGGCTTGGCGGAATGGTGGGGCGACCTTGTTTTTCACGACTTTGACGCGGGTCTCGTTGCCGGTCACCTCGTCGCCGCTCTTGATCGCGCCGATGCGGCGGATGTCCAGGCGCACCGAGGCGTAGAATTTCAGCGCGTTGCCGCCGGTGGTGGTTTCCGGGCTACCGAACATCACGCCGATTTTCATGCGGATCTGGTTGATGAAGATCACCAGCGTGTTGGAGCGCTTGATGTTGGCGGTGAGCTTGCGCAACGCCTGGGACATCAGCCGGGCTTGCAGGCCGACATGGGAATCGCCCATCTCGCCTTCGATCTCGGCCTTCGGCGTCAGCGCCGCCACCGAGTCGATCACCACCACGTCCACGCCGCCGGAGCGCACCAGCATGTCGGTGATTTCCAAAGCCTGCTCGCCGGTGTCCGGTTGGGACACCAAAAGATCTTGCAGATCGACGCCGATCTTCTCGGCATATTGCGGGTCTAGGGCGTGTTCGGCGTCGATGAAGGCGCACACGCCGCCCAGCTTCTGCGCCTGGGCGATCACTTCGAGGGTCAGCGTGGTCTTGCCGGAAGACTCCGGCCCGTAGATTTCCACCACCCGCCCGCGTGGCAGTCCGCCGCAGCCCAAGGCGATGTCCAGGGCCAAAGAACCGGTGGGGATCACCTCGATGTCGTGTGCGCCGACATCGCCCATGCGCATCACCGAGCCCTTGCCGAACTGCTTTTCGATCTGCGACAGCGCCGCGTTCAGCGCCTTTTTCTTGTTTTCGTCCATTTGAGCGTGCCTGTGGCCTCTGGAAACCGAGTGAAAATATCGGCGTATTATTCCACAAGAGGGGCGCTCGGGCATAGCCTGGGAATGCCCGGCAGCGAATGGGGCGACGTCCTCTTGGCGGCTGTTGGGAGGAACAGCCAGGAGCTGTCCGGGGTTTGCAACCCCGATCGGAGCGTTTGAGGCCGGATCGGTTAGCGAAACAGGACGGAATTTCACGTGGGAAAAATGCGCGTCTGCGGCGAGGGCATCCTTCATGGCTGTAGGCACAATAGTGGCGTAGGTCGGGCACCGGCTCTATCGTTGCCCGACGCATTGCCCGGAATGTCGGGCGCAAAGAGACGCGCCCGACCTACGAATCTCCGCAATAAAAACTCAGTCCGGGGAGCCGGGCGGGGTTTTTGTGGGACCGAGGAATCGGAATGCCGCTCGTCAGGCTGCGCGATCCTATGGCAGGGTTTAAACTCCTGGCATTCCTAGGAAACCATTGAATGCATTGAATTGACACTGGAGAACGCAACATCATGAAAATCGGCGTACCGAAAGAAATCAAAACCAATGAAAATCGCGTCTCCCTCGTCCCGGCAGGCGCGGAGGCGCTAGTCGCCGACGGTCACCAAGTGTTGGTGGAAAAAGGCGCGGGGCTAGGCAGCGGCTTCGCCGACGGACAATACAGCGCCGTCGGTGCCGACATCGCCCCCGACGCCGACGCGACTTGGGCTGAGGCCGACCTCATCGTCAAGGTCAAAGAGCCTATCGAGCCGGAATGGAAGCGAATCAAGCCTGGGCAGGCTCTGTTCACCTATTTCCATTTCGCCGCCGACGAGCGGCTTACCCATGCTCATATCGATTCCGGGGCCGTGTGCATCGCCTATGAGACGGTGGAACTGCCCTCGCATGAACTGCCGCTGCTCACGCCCATGTCGGAAGTGGCTGGCCGGATGGCGGTGCAGGAAGGTGCGAAATACCTGGAAAAACTGCATGGCGGGCGCGGTCTGCTGCTAGGTGGTGTGCCTGGCGTCGCCCCGGCCAAGGTGGTCATCCTTGGCGGCGGCGTGGTGGGCACCAACGCGGCGAAGATCGCGGCGGGCATGGGGGCTAGGGTGGTGATCCTCGACGTGTCGCTGGAAAGGCTGCGCTATCTGAGTGACGTGATGCCGGCCAATGTGCAGTTGATTTTTTCCAACCGGCACAACCTGCTGGAACAGGTCGCCACCGCCGATCTGGTCATCGGCGGTGTGCTGATCCACGGCACGACGGCGCCCCGGCTGCTCCGCAAGGACGACCTCAAGATCATGCAGCCCGGCGCGGTGATTGTGGATGTCGCCATCGACCAAGGCGGCTGCGTCGAAACCATCCATGCGACCACCCATGAAGACCCTATCTATGTGGTGGACGGAATCATCCACTACGGTGTGGCCAACATGCCGGGCGGTGTTCCGCGCACCTCGACCCTGGCCTTGACCAACGCCACCTTCCCCTACGTGATGCAACTGGCTAACAAGGGCTGGCGGCAGGCGCTCAAAGACAATCCGGCCCTGCTGAAAGGACTCAACATCGCCGACAGCAAGGTCACTTACCGGGGCGTCGCCAAGGCTTTCGGACTGGACTACCACGCCCCGGAGGGGATTGTTGAGGGGATTGTTTGATTACAGGCCGTAAACTTGGTCAAAAACACCGCCGTCGGTGAAATGTTTTTTCTGTGCGCTGGCCCAGTCGCCTGCGATTTGCTCGACGGTCAATAATTTCAGGGCCGGGAAACTGGCCCGGTTTTCCTGCAATATCTTGGTCGAACTGGGACGGAAATAATGCTTGGCAATCAAGCGCTGTGCTTCATCCGACCACAAATAGCTCAGGTACGCCTCCGCCGCCTTGCGGGTGCCTTTTTTGTCCACCACTTTGTCCACCACGGCGACTGGGGCTTCGGCCTTGATGCTGACTGAAGTAATCACGATATCGAAGTCGGCAGGATTCAGTTTCTTGGCGATAAGATACACCTCATTCTCAAAGGTCAGCAGCACATCGCCGATGCCCCGCTCGACGAAAGTCGTGGTCGCGCCACGTCCGCCAGTGTCCAGGACCGGAACCCGCTTGAACAATTTCCCCACAAACTCCCGCGTCTTGTCCTCGCTGCCGTATTTTCCCGCCGCGTAGCCCCACGCCCCCAAATAACTGTAGCGGCCATTCCCCGATGTCTTCGGGTTGGGTATGATCGGACTGACATCGGCCCGGATTAAATCGTCCCAGTCCTTGATTCCCTTCGGATTTCCCTTCCTGACCAGGAACACGATGGTCGAACGGTAAGGGGAACTGTTGTCAGGAAAATGCGAGCGCCAGTCTTTGGCGACCAACCCGGATTTGTCTGCGAGGGCGTCGATGTCAGTTTGTTGGTTCATGGTGACCACGTCGGCGTCGAGACCGTCGATGACGGCACGGGCCTGCTTGGATGAGCCACCGTGGGACTGGTTGATGTTGACCGTCTCGCCGCTCTTAGCTTGCCAATACCGCACAAACAAAGGGTTGTATTCGTTATAGAATTCGCGCGTCACATCTTAGGAAACGTTCAACAAGCCTGTCTCTTCAGACCAGGCAGGCAAGGCTAAAGTCAAAAAGGCGGAAAGCAGTAGGGTGATTTTTTTGGGCATGGTTGCAATCCAAGTACTGGAACCGAGAGGCCAAGGGTTGAATTACCCATTAGCAGAAAAGATGAGACAACTGCCCCGACTATATTAGGATGTCCCGCACTCCACACATACCAAATTATTACGTGCCTAGAACCGTTTGGTTGCGTTAGGGCTTGTCGGGGATTTATGATCTGGCTTCAAGAAGGGTGCGTAATGCGCACCTTGGTCTGCGCGGCACACTGGTCAGCAAGGACGCCGCCACCTGCGGGCGAAGGGCAGAGTGTCCCTGTCGGCGACAGAAGCGCTTCCACTCCGCCGACCGGCAAGCCGATTGGATGGGGTGTGTTGAGCTGCTCCAAGCCGGATCGATCCGGCACTTCCCAGAAACCGGGAAATGGAAATTAAACCAAAGGTGATTCCATGAAACTGCACGCCTTCGTCGCCATGCCCTTCGGCATCAAGCCGGGCTCTGATGGCAAGCCCATCGACTTCAACCAGGTTTACGCAGACTACATCAAGCCTGCCCTGGAAACGGCGGGTCTTGAGGTGTTCCGGGCGGATGAGGAAACCCGCGCCGGCGACATCCGCACCGACATGTTCCAGGAACTCTTGATCGCCGATTTGGTGGTGGTCGATCTCACCGTGGATAACCCCAATGTCTGGTACGAGTTGGGCGTGCGCCATGCGTTACGTTCGCGGGGCGTGGTGCTGACGCAAAGCGACCGTAGCTATCAGCCCTTCGACATCTACACTGACCGCAAGCTGCGTTATTCCTTGAAGGACGGCATCCCCGACCCCGATACTCTGGAAAAGGACAAATCGGCGCTGGCTCAAATGGCCAAGGCCACTTTGGAATCCTGGCATGGGCGTAAGATCAGCCCTGTGTTTAACTTGCTCCCCAGTCTGGAAGAGCCGGAATGGAAGCGCTTAAGGGCGGGGGATGCGCGGGAGTTTTGGGAAAGCCATGACGACTGGGCACAGCGGATTGATCTGGCCAGCAAGAAACAATGCGTCGGCGATATTTTGCTGCTGGCCGAGGAAGCGCCAGTGTCGGCTTTTCGCGCCGAAGCCGCCCATATCGCCGGCGACGCACTGCGCAAGCTGGAACATTTCGAGCTGGCGCTTGAAGAATTCGAACGCTGCTTGGGTGCGGATCCCGGCAATCTGGATGCCCAGAACAAGAAAGGCATCTGCTTGCAGCGCCTGGCCGAATCGACGAGGCACGTGCCCATTATCGGGAATTGCTGGAAGCCCGGCCCAAAGACCCCGAAGTCTGGGCGCTGCTGGGGCGCGTGGACAAGGATGCCTGGGTCGAAGCCTGGTGTCGCCCCGGCAGTACACCGGCGCAAATGCGGGACGATGCCGGTTACGAAGACGCCCTGCTCCGTGCCGCCATTGCCAGCTACGTCAGTGCCTTTAAGTCCTCGCCGGGGCATTATTATTCCGGCATCAACGCCATTACTCTCATGTCCCTTTACCGCGAACTCACGGGAGATAAGCGTTTCGAGTCGGAAATTGCGGACATGGCCGGCGGGGTGCGCTGGGGTGCGCGTTGTGAACAGGATGGGCGCCAACAATTTTGGGCCAAGGCCACGCTGGGTGATCTGGAAACCCTTGTCGGCACACCGGAAACTGTCAAGGCGAGCTACAAGGAAGCCATCGCCCTGGCGGAAAAAGATTGGTTCGCGCTCAATTCCACCTTGGCACAATTGCGCTTGCTTAATGATTTAGGCTTCCGGCGGGACTGCGTGGCCGTCGGCGTCGCCACCTTCGAGCGGGCGCTGCAACGGCTCAAACCGCCGGAAGGCCAATGGCAACCCCGGCAAGTGCTGCTGTTCTCCGGCCACATGGTCGATGCGCCCGACCGACCCACACCCCGCTTCCCCTTGGACAAGGTCCCCCTCGCCGAAGCGGCCATCGCCAAGGCATTGGACGATTTCGGCGCAGGCCCCGACGACCTGGCTTTCACCCAAGGCGCCAGCGGCGGCGACCTGGTTTTCGCCGAAGCTTGCCTAGCCCGTGGCGTGAAGCTGCAACTGCTGCAACCCTTCCCGGAAGCCGACTTCATCGAACGCTCGGTCGCTCCGGCGGCTGGCGATTGGCGTGGGCGTTACTACGCTGTCAAGGCCAAGCTGGAAAAAGATCGCCCCCCCCGCTGCTGCCCTAAGGAGCTAGGAGAATCCACCCGCGACCCCTACGAACGCTGCAACCTCTGGTTGCTTTACACCACCTTGGCCTACGGCCCGGGAAAGGTTCGCTTCGTCTGCTTGTGGAACGGCCAAAGCGGCGACGGCCCCGGAGGCACCCAGCACATGATACAGGAGGTGAAAAAGCGGACTGGGCAGGTGGATTGGTTGGATACCAGGAAAATGTGGTAAGCGCGAATACGGCCAATATATCCCCCTGCACCGATCCCGCATCCTGGGGCTCGTGGCGGGTCATATACACCCTAAGTTATACTTTAGTGCTTTACAAACTGAACTTTATTAAAGGTTTGAAATTTGAGGTTAAGCAGAGTTTTAAGCATAGGCTCATATTCGTCTGTTCCCACTTTTGAAAGGCAATCCTGTATGGCTTCGGTGAAGAAGCCAAAACTCTCATAGTATTTAGAATACAGGCATTCTTTCTTGACGAACTTCCATAATCGTTCAATCAGATTTAAATTGGGCGAGTAGGCCGGTAAAAAAAGCAATTCGATACCAAGACTATCCGCCAACTCTTTTACCACCTTGGCATGTTGATATCTTGCATTGTCCAGCACCAAGGTGACTGGAACCTGAAACCCAATCTCGGCAATCGCCCTGAGCAATTCGCAGACGCTCTCCGCATTGATGTAGGTGTTATTTGTCACCGTAATGAGTTGATGCGTCCGTGCGTTGATTGCGCCTAATACATTAAATCTTTTTCGTCCCGCAGGGGCAGAAACAAAAAGCCGGTTCCAAAACCATAAATATCCAAGGAATGCCGCCCAGACAAAGTGCGCCGCATCCACGAAAAAAACTTCCCTGCGACCCGCCATCATCTCTTCTAAGCGTTGTTCAAGCTTTTGTTCTTTAAAGATTTCTTGTTTTTTTTGGCGTTCCGGGTCAGTTTGTTGGACGGGAATTGAGCCTGTTTTATACCGGCTCAATCCAACGTTTTTTTTAAGAATCTATAAACAGCGGTGTTGCTTCGCTTGATCCCCGTGGTTTCCTCAATGCGGTGTCGAGCCTCACTAATGGTAGCAGGCGGTTTTTCAGCAATCGCTTCTTCAATTTTGTCGCGATGCAATGCTAGAACACTTTCTGGCTTGTGAAAATTAAGCTTCCGAATCCGATCCAATCCACCCTCTTGGTATTCGCGAAGATAACGGGCCAATGTGGCTCGCCCTCGAATATTGCTCAATTGACAGATTTGATGATGGGGCATTCCCAGAGATTTGTAGTACAAGACCTCCATTTTTTGACGGACACGCGGATGAGGATGGTATCGCTTTTCATACAGCAACTGCTCAACGGTTTCCGGAGAAAATTCTAGGCGAATCATATCTTACTGAACTTGGGGATGTGTTTTTGGGCGTAGGTGTGGTTCAAAGCATTATACAGGAATTCGTAAAATGTTTTATTTATTAGTTTAACAAGTATATTTAACCGTCTGAGTGGAGTTTTAAGATGAATGCAAAAGTCCTGGACCGCATCCAATCCCCCGGCCCCAAGAAAATCCTCGCCTGCGACGGCGGGGGCATTTTGGGTTTGATGAGCGTGGAAATCTTGGCGAAGATCGAAGCCGACTTGCGGACGGCCTTCGGGAAACCCTATCTTGTGCTCGCCGACTATTTCGATTTCGTCTGCGGCACCAGCACCGGGGCCATCATCGCGGCCTGCATCGCCACTGGCATGTCCATGGACGCGATCCGGCGGTTTTATCTGGAGAGCGGCAAGCAGATGTTCGACAAGGCTTCGTTGCTCAACCGGCTGAAATTCAGCTATAACGACGAACCTCTGGCCAAGCTACTCAAGAGCGCCTTGGATGCCCAACTCGGCGAAACCGATGCGACACTGGGCAGCGAGAACCTCAAAACCCTGCTGATGATGGTGATGCGGAACCACACCACCGATTCGCCCTGGCCGGTTTTCAACAATCCTTTCGCCAAATACAACGAACTCTCGCGCGATGATTGCAACCTCAACCTGCCGTTGTGGCAACTGGTGCGGGCCAGCACGGCCGCGCCGACCTTCTTCCCGCCAGAAGTCGTGACACTAGGCAAGGATAGGAAATACGAATTTATCTTCGTCGATGGCGGCGTGACCACCTACAACAACCCGGCCTACTTGGCTTTTCAGATGGCGACGACCAAGCCTTACGCGGTCAACTGGAAGACCGGCACGGATCAATTGCTGATCGTGTCCGTCGGCACCGGCAGTGCGGCGAATGTCTTGCCCAGTCACGATGACGTGGATGACTTAAACCTCATCCATTTCGCCAAAAACGTCCCTTCGGCCTTGATGAACGCGGCTTCTGCCGGCTGGGACATGGTCTGCCGAACCTTGGGCGAATGCCGACATGGCAGAATGATCGACCGTGAGATCGGCGACATGGTCGTGCCTTCCGAAGACGATCCCAACTGGACCGGGCCGAAGTTGTTCAGTTATCTGCGCTACGATCCAGATGTCACCGCAAAAGGACTGGCCGAGCTGGGTTTGAGTGGCATTGATCCGGCGGCGATACAGCAATTGGATTCCGTCCAGCACATGGCGGATATCCAAAAGGTGGGCATGGCCTACGCCGCCCGACATGTCAAGATCTACCATTTCAGCGGGTTCGTGTCATGAATAAGCAGTGTTTCGTCGTGCAAGGGTTCGGTCGTAAGATCGATCCTGATAGCGGACGTGCACTCGACTTAAATAATTCCTGATCAAAGATGCGGTCAAGAGGGCGGGTCTGGACTGCGTCCGCGCAGACGAACTCCTCCTGTCCGGTCAGATTGACACTCCGATGTACGAACAAATCAATGAAGCTGACCTTGTTATAGCGGATTTATCAACCTCCAATTTGAATGCAGCCTTTGAGCTCGGAGTCCGTTATGCCCTTCGACGAAGATCGACCATCGTGGTCGCAGAAGAAGGCTTCAAGGCTCCTTTTAACATCGGCCACATTAACATCTTGCGTTACACACACAACGGGGATGACGTACCCCGGAAAGCTGCCATGGAGTTTCAGGAGAAACTCATCAAGACGATCAATCAGATCATGGCGGGCAGTGATACTGACAGTCCTGTTTACGCAGCACTTCCACGTCTGAGCGAGCCCAGCGGCGGCAGGAAATCTTCCAATACCCAGGACGCTGGAAAACCCATTGACGATGTCATAGAACAGGCTGTCGATCTTCAGAATGCAGAAGCGCCCGATCTTCAGGATGTTGTCCGGTTAGCTCAAAAGGATTCGGATATCAAGCCTCTGGCCGTGAGTTATCTGGATGACCGCATACCGTTTCTGCGGGAGCGGCAGGTGCGGGCGGAAAGTGCCATGCGAACGTGCGATTACGAGGCAGCTGCTCTGGAGTGGAAGCAACTCCTGGAACACAATCCTAATGACAGCCATGTCATCAGGCAATTTATACTCGCCACAGCGATGGCAAAAACGCCAACGCCAGAAGCGGCAGTATCCAAAGCTAAGCAGATTCTGCTGGATCGTGGGTTGCTTACCTCAACAACTGATCCAGACACATTTGCGTTATGGGGATTCCTTTGTAAGCGCTCGTGGGATTTACGAAATGACCCCAACGACTTGTCTGAATCCATTCTCGCCTACCAGCGAACCTTCAGTATTCGTCAAGATTATCGCGAGGGAATCATGCTTTTTGTGCTTCTTGAGGTTCGTTCGTCCTTACAGTCCGATTCCGACGAAAAGATAGCGGACAGAATATTGGCGAAACGCATACGCGCAGAGGTCATACAAACTGAACTATCCCGACTGAGTAGCAGTGCCAAGAATCGCTTGCGCGTTTTCAATGCTCTATTGTCAGCAGCTTTTAAACTAGCTAATCCGAAACCTGCTGGTAAGTCTGGCGCGACCCCGGTCGATGATTCTAACCCTTCCTACCAAACTTGGTTTATGGCGTTATCCGAGGAATTATGTACTTTGCTTAAGGCTGCTTCTTAAAAAATGGTGTGTGCAATGGTTTATGCTGCGCATAAACGCTGGGTTTTAATCGGCGCGGGCTTTCCGACGTGGGCAGAAGCCCGTCCACGTTCAGGCGGGCAGGCGCTCTAGCAAATAGCCGACGACATCATCCAGCGTCACTAATTTGGCGTAATCGGCTTCGGGGATATCGACTTTCAGCTTTTGGTGCAGGCCGATCAGGAAATTCAGCCAGTCCATGGAGTCCAGATCGACTTGGTTGCGCAAGGGCTTGTTGCCGACCAATTCGTCCCCTTCAACTTCGGGGGCGATGCTTTGCAGCGTGGCGATGGCGATTTTGCGGATTTCTTCGGGGTTCATGTCCGGCTCCTATGCTAAAAATCCCTCTTCCTGCGGGAGAGGGTTGGGTGAGGGGCGATTAAAATCCTTAAAGTTGTTTGGGATGTTGCAAGAGTTCTGCAATCTCAGCCAAGAATAGCGCTCCCCGGTGGCCGTCGCTGACGCGATGATCCGCCGCGAGGCTGGCGACTACTGTGGGCTTGACGCAAAGCTGGCCGTCTTCAACCCAAGGCCGATCCTTCAGCTTGCCGAAGCCAACCAAAGCCACCTGCGGCGGATAGATCACGCCGAACACCGCCTCCACGCCTTGGTCGCCGAGGTTAGTGACGGTCAGAGTCGGGTCGGACATTTCCGAACTGCGCAGGGAGCCGGCCCGCGCCCGTTTCACTAGGTCGGCCAGGTCGGCCATGATTTGCTCTAGCGTCTTCGCATCGACATCATGGATGGCCGGGGCGATCAACCCGCCTTGCCGCAGCGAAATGGCGACGCCGAGATGGGCCGAGCTTGTGGGCTTGAAGCTGCCGTCTTGCCAAAAGCCGTTCATCTCCGGGAATTTCCGGGTCGCCAAGGCCACCGCCTTCAGTTGCAACACAGCCATCAGCAGGCGCTCGGTCACGGGCCGTCCGGTGTTCTGCTGCGCCAGCCAGACGGACGCCTTTTCCATCGTTATGGTTTCACTGAGGTAATAATGGGGGATTTCCCGCTTGGAGCGGCTCATTGCTGCGGCGATGGCTTTGCGCATTTCTGCCGTCTTGTCGGCGGGCTTGGCCTCGGGTGCCGTGGCCTGGGCGGCGCGGCGCACATCGTCCAACGTGACCGAGCCATCCGGCCCAGTGCCTTCGACTTGCCCGATGTCCACGCCCAATGCCTCCGCCTCTTTGCGGGCGGCGGGGGAGATCGGGCGGCGGGTTGTCGGCTGCGTGGCGGGTTTTGCGCTTGGGGTTATGGGCTGGGCCGATTCGCCAGGTTGCAGCAGCGTGGCGAGGACGGTTCCGACCGGCACTTTCTTGCCGACCGGCACCTTTAATTCCTGGATTGTGCCATCCTGCCAGATTTCCACATCCACCGCCGCTTTCGAGGTTTCGACGATAGCCACCACCTGGCCGCGCCTGACCACATCGCCGGGCTTCACTTTCCATTCGTTCAGCGTCCCCTCGTCCATGTCCGCGCCGAGGGAGGGTAGTTTGAATTCGATCATGATTTTCTCCTCGTTATATCGTTCCCACGCTCTGCGTCGCGTTTCGCCATGGCTGGCTTATATTTCGGGACGCAGAGCGTCCGGGGCGGCATGCCCAAGCAGAGCGTGGGAACCGGTGCATATATGTAGCCCGTATGAAGCGCAGCGGATTCCGCTGCGCTCCATCCGGGCTGCGCTGGCTGGCAGGCTTTGTAAGTAAATACTTGGTAGCCCGTCGGTGAACGACAATGCGGTACAAGGCCGTCAAATATCGTCGAGGTTTACATACGCTTCCTTATTTCCCGCCATCCTATCCACCTGTGCTTGCTCAAGGTCTTAAAGGGTGGCCTCGTCTAAGTCTAAAGCAAGCATTTGGGAAATTTCCTGAAATTCAGCCCATGGAATAATCACGTCTGTGGGATTTCCCATGTCATCGACGATCAGTTTTTTATGGATAGTCATCATGGTTGTTGAGCCTCAAGTAAATGGAAAGAAGGGCTATTCTGGTTTGCATCTTTGCCATGCTCTCTGTGGGAAAGATGTGAATCTGACGACGCTCTGCGTCGCGTAACCGACCGCTCGACCGTGGGAACCAGCGCATATATGTAGCCCGTATGAAGCGCAGCGGAATACGGGTATTCCGTGCCTCGAACCCCCGGATTCCGCCGCGCTCCATCCGGGCTACGCAGGCTGAAGCGTGGGAACCAGCGCATATATGTAGCCCGTATGAAGCGCAGCGGTATACGGGTGTTCCGTGCCTCGATGCCCCGGATTCCGCTGCGCTCCATCCGGGCTACGCTGGCTGGCTTATATTTCGGGACGCAGAGCGTCCGGGGCGGCATTACCACGCAGAGCGTGGGAACGATGTACGATGTAACGCTCCTGCGTCGCGTAACCGACCGCAGGAGTGTGGGAACCGGTGCATATATGTAGCCCGGATGGAGCGCAGCGGAATACGGGCATTCCGTGCCTCGATTCCCCTACGCTGGCTAAGCTTCCAAGGCCGGATTCCCAAGCTGGAGCTTGGGAACCAGCGCACGCCATTAAATGGAAACATCAAGGCCACCATCTGAGTTAATGCGCGAAGTTATGGCGCGTCCAATTGAAAGCAAGGCCAAGCGTCCACCGCTCTGACTCTGATAAATAAAACGTCTTACGGCAGAGTTGAATTCGTCCTCGTCCACCCCGGCATTTCCTTGAGCCAAGCGGGTTAGCAGCCAAAGAGACAGCGGGAGACCATTGTCTACATCATCAAGAGTAATGCTGAAGCTCTCAGTAGCTGGGTCTTTCTCAGATTTGTCCTTGAATTTGTTTGCAGGAAGCACCATTGGGGGCAGCAAAGTCCGATGATCCATGTCGTAAAAGAGATATTCGGCAGTTTCTCCAAATTGAGCAAGCAGAGTTTTATATTGCTCTTTTGGTATTGTCGCCGATCCATGTATTTTCTTGGCTTGAAACGCTGCTGATCGAACTAGGAGCGGCAGGTCGGGCAAGTCCACCGTCAAAACAATGGCAAGGTCTGCTCCTGTATTCTTTTCGATAGTTCCGCCTCGCGATAGATCGTAGTAAGGAAAATCAACTTCACAGGGCTGTCCGTAATGTTCTTTCGACATTGCCATAAAGGATTGACGGATCAAGAATATCCCTGCTTCGATTTCGGAAACTAGGTTTCCTGTTAGCCTTTCTTCGTGGCTACGTTGTGGAACAAACCTAAGCGAGAACCTCGATTCAGCACGAGCAATCGCTTCAAAGACCAAATCGACTAATGGGTGAAGGCCCAATCCCTCATTGAAAAGTGAGGTTACTAGATCCCGAGGATCAGGATCGTCACAACCTGGGCAATGTCGGCCAGAACGTCTGAGTGCGCGTGCAAGATTCCATCGCTCCCTTTGTGCAAATGTGTAGTAACCCTTTTGTTCACGAGATAACGACCAAAAGTCTTGTTTAAAAGCAGCATGCATCTTGGGTAGCCTCTTACTATGGATTATTCTTCACAATATTTGCGTCCTTCGCGGTTCAAACGTATTACTTGCCCAACACCTCCCTAACCGCTTCAACAATCTTCCCCACCTGCGGCAAAGCCGCCTCCTCCAAATGCTTGGCATAAGGCATCGGCACTTCTTCGCTGCATACCCGCCGCACCGGTGCGTCCAGGTCATAAAAGGCTCGTTCGGCGATGCGAGCGATGATCTCCGCAGCCAAGCTGCCGCTGCGCCAGCCTTCGTCCACCACGACGGCCCGGTGGGTTTTGCGGACAGTATTCAAAATGGCCTCGGTGTCCAGCGGGCGCAGCACGCGCAAGTCCAGCACTTCGGCGTCGATGCCCAGCCCGGCCAGGGTTTCGGCGGCTTGCATGGTCTTCGGCAAGGAGCCGCCATAGGTAATCAGGCTAATATCCGCCCCGGCCCGCCGCGTTTTGGCCAAACTGATGTCCACCGGCCCGGCGTAGTCGAGTTCCTCTTCCAAGTTGTATAGCTGGGCATGTTCAAAGATGACCACGGTGTCGGGGTCGGCCAGGGCGGGGGCCAACATGCCTCGGGCGTCTGCTACGGTGGCGGGGGCGAGGACTTTGATGCCGGGGATGTGGGCGTACCAGCATTCCAGGCTGTGCGAGTGCTGGGCGGCGAGCTGGCGGCCCGCGCCGGTCGCCATGCGCACGACCAGCGGCACCGAGAACTGTCCGCCGGACATGTGGCGCAGCGCGGCGGCGGTGTTGACGATCTGGTCCAGGGCCAGCAGGCTGAAATTCACCGTCATCACTTCGACGATGGGCCGCATCCCGCCCAGCGCCGCGCCGATGCCGACGCCGACGAAACCGAGTTCGGACAGCGGCGTGTCGCGGATGCGCTCCGGGCCGAATTCTTCCAGCAAGCCTTTGGACACCGCGTAAGTGCCGCCGTAGCGGCCCACGTCCTCGCCCATTAGGAACACGCGGGGGTCGGCTTGCATGGAGTCCCGCAGGGCTTGCCTGAGGGCTTCGCGGTAGGTGGTTTTCAAGGGTCTGCCTCTGTTGGATGCGTCGCTTACTTGGGAAAGTGTAGACTGTCTGCCGATTTATGCACCTATGCACCTATGCATCAAGGCGCAGCCACCCGCCGCAATATCTGCCCGATCAATTCCCCCGCTATCGCTTCCCGGCGCATTTCATAAACCGGGGTGAAAAACACCCGGTGGGCGATGGTTTCGCTGAACACCGTTTGCACATCCTCGGGCAGTACATGCCCCCGGCCGGACAGCCAAGCCGAGCAGCGGGCAGCCCGCATCAACAGGCTCATGCCGCGTGCGCTGGCACCGGCCAGGATCAGGCGATCCAGGTCAACGCCGTCAATTTTTACTCCGAAATCCTGCGGGCGACGGGTGGCTTGCCAGAGGTTCAGGGCGTAGTGTTGCAGGGTTTCGCTGGCTTGGATTTCGTGCTGGATGGCGCGGCCTATATCGCCGATGGACGCATAAGGCAGGATGCCGGGGCGGATTGAGTCGATGAGGCGGTCGGTGTCGTGGAAGCGCGGATCGAACATCAGCCGCCGCCGCAGCCTTGGGTCGGTCGGGGTTTCGATGCGCAATTCCATCAGGAAGCGGTCGCGGGCGGCGGAGGGGATCTCGAAGGTTTCCTCTTTTTCGACGCGGTTGCGGTCGGCGAACACCAGCAGGTGGGGGAAGCGATACTCGCGGTTGAAGGCGGAGACGGAGCGCTCGGCCATGACCCGCAGCAGTAGGGAATGCACTTGCGGGCGGGCGCGGTTGACTTCGTTGAAGAAGAACACCGACAAGCCTTCGCCGTGCTTGAGGAGGGGGCCGGGATCGACCTGGGGCTTGCCCAGTTCGTTGATGTAGGTGTGGTAGACCAAGTCGTTGGGCATCAGGTCAATGGTGCCCTCGATGCGCTCGTAAGCCCCGCCCAGGCCACGGGCCACGGCCCGCAGTAAGGTGGTCTTGCCGACCCCCACGTCGCCTTCCAGCATGACGTGTCCTCGGGCGAAGATTGCGAGGGTGATCTGGCGGACGGCGTGTTCCAGGCCGACCAAGGCTTGGTTGATTTCCCGCTCGAAATCGACGGCGCGGCGGCGCCAGTCGGATAGCAGGGTATCCTTGTCGTATTCGTGCATGTTGGAATTGTCGTGTGTTGCCAAGCCTAGTCCAAGGTCTTGGTGTCGGGCAGGTGTTGGGATTGTAGGCGAAAGCGGGGCGGATCTGCCAGCCATCGGTTCCCCCTAAGCCGCATTCAAGCGGCCTGAGGGCCCGTTCCACACCCAGGGCAAGGTGGGTCGAAATCGACAAGAACGCGGCGGATTATGTACTATAATCGGCTTTGAGCAGGGATAAGGCTCCGCGCCGGGGTTGCCGGCAAGAATCAAAGGACGGGGAAGCCCTGGAAGCCGGTCGCAATCCTGTGCCGGTCGGCGGATGAAGCGAGGGTCGGCCATGCGGCGCGTCCCTTGCCGAGGGCAGGTCTTCCCCGGTTAACCAACCAAAATAAAACGGGACACAACATGCAAACCCCCATAGAGATTACGTTTCGCGGCTTTCCTCACTCCGATGCCGTAGAAACGAGAATCCGCGAAAAAGCGGCGAAACTGGAGCAGTTCTGCGACAACATCATTGGTTGCCGAGTCGCAGTTGAACTTGAGCATCAACACCAGCATCAAGGTAATCTCTTTCATGTCCGCATCGACCTCAACATTCCCGGCAAGCAGATCGTGGTCAGTCGTGAGCATCACGACAAGCAGTCGCACGAGGACATGTACGTGGCCCTGCGCGACGCTTTCGACGCTGGCCAAGCGCCAGCTTGAAGAGTTTGTCCGCATCCAGCGCGGCGAAGTGAAAAAACATCAGGCACCGGCTGTCACCGATACGCCCTGGTAAGCATTCCTTCTGTCACTTTTCGGCCCCGGCTTCCTATGCTATAAATCCGCCGGGTTCGGGCTCAAGCCTAAAAGAGTAGCGCGTCATTGTTGCAATAGGCTTACAGCCGTCGAATTCAACCAATCACCTCCACAAAACGGGTTTGAACATGGCGAAACAATCAACTACAAAAACAAGACTGTACTTGCTGAAATGCGGCTTGGTCGCGGTTTCCTTGGCTGGCCTAGTGGGGTTGGCCGGTTGTGGCGGTGATGGATCGTCCGGCGGCAGCGCCCCCGCCAAATCTGAAGCGAAAATCAGCGGCAAGGTCAGCAATAACAACGGCCCGGTCAGCGACGGCAAGATTGAAGTCCGGGATAGTGCGGGCAATGTCGTCCACACCACGCATTTCACCAACGCCCATTACACCGTCACTGTGCCGGCCGGAACCTCGTACCCGATCCTCATCACGGCGATTCCCCCCTTCGATGCTTGCAACAGTGATCCGGTCAAGGCCGTGGTGACCAGTTCCATCGCCGATAGCATCGACCTCACCGGTGTGACCACCGACGTGGTGGATGGTGCGATAGCCTTGGGTGGCATCACCGAGCAGAACATCACACGGGCTTCAGGCGTCGCCATCAACCGGCGCCAGAAGGAAGGGGGTGTCAGCGCGGCGACCGGCGGCAGCGGCGGTGGTCCCGGCAATAGCGGCGGCGGCGCGGGCCAAGGCGGTCACGGTGGCCATAATATGGATGAAATGCGCAAATCCGCTGCCGAAGCGGCGGCAGAAGTCGGCACCGGGCCTTGCGTCAAGAAGTAAACCCTATGGGTTCGCTTGCTAGCCGGTAATTCCAAGTTTTCGCCGGAAAGCCCGCCCGCCGTTGCGCGGGCGGGCTTTCATGTTTTCCCCTCATCTCACATGAGAAAATCCAGGCGGTTTAAAGCCTAAAGCCCCGGGCTGGATTTAAAACTTCTGCTTTTCCTTCTCCTGTTTTCCTCATGGCCAAAAAAAGTTTTCCCGGACCCAAGATCCAGGGCCTGTCAGTCTGGCGTTTGTTATCGCTGATCATCCGCCTAGGTGGTCTGATGCCGTTTTCCGCCTGGCTTTTGCTTGGGTTGTTGGCGGGAGGCTGGCAGGCATTCGAGGTTTATGTGGCCCGGCCGTACATGGCCTGGATGGGCGAACCCAAGGCGGTGGATTGGAAAAATCCTTTCACCTGGACGCGCACATTGCGCAATGAAGGTTTTATGCTGGGCTATTCTGACTTGCGCGGCAATCCGCTATGGGTTGTTTACGCCTTGACTCCGCCGCCAGCGGATGCCCCACGACTGAAACGCCCAGCCCGGTTTGCCACCGACTGGCGTGGCATCAACCGGGTCAGCCACGAAGATTATACCGGCAGCGGCTACGACCGCGGCCACATGGCACCGAACCATGCCATCAGCGTGGTGTACGGGCGGGAAGGGCAGGCGGACACTTTTCGGATGACCAACATCACCCCGCAGAGGCCCGCCCTCAACGAAAAGCTCTGGCAGCGCTTGGAGGAGTTGGAACTGGATCAGTTCGCCAAGCAATTCGGCAAGGTCTGGGTAGTGACCGGCCCGATTTTCGACCCACCCTCCGAGCGCATCCATTCCTCCTGGCGCGTGGAGCTTCCCGATGCGTTCTACAAGATCATCGTCGCGCCCGATGCCAAAAAGATGCTGGCCTTTATCATGCCGCAGACGGTGCGCGGAGACGAACCGCTAGACCATTACCTGACCAGCGTGGACGCCATCGAAAAGCGCACCGGCTTCGATTTTTTCGAGGAGTTGGACGATCCTACGGAAAACCGCCTGGAGGCGGAGGTCGATCCCGACGCCTGGCGCTTGCAGGATCTGGCCCGCCTGCCGGGACGCTACAGCCGCAAAGCGGCAGGCGAGCCCGTCGGGAAAAACCCATGAGCCGGACAGTCCAGCGGCTCTTTCCACCGCCTTATGGGATGGTGGATTTGAAAGGGCTTTATCTGGGGCTGAACCTGCATGAGTTGGGCACGCCGGAGCAGCCTTTTGTCTACGCCAATTTCCTTGCCAGTCTGGATGGGCGCATCGCGCTGGAGGACGCGGAGGGTGTGGCTTATCTGCCGAAGAGTCTGACCACGCCGGACGATTTCCGCCTGTTCCTGGAGTTGGAGGCCCAGGCCGACTGCCTGGTCACGCATGGCGGCTACCTGCGTTCGCTGGCGGCGGGCAGGCTGGGTAATATCCTGCAAATCGGTTTACGCGAGGAAGGTGTCGACCTTGCCCGCTGGCGCGTGGCACATGGCCTCAAGTCCCAGCCCGACATCGTGGTCGCCAGCGCCAGCCTGGATTTTCCGCTGCCGGATTCCTTCCGCGAGCATGGCCAAGCCTGCTATATCGCCACTGGGCAAAAGGCCGATCCGGCCAAGGCCGATTATTGGCGCGGGCGGGGTTGCGAGGTCATTTTTGCGGGGCAAGCGCATCGGGTGGAGGGTACCCCGCTGGTGAAGGCCTTGGGGGAGCGGGGATTGCGCAGCATTTATCTTGTCGCCGGGCCGGAGATGCTGGACACCATGATCCGTGACGGTAAGCTAGGCCGGCTGTTCCAAACCATCACCCACCAACTCATGGGGGGCTTGGGTTTCCGAACTGTCTCGCCAGGGCCGGAGTTCGGGCGGGTCGGCCACCTAAAGTTGCGTTCCTTGTACTATGATCCAAGTTCCCCGGACGATACTGGACAATGGTTCGCGCAATTCGATCCGGTGAATCTACAGGTCTGAGGCCCGCCCACATAGGCTATGTGGACGGGCCGGGGTGAGGCGTTGGCCTAGCTTCTGGGTTCGCGGCGATTGAGTTCGGCGACGCTGCCCCGCTTGAGGTATAGCGGATTGATGAGCTTGAGGTAGATCTGGACGAAGACAGTGCCGATGACGGCGGGCGCGGCGACGGATACCAGCCGGTAGACGATCTCTGCGGGAGTGTGGATAATTTTAAGAAAACTGAAAATCTTCTCTAAGTGTGGCGCGACCTTGGTGGCCAGGATTGCCAGCAGGATCATCACGATCAAGAGGGTCGGAATGCTGGTCGCAAGGAGGGTGGGCAGCCAAGGCCAGAGGGCTGCCAATAGCAGCAAAACCACGACGGCGGCAAGCGCACTGAGCCAGGGAATCAGGAATAAAGCCTTGCCAAAGAGATAGTTGGAGACTTTCAATTGCTTGAGGTAGTCCGGCCCTGGGTTGTTAATCCACGGGGCGATGGCCTCGAACTTCCAAGCGCCTTTCAGCGGCGGGGCATTGGCTTCGGTCGCATCTGGCTTGAATGCATTGGTTCTTAGGATTGCCAATTCCTGGCCGCTCATCAGATACCCGTCCAACATCAGGGAAAAGGCTTCGACTTCGCTGAAGGCGTCCAGGTCGGTGCGGATCTTGGACAGGTGTTCCTGCACCTCCGCCGCGACTTTGTAGTCGTTTGTGGTCGCAGGGATGGGGGCTTTTGCATCGGCCGGTTTATTGTTGGCCGTGATCCAAGGAACTTCCTTCACTTCCAGGCCTTTCCTCAAGTGCATGAAGGCGACGTTTTCGCGCCCTCTTTCGGCAAACAGTTTTTGCAGGCTTTCTGTTCTCACCCGGTCCGGATAAATGCTGTCGGATGCGCGCACCAGCACAGGGAGAGTGCCGGTTTGCGGCTGACTCTCGACGACTAGTTGCCCCGAGGCATCGCTGACGATGTAGTGGGTGCATTGTTCGTATTGCAGGCTCTCGATGCCTTGGTTGTCAAAAACGCCGCCATCCACCAGTTGCACACGGATGTCCTGGTACAAGCCGCTGATGGAAAGTGGCGGGAACAGGCCGGGAACACAGGCCGACGCGCCTACCGCATGGCCCAGCGGAAAATCTTGCTGGTGCGGGACGATATTGTCATAAGAGGGATGTGCCCAGCGCAGGCGGAGCGGCTTGGAGTCGGTTTCTTCGTAAATCGGATTGCCACTGGCGTCGTGCGCGATGGGTTCCCCCATGGATTGCGCGGTGAACTGCCATGCCCGGCCCGTGTTCAGCGAGGTCGCGTTGATGACCAAAATGGGGACTTTGGCCTGCCGCACGGCATTGCCTGCGCGGGGGAAAAGTCTTTGTCCCAGGTTTTGGGCGCGATGAGCGGGAAAATTTTCAGCTCGCGCATCTGTACTGGGTCTGACACTGGGCTAGACTCGCCCGGCAGCACACTGCGGTAGATCAGATCGTTGTAAAGTTCGGAAATCCGGTCGCTACGGGAGTAATTCGGCTTGTGGAAGCGGAGGTTCGCTGTGAAACTTGCGAAGGTGGACATGCGGATGTTTTTGTCCGTCGCTTTTAGAAAGTCGGTCTCGATAGTCTTGACGATATCCACGTAATCCTGGTCGGTGATTTCGCCGTCCTCCTTGCTCTCCAGCAGCTTTTTGATATGCAGGTAGTACAACGCTCCGATGATGGATCCTCCAGAGACGGTGGAAATGACTTCCACATGGCGCGACAGCCCCTGTTCCGCCATCTGCGCCAGGACACCGATGTGATAGAGCGAGGCGCGGAAGCCGCCGCCGGAAAGCCCCAAGCCGAGTTTTTTTGGTTGTGTATCATTCGCCATGGAATCCCCTGCCTTTTATTATGGTTGAAAGGAAGCTGGCCGTAGCCAGCCTCCATTCTTACTCCTGTTTTTGCTCCAAATCAATTTATTCGGCAATATGAGATCCCGATATCGGGAGCCGGAGTGTTTCTAGTCTAGGCTTGGTATAAATGGCGAAGTTTTTCCCAAGTCAATCCATGTCGAGAAAGCTCTTGAGCTGTTCCGAACGAGAGGGATGGCGCAGCTTGCGCAAGGCTTTCGCCTCAATCTGCCGAATGCGTTCGCGAGTCACGTCGAACTGCTTGCCGACTTCTTCCAGGGTGTAGTCGGTGTGCATATCGATGCCGAAACGCATGCGCAAGACCTTCGCCTCCCGTTCGCTCAGGCCTTCCAGCATATGCAAGGTGGTTTCGCGCAGGCCGGCGGCGGTCGCCGACTCGACCGGCGACATCACATGCGCGTCTTCAATGAAGTCGCCAAGATGTGAGTCGCCGTCGTCACCGATAGGCGATTCCATGGAAATGGGTTCGCGGGCGATTTTCAGCACCTTCAGCACCTTGTCTTCGGACATCTCCATGCGTGGGGCCAACTCCTCCGGAGTCGCCTCGCGGCCCATTTCCTGCCGCAACTGCCGGGAAATCCGGTTCAGCTTGTTGATCGTCTCGATCATGTGAACAGGGATGCGGATCGTCCGCGCCTGGTCGGCGATGGCGCGGGTTACCGCCTGGCGAACCCACCACGTGGCGTAAGTTGAGAATTTGAAGCCACGCCGATAGTCGAATTTGTCCACCGCCTTCATCAGGCCGATATTGCCTTCCTGGATCAGGTCGAGGAACTGCATGCCCCGGTTGGTGTATTTTTTGGCGATGGAAATCACCAGGCGCAAGTTGGCGCGGATCATTTCGCTTTTCGCGACCCTGGCCTGGGTTTCGCCCACCATCATGCGCCGGTGGATCTCCTTGATCTCGCCGACGGCCTGCTGGTTTTTCTTGGCGATTTGCGCAAGCTTGCTTTGTGCGCGGCGGATGCCGTCGGCATGGGCGGACAAGGCTGCGGCGTAGGGCTGGCCAGAGGCCAAGTGTCCGTCCAGCCAGTGCGGGTTGGCTTCGTTGCCGATAAACGATTCGAGAAACTCTGCCCTGGGCATTTTCGCCTGGGTTACCGCCAGCCCTAAGATGATGCGTTCCTGCTCCCGAATGCTATCGACGGCGTTCTGTAGGATATCCGTCAGTTCCTTGAAAAACGTCGGACTCTTTTTGAATTCGAGGAACCTGGATGCCAGCGCGTCGAAGGCGAGGCATGTGCGTTCGTGTTGGGGGCCGTATTTGTTCCTTGCGTTGATGGCTGTCTTGTGTTGTTTTTTGAAAGCATCCAGCTTCTCCTTGACAAGTTCGGGAGCGGGGCCGCTGTCAGCTTCCTCGGCGATTTCCGCATCGGACTCCTCCTCAATCGCCATCGGTTCGGGCTG
Organism: uncultured Gammaproteobacteria bacterium; assembly: GCA_963753955.1. GTDB lineage: Bacteria > Pseudomonadota > Gammaproteobacteria > Methylococcales > Methylococcaceae > Methylumidiphilus. The sequence goes on from CAVWEM010000004.1 coordinate 123,979, forward strand.
TGCCGGATCGACGATGTCCGCGATCAGATCGGGCAAGGACACCTCGCCACTCTCAAGGCGATCGAAGGCCTTGATGAAATGATCCATGGCGGCGGAGAAGCGCACCAATTCGGCGGCGGCCAGATTGACGCCTTCCTCGATGCGCTTGGCAATGCGCAACTCGCTTTCCCGTGTCAATAAATCGACCGCACCCATTTCGCGCATGTACATGCGCACCGGGTCGGTGGTCCGGCCTAATTCGGCGCCGACCGTGACCAGAGCCGCTGCCATTTCCGCCGCTTCGTCCTCGTCGTCCGACATCACCGGAGCGTCGGGAATGATGATGTCGGTGTCGGGGGCTTCCTCATGCACCTGGATGCCAAAGCCGTTAATCATGCCGATGATGTCTTCCATCTGGTCGGGATCGTCGGCGTTGTCTGGCAGATGGTCGTTCACTTCCGAAAAAGTGAGAAATCCCTGCATTTTGCCCTTGGCGATGAGTTCCTTGAACTGGGATTGCTGCTGTTCTTGATTCATTTATCGTAGTGCTCTTCTAGGACGGCTAGCCGGATGCGGCTAGCCACAGGACGGCGCATTTGTATCACGGAACCTAAAATTTCCAGCGATTTCAGTTTCGGTGACGGAGGAAGCCAACACGGCGGCAATCCCGCGCCGAAAACAACGGTACACACCGGGGTGCTTGCCATCGGCAAAGTGTGCGTCTCTTGCTCCTGCACAGGAATTAGCCACCGGACAGCAAGGCATCGAATCGACGCCCAATTGCCTGGTTGATGTGTGACAGAAACCAAGAGGCACTATAGATTCCCCATTTTACCAGTAAACTGAAGCAGCATCGACCATTTCTGGGGCAATTCAGCAGCTTGCAATCGTGAATTCTGAAACAGAGGTGATGCAACGTATCACCCCGAACGGCGGCAATTTTCGCCAAAGATTGCGGCCAACCAGTCCCGTCGATGGCTGCGTGTGCCACGAGTCCGATGCCGTTGGTGTAGCCTTCTGGCGGCGCGGACTCATTCGTAAAGATTTGGTTAACCATGCTTTCGGCTAGGCGTGAGCTACGTGGCTCTAACGCATGTGCAGACAGATTTGGACGGCGCGCCGATGGGGCAAAGGGAAAAAAAGAAAATGGAATTTGACCGGACGGATATGTTCCGCTACAATAACTAAAATAAATGGTTGGTGGTTCCTCAGCTAAAAAGTACACCGGGGTATAGCGCAGTCTGGTAGCGCGTCTGCTTTGGGAGCAGAATGTCGGGAGTTCGAATCTCTCTACCCCGACCAAATAGACAAGAAGCGCTTGTAGCTCAGATGGATAGAGCATCGGCCTTCTAAGCCGAGGGTCGCAGGTTCGAGTCCTGCCAGGCGCACCATTATAGATCACCCAGATGGTGACCGTAGCTCAGTTGGTAGAGTCCCGGATTGTGATTCCGGTTGTCGTGGGTTCGAGCCCCATCGGTCACCCCAATATTATTGGGCCATTAGCTCAGTTGGTAGAGCAGCGGACTCTTAATCCGTTTGTCGTAGGTTCGACCCCTACATGGCCCACCAATGAAACCAAAGCCTTAGGCGTTCATTCGCCTGGGGCTTTTTTCATGGCAGACCCTTGAAAAAAAAACTAGACCATGATCCACTCACAACCCAACAATCCCCTCCACGGTCTTACTCTGGAAACCATCCTCATCCAACTGATCGACCATTACGGCTGGGAGCAACTCGGGCAAGAGGTCAGGATCAAGTGCTTCAACCAAGATCCCAGCATGAAATCCAGCCTTAAATTCCTGCGTACCACGCCTTGGGCAAGGAAGGAGGTCGAAGCGCTTTTTTTGCGGCTTAATCAGGAACGCGGGCAATAATTCGCAGCCGATGCAAACATCCACACAACCCTCAATCGCCATCATCGGCGGCGGCCCGGCGGGATTGATGGCGGCGGAGGCGGCGGCTAAAAACGGTGTGCGCGTGGATCTCTACGACGCCATGGCTTCGGTGGGCCGTAAGTTTTTGCTGGCCGGTAAGGGCGGCTTGAACCTGACCCATGCCGAGCCGATGGAGGCTTTCCTCTCCCGCTATGGCAGTCGGCAGGCCAATAATCTGCGACCGATCCTCACCGCCTTCAGCCCGGAAGACCTGCGCGAATGGGCAAGGGGGCTCGGCGTCGAGACTTTCGTCGGCTCGTCAAACCGCGTCTTCCCCTCAGATCAAAAAGCCGCGCCGTTGCTACGTGCCTGGTTGCACCGCTTGCGCAAATCCGGGGTGGTCTTCCATAGCCGCCATCGCTGGGAGGGTTGGGAAGAGGACGGAGTATTGCGCTTCACAGCGCCGCAAGGCATCCATCAAGCCCACGCCGACGCCGTGGTGCTGGCCTTGGGCGGCGGTAGTTGGCCTAGGCTAGGCTCGGATGGCGCTTGGGTTCCGCTGCTGGCCGGTCGCGGCGTTGCGGTGGAAGCCCTGCGTCCATCCAATTGCGGCTTTGATTGCGAATGGAGCGGACATCTCAGAAGCCGCTTCGCCGGCCATCCCGTCAAGGCCGTGCTGGCGGAGTTCACCGACGCGGAAGGGGAAGATCATAGCCGGAACGGCGAGTTTGTCATCACCGAAACCGGCGTCGAAGGCGGCTTGATCTATGCCTTGTCAGCCGCCTTGCGCGACACCATCGCCACGCTGGGTGTCGCCACCTTGCGCCTGGATTTGGCACCGGGGCGATCTCTGCGGCGCTTGGTTCATGACTTGTCCAAGCCGCGTGGCTCGGCCTCAATGGCCAAGCATCTGCAAAAAAGAGCGGGGATTGAAGGCGTGAAAGGCAGCTTGTTGCGGGAGCTGGCCGACCCGGAAGATTTCACTGACCCCGCGCGGTTGGCGGCGGCGATCAAATCTTTGCCCTTGCGGATGAAGGCCACTCGGCCTTTGGAAGAGGCCATCAGCACGGCAGGCGGCGTTACCTTCGAGGCTTTAGACCGGCGCTTGATGATACGGGAGTTGCCTGGGGTATTCTGCGCTGGAGAGATGCTGGACTGGGAGGCACCGACCGGGGGCTATCTGCTCACCGCTTGTTTTGCCACTGGCAAGGCCGCAGGGGAGGGCGCGTTGGCTTGGCTGCGAGAGCGGAAAGTAGTGGTGGACCTTTGAACACAATTCTGTTCAGCATCTTCGCAGCAAGGGCTAGCGCAGACAGTCCGCCCGTGGAGACCGGCCCGTTCCGAGCGCCAGAGTTGGTGGAGATCAACAGCCAAGAGCGGGGGCCGTGCTTGGACGTGCGCTATGCCACCGCCAACAATTTCATCGGCAGGCCGGTTTATGAACAGGCACGGGTATTCTTGCAAAAGCCTGCGGCGGAGGCTCTGCTACGCGCCAACGCCCGCTTGCAGCCTTTGAGGCTGGGGGCGTTGGTGTTTGATGGCTATCGGCCTTGGTCGGTCACCAAGTTGTTTTGGGATTCGGTCAGCGGTGACCAGCGCCTGTTCGTCGCCGACCCTGCCGTAGGTTCCCGCCACAACCGAGGCTGCACAGTGGATCTGAGCTTGTTCCATCTGGACACTGGCCTGGAAGCGAAGATGCCCAGCGAATTCGACGAGATGAACGAGAAAGCCTATCCGTATTACACTGGCGGGACGCCTGAGGCGAGAACTTTACGCGATTTTCTGCGGCAAGCCATGGAGGCGGAGGGCTTCACCGTCCATCCCAGGGAGTGGTGGCATTTCGATTACCAAGACTGGCAGGAATACGCCATTTTGGATGTGCCGTTTTCCGTGCTACCGGAGCAATTCCCATGAATGCCATCTTATTGCCCGATGGCCACGGAATAGGGGAAGAAAGTCGAGCAGCCTTCCTTGGATTTGGCGGCCAGGGTGATCCGGACTTTGCCGACTTGGGAGATGGATTCGGGCAAGTGGATTTTCAAATCCCATTCCCCCGAGCGCCTCTGGGATGTTTCCGGTTTCAGCGGTTTGCCGTTCACATTCAATTCCACCGAGGCGATGTCGGTATTGTCCGAGGCGACCAGGGCGATGTCGCTTAGCGACGGAACCACGGAATTGCGGGCGGGGGTCTCGTCGTAAAATTTCGCCTCTGCGCAACTGGCCGCTCCGCCGCCACTGCTCCCGTAAGCCCATACGGAAGATGGGGTCAAGGATAGGGCCAGGAATGTCTGGGAAATTAAGAAAATTGTTGGCTTGTTCATGTTGTCTCCTATTTTTTCAACAACTCCGCCAAATCGGCGAAGGGCTTGTGTCCACCGCCCAAATCTTTCGGTTTGTCGGTGTTTTTTCCGCCATAGGTGCCGGCGGTGATGTAGCGCCTATGTTCCTCGTCGTGGCAATACAGGCACAGCAGTTCCCAATTGCTGCCGTCCGTGGGATTGTCGTCGTGGTTGTGGTTCTTGTGGTGTACGGTCAATTCGCGCAGGGTCTTGAGGTTGAACTCCCGTGCGCAGCGTCCGCAAACCCAAGGGTAGAGCTTGAGCGCTTGCTCACGGTAGCCGCGCTCGCGCTCCTCCTGGTTGCGCCGGGCTTCGGCCACGATGCGGTCGAGTTTGTGATGGTCTGGCGAGGTTTTCTTGATGGGCATGTCGTTTCTCTAATGTAGCGCAGGGATAACATCGCTTGAAGCGATGTTATCCCTTTTTAGTTGGGGCTAGAAAATTATTCCACACCCTGAGCTTGCAGGTAATCCTCATAGGCACCGCTGAAATTGACCACGCCTTGGGGGGTGAGTTCGATGATGCGCGTCGCCAGCGAGGAAACAAATTCGCGGTCGTGGCTGACGAAGATCAAGGTGCCTGGATAAATCTCCAAAGCATTGTTCAGCGATTCAATGGATTCCATGTCCAAGTGGTTGGTGGGTTCGTCCAAGACCATGACATTGGGCTGCTGGAGCATCAGCTTGCCAAACAACATGCGGCCTTGCTCGCCGCCCGACAACACGCCGACTTTCTTCTTGATCTCGTCTTGCGAAAACAACAGGCGTCCCAGCGTGGCGCGGACGGCTTGCTCGTCGTCGCTGGGCCGCATCCATTGAGCCATCCAGTCGAACAACCCTAAATCTTCGGCGAAATCGGCGGCGTGGTCTTGGGCGAAATAACCGACATTGACGTTCTCCGACCACTTCACTGTCCCCATGTCAGGGGCCAGTTCGCCGACCAGGGTGCGCAGCAGGGTGGACTTGCCGATGCCATTGGGGCCGATCACCGCGACGCGTTCGCCCACTTCGACGGTCAGATTCAAGCCTTGGAACAACGGCCCTTCGCCATAGCCCTTGGCGAGGTCTTTCGCCTCCAAGGCCAGGCGGTAGAGCTTTTTCTCCTGGTTGAAGCGGATGAACGGATTGACCCGACTCGACGGCTTGATGTCTTCCAGCTTGATTTTCTCGATCTGGCGGGCGCGGGAGGTGGCCTGCCTTGCCTTGGAGGCGTTGGCGGAGAAGCGGCTGACGAAGGTCTGCAACTCGGCGATCTGCGCCTTCTTCTTGGCGTTGTCGGCCAGTTGCCGCTCGCGCACTTGGGAGGAGGCGACCATGTAGTCGTCGTAGTTGCCCGGATAAACGCGCAACTCGCCGAAGTCCATGTCCGCGATGTGGGTGCAGACGCTGTTCAAAAAATGGCGGTCATGGGAAATGATGACCATGGTGCTGTCGCGCTCGTTGATGACGTTTTCCAGCCAGCGGATCGTGTTGATGTCGAGGTTGTTGGTCGGCTCGTCCAACAGCAGGATGTCCGGGTCTGCGAACAAGGCTTGGGCCAGCAGGACGCGCAACTTCCAGCCAGGGGCCACGGCGCTCATAGCCCCGTAGTGCAGTTCCAGCGGGATGCCTACGCCCAGCAGCAATTCGCCGGCGCGGGATTCGGCGGTGTAGCCGTCGAGTTCGGCGAATTCGATCTCCAAATCCGCCACCCTCATGCCGTCTTCCTCGCTCATCTCATGATGGGCATAGATGCGGTCGCGCTCTTCTTTCACCTGCCAGAGGCGGGCATGGCCCATCATCACCGTGTCGATGACCGCGTAGTCCTCGAAGCCAAACTGGTCTTGGCGCAGCTTGCCCAACCTTTCGTTGGGGTCGAGGGAGACATTGCCGACGGTCGGTTCCAGATCGCCCCCTAAGATTTTGATGAAGGTTGATTTGCCGCAGCCGTTGGCCCCGATCAGGCCGTAACGGTTGCCGTCGCCGAATTTGACCGAGACGTTTTCAAACAGGGGCTTGGCCCCGAACTGCATGGTGAGATTGGCGGTGGATAACAAGATTGGCTCCGGGGTTTATATTTCTCGTTCCCACGCGCCGCGTGGGAATGAAGCTGTGGCGCGTTGCGCCAACGATTCACAACGCGGATCGACTAGATTCCCACGCGGCGCGTGGGAACCAGAAAATAAAGGGAAATGTTGGGTTGCCAAAAAGACGGCAACCTAACCTACCCCGCTGGCGTGGGCCGCTGGCGTGGATGGAATATAGCGGAAGACATGTCCATGTGCGGTGGTTTGTTAGGCGCAGTGAGCCTTTGGAGATATTTTCCCTGCATCAAGAAATTATAGATTTTCTCGCTCACAAAGGTATGACCATCTGGTGTCCAATGATTTCCGTCTGATGGGTATCTATACGAATTGCTTAGATCAAGATAATTTATTCCTGTGTTTTTAAGAAATTTTTCTAGATCGGTATCCGTGCCTGTCAATCCGACTAAAAACTCTGCCCCGCTGGCTTTAACGAAGGTATTCATGTGTGCGATGATCTCATGAGTAGGGTCGTTGATGTTCAAAGAAGGCGGCGAGGAAATGAGGAAATATGCATGTGCAAGTAACGCAAACCAATATGAATGTGAGAGTATGTCATGGCTGGCAATAAAATAATTCTCTGCCTTCGGGACAGGAACGCCCTGCAGCGCCAAATCATCTAAATTCCCTGTGAAATACGGTTTATAATATCTTCCATATCTTACGTTGTGGGAGTTATCATCTCTATCGTTCTCTGTGGTAAATACAAGAAATACAACATTCGGACTATAGAAGCCATAGTGCCGCTTTAGAAGCAAATATTCCTGATCTGTTCCATATCCACTGACTCCAAGATTGTATAATGACGAATCGGCAAGCTTTTCACGAAGTTTTTCAGTAAATCGCTCTTGCTTTTCTACGTTATATCCCCAAACGAATGAATCCCCTAAGAATAAAATTCTTGACTTGGCATCAATGGTGTGTTCCGAATCTCTGAAACCTCGGCTATTATGTGCGATTTCAATATATCGGTTGAAGCTGAATCGTGGACTGCCGTTAAAAAGTTTCTTGCTGCTTTCAAGAGGAAACCAACCTAATTCTTCGTCATATCTGTAAAGTATATTTCTTTCATCTTTTTTTATGAGATTGATGTTCTTGGGTAGAAACCTCATCGCAGTTTCTGTGATTCCTACGAATAAAGTCAATGATAGTAAACTAACCAGCAGGCCATGAAAGTGCTTATTTCTTAGATTCATGTTGCCAAAATAAATATGCCTAATAATAGCCAAGGGTAGGCAAGCGGCCCCATCGTTTGCCCATGCGGAATCTTGCGCGAATCGGTGGGCAAGCGAAAAGATGCTTGCCCACCCTTGTGGAGCTTAGGATCCAGCGCAAGGCGTAGGTTATTCGCCCCGCTTCGGCGGATAAGTCCGCTTCCTTTGGAAGCTGCCGGACGGCGCTTCGCCCGTCCAAGGACGGATGTTGATGGCCTTGCCCATGATGAAGATGCGTTCCATCCGCTTCAGTATCTGCGGCGTGAGGTCGGCGGGCAGGCCCACCGTGCTGAACTCGTCGTACAGCTTGATATGGCCGATGGACTTGCCGGAAATGCCGGCCTCGTTGGCGATGGCACCGACGATGTCTTTGGGGGCGACGCCGTCGAGACGGCCCACGTCGATGCGGTACAAGGTGGCCGATTCGTCATACTCCCGCTCGCGGTCATGCTCACGGGCTGGGCGTTCACGCCTGTCGTCGAACTCCCGCTCACGGAACGACGGGCGCTCACGCTTTTCGTCGCCATGCTCGGGCCTATCACTGCGCTCCACCCGTTTGCGGGTGTCGCGGCCATCGTCATAGTGTTCGCGTTCGTTTCTTTCCGCCGGGATCAAAGGCCGATCCTTCTGCGCTAGGAAAGTCAGCGCCGAGGCAATGTCCAGAGGGTCCAGGTCCTGCTCCTTGACCAGTTTCTGCACGAATTCGCGGTAGAAGCTCAAGTCTTCAGCTTCCAGGATGCCCATCAACATTTCTTTGAACTGCCCCACGCGGCGTTCGGCGATGTCCTCGCGGGTGGGCAGGCGCATTTCGCGGATGCGGTGGCGGGTAGCCTTTTCGATGGCCCCCAACATGCGGCGCTCCCTCGGCGCGACGAAGAGGATGGCATGGCCGGTGCGACCCGCACGCCCGGTGCGGCCGATGCGGTGGATGTAAGCTTCGGTGTCGTAGGGAATGTCATAGTTGATGACATGGCTGATGCGATCCACATCCAGCCCACGCGCCGCCACGTCGGTGGCGACCATGATGTCCAGCGTCTTTTTCTTCAGGCGATCAATGGTCTTCTCGCGCAACTGCTGGCTCATGTCGCCGTTCAGCGCACCCGCCGAATAGCCACGCGCCTCCAGCTTCTCGGCCAGTTCTTCGGTCGCTATCTTGGTGCGCACGAAGATCAGCATGGCGTCGAAATCCTCGACTTCCAGGATGCGCGTCAAGGCGTCCAGTTTGTTCATGCCGGTGACCGGCCAGAAGCGCTGGTTGATCGCCTCCACCGTGGCGGTCTTGGCCTCGATCTTGGCTTCCTTGGGATCGCGCAGGTGGCGCTTGGCCACTTTGCGGATGATGTCCGGCAGCGTGGCGGAGAATAGGGCGATTTGGCGTTCCGGCGGCGATTGTTCGAGGATCCATTCGACATCGTCGATGAAGCCCATTTTCAGCATCTCGTCGGCCTCGTCCAGCACCAAGGTGGTCAGTCCGTCCAGGGACAGTGTGCCACGGCGCATGTGGTCCATCACCCGGCCCGGGGTGCCGACGATGACATGGACGCCGCGCCGCAGTTGGCGCAACTGCGTGTCCATGCCTTGCCCACCGTAAATCGGCAGGATGTGGAAGTCGGGCAGGTGGCGGGCATAGCCCTGGAACGCCTCGGCCACTTGCAGGGCCAGTTCGCGGGTAGGCGTCAGCACCAAGGCTTGCGGTTCGCGGCGGGAGGTGTCGATGTTGTTCAGGATCGGCAGGGCGAAAGCCGCCGTCTTGCCGGTGCCGGTTTGCGCCTGGCCGAGCAGGTCATGGCCGGCGAGAAGAGGGGGAATGCTGGCAGCTTGAATCGGGGAAGGGGTTTCGTAGCCGATTTCGCGGATGGCTTGGAGCAGGGGAGCGGAAAGCGCCAGATCGGAAAAAGATAAAGTCGTTTCGGTTGATTGCATCAGGATGGGGGACTCGAATGGGAAGAAAATCGAAGGGCCCAATCGCTGACGTGACCGAACAAGTGTCGGTAAAGCATAGGGACCCCGGATTCCGCGCGGACTTTGGAGTCTGGCGGAGAAAATAAAAAAGCAGGCCGTTGGGGAGGCCTGCTTTCCACAAGCGCTGGGAATGCGCTTTACAGGACGCTGACGTTGTCCGCCTGCGGGCCTTTCTGGCCCTGGACCTCGACGAAGGTGACCGCCTGTCCTTCCTTCAGGGTCTTGAAACCGCTGCCGACGATGGAACGGAAATGGACAAACAGATCGCTGCCTTTTTCGCGTTGGATGAAGCCATATCCTTTCGTTTCATTGAACCACTTCACGGTTCCTTTTTGCTCTTGTGACATACTACAAAATCTCACTAACTAAAAAAACGCTCATTTGAGCTTTGACAATCCGCCATTTCGTCGCAATGGCGGCTTTCCAGACTGTGTATTCAAGGGCGTCGGGCAGGACATCAGGCTCTGACGCAAGCGCAGCGGTCTTCATACGCAGCTTTTCTAGCATACAGAAGCGGTTTGACGTTTTCAACGACTTTCAGAGTAAATCCGCCACTTTTAACAAATTGTTCACGAATGCGGCCCCTTCGCCCAAGCGCAAGTTGCGTTCCGCGCCGCGATAGCAGACTGCGGCGGCATAGCTTTCCTCCACTTCGATTTCGGCCAACCGCCATTCTTCCGCCTTTCCGCAGCGTTGAGGAATCGACACCAGCCGAGGCTGGCCGGACAGATCCATCACGCAAGTCTCCAGCCCCAACGTGATGCCCTCCCCGGTGGCCTTCAAGAAAGCCTCCTTGCAACACCAAAAAGTGAAAAACGACTGCCCCTGGCCTTCATCCGGCAACGCCCGCCACCAAGCCAACTCCTCGGTTGCGAAACAACGCTCCGCCATGCCGTCCCTATGCGCCATGGCCCGCTTACGCTCAACATCAATGCCCAACGCGGTATCACGGCTCAGCGCTATAAGGCCCCAATCGCCGGAATGGGATACATTGAAAACCAGCCCTTGGTTGGGTTCGGTTCCGGCCAGGCGGGGCTTGCCTTTTTCGCCCAAGAGGAACTGGATGGAGTCGGGGGTACGGCGCAGATAATGTCCGAGCAGGACGCGCAAGGCCGAACGGACCAGCACGAAAGAGCGTCGCGTCGGTTCGTGCCGGAAACGACCGGCGCGTTCTTGCTCCTCGCCGTCCAGCAGATGCCAAGCTTGATCGAATGAAGTGTCCGGGCATCCGGCCAAATTTAGCCGGTGGACATGGACTTCGCCGTCCAAAGATTTCATGGGCGGGAGGCATTCCGCCACTGCGCCAAACTAAAAGCCGCCAATCCGAGGAAGCACAGCAACACCCAGGCCGGCATGCTCAAACCCAGCAGCGTCCAATCCACCTTAGCGCATTCGCCGGTGCCGGTGAGCATGGCGCGTAGCGTGTCGGTCAACGGAAAATACTGGAACATGTATTCGATGCCGGGGCCACAGGCCGGCACCTGGTTGGCGGGCAGATGTTGCAGCCAGACATGCCGGCCCGAGACCGAAGCGCCCAGCATTGCCGTCAAAAAGCCAGCCACGGCGTAGGCTCTCACAGCTTTCACGCTGCCGGGGTTGTGCAGGAATGCCACCAGCAGCACGAGGGCCACCGCCAGCACCATGATGCGTTGGGAGATGCACAAGGGGCAAGGCTCCAGCCCGCCGACGAATTGGAAATAAATCGCCGTCAGCAGCAAGGCGGCACAGAACAGGAAACCAAGCAGGAAACAGAAGCGGGGTGTGGGCAGGGTCATAGGGCGTCAATCACACTAGCGGCAGAAAAGCCCCTCTCCCTGCGGGGAGAGGGGTTGGAGTGAGGGTGCGCAGTCAAGCCTCCAGCCGAAAGCCCACCTTCAGCACCACCTGGAAATGGGCGACCTTGCCGTCGGCGATATGGCCCCGGGTCTCCACCACCTGGAACCAATTCATGTGCGCATGGGACTTGCCTGCTTTTTCGATGGCGTTGCGGATGGCCTCGTCGCTGCTGACGGACGAGGAGCCGACAAGTTCGATGATTTTGTAAGTGTGGTCTGGCATGGCTAGGGTCTCCTGTGGGTGGTGTGGGCATTGTGGCAAAAAATGGCCTGGTTCGCATCACGAAATGCGCAAGCAGGCCATTTCCACCCCACTTGACACGCTTGACACCCATCGTCGTTGGTTATTTACTTGCCTCCCGCCATTGATGCATCAATCGGAAGGCAAATGAATATCCCGGAAACCCTCGCAGTCATCGAAGCCTTGGCCGAAGGCATCATCCCGGCCACAGGTGAAGTATTTGCCCCTGGCAGCCCCTTCGATAACCCCCGCGTCATCCGCGCCCTCCACACGGCAGCCCAACATCTTAGGCAAGCGTCCGCCCAACCGGCACAACCCAACGCCTCGCCGCCAAAAGCCTATAGCGATTGGAGCGAGGAGGAAGACCAAGAACTGATCCGCCAATTCAAAGCAAAGCTCCCCATCCGGGCTATCGCCGACCATCACCAACGCACCAGGGGTGCCATCCAATCGCGTCTAGCCCGGCTGGACCTGATCGAACCTCCGCTTACCCCTCAACCTCTTGAATCAAGGGGCGTACCCATCCAGCCATGGTGGAAGGAGCAAGGCCGCACACAAACCGGCAAAGCCTGGACGAAGGAGGAGGACGAAACGCTGCTGCGGGATTTCCGCCTAGGCGTTCCGCTTGAGGAAGTGGCGGCCAGGCTGAAACGCGGGGTAAACGCGGTCGAGGTGCGCTTGGCAAAGCTTGGAATTCGGACGGAAGGCTCAGAGAAGCCGAAGCCATAATATTTATGGCTGATAGCGGTCGAAGGGCCTTAATGTTTTTATCTGGGCATTTTGCTGATGACGTTTTGGCAAATGTTGGTCGCGGTCATAAGGCGGCTTTTCGTGTTCCGGCATTGGCTCGTCGGGCCATTCCCCGGCCCAGCACCGCCGTTCCTCCTCGTCGGCATAATACCGCAGATAAATCGCAGTATCTTCGCCGCTGCCGCTGCCGACCAAATCGATATGCCAAGCCGAATCCTCATCGACCGGCATACGCGGCCCCTCCTCGCGCAGCGCCTCCTGCCACAGCTCCTCGTAAAGCTCACGGTCGCTGAGATGGTCGGTGTTGTATAGATAACAATGCAACAAGGCCAAACCGTGGATCAATTCCTGCAGCTTGGCCGGCAACTGCGCATCGTCCAATGCCTCCGGCGCAGGCAAAACCATGCCCGCTTCGGTCAATTCGTCGAAATGGGCCGTCCATTCTCCCTTCTCATAAGCCAGAACCTCCTCCCAGAATTGCTCCCGCAACTCCGTTAGGCAATCCTCGGATTCAAAAATTTGCATTTCGCCTTGAATCAACCCTTCAACATCCGGCGCTGGTCTGGCTTCCACGCCATAGGTTCGTAAGGTGTGCCTGCCTTGCCGGTCTTCCGCCCGCGAGGCAAAGCCCTCGTTGAGTTCCTGGAACAAGTTTCTCGTCATCGTCTCGCCTCCAATGCTAGTTTCAACCTATCTTTCAACATGTTGCGTTCTGTTGATGACAAGCAAGGCAGGCAGCCAGAAAAACCAATAATTTCCTCAAATCTGCTCCAAAGAAAAACCCAGCCGTAATGAATTTTCAGCCATTCGGCGATCAATGCTGGCTAGTTTCGACACGCCCAATTCCTGGGCTATCGCCAGATGCAAGGCATCGCCCGCTCTAAGCCCGCTTTGCCAATTTCTAACCAACGATGCGGCTTCCCAAAAAGCCCGGCGGTTGACCGGCACCAAATCCAAGCCGCCTGATAACAAGGTATCAAATAGCCGAGTCACCGCTTGCGCCTGCGCTTCCTGCAACTGTCCTGTGCGGGTCTTGATCGCAATTGCACTGGCAAATTCGGTCAGACACCAGTCGGCGCTTACTAAGGGTTCAGAAGTTAAGGCATACCAAGTTTTCACTTGCGGCGTCATCGGCTTGACCGTGAGCAAAGCCACCAAAAAGCTGGTGTCCACGCAAATCATACCCCTTCCTGCCCATCTCGCATCTGTTCGACCACTGCATCCGTAGTCGGCATTTTCTCATGCAAGCTTGCCAGCGCGGACAAGAATGCTTGCTTGTCGAAACCGCCTGGGCTGGTGGTGGTTAGTTTCAATTTACCTAGGCTAGTCAGTTCAATCTCCACGAAGTCGCCCTCACGCAGCCCGGTAGCTTCTGCGTATTCGGGCGGAAGCTTGAGAGACAAGCCTTGTGGATGGCGGGAGATTTGAGTGCGCATTACGAAACCTCGTTGGGATGTCAATTGCATTTTCTCGGTCCCAAGCTTCGGCTTGGGAACGCCTTCTTGGAAGCTCAACTTCCCTTACACCGATACAGGAAGCTAAGCTTCCAAGGCCGGGTTCCTAAACTGGCGTTTGGGAACCAGTAGAATCGTGTGAACCCCTCCGGGGTTCCTTTCCCGAACCTAATGGCGGCCTATTTTGTCATGCATCAGCACAAGGCGGAATGGAGAAAAATGCCGTAACATAGCCTTTTGCTGCGGCTGGCGGAGCGCTTGCGGGCGGCGGCGGGCTTGGTTCGACGAATGGATCATCCTAAAAACGGCAGTTGCACACCCCCAAAACCCGTTCACCCTGAGCTTGTCGAAGGGTGGACGGGTTTTGGGAGCGCACCCAATAGGTGAACGATCAAGCCCGCCATCGAACACAGCCTGGAAGCCTCGTGCTGCCGGGTGCCATGCCTGTCCCCGGCGGCGCTGGGTTCGGACTGGGCAAGCCTAGAACACAGCACCGCGCTATTCCGCAATCCGGGCAACAAAGTCCAATGCAAACTCCGGGGCAGATTGCGGTGTCACTCGACTGTGGAAGGAGCAAAGTAAAATGCACGAATACCAGATAACCGCTTGTTGGGATGAAGAAGCCGGCGTGTGGACGGCCAGCAGTGAAGACGTTCTAGGCTTATGCCTTGAAGCGGAAACCTTGGATGGGCTAATCAGCGAAGCAAGGGTATTGATTCCCGAACTTTTGGCCCTTAATGGACAACTGTCCGACAACGCTGCCATTCCCATTCCGTTCAGAGTGACCGCCGAGCGCACCGCAACCACGCGGGTTCAATAATGGGCAGCGGCCTCTACATTAGACTTGTTCCCGACCCTGTTAATTTTTTTAATACTGCCTTATTATAGGGTATCCATACCCTACAGAAAATAGACAACCCATGGCCTTCGAAAGATTTAAAAAGCTGGATGGCAAGAAGCATGACCGCAAGATTAAGTCCGTCATCGGCATGAGCCTGCCAAAATTCAACATCCTCCTTGCGGCCTTCGCGGCGGCCTACGATGCCGTCCAACTGGAAAGGTGTCGGCAGGGCGAAATCAAGCAGGTTCCAACGGGCGGGCCAAAAGGCCATCTCGACACGCCCGGGAAGAAGCTTTTCTTCATTTTGTATTACCTCAAGACATACCCCACCTTCGACGTGCTGGGCTTCCTTTTCGGCTTCAGTTCGGGGCATGCCCACAACCATGTGGAGAAACTCCTGCCCGTCTTGCTGCGGAGCCTGTCGGACCTCGGCGTGCTCCCTGAGCGGTCGCCTGGGACTCCCGAGGAGTTCCTGCGACTCGTCGATAAATATGGCGACGTCATCATCGACGGGATGGAGTGCGCCTGCGTCAGGCCGCAGGACGGGGAACTCCAGAAGGCCCGCTTCAGCGGAAAAAAAAACGCCACACGCTCCAGGCGCTCGTCCTCACGACCCTGCACCGGAAAATCCTTTTCCTCTTCTGCGTCTTCGCCGGCAGCGTCCACGACTACAAGCTCATGAAAAAGGTATTCGACCCAAAACTGAAATGGTTCCATCGAGTGAATCTGTGGCTCGACCTTGGGTTCCAAGGTGCGCAAAAAGATTATGGCGTGAAATCCAAGATAAACCTTCCACACAAAAGGCCGAAGAAATCTAAAAACAACCCGAAGCCGAAACTGACCGCCGCGCAGGTCAAACATAACCGGCAGCATGCGGGAACCCGCGTTTCCGTGGAACACGCCATCGGCGGGATGAAGGCTTTCCATTGCCTGACCCATCGGATCAGAAACCACCTGGACTGGCTCATTGATTTCCTTTTTTGGGTTCCGGCGGGTCTTTGGAACCTAAAAATAGCCTATAATCATTAACTTAACACCGGGAACAACTCTATTGAACTCGCCAAGCTTTTGCGGGGTGCGGGTTGTTACCCGACCCGGCAAGGCAAGGGTAGCCATGAAATCTGGCTGAATCCTCAATCCGGGCGGTCGTTCACAGTTCCCGTCACCGTAAAATCCCGCCACACGGCCAACGATATACTTAAACAAGCCGGTTTACCTAAAGCTTTATAATCCGGCACAGGAAAAGGAAAACAACCCATGGTTAGCCCGACCGAATTCCGCTTCGATGTTTTCTTAAGCCACAACTCCAAAGAAAAACCCCAAGTCCGGCGGCTGGCGGAGCGCTTGCGGGCGGCGGGACTGCAGGTTTGGTTTGACGAATGGATTATCCAGCCGGGAGATGACATCTACCTCGCCATCAAGCACGGCCTGGAAGCCTCGCGCTGTTTGGTGCTATGCCTGTCCGCAGCGGCGCTGGGTTCGGATTGGGTAAGCTTGGAACGCAGCACCGCGCTGTTCCGCGACCCAGCCAACAAAGACCGCCGCTTCATCCCGCTGCTACTGGCCGATTGCAAACTACCGGATACTTTGCGGCGGTATAAGTATGTGGATTATCGGGGGGAGGCTGAGGAGGGTTTTGCTCAGGTGTTGGGGCTTGTGGAGTTCAAGAGCGAGGTAGGCTGGGTTCTGTGCTTTTTTTGCCTTCTCAAAATTTTATTTTGACAGTTACGTAGAAACTAAAAGGCAGCCGAAAAGAACGTACTTTTAATCTACGGTGGCAATACTTGAGTTCCATGCAAACTCACAAAACATAAACGAAGTAGCTGAAAACTTCTTTTCATATAAAACACAAAACCATCCAAGGAAAATTTTGGTGAGTCCATTTAAACCTAAATCGTTACAATCCTTGAAAGGGAAAGATTTGCCAACTTCCATTTGGAAGTCGGAAATTTTAATTTTGCCACAACAACTCAGTAATGCTCATCGTGAGCATATTGAGAAAAATGGCTGGCTAGATGGTTATGTTAGTGGTGAAAAATGTACTAGTGCTGGTGTTATAGGCGGTGCGTCTGACGAAATGGCGCAACAGCATTTTATCGAACGCTTTTTAAATTCAGTAGCCAGAGTTCAGTACGTCTGCGCAGATCCAACTGATAGCAATATTGAAGTTCGGGATATGGTTCTTGACCAGTTGGCAGATGGTCATTTATTTATATTGGATATTGCGGCAGGAAATGGGGCTGGTACCTTAGCTATGCTTACCACACTCTGCGAACTACGTTCAGCAAAATGCATACCGAAGCTCCCGATAACTGTGTCAATCACTGGGATAGATTATTCACCGGCAGCGTTGATGCTGTATCAGGAAATGTTGAGCGCGATTACTCCATGGCTTGAGGCCCACGGAATAGATGTGTCGCTGGAGTTATGCCCATGTGACTTAAAAGTTTCAGGCGAATTCAATGAGATATTAGAGTCATTTTTTGACGAGGCAAAGGAATCTGGTGTCAATCGTTTTTTATGCGTACTCTCTGCGATTTCCGGTATCGGCAAAGAAGGTCTCGAAGAGATTCATGACTCCCTCAAACTAGCAGCAGCAGGGCTGAGCCACAAAAAACGAACCAGTTCATGGCTTTGGGTTGAGCCGAGTAATAATAAATCTTGGCCGTCTAAATTTGCGACTACTATTAAGCTAATCCTCAAAAAAATACCATTTCGATTTAACAAAAAAGGTAAGTCCTATGAAATCAACAGTTTAATACCAGTGCTTGAAGATACAAAGATCCAGAAATTTAGCTGGTATGATCCACATAAAAATAAAAATGTGACTAGCCGAGCCATAGTCATGGCTTTCAAGGACAACTAACTGTTATGTATAATACCGACCAAGCCTTACTAGTTCGCGCATTAAACTCTACCCGTCAGACCTACTTCCCAACTTATGTTGGGTTGCGCCTTATCGGAGATCAACTCCCATCGGATCTCAACGGTTACTTAGGGCGTATGTTGTCGCGACGCTTGAAATCAGGCGACTCTTGGCGCTTCAAACATTTTAAGCTTTACAAAGGTTCTGTTCGAACAGAGGGAAAAGTCATTCATGAATATCGTGACTGCCTTGCGTCTAGCCCAATAACAGCCCTTGCTGAAGTTTACATACTTGCTCTAATGGCCGATGATCCACGATTTATGGTATCGGATCGTATCTTCAGTTATCGGTGGCCTAAAAATTATTCTTCTGGTGGAAGCTACGCATTTTTTGTTGAAGGTTATAAGCAGAGAAATCAAGACATTGCCGTTGCTCTCAAAAACTCCGATTCGGTTGCTGTGGTCACTGACATCAAGAGTTTTTATCCCTCAGCAACAAAAGAGCGAGTTTTATCCGCGCTAACCGCAATACTTGGTAAAACCAATCAGGCAAAGCAAGACCATACCGATGCGTTTCTTGGCTTTTATACTCATATGTTGGATGCCTGTCACCAAGGTATACCTATTGGCCCAGCTTCTAGCCATGTTCTCGGACACCTTGTTTTAAGGAGTGTTGACCAAGAGCTTACCGAAAGATTTGGGTCAAGCTATTTCCGATATGTAGATGACATCGTCGTTGTTTGTCCAAAATCAGAAAAAGCGGTGATTAACAAAGTGATTGAGGATTGCCTAGAAAGACATGGTTTTTCCACCAATAGAGATAAGACCGTAGAACTTGATGGTCAAACTTGGGAGCAAAGCCTAATTCGGCCTGATATTAAAACAGATGATAACTTTAGGGTATTCACAAGTGATCTTGCAATCTATCTAGAATTTAATCCAAATAATGCCGAGCCACTTAAATCACTTTTCTTTGATAATGGGTTGAGCATCCCCGTCAGTCGGTTACTTGCACTTTCTTCATATTCACGATATCGCAGATTTTTAAGAAATTGGAAACATCCTTCAAAAATTATTCATTATTTTTCCATCTTAAGAATGAAAAATGAGGATTTTTTGATGCGAGGTCTCCGCCTCAAAGCCACATATGAGGGTGCGTTGTCTGATTTGATATTAGAACCAGAGGAACAGGAGGCAAGCCTTAGAAGATGGCAGGTGCAACGAATTCGACGTATAGTGAACACGCTTTTTTATTTACGTGACTTTGGCGAGTGGAAAGAAAATGCTTGGCTATTTAATAAGCTCCCGGAGCTAATTGAGCAGCAGGCTTTGGCTGATGCGTTAGCAACTGCTACTATCAACCCCGTCCTTCCATTTTATGGACGTGGGCCGGGCGCATTTTCCGAATTATGGAGCGAATACGGGAAAAGTAATGCCTCTTTCGAGTGGCCGGAAGCAGGACTTGTTCATGCCGAAGTAGATAGCCTTATTAGCTTGCAATTACATGGAGTGGTATCACATGATCTTATTCAGATTCCAGTAGTAGATTCGGATTTCTCAAGGACAAGGATATTAAGCATTGTCAACCAAGAAACCCCCAAGAAAAGAAGCAACCCGGATTTTTCGTTTGAAGATGAGTTTGAATCACTTAGGCTTGGTGTCAGTAACGCAGCCCTATCCGAGTTAGCCCGTACTAGATACTCACTCTCAGAAGGTACGGCACTTGAAGCGCTAACACTATTAAGTTCGGAATATAGAAGTTAAAACAATGCTGCGGTTTGTTCATCACGGGCCGGGCGGAGATGTGGCGCAACGCGGCGATATTCTCCACCATGGCGGGTGGGTGTTGCGGCTTGTTTCTGCGCGAGTTTGCCGAGGGGCGCGGGCGGCTGATTTTGTTCTTCGACCAGGCCGCCAGCCCGGAAACGCGCTTCCATTTCACGGTCATCCTGTGCCAGATGACTATGTGAAAATCTTGCGCGAACAAGGAAAACACGAATTCGGTTGCCCTTGCGGTCAGACGGTGTCGCTCGCCGAACCGAAAGAACGGCTGCATTTCCCTTCGCAAGTCGCGGCGATGGAGCGCTCCGCCGACCGACAGCGGGATTTCGATGCCTTCGTGCTGTCGGCCAAGGGCGAGACGAGTACCGGCAGTTTCCACCAGTGGGCAGGCGGTGAGCGGGTCACGCTGGCGATTGTGTTTACCGATGTGGTGGGTTCGACGGCTGGACTAAGGAAATCCGCGAAGAGGCGATGGACGAAGTGCGCCGGACGCATTTTGCCCAAAGCCGCAAGCCGATCGCCCAGTTCCAAGGCCAGGAAATCAAGACCATCGGCGATAGCTTCATGGCGGCGTTTCGTTGCGCGGATTCGGCCTTGGATTATGCGCTGGCCCTGCAACGGGAAACTGGCGATCCACGGGTGCGCGTCCGTGCCGGCATCCACATCGGGCCGATTCATGTGGAAGAAAGCGATGTGTTCGGCGGCACCGTGAACTTTGCCGCTCGCGTGTTGGGGGCCGTGGCCGACGCGGAGATTTGGTTGAGCGAGCGGGCGAAGGAAGATATTGAGCGGCTGGGGACGGATAAGTATCAGCGCTTGGGCTGGCAGCGGCACGAGGCTGTCGCCATGAAAGGCTTTCCCGGCAAATTCACATTGTGGGCGGTGAAGTCACAGAAGTAGCCCGGAAGCAGCTTGCGCAGTCCGGGATGATCGAAACCAGGAATCCCCGGATTACGCTAAAGCTTCATGCGGGCTACGTGCTTTCTTACTCTCGTTCCCGCGCTCCAGCGTGGGAATGCGCTCCAGCGCCGCGTAACCGACCGCTGGAGCGATCAAAACGGGTTCCCACGCTCTAGGGGATTTCAGCAGTCAACCCACCCAAACCAAATTATCCCGGTGGATCAATTCCGGCTCGTCCACATAGCCGAGCAATTCGACGATCTTTGAACTGGGCTGGCGCATGATCTTGCGGGTTTCCTCAAAGCTGTAATTCACCAAGCCCCGCGCCACTTCCCGGCCTTGCCCGTCCAGGCAGGCCACCAAGTCGCCGCGTCCGAATTCCCCATTGGCATCGGCCACGCCGACCGGCAGCAGGCTCCGGCCCGACTCCTTCAACACCCGCACCGCGCCTTCGTCCAGCACCAGCGAGCCTTTCAGTTTCAGGCGGCCGGCCAGCCAGCGTTTGCGGGCGGTCAGCGGGTCTGTGTCGGGAACCAGGAAAGTGCCTAGCAACTCGCCTGCGACCACACGGGTCAGCACGTTTTCCTCCCTGCCGCCGACAATCACCGTCGCCGCGCCGGAACGGGCGGCCAGGCGGCCGGCCTGCAGTTTGGTGATCATGCCGCCGCGCCCTAGGCCGCTGCGGCTTTCGCCAACCATTTCGCTCAAAGCCGGGTCGTTGATGCTTGCTTGGTGGACTAGCTTGGCGGTGGGATCGACGCTGGGGTCGCGCTCGTAAAGTCCAAGCTGGTCGGTGAGGATGACCAGCAAATCCGCCTCCAGGGAATTCGCCACCAACGCGCCGAGGGTGTCGTTGTCGCCGAAGCGGATTTCTTCGGTGGCGACGGTGTCGTTTTCGTTGATGACCGGCACCACGCCCAGCTTCAACAGGGTCATCAATGTGCTGCGGGAGTTGAGGTAGCGCTGGCGCTCGGACAGGTCGTCGTGGGTGAGCAGGATTTGCGCGGTGCGCAGGCCGTGGGCGCTGAACAGGGATTCGTAGGTGTGCACCAGGCCCATTTGCCCCACCGAGGCGGCGGCTTGCAATTCGTGCAGGGATTGCGGGCGGGTCTTCCAGCCCAGGCGGGACATGCCTTCGGCCACCGAGCCGGAGGAGACCAGGACGACTTCGCGGTCTTGGCGGCAGAGTCCGGCGATCTGGGCCACCCATCCGGCGATGGCGGTCTGATCCAGGCCGCGCCCACCGCCGGTCAGCAAAGCGCTGCCGATCTTGACGATGATGCGCCCGGCGGCGGGGAATTCACTCCTCTTCTGCATACTCCTCTTCCTTTTCCTGCTCCAAGAAATTCATGATCTGGTACATGAGGTCGCGCAAGCCGTCGCCTTGCAAGGCGGAAATCTTGAACACCGGCCCGTCCCATTCCAACCCGGCGACGATGGCTTGGCAATGCTCCTCGACATCTTCGGGTGGCAGGCGGTCAATCTTGTTCAAGATTAGCCAGCGCGGCTTTTCGTCCAGTTCATCCCCCCATTTTTCCAGTTCGGCGATGATTTTCACGGCGGCTTCCACCGGATCTTCCTCGCTTTCATACGGCGCCACATCGACCAGATGCAGCAGCAGGCCAGTGCGGGAGAGGTGCCTGAGAAATTGCATCCCTAGGCCCGCGCCTTCGGCTGCGCCTTCGATCAGCCCCGGGATGTCGGCCATGACGAAGCTGCGGTTGTCGTCCACACGGACGACGCCCAGATTGGGGCGCAAGGTGGTGAAGGGATAGTCGGCGACTTTCGGCTTGGCCGAGGAGACGGCACGGATCAGGCTAGACTTGCCGGCGTTGGGCATCCCCAGCAGGCCGACATCGGCGATGAGCTTCAATTCCAGCGACAGCAGGCGCTTTTCGCCGGCAGAACCGGGCGTGGATTTTTCCGGGGCGCGGTGGGTGCTACTTTTGAATCGCGTGTTGCCCAGCCCGTGGAAGCCGCCTTGCGCCACCAGCAGCGTGTCGCCCACCCGGGTCAAATCGCCCAAGGTCTCCCCGGTTTCCGAGTCATAGACGACCGTGCCGGTGGGAACTTGGACATAAAGGTCGTCGCCCCGCTTGCCGGTGCAGTTGCCGCTGCCGCCTTTCTCGCCCTTGTCGGCGCGGTGCGTCGGGTTGTAGCGGAAATCCACCAGGGTGTTGAGATTGTTGGAGGCAACCAGATAGACGCTGCCGCCGTCGCCGCCGTCGCCGCCGTCCGGCCCGCCGAAAGGCACATATTTCTCGCGCCGGAAGCTGATGCAGCCGTTGCCGCCATCGCCCGCCTCGACGCGAATTTCCGCTTCATCTATGAATTTCATGTTTTATTGCCCTCATCCCCAGCCCTTCCCCCGGAGGGGGAAGGGAGAAGAAAGTCCCAACAAAAAAGCCCCGTCCATGACGAGGCTTCCTGGTGTCCGGTTTGGGGAATCGGCCCGGCTAGGGGCGCGATTCTCAAGCCGGTACAATGCTGATGTATTTGCGACTGAGCGGCCCCTTCACGCGGAAGAGTACCCGGCCTTCCGCCTTGGCGAACAGCGTGTGATCCCTGCCGATGCCGACGTTTTCGCCCGGATGGAATTGTGTGCCGCGCTGGCGCACGATGATGCTGCCTGGCGGAGACCAACTCACCGCCAAAGCGCTTCACGCCCAGCCGTTTGGATTGCGAATCGCGACCGTTCCTGGAACTGCCGCCTGCCTTTTTATGAGCCATTGTTGCCTCCCCTTAGCCCGAAATGCCAGTGATCTTGACTTCAGTGAAGTTCTGACGGTGGCCTTGCTTTTTCATGTAGTGCTTACGCCGTCTGAACTTGATGATGTGAACTTTTTTGTGGCGACCATGGGTCGTGATGGTGGCAGTCACCTTGCCGCCTTCGATGAATGGCTGGCCGACCTTGATGCCATCGTCGGATTGAATCAGCAACACCTTGTCGAATTCGATTTGCTCACCGGCATCGGCCAGTAAGGTCTCAACCTTGAGGTATTCGCCTTCTTTCACCCGATACTGCTTGCCGCCTGTTTGAATAACCGCATACATGTTTGAAAGCCCCGCGCAGGAATTTTTCTTTTAGAACTTGGCATTATCGCAGTTCAAACCCCGCGCAGTCAAGCTGAAAACGGAAAAATCCTTGCTTTCCGCTCAAAAAGACCGCCACCTAGGACTTTCATCGGGAAGCGTGGCACGATGGCCGAACGCCTCAACAATATTGTTGTTGAAGATGACCCAGAATCCGGATTTCCTGGAATGCAGCCAAGTGCCGTGATAGGTGACCGTTTGCTGGATGTATAACCACTCTTCCTGCCCGCTGTCCAGATTGGTGACTTTGTCTGGATCGCCAAGCACTTCCAGCAACTGTTCCTTGGAGGTCTTGCCCCTGACAATGGCGGCGACCTGTTCCGGCGACACAACGCTTCCATAAGTTCCGGCCGGGCAACCCGAAAGCATTGTGGCGGCGGGCAGCAGCAGAACCAGCATCACGATCACACGCATAGCCTTCGGCCTTTTCACAGCACATTATCCCAATGTGGAATATTCGATGGATTCATACAAATTCATGTCTCGTTGCGTTTGCCTCCTTTTGGGGAAGGCTATTTTTTCACGTGCCTCATCATCCGCTTCCGTTTGGTGATTTGCCGGGGAGTGAGCTCATTTTTGCGGTCTTTGAAGGGATTGTCGCTTGTCTTGAATTCCAGTTTGATGGGCGAGCCTTCAACTTTCAGGGCTTTGCGGAAGGCTGCGATGAGGTAGCGCTTGTAGGCGTTGGGGATGTCTTCGGTCTGGTTGCCGTGGATGATGATGGTCGGCGGGTTGTGTCCGCCTTGGTGGGCGTACTTGAGGCGGATGCGGCGGTTACGCACCATGGGCGGCTGGTGGGTGTCCAAGGCGCGTTGCAGGATCTCGGTGAGCTTGGCGGCGGTGACGCTCTGCGCGGCCGAGCGGTAGATGCGGTCGACCTGCTCCAGCAACTTGCCGACGCCGGTGCCATGCAGGGCGGAGAGAAAATTCTTGGCGGCGAAATCGACGAAGGGCAGCTTGATGTCGATTTGGCGCTTGATCTGCTCGCGGTGGTTGGGCTCCAGACCGTCCCATTTGTTCAAGCCGATGATCAGGCCGCGCCCGGTTTCCGTCACCATCCCCAGCAGGTTGGCATCCTGGTCGGTGACGCCTTCGCTGGCGTCTACAAGATAGATGACGACATGGGCCTTTTCCATGGCTTGCAGGGCTTTGATGATGCTGAATTTCTCGATGCCTTCCTCGACCCGCGAACGCCTGCGGATGCCGGCGGTGTCGATCAGGGTGTATTGCCTGCCGTCGCGCTCGAAGGGGATGAAGATGCTATCGCGGGTCGTTCCGGGTTGGTCGTAGACCACCACGCGCTCTTCGCCGAGCAGGCGGTTCACCAGCGTGGATTTGCCGACGTTGGGCCGGCCGACGATGGCGATGCGGACACCGGGGGCGGTTTCCAAGGCTTCCGCCTCGGTCTCTTCGGGCGGCAACAGGCTGCACACTTCTTCCAGCAGTTCCGGGATGCCGGAACCGTGCGAGGCGGCGATGGGCCAGGGTTTGCCGACCAGGCCCATCTGGAAGAATTCGGCCAGATTGGCTTCGGCTTTGGCGAGGCCGTCGATCTTGTTGGCAAGCAACAGCACCGGCTTGCCGGTCTTGCGTAGTTTCCGGGCGATGGCTTCGTCGGCGGTGTTGATGCCGGCGCGGGCATCCACCATGAACAGGATCAAGTCGGCCTCCTCAAGGGCGGTCCAGACTTGGCGCATGGAGTGGTCTTCGATGCCTTCCGCCTGCTCAATGATGCCGCCGGTGTCCACCACCAGGAAGGGCCGCCCGCCGCGCCGCACCTGGCCGTATTGGCGGTCGCGGGTGAGCCCCGGAAAGTCGGCCACTAGGGCGTCGCGGGTTTGGGTCAGGAAGTTGAACAGGGTCGATTTGCCCACATTGGGGCGGCCGACCAAGGCGACGACTGGGAGCATGATTATTCCACGGAGAGGGCGGCGAGTTTGCCGCCGCTGGTGTACACATAGACGACATCGTCATATACGACGGGGGCGACTTCGATGGGGGTGTCGTCCAATTCCACGCGGGCCAGCAGGCTGCCGTCGTCTTGCGACAGCACATGCACATGCCCTTGGAAGTCGCCGACCACCAGCTTGTCCTTGACCGGAACCGGGGCGGTGAGGCGGCGTTGGTGCAGTTCGGCCTGTTTCCACAAATCGCCGCCGTCCCGCATGTCCAGCCGCCAGACATCGCTGGAGGCGTCGGACATGAACAGCGAACGGCGGTTGCCGGTCAGTCCGGTGTGGGTGTAAAACTTTTCCTGCCGCCATTGCACTTCGCCGTCCTTGAGCGACACGGCGGCGACGCCGCCCTGGTAGCCGGAAACGTAGATCGTGTCGCCTTTGACGACCGGCACGGCATTGATGTCGAGCAAGCGATCCACTTCCGAGCGGCCGCGGGCGAGGGCGACGAGCGATTCCCATTCCGGCTGGCCATTCTTGAGCCGCAAAGCCGTCAGTTTGCCGCCGCCGAAGCCGTCGATGACCAGATCGCCGACTATCGCTGGCCCGCCTTTGCTCCTGACCGCCAAGGCCGGTGCCGTGCGCTCGTGGCTCCACAGGATCGCGCCGGTTTTTTCGTCCAAGCCAGTGATGCGTCCGTCATTGCAACGCACGACCACGACGCCGCCCGCGACGGAAGGCAAGGCAAGGATCGCGCTGCTGACTGTGCTTTTCCACAGCAATGCCCCGTCCGCCACGGCATAGGCGGCGATCTCGGCGTCGCCGGTGCCGAGGATTATTTTGTCTTTGGACAGCACGGGGCCGGCGGAGAAGGGCAGTTCGGTTTGGATCTCCCAGCGTTTTTCACCCGTCAAGCGGTTGCGCGACTGGATCAGGCCTTTATGGTCGGCGACGAAGACACCGGCCTCCGTGACCGCCGGAACTAGGTTGATGTTCTGTTCGCCGTAGCCGTCGCCGATGCTTTCCTTCCACTGCACACTCAGCTTGATTTTCGATACGAAGTCCTCGGACAGTTCACGCGGTGGTTCGGCGTTGTCCTTGCCGGTAATCGATTCCATCACGCTGGACCAGGCGTCTTTGGCGGCATCCAGTCCCGCGCAGCCGCTGAGCAGAGCGGCGCAGAGAATAATCAGGGAATAGCGCTTCACTTGGGCATTGCCGGGGCGGCTGGCTCGACTGCCAGGTTGTTGATCTTCAAGTCCAGCAGGGGTGCCGTCTCGCCCGTTTCCTTGGCCCGCTCATAGGCGGCCTGGGCTTCGCTTGTGCGCTGCTGGGAGCTGTACAAATCGCCTTTCAGCTCTTCATAACGGCTTTCGTATTTCCCCATTTCGCGGGGTTTCAAAGGCTCCAACAGCTTCAGCGCGGGATCGGTTTCGCCCAAGGCCAGCAAGACTTGGCCCAGGCGCAGCCGGGCCAGATGCTTGATGTTCTCATCCTTGGCTGAGGCCAGCAGGTCTCCCAACACTTTCTTGGCACCAGCCAAGTCTCCGGCGTCGGCCTTCAAACGGGCCTCGAACAGGATGGCATAAGTGGCGTAAGCCGTGCCTTGGTGTTGCTCGATGAGTCGCTCGCTGAGTTTGATGGCAGGATCGGATTGTTTGGCGTCCACCGCCCGCAGCAATTGCTGGTAGAGTCCAGAGGCTTCCTCCGCCTTGTGCTTTTGATTGGCCTGCCAGAGGTTCCAGCCGCCCAAGAGCGCCATTCCCAAGGCCAGCCCGGTGATGACGGAGCTGGCGTTGTCTTTCCACCATTTTTTCAGCGCTTCCACGCGCTGTTCTTCGGATTCATAAAATTCCATTCGCTGCCTCTTGGATTAAGGTTTGCAGATAGTGAGTCAGTTCGGACTGCTTCAGGGTGAGTTGTTCGCCGTCCTTGCGCAAGGCTTTGACGCCGATGAGCCGATCCCTCGCCTCGTCGTCGCCCAGGATCAGGGCGAGGTCTGCCCCGCTCTTGTCGGCCCGCTTGAACTGGCTTTTGAAGCTGCCGCCGCCGCAATGGCCGATAAGCCGTAGCCCCGGCAAGGCGTCGCGCAGCCGTTCCGCCAGATCCGGGCCTTGCCGCTCTGCCTCTTCGCCCACCTGGATGAGATAGGCGTGAGGGCGGACGGCTCCGTCGAAGCGCTGCGGCTCGTCGAGTAGGTCGATCAGCCGCTCCATGCCCAGCGCGAAGCCGATGGCATGGGAGGCTTTGCCGCCCAATTGGGCGATCAAGCCGTCGTAGCGCCCGCCCGCGCAGACGGTGCCTTGCGCGCCCAGTTCGGTGGTAACCCATTCAAACACCGTGCGCGAGTAATAATCCAGGCCGCGCACTAGAAAGGGGTTGAAGGTATAGGCCACGCCTGCGTCGATCAGGATACGGGTCAACCCTTGGAAATGGGCGCGGGATTCGTCGCCTAGGTATTCGCTCAAGGAGGGTGCGCCTTGGATAATTTCGGCCAAGGCGGGGTTCTTGCTGTCGAGGATGCGCAAAGGATTGGTTTCCAAGCGGCGGCGGCTGTCTTCGTCCAGTGCGTCGAAATGGGCGCGGAAATACTCCACCAGCTTTTCCCGGTAAACCAGGCGTTCTTCCGACGTGCCTAGGGAGTTAAGCTGCAATTCCAGCTTGTGCGCCAGCCCCAGGGCTTTCCACAGGCGGTGGCTGAGCAGAATGGCTTCGGCGTCGATATCCGGGCCTTCCATCCCGTAGGCTTCCACGCCCATCTGCTGGAATTGCCGATAGCGGCCTTTCTGCGGGCGTTCGTGGCGGAACATCGGCCCCATGTACCACAGCCGCTGCTGTGGTTGGTGCAATAGCCCGTGTTCCAAACAGGCGCGCAGGCAGCCGGCGGTGCCTTCCGGGCGCAATGTCAGGGAATCGCCGTTGCGGTCGTCGAAGGTGTACATCTCCTTTTCTACGATGTCGGTCACTTCGCCGATGGAACGTTTGAACAATTCGGTCTTTTCGACTAGGGCCGGGCGGATTTCCTGGTAGCCGTAGGCCGCCAGCACTTGGCGGAAGACCCGCTCGACGCCCTGCCAGCGCGGGGTTTGATCGGGGAGTATGTCGTGCATACCCCGGATCGCTTGGATTTTATCCGTCATGGAGAGTGTGCGTGATTGATTGTGTGAATTAGTCGGCGGAGTGGTGGCCTTTGCGGGAACGCCGCGCTTCCTGGCTGTTGGGGAACAGGCTTTGCAATTTCTTGAGGTACGCATTCGCCTCTTTGGCATTGCCAAGGGCCTGCTCGGTCTGCATGCCAATCGAGAGGGATTCGGAGGAGGGTTGGGCCACGGCCTCGAAGCGTTGAAGGAAGGCTCGGGCGGAAAGATAGCTGCCTTTTTCCAAACTGAACTTGGCCATTTCCAGCAGGGCCGGGGGGAAATTGGGCCCGACCTCCAGAGCCTTGCGCAGGTAGCCTTCCGCGTCTTGGGCCAAGCCTTGGTTTTTGGCGCAAATCCCGGCGTTGGTCAAGGCTATCCAAGGCGCATTGTTGTGTTTGGAGTCGATGACCCGGCGAAATTGTTGCATGGCCTCTTGGTATTTGCCTTGGGCGCAGAGTACGCGCCCGTAATTATTGGCCGCGCCGCTGTTGTCCGAGTCCAATGCCAGTGCCCGCTTGAACTGTTCTTCCGCGTCGGTGGGCCGGCCTAGGCGTTCATACAACACACCCATGGCATTGTGCGCATCGACATTTTTTTCGTCGAGATCAATGGCGCGTTGCAAGTCTTGCTGGGCGATGTCGAGCCGGCCGTTCTCCATGTACTGGACGCCCTTTAGCATGTACAAATCGGTGGTGCTGCGTTCGCTGGGATCTTTGGGCGGTCTGTCGCTGGTGCAGGCCGCCAAGCCCAAGCCGATCAGCAGAAGCCACACGCCGAGTCGTTTCGTCATGCCTGTGCCTGTAGCCTGAAATGCCGCCTGCTTTTGTCGTTGACCTTGCCCACCAACTGGCCGCAGGCGGCGGCTATGTCCTCGCCCCGTGTCTTGCGCGTGGTGGTGATGAGCCCGGCTTGTTGGACGATTTCGCTGAAGCGGGCGATGGCCTCCGGGCTGGAGCAGCGGTAGCGGGAGTTTGGAAAGGGGTTGAATGGAATCAGATTGACCTTGGACGGCACGTTCGCCAGCAGCTTGGCCAGTGCGCGGGCGTGGGCAGGGCTATCGTTGACGCCCTCCAACAACACATATTCAATCGTGACTTTGCGGCGGTTTTCCTTGCCGATATAGCGCTTGCAGGCGGCGAGTAGTTCCTTGATCGGATATTTGCGGTTGATCGGCACCAACTCGTCGCGCAGCGCGTCGTCGGGGGCATGCAGGGACACCGCCAGGCTGATGTCACTGACCTCGGCCAGCCGATCCAAGGCGGGAACCACGCCGGAAGTGCTTAAGGTGACGCGGCGTTTGGACAGGCCGTAGGTGTAATCGTCCATCATCAAATTCGTCGCGGCGACGACATTGTTGAAATTCAGCAAAGGCTCGCCCATGCCCATCAACACCACGTTGGTGACGCGCCGCTCCTCGCCCAATTCATGCTGGGCGACAAAGAGCTGGCCGATGATTTCGTCCACGGTCAGATTGCGGTTGAAGCCTTGTTGGGCGGTGGAGCAGAACGAGCAGTCCAAGGCGCAGCCGACTTGCGAGGAGACGCATAAAGTGCCGCGCCCTTCCTCGGGGATGAACACGGTTTCGATGCGATTGGTGGCATCCACTTGCAACACCCATTTGCGCACGCCGTCCGACGCCTGCTGGGCCAAGACAATCTCCGGCGGGCGGATCTCGCAATGCTCCGCCAAATAGCCGCGCAGGGATTTGCTCAGATTGGTCATCTGCGCGAAATCGGTGATGCGACGCTGGTGTATCCACTGCAAAAGCTGGGCGGCGCGGAACGGCTTATCGCCGATGGAGCGGAAATAGTCCTCCATGGCCTTGCGATCCATGCCTAGGAGGTTGGTTTTCCCGCTTTGGGCAACGCCTTCGTTCGGTGTCTCTCCCGGGTGGAGAGGAGGAGGGTTAAGGGTGATGGGAATTGCGACACTGCCACTCACATTTCGTATGCCGGTGCCGCCTGCAAATGCTTCGGTCGGGGTTGCAAACCCCGACCGGCTTGTTGGCTGCGGCGACAACTCCGCCTTAACGGGTGCGGGGGTGGATCTCATCGGCCTTGAAGAAATAGGTGATTTCCTGCGTGGCGTTTTCCAGGCTGTCCGAGCCATGCACCGCGTTCTCGTCGATGCTCACTGCGAAGTCGGCGCGGATGGTGCCGGGCGCAGCTTGCGCGGGATTGGTCGCACCCATCAGCTCGCGGTTCTTGGCGACGGCGTCTTCGCCTTCGAGGACTTGGATCATCACCGGGCCGGAGATCATGAAGCTGACCAGATCCTTGAAGAAGGGGCGCTCCTTGTGGACGGCGTAGAAGCCTTCGGCCTGTTCTTGGCTCAGATGGGTTAAGCTTGGCGGCGATGATCTTAAGCCCGGCTTTCTCGAAGCGGGTGTAGATTTCGCCGATCACGTTTTTGGCCACCGCATCGGGCTTGATGATGGAAATGGTGCGTTCGACCGCCATTGGAACTCCTTAAAAGTTGGGGATGGGTGTGTGGGGATGCCCGCCGGGGGTTTGCGGCGACCATAAGAAAAATGCTTATCTTACTGGAAAAGGCCGGTTTTGGTAAGGCTGCCTTATTGCCGCCACAGGCAGCGTCCCCCGCTGTTTTTGCTTAGGGCATCCAGCCTCTCTTCATGGGCCGTCATTTCGGTTTCGGTGCATTGGATGACCGCCAGCTTCGGCCTGTTTTCCGCCGGATGTCCGGAATATTGGCAAACCGTCGGCCCGGCCTAGGGTCTTCTTCCCGCTTTTCCGGCTCCAGCAGCAAGTCGGATTCGGCCACCGGTCATGGCGAGGTAGACGTCGGCGAGTATCTCCGCGTCCAGCAACGCGCCGTGCAACTCGCGGTGGCTGTTCTTCACGCTGTAGCGCTTGCATAGGGCGTCGAGGCTGTTGCGCTGGCCAGGGTGCTTTTTCTTGGCTTGGGCCAGGGTGTCGTGGATGCCGCAATAGTCGCCGATGGCGCGTTTGTCGGAAGGGAGCCAGTCGGCGTCCAGCCGCCGCAATTCGGCGTTGATGAAACCCACGTCAAAGGGGGCATTGTGGATAATGAGTTCGGTGCCTTCGACGAAGGCCAAGAAATCGGCGGCGATTTGTCCGAACAAGGGTTTGTCGGCGAGGAACCGATTGTCCAGGCCGTGGACATCCACCGCGCCTTGGTCGATGGTGCGCTGCGGGTTGATGTAGGTGTGAAAGCGGTTGCCGGTCAGCCTGCGGTTGAGCAGTTCCACGCAGCCGATTTCGATGATCCTGTGGCCATCTTCGGGGCTGAGGCCAGTGGTTTCGGTGTCCAGCACAATTTGACGCATGGGATCATTTCGCCTTGGGTTTTTTTAAAATCTCATCGACGCCCCGGTTGGCGAGGCGGTCGGCACGCTCGTTTTCGCGGTGGCCCGCATGGCCTTTCACCCATTGCCATTCGACCTGGTGCCGGGATCGGGCCGCTTCGAGGCGTTGCCAGAGATCGACGTTTTTCACCGGTGCCTTGGCCGCAGTTTTCCAGCCCCGTTTGACCCAATTGGGTAGCCATTCAGAGATGCCCTTGGCGACATAGACCGAGTCGGTGACGACGCAGACGGCGCAGGGCCGGGTCAGACTTTCCAGCGCCTGGATAGCGGCGGTAAGTTCCATGCGGTTGTTGGTGGTGTCGGCTTCCCCCCCGAACAGTTCCTTTTCCTTTCCCTGGTAACGTAACAGCACACCCCAGCCGCCAGGCCCGGGGTTGCCCCGGCATGCGCCGTCGGTGAAGGCATAAACCTTTTCATTCATCTATGTTACCGTGTTTGCGCATGAGGGGAGGGGCGACGGCTTGTCCGGGTAGCAGGCCGGGGGCATCAAGCCATGCCTGTTTGATGGGGATCGGAGTCCAAGTCCGCTTGATCGCCTTCACCGCGTAGGCGGTGCTCAGGCAAGCCATGGATTTTTGCCATGCCGAGTGGGGTTTGAAAAATGCTGGCGAGGGCGATAAGCCAAACCCGGCGCTGAATTCGGCCTCGAATTTTAACAGGTTCAGCCAATCCATGAGTTGGGAGATGCCGACAAAATGTGCGTTCCAGGGGACGGGGGATCGCTGCCGGTAGCGCAGCAGACCTTGCAGGCTCCAGGGATTGAACCCCAGGATAATCAAGCGTCCCTCCGGCTTGAGGACACGTTCGGCCTCGCCGAGTATCCTGTGGGGGTCGCTTTCAAATTCGATCAGATGGGGCAGGATGAGAGTGTCCACGCTTTCACAAGCGAGGGGCCATTCCTCCATATCCGCTTGCACCACGCCCGCCGAAGAGGCCGTCCCGCCTGGCCGATCCACCAGCAAGGCGAAATTCCTACGGAATTCATCGGCTATGTACCCGGATTCAATCCCTAAACGGCCAACTTGTAATATCCGCCGATAATAAGTAAGCTGTAGCGAGTCCAGGAGGTAGGAGGCTTCGCTGTCGCGCAGCGCATGTCCAGGGGGGGTGGAATGGTACCATTCCAGAAACAGTTGGCGAGGATGCGGCGATGGAACGCTGATTTGCTTATATTTCATTGTGTTGCGCGACATGTTAATGCAATGGCTCACCGGACTTGGATCCTGAGGAAGAAACCATGAGAGAACGCATACCCCATTCAAAAATCCTTTGCTGCGCATCGATTTTCGCGCTTTCCCTGGCGGCATGTTCCCAACACGGGGGCAAGCTCAAGACCGAGAATCTGGCCGACAATGGCACCAGCGCGTCGACGAGCCAGCTTGTCAAACTCAAGAAAGGCCATCGTTCAAAAAAACTGGGCCTTGCGTTGCCCGACCCGCGCAGCTATGACAATCTCTGGGATCGATTGTTCGACCGCTTCGACCTGCCGGCCGTCAGCCACCAGGACATTGACCGGGAGTTCAATTGGTTTCTCAACCATCCGGCCTACATCGAACGGGTGCAGTCCCGGGCCGAGCCATTCCTGTATTCGATTGTCAAACAATTGGAAAAACAGAATATGCCTGGCGAGCTGGCCCTGTTGCCGGTCATCGAGAGCGCCTTCCAACCCCATGTGGTCTCCCCGGCCCATGCCGCGGGCATCTGGCAGTTCATTCCCGCGACGGGCCGCCATTACGGCCTCAAGCAGAGCCATTCCTACGACGGTCGGCGCGACATCTACGCCTCCACCCGTGCGGCCATCAAATATCTGAAGAAGCTGCACAACGACTTCAACGGCGATTGGCTGCTGGCCGTCGCGGGCTACAACTGTGGCGAAGGCGCGGTGGCCCGTGCCATCCAACGGAACGCCGCGCGCGGTTTGCCCACCGACTTCTGGTCGCTGGATCTGCCGCAGGAAACGCGAACCTATGTGCCACGCCTGCTGGCTGTGGCCAGGCTGTTTGCCGACTCGGAGCAGTACGGCTTCAGCTTGCGTCCGATTCCCAACCAAGCCTTGTACAAGACGGTGAAGATGAACAACCAGGTCGATTTGGCCCTGGCTGCCAACGCCGCCGACATTTCGCTGGATAGGCTATTCGAGTTGAACCCGGGATTCAAGCGCCAGCAGGTGGATTTTGATGGAAGCTATCGCTTGTTTATCCCCGCACACAAGAAAATTGTCGATTTCAAGGAAGAGCTGGCCCGGCAGATCGCGTCTAGCCAGGGTTATTCCGAACGCGAGGCACAGGCAGCCCCCGTGCCGGCAGAAACCGGCTTGACGGCCACTGCGATGGCTGTGATCGATGCACAGGCAACCGCTGCCCAGGAGAAGCCTGCGACATTGGCCGGGAACGCCGCCGCCGAACAGCCCGCGCCGATTCCTCCGCCGCCGGAAAAAGCCTCCCCACCTCGGCAGGCTGTCGAAGCACCACCACCGGTTGAGCCGCCAGAGTCAGGCATAAGCCTCGCCGCCCGCGAAACCACGGCGAGCACGGCGCCTGAAATGCTTCCTAGGTCGGCCCTGATGGGTTTTGACGGTTCCGCTGTGGAAACGACACTGGAAGTGACGGACTATGAACAAGCCGTGGCGTCTAACGCGAAGCAGCCCATTAAGGCCCAGCCCAAGGCCGCGCAGAAAAACCGCGACGAGCCTCCCGTCGGCGGGCATCCTAAGGCGGTGGAGCATGAATCGTCGGCTTCCGCCGCCCATGAAGGGCATGCTTTGGCTCGGGCCGGATACAAGACAGTCCGAAATCCCCATGAGGAGCCGCCTGTCGGGCGGCATCAACCCGAAGCGGACAATTCCGGTAAAAAAGTCGCCTACGTGGTTCATGCGGGGGACACGGCTTATTCAATCGCCCGCAAACACGATATGGATGTGGACGATCTGAAAAAAATGAACCATCTGGCCCATGCCGAGGACATCAAGTGGGGCCAGAGCCTGATGGTCATTGGCAAGGATGCTGGCAAGAAGCTCCCCGTCGCCAGGACGGGTGCGGGCATTAAGCCGTCGCAATCGAGCAAATACACGGCCCGTGATGGCGAGACCCTGTTCAGCATCTCCCGGCGTTTCAACGTTACCGTGGCCGATCTGCGGAAATGGAACGGCATCAAGGAGGACCGCCAGTTCCGCGCCGGCATGAACATCAACGTGTCCGGAGAGAAAGACTGAACAGAGAAAGACTGAACATGGGGCCGTGCGAAGACTGTCGACTTCTCGCGTTCCTCAAAAAACCGGCGCAAGCCGGTTTTTTTCGTCTTGCCTTTGGATGTGACAGACAAACATCCGCTTGACAAGATCGTCGCGGCGGGTATTATTGGCACTCGTTAGAGGGGAGTGCTAACAGGCTGTTTGCCGAAACCATCCCCCACCCAGACCATTTCAACCAACGAGGAGTACACCATGGCTTTGAAAATCCGTCCCTTGCATGACCGCGTGATCGTAAAACGTCTGGCGGAAGAGCGCACCACCGCTTCCGGTATCGTCATCCCTGACTCCGCGGCCGAAAAGCCGACTCGCGGCGAAGTCCTCGCCGTCGGTACCGGCAAGGCGCTGGATAACGGTCAAGTCCGCCCTTTGCAGCTTAAGGTTGGCGACATCGTCCTGTTCGGCAAATACGCCGGCAACGAAGTCAAGATCGACGGCGAAGAAATCGTCGTCATGCGCGAAGAAGACATCATGGGCGTGATCGAGGCTTAAGGCCCGATCCCCACGAGTTACCCCATTTTACACAAAGGTAGAAAGAACAATGGCAGCTAAAGAAGTTAAATTCGGCGACGACGCCCGCGCCCGCATGGTACGTGGCGTCAACATCCTGGCCACCGCCGTGAAAGTCACCCTCGGCCCGAAAGGCCGCAATGTGGTTTTGGAAAAGAGCTTCGGCGCTCCGACCGTCACCAAGGACGGCGTGTCCGTCGCCAAGGAAATCGAACTGAAGGACAAGTTCGAGAACATGGGTGCGCAGATGCTGAAGGAAGTCGCTTCGCAGACCTCCGACATCGCGGGCGACGGCACCACCACCGCCACCGTGCTGGCCCAGTCCATCCTCAACGAAGGCTTGAAGGCCGTCGCAGCCGGCATGAACCCGATGGATCTGAAGCGCGGCATCGACAAGGCCGTCACCGCCGCCGTCCAGGCCATCCATGACATGTCCGTGCCTTGCACCGACAGCAACGCGATTTCCCAGGTCGGCGCCATTTCCGCCAACGCCGACGAATCCATCGGCAAGATCATCGCCGACGCGATGGACAAGGTGGGCAAGGAAGGCGTCATTACCGTCGAAGACGGTTCGGGCCTGGAAAACCAGCTCGACATCGTCGAGGGCATGCAGTTCGACCGTGGCTACCTGTCCCCGTACTTTATCAACAACCAGCAGAGCATGGGCGTAGAACTGGAAAATCCCTTCATCTTGCTGTATGAGAAGAAGATTTCCAACATCCGCGAACTGCTGCCGGTACTGGAAGGCGTCGCCAAGTCGGGCCGCTCGCTGCTGATCATCGCCGAAGATGTCGAAGGCGAGGCGCTGGCTACCCTAGTCGTCAACACCATGCGCGGCATCGTCAAAGTCGCCGCCGTCAAGGCGCCGGGCTTCGGCGACCGCCGCAAGGCCATGTTGGAAGACATCGCCGTGCTGACTGGCGCGACCGTCATCGCCGAAGACGTGGGCCTGAGCCTGGAGAAGGCGACCCTGGCCGACCTCGGCACCGCGAAAAAGGTGCAGGTCACCAAGGAAAACACCACGATCATCGACGGTGCAGGCGAAGAGTCCAAGATCAAGGGCCGCGTCGAGCAGATCCGCAAGCAGATGGAAGACACCACGTCCGACTACGACAAAGAGAAGCTGCAAGAGCGTCTGGCCAAGCTGGCTGGCGGCGTCGCGGTCATCAAGGTTGGCGCGGCCACCGAAGTGGAAATGAAAGAGAAAAAGGCCCGCGTCGAAGACGCTCTGCATGCGACCCGCGCAGCGGTTGAAGAAGGCATCGTTCCTGGCGGTGGCGTCGCGCTGATCCGCGCCCTGCAAACCCTGAAGGAACTGAAAGGCATCAACCACGACCAAGACGTCGGCATCAGCATCGCCCGCCGTGCGATGGAAGAGCCGTTGCGCCAGATCGTCGCCAACGCCGGCGACGAGTCTTCCGTAGTCCTGAACAAGGTCTCGGAAGGCACCGGCAACTTCGGCTACAACGCCGCCACCGGTGAATACGGTGACATGGTTGCGATGGGTATCCTCGACCCGGCGAAAGTCACCCGCTCCGCGCTGCAAAACGCAGCGTCTGTAGCCGGCCTGATGATCACCACCGAAGCGATGGTTGCCGAAGAGCCCAAGAACGAATCCGCTGGTGCCGGCATGGGCGGCATGGGTGGAATGGGCGGCATGGATGGCATGATGTAAAAAAATCCTTCGGATTTTTTTAGAGGTAAAAGCGAACGGGGCCTTTGGCCCCGTTCGTTGTTATTGGCGTATACGTTGAGCGTTCCGCCGGGCTAAGGCCCATCCAAAGGACTCTTGACCCCCATCCCGCCCCGGTTCAGCACATGGGTGTAAATCATCGTGGTCGAAACATCCTGGTGTCCCAATAACTCCTGGATGGTGCGGATGTCATAGCCGGACTGCAACAAATGGGTGGCAAAGCTATGGCGCAAGGTGTGGCATGTCGCCGGCTTCGTCAGCCCCGCCGCCCGCACCGCCTTCTTCATCGCCCGCTGCAAGCTCTGCTCGTCCACATGGTGCCGACGTTCCTTGCCGCTGCGCGGATCCAGCGAACGGCCCGCCGCCGGAAACACATACTGCCACCCCCACTCCTTCGCGGCATTGGGACACTTCCGATCCAAGGCATAAGGCAAATAAACCTCGCCAAAGCCATCCTCCAAATCATGTTCGTGCAAAACCTTCACCTTTTCCAAATGCGCCCGCAAAGGCTCCGCGACGGCCTGCGGCAGCATCGTCACCCGATCCTTCTCCCCCTTGCCATCCCTCACTGTGATCTGGCGCATTGCAAAATCCACATCTTTCACCCGCAGCCGCACACATTCCAACAAGCGCAAGCCCGCCCCGTACAACAAATCCGCCATCAGCCCATGCTGCCCGTCCATCCGCGCCAGCACCCGCTTGACCTCCTCCACCGTCAACACCACCGGCAGCCGTTGCGGCTTCTTCGCCCGCTTCATATCCTCCAACCAAGGCAATTCCATTTTCAACACCTCC
The DNA here is from genome assembly GCA_963753955.1 of uncultured Gammaproteobacteria bacterium. Taxonomy (GTDB): domain Bacteria; phylum Pseudomonadota; class Gammaproteobacteria; order Methylococcales; family Methylococcaceae; genus Methylumidiphilus. Next base: position 161,796 of record CAVWEM010000004.1, read on the forward strand.
TTGTACAAAAACAGCAAGGCGCTCAAAGCCTGGTTCTGCGTAGAAGCCGCCACCCGCCCCTCCACCGCCAAATGGGTCAGAAACTGCTCGACCTCCGCCCCGCCCATCTCGCGGGGATGTTTCTTATGGTGGAACAGGATGAAGCGCTTGATCCAGTCGGTATAAGCCTGCTCTGTGCGGATGCTGTAATGGCGCAAGCGGATCGCCTCCCGCACTTGATCGAGAAGCTTTGGAGGGGCCGGAGTGGTGTTGGCGGAAGGCTTGCTTGCGGTCGGAAGGGGCGGGTTGCTCATGGTGTGAAGCCTCGGATCAGCCGGCCGCATAGTTTGCGGCAAACCGGATTAGATTTCAATGTTGACTTTTTGGAATGCGTCAGATAAAGTCCAATCTCGGAATCGGCTTCACTTTTGAGGCCGACTATAGCGTTGAGCGCGAATAGATACCTTTTAATACTGAATGCCGACAGTATAGGGTGGACAAAACGGGAAAAATCTGCTAAAAAGCGAAGCGCCTTATGCGTGTCGCATAACGAGTTGATGCGAACACGCGACAGGCGCTTCGCCTTAAAGGCGTTTCCCACTTCGCCCCCTTTTCTGCGGCATTCGTGCTTGCCGGTCTATTCCCGCCCAACCCGTCGCTCCAGCGTACACGTCTACGGGGCTTCGTTCAGGTCTGTGGCAAACGAAAGGGCCATGGCTATTTCAAGTTCGCCGTGACGTGACGCTGAGCTCAGGCGTTAGGCTTAAATGAGGAGAGCATCATGTCCACGTCAACGAAATTTCAGATATTACTTGTCACTTTATTCTTGACGGTCACGTCACATTCAAACGCGGCGATACTGACCCCTGATCTTCAACTGTGGTTAAAAGCTGATTCAATACAAGGTGTGAGCAATGGAGGTGGCATATCAACTTGGAATGACTCTAGCAGTTATGGCAGAAATGCTTCTGCATATAGAGGCGCTCCAATTTTACAAACCACCGCTTTGAATGGTCAGCAAGTTGTGAGTTTTAATGGTTACAATTCATTTGCAGTTCCTGATTCAAGCGTATGGGATCTCAATAATTTCACCATCTATTCCGTTGTTAGCGTCAACCCTAAGGCTCGTGGTGATGATTGGTGGTCAGGTATATGGTTAGCACATGACCAAGGTTGTTGCCAACCTCTTAAATGGTTTGCTGACATTGGATATAATGGGAGTTCCCTTGCAACCGTTGGATTTGATCCGGTTGGTAGTTTTTCCAATCCTTTGCCCGCTTCAACATTTGGCATAATTGAGTTTCAGAAACAAGGTTCATCGTTTTCGGCTTGGCTTAATGGATCGCTTCTTGGCACAGCAGCAGCAGGATCTGTTCCAAATGCTTCTGCACCTTTAACCATTGGTTTTGCAGAATGCGTTTATGACCCGAATTGCCTTGCAGACAGTGGCTTTAAGGGAAAAATTGGAGAGTTAATGATATACAACACAGCTATCGACAACTCACAAAGTCAAGAAGTGGGCCTATATCTAAGCAACAAATATGGCATTGCGTCCTCCTATGTTGTCCCTGAACCTGCTTCCATCACGCTATTGATAGTCGGCTTGTCTTTAGTCGGTGCTTTTCATAAAAAAGCGGTATAAGCTGGGTTGTGGCTTATCGCAACCAGACAAACATATTGGCCTAACAAACTGTATATGGACTCCTCCCTATCTGCAAGAGGGACATCTTCAATCGGACGCTTTTAAGGTCAGTTGCAGTCGTATATCCGGCCTTGTTGGGAGATATGCCCCCGGGCCTTCATGGAATCCGCGTACTCGGTGCCTATCGATCCAGCGGCTTTTTGGCCGTCATTGTTATCGGCTTTTCCCAGTACCGGTCCGACCTGTTGCGCCATGACTGTCGAGTGTCTCGCTCGCAAACCTGGTTGGGAACTCGGTGTTTAAACGTTTACAAAGAAGCGCAGGCGTTCATCGGTTTTAAGCCGCCTGCGTTGCCGCCGTCTGCGCCAAGGCCGGCCGGAAGTCGCCGTCGAAGTCGCGGCCCTGCCGGACGACGGCGAACGCGATGCGGGCCAGCTTGTTGGCCAGCGCGGTGGCGGCCTTGTTGTGGCCGGCGCGGCTGGCCAGTTCGACCGCCCAGCGTTGCAGCCGCGTCAAATCCTTGCCCGCGCTGAGCTTCATGATCGCGGCGTTGAGCGCCGACCTCGCGCCGTGGATGGGCAGGGTGCGCAGGTACGGGTCGCCGCGCTTGCTGATCCGGCCCAGTTTTCGCCGGTTGCCGCTGCTGGACTCCTTCGGCGTCAGGCCGAGCCAGGCGGCGAGGTGCCGCCCGTCGCGGAACGCCTCCATGTTGCCGACGGCGGCGATGAGGGCGGTGGCGATGAGCAGGCCGATGCCCGGCACGTCCATCAGCTTTAGCGCGGCGGGGCGCTGCCCGGCCTCCTGCCGCAACTGTTTTTCGACCTCGGCGATGCGGGTTTCGAGGCCGCGGATCTCGTCCATGACCGCCGCCAGCGCCTGGCGCAGGACGGGCGGGATCGCCACCGTTTCGTCCGCCAGCCAGCCCGGCACGCGCTCCATCACCGCCGCCGGGCCTTGCGGGATGTCGAAGCCGAATTCCCGCAGCAGGCCGCGCGCCTCGTTGATACGCGCCGTGCGCGTCGCCATCCAGCCGCTGCGGAGCCGGTGCAGGCCTTGAAGGCCCTGCTGGCCTTCGGTCTTGACCGGCACCGGCAGGATGTCGCCGCAGCGGTCGGCCTCCAGCAAGGCGGAAGCGTCGGCGCGGTCGGTCTTGTTGCGCCGCACGTAGGGCCGCACATGCTGGGGCGGCAGCAGCTTGACCTCGTGGCCCATGGCAAGGAACGTCCGCGCCCAATAGTGCGCCGTCCCGCAGGCCTCCATGACGATGCGGCAGGGCGGGCGGTTCACAAAAAACTTCCGGAACGCCTCACGCGACAGACGCTTGCGTTCAATGACGTGGCCCTGCCCGTCGGAGACGGCCAGCTCGAAAACAGACTTTGCCAAATCGACGGCGACGGTGGTAGTGCTCATGTTCAGGACTCCTCTCGTTTGTGAATGGGGAAGGTGTTTGTTGACACCTCCATTCTGGCACTTCTGATGCCGGTTAAGGGCGGGAGGAGTCCATCCCATCATTCCAGCGCACCCGCGCCACGAAGCGACTTGGTGTTTTCAGGTTTTGTGGTGTGGCGCGGGGCGCTGATCGTCGGCGTTAAACCCCAATAGTCTCGTTCTCCGGGGGCGACGCCGACCGCGCACGGTTGACAGGCGTGGAAAATCGCTGTAAAAGCGAAGCGCCCCCCGCGATGACGCATAACTTGTTATGCGCTCACGCGGGGGGCGCTTCGCATCAAGGAGTTCCGCGCCCGCCCTCCGGCGCGGCGTCGTCGTGCTCGGAGGGCTATTGTGGTCTAACGCTCGTTGAAGCCTCACAAGTCCGGTAGGTGCGGATAGTCCGGCATCAAAGTTGGATATTCGTGGCAACAGCGTGAGGCTTAACTTTCTCGTTAGGCGTTTGCTGGGAATTACATGCAGTCTTGTAGGGTGCACACCCTACGCACTGAGTCGGCCTTAACCCCTCACACACAGTATTTCTGACACTCCCTAAAACCATCTCATGAGGACAATAATAATGACCAACAATAAAATCTCAGCATTTCCGTCAAAACCCCGTTCCAAAAGCATCGGCTTGGCGCTTATTTTTACGGTGCCTGAATTATTGTCAGGCTGTTCTCCTTATGTCTATTCGACTCAAATCCAAGCCTTTGGCAACAAGGTGAGTGCGCTGGAGTCCTCTTACAAGGATACCGCGCAAAAAATCGTGACGGAAAAGCACCAGGCGGATCGGGCGGACTGGATTTTGCTCAGAACAAAAATCGAGCGTTCTCCAAGTTGCGTGGATAAAGCGGATACAACGGGTTCTAAACCCATACCTTGTGAAATTTGGACTGCCGAACATAGGGCGGCATGGGATGCCGACCAAGCTAAGCAACCCGTGCCCGTAGCGGCAACGCAACCCGATGAAACTCCAGAAGTAAAACAATTGAAAGATAATGCCAGGCGGCTTACCCCGCCCGACAAGCAAAAGCTTTTCACGGCTATTGACAATTATTCTGCCGCCTTGATAGCCCTCACCAAGGCGGAGGACAGGGCCGCGTTCGACAATGCGGCGGGCAAACTCAGCGCAGCCGTAGGCAGCCTAGCCGCGTCTGCGGCCGCCCTAGCTGGTGGGCCTGCCGGGGCCGCTGCCTCGCCTGGCATCGGCACTCTGGCGAGCAGTTCTACTAATGCGATTTTTTGGCTGGTCGGGCAGGGTTTGGATTACCAGCGCTTGAAAACATTGCGCATATCAACCCAAGCAGCCAATACCGCAATCCATACCCTGGCAGCGAACGCCATAGGCGATCCTATACTCTCGGATCAGCGCCATGAACGGCTGCATGGCTTAGAAATGCTTTTGACGCAAAAATGACAAGCGGCAAATATCAAGCTCCGCGAGCTATGCCAGAAGAAGTTTAAAGACAAATCCGAGGTCGATAAGTGCCTGCCTGTGCTTGGCCCCGTCCGGAATACTAAGTATGAACCGCCGGTGGGTGATGCCGCTTGGAATTCCTCGTATGGAACTGCGATTGATGAGGCCATGGCCGCCGCCGATGCGTATGAGGCCGTGCGGAAATCAGACCCGATAGCGGCTGCAAAAGCTTTGAGCGATACTCATGATAAACTCGCCGAGGCGGTGGTCAACAATGATGGGCAAGTCGATGCTTTGGAGGCAAGTTTGCAGACATTTGTCCAGAAAGTCGGCGATCTTGAGAAAGCCGCCGCCGCCGTGGCGAAGTAAACCGACCGCGCCCCCCCATACCGACCCGATGACTTGACTAGAGGAAAACGCATATGACCGACCAAGAAACTATTGACGCCATCCGGGCCGATCGAAACCAAGCCCTGGATGCCTTGGAAGATGCCCTTGTCAGTGTTGACAGGGAAATCGAGAACACCGATTCGGCCGATCTGGCGTATTTGAAGCAATTGAAGAATCGAAGCCAATCCCTGATGGATGAGCGCACTACCATCATGGACGCGGCCTCTGTCGCCATTTTGTCTATGCCTAGCGTCGTGGCGGCGGCAGATCAACTGAATGCCATCGCCGCGAAGATGAAAGCCACAGCACAGGAAATTCCCAACGCCACTGACAAATTGACTAAAGCAACGGCTATTTTGTCGCTCGGGCAGAAATTCACCGATCTTATTGCAAGTACGCAAAAGGGCGGCTAAGGCATAAATACTGTTATCCGTATCAAGGGCCGTAGGATACGGTGAGGAACGAGCCGTATCAATCGCGTAAATCCATGCCTAACATCCCGTTCGACCGCACCCGCGCCACGAAGCGACTCGGTGTTTTGGGGTTTGTGGGGTGGCGCGGGGCGGTCAACGGAGGCGTAAACCCCAATAGTCTCGTTCTCCGGGGGCGACGCCGACCGCGCACGGTTGACAGGCGTGGAAAATCGCTGTAAAAGCGAAGCGCCCCCCGCGATGACGCATAACTTGTTATGCGCTCACGCGGGGGGCGCTTCGCATCAAGGAGTTCCGCGCCCGCCCTCCGGCGCGGCGTCGTCGTGCTCGGAGGGCTATTGTGGTCTAACGCTCGTTGAAGCCTCACAAGTCCGGTAGGTGCGGATAGTCCGGCATCAAAGTTGGATATTCGTGGCAACAGCGTGAGGCTTAACTTTCTCGTTAGGCCGGGCGAGTCAAAAGCGGATGGCCCGGTTTTGTCGGCAGGTATAGGCTTCGCTTCGGACGGAGTTTCGCAGGGTTTCCGCAGGATTCCCCCGGATGACGCCTTTCCCGGCCTGCGCGGGTTTCGTTGTTCGCGGTCGCCGGGTATTCGGGCTTCGGCGGGTTTTGGGCTTGTCCGGGGCTTGCCCTTTCGCGGGTTTCCCGGTTGTCTTGGGCGGGGTTGCGTCGGCGGGTTGCGCGGGGTTTCCGGCGAGGGGGTTCCGCCAGTTGGCGAAAAGCCTAACCGTCCGTATATGGACTCCTCCCTATTCGCAAGTGGGATCTCTTCAATCGGACGCTTTTAAGGTCAGTTGCAGTCGTATATCCGGCCTTGTTGAAGGATATGCCTCCGGGCCTTCATGGAATCCGCGTACTGGGTGCCTATCGTTCCAGCGGCTTTTTGGCCGGGCGAGTTATCGGCTTTTCCCCGTACCGGTCCGACCTGTTGCGCCATGACTGTCGAGTCTCTCGCTCGCAAACCTGGTTGGGAACTCGGTGTTTAATCGTTTACAAATAAGCTCAGGCGGCCATCGTGTTTAAGCAGCCTGCGATGCCGCCGCCTTCGGCAAGTCCGGGACAAAGTCGCCGTCGAACTCGCGCCCCTGCCGGACGACGGCGAACGCGATGCGGGCCAGCTTGTTGGCCAGCGCGGTGGCGGCCTTGTTGTGGCCGACGCGGGCGGCCAGCTCGACCGCCCAGCGTTGCAGCCGGGTCAGCGCCTTGCCGGCGGCGAGCTTCACCATGGCGGCGTTGAGCGCCGACCTCGCGCCATGGACGAGCAGGGTGCGCAGGTACGGGTCGCCGCGCTTGCTGATCCTGCCGAGCTTGCGCTTGAAGCCGCTGCTGGACTCCTTCGGCGTCAGGCCGAGCCAGGCGGCGAGGTGCCGCCCGTCGCGGAACGCCTCCATGCCGCCGACGGCGGCGACCAGGGCGGTGGCGGTCAGCAGCCCGATGCCCGGCACGGCCATCAGCTTTTGCGCGGCGGGCCGCTGCTTCGCCTCCTGCCGCAACTGCTTTTCCAGCTTTTCGACGCGGGCCTCAAGCTCGGCGATCTCCGCCATGACCTCGGACAGGGCCGTGCGCAAGGCGGGCGGGATTTTGCTTTCCTCGTCGGCCAGCCAGCCCGGCACCCGCCCCATCACCGCCGAGGGGCCTTGCGGCAGGTCGAAGCCGAACTCGCGCAGCAGGCCGCGCACCTCGTTGATCCGCGCCGTGCGCGTCGCCATCCAGCCGCTGCGGACGCGGTGCAGCCCCTGCAAGGCCTGCTGGCCTTCGGACTTGACCGGCACCGGCAGGATGTCGCCGCAGCGGTCGGCCTCCAACAGCGCGGAAGCGTCGGCGCGGTCGGTTTTGTTGCGGCGCACATAAGGCCGCACATGCTGTGGCGGCAACAGTTTGACTTCATGGCCCAGCGCCTGGAACGTCCGCGCCCAATAATGCGCCGTGCCGCAGGCCTCCATGACGATCCGGCACGGCGGGCGGTTGACGAAGAAGCGGGAAAAGGCCTCCCGCGACAGGCGCTTGCGCTCGGTGACGCGCCCCTGGCCGTCCGAGACCGCCAGTTCAAAAACTGACTTTGCCAAATCGACCGCAACGGTGGTAGTGTTCATGTTCTGGACTCCTCTGGCTCGTGAATGGGTTTTTCAGACCCTCCATTCTGGCACTTCAGATGCCGATTTAGGGGCGGGAGGAGTCCATCCCATCATTCCAGCGCACCCGCGCCACGAAGCGGCTTGGTGTTTTCGGGTTTTGCAGAGTGGCGCGGGGCGCTGAACGCGGGCGTTAGGCGAGAAACTATAGAGGGGATTACAGATGTCTTTGCTGTCACGAACTATATTTTTGATGATCTCTATTTTGTTAATGGCAACAACAGAAGGAGCGTTGGCACAGGGACGAAATACAATAGTGCAAAACCCGCAACCACAGGGACGATATGCCATTTATTTTAGCCCGTTTGAAAATGGCGGTGTATATTTACTCGATACAGAAACCGGAAAAATTTGGAAGAATGTTATCTATGCGGGTTTTCATGGTGCGCCAGACGTTTGGATGACACAAGACCGAGTCGATAATCAGCGGCAAATACTTGAATGGGAAACGAAGCACTCTGATAAGAAACCATAGAACAGTCGAGCAGAGTTTTCAAACGGCCCTAACGTTTGCCCACGCCAATCCTTCAACAAACCATATGAAACCTCGCATTTATATTGAGACATCCATCCCTAGCTATCTGACCGCAAGGAGAAGCCGCGACTTGGTGGCTACTGCAAATCAAGAACTAACCCAAGAATGGTGGGACACTCGAAAGGATGATTTTTATCTTGTGATTTCGGAGTTTGTTGTACGGGAAGCATCGGCGGGCGATCCAAATGCTGCAAGCAACCGCCTAGCTGCAATTGCAGGGATTCCCGAACTTAATGTCACCGATGAAGTGGGAGAGCTTGCCAGGATTCTAATTGAGCAAATTCCAATTCCCGCAAAAGCCCAGCTTGACGCATTTCATATTGCCATTGCCTCAGTCCACGGTATTGACTACCTGCTCACTTGGAACTGCACTCACATCAATAATGCAGAACTTCGTCCAAGAATCGAGGCCATTTGCCGTTCCCAAGGCTTTGAGCCTCCTATCATTTGTACCCCGCAAGAGTTACTTTAGGTGCAGCGATGAAACAAGACAAAATAATCGAAGAGCTTCATAATTTCCGTGAGGAGTACGCCCGACAATTCGGCTTCGATACTCGCGCAATCTGTAAAGATATTCAGCAAAAGCAGGCTTCAAGCGGCAGGGAGATAGTTTCCTTTCCCCCTCGTAAGCCAATGCAGCAACATACTGTGAAAAGTGCTGCTTAAGTAATTTGCCTAACATCGTGTTCCAGCGCACCCGCGCCACGAAGCGACTTGATGTTTTTGGGTTTTTATGGGGTGGCGCGGGGCGCTGAACGCAGGCGTTAGGCCAACATCTGCAAGGAGACATTTGTGCGAAAACCAGTAGACCCGAATCAGCTAGACGCGCCCACCGCGACGCTTTATCGAGCCGCTATCTCGTTGGGAGCCCAGGAAACCCAGCTCATCTGGAGTCGGTACACAGGCTTTATAGTCATGAATGGCTTCTTCATCTCCGCGCTAACCAATGAAAAAGTTCGCGACCAAAGCGAGATATTGGCCCTTCTCGGAATTGCGGCGCTCTTTTTGAACTGCATCTGGCACATCTTGAACTACGCCGGTTGGCAAAATCAGAACCTGTTGTACCGCCGTGCGGCCAATCTCTTTGAATCGGATATCGGCCTGCTTACCGACCACTTCCGAGACAGGAACTTCAAACCAGTCGGATGGATTTATTGGCTAGCCCAGACTATTCCAACGATGTTCTCTCTCGTAGCCCTGCCATGTATCGCTCTTAGTTTACAGAAGATTCTGGGAACCAGTCCTCAGTGCTCTTGGAGCGTAGGCTTGGCGCTCTGGCTAGGTGCCACAGCCGCCGTGTTCACAATTGAATACAAGGCAATCGCGGTTCTATCAAGCGTCGATCCGGCCTAACCCTTTCAACAAGCGGTCAGCTTATGAGCGGGGTTATGTGTTGCTTTTTGCCTAACCGTCCGTATATGGACTCCTCCCTATTCGCAAGTGGGATCTCTTCAATCGGACGCTTTTAAGGTCAGTTGCAGTCGTATATCCGGCCTTGTTGAAGGATATGCCTCCGGGCCTTCATGGAATCCGCGTACTGGGTGCCTATCGTTCCAGCGGCTTTTTGGCCGGGCGAGTTATCGGCTTTTCCCCGTACCGGTCCGACCTGTTGCGCCATGACTGTCGAGTCTCTCGCTCGCAAACCTGGTTGGGAACTCGGTGTTTAATCGTTTACAAATAAGCTCAGGCGGCCATCGTGTTTAAGCAGCCTGCGATGCCGCCGCCTTCGGCAAGTCCGGGACAAAGTCGCCGTCGAACTCGCGCCCCTGCCGGACGACGGCGAACGCGATGCGGGCCAGCTTGTTGGCCAGCGCGGTGGCGGCCTTGTTGTGGCCGGCGCGGCTGGCCAGTTCGACCGCCCAGCGTTGCAGCCGCGTCAAATCCTTGCCCGCGCTGAGCTTCATGATCGCGGCGTTGAGCGCCGACCTCGCGCCGTGGATGGGCAGGGTGCGCAGGTACGGGTCGCCGCGCTTGCTGATCCGGCCCAGTTTTCGCCGGTTGCCGCTGCTGGACTCCTTCGGCGTCAGGCCGAGCCAGGCGGCGAGGTGCCGCCCGTCGCGGAACGCCTCCATGTTGCCGACGGCGGCGATGAGGGCGGTGGCGATGAGCAGGCCGATGCCCGGCACGTCCATCAGCTTTAGCGCGGCGGGGCGCTGCCCGGCCTCCTGCCGCAACTGTTTTTCGACCTCGGCGATGCGGGTTTCGAGGCCGCGGATCTCGTCCATGACCGCCGCCAGCGCCTGGCGCAGGACGGGCGGGATCGCCACCGTTTCGTCCGCCAGCCAGCCCGGCACGCGCTCCATCACCGCCGCCGGGCCTTGCGGGATGTCGAAGCCGAATTCCCGCAGCAGGCCGCGCGCCTCGTTGATACGCGCCGTGCGCGTCGCCATCCAGCCGCTGCGGAGCCGGTGCAGGCCTTGAAGGCCCTGCTGGCCTTCGGTCTTGACCGGCACCGGCAGGATGTCGCCGCAGCGGTCGGCCTCCAGCAAGGCGGAAGCGTCGGCGCGGTCGGTCTTGTTGCGCCGCACGTAGGGCCGCACATGCTGGGGCGGCAGCAGCTTGACCTCGTGGCCCATGGCAAGGAACGTCCGCGCCCAATAGTGCGCCGTCCCGCAGGCCTCCATGACGATGCGGCAGGGCGGGCGGTTCACAAAAAACTTCCGGAACGCCTCACGCGACAGACGCTTGCGTTCAATGACGTGGCCCTGCCCGTCGGAGACGGCCAGCTCGAAAACAGACTTTGCCAAATCGACGGCGACGGTGGTAGTGCTCATGTTCAGGACTCCTCTCGTTTGTGAATGGGGAAGGTGTTTGTTGACACCTCCATTCTGGCACTTCTGATGCCGGTTAAGGGCGGGAGGAGTCCATCCCATCATTCCAGCGCACCCGCGCCACGAAGCGCCTTGGTGTTTTCAAGTTTTGTGAGGTGGCGCGGGGCGCTGATCGTGGGCGTTGAGCGCGAATAGATACCTTTTAATACTGAATGCCGACAGTATAGGGTGGACAAAACGGGAAAAATCTGCTAAAAAGCGAAGCGCCTTATGCGTGTCGCATAACGAGTTGATGCGAACACGCGACAGGCGCTTCGCCTTTAAAGGCGTTTCCCACTTCGCCCCCCTTTTCTGCGGCATTCGTGCTTGCCGGTCTATTCCCGCCCAACCCGTCGCTCCAGCGTACACGTCTACGGGGCTTCGTTCAGGTCTGTGGCAAACGAAAGGGCCATGGCTATTTTCAAGTTCGCCGTGACGTGACGCTGAGCTCAGGCGTTAAACCCCAATAGTCTCGTTCTCCGGGGGCGACGCCGACCGCGCACGGTTGACAGGCGTGGAAAATCGCTGTAAAAGCGAAGCGCCCCCCGCGATGACGCATAACTTGTTATGCGCTCACGCGGGGGGCGCTTCGCATCAAGGAGTTCCGCGCCCGCCCTCCGGCGCGTCGTCGTCGTGCTCGGAGGGCTATTGTGGTCTAACGCTCGTTGAAGCCTCACAAGTCCGGTAGGTGCGGATAGTCCGGCATCAAAGCTGGATATTCGTGGCAACAGCGTGAGGCTTAACTTTCTCGTTAGGCAATACAAAAGAGGAGGCTTTATGAACAAAATACACAGAAAACTCACACGGTCAGTTACTCTTGCTGCAATTATTGTCGGCACACTGGCTCCTTTGGAATTTGCTGGAGCCAACATCGTCACAAATGGCCTAATTGGTCACTGGACGGGGAACGGCAATGCTAGTGATTCATCCCCGACGGGGAACAACGGTAGCTTTGCAGGAAGCTACGCGGCAGGCGTTGATGGTCAAGCGTTTGACCTTTCGACAGCCAAAGTATCTGTTCCTGATAATCCAGCCTACTCATTTGGCCCAGCCTTCTCGGTAGGTTTTTGGTTCAATATCAATGGGACAAATCCAACTAGTTCAGTATTTGTAGGTCAGGACGAAGGGGGCGGTGGTACCAGTAAATGGTTCATTGATTATGATTACCAGCATGCTTCCAGCTTTGAATTACATCTTAACGGGCCATCAGTTGCATTCCTTGGCAGCAATCCAGTCACTTTAGCTAACGGGTGGAATCAATTAACGCTCGTTAAAGACAGCAGTGACTATTCCTTTTACCTAAATGGTAACAATATTGGCAGTAACACATTTGGAGGAACGTTTCCTGACCCGAACTTTGCGTTAATTTTTGGGCAAGCTGAGGGTGGGTTTAATTTCAACGGACTCATGGAGGATGTGGTGCTATACAACCGCGCACTTACAGGATCAGAAGTCCAGACTCTTGCAACGGCTAACGCTGTACCAATCCCTGCCACAATCTGGTTGTTCGGTTCTGCATTGGCTGGCTTGGTCAAGTTTAGACGCCGCAAGGTCATTGCCTAACCGTCCGATCCGGCGCACCCGCGCCACGAAGCGGCTTGGTGTTTTCAAGGTTTCGCGTGGTGGCGCGGGGCGCTGATCGTGGGCGTTAGGCGATTTCTTGGTGTTTTCTTTCCGAAGTATCGATTTGAAGTGATACTTTGCTCAGTGCCATGGCAATTTAGTTTTTTATGAGGTTTATGTAATGTCTACTGGGAGTAAATTTTTCATGGTTGCTTTTTCGGGTTTATACGTTTTATTATCATGGACATTCGCAATTTATTATAATTTCAGTCCACGCGAGGTATTGATGCTTCTTTCCTTTCAATTGTTTATTTTATGCATTTTTGGCCTTATGGACTTGGTAGATACTCACAATAAGTTATTAAAGGAAATGGTAGGCCTTAAAAATAAATAAGAGCCGCAGGTTGGGCTGAGAAAATAACCCCAATATTTCCAACTAACAAACTGGCTTAACTGGCTGTCTCAGATTAGAGCCATAAGTCCATCTAAAATTTTTTTGAGGCTACTATGGAAAAGATTGTCAATATACATATTGAGCGTCTTCCAGAAGGCGTGTACTTGGCAACTTGCGACGACATTCAAGGTCTAGTCGCCCAAGGCCGTACTTTGCAGGAAACTTTGGAAATTGCTCGCGATGTCGCTCGTAAATTGTTAGAGGCCCAAGCTGAACAATACGCTGATACCCTACTGTCCCCCGTGAGTGAGTCATTTGATTATCCTTTGGTCATTGGCGGCTGAATGGGCAAACTCTCTGGATTTCGTTATCGAGAAGTCATTCGCCGCCTTAAACGGCTAGGTTTTCAATTTGACCGACAGGCTGCTGGCAGCCATGAAATCTGGTTCAACCCGAAGTCCAAACGTTACACCACGATTCCGAATCACCCCGGAGACATGCCTGAGGGCACTTTGCGGGCAATACTCAAGCAAGCCGATGTTGATGCAAATTTATTTTTGCAGCAATAACCAGATTAACCTTTATGCCTAACGATCCTATATGGACTCCTCCCTATCTGCAAGAGGGACATCTTCAATCGGACGCTTTTAAGGTCAGTTGCAGTCGTATATCCGGCCTTGTTGGGAGATATGCCCCCGGGCCTTCATGGAATCCGCGTACTCGGTGCCTATCGATCCAGCGGCTTTTTGGCCGTCATTGTTATCGGCTTTTCCCAGTACCGGTCCGACCTGTTGCGCCATGACTGTCGAGTGTCTCGCTCGCAAACCTGGTTGGGAACTCGGTGTTTAAACGTTTACAAAGAAGCGCAGGCGTTCATCGGTTTTAAGCCGCCTGCGTTGCCGCCGTCTGCGCCAAGGCCGGCCGGAAGTCGCCGTCGAAGTCGCGGCCCTGCCGGACGACGGCGAACGCGATGCGGGCCAGCTTGTTGGCCAGCGCGGTGGCGGCCTTGTTGTGGCCGGCGCGGCTGCCAGTTCGACCGCCCAGCGTTGCAGCCGCGTCAAATCCTTGCCCGCGCTGAGCTTCATGATCGCGGCGTTGAGCGCCGACCTCGCGCCGTGGATGGGCAGGGTGCGCAGGTACGGGTCGCCGCGCTTGCTGATCCGGCCCAGTTTTCGCCGGTTGCCGCTGCTGGACTCCTTCGGCGTCAGGCCGAGCCAGGCGGCGAGGTGCCGCCCGTCGCGGAACGCCTCCATGTTGCCGACGGCGGCGATGAGGGCGGTGGCGATGAGCAGGCCGATGCCCGGCACGTCCATCAGCTTTAGCGCGGCGGGGCGCTGCCCGGCCTCCTGCCGCAACTGTTTTTCGACCTCGGCGATGCGGGTTTCGAGGCCGCGGATCTCGTCCATGACCGCCGCCAGCGCCTGGCGCAGGACGGGCGGGATCGCCACCGTTTCGTCCGCCAGCCAGCCCGGCACGCGCTCCATCACCGCCGCCGGGCCTTGCGGGATGTCGAAGCCGAATTCCCGCAGCAGGCCGCGCGCCTCGTTGATACGCGCCGTGCGCGTCGCCATCCAGCCGCTGCGGAGCCGGTGCAGGCCTTGAAGGCCCTGCTGGCCTTCGGTCTTGACCGGCACCGGCAGGATGTCGCCGCAGCGGTCGGCCTCCAGCAAGGCGGAAGCGTCGGCGCGGTCGGTCTTGTTGCGCCGCACGTAGGGCCGCACATGCTGGGGCGGCAGCAGCTTGACCTCGTGGCCCATGGCAAGGAACGTCCGCGCCCAATAGTGCGCCGTCCCGCAGGCCTCCATGACGATGCGGCAGGGCGGGCGGTTCACAAAAAACTTCCGGAACGCCTCACGCGACAGACGCTTGCGTTCAATGACGTGGCCCTGCCCGTCGGAGACGGCCAGCTCGAAAACAGACTTTGCCAAATCGACGGCGACGGTGGTAGTGCTCATGTTCAGGACTCCTCTCGTTTGTGAATGGGGAAGGTGTTTGTTGACACCTCCATTCTGGCACTTCTGATGCCGGTTAAGGGCGGGAGGAGTCCATCCCATCAATCCAGGGCCGTAGGGCCGTAGGGCGATCCAGGGCCGTAGGGCGCAATAGCGAAGCGTATTGCGCCGGATGTTAATCACGGCCTAACACGCCTATATGGACTCCTCCCTATTCGCAAGTGGGATCTCTTCAATCGGACGCTTTTAAGGTCAGTTGCAGTCGTATATCCGGCCTTGTTGAAGGATATGCCTCCGGGCCTTCATGGAATCCGCGTACTGGGTGCCTATCGTTCCAGCGGCTTTTTGGCCGGGCGAGTTATCGGCTTTTCCCCGTACCGGTCCGACCTGTTGCGCCATGACTGTCGAGTCTCTCGCTCGCAAACCTGGTTGGGAACTCGGTGTTTAATCGTTTACAAATAAGCTCAGGCGGCCATCGTGTTTAAGCAGCCTGCGATGCCGCCGCCTTCGGCAAGTCCGGGACAAAGTCGCCGTCGAACTCGCGCCCCTGCCGGACGACGGCGAACGCGATGCGGGCCAGCTTGTTGGCCAGCGCGGTGGCGGCCTTGTTGTGGCCGACGCGGGCGGCCAGCTCGACCGCCCAGCGTTGCAGCCGGGTCAGCGCCTTGCCGGCGGCGAGCTTCACCATGGCGGCGTTGAGCGCCGACCTCGCGCCATGGACGAGCAGGGTGCGCAGGTACGGGTCGCCGCGCTTGCTGATCCTGCCGAGCTTGCGCTTGAAGCCGCTGCTGGACTCCTTCGGCGTCAGGCCGAGCCAGGCGGCGAGGTGCCGCCCGTCGCGGAACGCCTCCATGCCGCCGACGGCGGCGACCAGGGCGGTGGCGGTCAGCAGCCCGATGCCCGGCACGGCCATCAGCTTTTGCGCGGCGGGCCGCTGCTTCGCCTCCTGCCGCAACTGCTTTTCCAGCTTTTCGACGCGGGCCTCAAGCTCGGCGATCTCCGCCATGACCTCGGACAGGGCCGTGCGCAAGGCGGGCGGGATTTTGCTTTCCTCGTCGGCCAGCCAGCCCGGCACCCGCCCCATCACCGCCGAGGGGCCTTGCGGCAGGTCGAAGCCGAACTCGCGCAGCAGGCCGCGCACCTCGTTGATCCGCGCCGTGCGCGTCGCCATCCAGCCGCTGCGGACGCGGTGCAGCCCCTGCAAGGCCTGCTGGCCTTCGGACTTGACCGGCACCGGCAGGATGTCGCCGCAGCGGTCGGCCTCCAACAGCGCGGAAGCGTCGGCGCGGTCGGTTTTGTTGCGGCGCACATAAGGCCGCACATGCTGTGGCGGCAACAGTTTGACTTCATGGCCCAGCGCCTGGAACGTCCGCGCCCAATAATGCGCCGTGCCGCAGGCCTCCATGACGATCCGGCACGGCGGGCGGTTGACGAAGAAGCGGGAAAAGGCCTCCCGCGACAGGCGCTTGCGCTCGGTGACGCGCCCCTGGCCGTCCGAGACCGCCAGTTCAAAAACTGACTTTGCCAAATCGACCGCAACGGTGGTAGTGTTCATGTTCTGGACTCCTCTGGCTCGTGAATGGGTTTTTCAGACCCTCCATTCTGGCACTTCAGATGCCGATTTAGGGGCGGGAGGAGTCCATCCCATCATTCCAGCGCACCCGCGCCACGAAACGCTTGGGTGTTTCCAAGTTTCGCGGCGCGGCGCGGGGCGCTGAACGCAGGCGTTAAACCCCAATAGTCTCGTTCTCCGGGGGCGACGCCGACCGCGCACGGTTGACAGGCGTGGAAAATCGCTGTAAAAGCGAAGCGCCCCCCGCGATGACGCATAACTTGTTATGCGCTCACGCGGGGGGCGCTTCGCATCAAGGAGTTCCGCGCCCGCCCTCCGGCGCGGCGTCGTCGTGCTCGGAGGGCTATTGTGGTCTAACGCTCGTTGAAGCCTCACAAGTCCGGTAGGTGCGGATAGTCCGGCATCAAAGTTGGATATTCGTGGCAACAGCGTGAGGCTTAACTTTCTCGTTAGGCAGGGCGGGCCAAAGAAATTACTCGCACAGGGATTGCCAACAGAAATACGCATGAAAAGCGATTTTGGTAGATTAAAGATCATTGGTTCCAAATTTTTTGGGAGGATCATTTTATGCGAAGCATTCGAAGCGTGATTGTTTTTTTTACTTGTTGCCTTCTGCTGCCAGCATTTGCCGCTCAGGCAAGCATCTTAGATCAGCAGAATCCCGCTACATCCTTTACTATTTCCATGGGGGTTGGTAACAGCCCCGGAGGCAGTGGTGAGCCTAATGTTGCTCAATCATTCACTGCCGGTATTGCAGGGGTTCTCGATAGCGTAGATGTGTTTGTGAGAAGAGATCTCAGCTTAGGCGTAGGCTTGACAACAGAGATATATTCCGTTGCAGGCGGCTTACCAATTGGCTCGCCGTTAGCAAGTGTGACTATTCCTGAACTATCGGTTCCAACAACCCTGTCGTTTCTTAATGTTGACTTGCATTCATTCGGTATTCCGGTTGATGTAGGGACTCAACTGGCTATTGTTCTCCATAATAGCATCACAAACCACAATACAATCTTTGCTACGGCTGGTAATAGTGGAAGTTACGCCGGGGGAACACTTAGCATTGACACTGGAGGTGGATTTTCTTCGATAGGGGACTATGACCTTCCTTTCAAAACTTACGTTTCTGCGGTTCCGATACCCGCCACCATTTGGTTATTTTGTTCCGGGTTAGTTGGCTTGATCAGATTTTGTCGTCGCCAAGCCGGATAGGGTCGTAGATGCGCTGAGGCACTAAGCGCATCGTTCGTGTTTAATTGACAAGCCAAGTAGCCAACGGCCGTAGGTTGGGGTGAGCTTGCGAACCCCAACATTTTCAACCAACAAACTGGCCTAACTGTCCGTATATGGACTCCTCCCTATTCGCAAGTGGGATCTCTTCAATCGGACGCTTTTAAGGTCAGTTGCAGTCGTATATCCGGCCTTGTTGAAGGATATGCCTCCGGGCCTTCATGGAATCCGCGTACTGGGTGCCTATCGATCCAGCGGCCTCTGAGCCGGGCGAGTTATCGGCTTTTCCCCGTACCGGTCCGACCTGTTGCGCCATGACTGTCGAGTCTCTCGCTCGCAAACCTGGTTGGGAACTCGGTGTTTAATCGTTTACAAATAAGCTCAGGTGTTCATCGTGTTTAAGCAGCCTGCGATGCCGCCGCCTTCGGCAAGTCCGGGACAAAGTCGCCGTCGAACTCGCGCCCCTGCCGGACGACGGCGAACGCGATGCGGGCCAGCCTGTTGGCCAGCGCGGTGGCGGCCTTGTTGTGGCCGGCGCGCCCGGCGAGTTCGACCGCCCAGCGTTGCGGCCGGGTCAGCGCCTTGCCCGCATTGAGTTTCATGATCGCGGCGTTGAGCGCCGACCTCGCGCCGTGGATGGGCAGGGTGCGCAGGTACGGGTCGCCGCGCTTGATGATCCTGCCCAGCCTGCGCTTGAAGCCGCTGCTCGACTCCTTCGGCGTCAGGCCGAGCCAGGCGGCGAGGTGCCGCCCGCCGCGGAACGCCTCCATGCCGCCGACCGCCGCGATGAGCGCCGTGGCGATGAGCAGGCCGATGCCCGGCACCGCCATCAGCTTTTGCACGGCGGGCCGCTGCTTGGCCTCCTGCCGCAACTGCTTTTCGACCTCGGCGACGCGGGCTTCCAGTCCGCGAATCTCGTCCATGACCGCCGACAGCGCCTTGCGCAGAACCGGCGGGATCGCCACGGCCTCGTCCGCCAGCCAGCCCGGCACCCGCTCCATCACCGCCGCAGGGCCTTGCGGGAGGTCGAAGCCGAACTCGCGCAGCAGGCCGCGCAGCTCGTTGATCCGCGCCGTGCGCGTCGCCATCCAGCCGCTGCGGACGCGGTGCAGGCCCTGCAAGGCCTGCTGGCCTTCGCTCTTGACCGGCACCGGCAAAATATCGCCGCAGCGGTCGGCCTCCAGCAGGGCGGACGCATCGGCCCGGTCGGTCTTGTTGCGCCGCACATAAGGCCGCACGTGCTGAGGCGGCAGCAGCCTGGCCTCGTGGCTCATGGCCTGGAAAGTCCGCGCCCAGTGATGGGCAGTGCCGCAGGCCTCCATGACGATGCGGCAGGGCGGGCGGTTGATGAAAAAGCGGGAAAAAGCCTCCCGCGACAGGCGCTTGCGCTCGGTGACGCGGCCCTGCCCGTCGCCGATGGCCAGCTCGAAGACAGACTTTGCCAGATCGACGGCGACGGTGGTAATGTGCGCAGGCGCGGCGTTCAGGTTCGTGGCGTTGGCGTTGGTGTTGGCGTTCATGTTTTTGGACTCCTTCGGCTCTGCGAATGGGATTAGGTTCGCCCCTCCATTCTGGCACGATCATTCGATGCCGTGGGGCGGGAGGAGTCCATCCCATCATTCCAGCGCACCCGCGCCACGAAGCGGCTTGGTGTTTTCGGGTTTTTTGGGGTGGCGCGGGGCGCTGAACGCGGGCGTTAGGCCCGTTCATATTGGCGATCAGATCGTGATCAGTCATGCAATTGTGATATTCTGCGAAAAAAAATGGAGATACAAATGTCACTCCTTTGCAAATTACTTTCTCATGCGTGGAATAAGTGGGAATTTATTGATGATAAATGCGAAAAAATTAGACGATGTATTCTTTGTAAGAAAATTGAAATAGAGTCAATACCGCATGACTGGAGCGAATCAGAATTTATCGATCATAAAGAATGCAAACAAGTTAGACATTGCAAGCGTTGTTCAGAAGTAGAAATTTTTATTCATGAGGCAGGTAATTTGGTATGCGATTATCCAGATGATAATCCTAAATTATCTACTCTTTACTGTAAGCATTGTGGAGAAGTGCTTCACACTTATATAGAGTATCATTGCCCTAGCTGCGGCACACTTTTATCGTATTCAGGTATTTGCAAAGATTGCCAACATAATATTGAGCAGATGTATTCAAGGTAAGCCGGGTAGGTCGGGCAACAGATTTATCGTTGCCCGATATTCCCACTTAACGCACTCACCTAGTAAACCGTTCCAACAATGCATTTTACGGAGTAGTTTATGTTTTCCGTCCAAGCGATTGAAGAAGCAATACAACAATTGCCCGAATCTGATTTGGCCAAACTTCGTCATTGGTTTGCCGAATTTGACGAGCGAATTTGGGATAAACAAATTGA
This sequence comes from uncultured Gammaproteobacteria bacterium, assembly GCA_963753955.1. GTDB lineage: Bacteria > Pseudomonadota > Gammaproteobacteria > Methylococcales > Methylococcaceae > Methylumidiphilus. Next base: position 181,664 of record CAVWEM010000004.1, read on the forward strand.
ATCGGATGCCAACGCTGGAAAATTTGACAATTTGGCGGCTGAAGCACTTGCTGAATATCACAGTGGTAAGGCGACCGAGCTTTGAAGCATTTTGCGTCTACCAAATTTTGGCAGCACTTTTATGCATTGCCTGCCCAAATTCAACAGCAAGCTCGGCGCAGTTATAGGCAACTTAAGCAAAATCCTAAACACCCCTCTTTACAATTTAAGCCAGTTAAAAATGGGGCATATAGGAGTGTTCGCGTAAGCTTAGGCTATCGAGCTTTAGGCGTTCCAGTTCCTGAAGGTGTGCAGTGGTTTTGGATTGGTAGCCATGCTGATTACGATAAGTTTATCGCTTAACATTCCGTATATGGACTCCCCCCTATTTGCAAGTGGGACATCGGCAATCGGACGCTTGAGGATCGGTTGCAGTCGTATATCCGGCCTTGTTGGAGGGTATGCCTCCGGGCCTTCATGGAATCCGCGTACTGGGTGCCTATCGTTCCAGCGGCTTTTTGGCCGGGCGAGTTATCGGCTTTTCCCCGTACCGGTCCGACCTGTTGCGCCATGACTGTCGAGTCTCTCGCTCGCAAACCTGGTTGGGAACTCGGTGTTTAATCGTTTACAAATAAGCTCAGGCGGCCATCGTGTTTAAGCAGCCTGCGATGCCGCCGCCTTCGGCAAGTCCGGGACAAAGTCGCCGTCGAACTCGCGCCCCTGCCGGACGACGGCGAACGCGATGCGGGCCAGCTTGTTGGCCAGCGCGGTGGCGGCCTTGTTGTGGCCGACGCGGGCGGCCAGCTCGACCGCCCAGCGTTGCAGCCGGGTCAGCGCCTTGCCGGCGGCGAGCTTCACCATGGCGGCGTTGAGCGCCGACCTCGCGCCATGGACGAGCAGGGTGCGCAGGTACGGGTCGCCGCGCTTGCTGATCCTGCCGAGCTTGCGCTTGAAGCCGCTGCTGGACTCCTTCGGCGTCAGGCCGAGCCAGGCGGCGAGGTGCCGCCCGTCGCGGAACGCCTCCATGCCGCCGACGGCGGCGACCAGGGCGGTGGCGGTCAGCAGCCCGATGCCCGGCACGGCCATCAGCTTTTGCGCGGCGGGCCGCTGCTTCGCCTCCTGCCGCAACTGCTTTTCCAGCTTTTCGACGCGGGCCTCAAGCTCGGCGATCTCCGCCATGACCTCGGACAGGGCCGTGCGCAAGGCGGGCGGGATTTTGCTTTCCTCGTCGGCCAGCCAGCCCGGCACCCGCCCCATCACCGCCGAGGGGCCTTGCGGCAGGTCGAAGCCGAACTCGCGCAGCAGGCCGCGCACCTCGTTGATCCGCGCCGTGCGCGTCGCCATCCAGCCGCTGCGGACGCGGTGCAGCCCCTGCAAGGCCTGCTGGCCTTCGGACTTGACCGGCACCGGCAGGATGTCGCCGCAGCGGTCGGCCTCCAACAGCGCGGAAGCGTCGGCGCGGTCGGTTTTGTTGCGGCGCACATAAGGCCGCACGTGCTGAGGCGGCAGCAGCTTGACCTCGTGGCTCATGGCCTGGAAAGTCCGCGCCCAGTGATGGGCAGTGCCGCAGGCCTCCATGACGATGCGGCAGGGCGGGCGGTTGATGAAAAAGCGGGAAAAAGCCTCCCGCGACAGGCGCTTGCGCTCGGTGACGCGGCCCTGCCCGTCGCCGATGGCCAGCTCGAAGACAGACTTTGCCAGATCGACGGCGACGGTGGTAATGTGCGCAGGCGCGGCGTTCAGGTTCGTGGCGTTGGCGTTGGTGTTGGCGTTCATGTTTTTGGACTCCTTCGGCTCTGTGAATGGGATTAGGTTCGCCCCTCCATTCTGGCACGATCATTCGATGCCGTGGGGCGGGAGGAGTCCATCCCATCAATCCAGCGCACCCGCGCCACGAAGCGCCTTGGTGTTTTCAGGTTTTTTGGGGTGGCGCGGGGCGCTGATCGCGGGCGTTAGGCTTACGGAGAGAACGATGAACAAAGGTCTTGGTATGGCTGCATTTTTGGTTGGCACACTCGCTATTATCGTGCCGCTCATAACGATATATGTGATTTGGATTTCACTTATTCTTGCGGCCCTTGCTGGCTTACTTGGCGATAAGCTGTATCCACTTTCTACAGTTATTATTAACCTGTTTAACATCCTTCTTATGAGTCCCTTGACATTAATGGCTCTAAAAGGAGAAGAATTGCAGGGTGGTTCGACTCCACTAATGTCAACTACAGTCGTGTTGTTTATCGCTCCAATTGCGGCAATGATACTCGGAACATTGAAAGGAAAATCTTAGCCGGGTAGGTTGTGCAGCAGCTCTATCGTTGCCTGACATTTCCGGCATTATGTAGCAATTGCACAAATTGACACTAACCAGGGCCATAGGATGCGCTGAGGAACGAAGCGCATCATTCGCGTTACTTGATTGATGCGCCTCCTTACGTCGGCACATCCTATGCCGACGTAATTATTGCCTAACAAGCTGTTCGAGCGGACGCGGGCGATAAAGCCGCCCGTGCCGATCAACGCTGGCGTTAGGCGCTGCAAATCTAAATTTTTTCGCAATTATGGATAAAACACAGTTAGTAACTATTGTTGTCACAGCGGTTATTACAACTATTATCAACGCATCGCTAATGTGGTTTTTTGGGAGGTGGGTTTAATTGATTTATTAAGTATGGTAGGGCATAAAATTTTCAAGCTTCTTAGGCAACCATTCCAATGGCGTATCAAATTGTTTTGTGCAAGTATTGCAACAGTTCCGAGGTTGTCCGTTACGGCACCCAAAGCGGTCGTTCCCGGTTTCGCTGCAAGGAGTGCGGGCGAATATTCAAGACCGACTGCGTGTACCGGGCCTACGAGCCTGGCGTCAAAGACCAGATTGTGGACATTGCCATGAACGGCGGCGGCATCCGGGATACTTCGCGCATTCTGGGTATCGGCAAAAACACCGTCATTTCCACGCTAAAAAAAAGCTCCGCTGAAGTGGTCGCCGTGAACCCTTACATCGGTACGCGTGAGATCGCCGTCGAAATCAGGCATCCCCTTGATTCTCCAATGGATGTTCAGGCAGACGAGCCATGGAGCTACGTCGGCGACAAAAAGAACCAACGCTGGCTCCGGTATGCCATCGATGCCGTGACAGGCTGTGTCCTGTCGTTCGTTTTCGGGCGGCGCCAAGATGCGGTGTGCGAGCAATTGATCTCAAATTTGAAGGCATTCAATATCCGGACCTATTACACAGACGATTGGGGCAGCTATTCCGCACTCATCCCTAAAGACAAGCACGTCATTGGCAAGCGGCATACTCAAAAAATAGAAAACAAAAACCTTTTGTTGCGAACCCGGATCAAGCGATTGACGCGCAAAACGATTTGCTTTTCAAAATTGGAAGCACTTCACAACACGGTGATAGGGTTGTTTATAAATAGATACTGCTTTCAATCTCAATAAATCAATTAAACCCACCACCGTTTTTTGCTGCTGTCAAAAACACAGAAGCCTTGTAGGGTGCGAGACTGTGAAAGAGTTCAGCCGGATATTCCCAATAACCGCCCCCGTCTTTTTTCTAAAACGCCATTGGCAAGAAATGCCGGGGAATCCTTCAATACAGGCCGCCCCGCGCCTTGTTTTTAGGCATATTGGATCATTTTGGCCCGGTTCCCGCCGCGCCGGGCGCAATACTCCCGCAGCGCCTCAAACCCCAGCAGGTTCAGTACCCGGGTGAAGTTGTAGCACAACACCATCAGGCTGAACTCGCCACGGCATTTCTCCAGGCCGCGCATCAGGAAGTGGTGCATGCCCGCCCGGTGCTTGAGGGTGCCGAAGGGGTGCTCGGCGAGCTGGCTGCGCTTTCTCATGCGCCCGCCCGCTTGGGCCATCCGCTGGCGGTGCCGTTCGACGGCCGCCTCGTGCTGCCAGCGCTCCAGTTTTTTGTAGGCGGCGTTTGCCGTCAGGCATTGCACACGCAACGGGCAGGCGGCGCAGGCGGAGACCTTGGACTTGTGGGCCTGGACAAGCTTGCCGCCGCGCTCTTGGGGCTTGCCGCAGGCTTCCAGCGTTTCGCCGTTGGGGCAGGTGTGGCGGTCTTCGGCTGCGTCGTACCGGAACCGTTCGCGGGTGAAGCGTCCGTCCTTTTCCGCCGCCGTGATGGCCTTGGGCTCGGGCACGTAGACCTCGAAGCCGAGTTCCTCGGCCCGCTGGATCTGCTCGCCGCTGTGGTAGCCGGTGTCGGCCAGCCCGACCAGGCGCTCGGATTGCGGGATTTCCCGGGCCTTTTCCAGCATCGGCACGAGCTGCTGGCGGTCGTTGCCGTCTTGGGTGGCTTCGCTGGCAACGATGAGCTTGTGTTTGCCGTCAACGGCGATCTGCACGTTGTAGCCGGCGGTGGTCTTGCCCTTTTTGCTGAGGAGCCGCGCGTCGGGGTCGACCGTGGAGAGCTGGCTGTCCGCCGACTTTTCAAGCCGCGCGCGCAGGGCGTGCTTTTCCGCCCGCCTCTCCTTGAGCCGGGCGATTTTGTCGGCCAGGCCTTCGTCCTCCACCAGGCTGCCCAGGCCTGCTTGGTCGTCTTGGGCGTCCTGCTCGGCGAGCTGGCGCTGGTAGGCGTCGATCTTTTTCTCCAGGGCCGCCAGCTGGTCGTCGAGCTTTTTGGCGGTGAAAATGCCGTCGCTGCTGGCGTCGGCCTTGAAGAAGCTGCCGTCGACGGCCACCTCGTCGCCGCCGAGCAGCGCCAAGTCCTTGCACAGCAGGATGAAGTCCTTGTTGGCGGCCTTGAGGGCCTGGCCGTTGTCCTTGCGGAAGTTGGCGAGGGCCTTGTAGCCAGGGCGCAGGCCCTGGGCCAGCCAGATGGCCTCGAGGTTGCGCACCGCCTCGCGCTCCAGGCGGCGGCTGGAGTGGATGCGGTTGAGGTAGCCGTACAGGTAGAGCTTGAGCAGCGCCGCCGGGGGGAACGGCGGCTGCCCGGCGCGGGGGCCGGACCGGGTGTTTTGGAAACCGAGCGCGGCAAGGTCCAGGCTTTCGACATAGGCGTCGATGGCCCTGACGGGGTTGCCTTCAGCAACGTAGTCGTCGATGCTGGGGGGCAGCAGCATCCCCTGCCCGCGGTGCTGTCCCGCCTTGTAGGTTCTCGGCATCATTTGCCCTTTTTATTCAATAGGATAATCGCCAATATTATGCCAAAATCTCGAAGAGACAGGGTGGATTCTTTCACAGTCTCGCACCCTACCTGGCTACCTGGCTGTGCGCACCCTACCCGGCTGTTGGCGAATTTGATTTCTAACAATCTGCGCCTCACCAGCAGCATCCCCAAGCCATGTGATTCCACAGGCTGAACAGCATCCTGCTACCTCATTTTGACCGAATTCTCGGCGGTCTTTGATTGGTTCTACCAACCGGCTGACATTCGCCAACAGTATCAGAAGGTTTTTTTAGACAAATTGATTAAAAAAAACCGCCCCAAAGGGCGGTTTTTGTTGGATCGTGGCTTTACATGTTTCTAGTACATGTTGCTAGCCGATATGACGCCAGTTGCCACATGCGCAGGCTGGGGTGTGCTATTCACATTTACAATATACACATCTGCGGTGTCGCCGTCCTTGATTGCAGGTATGCCTACAACTATGCTAGTTGCTGGTGCGCCGGAGACAAAATTCGTGTTGCAAATCCCGTCATTGGGTTTGTAAAAATAGCTGGCATTGTCCGCGCTGAACGCGACAGACTCCGACACAAAGGATCTTGAGTTTCCAGGTGCCGAGACTGAAATGGGCTGGATGATGTACTCCCCGCCGGCGCTGTTGGGGGAGCGCATAGCCACCTGCACACTGACAAAGTGATCAAAGTCGTCATTGACGGCGCGGCGCATAGTGCATTCGGCATAGGCGATGTTGTTCCTGCTGAAGCGCATCACGACTTCGCCACGGTCGATGTCAAGGCCGCTTATGCCTGAGCTTCTCGGCGTGATGCGCAAAGCGCCCGCGATGGACTCACGGTAATGGGAAGCGTCATATTGGACGTAGCGAAAAATCATCCCTCCGGCCACTTCGTCGTCTGTGGCAAAGGGCGGTGTAAACCCGACAACCAAGGTCGTTCCCAGCGGGTTAGCAAGGATGACCACCCGCCCTGGATTGCCGGCACCGCCTTTCGGCCCTCCATGACCAGCGTTATCAGCATAGTCGGGATCTGAACTATTGCCTGGCATGTCGTTATTCGCAGCAGATGTTTTCCCACCGGTCGGCACTAAACTTGAGCCACCACCACCGCCACCATCGGCAAAATCAGTACCGCCGCCGCCGCCGAAGTAGCCGCTACCACCAGAGCCACTATAGCCATTATCATAGCAACCGGCATTTCCGCCATAGAATTGACCACCTGGAGAGCCATCTGCACCGGGATTGGCCGGATTATCACCACCTGCACCACCTGCAGTTTGTGTTCCTGGATTTCCATTGTAAGGTGGCCAGGTATTTAATGTACCGGTGAGACCGCCTCCGCCACCTCCTCGGGCTTCAGTAGCCGTGGCCGAACCACCGCCACCACCACCAGCCCCCGCAGTGATCAGTTCTATTCCTGAGGAATTACGGATAGCCGAACGGCCACCCCCACGCCCACCGACGCCGCAAGCCTTGCCACCACCACCTCCATACGCTCCTGGACCTGTACCAGGTTGACCACCACCACCCACTATGATGGTAAGTCGTTCTCCTGGTGTCACATTGAGCGTGCCAGTGACAAACCCTCCTCCTCCTCCGCTGTCATTAAAAATGTAGTTTCCACCGGCTCCGCCAGCGCCCCATACTTTGACGGAAATTTGCGTGACACCTGCGGGTACGGCCCACGTTTGGTCAGCGCCTGTGTATGAGAAGACGGCACTCTCTGCTGCCCCGGCTTCTTCTGCGAGAAGACCGCAGAACCCGAGCAACACGCCAACCATGACAGATATCTGCACACGTCTGAGCTGCCTTTGCATTGTTGACATCATTAGATGACCTCCTGAAGTTTGCGCTTAATCGGTTTTATGGGAAAAATGGAGAGGAAAGACATACAAATTTTCCCTAAACAGATATAAAATCATGAAAGCCAAAGCATTTCAACTAAGTATTTTGGTATGAAATTAACTTGATAAGCATTCACTTCAATATTCAAGGTTTAAGCCCCCGCCTTTAGGCATAAGTATCTACACAACTTTCCCCAAGAATTGCCGGGCGGTTGCCTTCAAGCCATCCAGCTCTTTTTGAGAGTAGGCCTCCATGACTTCAAGCATGGAGAGGAAGACCCACAAGCCCGCCAGCAACGCCGGATGGGTAAACCCCTTTTTATGCCGCATTTGCCTGCCGCTGAGCTTGACCAGGAATCCGCGCAGCCCGGCCACCTCCGGGCTGTCGTCGGCGGCTATCGCCCAAACCGTAACGCAAGGCCATGCTGGCGACCAAAAGGCGCTGGCAATCGCCAGGGCGTACTCTTGCTGCCACGCTTCGAGGTGGTGGCCCGCCGATTTGAGCAGTTTGAAGAAGCATTCGATTTGCCAGCGCCAGTAGTACCACAGGGCGATGGTCGGGGCGCCCACCCCATCCACGTTGGTCGCGCGATCAGCCATTCCGCCAAGACCTCGCCCCCGTCTGACAGGACGCGGCTGACGACCAGCCGGGGGGCCGGCACGGCCGGTTTCTTGCTTTTCTTGCGGCTGGGCTTGGCGTCCCGGCCGGCTGAGCGTCACCTAGGCCTCCGCCACCCATTGCCAGCACGTCTCGCCATGGTAGGTCACTAGCCGCGCCTTGGCGAACGCCAAGGTTTGCGCCACGGCCTTGCACGCCATGGGCTTGTCCCTGTAGTCCACTTTGGGATCGTCGTTGACCCGCACCAGCCAAAGGCTGCCCGCGGCTTGCCAGCGGCGGATGTGGCCCACCGAATCCCCTTCCCGGTCAATAAGGTGAACCAACGGCTTGGCCTTCCAAATGGGCGACGCAATCGCTCACTTCGTCGAGGTGGCCCTTGACGCACGGGCCGGGTGCCATGCCGCCGTAGGTGGCGTAACTCCCGTCGGCGCTGACCAGGCGTTGCGCCACGGGCGCGAGCGGCTGGCCGTTGCGGTCGCTCTCCATCAGGCTGGTTTGCAGGTCGTAACCAACATCCGTCTCATGCGTGGCGGCATAAGTGTCCGTCTTGTTGAGGTGCTTGTAGCTCAGGCGCGACCAGTCATGCACACACAGCGCGTAATCGCGGCAGTGGTTGGCGATGCCCTCATGCGCCGCCGCCATCAGCGGCTCCTGGAGCTTCGGCAAGGTGACCGATTCGTTCGCGTAGAACCGCCAAGCCACATGGGTGCTGGCAAAACTGCCGACCTTGTCCGGCAGGGACTTCAACCCCGCGCTCAGGCATTCACTTGAATTCATGTGTTCAAGCACCAGTTGCTGGTGGCGCTTGATAAGGCGCGGGCCAACCCCCGACAGTGTTTTTTAAAATCATCCCATATCATGCCTGTTTGCTGAGAGACTTGTGTAGATACAGCGTTTTCAATTCTTAACTGTTACTTTATAATAGAAACCAGCGGGCAACAGCCATTTAAATGTACTATACAACCGGATAGATGATTTGAATCTTTCCATGTTCCAATAGCGTAACCAAACCATAATTCGCGAGGAGGGGGCCATGACTACGCATTCCAGAGATTTGCGGCAGAGGATTGCAAACTATGGTCTAGTCCACCCGGTCCGACAAACCGCCGAACTATTCCAAGTCAGCCCGACCACGGTGCAATCGCTCAAGCAATTGTACTACGAAACCGGCGACATAGCCCCGCGCCAGCGCAACACCGCCCCTGACCGCCTGATCTCGCCCGAGGGCGAACTGTGGTTGCAGGCGCTCCTCGCGGAAACCCCGGACTTGTCGCTGGCCGAGCTATGCGGGAAGTACAATGACATTTACGGGGTTCCCGTCTCAAGCTCGACCATGCACAACACCACCAAGCGCATGGGATACTCTTTCAAAAAAAAACTTTCTTTTTCAGGCCGTCCGAGGACGGCGGCTTGCTCGAATTCCGGCTGGTCTTCTCGACCTTGCCTTCCAACTCCTTCAACCGCCGCCCGAACTCTTCCAACACGTCAAACAGCAACAGGATCAGCGCATCCTTCTCGGCATGGCTCATCCTATCCAAGTCAGTTTGTGTGGGACGCTTCAGTTCAGACATCGCCGCAGCATAGCGGGTTTTAGAAGGGGTTGATAGTTACGGTTTTTCAAAGCTGGATATTCGAAATCAGTTGAAGCCAATTGAAACGGATTTTGAAACCGGGGTATAGCCAGGGCCATAACAGGTCAAGGTATAGGTTGATGTCCCGACAAATGAGGGATTAGTGTAATTCAACAGCATCGATCCAGATATTGCGGTTGATGGATAGGTAATGCCTGAACTATCAGACAAACTACATGAAGTGGCATTGGTCGATGACCATTGCAAAGTAGCGCTTTGACCTAAATGTAAGACACTCTGGGTGGATGTCAAGGAAACAGTCAAGCTTTGGGCTTTGTTCACGGTTACTGTAATGGATTTATTAACTGAGCCACCGCTGCCGGAGCAAGACAGATTGAAAGTTGTGTCGGTTGTCAGCCCCCCCGTTGATGAACTTCCAGATGTGCCAATAGTTCCAAGCCATCCACCGCTGGCCGTGCATGAGGTCGCATTGGTGGCTGACCATTGCAATGTGCTTGCCCCACCAAAATTCACCGTATTCGGTGATGCTGTGAAGGTCAGGGTTGGGGATGGTGGGGTATCGACCACTATTGTGTTGGACGCGGAAGTGGATCCCCCATTGCCCGAACAAGTCAGCGTATAAGTCGTACTACTGGTTAATGCCCCCGTTGACCAAGTACCCGATGTCGCCACGCTACCATTCCAGCCTCCACTAGCTGTGCAAGTGGTCGCATTAGTCACTGTCCATGTTAGCGTGCCAGTGGTTACCGTGCCTGAACCAGTAATGCTAACCGTTTTAGAGGATAACAAAGAAATCGCTGGGGCAGGAGTATTGTTCACCGTCACAGTCACTGACTGGCTGGCTGTGCCTCCGCCACCTGAACAAGACAGGTTATAAGTTTGATTGCTTGCCAAAGCACCCGTTGACAAGCTGCCTGAGGTGGCTTTGTTTCCATTCCATCCACCGCTGGCCGTGCAAGATGTCGCATTAGTCGATGACCATTGCAATGTGCTTGAACTCCCCGAGTTCACTGTAGTTGGTGATGCGGCTAGAGAAACTGTCGGCTGCGCTGTATATCCGCTACCTGCGCAATTGGATGTAACTTTCCAAACCGAAAATGGGCCGAGATCATGAATGATACCCTCTGCCACGGACATGTAATAGACATGGCTGTCCGCAAAAGAGACCGCAAGATAAAATTGCGTTTTCGAGTAATAGCGGTAAATATAATTTTGAAGGGTTGATAAACCTGTTGATGCGGGCGACAAAAGGCTGGGGTAGTTAGATTGAGCCCAATCGAACAGACAGGTTATCTGACTGGTATTCGGAGGCGGAGAGGCTGAAGAAGGGGCAACTGCCATATCATTGAATTGACCACCATGTTGAATTCTGTAAACTTCATTTAAGCTGGCAGTGTCAAAAACTACGATAGCATTTGAAGCAAAATCTCCAACGTAGGCTCGCGTCCCCATAGAATCGAGAGCCACCCTTGTAGGATAGAACAAAGAATTATTCGATAGTGACATGACGGTGTTAGTGCTGAGATCTAACACATTGAGACTACCTGTTATGCTTGAACTGCTATTGTTACTGCTCACGACGTAAGCACGGGTTCCTGCTTGGTTGATCGCTATATTGAGGGGATCATATCCAACAGGCAGAGCCACACTAGCGGTTTGTTTTCTCAGCGCAGTGTCAATAACCGTAATTTTGCTCCCATTAGGGTTGTTTGTATATCGTAACGTGATATAAGCACGAGTTCCAGCAGGGTTAAATGCTAAATCTCCAGGTTCAGCGCTCAATGGTATCCGGGCAACTTCTGAACCAACAGTGACATCTATCACTGAAGCCACGGGGATAATAGAGTCATAACTATCTCCACCTATAGTGACATAAAGCTCTGTTCCGGCTGGGTTGATTGCCAAGGATCTTAACAAACCAGTACTAAAGATGGGTTGCCATGGGTGAATGGTTTTTAACAAAACATTGTTGATTGCGTCTATAACATAAATCGTTCCATTGTAAATCTGAGACATAACATAAAGCCTTGTCCCATCCGAACTCAACGCCATGTCCATTACAGTTGAATCTCCTTGTAATAAATTAGCAACAATTGTTTTTTTATCAGTATCGAACACTGACAACCCATGCGGATTGTATCCACTGTAAAGCATGTAAACTTGTTTTCCAGAGGAATTCACTACAAGCTTGTCCGGCTCACATGGATAATCATAATAGTTTTTTGAGTCATTGGCGGCATCTATAGTCAATAGTGAACAAGAACCGCTAGTCTCTACGGTTCCGGAAAGCCCAACATAAATAAACGGATCCGCAAAAGAAATGCCGGAACAAAGCAATAGAACAACAGCAACAAACTTCCACATATGTACCTCACAAACAAACACACACAAAATAAGCAACTACCAACCCCCAAATGCCAGCCTGAGGGTATCGAAAGGATTAAGGCCGTTCAGTTTTCTGGTTTTCCAAACACAACGGATGACACAAAAGGCATCGGCACCGTCCATGGCGCGAAAGCCGCCGATCACTTTCAGCTTGACGCAAGACCTGCCGCACCCTGCTTTTCGGCGAGGTTGTTGCCAAACGGGATGCGCCAGTCCGTGAGGAACCGCAAAACCTGATCCTTAGTAGTCCCGCCACCGGAGCAGCAGGAACGGCGGTTTGCTCGAATTCCGGCAGGTCTTCTCGACCTTGCCTTCCAACTCTCCTTCAACCGCCGCCCGAACCCTTCCAACACGCCAAACAGCGACAGGATCAGCACACCCTTCTCGGCATGGCCCATCCTGTCCGAGTCAGTTTGTGTGGGGCGCTTCAGTTCAGACATCGTCGTAGCGTAGCGGATTTTTTAGGGGGTTGGTAGTTACCCAAGCAAACGATTCCCTCCTCGGGTGCGGAGTCGATCTCCGCACCAAGTGCGAGGGAGTTCCATTTTCTGGCATGTGGTGGATGGATGCAAGAAACCCTTAGCGCATGGATAAACGGGTCAGCAAGCCACTGGGTTTGGAAGGATGGTTTCCGATACCTCGCCCCGGACGCTAGGCTTTATCCCGCAACGCCTCGCCATCAAAGGCAATCCCTGCCCAGCCCTGCCGCATGAATGCGCGGATATTGGCATGATCCGAGGCATTGGGGTTTTCCAGCACATCCTTCCAATAATAATCGCCGAACAGCCCCAAGGTTTGCCCTGGCGTCAGCCCGTGCAATTTGGCGAAATAAAAGAGCTTGCAAGAGCCTTCGTTGGTTCTCGCCTCGTTGACCACGCCGCCGTTGGTGAACTGGATGGGGCTGTAGTGATAATGCTCGGCAATGACGGCGATGGATTCCTGGAATGACAGCCGCGCACCGCTTTTCACTAAGGCAAGAAATTCTTGGAGTCGCATGGGTTTCCTGTTGGCTTGGGTTTAAGGCGCGCAGATTGTAGCGGCAAAGCGGCGTTTGGCGAACTGCCGTGGTAAGCTTGGCATGGACGCTTCCGCCGTCCGTGCAAACATCCAGCAACGACGAACAAAGAGGACTTATGGGTACATTCATCATTTCAGGCAGCCGGGGAACCGACGATCCGACGATGGCGACGCTGCCGTTCATCGCCGCCAAGACGGCCAGGGAACAGGGCCACGACGTGATCCTGTGGCTCTGGAACGAGGCCGTGACCTTGGGCCGAACCGGGGTCGCCGACCATGTGGTCGGCGTCAACCTGACGCCGCTCAAGGATTTGCTGGCCACCGTGCAAGCCGCCGGGATTCCCATCTGGGTGTGCGGCGCATGCGCCGTCGCCCGGCAGATTGGCGTGGCCGATTTGGTCGAAGGGGCATCCATCAAGGGAATGCCGGATTACATCGCGGCCATTTTGGCAAGGGACAAAAGTATCACGTTCTGATTATATTGAAACAACAGGTAAAAAAACCATGGCAACCCAAGACTCATGCGTCACCCTCGCACCTTATTTCAAAGTATCAGACGGCCAACTGACAGCGTTCAAGGCCCTGTGCGGGCAATTTGTCGCCACGACTAACAACGAGGCGAAGGTGCTGTATTACGGCTTCAGCTTCGACGGCGGCCAGGCGCATTGCCGCGAAGGCTATGCGGATGCTGAAGGGCTGTTGACGCATTTGGACAATGTCGGCGCCTTGCTTCAGGAAGCCTTGAAAATCGCCGAGATCACGCGGCTGGAGGTGCATGGCCCGGAAGAAGAACTCGCCAAGTTGCGGGAACCTTTGGCTGCGTTCAATCCCCAGTTTTTCACGTTGGAGTATGGTTTCCGGCGACGCTAGAGTGTTGATTCCGTTCGTGGTGAGCCTGTCGAACCATGAACGGAATCAACTTGTTGGGAGATTCTTTAACGGCCTCAATCCTTCAAGCCCAACACATCCTGCATATCAAACAAACCTTTCTTTTTGCCCGAAAGCCATAGCGCGGCTCGCACCGCGCCCTTGGCGAAGGTCATCCGGCTGGAGGCTTTGTGGGTGATTTCCACCCGCTCGCCCTCGTCGGCAAACATCACCGTATGCTCGCCGACGATGTCCCCGGCGCGGATGGTGCTGAAACCAATAGTCTTGCGGTCACGCTCGCCAGTGAAGCCTTCCCGGCCATAGACTGCGTAATCGTTCAAATCGCGCCCCAAAGCCATCGCCACCACCTCGCCCATGCGCAAGGCGGTGCCGGAGGGCGCATCCACCTTGTGGCGATGATGGGCTTCGATGATTTCGATGTCAGTGTACTCGCCCATCACCCGAGCCGCCATTTCCAGGATTTTCAATGTGAGGTTGACGCCGACGCTGAAGTTCGGGGCGATGACCACGGCGGTTTCTTCGGCGGCTTTTTCGATCCAGCCATGTTGCTCGGCGGTAAAGCCAGTGGTGCCGATAATCAGATATTTGCCCTGTTGGCGGCACAGTTCCAGATTCGCCAAGGTGGCTTGCGGGCGGGTGAAGTCGATCAGCGCATCGACCGCCGCCATCGCCGCGCCGACATCGCCGATGACGATCAGCCCGCAACGCGGCAGGCCGGCGACTTCGCCCGCGTCCTTGCCCACGGCGGGGCTGTCCTTATGCTCGATGGCGGCGGCCAGTTCCACGCCTTCGGTTTCCAGGCAGGCTTTGATCAAAGTCTGCCCCATGCGCCCGGCCGCGCCGACGATGCCTATTTTCATGAATGATTCCTCAGATTTCAGGGGGTTGTAGGATTGGCCGAGATCCGCCAAGACCCGATCTGCCCGACGCCCAATACGCCGCTGTGAGGCTGGCGATGGTGGGCGGCGTCGTAGAAATAGCTGCGTGGCAACTCGCCGAACCAGGTCGGATCAATTTCGTGACGCAGGCGTTGGGCGTTGGCATCGGCGAATATCCAGGATTCGATCTTTCCCAATCCATGCTTGCTTAACGTTGCCTCGACTTCCTTGGCGTAGGAGTCCTCGTCCGTGGACACCATCACCAGATCCAAATCAGGATGTTTGGCGGTAATGGCGGCAAGGCTGTCCAGTTCTTTCACGCAACTGGCGCAATCCAGCGACCAAAACAACAAGATGAAGGGTTTGCCCGCCCGCCCGGCCTGGATTTCCGCGAGGCTTCCGGCCTTGAACAAATGCGGGGCGGCAACGGCCAAATGGCAGGCCAGCAGCGCGTAGCCAGCCAGAATCAGCCCGCCGAGTTTCGGGTTGGGGAGAAAACGGAAAAATCGCATGGGCGTGTGCCGGAGTCGCAAGGAAACATCTTCAAAGAGGTACCGGGACAAATCGTCCCCGGTGTGAATGGGCGAGGATGGTAACTGACGGATGGAAAGCCGTCCATAGTGGGACAAGCTGCCGGTGGCACTAAAGTTTATTCCGTCTCACGTTTTTCTCCAGCAAAAAGACCACCCCCAGAAACCCCAGCAGCAAACCATTTTTAGCCGCCAACTCCAAGCCCATAGACAATCCCTCAATCTTCGCAACCCACAGATAAATACCCAGCGCCAACAAAGGATAGGCGAGCATCCGTTTCAGATCGTAGGGTACTTTATAAAACTTCTGCCCCAGCAAGTAAGACCACACCGCCATGCTGGCGTAACAGATCAAGGTCGCCCAGGCCGAGCCCATATAGCCGATGCGGGGTATCCAGTAAAAATTCAAGGCCAGGGTGACCGCCGCACCCCACAAGGTAAGATAAGTGCCGAAGCGGGTCTGCTCGGTGAGCTTGTACCAGATGGACAGGTTGAAAAACACGCCTAGGCACAAATTGGCCAGCAGCAGGATCGGCACCACGTCCAGGCCCACCCGGTAGTTCGCGCCGACAAAATACTTCACCCAGGCGATGTTGACCATGACACCTAGGAATATGCACGAACATGCGATCACGAACCAGCGCATCACCAAGGCATACAATTGCCGGGCATCGCTTTGCTGGTAATGGGAGAAGAAGAACGGCTCGGCGGCGTAACGGAAAGCCTGGATGAAGATGCTCATGAGGATGGAGATCTTGTAGCAAGCGCCGTAAATGCCAAGCTGGGCCATGGCGGTCGCCTCGGGCAGCAGATATTTCAGCATGACGCGATCCAAGGTCTCGTTGACCATGCCCGCCAGCCCGGCGACCAGCAGCGGCAAGGCATAAGCCAGCATCCGCCGCCACAGGCCGAAATCCGGCCAGGCGCGGGCCGCGAGGAATTCCGGCAACATCAGGGCCAGCGTCGCCGCGCTGGCGATCAAATTGGCGATGAACACATAGCCGATGCCGATGGCGGGGTCGTATAGCCTCCCCGTCCATGCCAGCCAGCCGTCCGCCGAAGTTTCATAGGCCCATTTGCACAGACCGATCAAAAACAGGTTGCCGCCGATGTTGATGAGGATGTTGAGCGTCTTCAGCACGGCGAAGCGCTGGGCGCGTTGCTGTTCGCGCAGCCTGGCGAACGGAACGGCAGTGAGGGCGTCGAGGCCGATGATCCAGGCCATCCAGATGACATAGTCGGCGTGGCCCGGGTGGCGCAGCAGATCTGCGAGGGGCTGCGCCCCGGCCGACAAGCCACCCAAAAACAGCGCGGTAGTCAGCGCCAGGGAAAACAAGGCGGTACTGTAGACCGCCGGGTTGCGGTCGCTCTTGGCGGAGAAATTGAACAGCGCCGTTTCCATGCCGTAGGTCAGCACCACGTTGAGGAATGAAGCGTAGGCGTAGAATTCTGTGCGCACGCCGAAATCTTTGGGATCGGTGAACTGATAGGTGTAGAGAGGTACGAGGAGGTAGTTGAGCAGCCTGCCGATGATGGTGCTAAGGCCGTAAATGGCCGTCTGGCCAAGCAGTTTCTTGAGCGGATTCACTGTTTATCGAAAGCTTAGGCAGCCAGTTCGGGCAAGTGCGACGGGGACTCCCTTCCAGCGCCGTGGGAAACCGGGGTGTTGATGACCGCCGAGTCCGCCAAGGTGTATTTGTCCAGCACCATCATGAAAGCCCGACGGGCTTCGTACAACTCAGCTTTGAGGGCGCAACCACGTGCGATGCAACATTGGTTGGTCTTCAGATTGAAGCATTCGACCAAGTCCATAGTCGGCTCGGTGACGCGCACCACTTCGCCAATGCCGATAGTGTGAGGCGGACGGCCCAGCTTGAGTCCGCCACCCTTGCCACGGGTGGTCTGGACGAACCCTTGGTTGGACAGGTTGTTGACCACCTTGACCAGATGGTTGCGGGAGATCTTGTGGAATTCAGCAATTTCGTTGATCGTCGCCTGTCCCGGCTCCGGCAAACGGGCCAGGTAAATCAACACTCTCAAGGAAAAATCGGTGAATTGGGTCAGTTGCATGGATTTGAAGCTCCCTATAGGTGCCGCCGGTTCCGTGCCCTTTGCAAGGCCACAGAAAAAAAGGTGGTTTGACAGTCCAAAATCAGCGGTATAACGTATCCGCCGCTTGTGTGATTGTAACGCTTTCCCGGCGGCAAGCCGATGAAAACATTCTACGAAAGCACCCACTGCCTTACCAAAACAATAAATACATGACAGGAGACCCACCATGACGAAACAAAGCCTGGCTGAGTGGTACGACGAGAAATATGGCAAAAAACCCTCTGCTCCAGCCCAACCTAGCCCTGCCCCTGTGGCAGTTCCCGAACCCGAGCCTGCCGCTGCATCCGAACCCGCAACCTGTTGCGAGGCTGCCGATGAATCTGAATCCTTAGCCGAATCCGAATCCTGCTGCGGCTCCGCCGCCGAGGCCGAGCCTGAGGCCTACTGCGGATCCGCCGCCGAGGCCGAGCCTGAAGCCTGTTGTGGTTCCACTGCCGAGGCGAAGACCGAAGCTTGCTCCGGTTCCACTGCCGAGGCCCAGCCGGTGGCTCCTCATACTCCGAGCCGGAAATCTCCGCACAAGCGGGGTTCTCACCCTAAGTGACGGGCAGTTCGCTGACATCATAAGAATCCACCCCGCCGACAAGCCGGGGCAAGAAATTCCACATCGGCCGCAAAGCCACCTTCCGATGACGGGCGTTCGGAACCCTCTTCTGAGCGCCCGTCCAGCCTAGTGCCAGGCAAACCCCATAAATTTGATCCAGGATATGACTTATACAGCGGTCGGATCCCTATAACCATTGATTTTATGGGCTTGACAGTTCTCCAAACAAGCTTTAAGTTGTATACAGGACAAATCTTTAAGTGGGCGATAGAGCCCAGACTAGGAACATGCTGTCACAAACAAAACTAACGCTTAAAACCGGAGAGAACCCATGACCGAAAAAAAGAACTTGGCTGACTGGTACGATGAAAAATACGGCAAAACGAAAAATCCCACCCTGTTTGAGCAACTGGGCGGCGAAGGGGCCGTCAATGCCGCCGTCGATATCTTCTACCGCAAGGTGTTGAACGACGAACGCATCAACCGTTTCTTCGAGGGCGTGGACATGGACAAGCAGGCCGCCAAACAAAAAGCTTTCCTGACCATGGCATTCGGCGGGCCGCACAACTACACCGGCTTGGACATGCGCAAAGGCCACGCCCATCTGGTCGCACAAGGCCTTAACGACAGCCATTTCGACGCGGTAGTCGAAGATTTAGGTGCCACCTTGCAAGAACTGGGTGTCGCCGACCATCTGATCGCCCAAGTCGCGGCCATCGCCGAAACCACCCGCGATGACGTGCTGGGACGTTAATCCCGGAACTTGACGGGTGCGCCCCATGACCAGAATCCGTTACGAGAATAGAGCATTGAACTCGCAGAAAACCAGTCCGTGTTGGATTGCCTGACTGGGCATGGCGTACCCGTCCCCTCTTCCTGCCGCGTAGGCGTCTGCCAAACCTGCCTGATGCGGGCCAAGGCCGGTGCCCCGCCTGCCGCATCCCAACTTGGCTTGAAAGACAGCCTCAGGCTTTCCGGCCATTTTTTGGCCTGCCTATGCCAGCCGCCGGAAGACTTGGAAGTGGCCCTGCCAGACGATGCCCTTCTGTCCACCCACGCCTTCGTCAGCAAACTGGAATTGCTGAACCATGACATCATGCGAGTGGAACTGGAGTGCTTAAGCCCGTTTGAATACCGCGCCGGGCAATTCATCAACCTCGTCCATGACGGCATGCATGTGCGTTGCTATTCCCTTGCCAGCGTCCCGCGTTTGGACAAGCATCTCCAATTGCATGTGCGCCGCTTGCCGCAGGGACGGGTCAGCGGATGGATCCATGAAGATCTGGAAATTGGGCAAAACGTTGAAATACGCGGTCCTGCCGGCGATTGCATTTACGTTCCCGGCAAGCCAGAGCAAGCCTTGCTGCTGATCGGCACGGGTTCCGGGCTGGCACCTCTCTACGGCATTCTCCGCGACGCCTTGGATCAAGGCCACTTTGGCCCTATCCGCCTATTCCATGGCAGCAGGGAGTCGCATGGCCTTTACTTGATTGACGAACTTCGTGGGCTGGAACGCCGTTTTCCCAATTTCTCCTATTTCCCCTGCCTATCCGGCGTACACGTACCCGAAGGCTTCACGGCCGGTCGGGTACATGACGCCGCATTGCGGGAAACCCCCGACCTTAAAGGCTGGCGGATTTTCCTCTGCGGCCATCCGGAAATGGTCAAAGTGACCCGCAAAAAAGCCTTCCTGGCCGGGGCTTCGTTGCAAGACATCCACGCCGACGCCTTCAACGTCAGCCATGCCTAAATCTCCATCCATAGGAAACGCCATGGACTCCTCCACCTTGATGAAAGAAATCGCCTTAGGTTCCCCCGCTTGCGCCCGTGTGCTGGACACCCTGCGCGTGAATTACTGCTGCGACGGCGGCGGCAGGCTGGGCTTGGAACAAGCCTGCCAAGCCGCCGGGCAAGATGCGCGGGCGGTGCTCGCCCGCCTCGAAGAAGCCCAGATGTCGGCCAGCCTGTCGGAATGGGATGGAAACTCCGCCACATCGCTTATCCGCCATATCCTTGATACCCACCATGTCTTCACCCGTGAGCAACTTGCCCATCTGGATATCATGCTGGAGCGCTTGGCCAGACGCCATGCGGAGGCACACCCCGAGTTGAATGTGATCCGGTCAGTCTTCCAGGACTTGCGCGACGACCTGATTCCGCACCTGATGAAAGAAGAAAACATCCTTTTCCCTTACATCGAAGCACTGGAGAAGCACAAATTAGAGGGAACACCTGCGCCTGCGGCCTGTTTCGGCATCATCGACAACCCCCTGCGGCAGATGGAAAACGAGCACGAAGCGGTGACCGGTTTATTGCAAAAGCTGAGGCAAGCCACCTCAAATTACTTACCCCCTGCGGACATCTGCACCAGCTACCGAATCGCCTTGCAGTCCTTGGAAAGCTTGGAGGCCGATTTGCTCTTGCACATCCACTTGGAAAACAAAGTCCTTTTCGCGCAGGCGAGGACATTGGCCCAGTCGATCTGAAACCAGGACTATTCAAACTTAAGCTGCCAACTATCCATGGACATCGCTTCGCAACCACCGAGGAAGAGGTTTTTTTTCAACTGGCCTCCGGCATCGCCCCTCAGCCGACGCGAAAAAATCCGCACCGCCCTAATGGCAAGCTTGGCGATTTTTCTGGCCGGATGGATCGGGAGCCAAACCATCGATGGCGGCGGTTTGAAAACCCTGCTGGCATCCCTGGGCATCAAAACCGAAGATCTACGCGCCGCCCTTGCCGAAATGCACGAATTCATCGATGTGGGTGAGCGTGAACTGAATGAAATCTACAAGCTGGCCGCAGCCCGCGCTTTCCGCCGGGAATTCGGCGAAACCACCGCCGCCGAAGTGATGACTCCCGATCCCTTGACGGTGGAATTTGGCACGGAATTAGAAGAAACCTGGTCGCTGATGCGGCAACACCGCATCAAAGCCCTACCGGACATCGACCGGGGCCGCCATGTCATCGGCATCGTCACCCAAAGCGATTTTTTCCGCCATGCCCGCGCCCGGCAATTCAAATCCTTAAACGGGAAGCTGAAGGAATTGCTCAAACCCAGCCCGACCGTCACCTCGCAAAAGCCGGAAGTCGCCGGCCAAATCATGACAACCCCCGCCGTCACCGCCGCCGAAAAGCAACATTTGCCCGAACTGGCAAGGCTGCTGACCGAACTCGGCATCCATCAAGTACCCATCGTTGACGGACGCAACAAGCTGGCGGGAATGATCACCCAGACCGACCTGATCGCCGTGCTGTACAGCAGCATGACAGGCACACCGAACCGAGACACGCTAAACCCATGATAGAACCCGTCGCCTTGAAAGATTTCTTCATCACCTTCTTCTCCTCTGCGATGGTCATTCTCAGCGGGGCGGGCTACGCCTGCCTGTATGCCTGGGCCAAGCTGCGCGGAAACCCAAGGCTGTTGCTATGGGCTTATGCCTGCTATGCCACTCTGGCCGGGGCGACTTTGCTGTTGGCGCGGGCGACCCACTTGAACGGCCAATGGCAAATCTTGGTGGGCTTGATGCTGGTCGGCTACCTGCTGGCACCGCAAGGCATTTGGCGGCTGTGTGTCGCCAGCCACCGGGAATCTGATTCCCATACCACAAGGGATAACATCGCTTAAAGCGATGTTATCCCTACATATTCACATAACCGCAACAAACAAGAGAACCGCTATGAATCAACCACCCCCAAACTGGGCCTCCGAGGCCCGATGGAAAAAAATCGCCATCTGGGTCACCGCCGGCAGCTTCGTCTTGCTGGTCTTCCTGACTTTCGACACCTTGTCGAAGGTCTCGGTCGGCGGCGAGCGGGTACGCGCCTACAGCGTCATCAACCAAGAAATCGACTACCGCTACGATGAGCAGAAGAAACGCTTCCAGCCCATCATCGGCAAAGACGCGCCGTTGTTCGGCCAGAAGCTGACCGAAGAAGAAGCGGAGAAATTGGTCGCACTGGGCAAGAAAACTACCCAGGCCAAGAACTGCATGAACTGCCATACCCTGCTGGGCAATGGCGCTTATTACGCGCCGGATTTGACCAAGGCTTGGTTGGATCCCGGCTGGATCGATGCGGCCAACCGGGAGAACCTGATGCTGGCTTTCCTGAAAGACCCGGTCGGCAACGCCCGCAGCTTTGGCTCGGGGCGGCGTATGCCCAATCTCGGTATCACCGACGAAGAAGCCCGTGGCGTAGTCGCCTTTCTGAAATGGATGTCGGCCATCGACACCAACGGCTTCCCCAATAACTTCAAAACCATCAATGTGAAGGAGTAGGCCATGAACTCAATCGTCTCCGGCTTGCCCGGCAAAATCGCTGGAACCTTCGCCAAGCTCGACAGCCCATACCTGAACGGCGGCCAGCAATTGGCGGTGAAATATTTCTCCGTCGCCACGGTTTTATTCTTTGCGCAATTGTTGTTCGGCCTGCTGGCCGCGATCCAGTTCATCGCGCCGGGCTTCCTGTTCGGCTGGCTGGATTTCAGCGTCAACCGCATGGTGCATATCAACGCCATGGTCGTCTGGCTGCTGTATGGCTTCATCGGCTCGGTATACTGGTTTTTGGAGGAGGAAAGCGGCACCGAAATCGCTGGGTTGAAGCTAGGCGAGTTGGCTTTCTATGTGCTGACCGGCGCGGTCACCATCGTCGTGCTGGTCTACCTGCTGATCCAGACCGGGCCGGGCAAAGACTCTACGATCTGGTTCATCAACGAAGGCCGCGAATACATCGAAGCGCCACGCTGGGCCGATTTCGGCATCGTCGTGGTCATGCTCGTATTCTTCTACAACGTCGCCGCGACATTCCAAAAAGGCCGCTGGTCGGGCATCTCCGGCGTGTTGACGATGGACTTGATTGCGTTGGCCGGTTTGTATTGCGCCGGGATGTTCTACATGACCAATATCACCGTCGATCAATACTGGTGGTGGTGGGTCATCCATCTGTGGGTGGAGGCGACTTGGGAAGTGCTGGTCGGCTGCATCATGGCTTGGTCGCTGATGCATTTGATCGGCGCGCGCCGCAAGATCGTACAGACTTGGCTGTATGTGGAAGTCGCCTTGATGTTCGGCTCCGGCATCTTGGGGCTGGGCCACCATTACTTTTGGATCGGCACGCCGGACTACTGGTTCTCCATCGGCGGCTTCTTCTCCGCGCTGGAGCCGATTCCGCTGGTGGCGATGGTCGTGCATTCGGTGTATGACGCGGGTGTCCACCAATTCAAAAGCCGCAACCACCCGGCCCTGGCTTGGATCATTGCCCACACCTTCGGCAATTTCTTGGGCGCGGGCGTCTGGGGCTTTATGCACACGCTGCCGCAGATCAATCTGTACACGCACGGCACCCAATGGTCGGCGTCCCATGGCCATCTCGCCTTCTTCGGCGCTTACGCGACGATCAACATCGCCTTCTTTTACATGGCGGTGCAGCGTTGGCGCGGCAATGTCTGGATGGGGGGCGAGTTGCCGGGCAATGGTTGGAAGTGGAAATGGGCGATGGGCCTGCTCAATGTCGGTGTGCTAGGCATGACGATTGCCCTGCTCATCGCCGGCTATGAGCAATCCTTCATCGAACGCGCTGTGGAAGGCTCCACCTGGAGCGGTTATTTCAGCGCACAGAACCACCCTTGGTTCAAACAGGCGATGCATTGGCGGATGCTATTCGGCCTGGTCACCACGGGCGGGCTGGTGTTGCTGATCTGGGATCTGATGACCATCGGCAAGGGTGAAACCCGACCGGCTTTGGCGCTGACGGAAGCGGAATCATAGGGCGGACTTCAGCCCGCGAATGGAGAAGGGCTTTAATCAGCCACCCGCTTTCTTCTGCCGCGCCTGCCAGGCACGGGCTGGCGCGCCAAGCTCTTCGCCATTTCCATGCGCCGGGCCTGGCTCAAGGCGTCCGGGTCGTTCTTTATCACCTCGCGCAGCCTCGCGGCCTCTGCCTTTTCTCTTGCGGCCTCCGCACGGTTTTTCTCCGCTTGGCGGGCCACCTCCGCCGGATCGGGCTGGGGCACATGCAATTCCAAGGGCTGGCAGTTCCTCCCTGCTTCGCCAGGGTTTGAGGTGAAGCGGGTCTTGCCGCCCTCCACACACTTGTAGACCCGATCCGCTCCGGCAACGGGATGGCAAAGGATCGCCAAGCCTATCAGCAGGCCCAGTTTGCCCCAAAGGCTTTTGCCGGTTTCATTCATCGCGCCCTCACCCCCTCTCCCGTCGGCAGAGGGGAATGGATCATGCGTCTTTCCACCTCGGCCTGCCAGTCGGCCCCCAGCAGGTCAGCCAGCAAAACGGAGACTGCCTCCCGCGCCGCAAGGGACAGACTGCCGGGATCGCGCAAGCCTTCCTGGCGCAGATGGAACTCCACCAGAATGGCGCGGAGAAACTGCGAGGCATGCATGGTGTGGGTGTTCATGTCGCTGCTAAGGTAATCGAATTTCGCCTTAAAAACCGAATCGGGCAAGTAAGCGTCAAAACGACCGGCATCAGAGGACTCGCACAATAATCGAAAGAATTCACGCTGCTCCCGATGCATTTCGGGATCATGGTAAAACTTCCAGGCATGTTCCAGATCATGGACCATGAAGGCAAAGGCATTGGGCTTGGACAGCACCGGTGCCTGCATCCTCGGCCAGCCCGACAATAGAGTCACTGGCCGCGTCCCAGCCACCTGCATCCTGAGAACATCGTCCGGGCTGGGAATATGTTCGCACAAGGTCAAAGGCCATTCCCGCCTCAGCCAAGCACCCAAGGCCGCAGGCACATTGCCGATGATGCCCAGGAACTGGTAACGCCCGAAATAGCGCAGCAAATAGCGATCGGTCGCCTGTGCATCGATGGCGGCGGTTTCCTCGAACCAGGCATCGGGGTCGGGGCGGGGGACGTTTCGGTCGCGCCGGGAGGCGAAGCGCTTGCCATGGCTGGCCACCTGCCAATGCAGAAAATAAAGCGCCGCATAGGCGGCGTCCGAGATCTCCCCGGCACGCCAGCGGGCAACGGAATGCTTAAGCTTGGTCCACATCGACTCTAACTCAATTGCTTGATTCGCGGATCATAACATTCGCCATCCGGCCGGACATCACCCTTGGCCCAGAACTTTTTATCCATGCTTGGGAAATTCTGGCCTGTGATCTGAATCTATCGATTTTACGCGACTTGAAGCCACGCCCAAGGGCTGGCATCCTTTGGGCACTATTTCTTCACCTTATGCACGGCAATCTTTATGCAAACGCTCACCCTCCCGGTCACCGCATTCCAACAAAACTGCACCCTGTTGTGGTGCGAACAAACCCTGGATGCCGCCGTGGTCGATCCGGGCGGCGACATGGATCTCATCCTTGAAGCGGTAGAAAGGGAGGGGGTCAAGCTAGTCAAGATCCTGCTGACCCATGGCCACCTCGACCATGTCTCCGCGACGGCGGATCTGGCCGAGCGGTTTGCCATCCCCGTCGAAGGGCCACAACGCGAAGAGCAGTATCTGCTGACCATACTGCCGCAGCAATGTGCCATATATGGTTTTCCCGCGACACGATCCTTCACACCAGACCGCTGGCTGGAACAAGGCGATGGGGTCGGCTTCGGCCTGGAAAAACTGGAAGTGTTGCATTGCCCAGGACACACACCGGGACATGTGGTGTTTTTCCATCGCAAGCAGCGCCTGGCCTTGGTCGGCGACGTGCTGTTCAAAGGCTCCATCGGTCGCACCGACTTTCCGCGTGGCGATCATGCTCAACTCATCCACTCCATCCGCAACCGGTTGTGGCCCTTGGGCGACGACGTGGTTTTCATCCCCGGCCATGGGCCACGCTCCACCTTCGGCGCGGAACGCCGCAGCAATCCATTCGTGGGCGACAAGGTTTTCCTATGAGCTTGGCCAACAACTTGGCGCTCGCCCTCAAGCTCGTCCGCCGGGATTGGCGTAGCGGAGAACTGGGCATCCTGGCGGCGGCATTGATCGTCGCCGTGGCAGGCTCGACAGCGGTGAGCCTGTTCGGACACCGGCTGACGCGCACCATGGAAACCCAGGCGGCGGAATTCCTGGCCGCCGACCTGGCAATCAGTTCGCACGACGCGCCCATTGAGGATTGGTTCCGCAAAGCGACGGAGTTGGGGCTGTCCAGCAGCCGCACGGTGGAGTTCCCCAGTGTGCTGGTGGAAAACGGCGAATTGCTGTTGACCGGCGCGAAGGCGGTAGGCGAGCGGTTACCCCTTGCGCGGGACGGTGCTAACCACAGCAACGGATCTGGCGGGTGAAACGACAGCCCTAGGCATCCCCGAACCCGGCACGGCCTGGGTGGATCAGCGGGTGTTGAACTCGCTGAAGCTGGCCCTGGGCGATTCCGTCACGCTAGGCGAGAAGCCCCTGAAACTGGCCCGCCTCATCACCCACGAACCGGACCGGCGCGGCGATTTGTACAGCCTGTCACCCAGGCTGATGTTCAACCTGGCCGACCTGGACGCGGCCAAGCTCATCCGCCCCGGCAGCAATGTCCATTATTTCGCCCTGTTCGCCGGCGAGGAAAAGCAAGTCCTGGCTTTCAATCGCTGGCTCAAGCCCTCGCTGCATCCCGGCCAACGGCTAGTGGACATCCACGAGGATAGGCCGGAACTCGGCAACGCGCTGGCGCGGGCGGAACGTTATCTAGGCTTGAGCAGCACGGTGATCGTGCTAATCGCCGGCGTCGCCATCGCCATGAGCGCCCGACGCTACAGTGAGCGGCATTATGACCTAACGGCCTTGTTGAAATGCCTGGGGGCGAGGGAGCGCGACGTATTGTTGATCCATCTGGCGCAATACCTAGTGATCGGCATCACCGCCAGCGTGATCGGTTGCGGGCTGGGCTACCTGGCCCAGGAAGGCGTGGCCTGGTGGCTGAAGGGAATATTGCCGCATCAGCTTTCCGCCCCGGCCTGGTATGCGCCGCTGTTTGGCTTGGCGGCAGGCTTGTTCGTGCTGCTCGGCTTCGCCCTGCCGCCCGTGCTTAGGCTGAAAAGGCTGCCACCGTTGCGGGTGTTGCGCCGCGACCTCGCCCCGCTGCCCTCCAGCGCTTGGACGGTTTACGGCTTGGCGGCGGCGATTTTGGGAGTCCTAGTCTGGCGTTACACCGGCGACGGGCGCATGACGGCGATAGTGCTGGGCATCGCCTCGGCCACGCTGGCCGTCGCAGGCTTGTGCGTCTTGGGCCTGCTGCGCCTCTCACGCCGCCTGCTGCCTTGGTTAAGCCTGCCTTGGCGCTTCGGCTTGCAAAACCTGACCCGCAATCCACGCTTAGGGATGGCCCAGATTCTAGCCTTCGGCCTGACTTTGTCCGCCATGCTGGTAAGCTTGTTGGTGCGGACGGAACTGGTCTCCGAATGGCGGCGGCAGTTGCCGGACAACGCGCCCAATTATTTCGCGCTGAACCTGTTCGAGGCGGAGCTGCCCGCCTTCCAGGATTTCCTCAAAACACACGGCATCGCCTCTAGCGATTTTTATCCCATCGTCCGTGGACGCTTCAAGGCGGTCAACGGCGTGGATGCGCATAGCCGCGCCCACAAGGACTCCCAAGGCGAGGGCGCGATCAACCGGGAACTGAGCCTGACTTGGAGCGCGACGCCGCCAGCCGACAACCATCTGACGGCAGGAGAATGGTGGGGCGAAGTCCCCGAAGCGGGAGCCGTCTCGGTGGAGGCCAAGCTGGCGGAAAGCCTGCAAATCCATCTGGGCGACACGCTGGACTTCTCCATCGGCGGACAGGAACGCCAAGCGGTGGTGCGCAGCCTGCGCTCGGTGCGCTGGGATACCCTGCGCCCGAATTTCTATATGATTTTTTCGCCCGGCAGCCTCCAGGGGTTTCCCGCCACCTGGCTGACCAGCTACCATGTGCCGCCCGAGAAAAAGCCGGACTTGGTGGCCTTGGCGAAGGAATTTCCCGCCATGACGGTGCTGGAAGTCGACCAATTGGTGAAGCAATTCCAGACCATCCTGAAGGAAATCACCCTAGCGATTGAATTCGTCTTGCTGTTCGCACTGGCGGCGGGCTTCGCTGTCTTGTTCGCGGCGGTGCGGACGACGCTGGACGAACGCCTGCGCGAGGACGCCCTGCTGCGGGCCATGGGGGCGAGCCGCAGCCTGCTGCGCAAGAGTTTAGGGATGGAATTTGCCGCCTTGGGATTGCTGTCGGGCCTGTTGGCCGCAGCCGTCAGCGAAGCCATCGCCTGGGTGCTGTTCAGCCGGGCTTTTGAACTTACCCCACGGTTCCATTGGGAGATTTGGCTATTGGCACCTGCGCTGGGCGCATTGGCGGTGGGGATCTCGGGCTACCTACATACCCGTGAGGTGGTGCGGGTGAGTCCCGTGCAAATCTTGCGGGAGTTGTGAAGATGTGGCGGCGGCAGGATGGACAGATCCCGCGCCGCCGCCCAGAGGCTTATTCTGCGATGTTGACCTTGGCCATCCAACCGGTCTTGCCGGCGCATTCGCCATCGTTGAGGGTCAGCTTCACGAAGGGAATATAGTTGACCGTGGTTTCCTCATTGAACGTTGCCGTGCTTCCCGAAACCACATGGCGGCAGACGATCATGTCGTCCTTGTCATTGTCGCTGTCGGCCAAGCCCACCGCGCCGGGGGCTGACAACAAAATGGTATTGCCGATGTTGGGATTCTGGATGGTCACCGTCTGGCCGATGCTGATCGCCGCCACCTTGGCTGGCTTCACGCCTTGATCGCCGCTTTTCAGCAATAGGAACAGCACCAAAAAGACCGCCACGCCGACCGCTGCCAGTGCCTTTGGATTGGTTTTCAAGGTTTCGATGACACCCGCCAAGGCGGCATTCGGTTTATTTTCGCTGGACATTTTTATTCTACCTCTTTTTAGGATTTGTTATCCCCTGGGGTTTTCACCTACGTGCAGGAGTACGCGAACGTTACCACGTTGACGAATCAATGCAAACCGGAAAGTGTCCGCCGCCCAGGCGCTGAGCCGTCACTTCGACCAGGGCGGCGCGGCCTGCCGGTCAAAAGCTCGCGAGTTAGTTTGCCGCAAGGCGGCAATAGTTCCCGGAACATGCTTTCGCCGGCATTCTTTTTAGATGCCATTCGGCAATCACTCTCGCCGGCTGATTAGGTTAGAATGCACCCATCTTAAACGGCACTCTTAAACCCACATCGGCAAACCGGCTTGATCCAACTGATTCTGTTAGGCATCCTACTGCTTGCCGCCTTTTTCGGCCTCCGCGAGTTGTCCCGGACTGCCCCCCCGGCGGTTGCCGCCCGTCTACGCAAACCGCTGATCTGGCTGGGCTTGCTCGCGCTGGTCGTGCTGTCCACCCGGCTAGGCTGGATCGTTCCGCTGTTCGGCGCGCTGGCTGCGGGGGTTATCCGGCTCGCCCCGGCGCTCATCGCGCTATCGCCATTGCTGCGGAGAGTCCTTGGCGCCACCCCTAAAGATGGACAGGAGGAAGCGCCGCACCCGCCGCCAAACAGCAGACGTATGAGCCGACAGGAAGCTTACGAAATCCTCGGCCTGTCCCCCGGTGCCACACGGGAGGAAATCATCGCAGCCCATCGAAGGCTCATGCAAAAAGTGCATCCTGACCGGGGCGGTTCGGACTATCTGGCCGGACAGATCAACCAAGCCCGCGAGACCCTCCTCGCCCGTTGAGTTTTTGCAATTGTTTTTTGGGGTCCTAAGGAAACCGACATGCCCGGAATATCCACAGAAAAAGCCAAGCGCTTCACTGCCACTGACCTTGACGACGAGACCTCCCCTTTCATCGCCGAATTGAAGGCAGAAGAGGATTTGATTGGGGTGGCTCTTGATGCCGGGGAAGAGTCCGAGTCCGAATGGGAAAGCGCGGAAGAGGCCGACAGCCAGCCGCTAGATGCCGTCCAGCTCTATCTGAAAGCGACGCGCCAATCGAAGTTGCTCACTGCGGACGAGGAAAAACATTACGGCCGCCTCACCCAGCAAGGCGATGAATCCGCCCGCAAGAAAATGATTGAGAGCAACCTGCGCCTAGTGGTGAAAATCTCACGGCGCTATCTCAACCGAGGGCTGCCACAACTGGATTTGATCGAGGAGGGCAATCTCGGGCTAATCCGCGCCGTGGAGAAATTCCAGCCCGAACTGGGCTTCCGATTCTCGACTTATGCCACTTGGTGGATCAGGCAGACTATCGAACGGGCCATCATGAACCAAACCCGCACTATCCGCCTGCCCGTGCATGTGCTCAAGGAAATGAACGTGTATATCAAAGCTTTCCGGCATCTGGCGCATACTTTGGATCATGAACCCACCGCGCAGGAAGTGGCGATGCTTCTGGACAAACCGGTCAGCGCGGTGGAGAAAATGTTGAAGCTGGGCGAAAGGACCGTGTCCATGGATACGCCAATCAAAACCGATTCCGACAAGACCTTGCTCGATACCATCGCCGACGAGGACTGCCCTTCCCTCCCGGAGACCATGCAGCAAGAATGCATGAACCGCCATCTTGCCGTCTGGCTCTGCCACTTGAGCGAAAAACAGCAGGAAGTGATCTGCCGCCGTTACGGGCTGCACGGCTACGAACCCTCGTCACTGGAAGAAGCCTCCAAGGAAATGGGCCTGACCCGCGAGCGGGTCAGGCAGATTCAAATTGAATCCATTGAGCTATTGCGGCACATCGGCGTGACCCAAGGCTTTTCCGTCGATACGGTCTTTCTTTAAAAACCACCCATTTGCCCATCCTTGAGGAGACTTGGCGCACCATGTCCACCGAGAAAATCTACCCCATCAAACCGGAAACCGCCCAAGCGGCCCACATCGACGAAACCGGCTACCGTGAACTGTACAAACTTTCCGTCAACGACCCCGACCGGTTCTGGAGTGAACAGGCAATGCGGTTTGTGGACTGGAGCCAGCCTTGGGGGAAAGTCAGCGAGCATGACTTTGCCACCGGCAGCATCCGTTGGTTCGACGGGGCGCGACTGAATGTCAGCCATAATTGCTTGGATCGCCACTTGGCAGCGCGCGGGGAACAAACCGCCATTATTTGGGAAGGCGACGAACCCGGCACCGAAAGGAAAATCAGCTACCGCGAATTACATCGAGAAGTCTGCCGTTTTGCCAACGCCTTGAAGGCCCAAGGCGTACGCAAAGGCGACCGCGTCTGCATCTATCTGCCGATGATTCCCGAGGCCGCCGTCGCCATGTTGGCCTGCGCCCGCATCGGCGCAATCCATTCCATCGTGTTCGGCGGCTTCTCGGCTGAAGCCTTGAAAGACCGCATCCTAGACTCCGACTGCCGCACCGTCATCACCGCCGACGAAGGCCGGCGCGGCGGCAAGGCCATCCCGCTCAAGGCCAACGTGGATGAAGCGCTGACCCACTGCCCGGAAGTGCAGACCTTGTTCGTGGTGCAAAACACCGGCGCATCCATCGCTTGGGCCGCAGGCCGTGATGTCTGGTGGCACGAGGCGACCGCCACGGCTGCGGAAGAATATCCCGCCGAACCGATGGACGCGGAAGACCCGCTGTTCATCCTCTACACCTCAGGCTCCACCGGCAAGCCCAAAGCCTTGCAACACACTTCAGGCGGCTATCTGCTGTATGCGGCGATGACCCACCATTATGTCTTCGACTATCACGAAGGCGATGTGTACTGGTGCACCGCCGATGTGGGCTGGGTCACCGGCCATTCCTACGTCGTCTACGGCCCCTTGTGCAACGGCGCGACCACGCTGATGTTCGAGGGCATCCCGACCTACCCCAAGCCCGACCGTTTCTGGCAGGTCATCGACAAACACCGGGTCAACATCTTCTACACCGCCCCCACCGCCATCCGCATGTTGATGGGCCTGGGCGAGGGGCCGGTGAAAAGCACCAGCCGCCAGAGCCTGCGCGTCTTGGGTTCGGTCGGCGAGCCGATCAACCCGGAAGCCTGGGAATGGTATTACCAGGTGGTGGGCGACAGCCGCTGCCCGGTGGTCGACACTTGGTGGCAGACCGAGACCGGCGGCATCATGATCACCCCGTTGCCCGGCGCGACGGCGCTCAAACCTGGCTCGGCCACCCTGCCCTTCTTCGGCGTGATCCCGGCCATCCTCGACGGCGAGGGCAACGAACTGGAGGGCGAGGCGGAAGGTGTGCTGGCGCTGACCCGCTCTTGGCCGGGGCAGGCGCGGACGGTGTACGGCGACCATCGGCGCTTTGTGGAAACCTACTTCTCCGTCTATCCCGGCAAATATTTCACCGGCGATGGCGCGAAACGCGATCAGGACGGGTATTATTGGATCACCGGGCGCGTCGATGACGTGCTGAATGTCGCCGGGCACCGCATGGGCACGGCGGAAATCGAAAGCGCCCTGGTATTGCATGAGGCCGTCGCCGAAGCCGCCGTGGTGGGTTATCCCCACGACAAGAAAGGCCAGGGCATTTATGCCTATGTCACCCTCGTCGCAGGGACGGAGCCTAGCGAAGAATTGCACAAAGCCTTGATCCAACTGGTGCGCCATGAAATCGGCCCCATCGCCACGCCCGACATCATCCAATGGACCCCTTCCCTACCCAAGACCCGTTCAGGCAAAATCATGCGCCGTATCCTGCGCAAAGTGGCCGCGAACGACCTGAGCAACCTCGGCGACATATCCACTCTCGCCGACCCCTCGGTGGTCGATGACATCATCGAACACCGGGCCAATAAAAACTAAACCCGACAGAGGAAATCCATGAAACTCATCACCGCCATCATCAAACCCTTCAAACTGGACGACGTGCGCGAAGCGCTGTCCGACATCGGCATCAGCGGCGTGACCGTCACCGAGGTCAAAGGCTTTGGCCGCCAAAAAGGCCACACCGAACTCTACCGGGGCGCGGAATATGTCGTGGACTTTTTGCCGAAAGTGAAAGTCGAGGTCGCCGTCACCGACGACCTGGAAGACCGTGCGGTCGAAGCCATCATCAAAGCCGCCAATACCGGCAAGATTGGCGACGGTAAGATCTTCATCACCACATTGGATCAGGTGATCCGCATCCGCACGGGCGAAACCGGAGAACAAGCGATATAACACCGCAAAAGGCACACCGCCATGGCCGTCAGCAAAGAAGAAGTCTATGAATTGTTCCGGGAAGTCGCCCGCCGATCCCAGGAAACCGAGCGGCTGTTTCAGGAAACTGAACGACGTTTCCAGGAAACTGACTGCCAGATCAAGGAAACCAACCGCCAGATCAAGGAAACCGACCGCAAGGTCAAAGAAATGACTGCTGCCATCGGACGGCTGGGCAACCGCCTAGGCGAATTTGTCGAGGAAATGGTACGCCCTGCCGCTGTGCGTCTATTCCAAGCGCGAGGCATCGATGTGCATCAAGTCTTTCCACGTGCCTACATCGAACGCGATGGCGACGCGATGGAAATCGACTTGCTGGCGGTCAATGGCACTGATGCCATTTTGATCGAGGCCAAGAGCGAATTGCGGGCGGATGATGTGCGGGAACACCTGTCCCGCCTCGCCCGCTTCAAAAAGCTATGCCCCCAATATGCAGCCTTCCGCGTCATGGGCGCGGTGGCGGCAATGGTGGTTCCCGACGGAACCGCCCGCTTCGCTTATCGGCAGGGATTGTTTGTGCTGGGGCAAAGCGGGGATACTGTGGTTATCCGCAATGATGAATGTTTTGTGCCTGCGGTGTGGTGATTTATTTTAGCGGCGTAGGTTAGATTGCGGCTTTATCCTAAAAATGGCAGTTGCGCAGTCCCAAAATCCGTTCGCCCTGAGCTTTCGGACTTCGCCTATTGCGGCTTTACATAACCGCGACACAAACCCAGGGGGCATCCTCATGAAAGTTCTCGGCATAGACGTTGGCGGCTCGGGCATCAAGGGCGCGCCTGTGGATCTGGAAACGGGCCAGCTTGCGGCGAAACGGCTGCGCATCGAAACGCCCAAAGGTGCGGAGCCGGAGGCGGTCGCGAAAGTGGTGGCGGAGATCGCCCAGTCTTTTAATTGGGATGGCCCCATCGGCATCGGCTTCCCGGCGCCGATCAAGCAGGGCGTTGCGATGATGGCGGCGAACATCTCCGCGCAATGGATAGGCACGAATGCCGATGAATTGTTCACGAAGACCACAGGCCGCGCATCCGTGACCATCAACGACGCCGATGCGGCGGGCCTGGCGGAAATGGCATACGGCGCGGGACGCGGCCAACAGGGCACGGTCATCATGCTTACGCTGGGGACGGGCATAGGCACGGCCATTTTCCACCAAGGCAAACTGCTCCCCAACACCGAGTTCGGCCATCTTGAGATGAAGGGAGAGGAAGCGGAGTATCGCGCCTCCGATGCGGCGCGTCAACGCGAAGATCTGTCTTGGAAAAAATATGCCGTGCGTTTGGACAAATACCTTGCCGCCATGCAAAGGCTTTTCTGGCCCGACCTGTTCATCGTCGGCGGCGGCATCAGCAAGCAACACGAAAAATATCTTCCCCTGCTCACTGCCGAAACCCCTATCGTCCCGGCGCAGTTCTTAAATGAAGCGGGTATCGCCGGCGCGGCGCTGGCGGCAAAAGATAGGGTAAGCGCGATAGGGCGGGTTAGGTGCGCCACATAAAACCACAGGGAGACTATTTAAGCAACCGCGCACCGTAACCCGCCGATTCCCGTGAATGATGGGATGGACTCCTCCCGCCCCTAAATCGGCATCTGAAGTGCCAGAATGGAGGGTCTGAAAAACCCATTCACGAGCCAGAGGAGTCCAGAACATGAACACTACCACCGTTGCGGTCGATTTGGCAAAGTCAGTTTTTGAACTGGCGGTCTCGGACGGCCAGGGGCGCGTCACCGAGCGCAAGCGCCTGTCGCGGGAGGCCTTTTCCCGCTTCTTCGTCAACCGCCCGCCGTGCCGGATCGTCATGGAGGCCTGCGGCACGGCGCATTATTGGGCGCGGACGTTCCAGGCGCTGGGCCATGAAGTCAAACTGTTGCCGCCACAGCATGTGCGGCCTTATGTGCGCCGCAACAAAACCGACCGCGCCGACGCTTCCGCGCTGTTGGAGGCCGACCGCTGCGGCGACATCCTGCCGGTGCCGGTCAAGTCCGAAGGCCAGCAGGCCTTGCAGGGGCTGCACCGCGTCCGCAGCGGCTGGATGGCGACGCGCACGGCGCGGATCAACGAGGTGCGCGGCCTGCTGCGCGAGTTCGGCTTCGACCTGCCGCAAGGCCCCTCGGCGGTGATGGGGCGGGTGCCGGGCTGGCTGGCCGACGAGGAAAGCAAAATCCCGCCCGCCTTGCGCACGGCCCTGTCCGAGGTCATGGCGGAGATCGCCGAGCTTGAGGCCCGCGTCGAAAAGCTGGAAAAGCAGTTGCGGCAGGAGGCGAAGCAGCGGCCCGCCGCGCAAAAGCTGATGGCCGTGCCGGGCATCGGGCTGCTGACCGCCACCGCCCTGGTCGCCGCCGTCGGCGGCATGGAGGCGTTCCGCGACGGGCGGCACCTCGCCGCCTGGCTCGGCCTGACGCCGAAGGAGTCGAGCAGCGGCTTCAAGCGCAGGCTGGGCAGGATCAGCAAGCGCGGCGACCCGTACCTGCGCACCCTGCCCATCCACGGCGCGAGGTCGGCGCTCAACGCCGCCATGGTGAAGCTCGCCGCCGGCAAGGCGCTGACCCGGCTGCAACGCTGGGCGGTCGAGCTGGCCGCCCGCGTCGGCCACAACAAGGCCGCCACCGCGCTGGCCAACAGGCTGGCCCGCATCGCGTTCGCCGTCGTCCGGCAGGGGCGCGAGTTCGACGGCGACTTTGTCCCGGACTTGCCGAAGGCGGCGGCATCGCAGGCTGCTTAAACACGATGGCCGCCTGAGCTTATTTGTAAACGATTAAACACCGAGTTCCCAACCAGGTTTGCGAGCGAGAGACTCGACAGTCATGGCGCAACAGGTCGGACCGGTACGGGGAAAAGCCGATAACTCGCCCGGCCAAAAAGCCGCTGGAACGATAGGCACCCAGTACGCGGATTCCATGAAGGCCCGGAGGCATATCCTTCAACAAGGCCGGATATACGACTGCAACTGACCTTAAAAGCGTCCGATTGAAGAGATCCCACTTGCGAATAGGGAGGAGTCCATATAGGGGCGGGTTAAGGCGCGCACAAGCTATGGGATAAACCAAGCCTCGCCGAAACGTGCCTAACCCGCCCTACGGCGTGGGAATGCAGACAGCGGCGCTCCCGCGCCGCGTGACCGCGAAGCGGTCAAGACGGGTTCCCACGCTGGAGCACGGGAACCAGAAAAAATCGCGGTAGGTTAGGACGCGCGTCCATGTCATTAGAACCCTTGCCGTACCGCATTCCCAACCAGCGCAATTTATGGATAATATAAGCCATCAACACTAACTTTTTTAAAAATAGCGGAATTACTACAAACGTTAGAAACATTTGCAGGTAAGCGATTGTAGGTAACCCCACGCCAAGTAAATGGCAACTCAACAAATACAACTGTATGTGATTGACCTGTGCATGCATCTTGGATAATGAAAGCACAACCCAAGCAGTTGACTGTGATAGGAGGATTTATTTCTACTGTAATGTTTGGTACATTGGCGTTAGTCCGATCAAGAATTACTGAACAAGTCGATCCCTGTGTACAATTGACACCACTGCCACTCCATATTGCACTGCTTGAGGAACTTAGCGTTAGCTGAGAAGATGCTTGCAGACTTAAATCAAAATACTCAGTGCACGGAGATGTTCCGCTATAACATTTTGTATTTCCTGAGACCGTCTTAAGATCGTATGTGATATAACCGTCTCCAATAATATTGACAGTTATCTTAGAATAGCGTCTGACATAGAAGTTGATATTGGCGGCAACGTCTTTTTCTGATTTCATCCTGTACTCTTCAGCAAGCCTGATCTTGCAATCGCCTATGTTAAACGTCCCCGTTTCAACCTCCCCTTGATCAGGTACGGCAAACAACCATTGCGCCGATGGCATATTTTTTATTTGCAAAGTAATATTATTATTTGATTCATGAATTGCGCAAGGGCTTTCTGAAAAAGATGGAACAAAAGAATGGTCATAAAATTCATAGGTTAGATCATTCCTGAGTACGGCAGTATCTACTACAACAAAATAGTCGCCAGGGTTTATCTGATCGCTTATCCAATTGGTTACCAAATTTGAAAGCCATTCTGGAACTGGATATTTAATCTCATTTAGTTTCAAAATTATGTCTGTCAAAGTTGTCATAACCTTACCTATATCCAGCTTATGCGAAATATCTAATCTTGCTGTTGGAAGGGTTTTAGCTTTGTTAGTTGGGTTGGTGTCATTGTTATTGACATTATCCACATGAAGATACAAGCTTTCGCCCGCTATCGATCCGTCAGTCCCTGTCTGATCGGAAGTCAGGTTAGAAACCAGCAATATTATTTTGCGTACAGTGCCATATCTATGTGCCACCATGGCCTCTGTGATGACTGACGACACACTGTCTGCCAAAGCGAATGACGCGCAAACTGCTGCCGCAATTTCCCCTAAAACAGCCAAGCCAGAAACACATATTTTGGCAAGTTGTGTATGAAGGCTTAATGCCCTGGAAACCGCCACGTAGTTTTGCCTGCTTGCGAGCCAGCTATCCCCAAAAGACGGGGAAGATGGGTCAGTGGATGCAGCCATTGAATTCATTTTTGTTGATGCCGCCGTATTTGCTGTAGAATTGGCATTCAATAATGCCCGCTCTAGGGTCGATAATGTTGTCGGATCGAACGTGTTGATCTTCGAGATTAAAGCCGATGCACCATTGGTATTGATTCCGCTGGCCAAGCTTGCAAGATTGTTTAACAATCTCAAGGCAGAGGGAGAGTCGCTGTTTTCATTAACTATTTGTTGGGAGGCGCTTTGAAAATCAGCCAAACTTGAACTTAGCTGTTGAAATGCCGAATTGATGCTGTTAGTCAAAACAACGCCTGATGCATTTGGATTTGTTGGCAAATCAACGATTAACAGGTTGACAGGGTTACTATTATCAACCTTTACTGTTGTTTGGCCTGGCGTGAATGGAACCAATTGATTCGCTGAATTCAAACCGAATGGCACGATAAAGTGAAGTTGATTTTCTGAGACAAATTCCGGGGTGATGCTTTGGCCGCCAAACAATACTTTTGATGATTGATTGAAATTCTCGCCGCTAATCGTAACTTCTGTACCCGAGGATGCTTGGGTGGGGTTAAGGGTGTCAACCTTGGTTTGAATGGAGATAAAATCGCTGATCTGCCCGACTTTCAAAAGGCCGCCAAACACATCCCCATAGATATAGACATCATTCTCTTTGGTGCCTAAGTAAGTTTTGGTTCCCGGATAATACCTGGCAAGGTAGATATCTCCAGGGGTCGTCACAGCGCCTGGCGGACTAAAATACTGCGGATAGTTTTTCTCGGCAAAATCGAACAGCGCATTAGAATTGGCAACTGAATCTCCAGTTGAGGTACTGGAGATAAAATCCCCGATCTGCCCGACCTTCAAGAGGCCACCAAACACATCTCCATAGACGTAGACATCGTTCCCTTTGGTTCCTATATAATTGTTACTCCCTGAATAATAACGGGCAAGATAGATGACGACTGGAAATGTGGTGGCACCAGATGGGCTAAAATAGTGTTGATATTTTTTTTCAGCAAAATCGAAAAGCATATCATAATTACTCTCTGCAAACCCAATAATTGGATTCGCCACTAATATTAATAATACTAACCAAATAATATTTGATTTAGAAAAATATTTATTCATAAAAATATTCCTGATTTTTCAAATTTAGCAGGTTCGTGAAAAAGGCTATTTTTGTGAAAATTTAGCAACAGTCTTGTAGAAACTATGCAGCACCTAGCCCGCTGGCCGGAACCTGGTTTACTAAGAGAAAGCATCAAACCACACTCTTGAACGAGAGCCCCGACGATGACGAACGAGATGCTGCAGAAGCAATTCTTCCTTTCCTATGGGGGTTATATTTTTCCTTATTTTTGCTCGCTGTCAAGAAAATTCTCGCGGGCTGCAAAACAGCGCGGTAGGGCGGATTAGGTGCGCCATATAAAACCACACAGGGAGACTATTGAAGCAACCGCGCACCGTAACCCGCCGATTCCATGAAGTGGCGGGTTACGGCGCGTACACAAGCTATGGGGTAAACCAAACCTCGCCGAAACGCGCCTAACCCGCCCTACGGCCCTCCGGCCCTAGGAAAAATCTGAAATCCCCCCCCACTCAATCCCGCATTCCGCCAATGGGGTTTTGCGCGGAGACGATGGCTTTCATGCCCTCCTTGCGCGTGAAAATGGCGGTTAGCCGTCTGACAACGTAGGCATGGTCTATGCCTATTGGCGGCATGTCAATGATCTCCCCTTCAATCAATTCCACCCGTTCGTCCGGTTTCAATATCCCTGTTTCGGCCATGCGGTAGTATCCGGCCACGGTGTAGCGGTGGCGTTGAAGCAGGGGGGCTACGGCGGACATGGCGGGTTCCTCGTGTTTAGGTGACATCCTCCCCTGAAGCGGCTTTACTCGGCATGGCGCCTGCGCCGTTTCCGAGATTGCTTCCGCCAAAGCTTCCGCTTCGGCCTGGGCTTCCGGTACGCCGGCGGCTTTTTAGCCGTCCAACGAACTTGAGCGTGCCATCGCGCTTGCTTCCGAGGGGAGACGGCGTTGTCTCCCCTCGGGGGCAGGCGACTATCTTGCGCCTGCCGTCAAAGTCCTCACGGCACCACGGTATAAGCCGAGGTGGACTGGTTGTTGGCGTCATTCGACTCCACGGTTTGGCAATAGCTGTCCACAAAGGCGCGCAAGGTCTTGACGCCTGCCGATCCGGCGGGGAGGCCGGTGACAGTGTAAGTCTGGCTGTCACCGGCCGCCAGTACGCCTACGGGCATAAAGTTATCGCCATCCGCGGGGCAGGTCTGGGCGGCGGGCTGGTTGGCCCAGACATCCAGATAACCGCCGTCGCCTGCTGCCGTACCCTGGTTTTTAATGGTCACGGCGGCGCTGAAGGTGGTTTTGCTTTTCGGGCTGGCAGGATTGGGCACGATGCTGGTCACTACGAAGTCGGGGGTGCCGACGACACTGTAAGCTAGG
Organism: uncultured Gammaproteobacteria bacterium; assembly: GCA_963753955.1. Lineage (GTDB taxonomy): Bacteria > Pseudomonadota > Gammaproteobacteria > Methylococcales > Methylococcaceae > Methylumidiphilus. The sequence goes on from CAVWEM010000004.1 coordinate 221,251, forward strand.
ATGGACTGATTGTTGGTCTCGTTGCTTTCGGCGGTGAGGCAGGAACTATCTACGAAGGCTCGCAAGGTCTTGGCGCCGCTCGTTCCGGAGGGGAGGCCGCTGATGATGAAGGTTTTGCTTGCGCCGGCCGCCAGCGTGCCGACGATGGCAAAGCCGTTGCCGTCCGCCGGGCAGGTTTGGACAGTGGGTTGGTTGGCCCAAACATCCAGATAGCCGCCATTGCCGGCCGCCGTGCCTTGGTTTTTCACTGTCACAGTGGCGCTAAACGTGCCTTTGAGAGTCGGGGAGGCGGGGCTGAGGACGATGCCGGTCACGATGAAGTCGGGCATGGCAACGGCAGCGGTCACCGCAAGCGTCGCGCTGGCTGTGGCGGTATTGAGTCCCATCGGGGTGGTGACGCTTTCGCTTGCATCCACGTAGGAACCCACTACGGCGCTGGTCACGTTGACTGTCAACGTGCATGTGCCGCCTGCCGGGACTGTGGCGGCGGACAGGGCCAAGGATGTGCCGCCTGACGCAGCGGTGACGGTGCCTGAGCAGCCACTGCCGGTGAATGAAGCCGCTGGCGTGGCGGCATTTTTCAGATTGGCGGGGTAAGGGTCGGTCAAGGCCACGTTTTTCAGTGCGACGCCATTGGCATTGGTGAGCGTGATCGTCAGCGTGGAAGTGCCGCCGCTGGAGATCGATGTGGGGGAAAATGCCTTGGCCGCGCCAATAGGCGTAAGCACCGAGCTAACCGAGGAATTCGCCATGGCTAGCCCGTTGCCGGCAGTGACATCGTAGCCTACCGCTTCGATGTCAAGCGCCGTGCTGACCAGTGCGCTCTTGATCTGCGCCACCGTCAAGCCAGGCTTGGCGGATTTGATCAGCGCCGCGATGGCTGCGGCATGTGGGGCGGCCGCCGAGGTGCCGCAGAAGGGGGAGAACCCTGGTGTGGTGGTGGTCACGCAGTCCGCCGCCGAGAGATCGACTTTGTTAAGCAGGGTTCCTCCGTTGGTTCCGAACAAGATGTTGCCGCTGGTGATCTGTGTCCCGTTGGGGTTGAAAAAGAGTCGGCGCGGCCCGTCGGAACTGTAGGTTTCGACGGGGTTGGCTCCGCCGCCGACAAAGACGCCGCCGCCTGCGGTACCCGCATTGACGGCCGCCAGGGTGACGGTGTTGATCCCGCCGTTGTGGCCAAAGGTGTTGCCCTTGGTGTTGATCGAGAGCCGTCCCCGCTCGGTGTCCAGGCGCAAAGCGCGGACGGCGGCGCTGCCATTGTGGTTCAGCACGATGATTTTCGAGTTGACGGGGATCGATGCCGAAGGGGCAATATATTCCGCCGGAATTTGTGTGCCGTTTTGGGTGTTGTTGGAAACGCCTAGCACCGTGGTTAAAGTCGAATTGAGGATGAACAGGTCGTAGTCGTTGCTCGATCCGCTCTGTGGATCGCCCCAAGTCAGTATGTAGTAGTTCCCCGTGCCGGTGATGGTGTTGCTGGTCGATGTGCCGAACTTGTGAATTGTGCCGCTCTCATACCCGGAAACGGTGAAGTTGCCGCCATTGACAAAATCGCCCTCCCAAGTGCCTGAAGTGTTCTTGGCCAGGCTGCCTGAATTGGCGGCCGAAGAGAAATAGATTGCGCCGCCCGTTGACACGGTGGTCACGGCCTGGGCGATGACGCCTTCCTGGAATGGTGGTTCAAGGTAGTAGGTGTAGTCGTCGACGATGATATTGCAATTGTGCGGCGCATTGCGCAGGGTTTGGATGTTGCTGGCCATCTGCGCTTGTGAGGGGTTCGCCGTCGCGAAGCCCAGCGTGGCACCCGGTGCCATGTCGTGGATGATTTCCAGCATCGCCGTGCCTTCGTCGCCATTACCCGCTTGTCCCGCAACGACATCAACCGCCGGGAGGTCTCCCGATGCCTGCCTTGCCGCGAGTGAATTGACGCCGTCGGACAGCACACACACCTTCACCCCCGTGCCATCAATGCCGGTCTGCTGGACTTTGTCCGCCGCATGGGCGACCACGCCTTGGCTGGTCGCCGCGCCCACATTGCCGATGGCTCCGATCAACTGCCCGTCAAACATACCGTTGCTTTTCTGCCATGCCTCTAGCTCTGAGGGTGGCAATTGATAAAGGTTGGTGCTGCCGGGCTCGAGGGCCCCAATAAACTGGACATCGGGACGCGCCGAAATCACCGCCAATTGGTCTACCGGTAGCCGCGCTGTGATCGTGCCATACTGCGCGAACGCGCTTAGTTCGCTCGCGCCGCCCCTTGTCAGGGTGGCCAGCAGCGGATCCGACACTTTCGCCTTGATAGTCACCCTCACCGTCAAGTCGGCGGCGATATTGTTGCGCACGAAGTCTTGGACGAATTGCGGCTGCGCCTGCAGATTGCCCCCGTTGGCCACTGGGCCAGCGCCTTGGCACTGGATAAAAGGTTTGAGTCGATCTTTGCCTCCGCCGGGGTGCGGTTCGCTTTTTCCGCGAGAATCGCAGCTATCTGGGCTCGGGCGCTGGGCTGGATGGTGCCATTGCCTGATGCCGCCAACACGTGTGTGGTGTTGCATACAAGGAGCAAAAACACCGAAGCTGCCATCGTTTTGGCTTTGAATATAAGTGCTGTTCGGATCATCGCATGGATCTCCAGGTAATGTTTTTCGCGCGGGGAGGACGACCTATTTACTATAGGATATTTGGAGCGTAGGTGAAATCTCAAAATACGAGTTGATCTTGCGTTACATGTTTGGAAAATTTTTACGCAGGCTCAACCCCCCCCCAAAGCCGATTCCAGGTCGCCTATCAAATCGTCCACCTCCTCAATCCCCACCGACAACCGAATCAACCCGTCGCCGATGCCCAGCGACAGGCGGACTTCCTCGGGAACGGAGGCGTGAGTCATGATGGCGGGGTGTTCGATGAGACTTTCCACTCCCCCTAGGCTTTCCGCCAAGGCGAACAGCTCGCAACGTTGCAGGAAGCGCCGCGATTCCTCCTCCCCGCCTTTCAATACCGCCGCGACCATGCCGCCAAAGCCGCCCATCTGCCGCCGGGCCAGATCGTGGCGGGGGTGGCTGGGCAGGCCGGGGTAGATCACCCGTTCGATCTTCGGGTGGCGGTCTAGCCAGTGGGCGATGGCTGTGGCGTTGCCGCTATGCCGCTCCATCCTGATGCCCAAAGTCTTCAATCCGCGCAGGGCGAGGAAGCTGTCGAAGGGGCTGGCGATGGCACCGACGGCGTTTTGCAGGAACCGCAGCCGCTCCGTCAGTTCCTCGTTGCCGGTGACGACGATGCCGCCGATGATGTCGGAATGGCCGTTGAGATATTTTGTCGCCGAATGCAGCACCAGGTCGAAGCCGTATTCGATGGGCCGTTGCGCCCAAGGGGTGGCGAAGGTGTTGTCGGCGACGGTGAGGAGTCTGTGCTCGTGGGCGATGTCCGCCACCATTTCCAGATCCACCAGATTGAGCAGAGGATTGCTGGGTGTTTCCAGCCAGATCATCTTGGTGTTGTCGCGGATTAGCGATTCTATTGATTCGGCGGATTGCATGTCGGCATAGCTGACAGCCAGCCCAGCCGAGCGGGCGCGGACTTGCTCGAACAACCTTCTTGAACCGCCGTATAAATCATCCAAGGCGATGATATGGGAGTGGGCGTCGAGGAGTTCGAGGACGGTGGCCGAGGCGGCGAGTCCCGAGGCGAAGGCGAAGCCGGCGTGGCCGGATTCCAAATTGGCGACGCAATCCTCGTAGGCGAAGCGGGTGGGGTTCTGGCTGCGCGAATATTCGAAACCTTTGTGTTCGCCAGGGCTGGTTTGCACATAGGTTGAGGTGGCGTAAATTGGCGTGACAATGGCACCGGTGGCCGTATCCGGGCGCTGCCCGGCGTGGATGGCGCGGGTGGCAAAGCCTAGGTTTTTGCGGGATGTCGCCATGGGGCTTTTCCTTGGGATGGGGAACTTCCTGCTTATTGTAGCGGATTTGGCCTTCATCCCCGGCCCTTCTCCCAAAGGGAGAAGGGAGAAAAGCCCCTCTCCCTATGGGGAGAGCGCGGGGGGCGAAGCCGGTTGGGGAGAGGGCGTTCTAATCCGCCAACCCCGCGAACAGCGCGGTGCTGAGATAGCGTTCGCCGAAGGAAGGGATGATGGTCACGATCAGCTTGCCTTCGTTTTCCGGGCGACCGGCCAATTGGATGGCGGCCCACAGCGCCGCGCCGGAAGAGATGCCCACCAGCAAGCCTTCCTCGCGAGCGGCGCGGCGGGCGGTGGCGAAGGCGTCCTCGTTTTCGACGCGGATGACTTCATCATAAATGCCGGTGTTGAGGATGGCCGGCACAAAACCCGCGCCTATGCCCTGGATGGGATGCGGCCCTTTGGCACCGCCAGAAAGCACGGGGCTTGCGGCGGGTTCCACGGCGATTACTTTGAATCCAGGCTTGCGGGCTTTGAGCACCTCGCCGACGCCGGTGATGGTGCCGCCGGTGCCAACGCCGGACACGAGGATGTCGGCCTTGCCTTCCGTATCGCGCCAGATTTCCTCGGCGGTGGTGGTGCGGTGGATTTCCGGATTGGCCGGGTTTTTGAACTGCTGCGGGATAAAATAACGCGGATCGGAAGCGGCCAGTTCCTCGGCCCGGCGGATCGCCCCGCCCATGCCTTCGGGGCCGGGGGTCAGGATCAACTCCGCCCCGTAGGCGCGCAGCAGAATCCTCCGTTCCTTGCTCATGGTCTCCGGCATGGTCAGCACCAGTTTGTAGCCACGGGCCGCGCAGACCATAGCCAGCGCGATGCCGGTGTTGCCGCTGGTGGGTTCGACGATGATGGTGTCCGGCTTGATGAGTCCGGCTTTCTCGGCGGCGTCGATCATCGACACGCCGATGCGGTCTTTGACACTGTGGGCGGGATTGTAAAATTCCAATTTGGCGACGATGTCGGCTTTCGCGCCGTTCTTGATGCGGTTGATGCGAACCAGAGGGGTGTTGCCGATCAGATCGGTGACGCTGTTGGCTATAGTCATGTCATACACTCATGCGGTAATTTATGGATGGTTTTTTCAGGCGCGAGGCGGATCGTCCTGAAGCGTTTCATTCTACATTATGTCCTAGGCGTTACTAGACGCTTAAGACGGATTGGGAATTAGCTTGTGCCTTGGCGGGGGCTTTCCGCTGTGGATGGCGTCGGCTGGCGGCGCGTCCAAAAACCTAGGTAAAGGACATTAACCCGATGCTTGATCTTGATTATCTTGCTGACTTGGCCACCCGCCACGCAGACTCGCTGGGTCTCCCCGTGGCGCAGTTTGAACTGCATGGCGAGCGCTTCGTGCCTTGGCCTGATGTGGCGATGATGGGCGTGGTGAACCTTTCCCAGGACTCTTGGTACCGGGAAAGCGTGGCGATGAATGTGGAGGCGGCGGTGCGGCGCGGGCGGCGGCTGGCGGTGGAAGGTGCCCGCCTCGTCGATGTCGGAGCCGAATCGACCGTGTTGCAGGCCCGGCGGGTCGATGCCAAAACCCAGGCCTCGAACCTGGTTCCCGTGGTGCGGGAACTGAGCGGTTCAGGCATCCTCGTTTCCGTGGAAAGCTACCACCCGGAGGTCACCCTGGCCTGCCTTGAAGCCGGGGCGGCGGTGGTCAACCTGACCGCCGCCTTGGACACGGAGAGGTTTTACCGCATGGCCGCCGCACATGAGGCGGGGGTGATCATTTGCTATGTCCAGAATGGCGAAAATGTCCGCGAGGTGGGTGACTTCCAACTGTCCGGCGATCATTCGTCCGCTTTATACGAATATTTTGCCCGTGAAACGGACAAGGCGGTGCGGTGCGGGGTGGAGCGGATCTGGATCGATCCTGGCCTGGGTTTTTACTACAACAATTTGAGCGACAGCGCGATCCGTGTGCGTCACCAGATCGAGACTTTCCTGAACAGCTTCCGCCTGCGCGGCTTGGGTTGGCCGGTTTGCCAAGCCTTGCCCCATGCCTTTGAGTATTTTGAGGAGGAAGTCCGTTGCGCCGAGCCATTTTTCGGCGTGTTGGCCCTGCTTGGGCAGGTTGACTTGTTGCGCACCCATGAGGTCGCCAAGCTGCGTGGTGCCATCGAAGCCATGAAAGTGATGCCATGAACGTTGATGTCAGGACGAGGCCGGTCGCATTGGTCACGGGTGCCGGGACTGGCCTGGGGAAGGCTCTGGCGGTGGCACTGGCCCGCGATGGTTTCAACATCGCTGTGCATTACCGCAACAGCGAGGCGCAGGCGCTGCAAACTGGCGAGGACATCTTAGCGTGTGGCGGTATGGCCGAGCTGTTCCAGGCGGATCTCAGGTATGAGTCCGAGGCGCTGGAACTGGCCGAGTCTCTGCGCACCCGTTTTGGCCGGTTGGATTTGCTAGTCAACAACGCTGGGGTTTACCAGGAGCGACATGGCCTGGAACTCAGCGCGGCGGAATGGTTCGAGGGGCTTGATTCCACCGTGACGCAAACCTATTTCACCACCCGTGCCTTGCTGCCCATGCTCCGGGAGGGCGGACTCAAACGAGTGGTGAATATCGGCGATTCCAGTTGCGACCGGCCTGGGGCGCGTGATCTGGCTTGGAGCTACCACATTGGCAAAACCGGCGTGTGGATGCTGACCCGCTCTTTCGCCGCCGCCGAAGCGGCCCATGGCATCGCCGTCAACATGGTTTCTCCGGGTTTTTTGGAGACCAGCCTCGGAACACTCGACCCGGATGAAATCCCGGCGGGCCGGCTGGGAACTTACCACGACATTTACCAAGCCGTCCGCTTCTTGGCCCTGGAAGCGCCCAGCTACCTGAGCGGATCCAATCTGGTGGTCAGCGGCGGGTGGAATTTGCGATGAGTAGCTTGCGGCCTGCTTGGATACATTCATCGCTGAGGGCCGGGGAACTGGGCAAGAAGCGCTTGGATTCGCTGCTTCGCGGCGAAGTGGATCATGGCTTTCATTATCAAGGGGTCAAGCAGGCGGAGTTGTGGCTGGAAGTCCATCGCCGCCATGCGCCCCTGTCCGCCGATCCGTCGTTTGCCGAAATTTTCCGGGCCATTTCCTCCGAGACGGCGGAGGGATTGGCCGGGCAAGCTGTCCATGTCATTGGGCTAGGGCCGGGCGGCGGTGAAAAAGAGGCTTGGTTGTTGGAAGCCTTGCAAGCTGCCGGCTGCAGGCTGCGTTACACGCCAATCGACGCTAGCCTGGAATTGGCGCTGTTGTCGGCGGATGTGGCCTTGCCTTTCGTGGAGACGGAAATCCTGCCGGTGGCGGGTGACTTGTCCCTTTTGGAGGAATTGCCGGCCTGGCTGGAGCACTATCCGGAAGAGGAAATCCGGGTCTACACGGCATTCGGCCTGACGCCGAATTTTTTGCCCAGCCAGATCTTCCCTGGGTTGTCCGGGGTTTTGCGCGGCCAAGATATTTTGCTGTTGAGCGCAAATTTAGCCCCCGTTGGCGTCGAGGACGGTTCCGAAGAGGCCTATCGTGCTGCTTGCGAGGGAATCCTGCCGCAGTACGACAACCCCGAAACCAAGGCTTGGCTGCGGCAAATCCTGGTGGATTGGGGTATCGCCGCCAACTTGGGCGAGCCGCGCTTTCAAGTCGAGCCTCTGGAAAAAATTCTGGGCTTTGCCGCCCACTGCGCGTGGCTGTGCGATGTTGGCTTTTCCTGGGAAGGCCGGGGGTTTCAGGCGAGGCAGGGTGACCGCCTGCGCTTGTTTTTCAGCCTGAGATATACCCTGGGGCGTTTGGCGGAGGTGCTCAAAATCTATGGTTTGGCATTGGGACAGGGGCATGTCACCGACTGCGGCCAAGAAGGCGTTTGGCGGGTCATCCGCCAGTAATTCCCATGTGGATGCGGCACCCATCGTTTTTGCGTTACCATCGTCCATGGCTTCAATTCCTCAAGGTATGTCCCATGTGCCAACTGCTAGGCATGAACTGCAACGTGCCCACCGACATCTGCTTTTCCTTTGAAGGTTTCCACAAGCGCGGCGGCCTGACCGACCATCACCGCGACGGTTGGGGCATCGCTTTCTTCGAGGGGCGGGGCTGCCGGGTTTTCATGGATTCCAAGGCCACCATCGAATCGCCGGTGGCGGACTTGGTGCGCCAGTATCCGATCCACTCGAAGAATGTCATCGCCCACATCCGCAAGGCGACCCAGGGTGACATCGCGCTGGAGAACTGCCATCCGTTCCGGCGCGAGTTGTGGGGGCGTCACTGGATCTTCGCGCATAACGGCAATCTGGAGGACTTCCAGCCCGAAGGCCTGGAATTCTTCATGCCGGTGGGGCGGACCGACAGCGAACGGGCGTTCTGCCATCTGCTGGAGCGCTTGCGGATAGCGTTTCCGGGCGGATGTCCGAAACCTGAGGAGATCCTCCGCTTCCTGCAAGGCGTGGCGGCGGAAATCGCCTCCTACGGATTGTTCAATTTTCTGCTGTCCAACGGCGAATTTCTCATCGCCCATTGTTCCAGCAACCTGCATTACCTCGTCCGCCAGGCACCCTTCGGGGATGCCCACCTCATCGATCAGGACATCACCATGGACTTCAGCCAGGTGGCGGGGCTGAACGACAAGGTGGCAGTGATCGCCTCCTTTCCGCTGACCGATAACGAAGTCTGGACGGCCCTGTCACCAGGCCAGATGCTGATGTTCCGTGAAGGCGAGCCGGTCGGCCCGGTGGCTTAAGGTGGCTGGCTTTTGCCGGGCGGCAGGCCAAACAGGGGATTTCAAAGTCTTTATGTGGCAATGGCCGATGTCTTCCGCAAAGACGGCTTGCTGAAAAAGTTCGGACAGCATTTCAAGGCCCTGGGTGAGCGCTACCTTCCTAAATCCGACACGCTGGAATGCTGGTTTCGTGAAAATTGCGCAAAATTCTGGGTTGCGATAAACCAGCACCCCAATCCCCCTGTCATTCTCGGCCCATTTTCCGCTATGACAAGCTTTTTTCATTATCCCTCAACTGACGCCAGCCAGCAGAGGCCATTCAGGGAAGTTGTTTTCGGCCATGTCCCAAGCAAAAATTCCGCCGGTCTCAGCGCTCCCATGGCAAAATATGCCGTTTTCACCCGGCATCCCTTGACAAAAGCACAAGCCTTGCCGTGTTTCCATCCACCTTAGAACGACAACAAAGCCATGAGCAAACCCAAAAAAGTCGCACTCCTCACCGCCGGCGGACTCGCCCCGTGCCTCAGCTCCGCCGTCGGCGGCCTGATCGAACGCTACACCGAAATCGACCCCAGCATCGAAATCATCGCCTACCACGGCGGCTACAAAGGCCTGCTGCTGGGCGACTCCTACGCCATCACGCCGGAAATCCGCGAAAAGGCCCATCTGCTGCACCGTTTCGGCGGCTCGCCGATCGGCAACAGCCGCGTCAAGCTGACCAATGTCAAAGACTGCATCAAACGCGGTTTGGTGAAAGAAGGCGAAGACCCGCAGAAAGTCGCCGCCGACCAGCTCATCAAGGACGGCGTGGACATTCTCCACACCATCGGTGGCGACGACACCAACACCGCCGCCGCCGACCTGGCCGCGTTCCTGGCCCGCAACAACTACGGCCTGCGCGTGATCGGCCTGCCGAAGACGGTGGACAACGACGTGTTCCCGATCAAGCAATCGCTGGGCGCGTGGACCGCCGCCGAGCAAGGCGCACGCGTACTTCCGCAATGTCGTCGCCGAAACCGGCGCGAACCCGCGCATGTTGATCGTCCACGAAGTCATGGGCCGCAACTGCGGCTGGCTGACCGCCGCCACCGCGCAGGAATACCGCAAGCTCCTTGACCGCGAAGAGTTCGTCCCCGGCATCGGCCAGTCCCGCGATGCTTACGAAGTTCACGCAGTGTTCGTCCCGGAGATGGAGATCGACCTCGCCGCCGAAGCCAAGCGCCTCAGCGCGGTCATGGACAAGCACGACTGCGTCAACCTGTTCATCTCCGAAGGCGCGGGCGTCGAAGCCATCGTCGCGGAAATGCAATCCAAAGGCCAGGAAGTCCCCCGTGATGCCTTCGGCCACATCAAGCTCGACGCGGTCAACCCCGGTAAATGGTTCGGCGAGCAATTCGCGCAGATGCTAGGCGCGGAAAAAACCCTGGTGCAGAAGTCCGGCTACTTCGCCCGCGCCGCCGCCGCCAACATCGACGATATCCGCCTGATCAAATCTTGCACGGATTTGGCGGTCGAATGCGCGTTCAAAGGTGAATCCGGCGTCATCGGCCACGATGAAGACAATGGCAACGTCCTGCGGGCGATTGAATTCCCCCGCATCAAAGGCGGCAAGCCCTTCGACATCGACACCCCCTGGTTCGGCCAACTGCTGAAAGAGATTGGACAGGCTAAGGGCGGGAAGGTCGCTGTAAGTCACTAAGCTTTTAGATACGCTGATTCCCACGCTCAGCGTGGGAATCAGCCTCCACCGCTCCAGCAATGGGCCGCGAATTAGTGTCACCATTTCATTGTACGCCACCAAGGACTTGGTGATGCATATCGACAAGGTCGGCAAGGTATTTTATTGCCCGCTCAAATCCAACCGCAAGGTGGGTGACAGCCAGGGCAAAAACCCCTACAAGGCCGTTTCCGACCTGGACTGGTTCGGCGACGAAATGCTGCGCGGCAAGCTCGTCAAAATCCACGGATTCCCACGGGATTACAAGGTCAAACTGTTCCGGGTTGCGGCGTCAAACCGCACGGAATACGTCGCCACCAACGATCATTCCCAGGACTCCGCCGTGACAACAAAAGATATGTGTGGAATCCGCTGAAAACTCGAGCAATAAGGAAGCGGGTGTGGCTAAGGGTTTCGCGGCTTATTGGTCGAGACGCCGTTACGGCAAGAGTCGGTCAGGCAACGGTTTCATCGGGCTCGGGGTATACGCCAAAGGCCACCCGCTTTTCCTTGCCGTCAAAGCAGTACTTCATGCGGAAATATTTGGACGGAATATGAACGAAAAAGCCCGCATCATAACGTACATTCAAAACGGCATCCCGCAAGCCTTGGAAAATAAGGGATTCTAGGGACGGTTTTCAGGAGGGTTTTCCGTACAGGCTGAAAACGGGAGCATCCAACCGATTTGGATGTTCTTCCCGGCGCGGCCACTGTCGGCAATCCCGGCGCGCGGCCGTTGGCAAGGATATCGAGGGGCTTGCCTTGGGCGGGTCGGCCAGGATGGCAGGCTTCAAGGTTGCCTTCCCGCCCCGGTCAAGCGGGCAAGGCTGCGGCTTCAATTAGGCCATGGCAAGGCGCACGGCAAGGCCAAGCAAAGGGGGGGGTTCACCGATGACAAGCCCGCAAAGCCCGCAAAGAGGAACCGGCAAGGCAAGCGCAAGGCATCCGGTTGGATCGTCGGCAGGGTTGAGCGGCTTCTCAAAGCTTGGCCGCGGTCGCCGTCCGGCGCTTCCGGCCCTGCTTTGCTAAACACCTTTGACCACTACGATTTCTTCCCCCAACATGTCGATGATCTTTACGGCCACGGTGCTTCCCGGCGGTGGGGCGGGGAGTTCGTAGCGGCCTAGCACCAAGTCCTGCTTGCGCTCCGGCACGTCCGACAGGCAGACGTTGAACACCTGCCCGTCATAGGCCGCGTCGATCAGCACACAATCCACCACAGACCGCCATTCCGGGATCTGGGCGCGGAACAGCGAAGTATCAAGATTCAGGCGCTGGATGATGGCCGGGGACACCACATCCAAGATTTCGACCTTCAACACCTCCTTGCCATGCAAGATTTCCCGGCTGACCGATACTTCCGCCGTGGCCGGTTCGTGCTTGATGATGCCGCCGTACTTCTTATCGGTGCGCAGTTCGATGACGTGGAAGCGGTTGATGGGCCGGTTGCGGTTGTGCTGCTCCAGCCATGCCTTCGCGGCCAGTTCCATGCCTAGCGTGACGATTTGCACATCCCGTTCTTCGCCGGGGCGGCTGTTGAGTTCCGCCTTGATGGCGTCCAAGTCCAGCGGGGTTAGCGGATGGTTGAACGGGTTGATCTTCACCAAATATTTGCCGCGTGTGCCATCGAAAAAGCCGTCGGATTTCACGCGCTGGATACCCAAATACTCGGCCACCAATTCCACCGCCTCGTTGTGCTGGATGTGCAGGTCGTAATCGTTCACCCGCCACACCGAAAACCCTAATTGCGCGGGCTTAGGCGGCGTGGTTTCGTCGTCTTCCAGCAGGCTGCCTTGGCGGTCGTCTTCGGCGGCTTGGGCTTGCTCCGTGATAATGGTTTGCAGGCGCTTGGCGGTGGTTTGGATCGCGCCTTTGTTGATGTCGCAGCCGATCCAGCGACGGCCTAGTTTTTGCGCGACGGTGGCGGTGGTGCCTGAGCCTATAAAGCAGTCGAGGATGATGTCTCCAGCATTTGAGCAGGAAGATATAATCCGATCTATTAGTATTTCTGGTTTTTGTGTTGGGTAATCTGTTCGCTCACCCTTAAAACCTGCCAATATGGATATATCCCAAACATCTCTAGTAGGCATACCCTTTGTCTCTTCTTCCGAAGTAATCTTTCGTGTTCCTGCCTCATTATCAAGTATTTGAGTTTTTCCGCCAAATCGCTTTAAGTAGCTTTCTGACGCATCTTCATAAGTTTTATGAAAGGTGTGACTGTTATCGTTAGATTTTGTGTACCAAAATATATTATCATGCATTGCTTGGAACGCAGGAGAATTTGAGGGCCATCGACGATAAGCCCATATTATTTCGTTCTTAAAGCTTTTTTCCGCACCGAATACTTCGTCTAATATACACCTAATATAATGACTCTTTGACGAATCACAGTGAAGGAATAGACTGCCATTATCAGAAAGCAATTCACGAATGAGCAGCAAACGCTCAAACATAAATTGAAGGTAGTTGTCATTGGCCCATATGTCAGTATATTGCACCTGTTCTTCTAGCCCATATTCTTCTCCATCAAGCTTTATTTTTTCATGGCCGCGCAGCTTAATTTTCCGCACATAATCCGCCCCGGAATCAAACGGCGGGTCGATGTAAACCAGCTTGACCTTGCCGCGGAAGCCGTTCGCCAGCAAATGGGCCAGCACGTCCTTGTTATCGCCATGGAACAGCAAGCCGCCTTGCGGGTATTTGTCCGGCCAGTCCTTCCAATCGGCTGCGTAGGAGCGGGCTTCAGCCCGCGATGGGTCGGCCACGGTCGCGGGCTGAAGCCCGCTCCTACCGAAGCTTTCAATGTGTTGCGCGGGATAGGCGGGCAACGTGGTGAGCGGCTTCTTGCCCACCCATTGCAGCATCGGCCTGCCTTTGGCCTTGGTGATTTTGACTTCTTTCGGCGTGTTCATGTGCGATTGCGAGGTTTGCAGTGGTGTCGTTAATGATTATGCAGGGTGTCCACCGTTTCCTCGGCGGCTTCCAACACGCGGTTATAGAGCGGTTTTCCAACCCAGAAACCCGCTTGGCTTATCAGCTTATCGAGTCGTGGCTTGACGGCGGTTATCACGCCTTGGCGCTTGGCTTCAATCAAGATGCCCAGCAAGCCAATATGGCGGACGCCTAGGCGCTGCGCGACGTTGCGGCCCAAACGCTCGTCAAGTAAAAGCCTGTTGGCCTGGGTTTCTATGGCGCAGGCAATGGCTTCGGCCTCGCCGGGGTCAAGTTCAAGCTTCAAGGCTTCAACCAAAGGCCGGTTGCTGACTTCGTAGACGTGAATCCAATCGGCTTCCCGCACTTCCAAAGCACCCGGCTCGTTCAAGCCAGAATGGACAATCTCGGCATAAACCGCCTGGGGAATAATGAGATTGCCATACAAGCTCCGCAAAATATCCAGTTCGCCAATACCTGCCTGTGATGATTGGGGAAGTATTGCTGATGATTTTGCTCATGGAGTGCCACTGCCGTTAAGCGTGGCAAGATCAGCCTCAAATTCTTCAACACCGTAATGCAGCGGTATTTCTCGACTGGCGAGAAGATGTTGGAAACGGTATTGGCCCATCCCCGCCAAATGGCTGGCTTGGCCTATCGTCAGACGTTGCTGGGCGAATAGCATCACGGCAATCTCTTGGAGCAGTTCAGGGGCCGATAAATGCGCGGCTTGCAAGTATTCATCTGAAATTACAACACTCATGATTGTCTCGCTCAGTGGTTATATTGTCTGGGATTGCTGTATTGCGTTGAACCCTTGGCTTAAACGTCTCCCGTTAGGGGGAAGATTGGACAAATCGCCGAGTTTCTTCCAAGGCTTCGGCAGGGAGCACATTCCCCGCGAAAATGACTTTATAGGCCAAGCTTTCGGGATTCAACCCGGCGAGTTTGCGCATGGCGACGGCTTTGCGGCCTTCCTTGCTCTTTGGGGGTTGGCCGTTTTCGGCCAGCGCGAAATCCGCTTCGATGTCGGCTTGGTGTTGGTCGGATTTGATTTCGACAATCAGATGCTTGCCGTCCCAGCGCCGGATGACGAAATCCGGCGTGTAGCGATGCCAGCGGCCATCTTCGCCCAGATATTCGGCGTAAAGGTCGGTCTTGGACGGGTCGGTCAAGCCGCCGGTGAACCAAACGCCTTCGACGTTTTCCGCGTGTTGGCTGATAACGTTAAGCGCCTGTTCCAGATAATCGGCTTCGGGTGCGGAATCGAAATTATAGCCTTCGTAGTGGAAGGATTTTTCTTGGGCAAAACCGGCGTTGGGAAAGCTCGCGGCCATCCGGTAAAGAGGCTCGCGGGATTTCTCGAAACTAATGCGGGCGGTGTAAAGCGGTGCGCCTTCTCCGTCTTCGCTCTTGCGGAAACCATCCAACTTGACCAAGGCAATGGCGATTTCCACTTCCTGCCAATCTTCTTCGTAGTCCCGCCGTTGCGCTTCGACTTGTTGCCCCAATGCATCCAGATGGTGGGCCGGCATGCCATCGTCGCCGTACACCGCCCGCAACGCGGCCAGCATTTCGGTGGTGGGCAAATGGTAGTTCGCAGCCAACAAACCGGCGGCGGAGTAAATATCCAATTCTTCCGCTTCGGCGTGAAGGTCTTCCGTGTCAATGCGGGTCAGTTTCCCCCGTCCGCCCACTTCGGCGATTGACCAAGTGTCCAGGCGTCCGGCAATCGGGGCGGCAAGCTTGGGCAGGGTGAAGGCCAAAGGCGCGGAACCGGGTTCGCTGGCTTTGCGCCGGTAGCGCAGCACCCGCCGCCTGACCAGCAACGGCGGCAAGTCGGTTTTATGCAGTCGGATTTCCTTTTCGATGCGTTCGGGTTGGGTTTTGTTGAGGTCGGCAATCGTGGTGCCGTAAGTCTCTTCGAGTTGCCGTTCCAGCACCGCTTCGTTTTCCTTGGACACATAGACGCGGGCCGGAGTGGTGTTGCCGGGAACCTGCCGCAGGCAACGGGTCGCCGCTTGCAACACGAAGTTGTTGCTCCCCGCCAGCCGCCGCACCAAGCCACAGGCGAAAAGGCTGGGGCAGTTCCAGCCCTCAGTCCCCATGTTGACCAACAACACGATGCGATGCTGGGCATGGGGGTCATGGGCAAGGCGGTAAAAATCGGCTCTTACCGCATCGGAGGATTTGGCATCCACCGCCAGCAACACCGCCGGGGCGATGTCCTTCTTGGCCAGCGTGGCTTCGATGGGTGTCCGCAATTCATCGCGGGCCTCGACGTTCGGAAAGTACAGCGCCAGCCGCGCCGGGGAGCCGTCTGGTAGAGAGGTTTCCCAATAGGTTTCGATGAAATCATCCACGATCTTGGCAACCAGCATCGAACCATGCTCTTCGTCTAGGCTGAACACCTTGATGCCTTCGCCCAGCCCATACCAAACCACCACGTCGCGCAGGGCTTGCCGCTCGAAATACGGGGTTCCCGTGGTATTGACCACCACGACGAGATTGGTTTGCTCGGCGAGGTAGTCCACCGTGCGGCGCACTTTCTTGATGCCTTGCTCTTTGAAAACCAGCTCGCCGCTTTCCGCATCTTTTTCCCAACGCCCTAAGAGCTTTTGGCCGTATGTGTGGTGCGCTTCGTCGGAAAACACCGCCAAATGCGGCAGACTGGCGATTTTTAGCAACCTGAGATTGGCGATTTCCTCGGCCTCTTCGGCCTTGGTGTCGGCAAACAGCCGAAGCTGCTTGGCATTGCCTCGGGCCGTGGGTTTCTGGATGCGGATTTTCTCGGTGTTGGTGACGATCAGGTTAAACACACTGCCGTCGATCACCCCGGAAAGCTCTTTGTCGCCGTCCCGCGTGAACGTGAGTTTCAAACCAGCGGCGAACTTCTTATAAAAACGCGGCGGGATGATCTGGTCGAAGCGAATATCGGAAATTTCCCGCAAGGATTCGATGATGGTTTTGCCGGGGGCGAAAATCAGCGCGTTTTGCACGAACGGCCCGTCCGGGTACTCTTGGGCCATGGCGAACTCAGTGGCGACGATGGTGCCGATGAGGATGGTTTTCCCCGCCCCCATCGCCAGCGCGAGGATGTACGAGGGATAGTCCAGCGCCAGGGTTTCCCGCAGGCTTTCCAGCTTGTTCGCCCGCACGAAAGCGTTATCGGTGCGGATGCGGTCAAACAGCATGGCAAAATCGTATTCGGCTTCCTCGAATGCCTTGGCCGGAATGCCCAATGCCTCGCGTCGGTCGGCTTTTTTGGGGAACAGGCGTTCGTAAAGCTCTGGAATTCTTGGCGAACCTTCGACCAACCGCAGATACCAATACACTTCCAGCGCCCGGAACTGGGCTTTGCGCAAGTAGCGAAGCTGGCTGTTTTGCTCGTCGTCGAAAGCAAATTGCAGGATCTCGGCAATCGCGGCATAGTCGGCACACGGGTAGCCTTGCGTCCGCCAAGCATCCACGCGGGCGGCAATGATTTCGTGAAGCAGGCTCATAGGTCTTTATGCCTTGTGAAGAATGTTCGGGCAATTTGGCGGGCTTCTTGCCGTTCCCCCCAACGCAGGAAACACTCGAATGTCCTGAGAAATGCCCGTAGCGTAGTCAGAGTTTTCTTGATTGGAGGACAGGAGAAATTGGGTCGGTGGGGCTTCTTTGGTGTGCGAGTCGTGATGGTTGTGCAAGGGATTCCATGCCAGAAAGCGGGTTAAGGACTGGCAAAGTGTATCAGCCCGCAATCTATCAGCGATACCCCCTGATGCCCCCGGCTGTGGGCGGACTTCAGGGGGCGATGGGAAGAACAAGGAAAGGAACACCGCCCCTGATGCCCCCGGCTGTGGGCGGACTTCAGGGGGCATCATTGGGCGGAGTATAAACGAAAAAAAGCCCGCATCATGCGGGCTTCGGGACTTGGTTGGATTGCTTTGGATGTCGATATGGAGGCTGAGGTCGGAATCGAACCGGCGTACACGGCTTTGCAGGCCGCTGCATGACCATTCTGCCACTCAGCCGAAAACGTAGCCCTCACCCCAATCCTCTCCCGCAGGGCGAGGGGTTTGATTGGAGAGGAACAAAAAAGCCGCGGTTGGTCTTCGCGGCTTTTGTATATTCTTTGGAGCGGGAAACGAGACTCGAACTCGCGACCCCAACCTTGGCAAGGTTGTGCTCTACCAACTGAGCTATTCCCGCTTGCATTCGATGACGCACATTATACAGGGCCGGTTTTCGCTGTCAACCCTTTGTATCGTGGCCGGTCAGCGCAGGCAGGGCGGCTTGGAGGTAGTTGAGCATCGACCATAAGGTCAGCACGGCGGAAACCAGCAGCAGCACCTGGCCCACGTCTTTCAGTGTGGATTTCCAGATGTCCATGCCCACCAGCAAAATTTCGATGGCCACGATCTGCGCGGTGGTCTTCCATTTGCCCATCCAGGACACTTCCACTTTGCCGCGCTGGCCGATTTCCGCCATCCATTCGCGCAACGAAGCGATGGTGATCTCGCGCCCGATAATCACCGCCGCCGCAATCGCCACCCAGGGATTGGGGTCGGCCTGGACGATCAGCACCAAGGCGACGGAGACCATCAGCTTGTCAGCCACCGGATCGAGAAAAGCCCCAAACAGGGTGGTCTGGCACATCTTGCGGGCGAGGTAGCCGTCCAGCCAGTCGGTGATGCCGGCGATGCCGAACACCACGGCGCAGGCGACATGGGCCAGATGCCACGGCAGGTAGAAAAAGGCCACTATCACCGGGATGAGCATAATCCGAATTAAAGTCAGCCAGGTGGGCAGGTTGAAGTGCATGGGTCAGGCATCCTGTTCGTGAAACGTCTCGTAAATGCGTTGGGCCAGTTGCCGGTTGATGCCTTCGACGCTACACAGAGCGTCCACGCCGGCGCGGCTGATTTCGCGCAGGCCGCCGAATTGCCTGAGCAATTGTTGGCGGCGTTTCGGCCCCAGTCCTTCGATAAGTTCCAGCGATGATTGGTTTTTTGCCTTGCCGCGCCGTTGGCGGTGGCCGGTGATCGCGAAGCGATGCGCCTCGTCGCGGATCTGTTGGATCAGCAGCAGGGCGGGCGAATGGGCAGGCAATAGGATAGGCTGGTTCTGCCCCGCTGGAAACAACATTTCCATTCCGGGTTTGCGATCCGGCCCTTTTGCCACGCCGAGGATGTAGATTTCCTCCATCTCGATCAGCCGCAACGCCTCGCGCACCGCGCTGACTTGGCCCTTGCCGCCGTCGATGAGCAGGATGTCCGGCGCCTCGAATTCGCCTTTTTTGATGCGCTGGTAGCGCCGCGTCACCGCCTGCGCCAGCGCGGCGTAGTCGTCGCCGGGTTCTATGCCTTCGATGTTGAAGCGGCGGTAGGCGGACTTCACCGCGCCCTGGCGGTCGAACACCACGCACGAAGCGACGGTCTGCTGGCCCATGGTGTGGCTGATGTCGAAGCATTCCAAACGTTTGGGCGCTTCGGCCCGGCCTAGTTCCTCACCTAGGATGATGAAGCGCCCGAACAGATCCTGCTGGTTGGCCAGCTTGGCCTGGAGGGTGTTTTCGGCGTTGGTTTGCGCCAACTGTACCCGCTTGTGCCGCTCGCCCCGGGTGTTCGGGCTGATATGGACGGCGTGTTTGCCTTGGGTGGTGAACACCTCTTCCAACAATTCACGGTTGGCGATGTCGTGGCTGAGGAGGATTTCGCGGGGAATCTGCCGGTTCAGGTAATACTGGGCAAGGAATGCTTCCAACACGCAGGCGGCGTCGTGTTCCTCCGCCATCTTCGGGAAGAAGGCGCGGTCGCCGATCTGCTGGCCCCCCCGGATGAATTGCACCTGCACACAGGCTAGGTGGCCCTTGATGGCGCAGGCGACGATGTCCAGGTCGCCTTGTTCGCCTGTCACCGCTTGCTTGGCGAGGATGGCACGCAGATTGGCGATCTGGTCGCGGTAGCGGGCGGCTTTTTCAAAGCGCAATTCGGCGGAAGCCTTTTCCATGCGGCTCACCAGCTCGTCGATCAAGCCTTTGCCATTGCCCTCCAGGAACATGATGGTGTCCTCCACGTCCTCGGCGTAGGCTTCCGGCGCGATCAGATCCACGCAAGGCCCGGAACAGCGCTCGATCTGGTATTGCAGGCAGGGCCGCGAGCGGTTCTTGAACACCGAGTCCTCGCATTGGCGCACCGGAAAGATCTTCTGCAATAGCTTCAGGCATTCGCGCACCGAGCCCGCGCTGGGGTAGGGGCCGAAGAAGCGGCCTTTTTTCTTGCGGGAACCCCGATAGAAGGCCAGCCGGGGGAAAGGCTGGTCGGTGGTGACCAGGATGTACGGAAAGCTCTTGTCGTCGCGCAGGGAGATGTTGTAGCGCGGCTGGATGCGCTTGACCAACTGGCTTTCCAGCAGCAGCGCCTCGCCCTCGGTGTGGGTGACGCTGATCTCGATGGAGGCGATCCGCGCCACCATCGCCTGTTGCTTGGGCGCGGCGTCTTTGTTGAGAAAATAGCTGGAGACGCGCTTTTTTAAATTCTTCGCCTTGCCGACGTAAATCACCGCCCCCTCGCTGTCCAGCATCTTGTAGACACCTGGACGCTGGGTCAAGGTTTTCAAGAAGGCAGGTATGTCGAAGCCTTCGGCGGCAGGGATTGCGTCGGAGTTCATGGGCAGCACAAGCCTTCGGGCAGGGTGATGTCCATGGCGATGGGCAAATGGTCGGAGCAGGGAAAGTTCAGCGCCCGCAGCCTGTCCACACGGATTTCCGGGGTGCGCCAGGATATGGTCGAGCATAATCTTGGGGCGCCAACTGGGGAAGGTCTTGATTTCGCACAGCGGGTCGCACAAACGGGTTGAGCGGACTAGCCACTGGATTTCCTCGGAATCGTGGGCGCAGTTCAAATCGCCCATGAGGATGACATGGGGCAAGCCTTGGATGAGCTCGCCGACAAAGGCCAATTGTTTCAGGCGGGCGCGGCGGCTTAAAGCCAGATGCATGACGCAGAGGTGCAGGGAGCCTGGCGCATGACTGCCGAAACGGGCGATGAGCGCGCCGCGTCCGGCCATGCCGGGCAGGCGATAATCCTCGACCTGTGAGGGTTGCAAGCGGCTCAACAGGCCATTGCTGTGCAAGGCGATGTTGCCGAAACGGCGGTTGATTTGGTTATGCCAATGGGGGAATCCCGCATGATGGGCGAGATATTCGGTCTGCGCGATGAAATGGCTGCGCGAGCCGCCGCCGTCCACCTCCTGCAAGCCGACAAGGTCAAAAGGCGCGAGAAGCTTGGCGATCCGGTTCAGATTGACTATGCGCCGGTTGCTGGGAAACAGGTGCCGCCAACCACCCGTGACATATTCGTGGTAGGCGGCAGTATTGATGCCGGTCTGGATGTTGAAGCTGGCCAGCTTAAGGCGAACGCCACCGTCCGCCGCCTTCGCCAAAGCTGGCTGTGCGGCGGAGGGCGATTCGCTTCCGTCTTGTTGCCGCAAGCGTGTGCCTCAAACCTGCCCTGTCCGGCCCTTATTGGGCGGCGCTTTCCTGCTTGATAAGGGCGTTGGCTGTTTCGATCATCTTCTCAAAACTCTTCGCCTTGCCTGCGCCGATGCGGTATTTGCCGTTGACGATCAGCGCGGGGGTTCCGTCAATGCCGTAACTCGGTGCAAGGGTTTGCGCCTGCCGCATCTTGGCGTCCACCGCGAAGGATTTGTAAGCCTTGTGGAAATCGTCCTCTTTGACGCCATGGTCGGCGAAGAATTTGGCAAGATCCGCCTCGGACTCCAGGGTTTGTTTCTTGTTCTGGATGGCGTCGTAGAAATCGTCATGGACTTTGTCCAGCACACCCAACGATTCGGCGGTAAAAAATGCCTTGGCGTGGGCGGCCCAGTGGGGGTTGAACACGGCCGGCTGGCGGATGAACACCACATTGGCCGGTTTGGTTTTCAGCCAAGCTTTCACATGGGGTTCAAAGTGGTAGCAATGCGGGCAGCCATACCAGAAGAACTCGATCACCTCGACCTTCGAGGGATCGGCGGTGGGACGGGGTGGTTTGACGAGTTCGTAAGCTTCTCCAGCGTCCGCCGCCTTGGGTGCTTCGGCGGCCAGGCCCGCCGTGGAGACGAACAACAGAAAAACCAGACTCAAGAGTGATTTAAGTTTAAGCATTGTTTGTTCCTTATTGCAGCCCGGAAATATAGTCGGAGACCGCGTTGATCTCTTCCGTGTTCAGGCGGTTGGCGATGGTGCGCATGATTTCGTTGGGATCGCTGCTGCGCTCGACAGCCTTGTAGTCGTGCAAAATCTTGCTGACATACGAGGAGTATTGACCACCCAGCACAGGATAGCCCGAGGTCGGATTGCCTTCGCCCTTGGGGCCGTGGCAGGCCGCGCAGGCCGGAATTTGCTTGGAGGCGATGCCGGAGCGGTAGATCTTTTGCCCTAGCTCGTTCTTTTCCGCCGGCTCGGGTTTGATTTTATGCTGGGCGTACCAGGCACCGATGTCGGCGATATCGGCGTCGCTCAAGGACTCCGCCATGGCGTTCATGGTCGGATCGACCCGTTTCTGCGATTTGAACTCGCGCAACTGCTTGACCAGATAGGAGGGATGCTGTCCCGCCAGCTTGGGGAACATCGGCACGGCGGCGTTGCCATCTTCGCCGTGGCAGCCCGCGCAGGATTCCGTCTTCGTCTTGCCTGGCCGCCTGCATCGCCTGCGGCATGGGCCTGTCCCACGAGAACCGCCATTGCCAGACCTAAGCCTATGATTGTGTGTTTTTTCATTTTTCGACGCCTCTTGTGATGAACGCTTTTTCGCTACCGGACGGGAAACACGGGTGTCCTGAGCAGTTTAAATTAACCGGTGAATGAAATACGGGTACACTTGAAAAGTCAACCTAAAACGAGCGCCGTCCATGAATCCTCTTTACCATCAAGCCCACTATCTCATCAGCGCATTGCAACTGAAAGACGCGCCGCCGGACGAAGGCTTCGAAGCCGCCTTCGCCGGCCGCTCCAACGCGGGCAAATCCAGCGCCATCAACGCCATCACCCGGCAGAAATCCCTGGCCCGCACCAGCAAAACGCCAGGCCGCACCCAATTGCTCAATTTCTTCGCCTTGGACGACCTGCGCCGCCTGGTCGACCTGCCCGGCTACGGCTATGCGAAAGTGCCGGACGCCATCCAGAAGAATTGGGGCAAGGCGATGGAGACCTACCTCAAGGAGCGGCAATGCTTGCGCGGGGTGTTCCTGCTGATGGACATCCGCCATCCCCTGACCGAGTTCGACCGGCAGATGATCGAATGGTGCCGCCATTGCAAGCTTCCCCTGCACATCGCCCTCACCAAGGCCGACAAGCTCAGCCGGGGCGCGGCCAAGGGAACTTTGCTGAAGATCCAGGCTGCCGTGAAGCGGGAGGCGGGGGATGTGGACATCACCGTGCAACTTTTTTCCTCCCCCGACAAGCTAGGCGTCGAGGAGGCCCATGCGGTGTTGGACCGGTGGATGGGGGTGGGTGCGTAGCCAGAACGTAAATAATAATACCATTCGTATGGCGAGGGAGATAAACGGTTACCTTTCGCCCGACATTCCGGCATGATTGTTGGGCAACAAAAAGACGTTGCCCAACCCGGCTACATGGCTGAGATGACCCCAATCAATTCATTTGGCGTTACAAAATTAACTCCAAACTCACACGCAAGCCATTTTTTATGATCGCCATCGAAAATTGATGGGCCATTTGCACTATTCCCTTTGTCTGACGTACAAAAATAGTTATTACCATAACCGATGTGACGAATAATAGACTCTCCATCGGCCCATTCTGCAACAGCCATAACCACTTCTTTAGACTCATTTTTATACTCATTTTTATACTTTGCTAAACCTAAACCTTGATACCAAATTTCACCACTTCTGTTGTCACGCTTTAGCCAATGTAATCCCAATTCTCTGGCACGACATTTACCAACATTTTTTCCAGTTATCTGGTTTTTATTTGCAATAGCACGTTCAGCCTTTCCCATTTTTTCTCTATACTTGATCAACTCATCAATAGGCGTATTTTCATAAATCTCCATATTGGATGGAACTAAAAAGTTATCCCCCAAATAAGCTTGGCCTCTTAGTCCTCGAAGACCTAACTCTAAGAGTGACGTAACGTCACGTAAGTGCTTCTCATGCAGATCTGGTTTGCACATTGAAGCCCCAATAGATATAGTTATTATGTTAGGTGGCTCACTTGTATTTAAAGAAGTGATTCTTCTGCCGCCAAAAATTTTTTCGCGTTGAATTTGCACAACCCCTTCAAGGCTAACAAATGTGTCGCTAAAATAACCTCTAATGATCTCGCTCTTGATTGCCTCCAAAATTTTTTCATAAACAATTTTATCTGAATTTTCTTTCAGATGTATAAACCGCGTAAATACATTTGTATCGAAAGTTACTTTTAATGCCATGGATCAATCTTTTAAACGTGGTTCAGCGCTTTAAAATCAGCTTGTCAGGTCTTGTCTTTTGCCCCGAGGAGCCTAACTTTAAAGTAGACATCCCAAATGGGGTCTTGTGACACAGTACATATGGGGCATAACACGGAGAACGGCCCCAACGAATGGAAAAGCCAGCGATATTCTATTATCATGGGGTCATTTCCAGAATTTGTTATACACCTCATCCCCATGCCCGACAAGCCACCTGTTCGGCTTTTGTGTGGAATCCTCGGCTGGATGGTCTATCATTCAACCCTATCCGCCATCCACGCTGAAGCCACCCACAACCTACCCCGCCGCCATGGACACGCATTCCCAAACACAACACTTCCAACTCGTCCACGCACTCAACCGGAGGATTCGCTTGATAGTCCCCGCTTTGGCCAAGGATTTCGAGCGGACGTATATCCTGGCCATCCTGCTGCGCAAGCATGGGGGCATCCATGAGGTCAGGACAGTCCCGGAAATCGGCTCAGTGCTGGTTTGGTTCGATCCGAAACGCCTGCCCAAGGCTGACTTGCTGAAACTGCTGGACAGGCTGATCGGCAACCTGGGCGAGCCAAGCGGACTGCGCAAAGACCCGGTTTCCTATGCGTTGCGGGCTGTGGACTCTCCTAGGCAGCCGGTGCGGGATTTCCATCTCGCCATTGAGGGGATGACTTGCGCCTCGTGCGCCTTGCTGATCGAAGTGCGCCTGAAGCGCGATCCGCGCATTACCCAGGCCAGCGTCAATTTCGCCACCGAGACGGCGACGGTGCGCGGCGGCATCGCCAAGGAGGATTTGTTCGGGCAGATTGGCGGCATGGGCTACCGGGCTTATGCCGTGGATACCCTGACCCAACGCAAGTTGCTGGCAGTGCGGGAAATCGAGCGTCTGGCCCAGGCCAAAAGCCGGGCGGTTTGGTCGAATCTGCTTAATCTGCCCGGTTTGCTCCTCGCCTTTGCCGGTGCCGGGCCGCATTCCCGCTGGCTGCATTGGTTTGAATTCGGCACCACCATCCCCATCGCGCTGTGGGCCGGAGGGCCATTGTTCGCCAAAGCCTGGTCGTTGTTCGCCAAACACCGCTCCGCCAGCATGGATACCTTGGTGGCCTTAGGCGTGGGACTGGCTTATAGCCAGGGATTCTTTGCCTTGCTCGCCCGCCGCCGGACACAATATTTCCAGGCTGCGATTGCCGTCATCTCGTTCGTGATGCTAGGACGCTATTTGGAGGAAAGGGCGCGTGGCAAGGCCCATGAAGCCATGCGCCGGCTCATCGACGGCCAGCCGCAAACCGCCACAGTGCTGTTGGACGGCCGGGAATTGAACCTGTCACATTGACGAGATCAAGGTCGGATGACATCCTGCTGGTGCGGCCCGGCGAGAGGATTCCTTGCGACGGCATGGTAATCGACGGGCTGTCCACTGTGGACGAATCTTTGGTGACCGGCGAAAGCCTGCCTTTGGTCAAGGATGCCGGGCCAAAGTGATCGGCGGCTGCGTCAACGGCGGTGGCGCGCTTGCGGATACGCGCCACCGCCGTCGGCGCGGACACGGTGCTGGCCGGCATCATCCCGGTGGTGGATCAGGCCCAGGCGTGCAAATTGCCCATCCAAAGCAGGGTGGACAGGGTTGCCGCCGTATTCATGCCCGTCGGTCATGGCCGTTTCCGGGCTGACCTTCGTTGGCTGGCTGGCGGCGGGGCGCAAGCGCCCGGACGGCCTTGACCAACGCCATCGCCGTGCTGCTCGTCGCCTGTCCCTGCGCCCTGGGGCTGGCGACGCCGGCCGCGATCATGGTCGGCACGGGCGAGGCGGCGCGCGCGGGGCATTTTCATCCGCAACGGCGAAAGCCTGGAAATGGCCTCGAAGCTCACCGTCATGGTGTTCGACAAGACCGGCACCATCACCGAAGGCAAGCCCAGAGTCATGGATTTCGTCAAGTTCTCCGGCCGAAACCGATGGGCGGATTCTGTCCCTGGCGGCGTCGGCGGAATTCGGTTCTGAGCATTATCTGGGCAAAGCGCTCACAGCCAAGGCGCAGAGAAGAAAGGTTTGCCCATCCTGGAGGCGGAAGGTTTGACAATGTTCCGGGGCGAGGCATACGCGCAGTCGTGGAAGGCGAGGAGGTGCTGGTCGGCAACCGTAGTTGGCTGGAAGACAACGGCGTCGCGCTGGAACCACTGCTGGAACAGGCCGAGGGCTGGCTGTCCAAGGCAAGACTCCGGTCTTTCTCGCCTTGGACGGCGGAGCCGCGCCTTGTTCGGGATCGCCGACCGCGCCCGGCCAAATGCGCGGCAGGCCATCGAACGCTTGCATCGGCTGGGCGTGAAAACCCTGATGCTGACCGGGGACACCCAGGCCACCGCGCAACCATATCGCCCGGCAGGTCGGCATAGACGCGGTGATTGCCCATGCCGGGCCAGACCGCAAACTTGAGGTCATCCGCGAATTGCAGTTGCAAGGCGGCAGGGTCGGCATGATCGGCGACGGCATCAACGACGCCCCGGCGCTGGCCGCGGCCGATGTCGGTTTCGCGATCGCCGGGCACCGATTTGGCGCTGGAAACCGCCGACATGAGCCTGGCGCGGGGCGACATCGCCAAGGTGGCCGAGGCAATGGAACTCGGCGCGGCCACTTTGCGCATCGTCCGGCAAAACCTATTCTGGGCCTTTGGCTACAACACCCTCGCCATCCCGCTCGCCGCTTTCGGCAAACTCAGCCCCATGGCCGCATCCATCGCCATGTCCGTCAGTTCGCTGTCCATGGTTCTCAACGCGTTGCGCTTGCGGAAGGACAGGTCTAGCTAATCCTCATCAGAATGGCCTTGAGAAAGCCCCCTCCCTGCGGAAGAGGGTGGGGTGAGGGTTTTTACATGCTCAGGATTCGCCCGGCGCTTCACCGACGACTTCTTGGGTTTCGGCGATGAGATCCGCTAGGCTTTCCTTTTGCCGCAAGACGAATTCCTTGCCTTTTTCGGTGGCGTCGGTGGCCGCCTCGATGATTTCCTTGCGATATTTATGGATGAAATAACCGGCGGCAAGACCGAGACTGAAGGTGATGACGGGATGTCTGGCAAGTAGGCTCATGATGGCTACGCTCGTGTTGGTGGTTTTGGCTTGATTTTACCACAACCCACTGGATCGAAGCGCTGCCCGGTCAATGGCAACTGAAGCAGGCCGGGCCGGCTTCTTCACCGCCGCCTGACGACTTGCCGATTGCCCGGTGGGAAGCCTTCATCAGGGCGATGCGCAGTGCGCCGGTCAGGCTTGGCCCCATGCCCAGTTGAGCTGCCAGGGCGGGAACCAAAATCAGGGAGGCGAATGCCAGCCCCGTGCCTAGCAATAAAGCGCCAGTCATATCGATGTTTGCGCTGACCCGAACCGCCTGTTGAGTGCTCATGTGTGCCCCGTGATTGCAAGATTTGGAAAGGATAACCGTAAGCCTGGAATGGCCTTGCCCTCTCAATACAATCTCTGTGCCAACATCTTATCCACTTGATTTAACTGACTTATTATACTTACATCGAAGCCTAAGGCATTGCTTTGCATGTGGGATTTGACGCACTTGCCAGGGGAAATCACGCAATCGAGGAACGAGGCGCGGAGACGGGGGGCTGAATCGGCTAACCGGCGACGGGCGAGGCATGGATCACAGAGGCGCAGGATTCACGATGCTTAAAACCGAGGGATACTTGAATTTTGTCAACGATTAACCGCCGAGTTCCCACCCAGGTTGGCGAGCGAGATCCCGGCAGTCATGGCGCAGCAGGTCGGATCGGCACCGGAAAAGCCGTTAACTGTCCATAATAGACGGTTAGGCTGCATTTTTAATTTCCGCATCTGGCTTTTCTGCGTTGCGAGAAAGGATTCTTTCGTGGTGTCTTTCTTGAAGTTTGCGGTAATGTTCCACCAATTTCCGAACATCATGATTGACGGATTCTGAGATTTGGTGCCGCACTTCACGAATAGCATCAATTGTAGGATCGAGTTTCACGTTACTTCTCCAATTAACTCAAGCGGTGTCACGAGGGCCGGGACATATAATCCAAGCAATGTGTTTATCCGACGGATATGACCGAATTTATTAGCGTTAGCCGATGGCGACAGTTCCAAGTTAGCAGAAAATCACATTTGTGGAACGATGCAATAGCCAGATGGAGCGCATCTCCCACAGGGTCATTTGGCATTCGGTATTGAGGTCTCGATATAAACGCTCGATTTCATTTTGTTATCTTAGTTACGGACGATTCGATGTAACCGATGTGGGCATGGTCAAATTCGCTGTTTTTGTATAATTCGTGGTGGAATTGTCGGGCAACGATAGAGCCGTTTGCCCACTAGGCCATCCCGATTGTAGATTAGGCTCCCCGCCCCCCGCATTCGCCTTCGAGTTCGGACGGTATGCGTAGGCCCCCGCTTCGCCGGGCGAGCCTCGATGCACCCATGCGTTTGTTTCGCAAACAATTTTGTAGGAGAAAGCCATGTCCGCCATCCTGTCCATCATCGCCGTCGGCGTGGACATCGCCAAGGCCCATTTCGACGCCGCCCGCCTCGCCGACGGCAAGTACCGCCACAAGAAATTCGACAACACCCCCGCAGGCTTCGCCCTGTTCGCCGAATGGCTCGCGGGCTTCGGCGACGAGGCCCCGCACGTCTGCCTGGAGGCCACCGGCGCCTACAGCCTCCCGCTCGCCGAATACCTGGCCGGGCGGGGCTTCCTCGTCAGCGTCGTCAACCCGGCGAAGGTCGCCGCCTTCGGCAAGAGCGGGTTGAGCCGGGCCAAGACCGACAAGGCCGACGCCAAGCTGATCGCCCGCTTTTGCCTGGCGATGCGCCCGGCCCCCTGGACACCGCCGCCGGCCGAAATCCACGACCTGCAAATCCTACCGCGCCGAGCCGTTGCAGAAAATGGCGCGGATGGAGCAGAACCGCGAGGCACCGCCGACCCCGCCGTCGCCGGCTCGATCCGCGCCGTGCTCGCCACCCTGGAAAAGGAGATCGAGAACACCCAGGAAAGAATCCGCCGCCACGTCGGCGGCCACCCCGGCCTCAAAAGCCGCAGCGACCTGCCCGATCCATCCCCGGCGTCGGCGCGGCCACCGCCGCCTGGCTGCTGACCCTCCTCAGCGAGCACTACGGCTTCGCCGATGCCAAGCAGGCCGCCGCCCAGGCCGGCCTCGCCGCCGTGATCCGCCAGTCCGGCAAGTGGGCCGGCAAGACCCGCATTGCCAAGACCGGCGACCCGCTGCTGCGCAAGGCCCTGAACATGCCCATGATGTCCGCCTGGCAGCACAACCCGGCCATCCGCCCCTTCTGCGAGCGCCTCAAGGCCAGGGGCAAGAGCGGCAAGGCCATCCTCTGCGCCGCCATGCGCAAAATCATCCACATCGCCTTCGCCATCCTCAAGTCCGGCAAGCCCTTCGACCCAAAATTCGGGCTTGCATGAGGGGCGGCAAGACGGTATCTACCGGGCTGCCCAGCTTCGGGATGCGGTGAGCGAAAGCGAACCGCTTCAATCGCGTAAGACGCGAACGGTGCGGTTCGTTCCTCACCGCACCCTAAGATATTGCCCAATTACCGCGCCTTACCGCGTTAAAAATCCCCTCTGAATCAAGTAGGCCGGAATAAGCCGGTTCGAGCGTGAGCGAGAAGCGGCGTTTCCGGCGCACACCGGAATTGCCTGAAACGCCCGCCTTTAAGTCCTTGGACTTGATCAAACAACGAAATGGGCAGGCTTATTCCGGCCTACCTGGCTGTACAACTCCAACAGAGGATTTTTCATGGCTCTCTCCTCACATGAACCCAATGGTGGTGGGTTTAATTGATTTATTGAGATTGAAAGCAGTATCTATTTATAAACAACCCTATCACCGTGTCGTGAAGTGCTTCCAATTTTGAAAAGCAGATCGTTTTGCGCGTCAATCGCTTGATCCGGGTTCGCAACAAAAGGTTTTTGTTTTCTATTTTTTGAGCATGCTGCTTGCCAATGACGTGCTTGTCTTTAGGGATGAGTGCGGAATAGCTGCCCCAATCGTCTGTGTAATAGGTCCGGATATTGAATGCCTTCAAATTTGAGATCAATTGCTCGCACACCGCATCTTGGCGCCGCCCGAAAACGAACGACAGGACACAGCCTGTCACGGCATCGATGGCATACCGGAGCCAGCGTTGGTTCTTTTTGTCGCCGACGTAGCTCCATGGCTCGTCTGCCTGAACATCCATTGGAGAATCAAGGGGATGCCTGATTTCGACGGCGATCTCACGCGTACCGATGTAAGGGTTCACGGCGACCACTTCAGCGGAGCTTTTTTTTAGCGTGGAAATGAAGGTGTGTTTGCCGATACCCAGAATGCGCGAAGCATCCCGGATGCCGCCGCCGTTCATGGCAATGTCCACAATCTGGTCTTTGACGCCAGGCTCGTAGGCCCGGTACACGCAGTCGGTCTTGAATATTCGCCCGCACTCCTTGCAGCGAAACCGGGAACGACCGCTTTGGGTGCCGTAACGGACAACCTCGGAACTGTTGCAATACTTGCACAAAACAATTTGATACGCCATTGGAATGGTTGCCTAAGAAACTTGAAAATTTTATGCTCTACCATACTTAATAAATCAATTAAACCCACCTCCAACCCAATCAACACAGGCCATTCTATGCCTGTATCAGCCACCGTGCGTAACATCAGTTATGGAAATTGAGCCGCGACAAGCCTTGCACCACAGTCGCCGCGTCTTTAGTGACCATGCCAGCGCAGCGGATGCCCGTTGTGGCCGAGTACGTCAACCGCAAATATTGCCGCCAGAATTTATATGGGTGCGATATTCAGCATCCGTTAAGGTGCGCGGTGCGGGCGAGACTGTGAAAGAATCCACCCTGTCTCTTCGAGATTTTGGCATAATATTGGCGATTATCCTATTGAATAAAAAGGGCAAATGATGCCGAGAACCTACAAGGCGGGACAGCACCGCGGGCAGGGGATGCTGCTGCCCCCCAGCATCGACGACTACGTTGCTGAAGGCAACCCCGTCAGGGCCATCGGCGCCTATGTCGAAAGCCTGGACCTTGCCGCGCTCGGTTTCCAAAACACCCGGTCCGGCCCCCGCGCCGGGCAGCCGCCGTTCCCCCCGGCGGCGCTGCTCAAGCTCTACCTGTACGGCTACCTCAACCGCATCCACTCCAGCCGCCGCCTGGAGCGCGAGGCGGTGCGCAACCTCGAGGCCATCTGGCTGGCCCAGGGCCTGCGCCCTGGCTACAAGGCCCTCGCCAACTTCCGCAAGGACAACAGCCAGGCCCTCAAGGCCGCCAACAAGGACTTCAGCCTGCTGTGCAAGGACTTGGCGCTGCTCGGCGGCGACGAGGTGGCCGTCGACGGCAGCTTCTTCAAGGCCGACGCCAGCAGCGACGGCATTTTCACCGCCAAAAAGCTCGACGACCAGCTGGCGGCCCTGGAGAAAAAGATCGACGCCTACCAGCGCCAGCTCGCCGAGCAGGACGCCCAAGACGACCAAGCAGGCCTGGGCAGCCTGGTGGAGGACGAAGGCCTGGCCGACAAAATCGCCCGGCTCAAGGAGAGGCGGGCGGAAAAGCACGCCCTGCGCGCGCGGCTTGAAAAGTCGGCGGACAGCCAGCTCTCCACGGTCGACCCCGACGCGCGGCTCCTCAGCAAAAAGGGCAAGACCACCGCCGGCTACAACGTGCAGATCGCCGTTGACGGCAAACACAAGCTCATCGTTGCCAGCGAAGCCACCCAAGACGGCAACGACCGCCAGCAGCTCGTGCCGATGCTGGAAAAGGCCCGGGAAATCCCGCAATCCGAGCGCCTGGTCGGGCTGGCCGACACCGGCTACCACAGCGGCGAGCAGATCCAGCGGGCCGAGGAACTCGGCTTCGAGGTCTACGTGCCCGAGCCCAAGGCCATCACGGCGGCGGAAAAGGACGGACGCTTCACCCGCGAACGGTTCCGGTACGACGCAGCCGAAGACCGCCACACCTGCCCCAACGGCGAAACGCTGGAAGCCTGCGGCAAGCCCCAAGAGCGCGGCGGCAAGCTTGTCCAGGCCCACAAGTCCAAGGTCTCCGCCTGCGCCGCCTGCCCGTTGCGTGTGCAATGCCTGACGGCAAACGCCGCCTACAAAAAACTGGAGCGCTGGCAGCACGAGGCGGCCGTCGAACGGCACCGCCAGCGGATGGCCCAAGCGGGCGGGCGCATGAGAAAGCGCAGCCAGCTCGCCGAGCACCCCTTCGGCACCCTCAAGCACCGGGCGGGCATGCACCACTTCCTGATGCGCGGCCTGGAGAAATGCCGTGGCGAGTTCAGCCTGATGGTGTTGTGCTACAACTTCACCCGGGTACTGAACCTGCTGGGGTTTGAGGCGCTGCGGGAGTATTGCGCCCGGCGCGGCGGGAACCGGGCCAAAATGATCCAATATGCCTAAAAACAAGGCGCGGGGCGGCCTGTATTGAAGGATTCCCCGGCATTTCTTGCCAATGGCGTTTTAGAAAAAAGACGGGGGCGGTTATTGGGAATATCCGGCTGAATTCTTTCACAGTCTCGCACCCTACATTTGGGGTATCACCCATGTCCAATTACCGGCGGGTTTATGTTCCTGGCGGGTCGTATTTCTTCACCGTGGTTACGGAACGGCGGGCGCGGATATTGGGCAACGATCTGGCGCGGGATTTGTTGCGGGCGGCGTTCCGGGATTGTTTTGAACGCTGGCCCGCTGTCCGGGTGGATACGATGGTCATGCTGCGCGACCATTTACATGCGATATGGACTTTGCCGCCCGGCGATTGCGGCTATTCCAAACGCTGGGGTGCCATCAAAAAACATTTCACGCAATCCTGGCTGGCCTTGGGCGGCGCGGAAAAACCCCGCTCGGATTCGCGCATCCGCCGCCGTCGGCGGGGGGTCTGGCAATCGCGCTTCATCGAACACACCCTGCGCGACGAATGGGATTATGGTCGGCATTTCGATTATATCCACTATAGATACCAGAATTATTTAAGATACATTAAAACGGAGGTGGGTTTAATTGATTTATTAAGTATGGTAGAGCATAAAATTTTCAAGCTTCTTAGGCAACCATTCCAATGGCGTATCAAATTGTTTTGTGCAAGTATTGCAACAGTTCCGAGGTTGTCCGTTACGGCACCCAAAGCGGTCGTTCCCGGTTTCGCTGCAAGGAGTGCGGGCGAATATTCAAGACCGACTGCGTGTACCGGGCCTACGAGCCTGGCGTCAAAGACCAGATTGTGGACATTGCCATGAACGGCGGCGGCATCCGGGATGCTTCGCGCATTCTGGGTATCGGCAAACACACCGTCATTTCCACGCTAAAAAAAGCTCCGCTGAAGTGGTCGCCGTGAACCCTTACATCGGTACGCGTGAGATCGCCGTCGAAATCAGGCATCCCCTTGATTCTCCAATGGATGTTCAGGCAGACGAGCCATGGAGCTACGTCGGCGACAAAAAGAACCAACGCTGGCTCCGGTATGCCATCGATGCCGTGACAGGCTGTGTCCTGTCGTTCGTTTTCGGGCGGCGCCAAGATGCGGTGTGCGAGCAATTGATCTCAAATTTGAAGGCATTCAATATCCGGACCTATTACACAGACGATTGGGGCAGCTATTCCGCACTCATCCCTAAAGACAAGCACGTCATTGGCAAGCAGCATGCTCAAAAAATAGAAAACAAAAACCTTTTGTTGCGAACCCGGATCAAGCGATTGACGCGCAAAACGATCTGCTTTTCAAAATTGGAAGCACTTCACGACACGGTGATAGGGTTGTTTATAAATAGATACTGCTTTCAATCTCAATAAATCAATTAAACCCACCACCAATTTTTGCTCAACTTGGACGTGGATCAAGCTATGGAGCTTCAACAACACATATGAGCAAGCTAGTCCCACGGATCGAAGGCGGTGGCGGCGGCGGATGCCCGATTCTGGTTTTTGGAATCACCAAAAAGCTTTATGTAGAAGACTGAGAACTAAATGACTAAATATTGCCCTGAAGCTGGCGCGGACTTGCAGCTGCGTGTCGGAAGCCAAAAATTCCGCACGGTCTTGGCTGACCCGCCTTGGCAGTTTCAAAACCGCACCGGCAAGATGGCCCCGGAACATAAGCGTCTAAACCGTTATGGCACGATGACGCTGGAGGATATTCTTGCGCTGCCGGTTTCGCAGGTGCTGGAAGAAACCGCCCATTTGTATTTGTGGGTGCCGAATGCCTTGTTGCCCGAAGGGCTGCGGGTGTTGGCGGCATGGGGATTTAGCTATAAATCCAATATCGTCTGGCACAAAATCAGAAAAGACGGCGGGCCGGACGGGCGCGGGGTGGGATTTTATTTCCGTAACACCACGGAATTGATGCTGTTTGGTGTGCGGGGCAAAGATGCCCGCACCTTGGCACCGGGCCGTAGGCAGGTGAATATCATCAAGAGCCAAAAACGGGAGCATTCCCGCAAGCCTGACGAAGCCTATGGCATAATTGAAGTCTGTTCTCCCGGCCCCTTTCTTGAGCTGTTCGCACGAGGTTCCAGGCCAGGATGGATGACGTGGGGTAACCAAGCGGACGAATATGTCCCGGATTGGCCGACTTATGGCAATCATTCACAAGCAGAAGTTCTGCAGGCCGGATAGGCCGGAATAAGGTCTTATGATTAGGACTTACGCACGAGCCTGAAGCTACCGCAGAACCCTGG
This sequence comes from uncultured Gammaproteobacteria bacterium, assembly GCA_963753955.1. GTDB lineage: Bacteria > Pseudomonadota > Gammaproteobacteria > Methylococcales > Methylococcaceae > Methylumidiphilus. Next base: position 255,708 of record CAVWEM010000004.1, read on the forward strand.
CGGTTCACGGCTTCAGGTCAGGCGAAGGACATGGGTATTGACGGGTTTTTAAGCCCCTCCTTCATATAATCGGAGAGAAGGTTGTTTTTCAGGGCGTAGATGTTTGTTTTGAGTTTCCTGGCGAGCCTTGCCAGGCAGTGCCAGGCAGTGCCAGGCGAGTATCGCGCAGCCGATGTGGTTTCTCTGGGCGCGGGCCTTGCGGCATTGGCATTTCTCCAGGCCGAGCATTTGCTTGCCTTCGCGGTGGTATTGCTCGATTTTCCAGCGGACGGCGCACATATCTTTAATGGCGACGGCGGAATCCTGGGAAAGGCCGTTGGTGGCGACGTGTTCCGTGCGGTTTGTCGCCGCAACCCGGAACAGCTTCACTTTGCAATCCATCGGGAATCCATGTATCTTCACAAGCTTGCCGCGCGGCATTTCGTCGCCGAACCATTCCAGGTCGGAAACGGCCTTGTAGGGGGTTTTGCCCCGGCTGTCGTCCGCCTTGCGGTTGGCTTTGAGCGGGCAATAAAACACCTTTCCGGCCCTGTCGATGTGCATCATCAGATCCTTGGTGGCGTACCAGGAATCCATCAGCACGGCGCGGAACGGCAGGTTTTTGTTTCCGATGGCGTCGTCGAACATGTCCCGCACGTGGTCGAGCTTGGTCTTGCCGTCCCCGTCGGGGTCGTATATCCGCCAATCGATGATCCAGTGTTCGCCGGTATCCAGGTTAGCGTACACGCAATTGGCGACGCCGATGCCTTTCACGACGCCATGCCCGTTGCCGCTATACTGGCGGCGCACCCGTTCTATCTTGAAAGAATGGCGCTTGTCCAGTACGCTGTCGTCGAATATCAGGCAGGCGTTCCCGCCACGGCGGACAAGGTGCCCGACGGACTGCCAGGCCGCATTCGGCGAGACGCCGTCCTCCATGAGGCAACGGTTTATGGCATCATGGGAAAACCCAATATGATGGTCGGCCATGTAGGTTTGCGTGTAGTTCATAAGAGCCGCAATAATAAATTGACAATAGTCCTTTCGCGTCGGCTTCAAGCCGGAGTATTTGCTCGTCTTCATAGGCGGCTATTATACTCCGTTAAGGCTAATATTCATATACCCATGTTAATATATTTTGCGTAAGTCCTGATCTAGCCTTCTTTCGCCACTTTCGTATTTGGAAACGAACGATTGATGCCGTCCGAGGCGACATGCAACCTCTTGTTGGGTCAAGCTTTTTTCTTGCCTGGCTTCAACCAAATATTTTTGGAAAATGTCGTAAAGTGGTCTTTTTGGCATGTGGCAATTATGTAGTCGATCCTAAAATATCCCAAAATAGGATGTTTTTTGAAATGCGCTATAGATTGTCAACAAACCAAAACCGACACCCCTTCCCCGTCGCCGCAGATCAAGGAAAGCCCGTGCCGATCCTGAGGCGGCTCTTCCTGTTTGGCGGAATACGCATCCAAGATCGGGCGCAGATAACGCTCCGTGATTGGCGTGGCATAGACCCGATAAGTCTGCCCGTCATCGCTCCACGAGCCAAACAGCGCCATCCCCTGTGGCCCGTTGCGGGAGATGTAGGCGGCGCGGAACGCGCCCCGGAGGATGTCCACCTCGCCCGATTCGTACTCCTGCCGGGTCAACCGGATGCAGTGCCAATTCATGCTGTTCAATGCCTCGCCGGGTTGCTTCATTCACAAGCTTGCCATAGTACCGCAGCTTGCCGCGTTCGGCTTCCCGGTTGGCCATGGCAACAGGCCGCGCAGGCCAAAAGGGCGAATCGTCCGGCATTGCGGGGACGGGTTTTAGGGTAAAATGCCAGAAATCCAGCCAGCCAGTGAAGCCCCGATGACTTATCCTCAAGATGCCCTCGACCATCTCTCCACCCTGCGCGATTATGTCCGCTGGGGCGCCAGCCGGTTCAAGCAGGCCGGTCTGTTCTTCGGCCACGGCACGGCCAATGCCATCGACGAAGCTGCCGCCTTGGCTTTGCATGCCTTGTATCTGCCGCACAACCTGCCTGGCGGCTATTTCAACTGCGTCCTGACCCCGGACGAGCGCCTGGAAGTGGTCAGCCTGCTTGAACGCCGCATCGCCGAGCGCAAACCCGCCGCATATCTCACCCATGAAGCATGGTTTTGCGGCCTGCCGTTTTATGTGGACGAACGGGTGCTGGTGCCACGTTCGCCTATCGCCGAGTTGATCGAAAAACAGTTCAGCCCGTGGGTCGGCCAGCCGGATGAAATCACCGACATCCTTGACCTTTGCACCGGCTCGGGCTGCATTGCCATCGCCTGCGCCCTGGCGTTTCCGGGGGCCGATGTGGATGCGGCGGACATTTCTCCCGATGCGCTGGACGTGGCAAAAACCAACATCATCAAACACGAAGCCGGGCAGGTGCAGGCGGTGCAGTCCGATTTGTTCGAGGCGCTAGGCGGCAACCGTTATGACCTGATCGTCAGCAATCCGCCTTATGTGAGCAGCGACGAATGGCGCAACCTGCCGGCGGAATACCATGCCGAACCCAAGCTAGGCCTGGAGTCCGGCACCTCCGGCCTGGATTGCGTCCGTCGCATCCTGCGCGAGGCTGAAACGTACTTGAAGCCGAATGGCCTGCTGATTGTCGAGGTGGGCAGCAGTGCCGACGCGCTGGAAGAAGCCTATCCCGGCGCTGCTCGTTTTGTTGGGTCGATTTCGAGCGCGGCGGCGACGGCGTGTTCTTGCTCACGGCGGAGCAACTGGCCGAATACCGCGGCCAATTCGCCTAAGATGAAAGACTCCAGCAAAGGTTTTGCCCTCATTGGATTATTCCTCAGCGGGCTAATGGCTTCGGCAATATCCCCAAAAGACTATTTCACCTGGATACTCGAAGTTTTTCCGGCCCTGGTCGCTTTTGCCGTCCTGTTGGGAACATATGGTTGGTTTCGCTTCACCGACCTGACCTATGGCTTCGTGCTGTTGAATTGTTACATCATGTTCATCGGTGGCCATTACACTTACGCGGAAGTGCCATTATTCAATTGGATACGCGATGTGTTGGGGCAGGAGCGCAATAATTTCGACAAAGTCGGGCATTTCGCCCAAGGCTTTGTCCCCGCCTTGTTTGTCCGGGAACTGCTCGTCCGCAACCAAGTCGTCGCTATCAAAGCCTGGTTGCCCGGCTTGGTGGTGTGCGTCTGCATGACGGTCAGTGTGCTGTATGAATTCCTGGAATGGTTTGTGGCCGTGACGACCGGCGAGGCGGCGGATGCCTTTTTGGGTACGCAAGGCGATGTGTGGGACACGCAATGGGACATGCTGTTTGCGTTGATTGGCGCGACTACTTCCATGCTGACAATGGCGGGATGGCAGGATAGGCAGATTGAGGGGCCTGTGAATGCCGAGAAAAATCAGAGATCTCATCCGTGAGCTTGAGTGTGCGGGGTTTGTCAATCGCGGAGGCAAGGGTAGTCATAGGAATTTCGAGCATGGAAGCATCAGAGTAACCGTTTCCGGTCAACTCGGCGATGATGCAAAACCTTACCAGGAGCGCGAGGTCAAAAGCAAAGTTGAGGAGTCCAAGCAATGAAAGACAGCGCTTATTATTTGAAGATTGTCGAATGGTCTGACGAGGACAAATACTTTGTCGGCCAATGCCCAGGAATCATCGGCCCTTGCTGCCATGGCGATGACGAGGCCCAGGTTTATGGCGAGCTTTGCCAAATTGTTGAGGAGTGGATTGAAATACTGAAAAGTGAAGGAAAGATATTGCCTCCTCCAACGGCAGGTAAAGATTTGGCTGCGAGGATATTGCGGGAAGCAGCTTGATTTGCTGCTAGAGTGTTTAGGAATGTCTGGGATTTTAAAAATAACACGCACACGGTTTCTTACTCATTGGACAGATAAAAATTGCGGCCTAGGCGGCATTCCCACGCAAGAGCGTGGGAATGATAACAAATATTCCTGCGCATCGCGTGGGATAAAGAGGAAAAAATGTCAGGAAACACGATAGGCAAATTGTTCACCGTCACCACGTTTGGCGAAAGCCACGGCCCGGCTTTGGGCTGCATTGTGGATGGCTGCCCGCCGGGGCTGGAACTCAGCGAGGCGGATATTCAAGGCGATTTGGATCGGCGCAAACCGGGTACTTCCCGCCATACCACGCAAAGGCGCGAGGCGGACGAGGTGAAAATTCTTTCCGGCGTGTTCGAGGGCAAGACCACGGGTACGCCAATTGGTTTGTTGATCGAGAACACCGACCAGCGTTCCAAGGATTATTCCAATATCAGCGACCAATTCCGACCCGGCCATGCGGATTACACTTACCATATGAAATATGGGGTTAGGGATTATCGCGGTGGCGGGCGTTCTTCGGCGCGGGAGACGGCGATGCGCGTCGCCGCCGGGGCCATCGCCAAGAAATATCTTAAAACTAGGCTGGGCGTGGAGATTCGCGGCTATCTGGCGCAACTGGGGCCGATCAAAGCCGAGAAACTGCTGTGGGAGGAGGTCGGCAATAATGCGTTCTTCTGTCCAGACCCGGACAAGGTGGCCGAGATGGAAGCGTATATGGACGCTTTGCGCAAAGACGGTGATTCCATCGGTGCGCGCATCAATGTGGTGGTGACGGGCATTCCTCCGGGCTGGGGCGAACCGATTTTCGACCGTTTGGATGCCGAATTGGCTTATGCCTTGATGAGCATCAACGCGGTGAAGGGTGTGGAAATTGGCGGCGGTTTTGGCTGCGTGGAGGCCAAGGGTACGCAATTCCGCGATGAAATCACCCCGGAAGGGTTTTTGAGCAACCATGCCGGGGGTATTTTGGGCGGGATTTCCTCGGGCCAGGATATTGTCGCCAGCATCGCGTTGAAACCCACGTCCAGTTTGCATCTGCCAGGGCGTTCGGTGAATGTGCTCGGCGAGCCAGTGGAAGTGGTCACCAAAGGCCGCCACGATCCTTGCGTGGGCATCCGTGCCACGCCGATTGCCGAGGCGATGGTGGCGATTGTGTTGATGGATCATTATCTGCGCCATCGGGCGCAGAATGGGGATGTGGTGACGGGATTGAAGCCGATTCCGGCGGGGGCGGCTTGAAGCAAGCCATCACCCAAACCCTCTCCCGCAGGGAGATGGCTTGACGGCGATTCGCTGATGCCCACCCCAAAATTGCCCTACTGGCGGCTGTCCGGTTTTTATTTCTTCTACTTCGCGGCGCTGGGCGCGTTCTTGCCTTACTGGGCGCTGTATCTGCAATCCTTAGGGTTTAGCCATGCCCAGATCGGCCAGTTGATGGCGATCCTGCCGGCCACCAAGGTCGTTTCCCCGAATCTTTGGGGCTGGCTGGCAGACCACACCGGCCGCAACGTCTTGTTGATCCGGGTTTCCTCTTGCCTGACCGCAGCCAACTTCGCCTTGGTGTTCTGGGGTACGGATTACGCTTGGCTGGCGTTGGCGATGCTGCTGATGGGCTTCTTCTGGAACGCGCCGATGCCCATCTTCGAGGCGCTGACCTTGGCTTATTTGCACAAGGACTCGCACCGCTACAGCCGCATCCGCATCTGGGGTTCCATCGGTTTCGTGGCCGCGGTGTTTGGCGCGGGTTGGGCTTTGAAGACGGTGTTGCTCATCGAGTGCCTGCCGGTGCTTCTGCTGGGGCTTTTCCTAGGCATGGGCTTGGTCGCTTTGCTGTTGCCTTCGCGTTCGATGCGCGTCCAAAGCGGCGCGGCGGGTTCGTTGCGGGCAATTTTCTGCCGACCTGGAGTCATCGCCTTTTTCCTGGTTTTCCTGTTGATCCAGATTGCCCACGGGCCTTATTACACGTTTTTTTCGGTGTTCCTGAAGGAGAACGACTATGATGCCGGGCAGATCGGCCAGCTCTGGTCGCTGGGGATTTTGGCCGAAATCGTGTTTTTCTGGTTTTTTGTCCAGGTGTTCAAACGCTTCAGCCTGCGCGGCGTGTTGCTGGTGGCGATTGCCTTGAGCGTGCTGCGCTGGTTGTTGATCGGCGGGTGGGTGGAAAATGTCGCGGCGCTGGCGTTCGCCCAGGTGTTGCATGCGGCCAGTTTCGGCGCGACCCATGTGGCGGCGATCCAGTTTATCCACCGGCATTTCGCCTGGCCCCACGAAGGCAAGGGGCAGGCTTTGTATAGCAGCTTGAGTTTCGGGCTGGGGTGGAATGCTGGGCAGTTATGCCAGCGGCGAGGTGTGGGCGAGTCTGGGGCCACAGTTTGTGTTCGGCGCGGCGGCGGGCTTGAGCGCTGTGGCTTGGCTGATTGTTTGGGGCTGGGTGGAGAAGCCAGTCGGCCAGGCCAATCGGGCATAGTCCGGCAGACAAAAACCATGGGGCAGACTTGCGATTCCCTTCACCTTGCCCCCGGCTTGTGCCAGACTAGCGCCTAGAGGAGAACACCAACCATGAACACAAGCCTGTTCGGCGTTTCCGCCATCATCGCCTATCTTGCGGCCAGCGCCGCGTTGATCCATTCCCTGCAAACCGACTATGTCGCAACGGCAAACACCGTCTGGCAACGCCTGAGAATCTTAAGCCTGGGCTGGCTGGCGGCGCTGCTGCACGGGGCCAGCCTGTCGGACATGTGCGACCGGGCCGGCACGGTCAATTTCAGCTTTTTGAGCGTTTCATCCCTGGCCGGGCTGGGCATCGCTGCCATCCTGCTGCTGGCCGCCTTGAGCCTGCCGGTGGACAAGCTCGGCGTCATCATCTTCCCCCTCAACGCCGTGCTGGTTTTATTGAAGCTGGTGCTGCCGGAAGATGCCCATGTGTTGAAAATCCATTCCTGGCAGATGGACGCACACATCCTGTCGTCGATGCTGGCCTATAGCTTCCTCAATATCGCAGCCCTGCAAGCGTTGCTTTTGGCCTTGCAAGATTGGCATTTGCGCCGCCATCATGCCAAGGGGCTGATCCGCTCCCTGCCGCCTTTGCAAACCATGGAAAAGCTGCTGTTCCAATTGATCGGCGCGGGTTTCGTCTTGCTCAGTCTCTCGCTGCTCACTGGCTTCCTCTTCGTGGAAAACCTGTTCGCCCAGCATCTGGTCCACAAAACAGTGCTGTCGATTTTGGCCTGGCTGGTGTTTGGGATCTTGCTGGCGGGGCGGGGCTTCCAAGGCTGGCGCGGCCAAACGGCCATCCGCTGGACCCTAGGCGGTTTCGCATCGCTGATGCTGGCTTATTTCGGCAGCAAGATGGTGTTGGAGTGGATCTTGAACCGGCATCATTGACTGATGTTACGCGGTGCAGACTGCTGTAGGGTGGCCTTCAGGCCACTCAAGCAGTGTGCAGCAGAGCAACGGCCTGAAGGCCGCCCTACAAGCGGGGGATTATCCAGCGATCAACACCCGCGTCCCCGCCGCCACCCGGTCGAACAAATCCAGCAGATCCCGGCTCTTCATGCGGACGCAGCCATGCGACTGCGGCTGGCCGGAGACGCCGTGGTCGGGACTGCCGTGGATGTAGATATACCGCCAAGTGGTGTCCACCTCCCCGTGCCGGTTGAAGCCCGGCTCCAAGCCGCCAAGCCAAAGTATCCGGGTCAGTATCCAATCGCGTTCGGGGTGTTTCGCCTGCAAATCGGCGTCATAGATGTCGCCAGTCCAGCGCCTGCCCACGAACACCGCGTCGCAAGGCGCGTCTTTGCCGATCTTGGCGCGGATGCTGTGCCAGCCGCGCGGCGTGCAGCCAGAGCCTGTGCGCTCGCCCGGCCCATTTTTAGCGGTGGAAACCGGATAGCTTTTCACCACCTCGCTGTTCTGGATCAAATCCAAACGCTGTTCTGGGATACTAACTTGAAGATAAAAGTCTGGGGACGTCATGGCTTTTCAAACAAGGCGATGGATTCGACATGGGACGTGTGCGGGAACATATCCATCACCCCGGCCCGCAGCAACCGGTAGCCCTGTTCGTTGACTAAAATCCCGGCATCGCGGGCCAGGGTCGCAGGATTGCAAGACACATAGACGATGCGCGACGCCTTCCACTTTCCGGCATAAGCCAAAATCTCCATCGCCCCGGCGCGGGAAGGATCGAGCAATATTTTGTCGTAGCGCCGGTTGGCCCAAATAGCCGAATCCTGCGGCTGGGTCAGGTCGGCGACATGGAATTCCACATTGCCCAAGCCATTGTCCGCCGCATTTTGCCTGGCCCGCGCCACCGCCTCCGCGCCGCCTTCCACGCCCACCACATGTCCGGCCCTACACGCCAGAGGCAAGGTGAAATTGCCGAGGCCACAGAACAAATCCAATATCTCCTCGCCCGGCTGAGGGTCTAGCACATCCAAAACCCGCGCTACCATCTTGCGGTTGATTTCGACATTCACTTGGGTGAAACCGGTCGGCTGGAAGCGGAACTTAACCCCGGCCTCGGGCAAATCATATTCCAGCAAAGGCGGGTTCTCCGGCCACAAGGCAAACACCGAATCCGGCCCCTTCGGTTGCAAATAAATGTCGAAGCCGAAACGCTGGCCGAAACGGCGGAAAATATCCAAATCCTCCGTGTCGGGCGGCTCCAATACCCTGAACACCAAAGCGGCGCGTCCGTCGCCCACCGCCACCTCGATTTGCGGCACACGGTCTTTGATGTCCAGGCTGGCAATCATCTCTGCCAAATCACGCAGACGCTCGCCGACTTGTGGATGCAACACCGGGCAAGACTCGATTTCCGCGACCAAGGAACTGGCTTTCTCGCGGAAGCCCACCAGCATCTTGTCCCTCTTCGCCACCCATTTCACGCCCAGACGCGCCTTGTGCCGGTAGCCCCACTGCGGCCCGGCCAAAGGTTCCCAGATGGCTTGCGGCTCAACCTTGCCTATGCGGCGGAATTGCTCAAGCAACAGGTTTTGTTTCTCCGCAATCTGCTGGGTTTCAGCCAAATGCTGCAAGCTGCAACCGCCGCAAATATTGAAATGGGCGCAACGCGGCTCGACACGATGCGGTGAAGGCGTGACGACGCTGACCACCCGGCCCTCGGCGAAATCGCGCTTGATAAGGGTATAAACAAAACTGACCTCCTCGCCAGGTAGCCCGCCGTCAATGAACACGGCCTTGCCATCGACATGCGCCACCCCGCGCAGGTCGTGGGTGAAGGATTCGATGCGGGTTGTGACGGGGGTTTCGGGGAGTTTTTTACGGTTGGGGCGTTTGGACATGGGATAGATTCTTCATTGATACCCCGTTACAATGTGGGATTAAAATGGTATGTTGTCATCAAAAAAAACCTGCTGCCCGGCATCAGAAAATAACAGAAGATCGCGCTCGGAAAGAATTGCATTGAGGGCCGAAATAAATTTGTCACTGTGTGCCAATATCTGGTTGTTCGGCAAGTTATCACGCAGTATTTCAAAGTAGGTTTGCGGGAGAGTCTCAATTTTTTGCAAGTGTCCAATAAATCTAATCCCCACATCAATATCGTTTGCGCTTACGACTTGATCGACCAGTGTGCTTGCCATTTTGTTTTTCGTTGCCGGATTGCTCGCCAAGGCTTGAAAAATAAATTCGCTGACTTGACGAACTGTCTTGCCTTCGCCCTGTATACCCTGAATCTTTCCAATGAAACCATAAGGATCAAGCCCTTTGCGCAGAGGAATGACAAGCACACCTCTTCCAAGTGCGAACCCCACTTCCTGATCTGTCCATTTGCTTTCTTGGAACCTAGGAGTGAGTATAGCCACAAGTGCATCCATTGAAAAAAGCGCCTTCTCAATTTCTGCCTGCCATTCTAATGTTGGCTCAATATCTTCATGTGCTACAAAAGCAGTTATTGCATAATTCCGAAGGGCATCCTTGAGTCGTCCAGCGCTTTCTTGAGTGTTCGACAAGTGGCTGATGAATACGCGCAAATATCCTGGCACCCAAAAGCGACTGTCTTCCGGTATCTTATTAGAGAATATTGCATGTCCATGAGCAATATCCAATTCATCTGCAATCCTTATAATCAAATCATCGGGAGCATCCGAAAGCAGATCTTTGACATATACCCGTTTGCTGTTAACAGGCGATGTTTTCCTATTTGTATCAACCTCAAATCTTTTGAGAAATAGTTGAATATCGGAATAGCTCATTCGGGACTGCAACTCTCGACCAACGCGATCCAATAAATTAAGCCGTTCAATCGCCTTCATGTGCGGATAGCTCCTTGTTTTCACGCTGACTATAAAGATTTTCGCTATTGCAGAAAGTAGCACGTACGGAGCTTGCGGAATCTAGGCTACGCCGACTTAGCCAGCTTTTGCGCAACCAGAGCGTCTAATGAAACCCCAGACATTGCTGCCTCTTTAGTCAATGCCTTATGCAGATGGCGATCCATGCGGATATTTACTTGTTCACTTTTTGCCTGCCTATTCGGTGCGGCAGGAATTGACTCACCGTGCCGAGTATAACTTTCCTTGATACCACTCCAAGCCGTCGCCAGTTCCTGGATTGCCATTTCCGGCGAATCGGCAAAGGCCGAAATGTTCGGCATTTCCACAAAGTGGGCCAGGTAGTCGCCGTCTTCGTCTTGAAAAACATTGACGGTGTAACCATCAAAAGGATCATGCTTCGCCATTTTCTGCCTCATATTGCAAAAGAAACTGCTCCACCTGGTATCCTTTTGCCTTGCCATTTGTGCTTTCCTGAATGGGAAGCCGGTGGCCGGTTGGCGAATACCAGATTTGATGACTCCCGACTTGGTGATCGAACACCCAACCAGCCTGTGCTAACAATGTCTTGAACTCCGCAAATGAAATCCCCTTGGGGTTGTTCATAGCACGGGCCAAGAGTTTATCTCGTTTGGTCATGACGGAAACATCGCATCCTGCGGCAATTTAGTCAGGAAAAACGCCAGTTGAAAGATACCTATCCCCCCGGTCGCAAATAATCACCACAATCACCGCGTTCCCGACTTCCTGCGACAGCCGCAAAGCCGCCGCCACCGCGCCGCCGGAGGAAACCCCGGCAAAAATGCCTTCCTGTGCCGACAATAGCCGGGTGGTTTCCTCCGCCGTGTGCTGGTCCACGTCCATGATGCGATCCACACGGGAGGCGTCATAAATCTTCGGCAGGTATTCCTCGGGCCAGCGGCGGATGCCGGGGATTTTTGATTCGCCCTCCGGTTGCACTCCAATAATCTGCACCAAAGGGTTTTGCTCTTTCAAAAACTGCGAAGTCCCCATGATCGTGCCGGTGGTGCCCATGGAACTGACGAAATGGGTGATCGTGCCTTGGGTGTCGCGCCAGATTTCCGGGCCGGTGCCTCGATAATGCGACAGCGGGTTGTCGGGGTTGGCGAATTGATCGAGATACCTTGCCTTCGCCTCTCGCCTCCATGGCGCGGGCCAAATCTATCGCCGCCTCCATGCTGCCCTTGGCCGGCGTCAAGATGATGTCCGCGCCGAAGGCTTTCATGCTGGCGCGACGCTCCATGCTCATATTGTCCGGCATGATCAAGGTCATTCTATAGCCCTTGATCGCAGCAGCCATCGCCAGCGCGATGCCGGTGTTGCCGCTGGTGGCTTCGATCAAACGGTCGCCGGGCTTGATGTCGCCCCGCGCCTCAGCTTGTTGGATCATGCTCAGGGCCGGGCGGTCTTTCACGGAACCGGCGGGGTTGTTGCCTTCCAGCTTGGCGAGGATGACATTGGAAGTCTCGCCCGGCAGGCGTTGCAGACGCACCAAGGGCGTGTTGCCGACGAAGGATTCGATGGTGGGATTGTTCATGGCTTTATTGAGAAGGTGGGAATAAGCACACCGGCTGCCACCCAAGATCGCTGCCTAGGGCGCGGCCCCATTGTAGACAGGCAGTCGGCGGCTTTGCAAGCCAAGCGCCTAGCCACTTCCTGAACGCGGTGGGGTGGATCAAAGCGAAGGTGTCAGCTATTGCAAAAAGGGCCGCGCTTCATGCTTGGCACCCAGGCCGATATAATCCAACGGCATTCGATCAAAATCCTGCCAAAGGGCGCATTCATGGAATCCTTGCTGACGTTCGTCGATATCCGCTGGGTCAAGCCATTGGCGGCGATGCTGAAGAAAATACGCGGCGAACGGGCCAAGGAAGTGCAAGCCTTGAAAGACGGGTTTGGCGATTTCACCCCGCTGTTGAACTATTACGTCGCCCCCAACAGCCAGCATCACAACCCGGCGGATTACCACGAAGACGAGAAATCCCGCTCCTGGCTGAAAGCTCCGCTGCACGAAAGCCTGCAAGCGTTTCTGGGCGGCGAAACCTTGGAGCGCGACGGGCGCAACCAGCTCTTCATCCTCGCCGATGCCGGCATGGGCAAGACCTCGGCACTGCTGATGCTCAAGCTTTGGCATCTGTTCGCCTTCTGGCCGCAAGGCTATGGCTGCCTGCTGTTGAAGCTGGGCGACAACAGCCTGGAACGCATCGCCACGCAGGAAGGCAAGGCCAACACCGTGCTGCTGTTGGACGCACTGGACGAAGATCCCTTGGCGCGAGGCCGGATCGCCGAACGCCTGAAGGAATTGTTGGATGCCTCACGCAATTACCGCCAAGTGCTGATCACCTGCCGCACCCAATTCTTCCCGCCGACCGGCCTTGATCCTTTCGGCGAACCGGGCCGGGTCACGCTGGGCGGCTATCGCTGTCCGATGCTGTTTCTATCCTTGTTTGACGACGACCAAGTCAAGGCCTATCTGCGCAAGCGCTTCCCTAACCGTTGGCGCTGGGTCTTTGGCGGCTTTGCTGACCCGCGTTGCGCACAGGCGCAAAATATCTTGGGTTCGATGCAATCCCTGCGCTTCCGCCCGCTGCTGTTGTCGTATGTGGACGAATTGTTGAAGGCGGAAGGCCGGTTCACCGATGCCTATGGGATTTTCCAAGCTCTGATTAAAGTTTGGCTGCTGCGGGAAATCGGCAAAATGGAACAGCAAAAACTCTCCCCCGTTCCCAGCGAGTCCGAGTTATGGGCCGCTTGCCGGTTGCTGGCGGTCTATCTGCAATGCCTGGGGCGGCGCGAATTGACGGAGGCGGAGCTAGGCGGCTTGATGCAGCGCCTGCCCGCCGTGGCCCATTTGCAGAAACTGGATTTCGGCGGGCGCGCCTTGCTGAACCGCAATTCCAGCCGGGACTATCGATTTGCCCATTACAGCATCCAGGAATTCCTCGTCGCCCATGCGCTACGCGAGGGTGGCCTGAGGCAGGACTTAGATTGCTGCCCGGAGCCTGCGCTGGGGAAGCGGCCTAGGGTGACGGCGCAGATGTTGGAGTTTTTGCAATTTGGCGCAGTCGGGGGCGGTTCGGCCCTGTTGGATTGGCAGGATTTTCCTGTGGCGAAACTCTTGGACATGGCGATGAAGGGAGAAATCAGGCCCGAGATTCTGATGGGCATGGGGTTTCGCAGCGAGTTGAAAGATGGCGGATCAGGCCCGGAAATGGTGCTCCTGCCCGCCGGGACATTCTTCATGGGGGCAGGAAAAAACGATCCGGGCGCGTCCAAGGACGAATATCCCCGCCATCAAGTGGCCATTCTCCGGCCTTTCGCGATAAGCCGCTATCCGGTGACTTTCGAGGACTATGACCGTTTTTGCGAAGCCACAAAAAGAAACGAGCCGGGCGATGCGGGTTGGGGCCGGGATCGCCGCCCGGTGATTGACATCAGTTGGCAAGATGCCCAGGACTATTGCGATTGGTTGTCGGAACAGGCCGGTCAGCATTACCGCCTGCCCAGCGAAGCGGAATGGGAATACGCAGCCAGGGCCGGGACGGAGACGGCCTACTGGTGGGGCGATGAAATCGGCGTCAACCACGCCAATTGCCGTAATTCCGACAGCGAATGGTCAGGCAAGCAAACCTCGCCCGTGGGTTCGTTCCCGGCCAATTCCTTCGGGCTGCATGACACCGCAGGCAATGTCCGGGAATGGGTGCAAGACCGTTGGCACGACAGTTATCAAGGCGCACCTGACGACGGCTCGGCTTGGGAAGTGGGAGGAGGTTCGAGTCGGGTGCTGCGGGGCGGTTCCTGGGACGGCGTTCCTCACTTCGCCCGCTGCGCCGACCGCCACGGCCGCGGTCCTGGCTTCCGTGCCAGCAACCTCGGTTTCCGCCTTGTCTGCGCGTCCCCCATCCCTGCGCCACTGATCACTGGCGCTCTGGTCTCTGTCTTTCTGTGCTCTGCTCCTCTGCGCTCTTCCGCCGCGCAGCGGCGGCGCGGTTTTTTTGTGGGAGCGGTTTCTAACCGCGACTGGGGCGAAACGGTATGGATGCCGAAGTATGACGGGGTTTTTCTCGTTCCCACGCGCCGCGTGGGAATGCAGTTTTGGCGCGCCCGCGCTGCATTCGGCCCGTAGCGCGGACGGACGGGGTTCCCAAAAGTCCCTCACCCCAACCCCTCTCCCGCAGGGAGAGGGGCTTTGCTCCTTTCGCTACGCGTTTCCCAGAGTTCGCAAGCGTCATCCGGGCTAACTTGCTAGGCGCTCGAAGTCGCGCTTGGAAAGCGCTCCCACGGTAGCACGACTCGAACACACGCCCGTCGTTTCTGGTTCCCACGCGCCGCGTGGGAACGAAGCGTGACGGAGTTTGGAACCCATACATGTTCATGTCGACTTACATTCTGGCAAAGTCGCGTAGCGATAGGATGAACGTAGCCGGGGGTTTCAACCCCCGGAACACGGTCAGATGCGTATACCGTCGCGTAGCGACGGTTGAAATGTCCGGCAATGCAATCGGTCGCGGTGTCTTTCAACCGTCGCTCCGCGACGGATCGCTTCCTTCCGCCACATTCCGGAGGTTGAAACCCCCGGCTAACTTCGGTGGCCGCTACGCGGCCTAACCGCGCAGATGTGATTTCAGTTCGGCGATTCAATGGCTTGCCACCTAAGGAGAATTCCTAAAATGCCTGTTCCATATCGACGATCCTTCCCCCCCCTTTGCAAAAAGGGGGGATTTCCTCCCGGAGACTGTGAACCTGATGGAATTCAATCCCCCCTGCCCCCCTTTTGCAAAGGGGGGTGAACATTTTCGGAAATCGCCTAAGTTGGCGCATCTGGGTTGCAAACCCCGCCCGGCTTTGTAGATGACCCCTTCGGCTTCGCCCGGACAGGTTTTGCTCCCTTCTCCCTGCGGGAGAAGGGCCGGGGATAAGGGCGGCGGAGGCTTCCAACGGCCCGTGGGCGGGATCCGTCACCATTCAAATGGGTCTGGCCCAAGCATGTTATAGTTTCGCCATTTCCCACGCGCCGCGCTTGTTGAATGTCCGTCGATCACAAACCCTTGGAAAAACTCATCCCCCAGTCCCTGCGCAAAGACCAGCACCGCTTTAGGCGTACCCTGGACAGGCTCAGGGCCGACCAGAAGGCCGGCAAAGACATCGGCCAGCCTTTGCAGGAATTGCAAACCCGCCTCGCCGAATCCGTCGCCGCCCGCAAGGCCCGCCAGGACAGCATCCCGGAACTGGACTATCCCGGCGATTTGCCGGTGTCGGAACGCAAGGATGACATCCTCCAGGCCATCCTGGAAAACCAAGTGGTCATCATCTGCGGCGAGACCGGCTCGGGCAAGACCACGCAGTTGCCGAAGATTTGCCTGGAGGCGGGCCGGGGCGTGGCCGGTTACATCGGCCACACCCAGCCGCGCCGCATCGCAGCCCGCAGCGTGGCGAACCGCATCGCCGAGGAATTGCGCCAGCCTTTGGGCAAGGCGGTGGGTTTCAAGGTGCGCTTCAGCGACCACACCAGCTCGGAGAGCCTCATCAAACTGATGACCGACGGCATTCTGCTGGCGGAGACCCAGAATGACCGTTTCCTCGACCAATACGACACACTGATCATCGACGAGGCCCACGAGCGCAGCCTGAATATCGACTTCCTGCTGGGCTATATGAAATGGCTGTTGCCGCGACGGCCCGATTTCAAATTGATCGTCACCTCCGCCACCATCGACCCGGAGCGTTTCTCCCGGCATTTCGACAATGCGCCGATCATCAATGTCTCGGGGCGCACCTATCCGGTGGAAATCCGCTATCGGCCGATGCTCGAAACCGAGGAAGGCGACGAGACCGGAGACGAGTTGCAGCGGGGAATACTCGCGGCGGTGGATGAGTTGCACCGGGAATCCACCGGGGACATATTGGTTTTCCTGATCGGCGAGCGGGACATCCGGGAGACCGCCGAATCCCTGCGCAAACACCATCCGGTGGATTGCGAAATACTCCCCTTATATTCGCGCCTGTCCAATGCCGAACAGGAGCAGATATTCAAGCCGCACAAGAAGCGCCGCATTGTGCTGTCCACCAACGTGGCGGAAACCTCGCTGACCGTGCCGGGCATCCGTTCCGTGATTGATGCCGGCCATGCCCGCATCAGCCGCTATAGCCACCGCAGCAAATTGCAGCGCCTGCCGATTGAAAACATTTCCCAGGCTTCGGCGAACCAACGCGCCGGGCGTTGCGGGCGGGTGGGGCCGGGCGTGTGCATACGGTTGTATTCGGAGGCGGATTATCTGAGCCGGCCGGAATTCACCGAGCCGGAAATACTGCGCACCAATCTGGCCGCCGTCATCCTGCAAATGAAGGCTCTGGGTTTGGGCGATTTGGGGGATTTCCCGTTCCTGGAGCCGCCGGATGAACGCATGGTGCGCGACGGTTTGCGCACTTTGCAGGAAATCAACGCCATCGACGACCAGCGACGGCTGACGGAAATCGGCAAGAAACTCTACAAACTGCCAGTTGATCCACGCTTGGCGCGGATTCTATTGGCCGCTTCGGACGAGAACAGCCTGACCGAAGTGGCGATTATCGTCAGCGCGTTGAGCCTGCAAGATCCCCGTGACCGGCCTACAGACAAAGCCCAGGTGGCGGATCAACGGCATGCCCGCTTCAAGGATGAAAACTCGGATTTCATGAGTTATCTGAAAATATGGGCGGATTTCCAGGAGCAGAAAAAACATCTGTCCAATAGCAAACTGCGCCAATATTGCCGGGACAGTTTCCTCTCTTATTTGAGGCTGCGCGAATGGGAGGACATCCACCAGCAAATCCTGCAAGTCGCCAAGGGCGAATTGGCTTTGCGCTTCAATATGGCACCGTCGGAATATGGCGAGATTCACAAGCCCTTGCTGACCGGCCTGCTGTCCTATGTGAGTTTCAAGCAAGAAGGCTCGGAGTATTTAGGGGCGCGTGGCTTAAAATGCCAAATCTGGCCGGGTTCCTCGCTGTTCAAAGCGCGTCCGAAATGGATCATGTCCGCCGAGCAAGTGGAAACCACCAAGGTGTTCGCCCGCACC
Source organism: uncultured Gammaproteobacteria bacterium (assembly GCA_963753955.1). Lineage (GTDB taxonomy): Bacteria > Pseudomonadota > Gammaproteobacteria > Methylococcales > Methylococcaceae > Methylumidiphilus. The sequence goes on from CAVWEM010000004.1 coordinate 272,902, forward strand.
GTCGCCAAGATCGAGCCAGAATGGGTGGAAAAGTGCGGGGCGCATCTGGTCAAAAAGACTTACCATGAGCCACATTGGGAGAAAAAAGCGGCGCGGGCAGGGGTATTGGAAAAAGTGACTTTGTTCAGCCTGACGATCACCAATGGCCGGCGGGTGCCGCTGGAAAACATTGATCCCAAGCAGGCGCGCGAGTTGTTCATCCGCCATGCGCTGGTGCAAATGGAATACGACAGCAAAGCGCCGTTTTTCATCCATAACCGCGACTTGCTGGCGGCGGCGGATTATCTGCAACAGAAAGGCCGGCGCGTGGATTTGGTCGCGGATGAGGAATGGATATACCAGTTTTACGATGGAAAAATCCCGGAGGAAGTGGTCAGCGGGGTGGCATTCGAGGTTTGGCGCAAGCAGGCCGAAAGAAATAATCCCAATGTGTTGAAAATGACCCAGGAGGACATCACCCGTAAAGAAGAGGGCTTAGACACCCTTAATTTTCCGGACGAGTTGAAGATTGGCGCTATCCGCATTCCCCTGGAATATCGCTTCGAGCCAGGCCATGAGGACGACGGTGTGACGGCGATCATTCCTTTGCATCTGCTCAACCAACTGCCGCCGGAGCCTTTCGCCTGGCTGGTGCCGGGATTGTTGCGGGAGAAGCTGGTGGCCTTGATCAAAAACCTGCCCAAGCAAACCCGCAAGCATTTTGTCCCGGCCCCGGATTATGCCGACAAAGTCCTGCCGCAACTGGACTTCGGCCAAGGCAAGCTGACCCAGCAAATCAGCGCGGCGCTAAGGCGTATCGAAGGGTTTACCATTCTTGACAAGGAATGGAGCGAGGAGGGCATACCTTTGCATTTGCGGATGAATTTCGCGCTGGTGGACGATGCCAAAAAGGTTATTGCCCGCGCTCACGATCTGAATGAATTGAAACAAAAACACGCGGCGGCGGCGGTGGAAAACTTCCAGGAATTGGCCCAGGAGGAATTGGCGATGACGGGCCGCAAGGAATGGGATTTTGGCGATTTGGCAGACCGTTACCAATCCGGGCAGATTCATGGATACCCTGCTTTGGTGGACGAAGGCGATACCGTGGGCCTTAGGGTTTTCGACACGGTGGAAAAAGCCGCCGCAGCCCAGGAGCGAGGTCTGGTGCGTTTGTTCCGTTTGGCGATGGCCAAGGAATTGAAATACCTGCGCAAGAACCTGACCATCACTGCCCCTGCCGAATTGGCTTACCGGCAAGTGCCGAAAGCATCCTTTCTTGTATCCCGAATTCCTACCGGGCCGCGATCTGCGCGAGGATGTGCTGGATCGCATCATGGCTGCGTTGTATCTGGACGGCCATCCCGACATCCGCACGAAAGCGGCTTTTGGTCAGCGCTTGGAAGAGTGCCGCCGGGAAGTGGTGCCGGTGGGTAACGCCAATGCCAAAATCTCCGACGAAATTTTAAACCTTTACAATGACCTCACACGGAAACTGAAAACTCGTGCCGATCCTGCCGCGCAAGATATGCAGGGGCAATTGGAGCTGTTGGTCTATGCCGGGTTTGTCGCCGCCACGCCATACCCCAATTTGAAGGAAATCCCTCGATACCTGAAAGCCATGCTATACCGTCTGGACAAATCCCTCCAAGATCCAGGCCGCGATAGTCGGCTGCTTGCCGAGATAGCCCCGTGGCTGAAGAAATATTGGGATAGGGTGAAATCGGGCAAGGACAAGATCCCGCCCGAACGGGATGGTTTCCGCTGGATGTTGGAGGAGTTTAGGGTATCCCTGTTTGCCCAGTCTCTGAAAACCCCTTATCCGGTTTCGGCAAAGCGGCTGGAAGAGGCTTGGGGGAACAAGCTCAAGCTTTAGATGCTGGTTCCGCCTACCGTCAGACCGTCCACCCGCAACGAGGGCTGGCCGACGCCTACCGGCACACTTTGGCCGTCCTTGCCGCAGGAGCCGACACCGGTGTCCAATTCCAGGTCGTTGCCGACCATGCTGACGCGGGTCAGCACTTCCGGGCCGTTACCAATCAGCGTCGCGCCTTTCACCGGGCGGGTGATCTTGCCGTTTTCGATCAAATACGCCTCGCTGGTGGAGAACACGAATTTGCCGGAGGTGATGTCCACCTGCCCGCCGGCAAAATTCTTGGCGTACAGGCCATTGCCCACCGAGGCGATGATTTCTTGCGGGTCGTGCTGCCCGGCCAGCATGTAGGTGTTGGTCATGCGGGGCATCGGCAGGTGGGCATAGGATTCGCGCCGCCCGTTGCCGGTCGGGGCGACGCCCATCAGCCGCGCGTTCAGCTTGTCTTGCATATAGCCTTTGAGGATGCCATTTTCGATCAGCACATTGTATTGCGTAGGCGTGCCTTCGTCGTCAATGTTCAGCGAGCCGCGCCGACCGGGGAGGGTGCCGTCATCCACCACGGTGCATAGCGGCGAGGCCACCCGTTCGCCGACGCGCCCGCTGAACACCGAGGTGCCTTTGCGGTTGAAGTCGCCTTCCAGGCCATGGCCCACGGCCTCATGCAGCAGCACACCGGGCCAGCCTGGCCCCAGCACCACGGTCATGTTCCCGGCCGGGGCTTCCACCGCTTCCAGATTGATCAAGGCCAGCCGCACGGCCTCCCGCGCATAGTCCGAGGCCCGGCCATTTTCCAGGAAATAGCGGTAATCCGCCCGCGCCCCGCCGCCGGAACTGCCCTGCTCACGCCGTCCGTTCTGTTGGACGATGACGCTGACGTTGAGCCGCACCAGCGGGCGCACGTCGCCATGCATGATGCCGTCCTGGCCCAAGACTAAAATCACGTCATGCGCACCGATCAGACTGACCATCACCTGCTCGACGCGGGGGTCGAGCTTGCGGGCTTGCGCGTCGAGGCGTTGCAGCAATTCGATTTTTTCCTCTTCGGGCAGGGATTGCAGTGGATCGGTGGGCGGGTATAGCATCCGGTTCGATGGGTCGGAGGCCACGGCCAGTTTGCCTTCATGGCCTGAGAAGGCGATGGCGCGGGCGTTCTTGGCCGCATCCAACAAGGCGGGCAGGGTGATTTCATCGCTGTAGGCGAAGCCGGTCTTTTCGCCCGACACGGCACGTACCCCGGCCCCCTTCTCGATGCTATGGCTGCCTTCCTTGACGATGCCATCTTCCAGCCCCCAAGATTCGTAATGACTGGATTGCAGGTAAATGTCGGCGGCATCCACCGATGCTCCGAGCAGCGCCCCCATGACGCGGTCGATGTCGCCGCCAGTGAGCCCCGCCGGTTCCAGGATGGAATGGCGGGCGAGATATAAGGATTGGTTGGCCATGGCTTGTCTAAAAGGTAAGGGAAATTAAAGGGTGGCGATCCGGTTTCACGGTTGTTCAGCGTTATTGCTTCCCATGCCGGATATGTCTTTGATGCCGGTCCAAGCCCGGTTGATCATATCAAAGGGTGTGCTGCCTCCCACCCGTTTGATCTGTGGATTGTCCCAAGTTCCGGTGACGGCGTAATTGGTGCTGGTGATGTTGGCATCCTCCGCGCCCACCAAGCGGCTTGCGATGTTGATGACCGCCCCCACCGCCGCCCCGCCGACCATAGGCACGGCGAGGGGGATGGAGGCCAGGGGATGGGGCATCACCGAGATGGTTTGGTCGAAATCATGGTCCGCCAAGCCGACCCTGCCGATGACCAAAATGTCGGCGGCGGCGGCGTCGATGACGAAGCCCTTGGTCCTAGCCTGCCCAGTTTCCAGGTTGAAGACCCCTTCCATGCCGTCATAAGCCAAGCCTTTGCCGAAGAGGTCGCTGAAATCCAGCAACAGCAGCCGCCGCAAGGTATATAAGTTTAACATGCCCAAGGCGCGGCCTAGGCCGGGTTCCACCTGCAACACGCTGCCCCGGCCCATTTTAAGGCGGACATCCCCTGCCATGGCGGTGGCGGAAAATTGATGCGGCGAGCCTTGCCAGTTCAAGGAGAAGGCCGACTCGGTGGGCGTGTACAGGATCTCCTTGTCAAAACCCAACAGAGTCAGAAATCCGCCAAGGTCGCTGACTTTCAGCTTCCCTGCCAGCTTGGTTTCGTCGCGGCCATCCTGGCGCATCCAGCTCCCTCTGAGGTCTAGGTTGTGGTTCTCGGTATGCAGGTTCATGCGCTTGATGTTCATACCTGCAGTCCACTGCTCGGTTTCCAGGGCCAACTCGCCGAGGTTGGCCCCCTGCCGCAGCAATTGCCGGGCATGGATTTGCAGCGTGGGCAGGCGGGCGGGGTCGGGCGTTTGCCCTTCCTTGTCCTCGGCAAGCTTGGGCAGGTTTAGGCTGTCCAGATCCAGTCGGAGGGCGGCATGGCCGAACTCTGGGTTGGCGGCGCTGAAATTCCCTTTGGCGTATTTGCAATCCACAAAGCCTGAAAGTTCGCTGGCTTCGCGAGTGCCGGCCAGTCTTAACGGGCCTAAGTCTTCCCCGTTCCAGGATAGGCGTCCCACCTGGATGTCGAGTGCGCGGGGCAGGGTGGATTGCTCCATTCCGAGGCCGGTTTCCATGAGCAGCGTGCGCCAAACCCCCAAATCCAGGCTATCCAGCTTAAGATTCAGCCCCAAGCCAGGTTCCCCAGAAGTGGTGGATGCCGAAGTTTTCCCCCAGGATAGGTCGCCGCTTTCCATGCGGAAACCCTCGGCATAGGAAAACAACATGCGGGCTTGGCCTTCATGGCCATATGCCAGGCTCAAGGAGGAATTCCCGCCTTGCCGCAGGGTCAAGGAGGCGCTGAGTTCTTTTGCCAACGCGGCAGGTTTGGCCAGGGGGCGGGCAGCTTCAGCTCCAGTCCGTTCAGGTCGGAGGCCAAGTCGATGCGCAACGGGGCGCTGGCGGGATCCAGGGACTTGGGGATTTGCAGGTTCAAGCGATAGCCGAATCTGCCCTCGGCATATTGCCAGCCCTTTGCCGGAATGACCTTGCGCAACGCGGCCACGCTGGTTTTGCCGGCTATGTCGAAGAGGATGTCGTCCTTTTGCTGGTTCACATCGACGAGGATGGGCTCGTCCATGGCTTTGGCTGCGATTTGTCGGGCGGCCATGCCGTTGCCATCGAAGCTCAATTCGCCGGTGATATCCTGCACTTTCAGATTGATTCCCTTCAGCGCCAGACTGTCGTTTTTCAATTGCAACAGCCCGTTTACACCCATCTCGCCAGCCACCAAAGGAACCAGGAGCTTCAGATCCAGATGCGCCGCGCCGCTGCCATCGAATGCCTTAGCCAAGCGTTGGGGGATATGGCGGACGGGGGTTTGTTGCAGGAATTTCAGGGTTTGGGCCAATTCAATATCAAAATCGCTTTTCAAGTTGAGCCAGGAATTGCCGATGAAGCTGGCGATTTCGGCGTGGACCGGTTTCAAAGGGATGTCGCCGATGCGTCCGCCCTCGGAGTCGATGAATAGGGCGGGGCCAAAAAACAAGACATTGGCTTTGACTCCGTACAAGCGGGGCCATTGCGGGTGGAACTCAAGATCCATGTTTTCCGTAGCCAGCTTGGCTTCAAACAAGCCTTCCCCGTTGGGGAAAGGGAAATCCGCGAGACGTCCGCGCAGCAGCACATCGGCCTGGCTCACTGTGCCGCCATGGTAGGCATTGCTGTGCCATTGCGCAGTCGGCGGATCCATGGCGGTCAGCGGTAGATAGTCGCGCAGGCGGGCGGTATCCACGTCGCGCAGTTGGGCGCTCAAGTCGATGGAGGGCGACCTGCCTTCCCCGGCTGGCAGATCCAGGGCGAAGCCGCCGCCGGCCGCAAGCCCTGGGACGTTTAGCTTGATGCCGTTGCCGACGATTCGCCAGGCGGAACCGGCGAACAGATTGGGGGGGGGCGTTGGCGCTTCGGCTGGGGGGGGCATGGAAAACAGAGGGGACAGGGCAGGGCCGGTCCTGTGCCAAGCCAGCTTGCCTTCCAGCGTATCCAGCGCGAGGGGTTTTGGAAACAGGCTGGGCAAGTTCATTTCTGTCTTGCCCAGTCGCAGGTCGATGCGCCCGTCGCGGTCATTGCCGCATAGGCGGCCATCGAACCGGCTCAGGCCCGGCCCATCCTTGTTAAAGTTGAGGCTCAAACCGTCCAGCTCGCCGCAAAATCCGAAACGTCCGTCGGCCTGGTAAACCAGGCGCGCATCGCGTACCTCGCCACGCGGAGAAAGCGTCCGCAGCGTTTCTTGGGCTTGGCTGTCCAAGACGGGCAGTGTGCTTAGGAGGGTGGATGTCTCGTTCAGGCGCAGATAGCCGAATGCCGCCCGCAACGCCTGCAAACCGCCGTCCGCGCTTCGCTCCATGGCGACGGCGAAATCGGTTTCAGGCCAGGATTTCCCGCCGTGGGCGAGGATGAAGTGTTTGCCATCCAGCCGCCATGCGTTTCCTTGCCATTGCCAACGCAGCCCGCCGGCCAGCTTGTCCAGACTTAGCATCCCCTCGGGCCGGTCAGTCCTGCGCCAGGTGAAAACGGGCCGATCTAGGTCGATCTTGCCTGCCACCTCCTGCAAGACGCCATCGCGCCATTCGCCCCAGGCTTGGAAACCGGCCTCACCTGAGCGCATCCTTAGCTTTAAGGATTCCCCGAAGACGCCCTCGCGCAGGCGCTTGCCGTCCAGAAAGGCGCGACCGTTCCAGCCCGTGGGGAGTTGTGGATTGCCTTCGATATCCGCCGACAGGCGCATGGACTTGCCCAGTTTTCCCGGCAAATCCACCCGGATGTCCAGGATATGGCGGATGCCCCGGTTGCGCAGCCGGGCTTGGACGCGGCCTAGGGGCATCGTTTGTCCTTCCAGGCCGTCGGCCCATTCCAAGTCGATGTTGGAAAACCGTATTTCCCCTTCCGCAAATAGCCACGCAGGAGAATTGGGTTTCAAGCCCGCCACCCCAAAAGAACCGTCAGGCTTGCGGAACAGGCGCAAGCGTCCGCCTTCCAGTTCGATGCGGTCGACCACCGGTTTGCCGGACAGCAGTGAATGGGGCAGATCCAAGCCCACCCCCAGGCGCTCGAACTCCACCGCTGGCCCATTCTGCGCGGCGTTGTCGATGTGGAAGCCGCGCATCATCAATTCCGGCTTGAAACCGCGCATCCCCGCCGACAAGGCCTTGATATGCACGGTTTCATCTATGATCCTGCCAATGCCTACCTGCAATTCCTCGCGCCATTCGGCGGCCCTAGGCAGCAGCCAGAAGCGCACCACGCTCAAGGCCAGCGCCGTGGAGACTAGGCAGGCCAGCAGCACATGGCGTGCGAAGCGGCTTAAATGCAGGATGATCTTCAAGCGGGGGATAGGCCGTCAAAGAGGCTGTCAAAGCAGCACGACATCGTATTGCTCCTGGCTGTATTGGGCTTCCGCCCGAAATTTGACGCTGACTTTCAGGAACGTTTCCAGTTCGGAGAGCATGTCAGCCTCTTCGTCCAAGAGGCGCTCCACCACCTCGTTGGAGGCCAGCACCAGCAATTCTTGGACATTATACTGGCGCACTTCGCGGATGATTTCACGGAAAATCTCCAGGCAGACGGTTTCCGCCGTTTTTAACACCCCGCGCCCGGTGCAACAAGGGCAGGGTTCGCACAGGATATGTTCCAGGCTCTCGCGGGTACGCTTGCGGGTCATCTCCACCAGTCCCAGGGACGAGACCGCGCTGATCGAGTTTTTCGCGTGGTCTTTTTCCAGGCTCTTCTCCAGGGATTGCAACACCTGATTTTTGTGGTCGGCGTCGCGCATGTCGATGAAATCGATGATGATGATGCCACCCAGGTTGCGCAGCCGCAATTGCCGGGCGATGGCCTGCGCTGCCTCCAGGTTGGTCTTGAAAATGGTCTCCTCCAGGTTGCGCCCGCCGACAAACGCGCCGGTGTTCACGTCCACCGTCGTCATCGCCTCGGTCTGGTCAAAAATCAGGTAGCCGCCCGATTTGAGCGGCACCTTGCGATCCAGCGCCCGCTGGATTTCCTCCTCCACGCCGTAGAGGTCGAACAAGGGCCGTTCCCCTGAATAGTGTTCGATCAAAGGCAGGCTCTCCGGCACGAACTCCTTGGCGAATTTGTGCAGGCGGGTATAGGTCTCGCGGGAATCCACGCGGATTTTCTCCACCCGGTTGCGCTGCAAGTCACGCAGCACCCGCATCCCCAGGGGCAAATCCTCATGCAGCAGGGTCTTCACCTTCACCGTCTTGATGCGTTGGGCGATGGAGTTCCACAGTTTTTGCAGGAACAGCATGTCCGCCCGCAAAGCCGCCTCTTCCGCCCCTTCTGCCGCCGTGCGGCAGATGAAGCCGCCCGTGCTGTGTTCGCGCAGAAAAATCTCCATGATCCCCTTAAGCCGCACCCGCTCGGATTCACACTCGATGCGTTGGGAAACCCCGCAAACCTTGCAATAAGGCATGAACACCTGATACACGGAGGGGATGGAGATGTCCGTGGTCAGCCTGGCCCCCTTGGTTCCCAGCGGATCTTTGATGACCTGAACGATCAAGTCTTGGCCTTCATGGAACGCCAGTTCGATCTGATCTTTACCCGCCCGGCACGAGTCGCTGGCGTTGAGGTCGGAGACGTGCAGGAAGGCGGCGCGTTCCAGGCCGATGTCCACGAATGCCGCCTGCATCCCCGGCAAGACCCGCGCCACGCGGCCCTTGTAAATATTGCCCACCAGCCCCCGCTTGCGCGCCCGCTCGATCAGCACTTCCTGCAATACGCCATTTTCGACGATGGCGACGCGAGTCTCGGGCGGGGTGACGTTGATGAGGATTTCATCGCTCATCGGTGTCGGGCTCCCGAATCCCATTTAGGTTTTTTTGCCTGTTCAAGCGCTTGCATGGACTTCATTGGCTGTGTTCTTCAAAAAATGACCGACATTGTAGCAAAGGCTGGCGGGCTCTTTCTCAGTGAAACCTGTCCGTCTGCCATTCTCAAGCGGAGGATGGCCGTTGACCGCAGCCAAGCCATCAGTTTGGAATACTACCGGGAAGGGCCATAGGGCCATACAAAGGATGCGCTGAGGAAAGTAGCGCAATACTTGTGTAACTCATTGATGCGCCTCCTCCTTTGCCGGCACATCCTTTGCGAGCTCGGCTTGATTGCGGGGGCTTCGGCCCCGACCCCCACGGAATGCAAAGCTTGCTTTGGCGTTGTTAAGCTGGCACAAAGCCCCCGAATGAGAATAGCCGGGTATGGCTTGCCTTTAATCCATCAAGACTGTAAAACTCTAGGCCGTTGTTTTCAACCCGTATTCGGGAAACGCCTAGGAACCCATGTCTTTGGAATATGTCGCCCTAGCTGCCGCCTCCAAACCTTGCTGAAACCCGAAGACATCGCAGCCACGGTGGCCGGTGGCATCCTCGGCAACCGTTCCGATGCGCTCTTCGTCGAAGCCATGCAAGGGCTGCGGCAACGGATGCGGGACGGCAATCTAGCGGACATCAACCACGATGTGGAGCGGGCCAGTTTCGCTGCCTTACACGAAGCCATCGCCATTTTCACGGAGGAAGTGGCGGCGCGGGTTGGCGACAAGCCGCCGTTGCTGGCCGCTTATCAACGGCGCAAGCGCGAAGGCAGCTTGGATCGCATCGAAGCCAAACTGGATGGAATGGACGGCAAGCTGGACAGCATCCATGCCCTGCTGCAAGCCAACCCGCCCAAGCTGAAAACCCAAGCCTTCGACCTTTCCCGCCTTCCCAACCGCCACGACGACGGCGTGTTTGTGGGCCGCGAGTCAGAATGAGACAAGCTGACCCAAGCTTGGAACAATCCCCAAACACGCATCGTCGCGTTGATCGCTATCGGCGGGGCGGGCAAGACCACGCTGGCGGGGCGCTGGGCGCGGGCGGTAGGATGCGGTGAGGAACGAACCGCATCAATCGCGGAGGACTCGAACGGTGCGATTCCTGCGTCACCGCGCCCTTGGCCTTGGCTGATGCGGGCGAATGCGGTGTGCTATGCGGCTATTTTGGAGAAGTTCCGGTATAGCCGCTATTTGAGCAATCAACGCTGACAGCGTTGTTTGCTGTGGGGGTGACGTTCCATGTCCAGGAGGCGGATGTGGAGGCCGTGGAGGATGTCTCCCAATTGCAGTATGGGCCGATGGTTTGACTGATGTCGCATACTTGATTACTGATGGAATTACGTTGGCATGAAGATTTCCCTTGGTTGAGCAAATTCTGGCAGCTTGTGGTGGTTGTGTATGTCACGCATACCCGGTATGCAAAGCATATTGCCCATGTTTTTGGGAATGGAGCTTTGTTGATCGGTGACTGTGCAGGTATTGGTTGAGCCGCTTGTTTTACGATTATGCGGTAGTGCACCGAAGTTGGAAGTTTGTATCATGACAGTGTAACCGGCCCCGCCGTAATTGATAAGGTTTACAGTCGCACCGGTGGTTTGATCAGCCAAAACCATGTTGGAGCTTCCGGCCAACGCCATGGTCAGAGTAAGTAGTGCCAAACGAGGATTCTAAAATTAATGTGGAATAATGCCAACCACGGGAGCAGTCGGCCATAGCTAGTACCCATGTAGGCGTATGCAGTATGCACGAGTTTTTCAGTGCCGCCAAGGGCCAGCCAGGATTTTCGGGAATGTTTTTGGGCCGCGCACAAAGCGTTTGCGGACGCGAAGGATACCTCAAGTTAAGGGTTGGGTTGCGGATCTATCGCAACCCACCATTTCCCGGCATTTGTTGGGTTGCCAAAAAGACGGCAACTCAAGCTACAGCCAGATAACCGATGAGGAACGCCGGACGGCGTTGCAAACCCCGTCGCGCTTCGTTATCTGAATCTGCGCGGTTAGGCCGCATAGCGGCCGTCGAGATTTGCCGGGGGGTTCAACCCCCGGAATGTGGCGGAAGGAGGCGATCCGTCGCGTAGCGACGGTTGAAAGAAGCTGCGACCGATTGCATTGCCGGGCATTTCAACCGTTGCTACGCGACGGAATACGCATCTAGGCGCGTTCCGGGGGTTGACCCCCCGGCTACCGTCGGTCGCCGCTACGCGGCTTGGCCCAGACGGCAACGGCTCGACCCTATGAATTCAACGAATTACTGCTTAAGTTGGCGCGTATGGGTTGCAAACCCCGTCGCGCTTCGCAATACGGTTTTAGCGTAGAAGGGTGGGCAAGCGTCTTTTTGCTTGCCCACCAATTTTGCCGGATTCCGCGTGGGCAAACGATACAGCCGTTTTCCCACCAGGCTACGCTGGCTATTTAATTTAGATAGGACTTACGCAAAAAATATTATCTCGGGTATATAAATACTGGCTTCAATGGAGTATGATTGCCGCCTATGAAGATGAGCAACTACTCCGGAACAAAGCCCACCCGCAAGGATTACTGTCAATTCATTATTGCGATCCTTATCAACTACACGCAAACCTACATGGCCGACCATCATCACGGGTTTTCGCATGATGCCATCCATGGAAAGAACCTGCCGTTCCGCGCCGTGTTAATGGATTCCTGGTACGCCACTAAGGATCTGATGATGCACATCGACAAGGCCGGGCAAGGTGTTTTATTGTCCGCTGAAATCCAACCGCACGGTCGATGACAGCCAGGGCAAAGCCCCCTACACGGCCGTTTCCGGCCTGGAATGGTTCGGCGACGAAATGCCGCGCGGCAAGCTTGTGAAGATACATGGATTCCCGATGGATTACAAGGTGAAGCTGTTCCGGGTTGCGGCGACAAACCGCACGGAATACGCCGCCACCAACGAGCTTTCCCAGGACTCCGCCGTCGCCGTCAAGTATCTGTGTAAAATACGCTGGAAAATCGAGCAATACCACCGCGAAGGCAAGCAAATGCTCGGCCTGGAGAAATGCCAATGCCGCAAGGCCCGCGCCCAGAGAAACCACATCGGCTGCGAGATACTCGCCTGGCACTGCCTGACGAAACTCGCCAGAAAGTTGAAGACGAATGTCTACGCCCTGACAAACGGCCTTCTATCTGAGTATATGAAGGAGGAGCTTAAAATCCGTCAATACCCATGTTTTGCGTCTGATCTGAAATCGTGAATCGCCGGGGTTGTGCGGGAGCTTCGGCCTTGTGCGTAAGTCATATTATTGATATAAAACCCTAAGAAGGAATCTTTGAGCCATTGGTCGGTTATATCGTACTCGAACAATGCCAAGCGGGTATTGACAGGGTGGGCTATCGGCTCGTGCATACCAAGCGGCTGGACTTGAAAGCAGTCAAGATATAAGTATTGGCAAACAGCTTTGTCGTCTGCCCACGCGGAGTCTAAAATAAATCGGTGGGCAGGCAAAAAGCGTATCCTGAGCTTGTCGAAGGGACGCTTGCTCACCCTACGCAAAGCCACCATGAAACACCGCATAGACCCCATGAGACTGCGTATTCAAAGCCCTACTCGGTTCGGAGGAAAACCGCAACCTGCTGGCCCAGTAAAACCAAACCCCGCAATAAAACACGGTGGAAATGTCCGGGTTCCCAGCCTGGAGGTTGGGAACGCGCTGAAAACCCAAGCGCGACGGATGCCGACAGCCGCGCTTGTGAAAGCGCTTCCACAACAGATGACAAATCCGCCTTCAACACGGATAATCCACGCCTTTTGGTCAATCAAGGCAAGCTTCCCGCATGTGGTTCAAGAACCTCTCTTTGTTACGTTTCACCGAGCCTTTCACCCTCACCGCCGAGCAACTTGAAGAAAAGCTCCAGGGCGGGCGTTTCCAGCCTTGCAGCAGTTTGCAGCCGATGAGCTATGGCTTTGTTCCGCCCGTCGGCAAGGAAGACGCGCCGCTGGCCCATGCCGCCGGCGGCTGTTTCATGATCTGCGCCCAGCGCGAGGAGAAAATCTTGCCTGCCTCGGTGGTCAACGAGATGCTGGCCGAGAAGGTTGCCGAAATCGAAGAGCGCAAGGGTACGACGGTGCGCAAGAAAGGGCGTAATGCGATCCGCGACGAAATCATCCATGACTTGCTGCCCCGCGCTTTTAGTTTCAGCCGCAGGCTGTACGCCTACATTGATCCGAACACCGGTTGGCTGGTGGTGGACAGTGCCAGCGCGAAGAAGACCGAGGAACTGGCTTCCTGGCTGCGGCGCTGCCTTGAATCTTTGCCCGTGGTCTTGCCTGCCGTCACTGAGCGGCCTGCCGCCGTGATGACCCGCTGGCTGGCCGAGGAAGGGACGGTGCCTGCGGACATCGTCATCGAAAACGAATGCGAGCTACGCGCCACCGATGAGGAAGGCGCGGTGATCCGTTGCAAGAAGCATGACTTGGGCGCACCGGAAATTCAGAATCATCTGGAAGCCGGCAAAGAAGCCGTCAAAATTGCGGTAAGCTGGAATGACCGGCTCAGTTTTTTGGTGGACGATGCTTTAGGAATCAAGCGTTTGCGGTTCCTTGATCTAGTCCAGGAACAGGCTGCTGATGTGGATGCCGCCGACGGGGCGGAGCGTTTTGACGCGGATTTCGACATCATGTCGTGGGGAGTTGGCGGCTTTCCTGCCGCGCTTGCTGGAACTTTTCGGCGGCGAAAACACCCAAAAGAAACCCTCTTAAAACATAAATGTAGCGGAGCCATGTCAGGCCATATCATTTCTTATGCCGCCCGGAGGCTTTTCGTCGGTTTGCTTCTCGTTTTGTCGCCCGTGCTGGCCCAGGCGGAATTCCTTGATCTGCCGCCGCCAAACGAGGATCTGGTCGGACACATGCGCTATGTCAAAGCGCGGCAGGGCGACACCTTGATCGACATCGCCCATGACCATAGCGTGGGCCAGGATGAAATGGTCATGGCCAATCCCACTGTGAGCCGAACTGGCTCCCAGGGGAAGGCGCCAAAGTTCAGATTCCAGACCTTTTCATCCTGCCGATGCCCCCCGCGTCGGCATCGTCGTCAACATCCCGGAAATGCGGCTGTACTATTTTCCCGCCGGGCGAAGGTAAAAAGCCGCCCACCCAGGTCATCACCTACCCGATCAGCATGGGCGCATGGATCTGGAAGTCGCCGATGGGCGTGACCAAGATTGTCGAAAAGATCAAAGACCCGACCTGGACGCCGCCGGAATCGATCAAAAAGGAACATGCCCTGGAAGGCGACATCCTGCCCGATGTGGTGCCCGGCCGGCCCGGACAACCCTTTGGGCCAGTTCGCCATGCGGCTGGGGGTCAAAGGCAGTTATTTGATCCATGGCACCGGACAGGAAAAGGCGGATGGCATCGGCATGATGGTGACCCATGGCTGCATGAGGATGTACCCGGAAGACGTGGCGCAATTGTTCCCCAAGGTCAGCCTGGGCACACAGGTCAACCTGGTGTTCCAGTCCGTCAAGGTCGGTTGGCGTGGCAACGTGCTGTATGTCGAAGTGAGCCAGCCCTTGGACGAAGACCATCTGGGCTATGACAAATTGCTCGCCCAGGCGATGCCGTTGATCCAGAAGAAGACGGCCGGCGATCCTGAATTTGTCCTTAACACCGAGGCATTGAATCAAGCCTTGCGGAAGCCAAACGGCATTCCCCAGGTCATCAGCGGCGGCGTGGCCATGGTGGAGACGCCCCCCCTGGCGCCTCGCGCACCTTCGGTCCAGACCATGCCCCCTCCCGCTCCGGGCGTGCCCACAGTGACGCCGGGCGCCATCGGGGCAGGAACTGCGGCACCGGCACCGATGCCGCAAACCTTGCCGCGTCCGCTGCCTCCGCAAGCCAATCCGCCAATGTATCCAGGCTCAGTCCCCGTCCAGCCGACGCAGCCCGCCCCCGTGGCTCCAAGACCCGCCCAGGCCATCCCGACGGATGTCCCGCCCGGCCCGCCGGTGACGCCTTCCAGTTCCAGGCCGGAAGGGCAATTGCTGCCACCCATCTATTGAGCCAAAAAACAAGGGGCCAACCGGCCCCTTGTTTTAAGGAAGCTCTGCCTAAGTATTGGCTCCCTCCCCCTTGATGGGGGGGGGTGGAGAGAGGGTGTTTCAATAAGCCTTTAGGCGCAGCGGAACTGCTTCGGCCAGTCGCGGTAGTTGAACACCTGTCCGGTCTCGCGCACCTTGGCGATAGTCGATAGGTCGATGTCGGCGAAGACCCATTGGGTTTGGTTCAATTCGCCGATGGCCAGCACCCCGTTGTCGGGATAGCCGTAATCCACCGGCGTGTACACCGCAGCCGTGCCGATGTTGACATCCACCGCCTCCGACCAAGGCGCAAGGCCCACGGTCGGCGACTGTGCGACATAGCACTGGTTTTCCAAGGCCCGAGCCTGGCAGCCGATGCGCACCCGCCAATAGCCGGCCAGGGTGTCGGTGCAGCTAGGCACCAGGATCAAGTCGGCCCCGCCCTCCACCTGCTTGCGGGCAATGGCCGGGAACTCGCTGTCATAGCAGATGTTGACGCCGATCTTGCCGAACTCGGTGTCGAGCAGCTTGATTGCGTCGCCCGCCGTGATGAGCCATTGCTCGTTCTCGAATCGGGTCATTTGCAGCTTGTCCTGGTAATCGCTGCTGCCATCCGGGCGGAACAGCCAGGATCGGTTGCGGTAATTGCCGTCTTCTTGTAGCACCGGATAAGAGCCTGCCAAGATGTAAACCCCGTGTTGCCGGGCCAGCCCTTGGTACAAGGTCAGAAAGTCTGGGTAAACCGTTTGCATGGCTTCGAGTTGCCCGGACAGCGACTTGTAGACGTCCTCTGGGAACAGCGAGGCCAGTTCCATGCTGAAATACTCGGGGAACAACAGCATTTTCGCCCCGGCCCCCGCCGCTTCGGCCACCCAACGGCCCGCCTTGGCCTCGTATTCCGTCCAATCCTTTAGAAAGCCGATGTCATATTGCGCCGTCGCCAGACGGAAAGCCTTGTTTTCCATTATTGCGTTTCCTTTAAAAATTTCAGCCAAAACACCATTTCGTGGTCGGTTTCCTCGATTTGATCCACGTCCTTCCAGTGGAAGGAAGTCCGCAGTTCTGGGTGTTTGACGTAGCCGAACTTAGACCACACCGCGTCCAGCGGCACATAATCCGCCGGGCGCAGGGGATGGTCCGCCGGGCGCTGCACACCGCAGAAACAGCACCAGTCAAACTGGCCCAGTTGGCGGGCATGGCCTTCGCGGCCGGTGAAGAAATGTTTGTAGACACCCCGGCCCCGATATTCCTTTAGCAACACCGACTCCGCGCAATAAAACACCTTCGCAGGATCATAGCCCTGTCCGATGAACGGCTGTTGGAATTCGGGGGTTTCGTCAGCCATGGGCAGCCCGGTGGACGCGCCAATCACTTGCCCCCCGTCCAAGGCCAGCACGGCGATGCTGTCCTTGGTCTTGATGTAAGTCTGCAAGTAATTTTCCTCGTACTCGGCCGTGCCGTCGTACAGATACGGAAAGTCGCGGAACACCGTGATGCGCAGCCTCGCCAGATCGGGAATCCACGGCTTGATGTCCTTGCCGGACAGATGCTTGATGGTAAGCTCGCCCATGGCTTAGACGCTGACCTGACGGATCCAGTCTTCCAGGTTGTAGTAATTGGTGATGCGGGCGACCTTGCCGTCGCGGATGTCGAAGAACGCGCCGGCGGGCAGGCGGTATTTCTGGCCTTTGGCCTCCGGCAGGCCCTCGTCGGTGACGAGGTATTCGCCCAGCACGACGAACTCGGCGGCAGCGCGGTCGCCGGCTTCGTTGCTCATGATGACCATGTCCACCAGTTGCTCCTTGTAATTGCGGTTCATGCGATCCATGAACGCCTGGAACGGCCCCTTGCCTATCTCGCGGGCGCCTTGGTTGGTGTCGTGGATGACATCGTCGGTCAACAGGCTGAGGAACGTGTCCATGTCGCCAGCGTTGAAGGCGGCATAGTAGGATTCGATCAAGGCGTTGGCAGTCTGGCTCATAGCAGGTTTCTCTTTGATGTTGCAAGGGTTGAAGCATCCGGGCCTAGCCGGCCCCGGAATTGAAAGGCGCGTAGTTTAACGGATTGGGGGGAGGGTTGGAACGGGCAAAAAGCGGTGTAAAATCGCCAGCATACCCAAGGGGTGGCAAAGCGCCGCCGTTGCCGGGCCCATAGTTCCGGCGTATAACTATCTCTCCTTGCCGAGCCCGGATATTTCCCATTGAAATCTCCGGGTTTAAACCTTGTCCCAACCTATTCCCTGGAGCCATATCCCATGCGTTACCTCGATCCCAACCAGCCCGGCAGCCAGATCCAGTTCAAATCACGGTACGGGAATTATATCGGCGGCGAGTGGGTGCCGCCGGTGCGCGGGCAGTATTTCGAGAACATCAGCCCGATCAACGGCCAGCCGTTTTGCGAGGTCGCACGGTCGACCGCCGAGGACATCGAAAAGGCGCTGGACGCGGCCCATGCCGCCAAAGATGCCTGGGGCCGCACCTCGGTGGCCGACCGCGCCGGGATTTTGCTGAAAATCGCCGACCGCATGGAGGCCAACCTGGAACTGCTGGCGGTGGCGGAGACTTGGGACAACGGCAAGCCGATACGCGAAACCTTGGCTGCCGACATCCCATTGAGCATTGACCATTTCCGCTACTTCGCCGGCTGCATCCGCGCCCAAGAGGGGCATCTGGGCGAGATCGACCATGACACCGTGGCCTATCATTTTCATGAGCCTTTGGGCGTGGTGGGGCAGATCATTCCGTGGAACTTCCCCATCGCGATGGCTGCATGGAAGCTGGCCCCGGCCCTGGCGGCGGGCAATTGCGTGGTGCTGAAGCCCGCCGAGCAGACGCCGACCAGCATTCTGGTGCTGATGGAATTGATCGGCGATTTGTTGCCTCCCGGGGTGTTGAACGTGGTCAATGGTTTTGGCGTGGAGGCGGGCAAGCCTTTGGCCAGCAACTGCCGCATCGCCAAAATCGCCTTCACCGGGGAGACCACGACCGGGCGCTTGATTATGCAATATGCCTCGGAAAACCTGATTCCGGTGACGTTGGAGTTGGGCGGAAAGTCGCCGAATGTGTTCTTCGCCGATGTCTTCGCCCAAGACGATGAGTTTGCCGACAAGGCGATGGAAGGCTTCGCCATGTTCGCCTTGAACCAGGGCCAGGTCTGCACCTGTCCTTCCCGTGCCTTGATCCAGGAATCCATTTACGAGGAATTCCTCGCCCGTGGCGTGGAGCGCGTCAAGCTAATCCGGGGCGGGCATCCGTTGGACACGGAGACGATGATCGGCGCGCAGGCTTCCAACGACCAGTTGGAGAAAATCCTCGCTTATATTGACATTGGCCAACAGGAAGGGGCGAAATTGTTGATCGGCGGCAAGCGCCGCGACATGGAAGGCGACATGGCCGGTGGCTTTTATGTCGAACCGACCATTTTTACCGGCCACAACCGCATGAGAATCTTCCAGGAGGAAATATTCGGGCCGGTGGTTTCGGCGACTTCGTTCAAGGATATGGAAGACGCTTTAGGCATTGCCAATGATACCCTGTATGGACTCGGTTCTGGTGTTTGGTCCCGCGACACCAATACCGCTTACCGCATGGGCCGGGGTATCCAGGCTGGCCGGGTGTGGACGAACTGCTATAACCTTTATCCGGCCCATGCCGCTTTTGGCGGTTACAAGCAATCGGGCATAGGCCGGGAAACCCATAAGATCATGCTGGATCATTACCAGCAGACCAAGAATCTGTTGGTGAGCTATAGCGCCAAGGCTTTAGGCTTATTTTGACATGGCCGTCGCCCGCGTGTCTGTCACCCCCGCCGCCGCCGCTTTGATCGCCAAGCTTAAGGCCACCCATGGGGATCTGATGTTCCACCAATCCGGCGGCTGTTGCGATGGCAGTTCGCCCATGTGTTACCCCCAAGGCGAATTCAAAACCGGCCAGGCGGATGTGCTGTTGGGCGAGATTGAGGGCTGTCCGTTTTACATGGGGGCCGGGCAATTCGCCCATTGGCGGCATACCCATTTGATGATCGACGCCGTGCCGGGCCGGGGCGGCGGTTTCTCGCTGGAAGCCCCGGAAGGCATGAGATTCCTTACCCGTTCCAGGCTGTATACGCCGGAGGAATCTTTGGCTTTGGGGCATTGACTTCCTTTTTTCCTGTGGGATCGGGGAAAAGAGTGAGGGCTTGTGCGGTCAGTTTACTGAACAGGCTCCACCTTTAGGATGCAGAAACTTAAAGCCCTCACCCTAACCCTCTCCCGCAGGGAGAGGGGATTGATATACATTAGGTATCCCATGTTCCGATCCGCGCTGGCAGGCGGGGGACAGGGTGTTGGCAAATGGCTTTGGGCTGGGCGAGTCGCATTGGGGCGGCTTGGCGCAAAAGGCCAGGGTGCGGGGTGATTGGCTGGCCACCATGCCGTCCGACGCCAAGTAGCTCATGTTGGCCTTCCCCTTCGAAAAACGTCCGCGCTTCAGCGCCACATCGTCGCGGTGGATGCGGACACGTTTGCTGAGTTCATGGTTTTTTAAACACCCAAAATTTGCAGACCAGAAAATTGCTTATTGGCAGTAGGAGTTCGATCACAATTTTTGAGCTAATCGTGTAAAAAGATGTCGGCGAATAGTCGTTTAAGATTTGTAAAAAAGCTGTTGATAAGCTGGTATTGACAAGCCAGAGTCCAAAATACCGAATTGCTGAATATTTGACATGGGCCAAAGGACGGTTGAATGTCAAAATATGATTAAGGCCATAAGCTGTCACTGCGCCTACTGCACGGGCGGACACGTTGGCAAAGGTGATCGGAAGTCGCATCCAAATATTCAGAGTCGCAAATAACAATACATCAATGATATAAGCGACCCCACCACTAAAAATATAACACAGCAACGAGCGTGCGATGGCTTTCATTGCTGGTCTAACGCATGGGTAAAGCTGTGTTGCGGGTAGCCATTGCGCAAATGCTGCTCCAAGACTAGAGCGGCTTCTAGTTGGTTATCCAAGCGATGCAACCGAGCCAGGGTGTAGAGGCTCTCCGGTAGCCAATAGCCGGTGTAATGATCGACTAATTTCTGGTAACGTTGCTTCGCGGCCACTCTATTGCCTGCCAATTCATGGGCTTTGGCTGCCCAAAATAAGGCTTCTTCTTGTGAGGCGGCACTTCCTCGCCGCCCCTCTATATGATCAAGGTCGATGGCGGCAGTTTTGTAATCTTGGCGATTTATGGCTTGCCAAGCGCTTTTATAATATCGTTCTGGGTTATTTATATAAGCTTCAAAAATGATGCCCGCCAATAAAAATAACCATATTGACAAAGCCTTGCCAATGCTGGGCGATGCCGCAGTTTTATGGGGTTGCGAATTTGTCTGGCTTGGTCGTGTTGGGTACGTAAATATAGACGCTTCCGCCGGACTCTTTTGGCCATGATGAAGGATGATAAATAACCGCAGGGCAACAATAAGGGCAGCAAGAGTGCTGGCGATTTCTCCCCATAAGCCAATCCACGTGGTGCCATAAATCAGCTCAACCCGATTGGTTTCTGGAACGACAAGCATATAACCCGGTGCGGCGAGATAAATTTTACCTTTGCCAGCCAATTGCCAGCGCGGATGATAGGCGATTTTAACGATATGGGCCACCCCTGGTTGATCGGTGGTGAAAACTATTTTTTCACGTTCAAAGCTTAATATTTGCACCGTTGCGAATTTTATGCTTCCTGATGGTAGTCGATCCTGGGTATAGACAGGCCAATAATCAACATAGGGATAATGCTTGAACCAATTGAAAGCATGATCCATCCAGCCTTTTTTATCAATACTGCGAATCGGTAAAGGCACAGCCTGGATTAATTGGCTGTCAAACCGTTTCAGCCGGTACACGCTGAAGGCTGGGGCCATGGCGATTTTTTGGAACAATGGGCTTTTTTCAAGCGCGGCATTGGCTGCGTCACTACGGACTAAAACTTCATTGGCATGGAGCAAGTCCATGTGGATGGCGGCTGAAGGTATATCCAGTGACGCGCTTGGAAAGCGGACGAGCGGTGAAGAGGGGGCTTGGGAAACTTCTGATTGCAGGTGGTAGATGGCAGGGGCTAATAATGCGGACTCCATATGCAAGCCTTCCAATACCGGGCGGTGACCTAAAAACATCGGCAAAGCTTCAAGTGCGCGGGTGGAACCTAAGTCGTTATTGGCCGGCGCATGTTCAAACAGAAGGCGTGGCGAGTCCAGGTGACCGTTTAGGACAGGGAACAGTGAGCTTAATTCTTGCCATTTGGCTTTTTCTTCGTACCCGCTGTGGTTCCAGGCCGACCACTGTGGGGCAAGGTCGGTGGTATGGCACAACCAGGTTGCCATCAGCAAACCCAGAATCAATGCCAGGCCATTGCCTGCCACTCTAATGTGACGGCTAGCCACGTGGGATAGCGCAATTTTAAGTGACTCCCCGAACAGCCAACCGGACACAATCGCGGCAAACAACCCGATATAGCCAAGGAAAACCCACCGATTGAGACGCGAAGAATTTTTTTCATGGCGAGGGGAGCGGTTTTTTCATGTTGGTGTTGCCTTAGAAGTCTTTCCAAGTGCCGGGAATGCTGGTGACATCTGAAAAAAAATAGTTGAACATCGTGCCGCCTCCGCCGGTGCCATGATTGCCATTGCCATTGCCAATACTATCGGAATTGGCGGTCAATTTGGTGATGGACTCCTCCGCAATGACTGTCCCGTAGATGGTCGCGTTTCCCCATCCTTGATTACTGCCACAGGCTCCGGTTTGATCCGCGTAATATATGATTCCATAAATGGTCGGACCTCCGTTGATTTTTGGGCAGTCGCCACTGGGAATGATAATGACCACAGGATTAGTCGCCGAACCATAGTTGTTATTGATATGGGAGCCGCTATCCCAGAGATAAAATGGCGCTGTTCCTGATGCCGGTGTGGCAGGCAGGGTGCCTGTGGAATATTGATAGCCATTGGCAATAGCCATCTGGATGGCGACGGTGAGGCTGATATTAAACACATAACTCCACGCGGGTGTGGATGTGGCAGGGAAAGACGTGCTGGTCACGGCACCAAGGGTTGGATTTCCACCCAAGTGGCCTGTGCTAGTGGCGACCACATTGGCCGCCGAACCTTCTAGGATTGCTGTGCCGGGTGGATTTCCGGTATCGACTGTGGGATTTCCGGTGACACCGCTTAGGCTGCCATTGACTACTATAGGTGGCGCGGAAAGCCCATTTGCGGTCAAATAGCTAATCTGTGTGATCCACTCTTCTGAAATCGCCTGGATCGAGTTGTCGTTAATGCCCTGCGCTGCGGATGTCACTTGAATTCCATCCGGGCCTTGATAGTAAGTCAGTGTGTAGGAATAGCTTTCACCGGTCGATGAGCCAGTGACCGTGGTCAATGCCGTTGGGCAGCCCTGCGGCAATGATCCGCTGGAGGAACAGACAAGCGAATTTCCAGTGGTCAGGGGAAGGCTGTTTTTTTTGGCCCAAGCAATGCCATATCCCAAGCCGGCTGCGGATGCTTCCTGAACTTCACGGGCGCGTAGATCGTTGCCGACAAGCTTTTGCTCTATAAGTCCTGTGTTGGTGGTTGCCAATGAAATAACGGCCATGATGGCTGCCAACACCAACACAACCAGCAAGGTTGCGGCACCCTGCTGCTTGGGTTTTAATTTGGGCTCTCGAATCATGACGGTGCCGCCTAGGGAATCATGTGGTCAAGGAACCACGGCGAGATACTTGTCATTACGCACCTTCACTTGTTCGGTTATGGTTTGGGTGACGGTATTGTCAGTGGTCAAGCTGCTTGATAGTATAATATCAACGTTGCGGACATATAGGCAGGCTTGACCGGATTGGCAGTAGTTGCAATTTTCACCGGTATCGCAAAGGCCGTTGCAATTATTGTCGCCATCATAGCATCCATTGCCGTCAGCATGGGTCACCATGCTGGTGACATTGACCGTTGTCGTCGTGAGTGTGAACGTCAGGCCGGTGATCATGACTTCCTGCGCGGTTATGGATACCCAATCCGCATCATCGGTGCAATTTTCGTTGGTGGTGCCGCCGTTGCGCATTTCCAAGGCATTGGTTGTGCTGTTTAGACGGAAGCCTAAACGTTCGTTGCTATTGATTGGACGTTCGATGCCATTGGCGATCAACGGCGTGTCATTGATGTTGTAGGAATAGACGATACAACTTCCCGCACAGATATTAGGGGGAGAATTGGGTGTGCAGGTGCCAGGGTCATAGGTTGCCACGTCAGTGGTTGCGCCTGTTGAAACGGCATCAAAAAATGGATTATTCCGCAGTGCCGGAAAATCATTGTTTAGGGAGGATATTGCATCAATATGGGAGGTCGCAAACCCGGCCCGATGGATATCGCGCACCATGATGTCCATCATGGCGCGCATATCCTGATTTAGGCGGGTAAGGTTGATGTTGTCGGATTGGCTTTTGATTGAGGCAATATAGGTATAGACACCCCCGGAGACAATAATGAGGCCAACCAAAATCCCTATCATCAACTCTATCAAAGTCACGCCGCTTTGTTTTTTATGCGTCATGGACATGTGTCGTAACCTCCGCCCATTGTGCCACAAATCTGCGGTTTTCCGAGGATATTGACTGTGACACTGGCAGTGAAATGAGTGGTGGCGATGGTTATGGTTCCATAATTAAGGTTGGTGCCTCTCACCGGTTCAAAGCTGGTATAGGCAACACCCCCGGCAAAAGCAGTCGATGACAGGGTTGTTGACAGAAAATTACTGCCATTGACGGTCTTTAGCAGCGTGTCGCTGCCGGCCGGGTCGGCATTGATGGTGTAACTCCAAGAGCTGCCAGTCACATAGGTGACACTCACTGTTTTGTTGCGTTTAATGGCTTCGGCACGAGCCCAACGCAAATCAGACAAAACGGCTTCCGCCGCGCCAGTAATTCGTTGTTTTTCAAGCGCGATGGAGAATGAAGGTGCCGCAAGCGCTGCCAGGATGGCAACAATTGCGACAACAACCATCAGTTCGAGGGCGGTAAATCCAGTCTGCGCTGTTTTGAACATGAAAAACTCACGCCTTGCTATGCAACTCCAAATGCAAAGCCAAAAACTCTTCGGTCAGCCGGTGGTCGGGAGCATAGTGTATCAAAGGCTGGGATTCGCTGTGCGACTCGCGCACTTTAACCGAGGGGGAAATCTTGGTGTCCAACACCGGGTGGCCTTCGGCGATCAGGGCGCTGACCAAGGCCTGGGGCAGGTTGGCGCGGGATTGGAACTGGTTGACGACGATGCCCTCGATGACCAGTTCAGGATTGTGGTCGGCCTTGATTTCCTCGATGGTGGCGAGCAGGTTGTAGAGCGCGTCACGGGAGAAGGCGTCGCAGTCGAAGGGAATCAGGCAATGCTTGGCGGCGATCAACGCGGCGCGGCTATAGAAATTCAACGAGGCCGGCGTGTCCAAATACACATGGTCGAAGCCTTGCAGGGCGTCCAGCGCCTCGCGCAACTTGTAGATCTTGTAGCGTGCCTCCAGCCGGCTTTGCAAAGGTTCCAGTTCGGGATGGGAGGGGATGATGTACAGGTTCGGCCAGCGCGTGGGCTGGATCACGTCTTCCAGGCCTGGCGGCTTGCCGAAGGGGTTTACGCTGAGCGTCTCCTTGAAGAAGCGGGCGATGGTGCGCTCGGGATCGGCCACTTTCTCGCCCAGCAGGTAGTGGCTGGAATTGCCCTGCACGTCCAGGTCGATGAGCAGGGTCTTCTTGTCGTCAATGGCGCTGATCGCGGCCAAATTACAGGCAATGGTCGATTTGCCCACGCCGCCTTTCTGATTGAAGATCACCCTGCGCATGTTTTTCCCCTTGATCTAGATGAGACAAAAAAATAATGGAAACGGTGAAATGCCCCCGCGTTTGCGCGGGTTGTAGGGCGGGCTTTAGCCCGCCCTGGGTGGTCTGAAGGCCACCCTACAGGCAATGGCTTTAGATTTGCCTTGGGCTACTGTATTCTAATCCTTTTTTTCACCGACGATCGGCACCTTAAGTGATGGAAGAGATCTACCAGCCGCAGCAAATCGAACAAGCAGCCCAGCAGGCTTGGGATCAGGGCCAGGTTTTCAAGGCCGTGGAAGACCCCGCCCGCGAAAAATACTACTGCCTGTCCATGTTCCCCTATCCCAGCGGGCGCTTGCACATGGGCCATGTGCGCAATTACACCATCGGCGATGTGATCAGCCGCTTCCAGCGTATGCAAGGCAAGAATGTGTTGCAGCCCATGGGTTGGGATGCCTTCGGCCTGCCGGCGGAAAACGCCGCGATGCAGAACAAGGTCGCCCCGGCGGCGTGGACTTACGCCAATGTTGATTACATGCGCAAACAGTTGAAGGCGCTGGGTTTCGCCATCGACTGGGATCGCGAGTTGGCGACCTGCAAGCCGGATTATTACCGCTGGGAGCAATGGCTGTTCACCCGGCTGTTCAAAAAGGGCTTGATCTACAAGAAGACCGCGCCGGTGAACTGGGATCCGGTGGACAACACCGTGTTGGCAAACGAGCAGGTCATTGACGGGCGCGGCTGGCGCTCCGGCGCGTTGGTGGAAAAGCGCGACATCCCGATGTATTTCATGCGCATCACCCGTTACGCCGACGAGTTGCTGGCGGGCTTGGACACGCTGCCGGGCTGGCCCGAGCAGGTGAAGACCATGCAACGCAATTGGATCGGCAAGAGCTTTGGCTGCGAGGTGCACTTTCCTTATGAGGACGGCACCGACGTGCTGAAGGTCTACACGACCCGCCCCGACACCTTGATGGGCGCGACTTACGTGGCGGTGGCGGCGGAGCATCCGTTGGCTCTGGCTGCGGCGGAAGATGATCTGGAACTGGCGGATTTCATCGAAGAATGCCGTCAAGGTGGCACCGCTGAAGCGGATCTGGCGACCATGGAGAAGAAAGGCCACGCCACAGGCCGCTATGTCATCCATCCTTTGAATGGCGAAAAGCTGCCGGTCTTCGTGGCTAACTATGTATTGTGGGGCTACGGCGAAGGCGCGGTCATGGCCGTGCCGGCCCATGACGAGCGGGATTTTGAATTTGCCAACAAATACGGCTTGCCGATAAAGCCGGTGATTGTTCCTGAACATTGGAAAGACAAGTTAATTCATCAGTCGATTTTTTCTGAAAGTGTCGGCGAAAACCCTCTTGAAAGAGAGGCTAAATGCCTCTCTGCTGAAGGCGTATTGCCCCCCCTGATTTGGTTAGATTGGAATGAGACATTTGCAGAACACGGTATTTGCGTAAACTCCGGAAGATACGACGGTCTTGATTTCCAACAAGCCTTCGATGCCATCGCTTCCGACCTGCAAGCCAAGAACTTGGGCCAGAAGCGCACTCAGTTCCGCCTGCGCGACTGGGGCATCTCGCGCCAGCGCTATTGGGGCTGCCCGGTGCCGATCATCCATTGCCCGTCCTGCGGCGACGTGCCGGTGCCGGAAGACCAGTTGCCGGTGGTGCTGCCGGAGGACGTGACGATAGATGTCGGCTCGCCGATCAAGAAAATGCCCGAGTTTTACGAAACGACTTGTCCGCAGTGCGGCGCGGCGGCGGAGCGGGAGACCGACACCTTCGACACCTTCGTCGAATCGTCCTGGTATTACGCCCGCTATTCCTGCCCGGATTCGGATAAGGCGATGCTGGACGGACGCGCCAATTATTGGCTGGCGGTAGATCAGTACATCGGCGGCATCGAACATGCGATTTTGCATCTGCTATATGCCCGTTTCTTCCATAAGTTGATACGGGACGAGGGCTTGGTGTCCGGCGACGAGCCGTTTACCAACCTGTTGACCCAGGGCATGGTGGTCGCCCCAACGTTCTACCGCGAAGATGCCGATGGCAAGAAGCGGTATTTCAATCCGGCAGAAGTCGATTTGCATACCGACGAGCGCGGTAGGCCGGTCAGCGCGGTGTTGAAGACGGACGGCCAGCCGCTCATCATCGGCGGCATCGAAAAGATGGCAAAGTCCAAAAACAACGGCGTCGATCCACAATCGTTGATCGACCAATACGGCGCGGACACGGCGCGGTTGTTCATGATGTTTGCCGCGCCGCCGGAGCAATCCTTGGAATGGTCGGACAGCGGCGTGGAAGGGGCTTACCGCTTCTTGAAGCGCTTGTGGGGCCGGGCTGCGGGGAACATCAATGGCCTGTTCGCCGCTTATCCAGGCCGGAATGCCTTGCGGGTCAGCGATTGGGCCGGTTTTCCGCTGGAAGCCAAACACCGCGATGCCCGCCGGTCTATCCACCTGAGCCTGAAGCAGGCCAATTATGACTTTGCCAAGCACCAGTTCAACACCGTCGTCTCGGCGGCGATGAAAATCTTGAACGTGCTGGCCGACGACAAGGGCTTCTGGAACAGCGAGTCTGTGCAGGGGCAAGAAGAGCGGCTGGCCGCGTTCCAACACGGCGCCGCCGTGGTGGCCTTCGAGGGCTATTCAATCCTGGCCCGGCTGCTTTATCCCATCGCCCCGCATGTGTGCCACGCGCTGTGGAACGCATTGGAACCGGGTCTGGATATTCTCGATGCTGGCTGGCCTAAGGAAGACGAATCCGCCTGGGCGCAAGATTCGGTCGATTACGTGGTGCAGGTCAACGGCAAGTTGCGCGGCAAGATCAGCGTGCCGGCGTCGGCGGCGAAACAGGCCATCGAGGCTGCGGCGCTGGCGGACGAGGCTGTGCAGCGCCACATCGAGGGCAATCCGGTGAAAAAGCTGATCTTGGTGCCGGGCAAGCTGATCAACATCGTGGTGTGACAATGATGGCCTTGCCGGTTCGTTTGCTTAAATTTTATGTCATGGGCCTGGCGGCTTGCCTGGCGCTTTCCGCTTGCGGATTCCATTTGCGCGGCAGTGACGGGGGAGGCTCGCTCGCGCAAAAAATCTATATCGAGGGTCCGGCTGCCAACGGCGCTTTTCTGGGCGTTTTTGGCACGGCCCTGACTGATGTGGGTGGCAGTGTTGTTGGGACTCCGGTGGCGGCCAGCGGCATCGTCCACTTGTATCTGGCGACCTACCGGCGCCAGTCGATCACGCTCAGCCAGGCCGGTCTCTCCACAGGCTACGATTTGAGCTACCGCATCGCTTACGATGTGCGCACCCCCAAAGGTGAGGTGTTGCAGCCGCGCAAAGAGTTTGAGATCAAGCGCGATTATTTCAACAATCAAAGCCTGCCGTTGGCGCAAATGTCGGAAGAATCGCTGATCCGCCAGGAACTCGAAAAAGAAGCGGCGCAATCGTTGATGCGCCGGGTTGTCCATCTGCTCAAGCGGCAACACGAAGACAGCCTTGCGCCTCCCGAAAAGAAATCGTGAAGCTGAGAATTGATCAATTGGCCGAGGCTTTGGGCAAGTCCCTCGCGCCGGTTTATCTGATCTCCGGCGATGAGCCGCTGCAATTGAGCGAAGCCCTGGATGCGGTGCGCGAGGCGGCACGTCTGCGCGGATTTGCCAGCCGGGAACTGTTTTATGCCGATGCTGGTTTCGATTGGAGCTGCCTGTTGGAAGCCGGCGATTCTTTCTCCCTGTTCGGGGAGCAGCGGATTCTGGATCTGCGCATGCCCGCCAAGCCTGACAAGGAAGCGGCTGCGGTTTTGGAGCGCTACGCCAAACGCCTGCCTGAGGACGCCTTGCTGGTCATCAGCCTGCCCAAGCTGACCGCAGCTGACCAGAAAGCTTCCTGGCTCCAGGCGCTGGAAACCAAGGGTGTTTTCGTCCAGGTTTGGCCGCTGGCGGGACAGCCGCTGATAGCTTGGCTGGACAAACGCATGGCGGTTAAAAAAATGTTGGCTGACCGTTCGGGCCTGTCCATACTTGCGGCGAGGGTCGAAGGCAACTTGTTGGCGGCGGCCCAGGAAATCGAAAAGCTGCATATCTTGTATGGCCCGGTCCGGGTCAGTGACGACATGATTCGCCAGGCGGTGGCCGATAGCGCGCGTTACGATGTCTATGATCTGGCCGAGGCGGCGCTGCTCGGCCAGCCAGCCCGGGCCCACCGGGTGCTGGCCGGGTTGCGCGGGGAGGGGGTCGCCTCCGCCGTGGCGCTATGGGCGCTGGCGCGCGACGTGCGCCTGCTATGCGGGATCAAAGCCGCGATGGAAAAGGGCGACAGCCTGGAGTCCGCATTTGCCAAACAGAAAGAGCGGGTATGGGACAAGCGCAAAACCAGCCTGGCAAGCGCCGCGCAACGTTTGAGCCGGAACGGCGCGCAACGCGCGCTGCTGCGCTGCGCCAAGGCCGACCGCATCATCAAGGGCCAAGAAACTGGCGACGCCTGGGAGGCACTGCTGGATATTAGTCTGGGCCTGTGCGGCGGTCCACTGGACAAAAACATCGCGGTCTGAATCCTGTGTTTTTTGGAACCTTATGAGGTATTTTGACCATGACGGACGCCACGTCAGTCTTTGCATTCCGCCCCCTAAGATTTGGGAAAACCTGGCAGGGGCTAGGTTGGGCAATGGTCGCCTGCGTGGTCTGGCTGTCGCTGACGCCCCAGCCTCCGCAACCGCCGTCATTCCTGGCTTGGGACAAGGCGCAACATTTTGTGGCCTACGGTGGTCTGATGGCTTGGTTTGGGATGGCCTTTTTCCGTCATTGGCGTTGGCCGGTTTTCTTGATAGGCCTGGGCATTGGGCTGGAATTCCTGCAGGGCTTGGGCGGCATCAGGAGCTTCGACCCTTTCGACATGGTTGCCAACAGCATCGGTGTGGGTTTGGGGATTGCGCTGATAAAAACCCCCTTCGGCCAGTCGCTGGCGGCTATAGACGCGCTGCTGGCCCAGTGGACGAATCTGGAAACGTCGGCCCACAGCGAATAAAACGTGGCTATTATCTCTCTGCAATGTCCATGAGCATCAAACAATAGTCGGGAGTGTCTTGTTGAAAACCGTACCCGTCAATTCGGCCCCTTACGAAATAGTCAAGCTGAGGGTGGGTGACCTACGCAAGGGAATGTTCGTTTGCCAGCTTGATCGCCCTTGGGCGGAGACGCCTTTTCTGTTTGAAGGCTTTGAGATTGAAACCGACGCCGATCTCACGGCGGTTAGGCGGCATTGCGAGCATGTCTATATTGACTTGGGGCGGACCCAGCTCGTGCGCGTGAAAATAGACAAAATCCCCGGAAATTCGTTCGTCCCTGCCAAGCGTCCCGGTTCCCTGGAACAGGAGATGGCAGCCGCCGAGGAGACCAAGCACAAGACTTCAAACCTGGTCAAGACCTTTCAGGATGAGATACGCTTTGGGAATAGCGTGGACGTGGGGCTGGCTAAAAGCGCAGTTTCGCAATGCGTCGCTAGCATCCTGCGCAACCCGGATGCGATGATGTTCATGACCCAGATGAAGGAAAAAAGCTTCCATACGTCCGCGCATGCTTTCAACGTCTGCATTTATTCCATCCTTCTGGGCAGGCTCGCCGGGCTTGAGGCCAAGCAGTTGGAGGCGGTTGGCACCTGCGGCCTGCTGCATGACATTGGCAACATCGAAATTCCCGACGCCATTCTAAACAAGACGGCAGCCCTGAGCGAGGAGGAGTTCGCCATCATCAAGCGACACACAACCTATGGGCGGGACATACTGATGTCGGCAGCACAATATTCACGCCGGTGCCGTCGATGTGGCTCATGCCCATCATGAATGTCCCGACGGCTCGGGGTATCCGCGGGGATTGGTGGAGAATCAGATCAATCAAAGCACCCGGATTGTGGCGGTGGTGGACAAATATGCGGCGATTACCCGCAATACCGTGTACAGAACCGCGCATAACCACCTGGACGCGGTCAGCATGATGGATTTTCTGGCGGACAACAAGAAAATCGACAGACCCTTGAGTTCCACTTTCACCGCGTATTTGGGGTTCTATCCGCCCGGCACCATCGTCGAATTGTCGTCCGGGGAAGTGGCGCTAGTGCTCAAGTCCAATCTGCACAACCGCCTGCGGCCGCAGGTGCTGGTCGTGCGTGACATGGAGGGGAATCAGCTCGAAAAGCGTGTCGATCTGGCGGCAAAATCCCTCGACGGCAAAGGCAAGGTTTACAAGATCAAGACAGTCCATCTTCCGGGATATCTGGGCATCGACTTGTCCCGGTATCAAAGCGCGTTGATCCAGGCTTATGACTGACTGCCCACAGCCAGCGTAAAATTTTCAGAAACTTTACTGCATATTATTAAATCTATGTCTTTCGATGCTGCCGATTTTGAACCAATAAAATTGCATGTGGGCGATCTTCGCAAGGGAATGTTTGTGTGCGGGCTTGACCGCCCATGGGAGGAAACCCCCTTCCTGCGCACGGGTTTTGAAATTGAAACCGATGCGGATCTGGAGGCAGTCAAACTCTATTGCGAGCATGTGAGCATCGACTTGGGGCAGACCTACGTTGAGCGCGTCAACATGGAACACAGCCCAGTCCACTATGAACCCCACCCCTCCGGAGATGGCAAACAGCGCAGTTCGTTCCTAAAGGAAATAGCCACCGCCGAGGCGACCAAGGAGGAAACTTCCAGCCTGATCAATTCCATGGCGGATTCGTTGCGTTTTGGCCATAGTCTCGATATTCAATTGAGCCAATATGCCGTATCGGAATGTGTGGCAAGCATACTGCGTAACCCGGATGCGATGAGGTTGATGGCGCAGATGCGGCAGAAAAACCCGCAGTTTGCCGGCCATGCCTTCCAAGTCTGCGTCTATTCCATCGATCTCGGCAGGCGCAATGGACTGCGGGCAAAACAGTTGGAGGAATTGGGAACCTGCGGTCTTTTGCACGATGTGGGCAATCTTAAAATCCCTGACGCGATTATCAACAAAGCTGGCGCACTCGACGAAGAGGAGCTTGACCTCGTCAAGGAGCATACCCGTTTTGGCAGGGATATTTTAAGGTCGGCACAGGGAATCTACCCAGCCGCCGCCGATGTCGCGTATAGCCACCACGAATGCCTTGATGGTTCGGGTTACCCACGTGGCCTCACCGACCCGCATATCAGCCTATACGCTAGGATCGTGGGGCTGGCGGATAGATATGCGGCCATCACCCAGCATAGCGTTTATAAGTTCGCGCAAAGCCATTTGGATGCGATCAATATGTTGAATAGGCTGGCGGATTGCGGCAAGATCGACAAGCGGCTGTGCGCCAGCTTCGTGGCGAGCTTGGGGATCTATCCGCCCGGCACTTTGGTGGGTTTGTCTTCCAACGAAGTCGCCATCGTGCTCAAGCCCAATGCAAGGCAGCGTCTGCGTCCGCAACTGCTGATTGTGCGGGATGCGGAAGGAAACCCTGTCGAACGGTGCGTCGATCTGGCTGTCACCCTGCACCATGGCAAGGGCAGGGATTACAAGATCAAGCGGGTGTATCTTCCAGGCTATCTAGGCATTGACCTGTCGCATTATCAAAATGCGTTGATGCAGGCTTATGATGACTGAGCGCTTGCGCTCACATCATCCCCAACTGCAACCTTGCCACTTCCGACATCATATCCTGTGACCATGGCGGGTCGAATACCACTTCCACATTCACTCTTGCCACGCCTGGCAGCCCTTTGATGCCTTGTTCCACATCATTCTGAAGGATAGGCCCCATGCCGCAGCCGGGGGCGGTGAGGGTCATCACGACATAGACCGCGTTGCCGCCTTCGGGCAAGGGCGTGACTTGGCAGAGGTAAACCAGCCCCAAGTCGACGATGTTGACCGGAATCTCCGGGTCGAACACGGTTTTCATCACTTCCCAGGCGTTC
Organism: uncultured Gammaproteobacteria bacterium; assembly: GCA_963753955.1. Lineage (GTDB taxonomy): Bacteria > Pseudomonadota > Gammaproteobacteria > Methylococcales > Methylococcaceae > Methylumidiphilus. The sequence continues at coordinate 305,465 of CAVWEM010000004.1, forward strand.
TTCTCCACCGACTCCGCTTCCTCGCCGGTTTCCAGGTGGCTGAGGGAAGGGGGTTCCTTGCCTAGGGCGTCGGCGTCATCCCCGGCGATGCGCACCATGTGGCCGCGTTCCGTGGTGACGGTGAAATTGCCGCCTAGGGATTGGAACAAGGTGACAATATGGCCTTGCGGCAGCAAGGTGGCTGTGCCGTCGGGGATCTGGACTGCGTCCACGTCCCTTTGCAGGACGATGCTTTCACGACCGTACATAGACTGGTTCTCTTGAGTGTTTCATGTTTAGCATAAGTGTTCCCCCGCCGATCCTTCGATGGTTTGTCCATGAAGGCTACGGCTTGCCGGACCCAGCAGGTAGACATAGTGTCCGGCCAGGTTTTGCGGCGGGGGGCATTCCTCCGGCAATTCGCCGGGGTGGGAGCGGCGGCGCAGGGGCGAATTCACAGGCCCCGGAACGGACACATTCACCCGCACCCGCCCGGCGCTTTCCAACTCCTCCGCCCACATCCGCGCCATGCCTTCCAAGGCGATTTTCGCCACGCCGTAAGCGCCCCAGTAAGCTTTGCCCAAACGGGCCGAGGAGTCGCTGGTGAACACTAGCGCGGCGTCTTCGGCGCGTTGCAGCAAAGGCAGTAGCGCCCGTGTCAAGGCGTGGGCCGCGCTTAAGTTGATGCGCAGCAGATTGTCCCACTGCGCCGCCTTGACATCGGCCAGCGGCCCCAACACCCCCAAGTCTGCGGCGCTGTGCAGCAGCCCATGCAGCACGCCGAACTGGCTCTCCAGAACCTCCGCCAGTTCCGCGTAATCGGCTTCGGTGGCCTTGGCCAAGTCCAAGGGGTAAATGGCCGCTTGCGTATGGCCTGCCGCGACAATCTCGTCGTGGACTTTTTCCAAACGGCTGACGATTTTGTCCAGCAACACCACGCAAGCGCCTTCCGCCGCGCAGGCTTTTGCCGCCACACTGCCCAATCCACCGCCTGCTCCGGTGACGAGTATGATCCGCCCTTTGAGATGGCCTGCGTTCATGCCAGTTCTCCGTCCAACCAAGCGAGAAGATCCATGGGTTCTTTCAATAAGGCATCGGCTCCCCAATGTTGCGCGGGGTCGTCCTTCGGCACATAACCGTACAGCGCCGCCAGGGTCGCCATGCCTGCGTTTTGCCCGGCTTCGATGTCGCGGCGGGCGTCGCCGATGTAAACGCAAGCTTCGGGGGTCGTATCGATGCGGCGGCAGGCTTCCCACATGGGCAGTGGATGCGGCTTGCACTCGGATAAAGTGTCGCCCGAAATGGCGCAGCCGGTGCGGGTGTGCAAATCCAGGACACGCAGCAATGGTTCGGTGAAGCGGGTCTGCTTGTTGGTGACAATGCCCCAACTCAAGCCCCGGCTTTCCACTTCGTCCAACACCGCCTCCATGCCGGTGAAAAAGCGGGTGTGGACGACGATGTTTTCCTCATACAGATCCAACATGCGCTCATGCAGCGCGTCGAAATCGACCTCCTGTCGATTGGCGTCCAGGAGAATCCTCAGCATGGCGGGTGCGCCGTTGGAAACCTCTGTCCTCAACGTGTCCAGCGTCAACCCCTTCAGCCCGAATTCGGCGGCGGCGGTGTTGCAGGCGAGGACGAAATCGGGCGCGGTGTCGAGCAGTGTGCCGTCGAGGTCGAACAGCACACCGCGCAGATGCAGCCGTTTGCCCATCTTCAATCCTCGGCCCGCGCAAAAGCGGCCAGGTAATTCACGTTCATATCCGTCCCCAAGGTGAATTGCCGGGTCAGCGGATGGTAGCTGACACCTTCCATGCCCAGCAGATCCAGCCCCGCCTCCCGCGCCCAGCGGCCCAGCTCGGACGGCTTGATGAAGGTGTGGTAGTCGTGGGTGCCTTTGGGGATCATGCGCAACACATGCTCCGCCATGGCGATGGCCAACAAATAGGCTTTGGGGTGGCGGTTCAGCGTTGAGAAAAACACCTTGCCGCCGGGCTTGACCAGCTTGGCGCAGGCTTGCACCACCGACACCGGGCTAGGCACGTGTTCCAGCATTTCCATGCAGGTGACCACGTCGAATGATCCCGGTTGCTCCTCGGCCAGGGCTTCGACGCTGATTTTGCGGTAGTTCACCTTGACGCCCGAATCCAGGCCGTGCAAGTCGGCCATGTCCAGCAGATCCGCGCTGAGATCCACCCCCAGCACGTCGCCACCCACGCGGGCCAGCCCTTCGCTGAGGATGCCGCCACCGCAACCGACATCGACAACGCGCTGGCCTGCCAAATCTCCGGCATAGGCGTGGATGAATTGCAGGCGCAAGGGGTTGACCGCGTGCAGGGTCTTGAATTCGCCTTGCGGATCCCACCAGCCTCCGGCCTGCGAGCCGAATTTGTGGATTTCATGTTCGTGGACGTTTTCGGTGCTTGTCATGGGGGCGACCTTGTTCTTAGGAATCTCTAAAAAGCCCTCTCTCTGGAGGGAGAGGGTTGGGTGAGGGGGTTTACAACTGGTTTTCTGCGATTCCAGCAACCTTCATAAAATGCTTCAACAGTCCGATTTTTAAGTCTTCGTTTCCATAAATAGGCACAGAAATACGGGCCGGGCTTCCGGACTTCATATAAACATGGTGGCTACCAGCTATCCGAAGCAATTTCTAGCCCAGGCTTTCGAGAAGTCGCGCAAAGTGTTTTCCAGAAATGGATTTCAAACGGCAAGCTCCAAAACCCTGTCCGTTTCAGAAAGTTCGATTTGCTCCAAGTCTATGGAAAGGCAGGCTTCCACTGCCTCGTATATATTTTTCAAAAGCTCCTCAATCGTGTTCCCTTGGGTGGCACAACCTTGAATGGCTGGCACTTCCGCCCAAAAGCCACCTTCTTCTGCAATATGTATTATGACTTTCAGTTTCATATTAGCTTACTCGTAAAAAATCTTCATCTCGGACTTCGCTTTGCTGCGTCTTGGGGTACGCTGGCTTATACAGCATCTTGCATATCCCAAATAATCGTGTCGGAACTGAAACCCTGCTCATGGGGCCACATGATTCCGTCTGAAATTCTCTTTATCGCAATGGATCAATCTTAAATACAGGCCCCCCCGCGACCGCCAACTTCCAATCCACTAGCAAGTCTTTTTGCTAATCAGGTTAAGTTAAGCCGTTCGTGGTGAGCTTGTCGAACCATGAACGGCTTAACTTATCGGGCAATATCGGGATTTTCCGTTGACCCTTCGACAAGCTCAGGGCGAACGGAAAATCCTTAACTTAACCCCAATGAATTGCTGCATAAATATGATAAAAACAGGCGAATAGCGAACAGACTGGCACACGAGTACTTACAAAAACAGGAGTTCCACTTAATATTTCAGGGTGTCGATGAGTAATATCAATAAGTGAAATCATGTGTATTCTCTAAAATTGCCATGAAAAATAATAGTCCAGCGTAGCCCGCATGGAGCGAAGCGCAATGCGGGGTTTCATGGCCTATACGCGCCAACTTAAGCAGTAATTCGTTGAATTCATAAGACCGAGCCGTTGTCGTATGGGACAAGCCGCGTAGCTGCGACTGATGGTAGCCGGGGGTTTCAACCCCCGGAACGCGACAAGGCTTGGATTCCGTCGCGTAGCGACGATTGAAATGCCTGGCAACGCAATCGGTCGCGGCGTCTTTCAACCGTCGCTACGCGGCGGATCGCCCTTTTCCGCTACATTCCGGGGGTTGAAACCCCCGGCTAATCTCGACGGCCGCTATGCGGCCTAACCACGCAGATTACGATAATACAATGACCTGCCGCTTAAGTTGGCGCATATGGGTTTCATGGCTCCGTTCATCCCGGACTTCACTTCGCTGCGTCCGGGCTACGCTGGCTCCAAAGTGCCATGAAAAATAACAAGGGCCGTAGGGCGGGTTAGCGATAGCGTAACCGGTCTCCTCCGATAAGTGGCGGGTTACGGTGCGCGGCAAAATCGTCGATTCAATTAAGCTTCATTATGCGCACCTAACCCGCCCTACGCGGGCTGTAACAGCGTAGGGTGGGCAAGCGTCTTTTTGCTTGCCCACCAATTAGGCCAATCCGATTTTCGTTGGGTGGCGATAGGGCCGCAACCCAACGCCGCTATCAAATTCCTTCAATGCAATTGCGAAATCTGCGGGCTGTTATATTATTTAGCAAACAAGACAAGTTACTGCTAACGGTCAAATCCATCCGAATGATGCTGTTTTCTTCGTGTACCCCAATCGCGCCCAGTCTGCCCAGCCAACTGCTCATAGCCGTGTTTTCGGCAAGAATGAAGGCTCTCAGTATGTCAATACTTTTTATATTTGCCATCCGATATAGAACTGCAAGCAAAATACTTCCTCGGCCTCTTTGTTGATAACTGTCGTTAACCACCACCGCAAACTCGGCAATCATCGGATTATTCTGAATACGGATAAACCGTGCTACGCCAAGGCCCGGATGTTCAAGCCCGTCATGGGCCAGTGCAATCCATGCAACATGATCATGTTGATCGATTTCTGTAAAGTTACGCAATTGTGTATCGGATAATTTTGAAATCGTTGTAAAGAAATGGAAGCGGCGCGACTGCGAGGACAAGGCTGACATGCCATTTTGTATAGTTTCCCTGTCGTCTTGCCTAATCGGTCTGAAATCGACTAACTTGCCATCCCGCAATGGTAGGGTAAATTCCTTGATATTATCAAAATATTTGCGATCCATTCTTTACCTGATAAAAAACAATCTTCAGTTGATAGTTGGTTGGGTTGCTGTCTTTTTGGCAACCAAAATTTCCTGGTATTTGTTGGGTTGCGAAAAATCCGCAACCCAACCTATGCTGCTTTGTGCGGCTTGTTGCCTAGCTTGGTTTTATGCAACCAACCTCTCCCTCCACCCCGCAGCCCTACCCGCAATATCCCCACAATCCAGCGTAGTCAGCTCTCGGCGATTCAACAACCGCCGCCCCGCCACCCAGACATCGGTGACTTGGTGGCGGCTGGCGGCGTAGACGATGTCGGAAATGGGATCAAACAGCGGCTGCGTTTCAATATCGCCCATGTTGATCGCAACCACATCGGCGGCTTTGCCGATTTCTAGCGAGCCGATTTCACTGTCCAGCCCCAAGGCCTTCGCCCCGTTCAGCGTCGCCATGCGCAGCGCGGTCGCGGCGGGGACGGCGCGGGCGTCATTCGCCACGCCCTTGGCAAGCAGCGCCGCCGTGCGCATCTCGCCTAAGATGTCCAAGTCGTTGTTGCTGGCCGCCCCGTCCGTGCCTAATGCCACGTTGATGCCAGCGTCCAGCAATTTAGCCAAGGGGCAGAAGCCCGAGGCCAGCTTCAGGTTGGATTCGGGGCAATGCACGATGCTGCCACCAGTTGCGGCGTAATCCTGGATTTCCTCGTCGGTCAACTGGGTCATGTGGACGGCGATGAAGCGCGGCCCCAGCACATCCAACTGCGCCAAGCGTTTCAGCGGCCTCATGCCGTGGGAGGCGCGGCTTTGTTCCACTTCGCCTGCGGTTTCGTGCAAGTGCATGTGGATGGGGATGTCCAACTCCTCGGCCAGGGTGCGCAGCCGGATCAACGGCCCGTCGGAGACGGTGTAAGGCGCGTGGGGCGCGAAGGCGGCTTTGACCAGCGGTTCGACGCGCAAGGCGTCGAACAGGGCCAAGCCTTTTGACAGGTATTCGTCCGGCCCGCCGGCCCAGGCCGTCGGGAAATCGACCAGGATCATGCCTACCGTCGCCCGCATCCCGGCTTGGATGGCCTGCCTTGCCATGGTTTCCGGGAAGAAATACATGTCGTTGAAACAGGTCACGCCGCCGCGCAACATCTCCGCCATTGCCAGGTCGGTGCCGTCGCGCACGAAAGCCTCCCCGGCGTAACGCTGCTCCAAGGGCCAAATGTGTCCGTGCAGCCATTCCATCAAAGGCAGGTCGTCGGCATTGCCGCGCAGCAGGGACATGGCAGCGTGGGTGTGGGCGTTGACGAGGCCGGGTATCAGCGCGTGGCTGGGGAAATCCTCCATTGGCGCACACGGGTAGCGTTGCCGTGCCATGTCGGCGGGCAGGATGTCGGCAATCCGGCCAGCCTGGATAGCCAAGGCATGGTTTTCCAGCACCTTCCTGTGCGGTTCCACGGGGATGATCCAGCGCGCCTTGATCAGCGTGTCGATGGGCATGGGGAAATTAACCAAGTATTTTAGTAAACTTTAACACGGGGACGGCGTTCATTGCACCGCCTGTGCCAAAAGTTATGAATTTTACCGTAAAAAAAGACCCTCTGCCCCGATGCCGTTTTGTGTAAAATGAAAGGATTTTTAGGCAAGGCAATCTGCGAGGGCAGGCTCGGCCGAGAACCTATGGAGCGCCGGATCTGGCAGGTCACATGGAAATCCAGCATCAGTCTCCGGCCTTGCATGTCGCCGTCGGTGTGGTCCGCAACGGACGGGGTGAGATCCTGGTCGCCCGCCGCCACGAAAGCAGCCATCAAGGCGGACTGTGGGAATTCCCAGGCGGCAAGGTCGAGCCGGGCGAAACGGTTGAGGCAGCTTTGCGGCGCGAATTGCGCGAGGAATTGGCGATCACCGTCGGGCAGGCCAGCCCCTTGATTAAGATTGCCCACGATTACGGCGACAAGCAGGTGTTGCTGGATGTTTTGCGGGTGGACACTTTCAGCGGCCAGCCTCGGGGGCTGGAAAACCAGCCCATCCGTTGGGTCGCTGCGGACGGACTGCCACGGCTCGATTTTCCCCCCGCCAACCGGCCCATCGTCGCGGCGGCCAGGCTGCCCGAATTTTATCCCATCGTGGATGGTGGGCTGGGCGACGACGAAGCCTTGTTTGCCACGCTCGAACGGCTGTGCCAAGCGGGGCATACCTTGGCGCAATGGCGGGTGAGGGCGGCGGACGAGGTGGCCTGGATGGCATTGGCTCGGCGAGCCGTGGACTGGTGCCGCCCGCGTGGCTTGGGCCTGCTGATTAATGCCGAGCCTGGGCTGGCGTTGCAAACCGGCGCGGCGGGGGTGCATCTGAGCGGCAGGCGCTTGCTGGCTCTGCGGCAAAGGCCGTTGCCCTTGGGGTTGTGGGTGGCGGCGTCTTGCCACAACCCGGAAGACATACGCCACGCCGAGCAGGTCGGTGTCGATTTCATCGTGCTGTCGCCAGTTTTGCCCACGCCGAGCCACCCAGATGCCACGCCTTTAGGCTGGGAGCAGTTTGGCACTTGGGCGGAGGCGGCCAAACTTCCGGTTTTTGCACTGGGCGGCATGGAACGCGCCCATTTGGCGCAGGCCAAGCAGCACGGAGCGCAAGGCCTCGCGGGAATCCGTGGATTCCTATAAGCTATAACGATTTCTGGATGTGCCTGTATTGGTGCAAAAAGCACCACGGATGGGCAAAAAAAGCAAGAGCGCCAAGTCGCAACCAGAAAAATCATAGATGCCTTAGCCATTTGCGGACATGGTTCGCTTGGTATGGTTTCTGTATGATTCATTAGCTGTTTACTTTCATCCCCATACAACGAACGAGGAGAAACGCATGACGACGCCCAAAGACGTACTTCAGTTGATCAAAGACAAAGAAGTCCGCTATGTCGATTTCCGCTTTGCTGACACCCGTGGCAAAGAGCAGCATGTCACCGTGCCGGCCAGCACCGTGGACGAAGATCTGTTTGAAGACGGCAAGATGTTCGACGGTTCGTCCATCGCCGGCTGGAAAGGCATCAACGAATCCGACATGATCCTGATGCCCGACGCGGCCACCGCCGTGATCGACCCGTTCTTCGACGATGTCACCTTGATTTTGCGTTGCGACATCATCGAGCCCTCCACGATGCAGGGCTACGAGCGCGATCCCCGCTCCATCGCCAAGCGCGCCGAAGCCTACCTGAAGTCCACCGGCATCGCCGACACTGCGTTCTTCGGGCCAGAAAACGAATTCTTCGTGTTCGACGACGTGCGCTGGGGTGCATCCATGCAGGGCGCTTTCTTCAAGATCGACTCCGAAGAAGCCGGCTGGAATTCCGAGAAAGTCTACGAAGATGGCAACATCGGCCACCGCCCCGGCATCAAGGGCGGCTACTTCCCGGTTCCGCCGGTCGATTCCTTGCAGGATCTGCGTTCGGCGATGTGCTAACACGCTGGAAGATTTGGGCCAGACAGTCGAAGTCCACCACCACGAAGTCGCCACCGCCGGCCAGTGCGAAATCGGCGTCCAGTTCAACACCCTGGTGAAGAAGGCCGACGAAGTGCTGATCCTGAAGTACGTCGTGCAGAACGTCGCCCACGCTTTTGGCAAGACGGCCACTTTCATGCCGAAGCCCCTGGTCGGCGACAACGGCTCGCGGCATGCACGTCCACCAGTCGCTGGCGAAAGACGGCAAGAACCTGTTCACTGGCGACTTGTACGGTGGCCTGTCCGAGACCGCGCTGTACTACATCGGCGGCATCATCAAACATGCCCGCGCCCTGAACGCCTTCTGCAACGCCTCCACCAATAGCTACAAGCGTCTGGTGCCGGGCTTTGAAGCGCCGGTCATGCTGGCTTACTCGGCCCGCAACCGCTCCGCCTCGATCCGCATCCCGTATGTGCAGAACCCGAAGGCCCGCCGCATCGAAGTCCGTTTCCCGGACTCCACCGCGAATCCCTACCTGGCTTTCGCCGCGATGCTGATGGCCGGCCTGGACGGCATCCAAAACAAGATCCACCCTGGCGATGCCATGGACAAGGACTTGTACGACCTGCCGCCGGAAGAGGAAAAAGCCATTCCGCAGGTGTCCTACTCGTTTGACTTGTCCTTGGACACCTTGGACAAAGACCGCGAGTTTCTGACCCGTGGCGGCGTCTTCACCGATGACGTGATCGATGCTTACATCGAACTGAAGATGCAGGAAGTCACCCGCTTCCGCATGTCCACGCATCCGGTCGAGTTCGACATGTACTACAGCCTCTAATATGTCTACCTGTTTCAGGTAGGCCCACCAAGGCACGAAAACCCGCGCAGCTTCTGGCTTCGCGGGTTTTTAATGCCCGCACAGTCCCGGGCAATCCCACCGAAACCCGCTATAATTGTCCCCCGTTTTACCGGTGGACAGCATCCACTCAAAAAACGGGGGACAGACATGGCGCTAACCGAACTGCAATGCAAGAAAGCCAAGGCCACCGGCAAGGATTACCAGATGGCAGACGATGACGGGTTGGCCCTGCTGGTGCGGGCCAAGGGAACAAAGCTATGGCGCTACGAATACCGGCTTGAAGGTAAAAAGCAGAAGTACGGTTACGGCAATTACCCGGAAATCACCCTAGCCGAGGCAAGAGTGCTTCACGCCGTCGCCCGCCGTCTGGTCGAACTGGGCAGGCATCCCGCCGAAGTCTTGGACGATGACGGGGCCAAGCGGGCCATCCTGGCCCGCAACAGCTTGGCGGAAATCGAGGATAAACAGCAGAAGGCCAAGGAGCAGGCCGCGCTTGCGGCGAGGATGACTTTCGGCGAGGCGGCGGGCCGCTACAAGGCCGAATGGGTAGACCGCAACTGGAAAGCCCCGGACAAGGGTTTTGCGCCCATGAGGCTCCACCTATTGCCCAAGATTGGAGCCATCGCCCTGGCTGACATTGAAGCCCCCATTATGCGGGAACTGCTGTACGACATCCGGGAGCGGCGCGGCACACAAGCCGCATTGCTGGCGCATGGCTGGGCTTCCCGCGTGTTCGACTACGCGCTTGAGCATGACTGGTGCAAGTTCAATCCCGCCCAGGCGATCAAGGCCGCGAGGATTGGAGTAAGGGGCAAGCGGACGCGCTACCTGACCTATATGGACTCCTCCCTATTCGCAAGTGGGATCTCTTCAATCGGACGCTTTTAAGGTCAGTTGCAGTCGTATATCCGGCCTTGTTGGAGGGTATGCCTCTGGGCCTTCATGGAATCCGCGTACTGGGTGCCTATCGATCCAGCGGCCTCTGAGCCGGGCGAGTTATCGGCTTTTCCCGTACCGGTCCAACCTGTTGCGCCATGACTGTCGAGTCTCTCGCTCGCAAACCTGGTTGGGAACTCGGTGTTTAATCGTTTACAAATAAGCTCAGGTGTTCATCGTGTTTAAGCAGCCTGCGATGCCGCCGCCTTCGGCAAGTCCGGGACAAAGTCGCCGTCGAACTCGCGCCCCTGCCGGACGACGGCGAACGCGATGCGGGCCAGCCTGTTGGCCAGCGCGGTGGCGGCCTTGTTGTGGCCGACGCGGGCGGCGAGGTCGACGGCCCAGCGTTGCGGCCGGGTCAGCGCCTTGCCCGCATTGAGTTTCATGATCGCGGCGTTGAGCGCCGACCTCGCGCCGTGGATGGGCAGGGTGCGCAGGTACGGGTCGCCGCGCTTGCTGATGCTGCCCAGCCTGCGCTTGAAGCCGCTGCTCGACTCCTTCGGCGTCAGGCCGAGCCAGGCGGCGAGGTGCCGCCCGCCGCGGAACGCCTCCATGCCGCCGACCGCCGCGATGAGCGCCGTGGCGATGAGCAGGCCGATGCCCGGCACCACCATCAGCTTTTGCACGGCGGGCCGCTGCTTGGCCTCCTGCCGCAACTGCTTTTCGACCTCGGCGACGCGGGCCTCAAGCTCGGCGATCTCCGCCATGACCTCGGACAGGGCCGTGCGCAAGGCGGGCGGGATTTTGCTTTCCTCGTCGGCCAGCCAGCCCGGCACCCGCCCCATCACCGCCGAGGGGCCTTGCGGCAGGTCGAAGCCGAATTCGCGCAGCAGGCCGCGCAGCTCGTTGATCCGCGCCGTGCGCGTCGCCATCCAGCCGCTGCGGACGCGGTGCAGGCCCTGCAAGGCCTGCTGGCCTTCGCTCTTGACCGGCACCGGCAAAATATCGCCGCAGCGGTCGGCCTCCAGCAGGGCGGACGCATCGGCCCGGTCGGTCTTGTTGCGCCGCACCTAAGTACAGGACAAAAATTTAACTGATTGATTGTCATGGGTTAAGCCAATAGCTTTTTCCAGGCCCGATGACTGCCTCCCCGAACGACCCGATCCACGAACTCAAGGCCGTCCTGGCCGAACACCTGCCTTGGCACGGCGCGAGGATAAGCTTCCTTGCCCAATTCCTGCTGGCGCTGCTCAAGGTGCGCAGCGTCAGCCTGGCCGAGCTGGCCACCGGCTTCGGCGGCAAGGCCAAGGTGGACTCGCACTACAAGCGCCTGCAACGCTTTTTCCGCTCGTTCGGGATCGGCTACGACGACCTGGCCCGCCTGCTGGTGCGCATCGGCCCGGTCGGCGACGGCCCCTGGCGGCTGACGATGGACCGCACGAACGGGCAGTTCGGCAAGACCGACATCAACTTCCTCGTACTCGGCATCGCCTGCCACGGCATCGCCCTGCCGGTGTTCTGGAGCGTCCTGGACAAGGCGGGCAACTCCGACACCGCCGAGCGCGTCGCCTTGATGGGGCGTTTCCTCAAAGTCTTTGGTGTCGCCACGATTGAGGCGCTGCTGGCCGACCGCGAGTTCGTCGGCGAGGACTGGTTCCGCTGGCTGCAAAGCCAAGGCATCCCGTTCCACCAGCGCCTCAAGCGCAACACGCTCGCCCCCAATGGCCGGAACCGGATGATGCGCCTGGACGTGTTGTTCGGCTCGCTCAAGCCCGGCGACTGCCGGCACCTGCCGGGGCGCAGGCCGGTCTGGGGCGGTTTCGTTCATATCACCGCGCCGCGCCTGGACGACGGCGACCTCCTGTTCATCGCCTCATCCTCCGCGCCACAGGCCGAAGCCATCGGCGCCTACGCCGACCGCTGGCAGGTCGAGACCCTGTTCGGCTGCCTGAAGAGCCGGGGCTTCAACTTCGAGGATACCCACCTGACCGGCCCCGAGCGCCTTGCCGAGCTGATGGGCCTGCTCGCTCTGGCCTTCGCCTGGACTTACCGCACCGGCCAGTTGCTCCATGGGCAAAACCCCATCCTTTTTAAAAGACCCTGCAGCGTCCCCTCAAGTCCTTGTTCCGCCACGGACTCGACTTCCTCCGCAACATCGTGCTGAACCTCAGCGAGAAATTCCAGGAATTCCTATGGGCTCTGGAGGTTTTGTCCTGTGCTTAGCAGGTGGAGATAACACGCAATTTTCTTAAACTTATGGGGTTCGCGTGGATATGTATAGGAATATTAGGCGTTACACGAGAAGGTGGTGGGTTTAATCGATTTATTGAGATTGAAAGCAGTATCTATTTATAAACAACCCTATCACCGTGTCGTGAAGTGCTTCCAATTTTGAAAAGCAGATCGTTTTGCGCGTCAATCGCTTGATCCGGGTTCGCAACAAAAGGTTTTTGTTTTCTATTTTTTGAGCATGCTGCTTGCCAATGACGTGCTTGTCTTTAGGGATGAGTGCGGAATAGCTGCCCCAATCGTCTGTGTAATAGGTCCGGATATTGAATGCCTTCAAATTTGAGATCAATTGCTCGCACACCGCATCTTGGCGCCGCCCGAAAACGAACGACAGGACACAGCCTGTCACGGCATCGATGGCATACCGGAGCCAGCGTTGGTTCTTTTTGTCGCCGACGTAGCTCCATTGCTCGTCTGCCTGAACATCCATTGGAGAATCAAGGGGATGCCTGATTTCGACGGCGATCTCACGCGTACCGATGTAAGGGTTCACGGCGACCACTTCAGCGGAGCTTTTTTTAGCGTGGAAATGACGGTGTTTTTGCCGATACCCAGAATGCGCGCAGTATCCCGGATGCCGCCGCCGTTCATGGCAATGTCCACAATCTGGTCTTTGACGCCAGGCTCGTAGGCCCGGTACACGCAGTCGGTCTTGAATATTCGCCCGCACTCCTTGCAGCGAAACCGGGAACGACCGCTTTGGGTGCCGTAACGGACAACCTCGGAACTGTTGCAATACTTGCACAAAACAATTTGATACGCCATTGGAATGGTTGCCTAAGAAGCTTAAAAATTTTATACTCTACCATACTTAATAAATCAATTAAACCCACCTCCCACGAGAAGATAGAAAGCTAAGAAAGGAAGAGATTCTTAGGTATCCTAACCCCCCTCGATACCCTTTTCTACTTATTATATAGCGTTTTCAATTCTTAACTGTTACTTTATAATAGAAACCAGCGGGCAACAGCCATTTAACTGTACTATACTATCGGATAGATGATTTGAATCTTTCCATGTTCCAATAGCGTAACCAAGCCATAATTCGCGAGGAGGGGGCCATGGCTACGCATTCCAGAGATTTGCGGCAGAGGATTGTAAACTACGGTCTAGTCCACCCGGTCCGACAAACCGCCGAACTATTCCAAGTCAGCCCGACCACGGTGCAATCGCTCAAGCAATTGTACTACGAAACCGGCGACATAGCCCCGCGCCAGCGCAACACCGCCCCTGACCGCCTGATCTCGCCCGAGGGCGAACTGTGGTTGCAGGCGCTCCTCGCGGAAACCCCGGACTTGTCGCTGGCCGAGCTATGCGGGAAGCACAATGACATTTAGGGGGTTCCCGTCTCAACCTCGACCATGCACAACACCACCAAGCGCATGGGATACTCTTTCAAAAAAAAACTTCCTACGACCCGAAGCGGGACGCCGCCGAGGCGGCGGAGGAAAAACTGAGCTAAGTCAACCAGTTGGAGGGCGTGGGGCCGGAAGACCGGGTGTATCTGGACGAGATGGGCTGCGCCTCCAACCTGGCCTTGGGCCATGGCCGTTCACGCCAAGGCGAGCGCCTTTACGAGGCGAACCCCACCGCGCCGGGCGTGACCATCAACACGGCGGCGGCGCTCACCGAAACCGGGGTCGAGGCGGTTTGGGCCTACACGGGGAGCCTGACCGCCGAATTGTTTGTGTGCTATTTGCAAGTCCATATCCTCAAGCTGCTGACGGGGGGCAAGGTTTTGATCATGGACAACCATCCCGTGCACTGCGCCAAGATCGTGACCAAGTTTCCCGAAGACCACAAAGTGAACTACGTCTATTTGCCGCGCTACTCGCCCGAACTGAATCCGATTGAGGAGGCGTTCTCGAAAATAAAGCATACGGCGAGGAAGTTCAAGCCGCGACTTCCGGATGAGCTTTTCGGAACAATACGGGCCGCAATCAAAACCGTTACACAGGATAATGTTATTAGTTATATAAACCATGCGGAGGAATTTATGCAAGTAACATGTCAGATTTAAAAATGCTGTAACTCGGAATGGTGCTGTCGAGGTAGATAGTTCGTTTCATATCGGTTCTTATTTAGTTTGACTTACCGGGCGGAAAGATTCTAATCAGTCATAGGATGTGCAGACGAAGGAGGCGCATCAATCGGGTGTTACGCGAATGATGCGCTTCGTTCCCCAGCGCATATATGGCTCTTTTCATACCAGTTCGGCGTTGGTGCATAAATAATTTGGAGCTTGCATGATCCCTTACCCAATAGGCTCAGGACAAAGCTTGCCCTGCCCTGCCCGGACCGACACCGGCATGCCGAGGTAGGCCATGGCATTGAGCGCGGCGACGCGTATATGGCTCTTTTCATACCAGTTCGGCGTTGGTGCATAAATAATTTGGAGCTTGCATGATCCCTTACCCAATAGGCTCAGGACAACGCTTGCCCTGCCCGGACCGACACCGGCATGCCGAGGTAGGCCATGGCATTGAGCGCGGCGACGCGCACATGGACCTCTGTCACTTGGCCCTCAAAAATGCGGGAGGCCAATCCGGGGCCGAACAACTGCTTCAGGCGGTACATGCCATTTTCGGCGATGCTGCGGCGGTGATAATTGACCGCTTGCTTCCAACCGGCCAAGCCCTTCTCCGCGATGGCCTCCAAGGCCTGGGTGCGGGGATGGCCCGCCTCCCAAGGAACGGCATTTTCTCTCGGCGGGATTGCCGCCTTCGCGTCCCGCTCCATCGCCGCGTCGTACACGTCGCGGGTGTCACAGGCACCGTCGGCGTCGACCTGGCCGATCTCCCCCTCGGCCTGTCCGAGCAAACCCGCGAAGTCCCCGGCATCCGTCCGCTCCACGGTGGCGACCTCCACGGCGACCACGTCCTTCACGTCCGCATCAAGGCCCAGATGGACCTTGCGCCAAGTCCGCCGCTTGCCAACCCCGTGCTGGCGCACTTTCCACTCGCCCTCGCCGAAAATCTTCAAGCCGGTGGAATCGGCCACCAGATGGACCGGGCCGGTGCGTGGACGGCGCGGGATCTCGGCCCGCAAGCCCCGGGCGCGGCGCGACATCCGGGCATGGTCGGGGACGGGCGGGTCCCGACCCGTCAACCCGGCCAGCGAGCGGGCCAGCCCTTCCGCCGCCCGGCAGGGCAGGTGGAACACCGCCTTCAGGGTCGGCAGCGTCTGAATGGCCGCATCCGAGTAAGTGAAAGGCGCCCCGCGTTTGCCGTTGTGGGCAGCCCGCCAATGTCCGCGCAGGAACTCGTCGTCGAACCACACCGTCAGGCTGCCCCGCCGCACCGACGCACGGTCATACTCCGGCCAATTCGTGACCCGATACTGCGCCTTTTTGACCGGTTCCGCTTTTGCGATAGGGGTGGCTTTCGACATCAATGTATATCAGTGGTTTACTGAACTCCATGATAGCTGAACATGGCATTTATGCACCAACGCCCTTTAGCGCTCCTAATTCTTAGTTTGGGTGTCCAACGCCGCCTTGATGGCCTTGGCTAGCTCAGTGACGGAGCCTGTACCCCAGTAGTGTAGGAAGATAATCTTGGGTGATTCACCAATCATGTGGCTATGGATGCTGGTGATGGCGATGTCAGCACCGCGCAGGGCTTTCAGGACACCTTGCAACTCGGATTCGAGCATGGCGAAATCGCCTTCGACAATGACTTGTCGTTGCTGCCAGCGAATGCGGCCCATGTATTGACGCCCATACTTGCCAACCGTGTGTCCATCCATTTGCGTATTCAAGCCAATCGTCACTTTCTAGACTTCGTCGGTTTTTTCTACTGGCGCACCGCTGATCGACTCAAGAGGTTTAGGGTCAAGCGAGGTTTTTTTGGCGTCAAAGGGCGTATGTGGGGTTTAACCCTTGCCACCGCTGGTTTCCTTGAGCTTGGCGAAAGCCTTGCCAACTCCCGCCGCCAGTTTATCGGCATCGCCCACGCCGCCAATGTGCATGAACATCACTTTCGGCGTGTCCCACAGAAAATGGTTGTGCAAAGCGGTAACTTCGATGCCGTTATCCAATGCGGTACTTAGCACCGGATTGATTTGGTCTTCCTGCAATACGAAATCGCCCATAATCATCACTTGATTCCCTGCGGGCTGGAATGCCACCCAGGAAGTGAGTCCCATGGGCGGAACCATTTTTACCCCCGCCATGGTTACACTGAGGTCGGCGTGTGGCACACTGACTTTGAAAATATTATCAGCGGCATCCAGCTTGCCTTTTGCGCTAGTCAGTTGCTCAATTTTGCCCGTATCCAGCACTGCCGGATGTTTGCTTTACTCCTGCGCGACGGCCACCCCTCCCGACAGAGTGAAGAGCAGCAAGGAAACCTGAAAAATGGAGAGCGTGTTCATGGAAAAACTCCCGCCTGGGCCAGTCAGGGCTTGACGAAGATAAACAAAAGGCCGGTCACACCACAGACACCGATGACCGGAATGACGCCCACCTTGTAACGGATCAAAGCCAACAAAGCGCATAAGCTAATCAATGCGGAAACACTGTCGAAGCGTCCCACCAAACCTTGCGGCCAGAAGACGTGGTAGGCGAAAAACACCGCGAGATTCAGAATCACCCCCACCACGGCGGCAGTGATGCCAGTCAGGGGCGCGGTGAATTTCAGATTGCCGTGGGTGGATTCCACCAGCGGCCCACCAGCCAGGATGAATAGGAAACAAGGCAGGAAAGTGAAGTAAGTCACCACTGTTGCCGCTGCCGCGCCTGCCAGAAGCAATTGGTCGTGGCCGAATATTTCCTTCCCCCACCCGGCCACGAAACCCACGAATGTCACCACCATGATGAGCGGCCCCGGCGTGGTTTCCCCCAAGGCCAGACCGTCGATCATCTGGTGCGGTGTCAGCCAGTGAAAATGCTCGACCGCGCCTTGATAGACGTAAGGCAACACGGCATAGGCACCACCGAAGGTCAGGAAGGCGGCTTTGGTGAAGAACCAGCCCATTTGAGTGAGTGCACCGTTCCAGCCATAACGGGCGCAGAGGAAGCCAATCACGCCGCCCCACAAGACCAGCCCTGCCAAGATCACCTTCAACAAACCTGCCCAGGTGAAGCGGGCATGGGGCGGTGTCGGCGTGTCGTCGTCAATGAGTGCCGGGCCGTAGCTTTGTTTGCCCGTGCTATGTCCGCCGCCCACTGCGAACTTCTGCGGCGCGAATTTGCCGCCGAGAGCGCCCAGCAGCGCGGCTACCAGCACGATCAATGGAAACGGCGCGTCCAATGCGAAGATGGCGAAAAACGCCAGTCCCGCCATAGACCAAAGCAGCCCGTTTTTCAGCGCCCGCGAACCGATGCGATACGCCGCGAAGAGTACGATGGCCGTCACGGCAGGCTTAATGCCATACAGCACACCGGCGACGGCAGGCACATGGCCGAAGGCCAGATAAATCCAGCTTAAACCTATCAGAATGAGCAACGAAGGCAGGACGAACAAGCTACCGGCAATCACCCCGCCCCAGGTGCGGTGCATCAACCAGCCGATATAGATTGCCAGTTGCTGGGCTTCCGGCCCTGGCAGCATCATGCAGTAATTCAGCGCGTGGAGATAACGGCGTTCCGAAATCCAGCGTTTTTTCTCTACCAAATCCTGGTGCATGATGGCGATTTGTCCGGCGGGGCCACCGAAGCTGATGAAGCCCAGCTTGAGCCAATACCAGAAAGCTTGCCCCAGCGTGACAGGCTGGGCACGGTCAGGGGACGGGGCGGGATTGTTCATGCGTCGTTTCCTGAAAAGGCCAGATAGAATGAATCGAAGACCTTTCCGGCTTCGGTCAACAGGGCGTCGTCATCGGTCAAACGCTGGTGCATTCCTTGGACGAGCGTTTCCAGCCCCGCCGCTTCCGCGACCGGAATCCCGCCGACGTCCAGGTAATGCACCAAACCACCCAGCCGGTTGAGGGCGGCGTCGCCCGTCAAGCCGAAGCTGGCCAGCAGCATTTCAATTATAGGAGTAAATAATTGCCAGCGAAATTTTTTCGCGGGCATCGTTTCAGTCTTTAATGGCCGCGCCAGTACGTGGAGCCAGCGGTTTTTTGTTCCTATTGACCCAACCACCGGAGGATTTATGAAAACCAATCATTTGATTACATTCAAAAAGAGGAAAGCATCGACACCAAAGCGCTGCCTGAACCGATTGTCCAAGCCATCATCAAGGCACACCCCCAGGCCACGCTCAAGGAGGCGGAAAAGGTGATGAAGCCAGACGGGACAGTCATCGGCTACGAAGTGGAAATCGAAGCGGCTGGAAAAAAACTGGAACTGGAAGTGGACGTGAGCGGAAAAATTCAGAGAACCGAACGGGATTGAGCCTTGCTGGAAATTAAAAATCAGACATTTCAGTACGGAGTGTCTAGTCGGAACAATCTTGCTAGTAGGCGTGTTTCCCGGCTAAGTTTGGCGGTCGCCTAGCGCCGCCGCTTGTCCTCCTCCGGCATCAGATCCACAGTAGCGCACCCCAGCGCGTCGGCGAGGCCGCGTAGGGTTTCCACTTTCACGTTGTCCTGGCCGCCCTCAATCTGGCTTACAAGCGCCTGCGCGATACCTGCCCGCTCGGCAAGCTCCACTTGCGTCATTTTTCGGGCCTTGCGCTTGGCCCTCACGTTGTCGGCGATGCTCATGTTTTTGTCTGGTTCTGTTCTGCGTTCTGGCCCCCGTCCCTGTCCTGTAAGCCTATTCCTTACGGCTGGCCCGCGCACCCGGCGCTGGCTTTATCTGCTGGCGTCGTTGGTCAATCCTACTTAGGCCATTTCCAACCGGGAAACTTGGGTTGCCGTCCACTTCCTGCCCCGCCGCGTGGTGATGCCCAGCGCGTTCAACTTGCCGGCCACGCCGCTTAGGCTGGTGACGCCGGATTGCCGGATCTCCCCTATGATTTCCGCCAAGTCAGCATGGTGTGCGCTGGCAAGCTGCTTGCACTTTTCGTTCGCGGCGCTGGTGTCTGTCGGACGCACGGCGGCAAGGTTTGGGTTGCCAAGCTTGGCCCACCGCGCCTTGGCCGCGCCGAGCGCCGCTTTTATCCGTTCACTGATCCGCTTGCGTTCGTCCTGGGCGACGGCTGCAAGGATGTGGATTGTAAGCTCGTTCGCGTTCGGGTTGTCCGCGCACACAAACCGCGCTTTGCTTTCCATGAGGTTCACCAAGAAAGCAGCGTTGCGGCTCAGGCGGTCGAGCTTGGCGACAATCAGCGTCGCGCCGGTCAGGCGGCAAAGTTTCAGCGCGGCCTGTAGCTTGGGCCTGTTGTTGTTCTTGCCGCTTTCGATTTCCACGAACTCCCCCGCCAGTTCCCACGCCCCGCCGTTCATGTAACCCCTCACGGCTTCCTGTCGGGCTTCCAAGCCTAGGCCGCTTTGCCCTTGCTTTTGGGTCGATACGCGGTAGTAGGCTACGAATTTGCTATCTCGACCAATCACGCCCGTAACGCCCACCCCAACCGCCTTCCCCTCTTTCGTGGCGCTCGCGCTCTTCGTGCCTTTCTCCCCAGCGATTCCCGCCCCAACCCCGCCCACCGTCAAAATCGCGGCGTTCGTGCGAGCCGTAGTACGGTTGGGTGCGTGGATAGCCATAATTCCCGTAGACTTGGGGCTGTGGCCAGTAGCCGTATGGCGCGTTGTGATAATGACCATCAGCGCAGGCTGTGACAGACACCGCCATCCCGACAAGTAACAGTAACGCACACAGTAGCCGTTTCATATGATATTCCGCCATTGGGTTGTCGCCTGGGAAAATCCCCAAGGCTGGCGAAAGACTGCGCCACGCCGCTTAAATTGGCCTTAACACTGCGCAACCCACCATTAGTCCGACGGGCAGGTTGCCAGGCCCAGACTATGACGCAGCCAGATGGAAAGGATGCTTCGCGGGAACCGACGGCTCCCTGTGGACGTTGGAATGGTGTGTCTGAATTTCCCGGTGGTATGTCTGGGTCTCCCAGAGGCACCACTCGAAGATTCACTGGAAATGCCTATAAGCCACGTCTGGCGCGGCCTCCAGAGAAAAGCCAATTTTTGGACTTCCCAGATAGACCTCCGCATGTCTCAGTGGTCTGCTTAGGCATCCCAGGCAGGCCACTGCATGTTCCAGTGGGATGTGTGGATGTCTAAAACAGGCCGCTGCACGTCCCAGTGGGATACAGAGATCTCCCAAACAAACCAATGGACGTTCCAAACATACGTCCAGACGATCAGTTTGTGTCCGGGGTTATGTTAAACTAGACAAATTTTATTTCAGGTAACGCCCCGTCCATGTCCCATCAATCCGACCTCATCAGCACCGATATCCTCGCCTACCTAGCCCAACACGAGCGCAAGGAGATGCTGCGTTTCCTCACATGCGGCAACGTTGACGACGGCAAGAGCACCTTGATCGGGCGTTTGCTGCACGACTCCAAGATGATCTATGAGGATCAGCTCGCCGCCATCCAAAATGACAGCATCAAGTCCGGCACCACGGGCGGAGACATTGACCTAGCCTTATTGGTGGACGGTTTGCAGGCCGAGCGTGAGCAGGGCATCACCATCGATGTGGCCTACCGCTATTTCTCCACGGCCAGGCGTAAGTTCATCATCGCCGACACCCCCGGCCATGAGCAGTACACCCGCAACATGGCGACGGGCGCGTCCACCTGCGATCTGGCCATCATCCTCATCGACGCCCGTTACGGTGTGCAGACGCAGACCAAGCGGCACAGCTTCATCGTCTCCCTGCTCGGGATCAAGCACATCATCGTCGCGGTGAACAAGATGGATCTGATGGATTACAGCCAGGCGGTGTTCGAGAAGATCCGCGCCGATTATCAGGCGTTTGTGGACACGCTCGATTTGCACGATGTCCATTTCATCCCGCTTTCGGCGCTGAAAGGCGACAATGTGGTGAACCGCAGCGAGGCGATGCCTTGGCATGAGGGGCCGCCGTTGATGGCATTGCTGGACAGCATCGAGATTGCCGACGACCAGAACTTCGCCAGTGTGCGCTTTCCTGTGCAGTGGGTGAACCGTCCGAATTTGGATTTTCGTGGCTTCAGCGGTACGATGGCCGCGGGCGTGTTGCGCAAAGGCGACGCGGTCATCGCCTTGCCCTCCCGCAAGACCAGCCGGGTCAAGTCCATCGTCACCCAGGATGGCGAGTTGGACGATGCCTTCCCGCCAGAGGCGGTCACGGTCACTTTGGAGGATGAGATCGACGTCAGCCGAGGCGATATGTTGGTTCGACCGGACAGCCTGCCTCTGGTTGATTCGCGTTTCGTCGCTGACGTCGTATGGATGGTGGAGGCACCGCTCATTCCTGGCCGTCAATATTATCTCAAGCAGGCCACCAAGACGGTCACGGGTTCCGTCTCGCGCATCCTGTCGCGCACTGACGTGAACACTTTGGAGCGCCTACAGGCCCGCCAGCTCAGGCTGAATGAAATTGGCCGCTGCGAAGTGGCGTTGAGCGCGCCCATCGCTTTCGACCCCTATAAAGTCTGCAAGGGAACCGGCTCGTTCATCATCATCGACCGCCTGACCAACGTCACCGTGGGCGCGGGTATGATCGTCGGGCCGGCGGAAAAGGCGGTGGATAGCCGCAAGGTGAGTCCGCAGGAACGTGCCGCCCGCTTCGGCCAGAAGCCGGTGACGGTCTGGCTGACTGGCGAGAAGCGCCTGGACGCGGCCCATCGCCTGGATCGCAGCCTGTTCGACCTAGGCCATGCCAGCGCGGTGCTGGATGACGACTCCTTGGGCGAGCAGGCCACCTTGGTCGCTTGGCACCTCAACGAGGCGGGCTTGATTTGCATTTGCGCTTTGGAAAACGCGGTGCCGGAGGAAGGGGAGGCGGTTTGGATTTTCGAGGCGGAGAACCTCGACGTGGACGGCTTGATCAAGCGCCTGCATGCCTACGGCCATGCGGACGCCGACCAGGACGGCTTGGATTTTGATATTTGAGCCACACAAAGCGCGGGGATGCGCTAAAGGGTGCGCGGTACGCACCCTAAAATTCCTCGAATCCTTACAACAAAACCCTCCGCATATCCCCCAAAACTAAAGCCAGATAGGCGCAGAATTTGGCGGCGGCCGCGCCGTCGATGACGCGATGGTCGAAAGACAAGGACAAGGGCAGGATCAGGCGGGGGACGAATGCCCCGTCTTTCCACACCGGTTTCATCTGCGCCTTGGAAATGCCTAGGATTGCCACTTCCGGGGCGTTGATGATTGGCGTGAAGTTGACCGAGCCGATGCTGCCGAGGCTGGAAATGGTGAAAGTGCCGCCTTGCAGGTCGGCGCTTCTCAGCTTCTTGGTGCGGGCCTTCTCGCCTAACTCGCCCAACTCCCGCGCCAACTCGAACACCGACTTGCGGTCGGCATCGCGGACGGCGGGGACGACCAGGCCATCGGGCGTGTCGATGGCGACGCCAATATGATAGTACTGCTTCAGGATCAGATCCTCCCCGTTCGCCGAAAGCGAAGAATTGAAATTGGGGAAGGTTTTCAGCGCGGCGACCACGGCCTTAATGAAGAAGGGCAACGGGGTGACGCGGATCTTCTGCTTGTCGGCTTCCGTCTTCAGCGAGATTCGGAAGGCTTCCAGGTCGGTGATGTCGGCCTCTTCGTCCAGCGTGACATGCGGGATCGTGACCCAGTTGCGGTGCAGGTTCGCGCCGGACAACTTTTGGATGCGCGTCAGGGCTTTGGACTCTATCGGGCCAAACTGGCTGAAGTCGATTTCCGGGGCTTCCAGCAGATTCAGTCCAACGCTGCCTGGGGCCGGTGCCGGGGCTTGCAGCCGGGCTTTGATGTAGGCTTGCACGTCTTCCTTGAGGATGCGGCCCTTGGGACCGCTGCCTCTGACTTTGCCAACATCCGCGCCGAGTTCCCGCGCATAGCGGCGAACCGCCGGGCTGGCGTGGGGCTTGCCGGTGGTGGGCAGATCCTCCAAGACATAGGCCGGAGCCGAATGTGGGGCTGGCAGCGGCCGGGCCGGGCCGGGTGCTTCGCTGACGGGTGCGGGAGCTGGGGCGGTTGCCACGGCCAAGACCAGCACGGGTGAGCCTTGGCTGACCTTGTCTCCGACTTTGACCAACATCCGTTCGACTTTTCCTCCCAGCGGGCTGGGGATTTCCATCGCCGCCTTGTCGCTTTCCAAGGTGATGATGGAAGATTCTTTTTGGATGGTGTCGCCTGCCTTCACCAACACTTCGATGATCGTCACTTCCTTGTTGTTGCCAATGTCGGGAACCGTGACGATTTCTTCCGTGGCTGCCTGCGGGGTGGCTGTGGCAGGCGCTACAACCGGCGCGGGTGCGGGCGTTTCAACGGGTTCTGGTGCGGGTGCGGTGACTGGCGCGGCACCCGCACCCTCTTCTTCCAACACCAAGATCAGCGAGCCTTGGCTGACTTTGTCGCCGACTTTGACCAGCACTTCCTTGACCAAGCCGGCCTTGGGGCTGGGGATTTCCATCGCCGCCTTGTCGCTTTCCAACGTGATGATGGAAGATTCTTTCTGGATGATGTCGCCGACCTTCACCAGCACTTCAATGATGGAAACGTCCTTGTTGTTGCCGATGTCGGGAACTGTGATTGTTTGCTGTTTAGCCATGGGTCATTCTCTCAAACCGTCACAGGGTTGGGTTTCTCGGGGTCGATGCCATATCTCTCCATCGCTTCCAGTACGCGGGCGGTTTCAATTGTCCCTTCGTCGGCCAGCGCCTTCAGCGAGGCCACGACGATGTAATGGCGATTCACCTCGAAGAAGCGGCGCAGTTCCGATCGGCGATCCGAACGGCCATAGCCGTCGGTGCCCAGCGCGATGAAGCTCTTGCCGGGCAGGAATTGCCGGATCTGGTCGGCGACCACTTTCATATAATCGCTGGCGGCGACAATGGGGCCGGGCATTTGCCCTAAAATGTCCTCCAAATAGCTGGTCGCCTTCGGCTTGTCCGGGTGCAGCAAGTTCCAGCGCTCTTTGTCCAAGCCGTCACGGCGCAGTTCGGTGAAGCTGGTGACGCTCCAGACATTGGCCTTGATGCCGAAATCCTCTTCCAGCAAAGCGGCGGCGGCGATGGACTCGCGCAGAATCGCACCGCTGCCCAGCAATTGCACGGCGGCTTCGTCGCCGGCGTCCTCAAGCTGGTAGATGCCTTTGATGATGCCTTCGTTGACGCCTTCCGGCATCCCCGGATGGTCGTGGTTTTCGTTCATCACCGTGATGTAGTAGAAGATGTTCTCGCCTTCTTGGTACATCCGGCGCAGGCCATCTTGGACGACGACCGCAAGTTCATGGGCAAACGCAGGATCGTAAGCGACGCAGTTGGGGATGAAGGACATCGCCAGATGGGTGTGGCCGTCCTGGTGTTGCAAGCCTTCGCCGGCCAAGGTCGTGCGTCCGGCGGTGCCGCCCAGCAAGAAGCCCCGCGCCTGCATATCGCCCGCTGCCCACATCAAATCGCCGATGCGCTGGAAGCCGAACATCGAGTAGTAGATGTAAAACGGGATCATCTGCACGTTGTGGTTGGTGTAGGCCGTGCCGGCGGCGATCCACGAACTCATCGCGCCTGCCTCGCAGATGCCTTCTTGCAGGATCTGGCCGGATTTGGACTCGCGGTAGAACATCAATTGCTCGGAGTCTTCCGGCGTGTAAAGCTGGCCCACGGACGAGTAAATGGCGTACTGGCGGAACAGGCCGTCCATGCCGAAGGTGCGGGCTTCGTCGGCCACAATCGGCACGACATATTTGCCGATCTTGTTGTCGCGCAGCAGCGTGGTGATGATGCGCACGAAGGCCATCGTGGTGGACATCTCGCGGTCGCTCTTGCGCAGCAGCGGCTCGAACACGGCCAGATCCGGCACTTGCAGCAACGGAGCCTGGCGGCGGCGGGTCGGCAGATAGCCGCCCAATGCCTTGCGGCGCTCATGCAGATAGACCATTTCCGGGCTGTCTTCCGCCGGTTTGTAGAACGGCGCTTCGGCGATCTGGTCGTCGGGGATGGGGATATGGAAACGGTCGCGGAAATGCCGCAGCGCCGCCTCGTCCATTTTCTTCTGCTGGTGCGTGGTCATCTGCGCCTTCGCCCGCGCTGCCCATGCCATAGCCTTTGACGGTCTTGGCGAGGATCACCGTGGGCTGGCCTTTGTGGTTCACCGCCTCATGGTAGGCTGCGAAAACCTTGTGGATGTCGTGGCCGCCACGCTTCAGGCGGAAGATGTCGTCATTGGACATATGCGCGACCAGCTCCAGCAACTCAGGATACTTGCCGAAGAAATGCTCACGCACATAGGCACCGTCCTTGGCCTTGTAGGCTTGGTATTCGCCGTCCACCGCTTCTTCCATGCGCTTGCGCAGCAAACCCTTGGTATCGCGGGCCAACAGATCGTCCCAGTCGGAACCCCACACCACTTTGATGACATTCCAGCCCGCGCCACGGAACTCGCCTTCCAGTTCCTGGATGATCTTGCCGTCGCCACGCACCGGGCCATCCAGCCGTTGCAGATTGCAATTGATGACGAAGATCAGATTGTCCAGTTTCTCGCGCCCGGCCAGGCCAATTGCGCCACGGGATTCCGGCTCGTCCATCTCGCCATCGCCCATGAAGGCCCAAACCTTGCGGCCCTTGGTTTGGAGGATGCCACGGCCTTGCAGATACTGCATGAAGTTGGCTTGGTAAATCGCCATGATCGGCCCCAGGCCCATGGACACCGTCGGGAACTGCCAGAAATCCGGCATCAACCAGGGATGCGGATAGGAAGACAGTCCGTCGCCGTTGACCTCGTGGCGGAAGCGCGACAGGTTTTCCTCGGTCAGCCGTCCCTCCATAAAGGCGCGGGCATAAATGCCGGGCGAGGAATGGCCTTGGAAAAACACCAAGTCGCCGCCGTGGTCATGGTTTGCCGCGTGGAAGAAATGGTTGAAGCCAATTTCATAAAGTGTCGCGGAAGACGCGAAGCTGGCGATGTGGCCACCGTATTCGGAGGAGACCTTGTTGGCCTTCACGACCATGGCCATCGCATTCCAGCGGATATAGGAGCGGATGCGATGCTCCAAGGCTGCATTTCCAGGGAAGCGCGTCTGCCGGGTGGGCGGGATCGTGTTGATATACGCGGTATTGGCCTTGTAAGGCAGGTTGATCCCAGAGCGCCGGGCCTTGTCCACCAGGCGCTCGATCAGGTAATGGGCCCGCTCGGCACCTTCGGCCTCGATGACGGCTTCGAGCGCGTCTAGCCACTCGCGGGTTTCGGCGGGGTCAAGATCGTCCTGCTGGATAGGGGTGGAAGGCAGGGAATGGGCTTCTGGCATGGATTTTCCTGTACCGTAAGGGCCGACGGGGCCGGGAGGCGGGATTATAGCCCCCGCTTAGGCTAGGCTTCAATGCTAGGCGGGCCAAGGTTTGAATAGGATAAGGGATAACATCGCTTTCAAGCGATGTTATCCCTGAAAAGCGGCTGGAACGCCAAAGCCGCCCGCTCGGGATCATCCGCGCCAAACACTGCGTCGATGACCGCCAGCATATTCGCGCCCGCCACTAGCAAGGTTTTGCCATTATCAGGGGTAATGCCGCCAATGGCGACGATGGGAATGCTTAATTTTCGTTTTGCCTCGGTCAAGGTTTCCAACCGGGCGCAGGGCGCATGGGGCTTGCTAGCCGAGGGGAAAAAGCGGCCAAAGGCGGCGTAATTCGCGCCTAGCGCTTGCGCCTCCTCCGCCCATTCCACCGAGTCGTAGCAAGACACGCCAATGATCGCCTCTGCGTCCAGCCGCTCCCTGGCTGCTTGGATAGAGTCGTCATCCTTGCCCAGATGCACGCCCTCCGCGCCTATGCCTAAGGCCAATTCGACATCATCATTGATAATGAGCGGAACCTGGAAGGCACGGCATTCGGCCAGCACCAGCCGGGCTTCTCGCTGCCGGTCTGGGCTGGATTTGGCGCGGTATTGGATCATCTTGGCCCCGCCGCGCAAAGCCGCCGCGACTGCTTGGGCGAGTTCTTGCGGGCTGGAAGGGTTTTCGGCGGTGATGGCGTAGAGGCCAGAGTGTGGTAAGGTAATTTTCATGGGCTGTTTTCCGATTGGTTTCCCGCAGCTAGGGCATGGCTGCGAATGTTTTTAAGGATATGCAAATTCAAGCCAGGTAGATACCGGAATAAACCCGCTTGAGCGTTAGCGAAAGGCGGGCGTTTCCGGCTAACTTTTCCCCTGCGCCCGCGCACAAGCCCATACCTCAATCTGCTCAACGCCCGCCTTGCGTAAAACCTTCGCCAGTTCGTTGGCCGTCGCGCCAGTGGTGACCACGTCATCAAGTATCGCCACATGTCCGGCATTGAGCGGCTTGACCACGGCAAAGGCTTTTCTCACATTGCGCCGTCGTTCATCGGCGTTCAGCTCGGTTTGGGATTGTGTGGCCTTTGCGCGGACGCAATTGTGCAAGCTCAAGGGAATTTGCAGGCGGCGCGAGAGGGTGCGGCCAATTTCCAGCGATTGGTTGTGGCCGCGTTCTCGGTAGCGGCTGCGATGCAGGGGCACGGGAATGATGAGTTCGGGTGGGTTTTCGCGTCCGGCCAGGGCGTCGGCCAGCAGTTCACCCAGCAATCTCGCGCAAGCATAGCGGGCGTGGAATTTGAGGGCTTTGATTAAATACCCTGTCGGCCCCTTTTCCTCGTAGCGGAATAAGGCGAAGCTACGGTCGAAGGCGGGTGGATGTTGTTGGCATTCACCACAGGGAAGGTCGGTCTCGAAGGGCAGAGTCCGTGCGCAGCGCGGACAGGCCGGATGGTTGTAGGGCAGGGATTGCGCACAGGCTGCGCAAAGGTCGCGCCCCGCCGTGCCCGCGTCGCCACACAACAGGCAGGTGGGCGGAAACAGCCAATCCTGTATAATATGCGGCCAGTTGTTCACATAAATGATGCTTTGAGGTTGACGGATACCCTCTCCCCCAGCCGGCTTCGCCCCCCTCGCCCCCCTCGCTTCGCTCTCCCCGCAGGGAGAGGGGAGAAATAGCCATTGTAGAGAATCGAGAAAATGCTAACAGAATCGACGGCCCATGTGGCCGGGGAAAAATATTTCAGCGATGGCCTCCGCCATGACTGGCGACTGGACGAGGTGCGGGCTTTGTTTGCCCTGCCGTTCAATGATTTATTGTGGCGGGCGCAGGCGGTGCATCGGCGGCGCTTTGACGCCAACGAGGTGCAGGTGAGTAGCTTGTTAAGCATCAAGACCGGGGCTTGTTCCGAGGATTGCGCCTACTGTCCGCAAAGCGCCCACCACAATACCGGGCTGGGCCGCGAGGATTTGCTGCCCGTGGAGGAAGTGTTGCAGGCGGCGGGCAAGGCGAAGGCGCAGGGCGCTTCACGCTTCTGCATGGGCGCGGCTTGGCGCAGCCCGAAAGACGGCGATGTCGAGAAAGTGGCGGCAATGGTCGAGGGTGTGCGTGAATTGGGCATGGAGACCTGCGTAACGCTGGGTATGCTGACTGATGGCCAAACCCAAAGGTTGAAGGAGGCCGGATTGGATTACTACAACCACAATCTGGATACTTCGGAAGAATACTACGCCGAGATCATCACCACCCGCACTTACCAGGATCGCCTAGACACTTTGCGGCGGGTGCGCGAGGCGGGCATCAATGTTTGTTGCGGCGGCATCGTCGGCATGGGAGAGAGCGATGACGACCGCGCCAAATTATTGATCGAACTGGCGAATCTGCCGCAGCACCCGGACAGTGTGCCGATCAATATGCTGGTGCAAGTGGAAGGCACGCCGCTGGCCGGTGCCGCCAAGCTTGATCCTTTGGTGTTCGTGCGCACCGTCGCGGTGGCCCGCATCCTCATGCCCGCCTCGCGGGTGCGTCTGTCGGCGGGGCGTTCGGATATGAGCGATGAGATGCAGGCTTTGTGTTTCTTGGCAGGGGCCAATTCCATCTTTTACGGCGAAAAGCTGCTGACCACCGACAACCCGGTGGCCGACAGCGACCGCCGCCTGTTCCAGCGCCTAGGATTGCGCATGGCGGGCGTGACAGCGGAAGCTCTCGTCGCATGATGCCCGAAGAGCTTCCCGCCCGGCTGGCCGAGATCGAGGCCCAAGGGCTTTACCGTCGCCGCCGTGTCATGGAGAGACATCGTGGCGCGGAGTTCGATTTCGAAGGTCGGCGGCTGTTGAACTTTTGCGGCAACGATTATCTGGGGCTTGCCGACCATCCCAGGGTGATCAAGGTGATGCAAAACGCCACGGAAGTTTACGGCGTCGGCAGCGGGGCTTCCCACTTGGTTTCCGGCCACAGCACTCCCCATCATGCCCTGGAAGAGGAACTGGCCGAGTTCACCGGACGCGAGCGGGCCATGCTGTTTTCCACGGGTTACATGGCCAACCAAGGTGTCATCGCCGCCTTGGCCGGACGCGGCGATTGGGTGTTCGAGGATCGTTTGAATCACGCTTCCTTGCTGGATGGCGCGTTGCTGTCCGGGGCCAGGCTGAAACGCTATGCCCATGCCAATGCGGACGATCTGCGGGCTGGCTTGGCCGAATGCCCGACGGAGGGGCGGCTCGTCGTCACCGATGGGGTCTTCAGCATGGATGGCGACCTCGCCCCTTTGGCGGAACTGGCCCGTTTGACCGGTGAGGCGAAGGCCTGGCTGATGGTGGATGATGCCCACGGCCTAGGCGTGATCGGCCCGACCGGGCGCGGCGTGGTGGAGCATTTTGGCTTGGGCGCGGCGGAAGTACCCGTGTTGATGGGCACTTTGGGCAAGGCGTTCGGCACCTTCGGCGCTTTCGTCGCTGGCAACCGCGAGTTGATCGAATTTTTGATCCAGCGCTCCCGCGCTTATATTTACACCACGGCCTTGCCGCCGGCGGTGGCGGAGGCGACCCGCGCCAGTTTGGCCTTGGTGCGCGAGGAATCCTGGCGGCGCGACAAACTGTGGATGTTGATCGGGCGCTTCCGTCACGGAGCCGGGCAACTCGGCTTAAATCTGATGGATTCGCAAACCCCGATCCAGCCTATCCTGATCGGTGACAATGACGAGGCTTTGCGGGTAAGCCAAAGGCTATTGGAGGCGGGATTTCTGGTCGCCGCCATCCGTCCGCCTACGGTGCCTGCGGGAACCGCCCGGCTGCGCGTCAACCTGTCTGCCGTCCATGAAGAATCCCAGGTTGACAGCCTGCTCGAAGCCTTGGGAAAAAGCGTTTCCCGGCCAGCATGAGCCGGATTCGCGGGGTGATCCATGCTGAGACTTTCGGCGAGGGGCCGGATGTGGTGCTGGTGCATGGCTGGGGGATGCATTCGGGCGTTTGGCGAGGTTTCGCCCGGCGCTGCGCCGAGGATTTTCGCGTCACCTTGGTGGATTTGCCCGGCCATGGCCGCAGCGGCATGATCCCCGATTTCACCCTGGACGGCGTCAGCCAAGCATTGCTGTCCGTCGCGCCGGAACGTGCGCACTGGCTGGGCTGGTCGCTGGGGGCGAAAATCGCCTTGAGCATGGCCGCAAAGTCCCCCGGACGTTTGGCCAGTCTGACGATGATGGCTGGCAGCGCCCGTTTCACCCGCGACGAAGATTGGCCTTGCGCCATGGATGTGGCGCTGATGTCCCGCTTTGCCCAAGATTTAATGGACGATTACCATCGCACACTCATGCAGTTTTTGGGGTTGCAAACCTGGGGCTTGGAAAACGCCCGCGAGGTGTTGAAGGAACTGAAAGCGCATGTGGCCGAATGCGACGAGCCAGACGAGGCAGCTTTGCGGGCCGGCCTGGCTATTTTGCGCAACGAAGATTTGCGGGCCGTGTTGCCGGGTTTGCGCGTCACCTTGCTGCTGCTGTTGGGAGAACGCGACCGCCTTGCCCCGCCTGCCGCCGGCGAGGCCATGCGGGACTTGGCCCCAAAGGCGGAATTGCAAGTGTTGGCCGGTGCGGCCCATACGCCCTTCCTTTCCCATGCGGATGAATGCCTGGGTTTGCTCACGGATTTCTGGCGACGCCATGACGGCTGACTTGGCGCTTGATAAGAGGCTGGCGGCGGCCTTGCCGGAAAAGCGTTGGGTGGGCAGCTCCTTCAGCCGTGCCGCGTCCAGCTACGACCAAGTGGCTGCGTTGCAGCGGCAGGTGGGCGAGCAGGCGTTGGCGCGTTTGCGGGAAATCCCCTGCGCTCCCGGCA
Organism: uncultured Gammaproteobacteria bacterium; assembly: GCA_963753955.1. Classification (GTDB taxonomy): domain Bacteria; phylum Pseudomonadota; class Gammaproteobacteria; order Methylococcales; family Methylococcaceae; genus Methylumidiphilus. The sequence goes on from CAVWEM010000004.1 coordinate 336,712, forward strand.
CCATCCTCGATGTGGGGGCCGGTACGGGCTATTGCACGGCCCGCCTCGCAAAGGTTTTTCCTGATGCAGCGGTGATCGCCCTGGACATCGCCGAAGGCATGTTGCGGATCTTGGGCGGACGGCCTGGTTTGCAGGGGAGAGTGCAAAGAATTTGCGGTGATGGCGAATCCTTGCCGCTGCGCGACCATGGCGTGGATCTGGTGTTTTCCAACTTGGCTTTGCAATGGTGCGCCGACTTGCCCGCCGTGCTGGCGGAATTCAGGCGGGTATTGCGGCCTGGGGGCGCGATCCTGTTCAGCACTTTTGGCGAGGCCACCCTTTGCGAGCTGCGCGAAGCTTGGGCCTTGGCGGACGCTTATTCCCATGTCAATGCTTTCGTGTCGCTGGCATCGGTGGAGAAAGCATTAGTCAACGGGGGCTTCGGCGATGTCCAAGCCAGCGGGGAGCGGCTCGTCCTTTCCTACCCTGGCGTCGATGCGCTGTTGCGGGAGCTGAAAGGCTTGGGTGCGCATAATGTCACCCGAAACCGCCCCCGGCATCTCACTGGCAAGGGAGTTTTCCGCAAGATGCTTGATGCTTATCCCGTCGCCATGGCGGAAGGGCGAGTCGAGGCCAGTTTTGAGATCGTCCACGTCCTGGCGCGGGTGGCCGGTGGCGAAGGCGGGCGTTGAGGTGGCGGGATTTTTTATCACCGGCACGGATACCGGGGTGGGCAAGACTAGGGCGGCTGTCGCCCTGATGCGCTTTTTGCGAGCCCAAGGCCGGTCTGTGGTCGGCATGAAGCCAGTGGCCTGTGGTTGCTTCTGGCAAGACGGCGGATGGCGCAACGAAGACGCTTTATCGCTGCGGGAAAATGCCAGTTTGCCCGTCGAATACGTGAAATTAAATATTTATGCATTTGAGCAGGCAGTCTCGCCCCACCTCGCCGCGCACAAGGCTGGCCAGGCCATCCAACTCGATAGGATTGTCTGCCAATGCAGGGGGCTGGAACGGCTGGCCGATTGCGTATTGGTCGAGGGGGTTGGCGGATGGGAAGTTCCGCTCAATGCGCAAGAACGGGTGTCCCATTTGGCCATTGGCCTGAAACTGCCGGTTATCCTAGTGGTCGGGATGCGGCTAGGCTGTTTGAACCATGCTTTTTTGACCCATGACGCGATGCTCCGCTCCGGCGTGGATGGCGCTGGATGGATTGCCAACTGCTTGGATTCGGGCTTTTCCTGCCTGGAAGAGAACATCGAAACCTTGCGCTTCGGGCTGTCTTTTCCCTGTCTCGGCATCATTCCCCATATCGGCCACAGGCGGGAGAGCTTGCAGAAGTGCTTCATCGAAGAGGGGTTTTTCAAGGAGGGCCGCGAAGAAATCTTGCGTAGACTGCCTGTATAAGTTAAATTTCACCCATCCAAATAAAGGCTGTTCATTTTAAGCGGGAATGCGCCTGGCTTGCGCCGGTGTGTCCCGCTGATTTTTTGCCGCCAAGATTAAAGTCGGCATTCGTGGTTAGCCTTGCTTAGGGGCCGGATGGAGGTGACATCATGGTCAAGTCGGAACATGATGCGGAAACGGGCGAGAAGACTATCGTCTTGCGGCCCAATGGTTCGCTCAGTCGTCGGCAGAGCTTGGCTTTGCTGGTGTTCTGCGCATTGCTGATGGGAACGATAGGCGGAGTGTTCGCAGCCTTGGGCGCGTGGCTGGTGTTGCCTTTCTCGGGGCTGGAATGGCTGCTGTTGGCCTACTGCCTTCGCCTAAGCTTGAAGCAGAGCGCCCAACGGGAGGTCATCATCATTTCCGACGCGCTGGTTCGTGTCGAAAAAGGGCGTGCCAGGCCCGAGCAGACCTACAAGTTCCAGCGGGCCTGGGTGACGCTAAACTGGGTCGAGTCGCCAATAAGGGGGCGGGCGAGCCGGTTGTCGTTGAGATTGCATGGCAAGGAAGTCGAGATAGGGCGCTTTCTGGTCGAGTCCGAACGGCAGGCTTTGGCGAAGGATCTGAAAGTCTTGTTGAGTTCCAGATAGTTCATATTAAAAGCATATTTTTTAAGTTGAGGAGAGGGCTGCGTGAAGAAAATAATACAACTGCTCGCTGGTTTTGGTTTGGTGTTAGGGGGCTTGGCCCATGCCGAAACGGGCAGCGGCACCGGCGTAGGCTGGGGGGCTTTGAATTTGCCTGCGGGTGTGACCCCGTCAAGCCATGACATCCATGACCTGCATATGTTGATCCTGTGGATCTGCGTAGGGATAGGCGTATTGGTCTATGGTATTTTAGTCTATTCGTTGATCCATCACCGCAAATCCAAGGGTGCGGTTCCCGCAACATGGCATGAAAACGCCAAGCTGGAAATCGTCTGGACGATCATTCCTTTCCTGATTCTGCTCGGCATGGCGATTCCCGCCACCAAGGTCATGATGAAAGTTTATGACACCAGTGCCTCCGACATGACCATCAAAGTCACCGGCTATCAATGGAAATGGCGATATGAATACCTGACCGAAGGTTCGGGTAAAGGCATCGACTTTTTCAGTTCGCTGGACGCCAAGAGTAACGAAGCCCGCCAATTGGGTTCCAAGATTGATCCTGCCACTGTTCCGCATTACCTGCTGAACGTCGATAAGCCTTTGGTGATCCCGGCCAATAAAAAGATCCGCATCCTGCTGACCGCCGCCGATGTGCTGCATGCTTGGTGGGTTCCTGAGTTTGGCTGGAAGAAAGACGCGATTCCCGGCTTCATGACTGATGGCTGGATCAAGGTCGACAAGCCCGGTGTCTACCGTGGCCAGTGCGCTGAATTGTGTGGTCGTGACCACGGTTTCATGCCTATCGTCGTCATCGTCAAGACTGAAGAAGAGTACAAGCAATGGGTCGCCGAGCGAATTGGGTGGGAAAGAGGTCGGCAAGGTTGATCCGGGCAAGCACGTTGACACTAGACGAACTGAACGTCAAAGGCAAAGAAGTTTATGCCTCAAACTGCGCCGCCTGCCACATGGCGGGAGGCGAGGGCATGCCGGGAGCCTTCCCCGCCATCAAGGGGAGTAAGGTGGCACAAGGTTCTTTGGCTGAGCACGTCAAGCTGGTGTTGAAGGGCAAGGCCGTCATGCCCGCGTTCGCCGACCAGTTGAACGATGTCGAGCTTGCCGCCGTGGTGACCTACCAGCGCAACGGTTTCGGCAACAACATGGGCGACTCGATCCAGCCCGCCGAAATCCAGGCGCACAAATAATCTTCAACTTTCGAGGTAACATGGCTATGTCAGCGACAACTCATGACGATACCCTTGCTGATGCCCACGGGCATCACGACCATGGCCCCGCCAAGGGGTTCATGCGCTGGGTGACGACCACCAACCATAAAGACATCGGCACCTTGTATCTGGTTACCGGCCTGATCATGTTCTTCGTCGGCGGCGCGATGGCCTTGGTGATTCGTGCGGAATTGTTCGAGCCGGGCCTGCAATATGTCGATCCGTCATTTCTTCAACCAGATGACCACGCTGCATGCGCTGATCATGGTGTTTCGGCGCGGTAATGCCGGCCTTTGCCGGGCTGGCGAACTGGATGATTCCGATGATGATCGGCGCGCCGGACATGGCTTTGCCGCGCATGAACAACTGGAGTTTCTGGTTGCTGCCTTTCGGCTTTGTCATGCTGGCCAGCACCCTGTTCATGGATGGCGGCGCGGCTGCGGCGGGTTGGACTTTGTATCCGCCTTTGGTGTTGCAGACGGGCAATGCCCTGCCGTTCACGGTCTTCACCGTCCATATCCTGGGGATGTCCTCGATCATGGCTGCGATCAACATCATCGTCACCGTGTTCAATATGCGCGCCCCCGGCATGACCCTGATGAAACTGCCCTTGTTCGTGTGGACTTGGGTCATTACGGCATTCTTGTTGATCGCGGTGATGCCGGTGTTTGCCGGTGCGGTGACCATGTTGCTGACTGACAAATTCTTCGGCACCAGCTTCTTCAACGCGGCTGGCGGCGGCGACCCGGTGCTTTACCAGCATTTGTTCTGGTTCTTCGGCCATCCTGAAGTATACATTCTGATCCTGCCGTCCTTCGGCATCATTTCCTCGATCATCCCGACGTTTTCGCGCAAGCCGCTGTTCGGTTATAGCCTCGATGGTTTATGCGACGGCCTCCATCGGCTTCCTGTCTTTCATCGTTTGGGCGCACCACCAGTACACGGTGGGCATGCCTTTGCGGGTGAGTTGTATTTCACCTACGCCACCATGCTGATCGCGGTTCCGACCGGCGTAAAGGTGTTCAACTGGCTGGCGACCATGTGGAAAGGCGCGATGACGTTTGAAACGCCGATGCTGTTTGCCATCGCTTTCGTGGTGCTGTTCACCATGGGCGGTTTCACCGGCCTGATGATGTCCATTTCGCCGGCCGACTTGCAATACCACGACACTTATTTCATTGTGGCGCATTTCCATTATGTGTTGGTGCCGGGCGCGGTGTTCGCCTTGTTCGCAGCCGGCTACTACTGGTTGCCGAAATGGACCGGCCATATGTATGACGAGCGTCTGGGGCAAGTTGCATTTCTGGCTGACGACCATCTCCGTCAACATTTGCTTCTTCCCGCAACATTTTGTCGGGCTGGCCGGCATGCCCCGCCGCATTCCCGATTACGCCGTGCAGTTCGCCGAATTCAACGCTTTGTCCAGCGTGGGCGCGTTCGTGTTCGGCTTCTCCCAATTGATTTTCGCTTACGTTATCTACAAAGCCATCAAAGGCGGCGAGAAAGCGTCCAGCGAGGTTTGGGAAGGAGCGGAAGCGCATGGCTTGGAATGGCATCTGCCGTCCCCGCCGCCGTACCATAGTTGGACAGAAGCGCCTGCCCCCAGCCAGATTTCAGATTTGCATTGAAACTGAAGGCAAAGCCCATCCCTCCTGCTTTATGGGGGGACGGGCGGCATCAATCCATGGACACACGCAAGAAAAATCTGATACTGGCGGCGGCGATGGCATTGATTGCCATCTCGCTTTATGTTTTCTCGATCTATAAAGTCATTGCGTCAAAACCGGAACCGGCATTAATAAGTGGACAGCAAAAATAGGCGGAAAGCGGATGCCCGGTTGGTTTGGGGCATGGTGATCGCAGCCATCCTCATGTTTGGCTTAGGTTTTGCCATAGCTCCTTATTATGACGCCATCTGTGAGTATGTCGGCATTGGCGGCAGGGTGAAAGAGGCATCGCAAGATAAGGTTTACAAAGCCGACCAGGCCAGGGAAATCACGGTGGAATTCGTTTCTGCGGTGAATGGCAAGATGCCGCTGGAATTCCGCGCCGAGACTGCCAAGCTAAAAGTCCATCCGGGGCAGTATTACACGGTCAATTTTTATGCGGAAAACACCTCCGACAAAAAGCTAGTAGGACGTGCGATACCCAGTATATCTCCAGCCTGGGCCTCGGGGCATTTCAGGAAAACTGAATGCTTTTGCTTTTCCGAGCAGGAATTTGAACCCCATAAGGGGCGGCACATGCCAGTGCGTTTCGTGGTCGATCCGGCAGTCCAGAGCGACATCACGGAAATGGCCTTGTCCTACACGTTTTTCGATATAACCGAGAAGACAGCAACCATTAAGAAGTGACAGGGGAACATCATGGCAAGTACAACGAAAGACGCATATTACATACCGCACAAGGCGCAGTGGCCCATCGTGGGTTCGATCGGCCTTTCGACTTTGTTGGCGGGATTTGCCAACTATCTCAATGGGGCCACTTATGGCTCGACCATGATGATCGTGGGTGTCGGCATCCTGGTCACCATGCTTTTCGGCTGGTTTGGCACTGTCATCGCCGAGAGCGAAAGCGGAATATTCAACGGACAGGTGGATGTTTCCTTCCGCATGGGGATGGTTTGGTTCATTTTCTCCGAGGTGATGTTTTTTGCCGCATTTTTTAGCTCCCTTTATTACACACGGGTGCTGTCGGAGTCTTGGCTGGCGGGCGGGGCGAATTTCTCCTTGGGCGCGACCAAAGAACTGTTGGGAAGGGTTCACGGCTGCCTGGCCGAACAACGGGCCAGGGCATGTGGGCGGACACGATGGAAAGTTTCGAACCGATGGGTGCCTGGGGCTTGCCCGCCCTGAACACACTGATCCTGCTGTCTTCGGGGGCCACGGTGACATGGGCGCACTGGGGTTTGCTGGCGAACAACCGTCCGCAGTTAATCAAAGGGCTGATTGCCACGGTGATCCTAGGCTTTTCGTTCGTGGCGTTCCAGGCCACCGAATATCATGAAGCCTACACGACAATGGGATTGACGCTAGGAACCGGCATTTACGGATCGACCTTCTTCATGCTCACTGGTTTCCACGGCCTGCATGTGACCATCGGGGCGATTTTTCTGACTGTCGTGCTGTTTCGCAGCATCAGGGGGCACTTTTCCGCCCAACACCATTTCGCCTTTGAGGCGGCCGCATGGTACTGGCACTTCGTGGACGTGGTCTGGTTGGGCTTGTTTATTTTTGTCTACTGGCTGTAGTTCCCCCAGATTTTACGGAAAACCGAAAGCGCTGCCTCGGCAGCGCTTTTTTCGTTGCGATTCTGGGTGTTCAAAACACGTGTCTTCGACTACCATTGACCTGCTCGGCCTGCCGATCCTTTAAAGTCCATAATTCAATGGGTCTACGACCATGGTGACACTAGCGACAAAACTTCCCCTGAGCGGGCTGGCTAGAAGCTTGGTCAAAGAAGGATTGCTAACGGAAACGGAAGCGCAAACGCACTGTGAAGAAGCTCTCAAGAAGCGGATGCCCGTGGTGCGTTATCTGGTCGCCAACAAAATCCTCGACAGCCTGTCGATAGCCAACACTGTTTCCCACGAATTCGGCCTGCCGTTGCTGGATATCGCGGCGATCTCGACCGGCGACCTGCCGATCAAACTGGTCAACGAAAAGTTGATCCGCCAACACCATGTATTGCCTTTGCTCAAGCGGGGCAATCGATTGTTCTTGGCGGTCTCCGATCCGACCAGCTTTCAGGCTTTCGACGAGATCAAGTTCCACACCCGCCTGTCCACCGAAAGCATCGTGGTGGAGGATGACAAGCTGACGCTGGCGATTGATGCCGCGTTGGAAGCGGCTGACACCTCCATGAGGGACTTGATCGACGCCGACTTGGACAATCTCCAGATCACCAGCGAGTCTGACGATCAGCAGGCCGATGTCGCCAACAGCGATGTTGAAGATGCCCCCATCGTCCGTTTTGTCAACAAGATTCTGCTCGACGCGATCAAGAAGGGTGCCTCGGATATCCACATCGAACCGTATGAAAAAATCTTCCGCATCCGCTTCCGGCAGGACGGACTGCTGCATGAGGTCGCCAGCCCGCCCGCCAATTTGGCTTCCCGCTTGGTGTCACGGATAAAAGTCATGTCCAGGATGGACATCGCCGAACGGCGCGTTCCGCAAGACGGACGCATAAAAATGGCGCTATCGCGGACCCGTGCCATTGATTTCCGCGTCAATAGTTGTCCGACACTGTTTGGCGAAAAAATCGTCTTGCGCATACTCGATCCCAACAATGCCACCCTTGGCATCGAGAGGCTGGGTTTTGAGCCGGAACAGCGTGAGGTTTTCCTAAGTAATATTGGAAAGCCCTATGGCATGATTTTGGTCACCGGCCCCACCGGCAGCGGCAAGACCGTCACGCTATACACCGCGCTCAATATCTTGAACCAACCGGATATAAATATATCCACGGCTGAAGATCCGGTTGAAATCACCGTTTCCGGCATCAACCAAGTCAATGTGAACCCAAAGACGGGGCTGACTTTCGCGGAGGCTTTGCGCTCTTTCTTGCGACAGGATCCGGATATCATCATGGTGGGTGAAATACGCGACCTCGAGACCGCCGAAATCGCTGTCAAGGCCGCGCAAACCGGACACATGGTGTTATCGACCCTGCATACCAACGACGCCCCGCAGACGCTGAACCGCCTCATGCAAATGGGGGTTCCCCCGTTCAACATCGCCTCCTCGGTGTTGCTTATCATGGCCCAGCGCCTTTGCCGCCGCCTGTGCGAATCTTGCAGAAAGGTGGAGGATTTGCCACCTGAGGTGTTGCTGGACGCAGGTTTCAAGGAGCACGAATTGGGAACATTCACTGTTTACGGCCCCGTCGGCTGTGACAAATGCACCAAGGGATATAAGGGCCGGGTAGGCATTTACCAAGTCATGCCGATCACCGATGCGTTGAATAAGATCATTCTCGAAGGTGGCAATGTCAGGCAAATCGAGCAACAGGCCAAACGCGATGGCGTCGCGGATTTGCGGGAATCCGGCCTGAAGAAAGTCAAGGCGGGAATCACCAGCCTGGAAGAAATCAATCGTGTGACCAAAGAATAAAGAGGAAGGTTTAGCACATGGCCAAAGATGAGTTGATCAACTTTATTTGGGAAGGAACCGATAGGGCCGGTGCCCGTGCCAAGGGAGAAGTTGCCGCGCGCACGGAAACGATGGCGCGGGCGGATATCCGTCGGCAGGGCATCAAGATCATCAAGATCAAGAAAAAATCCGCGCCCCTTTTCGCACCGCGCAAGAAAAAAATCACCACCCGGGATATCGCTATATTCAGCCGCCAGCTCGCCACCATGTTGGCGGCGGGCGTACCTTTGGTGCAGTCTTTCGATATTGTCGGACGCGGCCATGAAAACCCTTCGATGCAAGAATTGCTGATGTCGATCAAGGCGGATATCGAGGCAGGAAGCCCGCTCGCCGAGTCAATGGCAAAATACCCCATCTATTTCGATGAACTCTTTTGCAACCTAGTGCAATCCGGCGAACAGGCCGGTGTGTTGGAAGGCCTGCTGCACAAAATTGCCGAATACAAGGAAAAAACCGAATCCATCAAGGCGAAAATCAGGAAAGCCCTCGTCTATCCTGCGGCAGTCCTGGTGATAGCATTCATAGTGACTGCAATCCTGCTGATTTTTGTCGTACCCCAATTCGAGGAGTTGTTTAAAGGTTTCGGAGCGGAATTGCCGGCTTTCACCCAAATGGTGGTGGGCATGTCGCGGTTCATGCAGAAGTATTGGTGGGCGATTCTGGGTGTGATGATCGGGGCGGGCTATATCCTCGGCAGGCTGAAACGGGACTCCAAGGCTTTTAACCATGGTTTGGATCGGGTGGTGCTGAGAATTCCCGTGATCGGCGAAATCATCCGCAAGGCTGCTATCTCACGGTTTGCCCGGACTTTGTCGACCATGTCCTCCGCCGGCGTTCCCTTGGTTGAGGCTCTGCAATCGGTTTCCAAGGCCACTGGCAATATCGTGTTCGGTGACGCCATTTTGTCCATGCGCGATGAGGTGGCCACGGGGCAGCAGCTCCAAGTCAGCATGAGGCAGGTCGGCATATTTCCCAATATGGTCATCCAGATGGTGGCAATAGGGGAAGAGTCGGGTTCGCTTGACTCCATGCTGTCTAAGGTGGCTGACTTCTACGAGGAAGAAGTGGACAACGCCGTCGATTCGCTCAGCAGCCTGCTGGAACCCATGATCATGTCCATTCTAGGCGTCATTGTGGGTGGTTTGATTGTCGCCATGTATTTGCCTATTTTCAAACTCGGTTCGGTCGTTTAACCGATGTGGGTGGCCGCTAGGCTTCCCCGCGCCTCGTTGTCAGTGACCTTAAACTTTATAGAATCGCCAATCGAGTGGACGCCATAGAAATCTTGGCTAGTAATAGCGTGTTATTCACCGCTGCCATAGCCCTGCTTGGGCTTATGGTGGGAAGTTTCCTGAACGTCGTGATCCATCGCTTGCCGCTGATGCTGGAGAGATCCTGGCGCGATGAGTGCGAGGAATTCCTTGGCCTGAATGAGTCCGGTAAAGAAGCCGGGCCTGGCTTCAATCTGGCCGTTCCACGCTCCCGCTGTCCGCATTGCCAGCACGGTATCCGCGCCCATGAAAACATACCCGTGTTGAGCTATTTGCTGCTGGGTGGGAAGTGTTCCCAGTGCAAGGCACCGATCTCCCCCCGCTATCCTCTGGTTGAAGGATTGACCGCCCTCGTGTCGGCGGTGGTCGCCTGGAAACTGGGGCCAAGCTGGCAAACCGCATGGGCCTTGCCACTCAGTTGGAGTCTAATCTGCCTGTCCGCGATTGACATGGATCGGCACCTGTTGCCGGATTCGATCACTCTTCCTCTGCTGTGGCTGGGCCTGTCCGTCAGCTTGTTCGATGTGTTCGCCGACAGCCGGTCAAGCATCATCGGTGCCGTGGCTGGCTATTTGAGCCTTTGGCTGGTTTTCCATGGGTTCAAGCTACTCACCGGCAAAGAAGGGATGGGTTATGGCGATTTCAAACTGTTGGCGATGTTCGGTGCCTGGCTGGGCTGGCAGAGTGTGTTGTTGATTGTGTTGTTGTCCTCTCTGGTTGGCGCGGTCGTGGGTATTTTGATGATTTTGTTGCTCAAGCGGGATCGTTCCATTCCCATTCCCTTCGGGCCGTTTTTGGCCGCAGCCGGATGGATCGCGCTGTTGTGGGGGCATGAAATCACTGCCGCCTATCTGCGCATGTCGGGAATCCGTTGACCATGTTGAAAATCGGACTGACTGGGGGCGTCGGTTGCGGCAAGAGCACTGTCGCGGAGTTGTTTGCCGCCAAAGGTGTGCCCGTTTTCGATGCCGACCAAATCGCCCGCGAGTTGGTTGAACCCGGCCAGCCAGCCTTGGCAGCCATCGCCGCGCAATTCGGCGACGCTGTGTTGGTGGACGGGCGGCTCGACCGGGCGGCGCTGCGCAAACGGATTTACGCGGATGTGGAGTCCAAGCGGACGCTGGAGGCCATACTCCATCCCTTGGTCTACCAGGCGCTGGCCGATAGGGCTGGACGTGTCCAAGCCCCCTATTGCCTCTTTGCCATTCCCCTGTTGATCGAAACCGGACGGCGGGCGTTTGTGGATAGGATACTGCTTGTGGATTGCCTGGACGGACAGCAATATGCGCGGGTAAGGGGGCGGGATGGGCTGGATGACGCCGCCATCGGCCGCATCATCCAGGCCCAGGCTAGCCGTGAAGAAAAGCTTGCCGTTGCCGACGACATCATCGACAACACGGGACCCATCGAGCGGCTGCGTGAGCAGATGGAAAGACTGCACCAAACGTATCTGGCATTGGCGCGAAGCTTGGATCGGCCTATTGACTAATCCTTCGCATCGGTCAAAATGTCCGCCAAACAAGGAATCCAGCTTCTCCCCCACCCATTACGACCGGTTCCCACCTTGAACGACTTGGTTCTCTATGAGTTTCCGTTGAATGAACGGATTCGTGTGTTTATGCGCCTCGAACAGCTTTTCCAGCAGATCGACCATTTCATGAAGGGAAATTCGATTTGGGAAAGCCGCGCGGTGATTTCAACGTTGCTCGAAATCCTTACCATCTTCAGCCGCAACGATCTGAAGTCGGAGATCCTCAAGGAGGTGGATCGGCATGTCGGTGTGTTGAATAAAATGGCCAGCAGCCAAAAGATCGACCATTCCAAATTGGAGAAAATCCTGTCGAAGCTTAATGCCATCGGCGACGAGCTTTATTCCACGCCAGGCAAGATCGGCTATTCGCTGATAGAAAACGAGCTGTTCAAGTGCATTTCCCAGCGCAGCTCGATTCCGGGCGGAACCTGCGCCTTCGACCTGCCTGCCTACCACCATTGGCTGCAGCGGGACGAGGCGCAGCGCAAGCAGGATCATCGAACACTGGTTGCAACCTTTTGCACCCATCCGCATCGCCATCGATCTATTGTTGAATTTCATCCGCCAAAGCGCTTCGCCCACCCATGAGCAAGGGCAGGCAGGGTTTTTCCAGAAGACACTGGATCACAGCCTGCCTTTCCAGTTGCTGCGCGTCGGCTTGAAACGCTCCCAGCCCTATTTCGCGGAAATCAGCGGCGGCAAACACCGCTTCACCATACGCTTCATGCGTCAGCAACGCCAGCGAAAGGCCGACCCAGAGCGAAGAGGATGTGGGCTTCCATTTGACCTGTTGCATCCTCTGATTCCATCCGGTCGGCTTACATGGATTACGCCTCCTTAGGTGTCTTCGGGCTTTTCGCTAGCGCCTTCATTTCATCCACGCTGGCCCCCGGTGGTTCGGAGGTCGTGCTGGCTTATCTGGTGAATCAAGCCGAAACCCCCGCGTCGGTGTTGCTGGCCGTCGCCACCGTCGGCAACACCCTCGGGGCCGTCACCACCTGGCTGCTGGGGCTATGGATGGCCCACCGCCATCCCTTGGAAAACCTGCAACACGGTAGGCGCCGTCAGGCGGCGCAATCCATGCGTCGCTTCGGCGTTCCCCTGTTATTGCTGTCCTGGCTGCCCGTGGTGGGAGACGGTTTCTGCTTTGCTGCCGGGTGGTTGCGGATGTCGTTTACCGCCTCCCTCGTCGCCATCGCCTTGGGTAAGCTGGGGCGGTATACGGTGATTGTCTATTGGTTTTCCTAAAAAAACATTCAGCAAATTGTGCCGATTTTCCCGACTCCCCAGTTAGAAGCGCCGTTCCAGATCCGGGTTTTTGGACAGGTAGAAAAAGCCGGGGTAATCCAGCAAGCTTACGCCGCCGCCCTGGCCAAGCTTGACAGCGTTGAAGTCCCGTCCGATTTCAGCCTTCGCCAATGAGGCGGCTTGCTTTAGCGCCTCGCGCCAAGCGGGGGCTAGCCTATCCAAGGCGGCCATGTGGACATAGGTGTTCTGGGCGACGGTTTTGCCGGCTTCCATTGTTGAACCGGTCGATCCTTTCAAGTCGCCGTGTCTCGTGGACGGCTTTGGCTCTGGCGGCTTGCCGGAAGATCGGGCTGACCGCCCGGTTTGGCATCTCCCGTGGGTTTCCCGTAACGCAACGCCGCTTGTTCGGAAAAAGCGCCGACCATCGCTTTCGCCATGCTTTTGCCCAAGCCGCCGAACGTCAAGCCCAGCAGGGGGTTGGAGAACTCAAAATCCACGTCAAAGGAAATGTCCGACCCGCCCTGGCGGGCGGGGGCAAAAAGCCAAGTGCCGCGCAGATGTTTGAAAGGGCCGTCCACCAAGGCTATGTCGATGCGCTTGCCGTCCTCCATGACAGTGGCAATCGTGAAGTCGAACTTGATCTTGCCCTTGGCCAGGGTGATCGTCGCCGTCTGCCGGTCCGCAGTCTTGGCGTGGATCTGCACCCGGCCGCACAAGGGCAAGTAGCGCGGATACGTGGCCGCGTCGTTGACCAGGCCATACATCTGTTTGGGCGTATAGGCCACATGGGAACGGGTGGTGATTCGAGTCATGCGTCGGGTTCCTGTCTGACGGTTCGGGAGCGAGTAAGGAGTTTGGCCGCTTGGAAACCCATCGCCGCGCCATCGTCCGGCATTGGGGCGGACAAGCCGGGCATGTGCCTTGTGCCGGGGCTAGCGCCCGATCTTGCTTTCCTCGCCGCGCAGGATGCGTTTTTGCGGAATACGCTTGAGCCGGTCGGGCGCGTCTCTTTGCGCCCGAGATTTCGCTGCAAAAATAGGTTTGTCCAAATCCTATGCCAATACTTCGGGACGGAGTTCGCCTTCTGGTTGGACTTGAAGCGTGCTGGAGGTTTCAAGGAAGGCCATTAACGAGGTTTCTTCCTTTTCCACCGTTGCTTCGCGGAAAACCGGCGCTGGAACGATCAACATCCCGGCTATCGTAACTTTCGATTTCGGTTGCTAGCCCCCGGCGCTCACCAAGGTGCAGCATTCCCCCGGAAATCAAAAAACCGCCCGCTGTGGGTCGGGGTGTAAGCTTCGATCACCTGGCGCATGCCTGCGATGCTGTCTTGGGGCGAGGTCGGGGCGTTGGGGCCGCCCATGTCGGTCTTCACCCAGCCCGGATGCAGGATCAACATGCCCACGTCGGCGTCGGCCAAATCCAGAGCCAGGCTTTTCATTACGGCGTTCAAGGCGGCTTTGCTGGAGCGGTACATCAGCGAGCCGCCGCTGGTGTTGTCGGCCATGCTGCCCATCAGGCTGCTGATGGCGACAATCAGCCGCCGTCCGCTGCGCTTCACTTGCGGCAGGAAAACCTCGGCTAGCTTGACCGGGGCTTGGGTGTTGGTGATGAAGCTGTCCAGCCAAAGCCGGTAGTCCATCGCGCCGAAGCCGTTTTGCCCCGAGTCGGCGTACACACCGGCGTTGAGCAGCAGCACGTCGATGGATTCATCGGCCAGTTCGCCGGACAACCGGTCGGCGCTGGCGAAATCCGCCACATCCAAGGTATGGAGGGAAAGGGCGGGGTGCTTTACGGCCAAGCTGCGCAAGTCGGCGGCATCCTCCGGCTTGCGGCAGCAGGCCAGCACTTTCCAGCCCGCTTCGGCATATTGTCGGCAAAATTCCAGGCCCAATCCCCGGTTCGCGCCTGTGACCAATACTGTAGGCATGTTTTGTCTCCTCTTGGTTAAGGTTCAGAATTAGCTTCGTGACTCGGGTTATCATACGCCAATGGAAATCACCGCAGCCATGCCGCTGCGAAAACGAGCGGAATCCGCATGAGCAGCGAACCCATACCCCTCAATCCCCTGGAATTCCCCTTGCACGGCACCCGGCTGATCGAAGCCAGCGCAGGCACCGGCAAGACCTGGACTATCGCCGCCTTGTATGTCCGCTTGATTTTGGGCCATGGCGATGAATCCACCGCATTTGGCCGTGCCTTGTGGCCGCCGGAAATCCTGGTGGTGACGTTCACCGAGGCGGCCACCAAGGAATTGCGCGACCGCATCCGCAAGCGCTTGACCGAAGCCGCCCGCTGTTTCCGTGGCTTGGGCAAGCCCGACGGGTTTTTGCAAGGCTTGATCGACAGCCAGGGCGCGGACGGGCGTTCCGCCTGCGCGAGGCGCTTGGAAGTCGCGGCGCAGTGGATGGACGAGGCCGCTGTCCACACCATCCACGGTTGGTGCAACCGCATGTTGCGGCAACATGCCTTCGACAGCGGCAGCCTGTTCGACCTGGAAATCGAAACGCAGGACACGGAGTTGTTGAATGAGGCCGTGCGCGATTATTGGCGCAGCTTTTTTTATCCGCTGGACGAATCCGCCAGCTTGGCCGTCGCCAAATTCGCCGACAGCCCAAAGACGTTGTTGGCCCAAATCCAAGGCTTGCTGGATGAGACCGAGGCGGAATGGCGCGACGGCGAACAATTGATGGATGGGCAGGCCGATCCGCAGGCTTTGTTGGCGGCCTGGGGCGGATGGGAGGAGCGTCGCCGCGAATTGGAATCCCAGGCCAGAATGGCTTGGGCTGGGGATAGCGCCAACATCGAACGCTGGTTGCGGGAGGCCTCCGCGCAAGGCTGGCTGAACGGCAACAGCTATCGCGCCAACACCTTTGAAGCCCGCCTCGATGCGATTGCCGCTTGGGCGCAGACGGGCGAGGCTTGCGATCCGAAATGGCTGGAAGGCTTCGCGCAAAGCCGCTTCAAGCTGAACAAGAAATATCAGGACAAACTCCTTCAGCATCCCGCCTTCGCGGCGCTGGACGCTTTGGCCGACCAGCAGGCGCAGGAGCCGGACATCAAGCGGGAGATTTTTACCCATGCCACACTGTGGGTGCGCCAGCGTTTCGCGCAGGAGAAACAACGCCGCGCCCGCGTGGATTTCGCCGATTTGCTGATCCATCTGGACGCGGCGTTGCGGCGTCCCGGCGGACAGCGTCTGGCCGAGGCCATCCGCAAGCAATATCCGGTGGCTTTGGTCGATGAGTTCCAAGATACCGACCCGGTGCAGTATCGCATTTTCGCGGCGGTTTATGCGGAGCAGGTTTGCCCTCTCCCCCTTTGCAAAAGGGGGACTGAGGGGGATTCATCAGCCTTCGTCATGCAGTCCAGCCCCAAGGAATCCCCCCTAACCCCCCTTTTGCAAAGGGGGGGATCAGAAGAGGGGGCGTGGGGAAACCCCGGCAAGCTCGGCTTTTTCATGATCGGCGACCCCAAGCAGGCGATTTATTCGTTCCGGGGCGCGGACATCTTCACTTATCTAAAGGCGCGGGAGGCTACGGCGGGCCGTCATTACACCTTGGATCGGAATTTCCGTTCCAGCGCGGCGATGGTGGCGGCGGTGAACCGCTTCTTCGGACATGCCGAGGGCCACGCCAATGGGGCGTTCAAATTCAAAAGCGAGGAGGGCGGGAATCCGCTGCCTTTCCGCCCGGTCGAGGCGCAGGGGAGGACTGGGCGGTGGTGGGTTGAAAGCAGCCCTCACCCCAACCCCTCTCCCGCAGGGAGAGGGGCTTTTCTCCCTTCTCCCTCTGGGAGAAGGGCCGGGGATGAGGGGAGTTATGCCTTGACGCTGTGGCATCTATCCGCCGAAGACAACGGCCCGGTGGCGATGGGCAAATACCGCCATGCCATGGCTGAAGCCGCCGCCAGCGAAATCGTCAGGCTGCTGAATTTGGCGGTGGAAGGCAAAGCTGGTTTCCAATCCGACAATGGGTTTACGTCACTCAAACCCGCTGATCTTGCCATCCTGGTGCGGGATCGTGGTGAAGCAGCAGCGATCCGTCAGGCGCTGGCCGCTAGGCGGGTGCGCAGCGTTTATTTGTCCGACCGCGAATCGGTGTACGTCAGCGCCGAGGCCGCCGATTTGCTGCATTGGCTGAACGCCTGCGCCGAGCCGGAACGCGACCGGCTGTTACGCGCAGCTTTGGGGACGGCGACGTTGGATTTGGGTTATGCCGAGTTGGAAATCCTCAACAGCGACGAGTTGCGCTGGGAGGCGGAGGTGGAACGCTTCCGGGGCTACCGCAAAATTTGGCGCTGGCAGGGCGTGTTGCCGCTGCTGCGCCGGATGATGGCCGATTTCAATGTGTCGGCCCGGTTGTTGCAGACGGTGGACGGCGAGCGGCGTCTGACCAATCTGCTGCATCTGGCCGAGTTGCTGCAAACCGCCAGCGTCGATCTGGACGGCGAGCAGGCGTTGATCCGCCATCTGGCCGAAGCCTGCGACAGCGAGGGCCAGGCCGGGGACGAGACCTTGTTGCGGCTGGAAAGCGACGCCGATTTGATCAAAGTGGTCACGATCCACAAATCCAAGGGCTTGGAGTATCCGTTGGTGTTCCTGCCGTTCATTTGCTCGTTCCGGGAAATCGGCGGGGCGAAGCTGACCTATTACCGATACCACGACGCGGCGGGGCGCTTGCAGGTGGACTTGGGAAAGAGCGAACCGGCCCGCCAGCAGGCGGAGTTGGAGCGTTTGCAGGAGGATTTGCGTCTGTTGTACGTCGCGCTGACCCGTGCCAGCCATGCCTGTTGGTTAGGGCTGAGACCCGTCAAATCCGGCAATGTCAAAGACTGCCAATTGGAGAAGAGCGCCATCGGCCAGGTGCTGAACGGCGGCGTTGCCATGCAGGCGCAGGATTTGGGCGGTTATTTGGCGCAATTGAAGGGCGATTGCGCGGCGATTGTGATTGAGCCGCCGCCTGCGCCCAGCGACGAGGCCTATGTGCCGCCGTCTGCGACGGTGGATTTGCAGGCGGCTCGGGCGGTTAGAGGGCGCGCCACCGAGCATTGGTGGATAGCCAGTTACAGCGCCTTGCGCTTGGAAACGGAGGATGAGGCCGAACTGCCGCGCACACGGATGGCGGAGCCGCCGGACACGCCGCGCCAAGCCAATTTGGAGGAGGCTGTCGATGAAATCGAAAGCCCCAATCTTGCGCCGATCAGCGGTGGCGCGCCGACCTTGCATCGTTTTCCGCGAGGCGCGAAACCCGGCACGTTTCTGCATGGCTTGTTGGAATGGGCGGCGCGGGAAGGCTTTGGCCGTGTCGCCAGCGAAGACGGCTTGCGCGAGGACACGGTGGCCCGGCGTTGCCATACCCGTGGCCTGATGGGTTGGAAAAAACCCTTGGGCGATTGGCTGGGCCGCTTGCTTGCCACGCCTTTGGCCTTGCCGGAAGGCTCCGTCGCGTTGGCTTCCTTGCGCAACTACCAGCCCGAGTTGGAATTCTGGTTTGCCGCCGACCATGTGGACACTTTGGCTTTGGATCGGCTTGTCACCCGGCATGTGTTGCCAGGACAGCCCCGGCCCGCCCTGTTGCGGGATCGTTTGAACGGCATGTTGAAAGGCTTCATCGACTTGGTGTTTGAACATGACGGGAGTTATTACGTCGCCGACTACAAATCCAATTGGTTGGGGGTCGACGACGAGGCTTACACGGCGGAGGCCATGCGCGAGGCGGTGCTGGAAAAACGCTACGACCTGCAATATGCGCTCTATCTGCTGGCTTTGCACCGCCTGCTCAAAGCGAGGCTGCGCGGGGCTTATGATTATGACCGGCACATCGGCGGGGCGGTTTATCTGTTCCTGCGCGGCTTGGCCGGGCCTGCCGGTGGGTTGCATCTGGAAAAGCCGCCCCGGATGTTGATCGAAGCCTTGGATGCTCTGTTCGCCGGACAAGGGGGGTTGGCCGATGTCGCGTGAGCAATTGTTTGAGTTGATCGATGCCTGGGTGGCGCAGTCTTGGCTGCGGCCTTTGGATCGTGCGTTCATGGGCTTCCTCGCCGAGCTGGCGCCTTTATCAGATCCATTGTTCCTGCTGGCCGCGACGTTGGCCAGCCATCAATTGGGACGCGGCCATGTCTGCTTCGGATCTGGCCGCGACGCTGGCCGATCCCAATGGCACCTTGTCCCTGCCGCCGGAGGGCGAACGTGGCGAGTCTTTGCCTGTTTTGCCCGTGCGGCTTCTGGCCGGGCAGACGTTGCCGCATTGGCAGCGGGTCGTGGCCGCGTCGCCGCTGGTTGGCGACGGTCCCGGCAGCAGTCCGCTGGTGCTGGCCGACGGGTGCTTGTATTTGCGGCGGTACTGGCAGTACGAACAGCAGGTGGCGCGGGCGATTTTGGCGCGGAGCGCCATCGCCCTCACCCCAACCGGCTTCGCCCCCCTCGCTACGCTCTCCCCGCAGGGAGAGGAACTTTGCTCCCCTCTCCCTGCGGGAGAGGGGCCGGGGGTGAGGGCTTCTCTGCGTGAGCAACTGGACTCGCTGTTCCCGCGCCAAGCCGATACCCGCCAGCCCGATTGGCAAAAAATCGCCTGCGCGTTGGCGACACGCGGGGCGTTCACCGTCATCACCGGCGGACCTGGCACCGGCAAGACCACGACCGTCGTCCGTCTGCTGGCCTTGCTGCAAAGCGCGGCCTTGCGCGAGGGACACAAGCTGCGCATCCGCCTGGCCGCGCCCACCGGCAAGGCGGCGGCGCGGCTGACCGAATCCATAGGCACGGCGATTCAAAAACTGCCGGAGGCGATGCGGAAGGCGATCCCCACCGAGGCCGTCACGCTGCACCGCTTGCTAGGTGCGCGGCTGGGGACGCGGCAGTTGCGCCACCATGCCGACAACCCGCTACATGCCGATTGGGTTGTCATTGACGAAGCGTCGATGATCGACTTGGAAATGATGGCGGCGCTGCTCAACGCGCTGACCCCGCAGACGCGGCTGGTCTTGCTGGGCGACAAGGATCAACTGGCTTCGGTGGAAGCCGGGGCGGTGCTGGGCGATTTATGCCGCGAGGCGGGCTGTTACTGTGGCGACACTATCGCCTGGATTGCGGAGACCGTCGGCGATGATGTCAGCGCATTCCAAGGCGAAAGCGGCGCTTTGGCCCAGCAGACGGCTTTGTTGCGGGTCAGCCATCGCTTCCGCGAGCATAGCGGCATCGGCCAGTTGGCCATGGCGGTCAATGCGGGCGATCTGGATGCGGTGCGGAAAGTCTGGGGACATCAGCCTGCTTACCCGGACATTGCCCGCATCAGCCTGCGCGGCGACGATGATCCGCGTTTGGGCGGTTTGGCGGTCGAGGGCGGGAGGGGATGTTTTCCATTTGCCGACTGTCCGGCGCGGGGATATCGCCATTATCTGGAACTGATCCGTTGCCAGCGCCCGGTTGTTCATGCCGGCATTCAAGCCCACGAGCAATGGGCCGGGGCGGTGCTGGATGCCTTCGACCAATTCCAGTTGCTATGCGCCTTGCGGCGCGGGCCTTGGGGTGTGGAGGGATTGAACCGGCGGGTCGCCGAAGCGCTGCATCAGGCCGGACTCATCGCGCAAACCTGGGGCTGGTATGAGGGCAGGCCGGTGTTGGTGACGCGCAATGATTACAGCTTGGGCCTGATGAACGGCGACATCGGTGTCGCCCTGCTTTTCCCAGAACCGGGCGGGGCGGCGGATGCCGCCAAGCTGCGCGTCGCGTTCCGCCAGCCCGACCATAGCATCAAACTGGTCTTGCCCAGCCGTCTCACCGACATCGAGACCGTCTATGCGATGACTGTGCATAAATCCCAAGGCTCGGAATTCGCGCATGTCGGCTTGGTGTTGCCGGACAAGCCCAACCCGGTTTTGACCCGCGAACTGGTGTATACCGGCATCACCCGAGCCCGGCAGTGGTTCAGCCTGCTCGCGCCCCATCCGGATATTTTGGCGCAAGCGGTGGGGCAGCAAGTGCGGCGGTCGGGGGGGTTGGCCCGGTTGTTGGCAGGGGAAGGATCGTCACATGCGCCAAATTAAGGAACCTCTTAACCCGTTGATTCCGATCATGGTTCGACAGGCTCACCACGAACGGGATCAACAACTTACCGTTCGTCCCGAGCTTGTCGAAGGACTTGATCAGAGATTCCTTAAGTCTCGCCAGCCGCTGAAACTGGAACCGGTCACCACCTCCCATTTGCCGGGGGCGTTGGATCTGCTCACCGCGTTGGGGCAGGGCGAAAACGGATTCGGCGGCACTCCGGTGGGCGACGATCCTGGGAGGCTGGATGAATGGCTGGCATACTGCGTCCACCTGTCCACAGCCCCGGCTTTGTCCGATGATTTCCTGCCGCAGCACAACTACTGGATCAGGGATGCTGCGGGCCATGTCGTCGGCCTGATCCGCATGAACCCCCGCATCAACGCGCAACTGCTGGAACGGGGCGGGCATCTGGGTTATTACATCGCCCCCGCCTTCAGAAATCGGGGCTACGGCAAGGACTGCTTGCGCCTGGCCTTGGAGGATTTGCGGACAAAAGATGTGGAACGCGCCTTGGTCACGGTGGAATCCTCCAATACCGTCTCCCTGCGCTTGGTCGCGTCTTTGGGCGGGAGGCTGGAGGATGAGCGCGTTGATGCGGAAACGGGTTGCGCTTATCGGCGGTTTTGGTTGGAAACAGGTGTTGTGGGGCGGGCTTCAGCCCGCCAAGCGGCGGCAAGGCCGTGCCTCAGCGCGCCTTCTCCACCAGCCGCCGCGCAAACTCCTGGTAGGCCACATCCTCCAGGGGCGGATGGATGAGTCCCGCCCGCGCATCGCGGAAGGCCCGTTCCAACTGGCCGTGCAGGAACCCCGGCCCGCCGGCGATGCGCAAAGCCTCGTCGGTGGCATCAACGGCGGCGGCGGTCGCTTTCAATTTGGCCAGGGCGATGTCAGGAAGCTGCCGTTCGCGTTCGTCAGAGCCAAGGGCCGCGTCCCAACGCCGGGCGGTTTCCAGCAATAAGATCCGGGCGGTGCGCAATTCCGCGTCCAAGCGGCCCAGGCGTATCCGCACCGAAGGAATATCGGCCACCGCCGTGCCGCCATCGCCCGGCCTGCGCTCCACCGCCCAACTGAGCAGCGCGTCCCGCGCACCTTCCCCTACTCCCAAATAGACCGCCGCCACGCACAGGCCAAACCAAGCCAAAGCTGAACAACTGCGCGGGTCGCGTTCCCCGGCCCGGCGCTCGGCTATGAGGCGGTCTTCCGGCAGGCAAACCTCGGTCAGGCGCAGCAAGCCGGAAGCCGATGCCCTCATGCCTAGGCCGTCGAAAGCAGGCAGGCGCTCGACGCCGGGCAGGGAGAGATCCAGCAGCAATGTCACTATCCTGGGGTTTTCCTGCGCCACTGCGTCGGCGGCATCGGCGAGCCGGGCGGTGATGACCGCGTAGCGCAAGGCCGGTAGCCAAGTGGCCCAGCTTTTTTCGCCGTTGACGATCCAGCTTGTGCCTTGCCGCCGGGCGGTCGTGGCGGGTATCGCGCCGCGGTGCCGGACTGCCGCCGCGTTCTTCGGTGGCGGTGAGGTTCAGCAACGCGCCTTGGTTGCGGACGGCGAGGAATGTCTCGCGCAACAGGGCGGTCGGCCAAGCGCCTGATTCCAGCGCTGCGCCCAAGGTATGGAAATGCATCGCCATGCCTAAAGCCGCCGAGCCGTCCACCGCGCCTAGGGTGCGCCAGCACCCGCACCGCTTCGCCCAAATGTCCGCCTAGCCCGCCGGATTCTGTCGGAAGGGGGAGCTGGTGCAAGCCGGCCTGGACCAGGGCGGCAGGCACGGCGGGATTGAAAACATCCGTCCCCGCCCAGGGCGCAGCAGGCGGACAGCTTCCGCCAAGGTGGATTCATATGGCAAAGGAGCGGTCATGGTTTGCTTGGTCAAACGTCTGGCGGCGGCGGGGCCAGCACCATGCGCGAGCCGTTGGTCTCGGCGGGCCCGACGATACCAGCCTTTTCCATGTCTTCGATCATGCGGGCGGCGCGGTTGTAGCCCACCTTGAAGCGGCGTTGCACACTGGAGATGGAGGCTTTGCGGCTTTCCGTGACGAAGCGCACCGCCTCGTCGTACAGCGCGTCGGATTCTTCCCCGCCGTCGCCTCCCGCGCTTTTGAAGCCGCCACCGGCGTCCACGCCGTCCTCGCTGAAGCGGGTGATTTCCTCGATGTAATCCGGCTTGCCGGTGCGTTTGAGGAATTCCACCACATTATGGACTTCCTGGTCGGAGACGAAAGCGCCGTGGGCGCGCATCGGTATGCCGGAGCCGGGTGGCAGGAACAGCATGTCGCCATTGCCCAGCAGGGTTTCCGCGCCGCCTTGGTCGATGATCGTGCGCGAGTCGATGCGCGAGGACACTTGGAACGACAGGCGGGTGGGGATGTTAGCCTTAATGAGGCCGGTGAACACATCCACGGAAGGCCGCTGTGTCGCCAAGATCAAATGGATGCCGGCGGCGCGGGCTTTTTGCGCGAGGCGGGCGATGAGTTCCTCCACTTTCTTGCCGACGATCATCATCATGTCCGCCAACTCGTCAATGACGATTACGACGAAAGGCAGGTGGCCCAAAGGCGGCGGGCCTTCCTCTCCCGACACGACCAAGTTGGGATTCCAGAGCGGATCGAGGATCGGCTCGCCGGCCTCCTGCGCCTCGTGGATTTTCAGGTTGTAGCCGGCCAGGTTGCGCACCCCCAGCATGGACATCAGCTTGTAGCGCCGTTCCATCTCCGCCACCGACCAACGCAGGGCGTTGGCGGCTTCTTTCATGTCGGTGACGACCGGTGTGAGCAAATGCGGGATGCCTTCGTAGATGGACAATTCCAGCATCTTCGGGTCGATCATGATCATCCGCACTTCGTCCGGCCTGGCTTTGTACAACATGCTGAGGATCATCACATTGACCGCCACCGACTTGCCCGAGCCAGTGGTGCCAGCCACCAGCAGGTGCGGCATCCGCGCCAAATTCGCCACCACCGGCTGGCCGCTGATGTCCTTGCCCAGCACCATGGTCAGGGGCGAATCGGAATGCCGGTAAACCTCGGAGGCCAACACCGAGTGCAACAGGACGATTTCCCTCGCTTCGTTGGGGATCTCCAGGCCGATGACCGACTTGCCGGGGATGATTTCCACCACGCGGACGCTGGTGACTGACAGGGCGCGGGCCAAATCCTTGGCCAAGCCGCTGATGCGGCTGGCCTTGACGCCGGGGGCGGGCTGCACCTCGAAACGGGTGATGACCGGGCCGGGATGCACGCCCACCACTTCCACCTCGACGCCAAAATCGGCGAGGATGTTTTCCACCAAGCGCGACATATTGTCCAGGGCTTCCGTCGTGTAGCCCTTAAGCTTGGCGGCTTGCTGGTTCAACAATTCCAACGGCGGCAGTTCGCCCGGGTGGGCGTACGGCAAATCTGAAGGTTTGATTCTCTTGACCGTCGGTGGCATCGCCATAGCTGGCGCTTTCGGCTCGGGTGGATGTGCGGTCGGTGTTGTCGCAGGCAGTGTGCGCGTTTCGGTTTTTTCAGGGGTGGAGGCTTTTTCTTCCAGTGACGGAGGAGGGGCTTTCAGCATTGTCTCGACGCGGGCTAGCTTCGGCTTGTCCTTTTTGGCGAGGCCAGGGGAGTCGACTTCTTCTTCAGGCTCGTCCGCGGGAGCCGGGCTAGATGTGCGTCCCGAACCGGCGAAAACGGCAAAAAAGCCGTCCGCCACTAGCAAGGCATACTTGCCCAACGCATCCAGCAACGCCAGCCAGGAAAGGCCGGTGTAAAGCGAGACGCCGACCAGCAGGGAGAACACCAGCACGACCAAGCTCCCCTTATTGCCAAAAGCGTCCGGTAGCCGTTTGGAAACTTCCTCGCCCAGGACGCCACCCGCGTCTTGCGGCAGGTCTTTGGAGATGCCTGCCAAGTAGATATTCGCCAATGCGGCCCCGGCCGCGACGACCAAGACCAAGCCCACCAAGCGTGGCAGGAAAGTCAGCGGGTTGGGGAATTTGATCTTTCCCGCTTTTTTGTAGACGCCGTGGCCAAAAACGGCCAGCAGCAAGGGAAACGCAAAGGACATCACCCCGACCATGGAAAAGCTGAAGTCTGCAAGCCAAGCGCCTACCGTCCCCGCGCCATTGGTGATGCGCAAGCCGGAGCCGGTGCGGGTGAAACCCAGATCCTCCAGGTTGAACGTGAGCAGCGAAATCAGGTAAAACAAGGCGGCAGCCGCGCAAGATAGCAAAACCAGTTCGCGGAAACCCTTGTCAAGGCCCGCGCCGATGTCGGCGGTGGCCGGAACTTTCTTGTCTGTTTGTGACAAAATTCTCACCAAATCAAGGAAAAATGAAATGTCGGGCATTTTTCGGCCAGACCGTGATGCAATCGGGCACCGTCAGGCTTTACGTGGCAAAACCGGCTGGTCATACTAAGCTATTATCCGCTATTTTTTTCAGAAGAGGACTACATGAGCGAAACCAAGCATTCCAGGCTGCTGATCCTAGGCTCGGGGCCGGCGGGCTACACCGCTGCTGTTTACGGTGCCCGCGCCAACCTGAACCCGTTGCTGATCACTGGCATCCAGCAAGGCGGGCAATTGACCACCACCACCGAGGTGGACAACTGGCCGGGCGACGCTGATGGCATCCAGGGGCCGGAGTTGATGGAACGCATGTTGAAACATGCGCAGCGTTTCAATACCGAGGTCGTCTTCGACCATATCCACACCGCCGACCTCTCCGCCCGCCCGTTCACATTGACCGGCGACGATGGCGTCTACACCTGCGATGCCCTCATCATCGCCACCGGCGCGTCGGCCCGTTACCTGGGTCTGGATTCGGAGGAGGCTTTCAAGGGCCGGGGGGTTTCCGCCTGCGCCACCTGCGACGGCTTCTTCTATCGGGGCAAGCCGGTGGCCGTGATCGGCGGCGGCAACACGGCGGTGGAGGAGGCATTGTATCTGTCCAACATCGCCAGCCATGTCACCGTCGTGCACCGGCGCGACAAATTCCGCTCCGAGAAGATCCTGTCCGACAAGCTCGTCGAGCGCTCGAAGACCGGCAACGTGGGCATAGAATGGAACCATGTGCTGGACGAGGTGCTGGGCGACGACAGCGGCGTCACCGGCATCCGCATTAAACACGCGCAAGACGGCAGTACCAAAGACATCCCTTTGGATGGCGTGTTCATCGCCATCGGCCATTCGCCCAACACCGAAATCTTCACCGGCCAGTTGGCGATGAAGAACGGCTACATCAGCGTGAAGGGCGGCCCGGAAGGCAATGCCACCGCCACCAGCATTCCCGGCGTGTTCGCGGCCGGCGACGTGGCCGATTCGATCTACCGCCAAGCCGTCACCTCCGCAGGGTCCGGTTGCCAAGCCGCGTTGGACGCCGAGAAATATCTGGATAATCTGGAATAAAGCCGGCTGGATGTAGGGTGGCCTTCAGGCCACCCTAGGCGATTGGACAGAGCCAATGCCAAGGTCGCCAATGGGCTGCGCGTGGCATAAAGTAAGTTTTCAGCCCTCGTAAACATCGTCTTGGGTGATGATCGCCAATACCCATGAAAACTGGCCCTCCGAAAGTTTTGACCCGCAGTAGCCGCATTCACCGGCCTGGCCCATCTTATCGGCGGGTGCGCCGCAGGACGGGCAGGTTTTCACGTCATATCCGGCTTCGACATGCTCCGCGCCAGCCGTACGGATGAAAGTCCAGTATTCGCTGAATCGCCGGGGCATTTTTTGCGAGCCGCCAATCAGCTTGCCTTGTTTGTCGACGGTATAATCCAGACAGGAGGCGAATATCCTGACGGTCAGGGATTCGTAGAATTTGTCCAGATCAATCCGCGCCAAAACAATGTCATCAATTTGGATTTTGTCCAAGCGATTATGCCAGCCTTGCCGCGCATATTCCTCCATCCAAAAATTATTTGATTCATATAAGCGGTCGGAAACCAGATGGCGGGCCTGCCGCCAATGACCCTGGCTCCAAGCCGCGTAAGTCGCCAGGAAGTAAGGCTTGACCACGTTTTCGCCAAAACCGCCGAAAAAATCCGCCCAGTCCGCCAGTCCATGGTTTTGTAAGAATGCTTGCTGGTGGAATGCCAGGTCGGCTTGCGTCAAAGTGGGAAGATCCGTGCCGGATTCTTGGGCATAAGCGGCTGGGTTTTCGGTTTTGAAGGTTTCGGTATTGATGGTTTTCATGTTCACGACTTGCCATTGCTTTTCTCCCGCGTGGATGAAGGCATGGCAATACTGGCATTCCCCGGCATCGGTGAAATCGGCTGGAGCGCCGCAAGCAGGGCAGGACAGGCTGCGCATTTGCTCGGGTTGCGGAGATAATATGCCGGTTTGGCGTCCGAAACTCCATTGCTCTTGGTTGGCAAAGCGGACATCCTCGCCCGTCGGGTAGCGCAGGCTCAGGTTCGATTCAAATTCGACGACAAGAGTGTCAGTCTGGTTTCCCACAAAGCTATTGACGATCCGGGCTTTGCCGATGACGATGCCATGGACACGTTGCTGGGGATAAAAAACATTGCCATTTGTCTGTTCCACGATGCCTTTGGACAGGTAAGGCAACAGCAGCTTGAATTGCCCGGTGCCTCTAAAGGTATAAAACTTATGGTAAAGCAGGCTGGCGAAATCCAAAAACAATACTTTGGAGAAATTTTCGTCGCGGGCTTTCAACTCCGATAATTTTGAGTCAAGGCTCGCCGGGGCTTGTATCCACTCAGCCGTGGCACCGGATTGGAAAGTTTTTGCCTTTCCGTAAACAGATGATCGAGTCAACAGGCGATAGAGAACATAGATCACCAGAATAAGTATGATGATCTCCACCAATAAGGTGATTTTGCCTCCGCCATCCGTGCTTTGGCTGGAATCCGATGTGACATAGCCTCCGCCCATGGGGATGGAATACCCGGAGGACGGGGGGCTGCTCCAATGGATGCCGCTCCCGCCACTACCACTGGAACGGCTGGATCCACTAAAGCCGCCGGATCGGCTTGAAGACCCGCTGCTATAGGAATGTCCGCCTCCCATACGGGCTTGCGAAGGCGGGATGAAAACCATCGACAAGGCAAGGCCCAACAACGCCCAGCGCAACAAAGGCATGTTCATAGATCGATTTCCAAATTATCCGGCAATTCGTTGGTGTCATCCCCGACCTGTGGAATATGTCGGCTAAACACGCTTTGCAGGCTTTCCAGTTTTGCCAGCAATTCGCGGGCCGGGTTTTTCGCCTGGAAGATGGTGTTGAAATCCTGCCGGATCTTCTCCCATTCGCCAGGCGGAATCGCCGACTCCACGCCCCGGTCGGCAATGACCGCGACTTGCCGCTCCAAGACGGCGATGAATATCAACACGCCGGTTTTGTCGCGGGTGTGGTGGATGCCTCCTTTCTGGAAATACGCCCTAGCCATGATTTCCGTGGATTTTTCCAGGTGTTTTTTGCCCACCAGCAGCCTCAGCAAGCCGGGTATGCCCCCGGTCGACACCGCGCCCAGCACGAAGGCCGTGACGGTGCCGGCATAGATGATCCATTCGTCGAAAAAATCGGGCGCGAAACGGAAATACGTCAAGGCCAAAAAGGCCAAGGCAATCCCAACCCCTAAGGGATATTGCGCATAGCTGTTCGTGTGTTCCTTGACGATCAGCACCACTTCGGCATGGGACTGGCTTTCAATCCGGGCAATCACCCGGCCCACATCCGCCCGAAAAGTATCATTGAGGTTTTTTAGCATAGTCCTTACTGTTTAACAATAATCAACTTGTCCGTCGCAAAGCCATATTGCTTGGCTTTGGCTATCAATCTTTTCAGAACCTCGTCTGGCAGTTGCCGCGTTCTGGAAAGAATCCATAAATAGCTATAATCCGGGCCGCAGACCAGCGAATAGCCGACGCTTTGATCCAGTTCGATGATATTGTAAGCACCGTAAAACGGGCCGAAGAAGGAGACCTTCAACCGGCCCTCCTTGGGGTTTTCTACAAAATACGCTTTGCCTTCGGCTTCTTTCCAGATTCCCTTGGCCGGGTCATAGCCCCGGTTGAGGACACGCAATCCGCCATCTTCGCGCAGGCTGTATTGGGCGCTGATTTGCTCCAACCCGGTTTCAAACGAGTTTTCCAGCCGGGCTATTTCATACCAATTGCCTAGATAGGCTTGCGCATCGAAATCTTGTACTGCCTTGATGTTTTTGGGGATGCTTATGCAGCCAGAGAGCAGGCAGGCCAAAGCGAAAATGAGCAGCTTGGACACTGCGCTCACAAAACTGCCTCGAAGCCCTCGAATTGCGGATGGCCTAAATACAGTCCCTTGGATGCGCCTGCCCCGGCGTGGGCTTTGCGGAAGGTTTCGGAATGGGTCCAGGCTTCAAAGGCCGCCGACGACTCCCAGACGGAATGGGAGGCGAACAAACTGTGCTCTTCGTTGCTGGCCCCGCGCAGCAGATGGAATTCCTTGAAGCCCGGCACGTCGGCGAGGTGGGATTCGCGATTTTTCCAGACATCGATGAATTCGTCTTCCCGTCCGAGGGCGATTTTGAAACGGTTCATGGCGATAAACATGGCGGCTCCTAAAGCGTTGGTTGCTGGTCGAAGGCACTAAGCCTATACCGGGACGGGTTTTGAAGAAAGTGGAAAAATCTTTGGCGAGGGCTTCTTTCCAGCCACCGATTGTGCGTAAACTACCCCGACATCCGCCTTGGCCGGTTATTCCAGGCCATGCCTTTTCCCTTTCGCCGCATTCCGAATGCACACGCCATGAACGAAACTCGCTTAAAACCCACCCCGCTGCACGGCTTGCATCAGGCCCTAGGCGCGACGATGACCGCCTTCGCCGGCTACGATCTGCCGGTGCGCTATGCGCCGGGCATTCTCAATGAACATCTGCACACCCGCACGGCTGCCGGGCTGTTCGATGTGTCGCACATGGGGACGATTTGCATCGAAGGTGATGAGGATTTGCATGAAAGCTTCGAGCGGCTGATCCCTGGGGATATTCTCGGCCTGCAACCTGGCGCGGTGCGCTATTCGCTGCTGCTCAACGAGCGTGGCGGGATTATCGACGATTTGATGGTGGCCCGTCCGGCTGGCGATTGGGAGCGCCGCCACTTGCTGTTGGTCGTCAACGCCGCTGGCAAAGAACGTGATTTCGAGCATATCCGTGCAGGATTGGGCGACAAGGCCAAGGTGGAATTGCTGGAAGACCGCGCCTTGCTGGCCTTGCAAGGGCCAAAGGCGGCGGCAGTCCTGGCCCGCTTCTGCGACGCGCCCAATCAATTGAAATTCATGCGGTGTGCGGAGTTTGTGCTGGCCGGCCTTGGCAAGGCCGACATCAGCCGCACTGGCTACACGGGCGAGGATGGTTTCGAGATTTCCTTGTCGGCGGATCTGGCTGAGGATTTTGCCCGCGCCCTGCTGGAGGCGTCTGACGTGATGATGGTCGGGCTGGGTGCGCGGGACTCCTTGCGGCTGGAGGCGGGCCTGCCATTGTACGGACACGAACTAGACGAGACGACCACGCCGGTCGAGGCGGGCTTGGCCTGGGTCATCGGCAAGCGGCGGCGGGAGCAAGCCGGCTTCCCCAGGCTTTTCCATCATCCGCCATGAGTTGTCCGCCGGCCCGGCCCGGCTGCGCGTCGGCATACGTCCGCAGGATAAGGCTCTGGCCCGCGAGGGGACGGAAATCCAGTCTGGCGGGCGTACAATCGGCGTGGTCACTAGCGGTGGCTTCGGGGCTAGCGTGTCCGGCCCGATCAGCATGGGCTATGTGGAAACTGCCAGCGCGGTGATTGGCACTGAAGTCGATCTGATCGTGCGGGGCAAAGCCTTGCCGGGCCGGATCGTCGCGCTGCCGTTTGTGCCGCATCGGTATGTCCGTTAAAGCCCCCCACCCTAACCTTCTCCCGCAGGGAGAGGGGATTTATGTGCAATTAGCCCTCAAGACCCGATATGGGAGGATCAATGCGCTATTTACCCCTGACCGACGCCGACCGCCGTCTGATGCTAGATCGCATCGGAGTGGATACGGTGGACGGATTGTTCGTCGATGTGCCGGTCGCAGCCCGGTTGCCTGGGCCTTTGGCGGATCTGCCCAAGCACCAGCCTGAATTCGAGGTGGAGCGGATCATTGGCGAGTTGGCCGCGAAAAATGTGTCCGCAGGTGCCTGCCCGTCTTTTCTCGGTGCGGGCGCTTATCGGCACCATGTGCCGGCCAGCGTGGATCAACTGTTGCTGCGTGGCGAATTCCTGACTTCCTACACGCCTTATCAGCCTGAAGTCAGCCAAGGGACATTGCAAGCCCTGTTTGAATTCCAAACCCAGGTGGCCCTGTTGACCGGAATGGAAGTCGCCAACGCTTCCATGTATGACGGGGCCACGGCCTGCGCCGAGGCGGTCATGATGGCGAACCGCTTCACCGGCCGGCGCAAGGCGCTGGTTTCCGGCGGTGTGCATCCGCATTACCACGAGGTGGTGCAAACCATGGCGCGTAGCACTGGCTTTGCCGTCGATGCTTTGTCGCCCAATCCTTTCCAGCCAGGACGGCTGCAAATCGAGGAATTGATCGAACGCATCGACCGGGAAACCTCCTGTGTGGTGGTGCAGAACCCTAATTTTTTCGGCAGGCTGCGGGATTTAAATCCCTTGGCGGAAGCCTGCCAGGCCCAGGGCGTGTTGCTGGTGGTGGTGGTGAACGAGGTTGTCTCTTTAGGCTTGATGCGCCCGCCGGGCGCTTCGGGCGCGGACATCGTCGTCGCCGAAGGGCAGAGCCTGGGCAGTGCCTTGGGCTTCGGCGGTCCGCATGTCGGCCTGTTTGCCTGCAAGGAAAAATATGTGCGCCAGATGCCGGGGCGGTTGTGCGGACAGACAGTGGACGCCGAAGGCCGGCGCGGCTTCGTGCTGACCCTGTCCACCCGTGAACAGCATATCCGCCGCGAGAAGGCGACCAGCAATATCTGCACGAACTCCGGCCTGTGCGCCCTGGCCTTCAGCATCCATCTCAGCCTGCTCGGCGAGGACGGCTTTACCAGGCTGGCCGAGTTGAACCATGCGAAGGCCGTGCAGTTCGCCGATATGATCGCCCAAGTTCCTGGCTGCCGGGTCATCAATGACAGTTTCTTCAACGAATTGACTATCGAGTTGCCGATGTCGGCGGCGGAACTGGTCGAGAGAATGGCTGCGGTTCCCATCCTGGCCGGTGTGCCGGTGAGCCGACTCTATCCCGAAAGGCCGGAGCTGGAAAATCTGCTGCTGGTGGCGGTGACCGAACTCAACCGGATTGAGGAAATGGAGACAGTTGTCGAATTATTGCAGAGGTGTTTATGAACCAACAAGGCAGACCGACCCACCCGATGGGCGAAGCTAGAGCATCCGTGCCTTTAAACCTGGACGAGCCGTTGATTTTTGAACAAGGCCAGGAAGGCCGTTGCGGCGTGGATTTGTCGGCCATTCCCGAACACCAGGATTGCCTGGGCGGGTTGCGGCGCAAGGGCAAAATCGGCCTGCCCGGCTTGTCCGAGCCGCAGGTGGTGCGCCACTACACCCGCTTGAGCCAGAAGAATTTCAGCATCGACGGCCAGTTTTACCCGCTAGGCTCCTGCACGATGAAACACAACCCGCGCCTCAACGAGAAGCTGGCGCGTCTCCCAGGCTTGGCCGACCTGCACCCGCTGCAACCGCTCTCCACCGTGCAAGGGGCGTTGGAGTTGATCGACCTGCTGGCCTTTTGGCTGAAGACCTTGACCGGGATGCCCGCAGTGGCGATGTCCCAGGCGGCGGGGGCGCAAGGTGAGTTTTGCGGCATGGCGACGATCAAAGCGGCGCTGGAAGCCAGAGGCGAGAGGCGGATGAAAGTGCTGGCCCCCGAGTCGGCCCATGGCACCAACCCGGCCACCGCCGCCGCGCTGGGCTTCACGGTGGAAACCTTGCCGGCCAACAGCCAAGGCCGCGTGGACTTGGACGTGTTCAAAGCCAAGCTGGGGCCGGACGTGGCCGCGATCATGCTGACCAACCCGAACACCTGCGGCCTGTTCGAGCGTGACATGATCGCGATTGCCGAGGCTGTCCATGCCGCCGGGGCGTATTTTTATTGCGACGGGGCTAATTTCAACGCCATTGTGGGAAGGGTGCGCCCGGCGGATTTAGGCATTGATGCGATGCACATCAATCTGCACAAGACCTTCTCCACGCCCCACGGCGGCGGCGGGCCGGGCGCGGGTCCGGTGGTGTTGAGCGAGGAGCTTGCCCGTTTCGCGCCCTTGCCTTGGGTGCTGCGCGAGGGCGAAGGCTTCCGCCTTGTCGAACAAAGTGACGGCGAGGCCAGCCAGAGCATAGGCCGCTTGAAGGGTTTCCACGGGCAAATGGGCATGTTTATCCGCGCCTTGGCCTATATGTTAAGCCACGGCGCGGACGGGCTATGGCAGGTCTCCGGCGATGCGGTGCTGAATGCCAATTATCTGTTGGCCAGCCTGAAGGATGTGATGACGGCCTCCTTTGAAGGCCCGTGCATGCATGAGGCTCTGTTTGACGACCGTTTCCTCAAAGACACTGGCGTGACCACGCTGGATCTGGCCAAGGCGCTGTTAGATGAGGGCTTCCATCCGCCGACCATGTATTTCCCCCTGGTCGTGCATGGCGCGTTGTTGATTGAGCCGACGGAGACCGAAAGCCGCGAAACCTTGGACCAGTTCATTGCGGTCATGCGTAGACTGGCCGTACAGGCCCAGTCAGGCGATGCCGGTTGTTTCCATGAAGCCCCACGGCACACGCCCTTGCGGCGGCTCGACGAAACCCAGGCGGCTAGGAAGCCGGTGCTGAAGTGGACGCAGCCTTGAGATGGAGTGCAAGGCTTGCCTTACACCGTAGCTATTCTGGCTATGCTGAAGCCGGTAGGGGGGGTTGCAACTCCGACCGGAACATTTGAGAAACACTTTGAACTGCCACCACATTAAGCGACCACCATGCGTTTCATCAACCCAAAGACCGACCTTGCTTTCAAGAAGATCTTCGGCTCCGACACCAGCCGGGAGATCCTCGCCGACTTCCTCGACAGCCTGCTGTATGGGCATCGGGGCGTCATCGCCGAGCTGGAGATCATCAACCCCTGGCTTGCGCCGAAGATTCGTGGCGTCAAGGACACCTACCTGGACGTGCGCGCCCGCCTGAAGGACGGGCGGCAAGTCATCATTGAGATGCAGGTGCTGAATGTCGAGGGTTTTGAGAAGCGCATTCTCTACAACGCCGCCAAAGCCTACTCGGTGCAACTGCCGAGCGGTGGCGACTATACCGACCTATCCCCGGTTATCGCGTTGACCCTGACCGACTTCGTGATGTTCCCCGGCCACGAGCCTTACTTGAGCCGTTTTACGCTGAAAGAAAAAGACTTCTTGCTGGACTACCCGCAAGACGACCTGGAACTGGTGTTTGTCGAACTGCCCAAGTTCGACAAGCCCTTAAGCGAGCTGGAAAGCCAGTCCGAGCGCTGGTTGTACTTCATCCGCCATGCCAAAGACTTGACGGCGATCCCGGCGGAGTTCCAGGGCGACGCGCCGTTGCGCCACGCTTTCGACCTCGCCAACGCCGCCCAACTCAGTCCTGAGGAGGAAGAGGATTTGGAGAAACGTGAAATCTTCATCCACGACCAGCGCAATGCCATCATCAAGGCGACCAAGCAAGGGATTGAGCAAGGCATCAAGCTAGGCATCGAGCTAGGCATCGATCAAGGCGCTCTTGCGGAGAAAACCGCTATTGCCCGCAAGCTGCTGGATGTTCTTGACGACGCCACCATCGCGGCGAAGACCGGGCTTGCGGCGGTAGACGTGGCGCGGCTGCGGGAGGACGGGAGAAAAAATGGCTGAACTGGTATTGCTCGCCACGGCCTGGGGGCCGAAACATGGCGGCATCAATGCGTTTAACATGGACTTCGCCAAGGCGTTGGGGCGGTTGCTCGGGTCGGGGCGGGTGGTTTGTGTGGTGTTGGAGGCATCGGCGGAAGAAACCCAAGATGCCGCCCAAGCGAATGTCACATTGCTGGCGGTCGGCAAAAGCCGGGATCATGACCGCTTTGAAGAATCCCGTGCTTACGATGTGCGGGATCTGCTGGAAAACCACGGCATCAGGCCAGGTGCCAATACCGCTTGGATAGGCCATGACATTCATACCGGCGAGGTCGCCCTGCGCATGGTCAAAATCGGCCAACCCGGCGTTGCGGTGGCGATTCAGCACATGAGCTTTCGGGATTACATCAGCTACCGGGACGGCATCGGCGAGAAGGCCAAGCAAAAACACGAGCGGCCGCAGGCGCTGTTTCAAGCTGCTGACTGCGTGTTCGCGGTCGGCCCGCTGTTGCGTAATCGGTTGTCCGAGATTGTCGCCGAGCAAGGCAAAACCCCGCATATGATCATCCCCGGCTTGGCGGACATTACGCCTTCCGCCACGCCCGCCCCCGTCTTCCGCGCTGTCACCCTAGGCCGTCTTGGCCCGGCGGACGACCGCATCAAGCAAGGCCGGTTGGCGGTTGCCGCGCTGGCGTCGGCCTGCCGCGCCGCCTGCGAAGATTCCCGGTTGCCGTCGGCTCTGTGCGACGTGGAAATGTTGCTGTATGGCATCGAAGAAGCTGGCGGGGAAGAAGAGTCGGCTTTGCGCGAACTGGCTCAAGAAAAAGCCGACCGTGTCATCAACCTGATCCCCCTGACCTTTTCGAGCAACCGCCAAGACCTGTTTCAGGAATTGCGTCGGTGCAGCGTGGCGATGATGCTGTCTTGGCATGAGGGCTTTGGACTGACCGGCTGGGAGGCGATTGCCGCCGGTGTGCCTTTGATCGCCAGCCGCAAGAGCGGGCTGTACGAATTGATCCATGCAGCCTTGGGCGATGCCGGCCTCGCCTTGCTCAAAGCCGTTGAAATCAAAGGGCGGGACGATAAGACCGGCGATGCCAATTTCCACCCGGACGACGAAAAGACGGTCAGGGAAGCACTGCTAATGCTGGCGAAAGACCCAGGCAAGGCCAAACAGAACGCCTTGGACTTGCGCCAGAGGCTGCTGGAAAAAAATTTCACCTGGACGCACGCCGCCCGGAAATTCGTCGATGATCTGCGAGTCTGTGATGCCTTTGCGCGGCGGGGGGACAAACCGCTTTGGGACATCGCCACCCAAGGCCCGCCCTATCGGGGCTTGCAGGCGATGACCGACCAACACGCCGCCGTGTTTTTCGGGCGCGGGCCGCAGTTAAGACAGTTGAAGGAAAAGCTGGACGGCCAGCGCTTTGTCGCCGTGGTCGGGGCTTCGGGGGCGGGCAAGTCCTCGTTGGTGTGGGCCGGTTTGCTGCCGAAGCTGGAAGCCTGGCAAGTCGGCGGTATCAGTCGCTGGGCTTGGGTCAGGATGACGCCGGCGGAAATCGCCAAGCATACGCCGCTTGAGATTCTGGCCGATGTGTTGGCAGAAAAATTCAAGTTGCGCTTCAGCCGTTGCGAGCAAGCCCTGCAAGCCGGTAGAACGGAACTGCAAGCCTTGCTGAAGGAAATCCATCCAAAATCCGACCCGGCTTGGCAATTGCTGCTGTTCATCGACCAGTTCGAGGAATTGTTCAGCAGACAGGTCGAAGACCATGCCCGCCAGCCTTTCATTGACGCCTTGGACGGCTTGATGGCCAGCGGCTTGGTGCGGGTGGTGGCGACGATGCGGGCGGAGTTCCTCGGCCAGTGCATGGACTGCGAGGCGTTCGGCGAGAGGCTGGCAGACTGGTTCAACGGCGGGCAACTGTTGCTGGCTGCGCCCAACGAATCGGCTTTGCGCGAGATGGTCGAAGGCCCGGCGCGGCTGGCCGGGCTGTCGTTCGACCCGCCTGGACTGGTGGACACGATCATCGAAGATACCGGCCTCAAACCCGGCAACCTGGCGCTGATGGCGTTCGCCTTGGAGCGGCTTTACGGCCAGCGGGAAGGCCAGGTGATGGCTCGGCAGGCTTACGACGCCTTCGGTGGCGTCGAGGGGGCGATAGCCGACAAGGCGGAAGAAGTGTACAAGGCATGTCCCGGCGGGAGGGGCTTGGGCGGGGGCGACCCGCTGGCCGAGGTGTTTCGCGAGCTGGTGGAAATCGACGAAAACTCCGGCGCGGCGACCCGGCGGCGGGCGGCTTTGGCATTGTGGGGGCTGGGCCCTGATGGTCGCGGGCTGAAGCCCGCTCCTACGGCGGCGCAGCGGCTGATCCAAGACTTTATCCAGGCGCGGCTGTTGTTGACGGACGGCGAAGCTGGGAAAACCCTCACCCAACCCTCTCCCGCAGGGAGAGGGCTTGATCGGTTCCCTAAAAAGGCGGCAGCACCGACATTGGAAGTCGCCCATGAAGCCCTGTTCCGCAACTGGCCGCTGCTGCGCGACTGGATCGCCGGGCGCAAAGACCAATTCCTGATGCGCAAGCGCCTGCAACGCGACGCGGCGGAGTGGGAGCGGCGCGGGAAGCCGGACGCTTTGCGTTGGCTAGACCCCTTGGCCGTGGAGGCAGGGGCGATGATCCGCGCTTTGCCTTACACGCCGACGGATTGGGAAGCGGATTTTCTCGGCCCGGTGCTGCGCGAGGACATGCTGCGGCGGATCCATCTGGCGGAGACCGCCCACGAAGTCCGCGCCACCATCGGTGTCCGCCTCGCCTTGATCGGCGACGACCGGCCCGGCGTCGGCGTCAAGGACGGCCTGCCCGATATTGTCTGGTGTCCGGTGCCGCCTGGAAAGGTGGAACTGGAGGACGGCGCGGGTGTGTTCGACGTGGAGGCTTGCCAGATCTCGAAATATCCCGTCACCCAGGCGCAATACCGGTTGTTTGTCGAGGCCGAGGATGGTTATGCCAAGCCTGATTGGTGGCAAGGCTTGCCCAAGCGCTATTACCCAGACCCCGGTCGGCAAATCCCGGCATTCGGCAATCATCAGGCGGTGAATGTGGATTGGATGGAGGCGATGGCCTATTGCCGCTGGTTAAGCCATAAACTGGGCAAAACGGTGCGCCTGCCAACCGAATGGGAATGGCAGCAAGCGGCCTGCGGCGGCGATCCCGCCAATCGCTATCCATGGGGGCCGGACTGGGACGGGCGACGCGCCAACACCTATGAAAGCCAATTGAACCGCACGGTGGCCGTGGGCTTGCATGCCCAGGATTGGTCTGAAGACCGGCCTTTGGACATGGCCGGCAATGTCTGGGAATGGTGTCTGAATGAATACGCCAAACCTGTGCCCGTGGCGGACATCGTTTGGCAGGATTATGCGGAAAGGACTGTGCGCGGCGGTTCCTGGAACTACAAAGCAGGCTTTGCCCGCTGTGCGTATCGCTACAGGAACCTTCCTGACGATCGCGACGACAACCTGGGTTTGCGGTTGTGCTGTGTTCTCCCTGGTGCTTTCTGAATCCTGTCTTCTGCTTTCTGAATTCTTTTTTCTGTTTTCTTCCTCCCCTCTCCCTCTTGGGAGAGGGGCCGGGGAGAGGGCTCTTCCGCTGTAGGGTGGCCTTCAGGCCGCCTTGGCGGTCGGCGGCTTGGTGGCCTGAAGGCCATCCTCCAGGTCTCGAATCACTTCTTCAGCAGAATATCCGTGATCGACCCTTCGATCATCTCCGCCGCGAAGGCGAAAGTTTCCGAAAGGGTCGGGTGCGGGTGGATGGTCAGACTGATGTCTTCCGCGTCCGCGCCCATTTCCAGGGCCAGCACCGCCTCGGCGATCAACTCGCCGGCGTTGGGGCCGACAATCCCGGCACCGAGGACGCGCTTGGTTTCCTTGTCCACCAGCAGCTTGGTCAAGCCCTCGCGGCGGCCTGTGCCGAGGGCACGGCCACTCGCGGCCCAGGGGAACACGGCTTTTTCATAGTCGATGCCCTGCGCCTTGGCCGCCGTTTCGGTCAGGCCCATCCAGGCCAGTTCCGGGTCGGTGTAAGCGACGGACGGAATCGTCAGCGCCTGGAACGCCGAGTGGTGGCCTGCGATGACTTCCGCCGCCACTTTCGCCTCGTGGGTGGCTTTATGCGCCAGCATCGGGTTGCCGACGACATCGCCGATGGCGGAGATGTGCGGGACGTTGGTGCGCTGCTTCTCATCGACGGGAATGAAACCGGCGTCATTCACCACAACGCCTGCCGCTTCCGCGCCAATCAGCTTGCCGTTCGGCCTGCGGCCCACGGCCACCAGCACACGGTCGAACACATCCGACTCCGGCGCGCCTTCGCCTTCAAAAGAAACTTTAAGCCCTTCCGGCAAAGCCTCGATATTGGAGACTTTGGTCTTCAGGAAGATATTCTCGTACTGCTTGGCGATGCGCTGGTGCAAAGGCTTGACCAGGTCGGCGTCCGCGCCGGGGATGAGCTGATCCAGCAATTCGACGACGGTGATCTTCGAGCCTAGGGCGTGGTAGACATTCGCCATTTCCAGGCCGATGATGCCGCCGCCGACGATGAGCAGGCGTGCGGGGATGTCGGCCAGTGCCAAAGCGCCAGTGGAATCCAGCAGGCGCGGGTCGTCATTGGGGAAGCCGGGGATCTGGGTCGGCTGGGAACCGGCGGCGATGATGGCATTGTCGAAGCGGACGGTCTGCTCGCCTTCCGCCGTGGTGACAGCCAAAGTCCGATCCGAGGTGAAGCGCCCCTCGCCGGTCAGCACCGTGACTTTGCGTTGCTTGGCCAAGCCGCTCAAGCCGGTGGTGAGCATTTTGACGACCCGGTTGTTTTTCCAATCGCGGATTTTGTCCAAGTCCAACTCCGGCTTGCCAAAGCTGACCCCGAAGGCTTCCACTTCCTCCACGCTATGGATCACATGGGCCAGATGCAGCAGCGCCTTGGACGGGATGCAGCCGACATTCAGGCAGACGCCGCCCAGCACCGGATGGCGCTCCACCAGCACGACTTGCTTGCCGAGGTCGGCGGCGCGGAAAGCCGCCGTGTAGCCGCCGGGGCCGCCGCCTAAAACGAGGACTTCGGCATGGAGTTCGGAAGAGGAAGAATCTTGGGGAGCAGTCATGGCATCGGCCTTATGATCGTTGCAAATACCGCGATTGTCGCAACCCTAGCCGTGCAGGGCAAGCCTGTTCTGTGTTAGCGTTATGTTTCCATCAGCAGTGGTTCCACCGATGCGCCTGAGCAGCAAAACGCCCCTATCCGGCCATGGTGCCCGATCCAATTCCGATTCGCGGTTTCTCAAGCAGACCCGAGACCCCGCCGCTTTCCCGGAGGACGGGGTTTGGGAGGATGAGCCTGCCGCCATCAAGACGGAAGTTTCCCGCGAAACGGCCAAGTCCATCATCAGCCGCAACCAATCGCCGGACATTCCCTTCGACCGCTCGGTCAATGCTTACCGGGGATGCCAGCATGGCTGCGTGTATTGCTATGCGCGTCCGACCCATGCTTATCTTGGCCTATCCCCCGGATTGGATTTCGAGACCAAGATCGTGGTCAAGGCCAATGCCGCCGAGCTGTTGCGCCAAGAGCTGTCGCGGCCCGGCTACCGGCCTGCGCCCTTGGCCCTGGGGGCGAATACCGATCCTTATCAACCGCTTGAGCGGACGCAGCAAGTGACGCGCCGTATCCTGGAGGTGCTGGCCGAGTTCCAGCATCCGGTGACGATCACCACCAAGGGATCGTTGATTACCCGTGACATCGACCTGTTGGCGTCCATGGCGGCGAAGAATCTGGTGCGGGTCATGATCTCCATCGCCAGCCTGGAGCCGGAAATCGCCCGACGCCTGGAGCCTAGGGCGGCTACGCCAATGCGGCGGATGGCGACACTACGCCAACTGAGCGAGGCGGGCATCCCCACCAGCGTGATCGTCGCGCCGATCATCCCGGCTTTGACAGACGGCGACATCGAAAAGATATTGCGCCTCGCCAAGGAATCCGGGGCTTGCATGGCGGCTTATGTTTTTCTTCGCCTGCCGTTGGAGGTCAAAGATTTGTTTATCGAATGGCTGGAGGCGCACTATCCCGACCGGGCGGCGCATGTCATGAGCTTGGTGCGCCAATCGCGGGGCGGACGGGAAAATGTGTCGGATTTCGGAACACGCATGGAAGGCGAAGGCGTTTATGCCGACATGATCAAGCAGCGGTTTCTGCTTGCTTGCAGACGGCTGGGTTTCCAGCAAGATACCCCTTTGGATGTCGGCTTGTTTAGTCCGCCCAAGACGATCAAGCGGCAAATGGATCTGTTTGATTGAATCAGGGCAAAGGCGGCGGGAGGTAAAATATCCCATGTGTGCCAACTTAAGTCCCAATGTTGTAATGTCGCGTAGCGACAACCCGAACCTAGCCGGGGGTTTCAACCCCCGGAAACGAATTCGCGAAATCCGCATGCCGCGTAGCGGCATTTGAAACCACGCCAGCCTATTCCACGCGGCACCGCTCAACCGTCGCTACGCGACCGGCCATCTTTCGCGCTTTGTCTCCGGAGGTTGAAACCTTCGGCTACATTCATCCTGTCGCTACGCGGCTTTATCGGGATGCTTAAGTTGTGGCGCGTAAGGAATAAAATCCGTACCCAAGCCCGCCGCATCGGCTAATCCCAGCCTTGCGCCGCGATGCGCTAGCCGCGCCCGTTTCAAAATCGGCAGCAGCCCTTCGGCGATAGGATATTGGTCTAGTTCTGTTTCATCCACCCAGGCGCAGGCGGCGGCATCGTCGGCGGGACGGATCGCGGTTTGGCTAGGGTCTTTAAGTTGGGCTAGGAAGTCGATGATGACGTAATGGAAGCCTTCCTGTCTGCGCTCGACCACGGCCATGATCGGGCCGATAATTACCTCCAAGCCGGTTTCCTCTTTCACCTCACGATGGATGCCTTCGATTAGGCTTTCTCCGGCTTCCAGCTTGCCTCCCGGCACATGCCAAAAGCCCTGCGCCGGGGGTGTGCCGCGTTGGATCAGCAAAACACGTTCTTGGGCGTCGAAAATGATCGCGCTGACGCCGATGCTTGGGCGGGGTGGCAGGGTCATGGACTCATGCTGTTGTTGAAACTAAGGAGGCTACTCCCGCATGGGGGAGGAGGCAGGGTTGAGGGCTTGGTGGCTTCCACAACGGCTTCCGCGTAAGTGTAATGTCGCTCAAATCCCGAAAAATCGCAAATTTGACAGATTGCGGGGGGGGGTAATGGCTACGGTGGCGGCACCTACGTTCTGCTGGGTTCGACGCCATTGGTGGTGGCCGGCGGCGGCTCGTTCAATGGCGGCATGAACCCGATCCTCCTAGCCGGCATCCGCACCGGCAATGGCGAGGTGATCATCACCGAGCTTTCCTCTTCCAACGCCGTGCCGGAGCCATCCTCTGCCGCGCTGTTCAGCGCGGGCTTCGCCGGTTCGGCTGGGCGCGCCGCCGCTCCCTGAGGAAGGAAGCAGCATAGATCATACAAGTCCGTAGGTCGGGCACGTCTTTTTTTTTGCGCCTGACATTTCTGGTCATGGATTGTTGGGCAACGCGAAAGCCGTTGCCCAAACTTTAAATGAAAAACCCCGCCGAAGGGCTCAGACCGTCGGCGGGGTTTTTCATGCCTCAATATCCGCTAAATTCAAATCGGTCGGGGTGGGGGTTTGATCACTTTCGGAATCCCCTCACCCCAACCCCTCTCCCGCTGGGAGAGGGGCTTTACGCCTACCCCGCCACCTCCGCATACTCCGCCAGCCGCTTGTGCCGCACGAAAGTGTCCAGTCCCCGGTATAACTTTGCCAACTCCGGCCCGTCCGTGCGGCCGCTGAGGGCGGCGCGCAAGGGCATGAACAGGGCTTTGCCTTTGGCGCCGGATTTGGCTTTCAACAAAACCATGAAGGCATCGAAATCCTCCCCCGCTTCGGTGGCGGCATCCAAGGCGGCGAGGAAGAACGGCTCGCCGGCTTGCCGGGCCACGGCTTCGATCTCGGTGCTCAAGACTAGTTCGTCGGTGAAGAGTATCCGCGCCCATTCGTCTGCTTGGTTGGGGTATACGCAGTTGCTGCGCACGATGTCCAGGAACAGCGGATATTGCTCGAACGGCACGAGGGCGCGGGTTTCATCGCGCAGCCAGTTCCACAGGGTTTCCTCGTCCGCCGCCCGCACCGCAAGCTCTTGCCAGTGGCGCAGATGGGTAATGTCGAAACGCGAAGGAGACTTGCCCAGGTGGCCCAAGTCGAAATGGCGCTTCAGATCTTCCAACTCCATCAAGCCTTCATTTTCGTAATGGTGGCCGACGCGGGCCAGCATGTTCAGCAAGGCCAGCGGAAAATAGCCTTCCTCGCGCAGTTGGTTGATGCTGCGGCTGCCGTTGCGCTTGGACAGCGGTGCGCCGTCGTCACCCAGCACCAGGGAGATATGGGCGTATTGCGGGGGAGGCAGGCCCAGCGCCTGGAGGATCAGCAACTGGCGCGGGGTGTTGCTGAGATGGTCTTCGCCGCGCACGACATGGGTCACGCCCATCAGCGAGTCATCAATGGCGTTGCAGAAGAAGAACGCCGGCGAGCCGTCGGCGCGGCGGATGATGAAGTCGCCGATGTCGTCGGTGTTGAATCTCTGCGGCCCGCGCACGTGGTCGTCGAATTCCACCGACGCGTTGCGGGGGACGCGGAAACGCAGGGTGGCTTGCAAGCCTTTTTGCAGGCGGCGCTCGATGTCTTCGGGGTTGAGCCGTCCGCATTTGCCGCTGTAACGCGGCGGTTGGCCGGCGCCTAGCTGGACTTTGCGGGCGATTTCCAACTCCGTCGGCGTGCAAAAACAGGGGTAGGCCAGCCCTGTACGTTCCAATTGGTCATAATGACGGGCGTAGATCGCGCCGCGCTGGGATTGGAAATAATCGGCGTTGGCTTTAGATGACCCCGGCCCCTCGTCCCAGGCCAGCCCCATCCAGCGCAGGTCGTCCAGCAGTTCGGAGACGAATTCGCTGCGGCTGCGCTCTTGGTCGGTGTCTTCGATGCGCAGCAGGAAGCGCTCGCCGAACAACGCGCTGAACAGCGCGGTGCGGGCGTTGCCCAGGTGCATGAGGCCGGTGGGGCTGGGCGCGAAGCGGGTCTTGGTGTGGTTCATGGGCAGTTGTTGGCCGGAAACGGGTGGGCTGGGGGTGGAAAGCGCGCACTGTATCAATAGGAAGGTTGGGCGGCAAGCTTGTTGCTCGGTCAGGGCCACTCGCTTCTTAGACCAATCCGTGCAAGGCCGGGCCACCGAAATGTCCGTTGCGGCTGGCGACGCCGCATTATTTCCACAAACTGCCAGTAGCCAGTAAACTGTCGCCAAGCGAAGCCATCC
Source organism: uncultured Gammaproteobacteria bacterium (assembly GCA_963753955.1). Classification (GTDB taxonomy): domain Bacteria; phylum Pseudomonadota; class Gammaproteobacteria; order Methylococcales; family Methylococcaceae; genus Methylumidiphilus. Next base: position 380,386 of record CAVWEM010000004.1, read on the forward strand.
CGCTTGATCCTGTCAGCCCTCAAGGAAGACCTAGGATCACGGGGCGGCTGCTCCAGCCGTCCTGGCTGCGAAGAGATTAGGTTCCAACCCACTCGATTCAGTTGTCAAACATCCGTAGCGGAGTAAGCACCCCATGAAGAGCTTAAAACTTTTGCTGGACGATCCCGAATTCATCGGACAAGTTCCGCACACCATCGAAAACTATGCGGCTGGCGACATCATCCTGGAGGAGGACGACGAAGGCCGGGATTTCTATTTGATCCTGAATGGCGAAGTCCAAGTCACAACCTATATTGAAGACAAAGTCGGCGACAAAACAACCGGCTTGACCAAATTGGGGGAAGACGACTTGTTCGGCGAGTTGTCCATGTTCGACGGCGAACCGCGTAGCGCCCAAGTCACCGCCGCAACCGACTGTGCCGTCATCCGCGTCAATGGCCCGGCCATGATCAAGTACATGGACGCCCATCCCGAAATGGGTTATTTCATCCTGCGGGAAATGTTCATGCGCTTGATCATGCATATACGCCAAAACACGATCCGTTCAAAAACGATTCTTCAGCTTTATCTCGCCGAACACGCTTTTTGAGGCCGATCTTTTAGGCTTCCTTGCCGCAGACATGCGCTTGTCCATGGAGTGGACGCAGCACTTGCTGCGTCTATTTCGACAGCAACAGCAATTCGTTGTTTTCATCATCCAGGGAAAAGCGGAACCGGTTTAGAAAACTCATGCCCAACAGCCGGGTGCCGTTAAGCTGCTGGTCGCCGATGAAACTGACCGGCACGTTTTCGGCGACCACACCGCCTACGTTCACCGATTTTAGCAAGCCCGTCTTGACCGGGATGGAGCCGGCTGCGGTCTGGCTCGTGCCGGTTTGCAAGGCTGCGCGGTCAAAGCCCAGCGGGGCTATCATGGATTCCGGCAATACCAGGGTCGTCGCGCCCGTGTCGACCAGCAGGCTGACGCCAATCTCCATGTCGCCGGGGCCGCGCACAGTGGCATCGATCTGATGGTGCGCGCCCAGGCGGCGCGTCTTGACTGCCCCGCTGAACCGGGGTCTGGGTGCGAGTTGCTTGAGGCTGGTGATGGTCAGCCGCTCGATCCGTCCGCCTTGGCCCACGCTCATGAAATTGTAATCGGAGAGCAGTGATTTGATCTGCTGCGGAACATCGCCCTCGACCTGCCTGGACGGCTCCGCGCCGATGCGATCCAGTCCTTCGATCAGAATGCTGTTTTGTTTGGCCAGGTTTTCCAATTGTGAGCGCAAGGTTTCGGCCTGGGCCGGAAGGAAGGCGGACAGCATCAAGGCAAGGCCGAACGCGCTCATGCGGAGGGACACACAATTGGGGCAGGCTGGAAGCATCTTGGCAACTCGGACTTGCAGGTTAAGGGCGGGCGGAAAATCATACGCCTTTTTTGGTATAATCCGCGACTCTTGCCGCTTGCGCCCATGGCGGGCCACAGGGAACCAGCCTAAGGCGTTTTGCCCAGAGTGGCCCGCCCGCTCCAACGCCCTGAACCGCACACAACTTGGATACTGATGTCCTCCTTCGCCAAAGAAATCATCCCGGTCAACCTCGAAGACGAAATGAAACAGTCCTACCTGGATTACGCCATGAGCGTGATCGTGGGACGCGCCCTGCCCGATGCCCGCGACGGGCTGAAGCCAGTGCATCGCCGGGTGCTGTTCGCCATGCAGGAGTTGGGCAACGACTGGAACAAGCCCTATAAAAAATCCGCCCGCGTCGTCGGTGACGTGATCGGTAAATACCATCCGCACGGCGACTCGGCGGTGTACGACACCATCGTCCGCATGGCGCAGCCGTTTTCGCTGCGCTACATGCTGGTCGACGGGCAGGGCAACTTCGGTTCGGTGGACGGCGATCCGCCGGCCGCGATGCGTTACACCGAAGTGCGCATGTCGCGCATCGCCCATGAATTGCTTGGCCGACCTCGACAAGGAAACCGTCGATTTCGTGCCGAACTATGACGAATCCGAGCGCGAACCGGCTGTGCTGCCGACGCGGATTCCGAATCTGCTGATCAACGGCTCGGCCGGTATCGCCGTCGGCATGGCGACCAATATTCCGCCGCACAATCTCACCGAGGTCATCGGCGCCTGCCTGGCCTTGATCGACGATCCTGACATCAGCTATCTACGATCTGATGAAACATATCCCGGGGCCGGATTTTCCGACCTACGGGATCATCAACGGTGCCAGCGGCATCCGCGAGGCTTACCTGACCGGGCGCGGGCGGATTTACCTGCGCGCCCGCTGCGAGTTCGAGGGTGAGGAGGGATCGGCCGGCAGAGCATCATCGTCCACGAATTGCCTTATCAGGTCAACAAGGCCCGTTTGCTGGAGAAAATCGCCGAGTTGGTCAAGGAAGGCAAGCTGGAAGGCATTTCCGGCTTGCGCGACGAGTCGGACAAGGACGGCATGAGGATGGTGATCGAACTGCGCCGCGGCGAAGTCGCCGGACGTGGTGCTGAACAATCTCTATCAGCAAACCCAGATGGGAACCGTGTTCGGCATCAATATGGTGGCCTTGCTGGACGGCCGTCCGCGTTGCATGAATCTGAAGGAATTGCTGGAGGCGTTCATCGACCACCGCCGCGAAGTCGTCACCCGCCGCACCGTTTTCGAGTTGCGCAAGGCCCGCGAACGCGCCCATATTTTGGAGGGCCAGGCGGTCGCGCTGGCCAATATCGACGAGATCATCGATCTGATCAAATCCTCGCCCACTCCGGCGGAGGCCAAAGACACGGATGTTGGCGCGGGTATGGCATGCCCGGCGTGGTGTCGGAATTGCTGGAACGGGTCGAAGAAGCCGCGCGCTCCCGCCCGGAGAATTTGGCGGCGGATTTACGGGCTTGGCGCCGAGGGCTACCGGCTTTCCCCTGTCCAGGCCCAGGCCATCCTGGATTTGCGTCTGCACCGCCTGACCGGGCTGGAGCAGGACAAGATCATCGACGAATACAAAGTCTTGCTGGGGCAGATCGACGAATTGCTGCGGATACTGGCTGACGACAAACGGCTGATGGAAGTGATCACGCGACGAATTGGTGGCTGTGCGCGACCAGTTCGGCGACAAGCGGCGCACGCGAGATCCTGCAAGATCGCCTGGATTTGTCCGCAGGAGGATCTGATCACCGAAGAAGACATGGTGGTGACGGTGTCCCATGAAGGCTATGTCAAATCCCAGCCGCTGGGCGATTACCGGTCGCAACGGCGCGGCGGGCGCGGCAAGCAGGCGGCGGCCACCAAGGAAGAGGATTACATCGAAAAGCTGATTGTCGCCAACACCCACGATACCATCCTGTGCTTCTCCAGCGTCGGCAAGGTGTACTGGCTGAAGGTCTACGAACTGCCGGTCGCCAGCCGCACCGCGCGGGGCAAGCCTTTCGTGAATATGTTGCCGCTGGTGGAAGGCGAGCGCATCAACGCCATCCTGCCGGTGCGCGAGTTCGACGAAGACCATTTCATCTTCATGGCCACCGCTTCGGCCACGGTGAAGAAAGTGCCGTTGACCGAATTTGAGCGCCAGCGCACCGACGGCAAAATCGCCATCGACCTGCGCGAGGACGACCACCTGGTCAATGTCGCGATCACCAACGGCGAGCAGGATGTGTTGCTGTTCAGCAGCGACGGCAAGGTGGTGTGCTTCAAAGAAACCGATGTGCGGGCCGATGGGCCGCACCGCCGCCGGTGTGCGCGGCATGCGCCTGCAGGAAGGCCAAAAAGTCATTGCGTTGATTATCGCCAGCGAAGGCACGGTGCTGAACATCACCGAAAATGGTTATGGCAAGCGCACCAGGCTGGAAGAATTCCCCCGCCACAATCGCGGCGGCCAAGGCGTGATCAGCCATCCAGACCTCCGCCCGCAACGGCGCGGTGGTCGGCGCGACGCTGGTCGAAGATAACGATGAAATCATGCTGATCACCGACGCCGGCACCTTGGTGCGGACCCGGGTGGATGAAATCTCCGTGGTAGGCCGCATCGCCCAAGGCGTCACCGTCATCAAACTCGGCCCCGGCGAAAAGGTTGTCGGCGTGGATAGGATTGCCAATTTGCCGGAGGGGGAAGGGGAGAATGGGGATTCTGAGGAATTGCCTGCCGATGGAGATGTAGAGGGTGGAGAATCTAGTTCCAATGAGGAATAGGGTAAAGGCCTTGGCAACCTAATCTGATTAGGAGTATTCGGAATCTTCACAAACTAACAAGATGCGAATAATTGCCCTCTCGACACTCAAAGCCTTCTGGGAACACCAACCGGCTTATTTGGATGCCAAAGAACCAACCTTGGCTTGGTACCGGCAGACGCAAGCCGCTGATTGGGCCACCCCTGCCGATGTCAAACGGGATTTCGGAAATGCCAGTATTCTTCAAGATGGTCGCGTGGTATTCAATATTGCGGGCAACAAATATAGGCTAGTGACATGGATAAATTATCCCTATCGGGTTGTGTATATCCGATTCATCGGAACTCACGCACAGTATGACAAAATCAACACAAAAACGATTTGACGGAGGAACTGATGGAAATCAAGCCGATTAAAAGCGAGGCAGATTACCGTGCGGCTCTTAGTGAAATCGAAACGCTGATGATGGCCGAGGCAGATTCTCCCGAAGGTGAGCGCTTGGATGTCTTAGTCACCTTAGTGGAGGCTTATGAAAGGAAACATTATGCGCTGGATTTGCCTGACCCCATCGAAGCTATCAAATTTTGCATGGATCAGAGAGGCTTAAGTTCGAAGGATTTAGAGCCAATGATTGGCCGACGAAATCGCGTCAACGATATTCTTAACCGCAAACGCCCACTGACGCTAAAAATGATTTGGCGTTTGCATAAAGTTCTCGGCATACCGGCTGAATGTTTAATCCAGCAGCCAGAAGATGCCCGCGCTGGATGAAAGTATGGGCAAGCATCTATTCGAACAATTCCGGGCGATGCGTAATCAAATTGTAGGATTGCAGACGGAAATGCGTAACGAGTTTAGCGATGTCAAGCATCGGATTAACCGGATTGAATCGGCGGTTGCCGGGGTTAGGCGTGATGAAGCCGGTACAAAGTGAAGATATAGCCAGACAACAATCCAGCATTGATCGGCTCAAAGAACGCATAGACAGGATTGAGCGGCGCTTGGATATTTCGGAGGGGAATGATTTACTCCGCTTGCCACAGTGATAAAGCTTCAAATCCCCAATGCCGAGAAAGTGATGGTCACTGATGATACTTTGTCAGTTGATTTGAGCGATGGCCGCAGTATATCTGTCCCTATTCCCGGTATCCCCGGCTTGCCCATGCAATCCAATCCTAGCGCAATAACTGGCGGTTGATTGGCAAGGGAGTGGGTATCCATTGGGAAGATGTGGATGAGGATATAAGTGTCGAGGGTTTGTTGCTGGGGAAGATGTCGGGTGAAAGCCTCACATCGCTTGCTCGATGGCTTGAAAGTCGGGGCTGTGGTCATGCGATTGGGTGATCGTAAAGTCTAGTTCCCACGCTCCTGCGCTCATTGTTATATATAAGTCGTTGCCGGATGTGTTTTGTGGGTTGGCGAAAAAGAGGAACCCCGAAGGGGTTCAAGCCATTAGCCAGGGGTTGAGCGTAGCGACACCCCCGGATGGCATACCAAATAGACTATCGACCCTGGAGGGGTCGTAGTCTTTCTTGCATGGTTAAGGATTTCACCTGCCGAATGCAAGATTTGCACGATTTCAGAAGGACGGCAAGCGTGTTTGGCCGGACTCTGCGACCCTTCCAGGGTCGAAGGGCTATTTTCGCAGCTATCCGGGGGTGTCGCTGCGCTCAACCCCCGGCTAATGGCTGGCAACCTTCCGGGTTGCTCAAATGCTGGCAGCAGCGTAGGGCGGGCAAGCGTCTTTTTGCTTGCCCACCGATTTGTGCAATATTCCGCGTGGGCAGACGATAGAGCCATCTGCCCACCCTACCGGGCTGTCGGTGGGTTGGGCAATGGCCGGAGCATTTCTGTCCCCATTGTCCGGTATCACCGGCTTGCCCACGCCATTCCAGCGGAGCGCGAAAACTGGCGCTTGATTGGCAAAGGAGTTGGCATCCATTGGGAAGATGTCGATGAGGATATCAGTGTTGAGGGTTTGTTGCTGGGGAAGATGCCGGGTGAAAGCCTTACATCATTAGCTCGGTGGCTTGAAAGTCGGATCTGTGGTCATTCGTCCTATTGATAGGTTCCGCGTGGGCAAACGATGAAGCCGTTTGCCCACCCTACCGGGCTGACCGTCCTACCTTTGTCAGAAAATATAGATGGGAGGTTCGTGTGTCGATAGCAGATGATCGTGAAAAGCTACTTGAGCGTATGGAACAAGGGAGGCAAGATATATTAAATAGTGCAAAGATACCTGATTTACCTAAGCTTACTACAGATGAAATTAAATCTTGGAAAATAAAAAAGAATGAAACAATAGCATGTTTAAAAAGAGGAGTATATTCTACGAATGAATGGCGTTTTATCAAGCCCGTATGGGTTGAATTTGTAAGTGGGGAATTTTACGGCAGGTCATTTTCGATTAAATGCGTAAATATGAATCCTAATGTATTAATTCTTTATTCAGAAAAGTGTAGTGATTTCGAGCTTTTTCAACAAAAAGTCTCTAAAATTCTACAGAATCTAAGAAATTATTCAGTGATATATCCCTGTGATGAGGGCGGATTCATAAAAACGATAATTGAGGAAAAAAGTCCATCAATTAAACATAGGATGGACAGCGAATGGAGCTTAGACAGTATCACGCATGCCATCATTTTTTGTAATGGCGATGACTTTTTAAATGAGATTTCTCTATTTAAAGATATGAAACTGCCCTTGCGCGTAATATATACTCATAGCAAACTGTAGATTGATGCTAATAATTTATTCCTGTATTTGATGTAAAACAGATGAGGAAATTATAGGTTTAATTATGGAAACTGAAGCACTATTATCTAGCTTGAATGATGCATTACTGGCTTTTAGCTGCCCCCGATTTTTTGAGACGGAGCGGGGATTCCAAGGCCAACTTTTGATAGAACTTGATAAACGTATCAAACTTAAGCCTCAAGTCATTGTAGAGCAAGAATATCAAAAGAGTTCTAAATTACATGGCCTTACAATTCGACCTGACATTATTATTCATGAGCCATTTGTCCCACTTCGCCATTCTTGTCGAAACATAGGAAATGCTGCCGTTATTGAATTGAAGATGAAAGCAAACATTGCTGATGCGATTGCTGATTTCCAAAGCTTGGAATCCATGATCAACGTGCTTAGATATCCTGTTGGCATCTTTGTAAACATCAACTCAAACGAAACCCACTCCAATTTGGTGCCGGACAGCATAAAAGGGCGAGTCGTTTGTTTTACAATTTCTTTATTGGATGGAAAGGCGTGTGTCTTGAAGAGCATATCTAATAGAAGCTGTGACAAATGAAGTTACAGCATCATTCGCGATGGGTGCCATCACTTTGTCAGCCCATCTGGTGTGAGATAAGCGATGCCAAGCAAAAAAATATTACCGGCCTATACCGATTCTACTTTTACGGCTTCGATAGCTGTGAACCTATACATATCCACGTACAGCGGGATAAATTGCTCTGAAAGTTTTGGTTGGAACCGGTTAGCTTAGCTAAGAATAGCGGTTTTACCGCCAAGGAACTCAATGCCATTCGAAAGCTTATTAAATCCAATTTGACGAAGATTCAGGGTCATAGGATGCGCTGAGGTACGAAGTGCATCGTTCGCGTTAAGATGCTTCTGGCTGGGACGATTCCAAAACCTATATTTACAGGCTAACAATCGTAATAAATGGTAAAGCTATGAAATATCAAGTCGTTTTAGAGCAATCAGAAGAAGGCTTCGCCGCATCGGTTCCTGGTTTGCCGGGTTGCCATTCCCAAGGCTTCACAGAACAGGAGGCTTTAGAAAATATCGCCGACGCTATACAGGAATACTTGCTAGTCGTGGAGGAATTGAACCGTGGCAAGTTGATCCGCGAAATCGAGATAGCCGCTTAAATGCCGAAACTGCCGGGGATCAATCATTTAGAAGCCGTCCGTGCATTGGAAAAGCTCGGATTTACTATAGTGCGACAAGGGAAGCACATTGTCATGAGTGATGGCGGACGCATCCTGACCATACCAAGACATAACCCTGTCAATGCGATCACAATGGGAAATATTATAAGGGATGCAGGGATTAGCAATAAGGCTTTTATTGATTTGCTTTAATGTAAACCTTTCGGCAATGGGAGGCGGGTTTAAGTTGAATATCTATTTTGACGGTGAACATTGGTTGGCGCATTTTGTGGAGATGCCAGAAATTTCAGCTTTCGCCTCGTCACCGGAAGATGCGCTACGTGAGTTGCAATTGGTTTGGGAGATGATGAAAGCGGATTATCTCGAAAACGGCGAGGCTATCCCATTAGCTCCACAGCTTAGAGTTGCAGCATAAATTCTGTAGACTAGTGAATCCCATAAAACCTATTGATCATTTCCACGCTACGTGTCAAAGCCATTAGCCTAAGCCGTTATTCCGGCATGGATAGCCGGTATCCAAGCTGCATGGACGCTTCCAGTCCGCACCATCCCTGGAACCGGGATTCCGGCACTCCCTGCCGGAATGACTAGTATTTATTAACTTAATGACAGTGACGCAGAGCGTGGGAACGATAACTTAATTTTTTTACTACCACTCAAGATAAGAGGTTCAAATGTCCAGAGTTTATAACTTCAGCGCCGGCCCTTCGATGTTGCCGGAATCCGTTTTGTTGCGCGCCCAGGCGGAAATGCTGGATTGGCATGGCAGCGGGATGTCGATCATGGAAATGAGCCATCGCGGCAAGGAATTCGTTTCCGTCGCCGAGAAGACCGAGGCGGATTTGCGCGAATTGCTGGGTATTCCGTCCAATTACAAGGTGCTGTTCGTGCAGAGCGGGGCCGTCGGGCAGTTTGCCGGTGTGCCGATGAATCTGCTGCGCGGCAAGACTTCCGCAGTTTATGTCAACACCGGCATCTGGTCGGGCAAGGCCATCGCCGAGGCCAAGCTGTATGCCGAAGTGAAAGTCGCCGCCAGTTCCAAGGACAGCGGCTTCACCACGATTCCGCCGCGTTCGGAATGGAAGGTGGATACTGAGGCGGCTTATTTGCACTACACCTCGAACGAGACGATCAACGGCGTGGAATTCCAGGACATTCCCGACGACGGTGGCTTGCCTTTGGTCTGCGACATGTCTTCGGATATCCTGTCCCGTCCGATTGATGTGAGCCGTTTCGGTTTGATTTACGCCGGGGCGCAGAAGAACATGGGGCCATCCGGCATCGCCATCGTCATCGTGCGCGAGGATTTGATCGGCCAGACTTGGCCAGGCACACCGTCGGTGTTTGATTACAAGCAGCAGGCGGAAAACGGCTCCATGCTGAACACCCCGGCCACTTACAATTGGTATCTGCTGGGCCTGACCCTGGAATGGCTGAAAGATCAAGGCGGTTTGACGGCGATTGAGGAACACAACAAGACCAAAGCGGCAAAACTGTATGCCGCCATTGATGCTTCACCGTTCTATTCCAACCCGGTCGATGTGGCCTACCGTTCGCGTATGAACGTGCCTTTCCGCTTGGCCAAGCCGGAATTGGAGAAGACCTTCTCCGCCGAGGCCAAGGCAGCCGGGCTGGTGACGCTGGACGGCCATCGTTCGGTAGGCGGTATGCGGGCGAGCATTTACAATGCGATGCCACAGGCGGGTGTGGACGCGCTGATCGCGTTCATGGCGGAGTTTGAGCGTAAGTACGCCTAAAGCAACCCTCACCCCAACCCCTCTCCCACTGGGAGAGGGGCTATAGCGGCGAGTTTTCCGTAATCCGGAGATTGACATGACAGATAATGTTGAGAACTTGATTCTTGAACATTTGCGGTTATTGCGCAACGAACTGCGGGATTTCAGGACGGAAACCACGGCGGATTTGGCGATGATTAAACAGAGGCTCACTTCCTTGGAAAGCCAAGTCGCCAGTGTCCATGCGGACATGGCGTTGATTCACGGGCGTATTGACCGGGTGGACACGCGCATCGACCGTATCGAGCGGCGGCTGGAGCTTTCGGGCCAAGTCGGTTGAGAAGCGGCAGCGCCGCATTTTTCCCACAAAATTTATGACACCATGCGCCACAGGGCGCAAAGGAACACACAAATCCATGTACAAAGTCCTGACTTACAACAATATCTCCACCGCCGGCCTGGAGCGTCTGCCGCGTGACCTCTACGAGGTGGCCTCGGAAATCCAGCATCCTGACGCGATCTTGCTGCGTTCCTTCAAGCTGCACGGGGTCGCCATTCCTGATTCGGTCAAGTGCGTGGGCCGTGCCGGGGCGGGGGTGAACAATATCCCGGTGGCGGATTACTCCAAAAAAGGCATTCCGGTGTTCAACGCGCCGGGGGCGAATTCCAATGCGGTGACGGAATTGACCGTCGCGGCTCTGCTGTTGGCCAGCCGCCATATCCCGGAGGCTTGGGCTTTTGCCAACAAGCAGACGGGCACGGATGAGGAGATCAACACGGCGGTGGAGAAGGGCAAGGCGAATTTTGCCGGCACCGAGTTGGCTGGAAAGACATTAGGCGTGATCGGCCTGGGGGCCATCGGCGTCAAGGTCGCCAATGCGGCGATTGCTTTGGGCATGAAAGTCATCGGCTTCGATCCTGCGATGACCGTCGATAGCGCGTGGCAATTGTCCTCCAGCGTGGAAAAAGCCTTGGGCGTGGATGATTTGCTGGGCCGGTCGGATTACGTCACCTTGCATGTCCCGCTTAACGACCACACCCGCAATCTGGTCAACCCTTCACGCATTGATTTGCTGAAAAAAGGCGCGGTGCTGGTGAATTTCTCCCGCGCTCCTATTGTGGACGAGGATTCTGCCGTGGCGGCGTTGGAGGCGGGCAGGCTGCGCAATTATGTCTGCGACTTCCCCTCCAACAAGCTGCTGGGCAAAAAGGGCGTTGTCCTGTTGCCGCATCTGGGCGCTTCCACCGAGGAGGCGGAAGACAACTGTGCGGTCATGGTGGCGGATCAAATCCGGGACTACCTGGAAAACGGCAACATCCGCAACGCGGTCAACTTCCCGGAAGTGGTCAATCCTCGGACCGAGGACACCGTATCGCGCCTGTGCGTGGCCAATGCCAATGTGCCGAATATGGTCAGCCAGATTTCCAGCGCATTGGGCGAAGCCAATCTGAACATCATCGATTTGCTCAACAAGTCGCGGGGCGAGTACGCTTACACCCTGGTGGATCTGGGCGGCGAGGTGTCGGAGGAGACGCTGGGAAAGATACAAGCCATCAACGGCGTGCTTTCCGCTCGGGTCATTTGAAGCTTTAAGCGATAAGGAGCCAGCGTGGAGCCAAACAATCACCATCAGACGTCCGCCCCGGCGCTAGTCGAGTTGCGCAGGCAAATCGACGCCATCGACGACCAGGTGCTTGCACTGCTCAACCAGCGTGCGGGCTGCGCCCAGAAGGTGGCGGACTCCAAGCTGGCCATGGGCGAGGCGGGGACGTTCTACCGCCCCGAACGCGAGGCCGAGGTGCTGCGCCGGATCGCCGCCAACAACCCAGGGCCGTTGCCTAACGAAACGGTGGTGCGCTTCTTCCGCGAGGTGATGTCCGCCTGCCTGGCCCTGGAAAAACCGTTGGCCGTGGCGTTCCTTGGCCCGGCAGGCACGTTCTGCCAGCAGGCGGCATACATGCATTTCGGCCATGCCATCCAAGTGGAGCCTTGCCCGACTATCGGCGAGATTTTCCGCGCTGTTGAGGGCGGGGCTTGCCAATTTGGCGTGGTGCCGGTGGAAAACTCCACCGAGGGTGTCATCACGCACACGTTGGACAGTTTCCTGAACTCGCCGTTGTCGATTGCCGGCGAGGTGGCTCTGCGCATCAACCACAACCTGATGGGCAAGAGACAGGATTTTGCGCAGATTCGGCGGGTGTTTTCGCATCAGCAGTCACTGGCACAGTGCAGGCAATGGCTAGACCGTTTCATGCCCCATGCCGAGCGCGTCAGTGTCAGCAGCAACGCCGAGGCGGCCCGCCTCGCCGCGCTGGAGGCGGACAGCGCCGCCATCGCCGGCGAAGTGGCCGCCGAGTTGTACGGGCTGGCCATTCTGGAGCGCTGCATAGAGGATGAGCCGGACAACACGACCCGCTTCCTGGTTGTCGGCAAACAGGCGGTCGGGCCGACCGGTGCGGACAAGACTTCGCTGTTGATCTCCACCCGCAATTCTCCTGGAGCCTTGCACAAGGTTCTGGAACCATTCGCCCGCCATGGCATCAGCATGAGCAAGATCGAATCCCGTCCGTCCCGTCGCGGAGCCTGGGATTATGTGTTTTTCATCGATGTGGAGGGGCACGTCCAAGATGAGGCTTTGGCGCAGGCGCTTAAAGAACTGGGCGAGGATGTGCTGATGCTGAAAGTGTTGGGTTCCTATCCACGGGGTATCGGTTGACGGACAGGCAATTAATGAATATGAGAGCAGAACAACTCGCGGTGCTTGGCGTCCGCAAACTGACCCCTTACCAACCCGGCAAGCCCATCAGCGAATTGGAGCGGGAGTTGGGACTCTCCGGCATCGTCAAGCTGGCCTCCAACGAAAATCCGTTAGGGCCTAGTCCGCAAGCCTTGGAAGCCCTGCGGCGGAGCGTGGATGATTTGCATCTTTATCCCGACGGCGGCGGCTTTGAGCTAAAAGCCACCTTGGCCGCAAAGCTAGGCGTGGCGGCGGCGCAGATCACCTTGGGCAATGGTTCGAACGATGTGCTGGAACTGGCCGCACGGGCGTTTTTGTCGCCGGAGACCGCCGCCGTTTTTTCGCAACATGCTTTTGCCGTTTACCCCATCGTCACCCAGGCGGTGGGGGCCATCGCCCGCATCGCCCAGGCCCATGACGGCTCACGCGGCCCCTGTTACGGTCACGATCTGGATGCCATGGCCGGATTGATTGGCGAGACCACGCGCTTGGTTTTCATCGCCAATCCGAACAATCCCACCGGAAGCTATTTGCGCCGGGAGGAACTGCGGAATTTTCTTGGACGGCTTCCCGGTCACACTTTGGTTGTGGTGGACGAGGCTTATTTTGAATACGTGGCCGAGCCGGATTATCCTGACGCGCTGGAATGGCTGCGGGATTTTCCCAATCTCATCGTCACCCGCACCTTCTCCAAAGCCTATGGCCTAGCCGGCCTGCGTGTGGGGTACGCGGTCTCCAGCGAGGACATTGCCGATCTGCTCAACCGGGTGCGCCAGCCGTTCAATGTCAATTCCTTGGGGCTGGCGGCGGCTGCGGCGGCGCTGTCCGACGACGGGCATCTAAGCCGCACGGTCGAGTTGAACCGGGCGGGTTTGGCGCAATTGGCCGGGGCTTTCGCTGCGCGGGGCTTGGCGCATATCCCGTCCGTGGGCAATTTCATCACGGTCGATGTGGGCCGTCCTGCCGCGCCGGTTTACGATGCGCTGTTGCGTGAAGGGGTGATCGTGCGTCCCATCGCCAATTACGGCCTGCCCGGGCATCTGCGTGTCACCGTAGGCAAGGCGGAGCAGAACCTGATTTTCCTGGCCGCGTTGGATCGCGTTTTGGGCTTATGATCGACCGGCTGTGCGTCATCGGCGTCGGTTTGATCGGCGGCTCCATTGCCAAGGCGGCGCGTGAACGGGGGCTTTGCCGGGAGATCGTGGGGGTTGACGCAGGTGCCGCCAATCTTGCCCAGGCACTGGAACTGGGCGTCATTGACTTCGCCTTTGACGACAGTCGGCTTGGCGAAGCGGCGCAAGGCGCGGATTGGGTGCTGATTGCGACGCCGGTCGGGGCGCTGCCCAGGGTGTTCGAGTCGCTTCGGCCAGTCTGGTCAGCCCATGCGGTTTACACCGATGTCGGCAGCACCAAGCAAGGCGTGGTGCAAGCGGCGGGGCAGGCGTTCGGTACGGTGCCGGCCAATTTCGTGCCGGGCCATCCTATCGCCGGGGCCGAGCGTAGCGGGGTGGTGGCGGCGGATGGCGGGCTGTACCGGGACAAACGGGTGATTTTGACCCCACTGCCCGAGACCGACGGTGCGGCATTGAGCCGGGTAGAAGCGTTTTGGACAGCCATCGGCGGGAAAGTGTCCTTGATGACAGCGGAGCATCACGACGAGGTATTTGCCGCCACCAGCCATTTGCCCCATGTGCTGGCCTATGCCTTGTTCCATATGCTGGGCAGGAAGGATGAGCAGCAGGAGATATTCCAGTATGCCGGGGCCGGTTTCCGCGACTTCACCCGCATCGCATCCAGCAACCCGCGCATGTGGAAAGACATATGCCTGCTCAACCGTAGCCAACTCCTGCCGTTGATCGAGGAGTTGCGGCAGGAGTTGGGCAGGCTTGCGGCTTTGATGGGCGAGGACTGCGCCGAAGAGTTGTTGGCGTATTTCGCCGAAGCCCGCGACGCCCGGCAACGGTTTTTGGCGCAGGCTTCGCCAGAGACCCATTGTCATTAGCGCATTTGAACGGCAATGTGGCTGCCGGGCATTAAAATCCCCTTGGATTGAGCGTATTCAAGGGGCTTCAAACCGAATAATGGTGTAGTGAATGAATAATAACAATGTGAATTTCCGCGTCTTCCCCGGCGGAACCCTACAAGGTGAGGCCCGCGTCCCCGGCGACAAATCCATCTCCCACCGCTCCATCATGCTGGGTTCCATCGCAGAGGGCGTGACCCATGTCACCGGTTTTCTGGAAGCCGAGGATTGCCTCGCCACGATGAACGCCTTCCGCGCCATGGGTGTCGAGATCGAAGGCCCGGCCCATGGCGAGGTCATTGTCCACGGCGTTGGTTTGCACGGCCTGAAAGCTCCGCTGGAGCCGCTTTATCTGGGCAACTCCGGCACTTCCATGCGCTTGCTCAGTGGCTTGCTGGCCGGGCAGTCCTTCGATGCGGTGCTGACTGGCGACGCCTCGCTGACACGCCGTCCCATGAGGCGGGTGACCGAGCCTTTGCGGCAGATGGGCGCGGTCATCAAGACCTCGGCCAATGGCACGGCCCCATTGCGGATCAGGGGCGGTGGAACCTTGGAGGGTATCCATTACGACATGCCGATGGCCAGCGCCCAGGTCAAGTCCTGCTTGCTGCTGGCGGGCTTGTACGCCGACGGCGAGACCTGCGTCACCGAACCGGCCCCCACCCGCGACCACACCGAACGCATGTTGGCCGGTTTTGGCTATCCTGTCAGCCGTATTGGCAATCGCATCAGCGTCCATTCCGGCGGAAAACTGCAAGCGGCCGACATCGACGTGCCTAGTGATATTTCCTCGGCGGCGTTTTTCATGGTGGGCGCCGCCATTGCCGAGGATGCCGACGTGACTTTGCTGCATGTGGGGGTGAATCCTACCCGCACCGGTGTCATCGACATCCTCAGGCTGATGGGCGCGGATATTCAGGTGCTAAACGAGCGAGTGGTCGGCGGCGAGCCGGTGGCGGACATCCGCATCCGTTCCAGTCGCCTGAAAGGCATACAGATTCCCGAGAAGCTGGTGCCCCTTGCCATCGACGAATTCCCGGTGTTGTTCGTCGCCGCCGCCTGCGCCACCGGCGAGACGCGCTTGGGCGGCGCGGAAGAGTTGCGTGTCAAGGAAAGTGACCGCATCCAGGTCATGGCCGACGGTTTGCAAACCCTGGGTGTCCATGCCATCGCCACCCCGGACGGCATGGTCATCCAGCCAAGGGCGATCAAGGGCGGCGGGTGGACTCCCACGGCGACCACCGTATCGCCATGGCATTTGCCATCGCCGCCTTACGCGCCAGCGGCCCGATTTATATTCGGGACTGCGCCAATGTGGACACCTCGTTCCCCAGCTTCGTCAAGCTGGCCAAAGGTTTGGGGATGAAAATCAACGTTTTGTCTGAGGAGTGAGACGATGGGCGCGAGCATACCGGTAGTGACTCTGGACGGCCCGGCAGGCGCCGGCAAAGGCACGGTCAGCCGCGCCATCGCCCAGCGGCTGGGTTGGCATTATTTGGACAGCGGCGCGATTTACCGTTCCCTCGCCGTCGCCGTGCTGGATGCGGGCGTGGATCTGGAGGATGTGGACGGCATCGTCGCCGTTGCCAACCGCATGGTGTTGAGTTTTCACGCGGGCAATGTGCCTGCCGTGATATTGGACGGACAGGACATCAGCCTGCCGCATCACCACCGAGGAATGTGGCAACATCACTTCCAAGATTGCGGCTCTAGGGCCGGTGCGGCAGGCCTTGCTGCAAAAACAGCGGGAATTTCGCCAGGCACCTGGCTTGGTGGCGGACGGGCGGGACATGGGTACGGTGGTGTTTCTCCGACGCCGACACTATAAAGTGTACTTGACCGCCAGTGCCGGAGAACGTGCCGCGCCGCCGATATAAGCAGTTGAAAGAGAAAGGGATAGATGTTAGCCTATGACGATCTGACAAAAGAGATCGAAGAAAGGGACCGGCGCGATACTGAGCGTAGCGTGGCGCCCTTGAAAATGGCAGAGGACGCGGTGCTGGTGGATTCTTCCGCATATGGGCATTGAAGAGGTCATAAGCCGTTGCCTGGGTCTGATCGAAACCTTACGTTGTTGATTGCTACTTTGGACGCCGGGCATACCGGCGAGATTTTCAACCTAACCCGAATCCGTTGCGGATGCCTCCTGTCCGCGCGGAGTTTAAAGAAGATAGTCATGAGCGAAAGCTTTGCAGAATTGTTTGAAGAGAGTCTGGCCAAATCTGAGATGCGTCCCGGTAGCGTGTTGTTCGGTACGGTGATGGACATCACCCAGGAATATGTCGTCGTCAATGCCGGGCTGAAGTCCGAAGGCGTCGTCCCCAAGTGGCAGTTCCTGAGCGCTGATGGCGATCTCGAAGTCCAGATTGGCGATCAGGTCGAGGTCACCCTCGACATGCTGGAAGACGGCATGGGCAATACCTTGCTCAACCGCGACAAGGCGAAGAAACAAAAAGCCTGGGGCGATTTGGAAAAGGCCAACGAGACCAACGAGACCGTGGTCGGGCGCATCACCGGCAAGGTGCGCGGCGGCTTCACCGTGTCGATTGGCGCGTTGCGCGCATTCCTGCCCGGCTCCCTGGTCGATGTCCGTCCGGTGCGTGACACTGCTTTCCTGGAAAACCGCGACCTGGAATTCAAAGTCATCAAGATCGACCAGAAGCGCAATAATGTCGTCCTGTCGCGCCGCGCCGTGGTCGAGTCCGAATACAGCGCCGAAAAGGAAGCCTTGCTGGAAAGCCTGCAGGAAGGTGCCACAGTCACGGGTGTGGTCAAGAACCTCACCGATTATGGCGCGTTCATCGACCTGGGCGGCATCGACGGCCTGCTGCATATCACCGACATGGCGTGGAAGCGTGTGCGCCATCCGTCCGAGACCGTGCAGATCGGCCAGGAAATCCAGGTCAAGGTGCTCAAGTACGACCAAGAGAAAAACCGCGTCTCCCTCGGCCTAAAACAACTGGGCGAAGATCCGTGGCTGAACATCGCCCGCCGTTACCCGGCCGGCACCCGTTTGTTCGGCAAGGTCAGCAACCTGACCGACTACGGATGCTTTGTCGAGTTGGAAGAAGGCGTGGAAGGCTTGGTGCATGTCTCCGAGATGGATTGGACCAACAAGAACGTCAACCCCGGCAAGGTCGTCCAACTGGGCGAGGAAGTCGAGGTCATGGTGCTGGACATCGACGAAGACCGCCGCCGCATCTCCTTGGGGATGAAGCAGTGCAAGCCTAATCCTTGGGAAGAGTTCGCAGCCACCCACAAGAAGGGTGACAAGATCGCCGGCAGCATCAAGTCCATCACCGACTTCGGCATCTTCATCGGTTTGGACGGCGGCATCGACGGACTGGTGCATCTGTCCGACATCTCCTGGAGCGCGGCCGGCGAAGACTCCATCCACCATTACAAGAAGGGCGATGAGGTCGAGACCGTCATCCTGGCGATTGACCCAGAGCGCGAGCGTATCTCCCTGGGGGTCAAGCAGCTTGAGCAGGATCCCTTCCAGAACTGGCTGGCTGCCCACGAGAAGGGTGTCGTCATCAAGGGCGTGGTCAAGGAAGTGGATGCCAAAGGCGCGGTCATCACCTTGGCTGACAGTGTGGAAGGTTATCTGCGCGCCTCGGAAATTTCCCGTGACCGCTTGGAAGATGCACGCACCCAGTTGAGCGTAGGCGACGAAGTCGAAGCCAAGTTCATCGGAGTGGACAAGAAGAGCAAGTCCATTTCGCTTTCCATCAAAGCGAAGGATCAGGAAGAGGAACATGCGGCGATCAAGGACTACGCCCACCATCAACCCAGCACTCCCACACTGGGCGATCTGTTCAAGGAACAGATGGACAAGTAATCCTCAAGGCAACATGAGACGGAGGGCATCCAAGCCCTCCGCCTTTTTTTTCTGGGTACGAAGGTGACCAAGTCTGAACTAATCGAAATTCTGGCCAGGAAGAACCTGCTTCTTCTGCAAGGCGATGTGGAGGCGGCGGTCAAATCCATGATCGAACAAATGAGCAACGCCCTTTCCAGCGGCGAGCGCATTGAGATCCGTGGCTTTGGCAGCTTTTCCCTGCATTACCGGCCACCCCGAGTCGGACGGAACCCCAAGACAGGGGATTCGGTCGAACTGAATTCCAAATATGTGCCTCATTTCAAGCCGGGAAAAGAACTTCGGGACAGGGTCAACCTTTCCTGCGAAAACGTTTCCACCGACTGATGGATGAGTGGCTGCTGCTATTGCTCCCTG
Organism: uncultured Gammaproteobacteria bacterium; assembly: GCA_963753955.1. Classification (GTDB taxonomy): domain Bacteria; phylum Pseudomonadota; class Gammaproteobacteria; order Methylococcales; family Methylococcaceae; genus Methylumidiphilus. Next base: position 399,177 of record CAVWEM010000004.1, read on the forward strand.
TCGCAGCCGCATCCGGATGGTATGCCGCCCGCAGGCATTATGTCCGCAAATATCTCGTTGAGCATAGCCATTCCCTGCGGAAGGCTTATTGCCGAGGATTGAATTACCTACTCAGCGAAAAAACCGACAAGGCCATTGAGGCCTTCGCGGATTTGTTGAGCCACGATTTTGAAACCATCGAGACGCATATCGCGTTGGGCAATTTGTTCCGCCGTCGGGGTGAAATCGAAAAAGCCATCGAAATCCACGAAAGCCTGATCGCGCGGGATGACTTGAATTCCCAGCAGCACGATAGCGCCCAGTTTGAGCTGGGCCTGGATTATATGCGCGCGGGACTGTTTGACCGGGCGGAAAGTATTTTCCAGAATTTGTCGGATCACGAAGGTTCGCGCAAAGGCGCTTTGCAACAGTTGCTGGACATCTACCAGCACGAAAAAGACTGGCTCAAGGCCATGGATTGCGCACGGCAATTGCGCGGCCTAGGCAAGGTGTCCAAGGGCGAGACCGTCGCCCAATTCCTCTGCGAATTGGCCGAGGAGAACCTCTGTGCCGACCACAATGGAGTTGCCCGGCGGTGGCTGGAAGAAGCTTTGCGGGAAGATCCGCGTTGCGCCAGGGCCAGCCTGCTGATGGCCAGGCTGCACATGCGCGAGGACCGCTTCGAGGAGGCACTGCAAGCGCTTAAGCGTGTCGAGTCGCAGAACCCCACCCTGATCCCGGAAATCATCGAGCCTTTGTGCGTCTGCCATGACCGCATGGAGAAGTGCGGCGGCGAATTGATCGGCTATCTGGGCTATTTGTATGAGTCCTATGGCTTTGAATCCGCCGCGCTGGCTTTGGCCGAAAGAATCCGTTCCGAACAGGGGCAGGGCAAGGCGATTGAGCATTTGCAGCGTGTCCTGGAAAGCCGTCCCACGCTCAAGTCCTTGAATGCCATGACCGGCTTCCTGCTGCAGGACGGCGCTGAGTCCCAGCGGGAGGCTCTGGTTCGGTTGGACCGGGCGTTGAGGCGGCTGTCTTCCGCCGCGCCGCGTTACACCTGCATACATTGCGGGTTCACCGGTGGCGAGTTGCACTGGTGCTGCCCTTCCTGCCGTCAATGGGAATCCACCAAGCCGCTTTAACCGATCACATCCCTTGTAATATCCCTTGCAGGGACATTAGGCAAAAAGCAATATTTGCCTAGCTAGACATGAGAACAATTCAAATTCGGAGAGCAATGTGATGGAACTTACTAATGATGTAAGTTTGGAACCTGATTTGTTTGGTCTTTACAAAATTCTTAAACAAATTGACAATGATAAAGATGACTTTGCCTCTGAAAATATCAGGTTGGAAGATTCAAGAAAAAAATTTCAAGAGACGGTGATTTATCTAAGGGAAGCAAAGGCTCGCGGTTATATTGTTGACGTAAAAGAACTACCAAATGGTGCTGGAACAATGGCGGCTAAGGTCATAGATGGCTAAACAAGTTGAAAATAGTTTTAACAACTTGTATACCTCAAAAGTAGATGATTAGCTTAAAGCTTTGTTGGGGCAATTGCTAATTGAAATTAAAGTATTAAACGAAAAAGTGCTGCCCCCACAAGGACAACAGCTTGCTGACATAGCAGAAGATGCAGATACTTTAATTAGAGAGGTAGGCCGAGAAGTGCCGCAGAAAAAATGGTATGAGGCTAGTTTAGAGGGTGTTAAAGAAGCAGCCTTGGCTATTGATGAAATCGCTACGCCGGTGTCAAATGTTATTGAAATTGGAAAACCAAAATATGACTGAATCAACTGGATATTTGATTGGAAGATTGGAGACATTGCTGGTAGAGGGGTTTTCCGCCGAAGGCGACGGTCTGGAAGCGAAGGTTCATGCGTTAGGCAGCGAATTGCCCGAAGATTTGCGGGAGTTGTTGCAACAGTTGGCAAAAGAAAGCGGCGATTTGAACCAGGAGGGCGCGGTTCCGTTCGCCTTCCGTTGCGGGCAGGCCCATGAGCGTCTGGAAACCCTGGCCCAAAGCCGGCTTGCCGCCAATATCGCTTTCTTGGACACGGATGGGATCCCGCCTTTGGAATTGGAAAAAAGCGACCTGGATGCCATCGCCCGTTTCGTCCGTCTGCGTAACCAGTTTCTCAAGACAGTGGCCGACTACACGCTCAAATTCCTATTGGTTTCGGTCATCTTGCTGGTGCTGGGCTTGTCGTTGGGCTTGATCTAAGCCGCAACGCCATGAAGCTAGGCAAGAATCCGGTGGCAATCCTCGTGCATGCCATCCATCGCCATTTCATCTGGGTGGTCGTCTCCTCCTATATTGTTGCCGCCGTGTTGCCCGGGTTTGGCCTATGGATTCGCGGTGTGGACATGGGTAGCGTCAATATCTTGCGCAGCAGATTGGATCTTTCCCTGCCGCTGTTAATGCTGGCGGCGCTGCTGTTCAATGCCGGGTTGGGCGTGAAGCTCGAAGAATTGCGGCATTTGTCGCGCAAGCCAATGCTCTTGTTGGGCGGCGTGTTCGGGAACTTGGCGACACCCTTGGTTTTCATTGTGGCGACCAGCTTTGCGATGAGGCTCTGGCATAACCCGGAAGAAGTCCAGCAGATACTCGTCGGCCTTGCCTTGGTGGCATCCATGCCCATCGCCGGGGCTTCGACGGCGTGGTCGCAGAATGCCAACGGAAATCTTGCCCTAAGCTTAGGCCTGGTGCTGCTGACCACGGTGTTGAGTCCGTTGCTGACCCCGCTGGCGCTTCATGCGGTCGGTTTCGTGACCACAGGCGACTATTCCGAAGATTTGCATGAATTGGCTTCCGGCGGCGTAGTAAGCTTCCTGGGCGCATGGGTCATCCTGCCTTCGCTGCTTGGCATCTTGGCGCATAGTCTAATTGGTGCGCATTGCGTCGCAATGGCGCAGCCATATCTGAAACTCACCAATTATTGCGTTCTGGTGTTGCTCAACTACTCGAACGCATCGCTGACGCTGCCCAAAGCGCTGTCCCAGCCTGACATCGATTTTCTTACAGTGATGCTGGTGATCGTCATCGCGCTGTGTGTCGCGTCGTTTGGTTCTGGCTATTTGTTGGCGCGTGTTTTCTTGGCAAGCCGCAAAGAAACGGTGTCGTTGGTCTTCGGCTTGGGCATGAGCAATAACGGGACAGGGTTGGTGTTGGCGTCTATGGCCTTGGCCGACCACCCGCAAGTCATGTTGCCGATTATTTTTTACAATCTCGTCCAGCATCTCGCGGCTGCCATGGCCGCATCCCCTGTTCAGATGGCAGCACTTTCTTGCACACGTTGAGGAATATTCATGAGGCTTTCAAAGCTATCTGTTTTTGCCGCTATATTTCCGCTATTGGCCGGATGCGCGGATCTTGCCCCGGTTGCCGATACGGCGAATCCGCCGACCGCCTTCCGCGAAACCCGTCTGCAATATGCGCTGGTGGCGGGCGACCAAGCGGCGCTGGCAAAGGATTTCGGCATGAAGTTGCCGCCCTCCTGGGCGGAGCGTGTCGTCGCTGGTGTTGTGCTGCCTGTCACCGCAGCTTCGGAAGCTGCGTTTTTCCCGGTCTTCGTCGGCATCAAGACCATGGCGCCTAACCAGCGGTGATGGCGTCTGCCGCCAGCAAGGCTGCAATATCCGGGGCTATCTTCTCGGGCTTGGTCACCGATCCGTAACGGCGCACCGGCTTGCCTTCCCGGTCGATGAGGAATTTGGTGAAATTCCACTTGATGGCACGGGAACCCAAAGCCCCCGGCAGGGCCTGGGTCAGATACGCGAACAGGGGATGCGCACCGGGGCCGTTGACTTCCACTTTTTCCGACAGCGGAAAGCTCACACCGTAATTCTTTTGGCAAAATGCGCCGATCTCCGAGGCACCGCCCGGCTCCTGGCCACCGAACTGGTCGCAGGGGAAGCCGACCACGGCCAGACCCTCGTCCCGGTGGTCGCGGTAAAGTTTTTCCAAGCCCTCATATTGCGGGGTGAAGCCGCAACGGCTGGCGGTGTTGACGACAAGCAGCACCTTGCCAGCGAATTGCGAGAAATCCAACTCCTCGCCGGTGAGTGTCCGTGTTTTGAAAGAATAAATCTTGGCGTTCATGGCGGCTCCGGTCAGATTCAGGAAAAGAGCATTTGCCATCGTATACGGAAAAGCCGCCCTGTGCGTTTTTTTTGCGGCGCGCCGGGCGGAGAGACCCATTGGAGGGCAGGTATTGGCGTCCAATTTGGCGCAACAGCAGGGCTTGTGCATCATTTTGGATGAATATCTAGCCTAAATGATAGAAATTGGTGCAAGTCGGAGCCGTTCTTTTCGCGCCATGAAGGCTCCCGTCGCCAACAATTTCGCAAGTCACTGTTTGGCTTATGGGCATTGGCAGAAATTTTATCCACCTCCTTTCGTCTTGATGGCCTGCATATTGCTCTTAGCCGGACATGAACGATACTGCCCCTGCCCATTTTTACCGCCACATCCTGGACAATCTGTCCGATGCGGTGCTTCTGTTCGACGACTCGCTTTCCCTAGTGTACATCAACATGCCAGGGGAGATGCTGTTCTCCTTGCGCGCCCGCCATGTGCTGGGCAACCAGGTGCAGCAGGTATTCTTCTTCAGCGATGAAGGTATGGAGGAAGACATGCGCAGGGTGCTGGCCTCCGACAGCACTTTGACCAAGCGCAATGTGGTGTTGACCCTGCCCATGCATCCGATGACCGTCAACGTGACCATGACTCCGGTTTCCGAAAAGGGTGCTTCCATGTTGCTGGTCGAAGTGCAGCAAGTCGACCGCCATCTGCGCTTTTCCATGGAGGAGCAGTTGCAGGCCCAGCAAAGCGCCGCCAAGATGCTGCTGCGCGGCCTGGCCCATGAAATCAAAAATCCCTTGGGCGGCCTGCGCGGCGCGGCGCAGTTGCTAGACCGAGAATTGCCGGAAGACGAGTTGCGCGAATACACCCGCATCATCATCGAGGAGTCTGACCGGCTGCAATCCCTGGTGGATCGGATGCTGGCCCCCAACAGGCCTTTGCAGAAGAGTCTGATCAACATCCACCGGGTTTTGGAGCGGGTGCGCCAACTGGTGCAGGTGGAGGTGCCGGCGAGGGTGCAGGTGATCCGCGATTACGATCCCAGCATGCCGGCTTTGTCCGGCGACAGCGACCAGCTTATCCAGGCGATCCTCAACATCGTCCGCAACGCAGCCCAGGCTTTGGGCGACCGGGGGACGATCACTATCCGCAGCCGCATACACCGGCAGGTCACCATCGGCATGCATCGCCATTCCCTGGTCGCCAAGATCGATGTGATCGATGACGGCCCCGGCATCAAGCCGGAATTGGTCAACCAGATTTTTTATCCGATGGTGACGGGCCGGGCTGAAGGCACTGGCCTGGGGCTGTCCATCGCCCAATCCCTGATCAGCCAGCACGGCGGCTTGGTGGAATGCGACAGCAAGCCCGGCGAAACGATTTTTTCCATTTTTCTGCCTTTGGAGAAGGAACATGAATAATCCGGCTCAAGTCTGGGTAGTCGATGACGACCGCTCCATCCGCTGGGTGCTGGAGAAGGCCCTGCAGAAAGCCTCCATCCAGACCCGCTGCTTTCCCAATGCCAACCTGCTGCTGGAGGCGCTGGAAACCGCACGGCCTGATGCCATCCTTACCGACATCCGTATGCCCGGCATCGACGGGTTGGCCCTGCTAGACAAGCTCCAGGCCAAGCTGCCGGACCTGCCCATCGTCATCATGACCGCCCATTCCGACCTGGAAAGCGCGGTGTCCGCCTTTCATGGCGGGGCGTTTGAATACTTGCCCAAGCCCTTCGATGTGGATGATGCGGTGGATCTGGTGCGTCGGGCATGTAGCCACGGCCAGCAGAACCGCAAGGAGCACGTCAAGGCCGCGCCGGCCATCCCGGAGAAGACCCCGGAGATCATCGGCGAGGCGCCAGCCATGCAGGAGGTGTTCCGCGCCATCGCCCGCCTGGCCCGTTCCCACATCACCGTGCTGATCAACGGGGAATCTGGCACCGGCAAGGAGCTGGTCGCCCGTGCCTTGCACCGGCACAGCCCGCGCGTGGATCGGCCGTTTATCGCCTTGAACATGGCAGCCATCCCCAAAGATTTGTTGGAGTCTGAGCTGTTCGGCCACGAACGTGGCGCGTTCACCGGGGCGCAGGCGCGGAGGGCAGGGCGTTTCGAACAGGCCGACGGCGGAACTTTGTTTCTGGACGAGATCGGCGACATGCCCGCCGAGTTGCAAACCCGCTTGCTGCGTGTGCTGGCCGACGGCGAATTCTTTCCCGTAGGCGCACATGCGCCGGTCAAGGTGGATGTGCGCATCATCGCAGCCACCCACCAGAACCTTGAGACACTGGTGCATGAGGGCCGCTTCCGCGAAGACTTGTTCCACCGCCTCAATGTCATCCGCGTCCACATCCCGCCCTTGCGCGAGCGGCGTCAGGACATCCCCTTGCTGCTCAAGCATTTCCTCCAGGAAGCCAGCACGGAATTGAACGTGGAGCCGAAGACGCTGTTGCCGGAGGTGGAGGAAGTCTTGTGCCGCTTGGACTGGCCGGGCAATGTGCGGCAAATGGAAAACACCTGCCGTTGGATCACGGTGATGGCGGCGGGGCGCGAGGTTCACATCGACGATTTGCCGCCCGAGCTATTGCAAGCCAAGTCCGAGGGCATCCCGGTCAACGGGATCTGGGAGGATGTGTTCAAGCAATGGGTGGACGCGCAGTTGAAGAAAGGCGACCGCAACATCGCCAAGGAGGCCATTGACCAGGCGGAAAGCATTTTGATTACCACCGCCTTGCAATTCACCCGGGGCCGCAGGCAAGAGGCGGCTAAATTACTGGGCTATGGGCGCAATACTTTGACAAGGAAGGTGAGCGAGTTGAATTTGGATGTTTGATATTATCTGCTTTGCCGGGTTGCGATGGTGCCGCAACCCGGCAAAGCAGATAATACATGCTTAGATGGTTTAATTCGGTAGGGTAGGGTCCAATGCCGTTAAGTTAAGGATTTTCCGTTCGCCCTGAGCTTGTCGAAGGTTGAATGGAAAATCCTATCTTACTGAAAGTTTAGCCGTTCATGGTTACAAGGCTCTCCTGAGATCAATAAAACACAGGCGGTAGGTCGGGCAACGTCTTTTTGCTGCCTGGCAATCAAGCCGAAATATCTACGAATAGCAATTGCCCGCCTGAGCCAGTGATCGCGGCGGGTCAATCTGCTTTCCACTGGCTCCAATCCACAGCAGACTGGCACCCTTCTAGGGTTGAACCACTCCCCTGGGACATCCAACCATTAGCGTTTCACTGGAAGCCGTGCCGGCTCTGGCTTCCAGGCATGTCCAGAGCGTCTTCGACTGGCACCAGTGGAAGACCCAACCACACCATTCCAGTGTCCGCTGGCATCCATGGGGTTCCGCTAAGGTTCCATTTCCCCCCGTCCGCGCCAAAGTCCGGCCCGCCTGCATCCCCTTTGGGCTGATGACAGTCCGTTTTTACACTGGCGAAGCCCTCTCCCTGCGGGAGAGGGTTGGGTGAGGGCTTCAAAAAAATCCCCATCAAATTTATCTTGACAAAGGCTGGCTGTAGAAATACTTTTATAACTGGCCTAGAACGGGATAGCGAAGCAGAGTCCTCCGAATGTTGGATCTTGCCAAGTGGGCTTGTGCAGAACGTTCTTAGACAAAATTGTTAGATCCGTAGGCCGTTGATTTAATGGACTTTGTTTTTTTCTAAAAAACCTTCCTAAAGGACTTTACTCATTAACTATATCTATTGATGAGCTTGCTTCCTCGCCAAATGGAATTTTGGATGACCTAAACCAAATATCACCGTTTAATAATGCGCCTAACTTTCTCATGCAGATAACTTCCGATGAAGAAATTATTGGTTATTATCTATCTAATGGAGATGGGACGGGATCTTTAGGGCTTCTTGGTGGTCAGCAGACATACAATGTAAAGTCCCCATTACTACCTATAGCATCTTCCTTGCAGGATTGCATCTTTAACTGGGCAGAACTTGCCTACCCACAGCTTTTATCACCTGCTGGCGCAACAAGCTCAACTTTTCCGCCATACTATTATCGTTACTACAAAAATACTGGTGTCTATTTGGCGGTTTCTTTGACCGATGACAACGTATATGTATTAGGCGGGCTTTTTTAGCATTTCAGGATGTTCATAAGTTAAAAAACTAGACAAAACAGGACGGTCTGTCTAGTGTTCGAGACCACATAGAAAACCGTTTTTTGGGGCGGTTTTTTTGATTCACATTGTCTAAAAAACCTTCGGTTACTGTTGGCGAATGTCAGTCGTTGGGTAGAGCGTACCAAAGACCGACGCGAATTCGGCCAAAATTGGTGGCAGGACGCTGTTCAGCCTACCTAATCTCACGGTTTGTGGGGTGCTGGTGTGGCACGGATTGTTAAAAATCGAATTCGACAACAGTATCCCTTCGTTTTTTAGCATCTTTCGCGTGATTTGGTTGATGCGGTTTCACTGCATTCACCCTATCCTAGGATATACTTTTTCCGGGAATGCCAGGCAACGGCTTTATCGTTGCCTGATATTCCCGGTTGACAACTGGAGACTGCCTTGAACACCGCGTTGCTGCTTTGGGGCTTGCTTTTCGGCTCGGTCGGACTCGGTTTCTTCATGTACGGCAAGAGGCGGAAGGCGGTCGTCCCGCTAGCCTGCGGGCTTGCCCTCATGATATTTCCCTATTTCATTTCCAATACCCTTCTGCTCGTCATCATGGGTGTCGCGCTCATGGCTCTCCCTTGCTTCGTCAGAATTTGAGCCAGATGGCATAGCCAGGATGGGGCTTGCGGAATCCGGGTGAACGGAGCAGAATCCCGATCCAACCCAGGCCAATTGATGACTAGCCTTAAATGAAGCATCTTGCAGAAATCGACGCTCTACCCGTTGTCTCAATCATTATCCGCACCAAGGATCGCCCTAAGCTTCTGTCTGAGGCCATCCGGTCTGTCCTAGATCAACAGTATCGTCCGATTGAGTTGGTAGTCGTCAATGACGGGGGCGAGGATGTCAAGGCCATTTTGGATTCGCTGGCCGACATGGCAGGATTGAGCTATCAGTACCTCCACTTGCATGACAATGTGGGCCGCGGTGCCGCAGCCAATGAGGGCATTAAGGCCGCGTCAGGGGATTTTGTGGCATTCCTTGATGACGACGATTTGTTCTTGCCAGCAGGGATTAAAACACTCGTTGGCCAAGCAAAAAGCATCGATATGCCAATCCTATATGGCCGGGTTACGATGCGGATGTATGCGCCAGATGGATCTTTGCGCAAGGATTGCCCGGGCATCGACTATGCGACCCCCTATGACCGTCAATTACTCTTGATTGAGAACTATATTCCCTTCAATGCCTTGCTGATGCCTACAGAGTCCCTTCGCGAAGTCGGCCCGATCCGCGAGGATCTTCCATTACTTGAGGATTGGGAATTGCTATTGCGATTGTCTGACCGCTTTCCATTCCAATTTGTCGATATTGACATGGCTGTTTATCGCTCCTTCGGCGAGGTTACAGCGACCGGAGGACGATTTTCCGCAGAGCAGGCTGAGCAATCGGCAGACTTGGTTCGTGGATTGCGTTGGCAAGAGGTGACGCCCAAGACATTCAGGAAATATAGCGAACGATTGAAGGGCCAATTTGAATGGCAATTGAGGGATTTGCAAGGTACCCTTTCCAGCACCCGTCAATTCCTCGGCAATGCTGAACAAGAAGTGGCTTCATTGCGGGGATTATTAACTGAAAGCAATAAGCACAATCAGGCGTTGCAAAAATGTCTTAATGAAAGTGAAGAGCAGCGCAAACAGCTAGAAGGCTATCTTTCCGGTGCCGAAGAAGAAATTGCTGCATTGCGGGGATTCTTAACCGAAAGCAATGCCCACAATCAGGCGTTGCAAAAATGTCTTAATGAAAGTGAAGAGCAGCGCAAACAGCTAGAAGGCTATCTTTCCGGTGCCGAAGAAGAAATTGCTGCATTGCGGGGATTCTTGACCGAAAGCAATGCCCACAATCAGGCGTTGCAAAAATGTCTTAATGAAAGTGAAGAGCAGCGTAAACAATTGGAAGGCTACCTTTTCGGCTGCGAGGAGCAACGAAAACAGTTGGAAAGCTACCTTTTCGGGTGTGAGGAAGAGCGAAAACAATTGGAGTTTTACCTACGCAATGCCGAAAAAGAGTTGATCCGAGTGCGGGAGATGGATTCAACGGACAAGCGCGACACGGACAGTCCCGGTTAGAGGGGGCATTAGGCATTTGCGGCAGAGTGTCTTCTCGGATAAGCTATTAGCCTTCCATCGGAAAACTTATAACGGGGGCCTGTTGCAAGGCCTTGTTTTGTAACAATTCAAAAGAGGCTTCCTGTGTCATGGGCAAGAAAGTTTGGGGTGTAATCGTTCAGGCCATTGTGGCCCTGCTGCTTCCGCTCAATGCGCTGGCTTTCAACCTCGCCTTTTCGCCCAGCGTCATTACTGTTCCGTTAGGGCCGTCGGGCGCCAACCAACTTTTCGACGTCGTCATACAGGTATTCCATCCGCAGGGAATCATGGATCCGGCTACCGGATACCGCGATTTGGTTTTTGTGTTTAACGGTTCAGACATAACCTCTTATTTTCTTTCGGGACTTAGCGTCGAGAACAATTCGCAAAGTGTTGTTTTCGATTCGGCAAGGCTTCGTTTGGCCGTGCCGGCCAACGTGTTGACCGAGGGAATTTATTTTCTGTCCTTTGGCGTAAGGGATTCAGCCAATGGCACGAGTTACGCGACAGCGCGCCTAGTCGTCGGCTCGCCCACTATTGTTTCGGCCACACCTAATGATTCCGCAGGCTTACGGGCTTTGGTGGAAAACCCCGCCAACAAATACATCTATGTGCCAACTGGACAATACAATATAGGTGACGGGACGGTCTTGCGACTCAGGGATAGGCAGGTTCTATTTGGCGATGGGCCTGCATCATCCATCGTCACGGGCTGGGGAATCGCCACGGCAGGGCTTTCGCCCATACTTGTGCAAGGGAATGGTGCGGTTATCGCCAACCTTGGCGTGGTCGAAAACCCTCAAGGCAGTGGCATATCTTTGGATGGCGCGGTATCCGCGTTAGTTGTCGGCGTCAACTCCTCCACCCACGTCGGCGGCGGCGCGGTTGCCTTCGATGGCGCAGCCCTTAGAGTGGTTGCCAGCCAATTTCAAACAAATAGCTATGATGGCATCACTGCCGGAAACGGTGGGTCGGCATCGGTGATCTTGTCATCCAGCCACCATAACACTTTTGACGGTTTTGGTGCCGAACTTGGCGGGCGTCTCACGCTGGACTTTAGCGAAAGTTACAGCAATTCAGGGGTAGGAGCAGGGCTTTTTTCGTCCAGCACAGGGGCATTTACCCGAAACACTATCACGATGAATAGCAAGGCCGGTCTATATTTCGGGCCGGGAACGGCCGCTGCCAATGTGGTCAGTAATGCGATCATCGGTAACGCAGCGGATGGGATCGGGATTCTTGGTCCTGGAACGGCGATCAACGCGATTACTGGAAATTACGTCGCATCCAACCAATCTGGCCTGACTGCCAATACTTCCGCCAAAGTGGGGATTCTGTTAAATAATACCTTGATAGGCAACGCCACCGCCAACCTTTCGATCCTTGCAGGCAGCCAGGTGAACAGTAACGGCAACTCGATTTCAAGCGCAAACATTTGTGTAGGCGTTGATGGCATTGGCTCATCTTGGATTTCCGCCAACGATACGATTTTGAGAGCCGGCAATCTGGGGGTGTTGCTGCAAAATAGCTCTGCCGCCCAACTGACGGGAACCAGTTCCACATACAATAATGGCGGGGGAATTTCAGTGTCCACAGGCTCTTCATTGCTGGCTAAATCGGTGGCTGTTAGCCAAAACGGCACATTTGGAATCGGTGCCGACAATCCGGGAAGCAATGCAACCATTATGACTTCGGTGGCACGGAACAATGGCGACGTGGGTTTGCTGGTCTTCACCAGCCATGGGGCGTCAATGCAGGTTGACAGATCAACCTTGGCCGCATCAATCGGGAATGCCCACGGCAACTACGTGCAATTTTAAATATGGATCACATCATTCTTATTTGTCCGGAGCCGGTACGCGCTTTACAGCAAGGGATCGGCATCCGCTTTATCGAAATGGCCCGTTCACTCTCGGCCATCACTAAGGTTTCGTTATGGGTGCCTAACTCCGATTATCCTTCCTCTCTAGCGAAGGATTTTGAGATCAGGATCTTCCCTGAAGGTGACTTCCCGGCAGCCATTGGTGGCGCGCGCATGGTGCTTGTCCATGGCCATGTGTCGGAATGGTATTTCCACGCCTTGCGGCATTTTGGCTTGGGCGAGGGGCCTCCTTTGGTCGTTGATTTATATGACCCTTTCTTGATCGAAAATCTTCATTACGTCGAAGAGTTGGGGGAAGATATCTATCGACGTGATCGAGAGGTAATGGCATCGCAGTTGGCTGCGGGAGACTACTTTATCGCTTCATCGGAAACACAGCGATTATTCTATCTGGGTATTATGATCGGAACGGGCGATTTCTCACCTAAATATTATATCGAAGATCCAAGCTTGGATAGTTTGATCGGGATTGCCCCGTATGGTGTGCGGTCGATCCCGGAAGCCGAATATCTCCAAACACTCAGCCGTATCAAAGGCATTGTGCCAGGTATAGGCCAGGGGGATATTGTTATTTTTTTTGGCGGAGTTTATGATTGGTACGATCCTGAACTTTTTCTATCCATTTTTGACGAAATCCTGCGGTTTGAACCCCGTGCCAAAGTGATTTTCAGCCAGAATCCAAATCCTGAAACCACCCCGCAAGGTGTTTACGCGAGAATATTGCAACTGTCCCAAGACCGTGGATGGTCTGGACAGCAAGTTTTCTTCTTGCCATGGTTTCCATATATGGAACGGGTCGGATTCTTAAAGGATGTGGACATTGCGCTATCGCTGCATAAAAACTCGATAGAAACCGTAGTTTCACTGCGTACCCGGATTCTCGAATACATGAATCTCAGGCTACCAGTGATTAGCACCAGCGGCGGCGAGACCGAACGCATTCTCACTGAGTCGGGAGGCGGCTTTTTGGTGCCGGAGGCAGACCCTGCCGCGCTTAAGCAGGCGTTGCAGAGTTTGTTGGCGGATGCCGAATTGCGAAAGTCCATGGGTGAGCGGGGCAAAACTTGGATCGAAGCCCAAATGACTTGGCAACAGTCGCTGTTAGCGCTGACGGCATTCGCCGCCCAGCCCAAAAAAAGGCAACGCGGCACCCCATCCTCTTCGCCAAGCAGTGCGCCAAAGCCCTTGAAACAAGGGCCAATTGCACGATTGTTGAGAGTATTGACCTATTGGAGCGATCATGGCACTCGCCAATTCATCCAAGCGGCCTTAAAACGATTACAGCCATAGTATTTGATATGGATCCTCAATATTCCGTCATCATTCCTACATTTAATGGTCGGCATTATTTAGGCGATTGCCTGGATTCGCTCCGTGATATTCGCTACCCCCCCCATTCTGTCGAATGGATTGTGGTGGACAACGGGTCGAATGATGGCACGGTGGAGTTTCTCAATGCGACTTACCCTTCGGGTCAAAGTCGTTGGATTGCCGAACAATACTGGTTTTGTCGGCGGCATTGCCGCAGGTGTGGCCACCGCCATGGGAAAGTACGTCGTCTTTCTGAACAATGATATGCGAGTCAAACCAGACTGGCTTGAAGCCTTTGATGAAGCGTTTGACGGCGGGCGCATCCAGTGCGCAAGCGGGCTTATCCTTAGTTGGGATGGACAAAAAACAGACTTTGTCGAGGGCATCTTGACCTTCGATGGACACGCCTTGCAACGGCATCAAGGTGCCACACCGTTAGCAGAATATCTTCAGCCTCGCGATGCGTTTATTGCGTGTGGTGGCAATATGGCTGTGGAAAGAAACATATTCCTCGAACTGGGTGGATTTGATACGGATTTTTTTGCCTACACGGAGGATGTGGATTTCTCATGGCGGCTAAATGCGGCTGGATACCATATCCGTTTCGCACCCGCAGCGCTTGCCTATCATCATCATCAAGGGACGTCGACTTCGCTGGGTGTGTATCGACGAGGCTTTCTCTACGAAAGAAATGCTTTTCTGACATTGTATAAAAACGCCGATGCACCCGATCTTGAATCGCTATTGCACTTAGCTTGGGTGACGCTTATCCATCGCAGCCGGGAAATTATCGCCCATAGTATCCCAGGAAGCGGGTTATTCGGTATTGACCCAAGTTATCTAATGATGCAAAACGCACACAAATCACCATCGCGACTGGCTGAATCCGTAAACCCTAGGGATTTTCGTGGTCGTGTCTTTGGCAAAATAAAAGCGGTATCGAGATACCATCGAGTCCATGGTTATCGTGAAACCTTGGCTAGAATTTTCCATCAACTGGGACACCATTTCGGGACACCAGTGGCGATTGATACAACAGAAGCGGGGATCATTGATTTTAGCCATCCGCATGTCGTCTCCCAATTACAGTCCATTTGGTATTTGATGGGCAACTTGGATCGAATGAAAGCCAAGCGTGAGGCTGCGCAAAAAACCCGGAAACGTGCAGATAGAATCCTCTTCGAAGAATTCAACCCTTGGGTTGTGGCTACTTATCCGGGCGATGAAACCCTCTTCTCCAGCGAATATTTCCGGGAGCATCTGCCACGTGATATTCCTTATAGGTTTGCCACCTTGGGAGAGATTCATGGATAACCTAAAAATCACAGTCATCATACCCACTTATAATCGCGCCCCAATACTCAAGCGCACACTGACGGCCTTGCTGGCGGGTCAGCAAGGTGATTTGCCGACTTGGGAAGCCATAATCGTCAACGATGGCTCAACCGATGAAACCGTGTCTGTATTGGAATATTTTTTGAGGCAATACCCCGGTCGACTGACCGTCCTGCACCAAGAAAATTTCAAGCAAGGTGCCGCCAGAAATAACGCGATGCGCCATGCGCGGGGCGATCTGTTTGTCTTTTTGGGGGATGATATTATCCCTTCTCCTGGTTTTCTCGCCGCCCACTGGGCGAGTTATCTGTTGAATGATCGGCAGCCCTATCACGCGACTATTGGCCGAACCAACTGGCACCCGGAAATTCCTATGACACCGTTCAAAGAATGGATTAATGAATGGGGGCTTCAATTCGGGTTTAGTATCATCGAGAACCCGGAAAACGTCCCTTTTAACTTTTTTTATACCTCCAATTTATCATTTGCCAGATCGCTTTACGATAAATTGGGTGGATTTGAGGAGGTCTTTCGGGAATACGGCTGGGAAGATATCGAATTGGGTTATCGTTACGCGCAGCGAGGGCAGATGATATTGCGCCACCGGCCCGATGCCCTTGCTTACCACCATCACGACTTATCGCTGAAAACCTTTTGCCGACGACAGTTCAAGGTGGGCTATTCCGCCGTCGCATTCCACTCGCTTTATCCAGAATTGGAGTCGTTTTTAAATATCGGCCCAGTTTCAAGCAAGCTAGCGTATGCCAAACCATTTTTCGCGCTCTATGCTAGCCTATTAAGTTTTATGGATGAAGAGTCCAAAACCAATATCAACCGACACGCGGAAAAATTACTGGGTTGTTATTATCGGCTGGGTGTGCTCCAGGCGAGACTCGAAAATCATTGATTGATGCGGTTCGCTGTCTTCACCACGTCCTGCGATATGCTTGAGTCGATCCGGTCAGGCTTGGCTGCTTCGTGTCATGTGCGATGGGTCAGGTGCCGATATCCGGCTTTTCTGTCAGCCAGTCTTACATTGCTGCTTTGCGTCGGCTGCGCACCTTTGGTGAACAGGCCCGTCGTGGCGGTCTCTGCACCCGTCCTGGCTCGGGCGCATTTCGTCGCCGCTGATGGTGCGGTGCTGCCGGTGCGAGCTTGGGTTCCGCAAGGCGAGCCGCCCAAGGCGGTCATCGTGGCTTTGCATGGCTTCAACGATTACAGCAACTTTTTCGCCAAGCCGGGCGAATATTTGAGCCGACAGGGCATCGCTTGCTATGCCTACGACCAGCGTGGCTTCGGCAATGCGCCAGGACGGGGTTTGTGGGCGGGGGTAGGGGCTTATGCGGACGACCTTCGGGATTTCGCCGCGCAGGCGCGGCACCGCCATCCTGGCGTTCCGCTGTATGTGTTGGGAGAAAGCATGGGTGGGGCGGTGGCGATTGTCGCCATGGCTTCGGCTCCGTCGCCGGTTGCCGATGGCTTGATCCTCTCCTCCCCGGCGGTGTGGGGGCGCGCCACCATGCCTTGGTGGCAGCGGGTTTTGCTGGAGATCACGGTGCATACCGTGCCATGGCTGCGCTTGACCGGCGAGGGACTGAAGATCATGGCTTCGGACAATATCGAGATGTTGCGCGGATTGGGCCGCGATCCCTTAGTCATCAAGGCGACGCGCTTGGATGCGCTGTATGGACTGGCCGATTTGATGGACGCGGCGTTGGCCGATGCCGGGAAGCTGTCGGCTACCACATTGGTGCTATACGGCGAGCACGACCAGGTGGTGCCGCGTGAGCCGGTCGAGCTGATGCTGGCCGAAATGCATGCCCCCCAAA
This sequence comes from uncultured Gammaproteobacteria bacterium, assembly GCA_963753955.1. Classification (GTDB taxonomy): domain Bacteria; phylum Pseudomonadota; class Gammaproteobacteria; order Methylococcales; family Methylococcaceae; genus Methylumidiphilus. The sequence continues at coordinate 415,816 of CAVWEM010000004.1, forward strand.
CCCGGGTGGCCTTCTATGCAAACGGCTATCACATGCTACTGCGCGATTTGCAGGCGGAAAAGCCTTGGCGCGACATCGCCGCCTGGATCGAAAGCCATAACGCCCCCTTGCCTTCCGGCGCGGATCGGCGGGTCGAGTGGGAGGGGACGCGGTTGCGGTAGACTTACGCCCGGCAGGAAGCACTAGAGTGTCGGTTTTGCTCCCTCTCCCTTTGGGAGATGGCTGGGGTGGGGCGTCGAGTGGGATTTTCTTCCTTATCCCGAAAATCTGGCTTGAACGTCCAGTTGCGCGGTAAAATGCGCGTCTTTTCACGAAACGCCTTCCGCACGGACACCTTGCGACCGAATGCGCCATGAACGACAGACCCGACATCGCCGCACTAAATGAGTAACGAATTCAACACTGACGATTTGCGTATCCGCGAAATCAAGGACGTCATTCCCCCGCGCCAAGCCCACGAAGAGTTTCCCATCAGCCAGCAGGCCGCCCGGACCACGCTACAGGCACGTCGGGACATCCACGGCATCCTAGCGGGCGAGGACGACCGCTTGTTGGTGGTCATTGGCCCCTGCTCCATCCACGATCCGCTGGCGGCGGTGGATTATGCGGGTAAATTGCTGAAGCTCAAGGCCGAACTTAGCCGCGATCTGGTCGTCGTCATGCGCGTCTATTTTGAGAAGCCGCGCACCACAGTCGGTTGGAAGGGGCTGATCAACGACCCGGATCTGGATGAGAGTTTTAACATCAACAAGGGTTTGCGTCTGGCGCGTAAGCTCTTGCTGGATGTCAACGACCTTGGGATGCCGGCCGCGACGGAATATCTCGACCTGATCACGCCGCAATATGTTTCCGACCTCATCTGTCTGGGGGGCCATCGGCGCGCGCACCACGGAAAGCCAAGTCCACCGTGAATTGGCGTCCGGCTTGTCCTGTCCGGTGGGTTTCAAGAACGCCACCGACGGCACCGTAAAAGTGGCGGTCGATGCCATCGGCGCGGCCAGAAGGCCGCACCATTTCCTATCAGTGACCAAGGACGGGAATTCGGCGATTTTTTCCACCAGCGGCAACGAAGACAGCCACATCATCCTGCGCGGCGGCAAGACCCCAATTACGATGCCATCAGCGTCGAGGCCGCCGCCTTCGAACTGGAAAAGGCCGGCCTGCCGCGCACAATCATGATCGACTTCAGCCACTCCAACTGCTTGCGCGATTTCCAGCGGCAAATGCATGGTGGGGCGTGATGTGGCGGGTCAAATCGCCGTCGGCGACCGGCGCATCATCGGGGTGATGGTCGAAAGCCATCTGAACCCCGGCCAGCAGAGGCTGGAACCCGGCAAGCCCCTGGTCTATGGCCTGAGCATCACCGACGCTTGCATGGGCTTGGAAGATAGCGAGCAATTGTTGCGCGAACTGGCCAAAGCCGTGGAAGAGCGTCGGCGACAACCGGTTTGAAGAAGATCTTATCTTCCGCAAAAATACGCACACGGTTAATCACATGCAAATTATCATTAACGGCGAGCCGCGCACGGTCGCCGAACCTCTGAATCTGGCGATTCTGATCGAACAATTGGGCCTAAGCGGAAAGCGCATCGCCGTGGAACTGAACCGGGACGTCGTGCCTCACGGGCAATATGAAGGGCATGAACTAAAAGACGGCGACCGGGTGGAAATCGTCCACGCCATCGGCGGCGGGCAGGGCGACGGATTGGTCATCGCAGGGAAAGACTTACTGTTCGCGCCTGTTGGTCGGTACGGGCAAGTACAAGGACATGGAGGAAACCCGGCTGGCCACGGAAGCCAGTGGCGCGGAAATCGTCACCGTCGCCATTCGCCGCAGCAACATCGGCCAGAATCCGGGCCAGCCCAATCTGCTCGACGTGCTGCCGCCGGACCGTTACACCATCCTGCCCAATACTGCCGGCTGCTATACGGTGGAGGATGCGGTGCGAACCTGCCGCCTGGCGCGTGAACTGTTGAACGGCCACAAGCTGGTGAAGCTGGAAGTGCTTGGGCGATCCCAAGACGCTGTTCCCGGACGTGACCGCCACCCTGGAGGCGGCGAAAATCCTGGTGCACGACGGCTTCGACGTGATGGTCTACACCAACGACGACCCCATCATTGCCAAGCGCCTGGAGGAAATCGGCTGCGTCGCGGTGATGCCGTTGGCCGCGCCTATTGGTTCCGGCCTGGGTATCCGCAATCCCTACAACATCCTCACCATCATCGAAAACGCCAAAGTGCCAATTCTGGTGGATGCCGGCGTAGGCACCGCCTCGGACGCGGCCATCGCCATGGAACTGGGCTGCGACGGGGTGTTGATGAACACCGCCATCGCCGAAGCGAAAAATCCGGTGCTGATGGCATCGGCCATGAAAAAAGGCATCGAGGCCGGGCGCGAGGCTTTTCTTGCCGGGCGGATGCCGCGTAAACGTTTTGCTTCGGCCTCTTCGCCCATTGACGGGACGTTTTTCTAAATCATAGTCCAGAGCCAGGACAGGCATTTGGTTTTTATCGGACAACGATCTCACATATTGCCAAATATAACCAACTAGGTTAATGCCAGACCATGGAAAAAAGCACACCCCACTGCAAACTGTCAAAGGCTAAAGCCTTGATTGAGGCGGGCAAGGTGCGCTGCCGAATCTGCGCTGGCGGGGGTTACCGCGTTGGGATTGGACTTCGAGGGGATTGTCGGCGTGGTCATGGCGCTGGCCGCGGCAGATTTCCACAAGAGCATGACCACATACGCCGACCATCGGATTTGGCAGGACGTGTACCGGCCTACCACGCCAGTCGGTGAAGTCTATCTGAAACTGACGGTCATTGATGACGTGTTGATCGTGTCCTTTACGGAGCTATGAACATGAAATGTCCATTGTGCGCGGCATCGGAACTGGTGCATGACACCCGCGACCTGCCCTACACCCACAAAGGGGAAACCACCCTTATCCCGGAAGTGACCGGAGACTTCTGCCCGGCCTGCGGCGAGGTTATCCTGGATGCGGCTGAATCTACCCGCACCAGCGCGGCCATGCTGGATTTCAACAAGCAGGTGAATGCGTCGATCGTCGATCCGGGCTTTATCGCCAGTGTCCGCAAGAAGCTTGCGCTAGATCAAAAGGAAGCGGGGGAGATTGGGAACTCGTCCTTGTAAGCGCTCGCTTCGCGTGGCTTAGTTGACTTAGGCCGGGAAACAAGAACTTCTAAAGCCGCATTCCCAAACTGGAGCTTGGAAACGAGTCGATAGCATCTTAAGCCCTCCTTCTGGAGGGATCAATCACCTTTTATGACCGCACCGGGAAAATTGGATGCCGGGAATGGTGCGCGAGACGCACCTTACACTGGCTCATTAGATTATCAATCCAAATGAAAGAGTGGCTATATTGATGGCGTAACTTCATTGATCTCTCGCTTGAGTTCTTCGCTCGAAATGAATCGGGCTTCTTCCACATCTTTTGAGCCTTGATGAATCTTGTTGAGTACAAAGAGGCGGTAAACGATTTCCTCGAAATCAACGGTGTCGGGTAGACGTTGGATGGTTTCCATAGCTTCTTGCTTGGCGGTTTGGGTAGGCATGGTTAGAATCTCCGTTTTAATGATGATGACAAGAACCCAGATGCTTTGACATCTCGCGAAATACAGGGTCGGGTTCCAATATTTCAATAAGTATATTGGTGTCGATGGCGGTAATCATGGCTCATTCGCCTCGGCAGGTTCCCCCGCCAGAGCAAGGAAGCGCAATCTTCCAATGGCTTAAGGTCTTTGCTGTTTACCAAGGAGGCAGGGGAGAACGGTTTATAAGGTAACATATAGCGAACACGCTTGGCGACTATGCCAATTTCATCCTGGCTCAAGCAAGCCCGAGGCGTTCTCTCGTTCCGCGCGCCGCGTCAATGCCGTTAAGTTAAGCCGTTCGTGCTGAGGTATCGAAGCCTGTCCTGAGCTTGCCGAAGGGCATGAACGGCTTAACTTCCAGCAGGTTAAGGTTTTTTGATCCGTTCACCCTTCGATACCTCAGGGCGAACGGATCGAACCTTAACTTAACGGCATTGATGCGCCGCCTGGAAACGCAGTTTAGGGGCGAAATCGAGTTCCTGGCGCGTCCACTGTCAAAGAACGGCAAAGTTTTGCTGAAATGCTCGATAAAAGGGCTTTGTATTTTGTCGGCGGTGTTGCCGAGGGTGTGGCTGTGCAAGGATGGGAAGATGGCTTCTTATGGAAAAGCCGGGGAACTGGAAAGCTCGGCGTTGGCTCCTGCTGAATTTCCTGCCAACATAAAAAATGGAGGCGTAAAAAAAAAACGGCCTAGGCGGTTGCCTAGGCCGTTTTTACGAGGCGTGGCTTAAGCCGCGTCCGGCGCGGCCACCAGCAGGTCGCTGATGCGGGCGATTTTCAGGGCGTTGGTGCCACCGGTACGGCCGGTCAAATCGCCCTTGGTCAGGATGACCATGTCGTCCTCGAACACCAGATGGAGCCGCAAAAACTCCTCGGCGATGCGCCGGTTCAGGACATGGTGGTCGGTGATACCTTTTTCGTCGAAGCTGATCGGGTAGACGCCACGGTACATCGTCACCTTGCGGCAGGTCTTCTCGTGCGAGGTCAAGGCGAAGATCGGGATGCCCGAGCTGATGCGCGACATCCACAGCGGCGTCGAGCCGGTCTCGGTCAACGCGCCGATAGCCCGCACAGGCAGATGGTTGGCGATGTACATCGCCGACAGCGCGATGGCTTCGTCGATGCGATGGAACACTTCCTCCATGCGATGCTCGGACTTCCTGATGCGCGGGTATTTCTCCGCCTCCAGGCAGATGCGGGCCATCGCGGCGACGGCGCGGTCGGGGAAATGGCCGGAGGCTGTCTCCGCCGACAGCATCACCGCATCCGTGCCATCGAACACGGCGTTGGCCACGTCGGACACCTCGGCGCGGGTGGGCGCGGGGTTTTCGATCATGGATTCCATCATCTGCGTCGCCGTGATGACCGCTTTGTTGTACGTCCGAGCCAGGCTTATCAAGCGCTTTTGCTCTCGTGGCAGTTGCGCGTCGCCAATTTCCACGCCGAGGTCGCCGCGCGCCACCATGATGACATCGGATGCGGCGATGATGCCCTCAATGACGCCATCCAAGATGGCTTCGGCTCGTTCGATCTTGGCGACTAGCGCCATGCTGCTGCCGGCTTGGCGCAGCAGTTCCCTGGCTTCTTCCATGTCCTCGCGGGAGCGGGGGAAGGAAATCGCCAGATAGTCCGCGTCGATGCTGACCGCCGTCAGCAGGTCTTCCTTATCCTTGTCGGTCAGGGCGGCGCGGACAGGCCGCCGCCCAGCTTGTTGATGCCTTTGTGGTTGGACAGGACGCCTGGAATGGTGACCACGCACTTGACGCGGGTGCCTGCCACTTCCTTGACCTTCATCTCGATCAAGCCGTCGTTGAGCAGCAGGGTGTCTCCCGCCTTCACGTCACGGGGCAGGTCTTCATAGCAGCAGCCGACCTCGGTCTCGTCGCCCGCATCCGCAGGCAGCGCGATGTCCAAATCGAAGTCTTGGCCCAGTTCCAATTGGATCTTGCGATTGTCCTTGAAACGGGCGATGCGGATCTTCGGGCCTTGCAGATCGGCTAGAATCCCCACGTGGCGCTTCTGGCTGGCGGCGATTTCACGGACGAGATTGGCCCGCGCCCGGTGTTCTTCCGGCTTACCGTGGGAGAAGTTAAGCCGGACCACGTCCACGCCCGATCGGATGATGTTCTCCAGAACCTCCCTGGACTCGGAAGCCTGCCCCAGGGTGGCGATGATTTTCGTGCGACGTATGTTTTTCATTTGCGGCTTACTGCGCGTTGACCAGCGCGACGGTGGTGTCCAACATGCGGTTGGAGAAACCCCATTCGTTGTCGTACCAGGACAGCACCTTGACCAGATTGCCGATCACCGCCGTTTGGGTGGAGTCGAAATTGGAGGAGGTGGTGGTGTGGTTGAAGTCGCTGGAGACCAAAGGCTCGGTGTTGTAGCCGAGGATGCCTTTCAGCGCGCCTTCGGAGGCTTCCTTCAGGATCGAGTTGACTTCTTCTTTGGTGGTCTCGCGGCTGGCGATGAAGGTCAGATCGACGACCGAGACGTTCGGCGTCGGCACACGGATGGCGAAGCCGGACAGCTTGCCGTTCAATTCCGGCAGCACCAGGCCGACGGCTTGCGCCGCGCCGGTCTTGGTCGGGATCATGTTCAGCGCGGCGGCGCGGGCACGGTACAGGTCGCTGTGGTAAACGTCGGTCAACACCTGGTCGTTGGTGTAGGAATGGATCGTCGTCATCAAGCCTGAGACAATGCCGAGTTTGTCATTCAGCGGCTTGACCAGCGGAGCCAGGCAGTTGGTGGTGCAGGAGGCGTTGGAGATGACCGTGTCGCTGGCCTTCAGGATGCCGTGGTTGACGCCATAAACGATGGTGGCGTCCGCTTCGTTCTTGTCGGCGGGTGCGGAGATGATGACTTTCTTGGCACCGGCGTCGATATGCGCCTGGTTCTTTGTCTTGTTGCGGAAAATGCCGGTGCATTCCAGCACCACGTCGATGCCCAGCTCGCCCCAGGGCAGCTTGGACGGGTCGCGCTCGGAGAACACCTTGATGCGGTCGCCATTGATGATGAGGTCGCCGCTTTCGATTTCCACCGTGCCTTTGAAGGGGCCATGCACGGTGTCGTGTTTGGTCAGATGGGCATTGATTTTCGCGTCGCCCAAGTCGTTGACGGCGACGATCTTGATATCCGTGCGGCCCGACTCATAGGCGGCGCGCAGAATATTGCGGCCAATGCGGCCATACCCATTGATCGCTACATTAATCGTCATAAAGCTTTCTCCCGAATTTTTGTGTGTGGTTTGCAGAACAAAGTGCGGATACTTTTGCTAATGCATGGTTTTTAAGCCAGGACGGACAAGGCTTGCGGGCTTCGCGTCGCCGGTCGCGGCGCTAGTGTCAGGCGGGGCCGGTCACACGTCATGCAGGCCCGGAAAGGGGATCTCAAGGGACGTTCCTGTTATCTGAATATAACAAAATCACACTTGTCGCGTCCAGCGCTTGAACCGTTGTGGCCAGGCGCGGTAGCTTATGTGTGGCCTGGCTTGGGCATGGGTCTTGCTGTCAGCCTACGATCCAGAGACCTTGGAGGGCTTCAATCTCGCCCAGCCACGCCATCCTTAACCATGCAAAACCAGGAAATCCCATGGCTGTTAGCGATTGCCCCGCACCCTTGCCTTCTGAACGTTTGACGGCCTGGTTAAGATCCGGACACTTTGCCGTTTGCTTCCACGGCGGAGGCAGGCTGTGAGTCCTTTTTTGGGGTGGTCGGGCAGCAAGCCGCAAGGGAGGCGATGGCCTTCGGCGTTGCCATGGGCCGCCCCGGTTACAATATTTTCGTGTCGGGGATGCCAGGCACCGGTCGGCTTTCCTTGGCACGGAACGATCTGGATGAGGCGGCAAGCGCTAAGGAAACGCCCGCCGATTGGCTCTACCTGGGCCATTTTGGGAATCCACGCGAGCCTATCGCCTTGGCTGTGCCTGCGGGACAGGGAAAGGAGTTCCTGGCCGATATGGAACATTTGGTAGACAGTCTATTCTCCACATTTCCTGCCGCCTTCGAGCATCCCGGCTATCAGCGTGGCAAGGCAGGGATCGAACGGGAGTTCGCTCTGCGCTACAATCGGGCCATCGAGGCCGTGGAACACCGAGCCCAGGAACAAGGCATTGCCCTGTTCCGCGATGGCGATACTGTTTCTTTTTTCGCCCATGATGGATGGCAAGGCTGCCAGCGAGGAGGAGTTTGCCGCCTGGCCCGAGGCGGACAAGGATGCCTTTCACGGAAAAGTGCTGGCCTTGGAGGACTTCCTGGCCGAAAGCTTGGTGGAGTTGCCGCTGTGGCGGCGGGAAATTGGCGAAAGACTGCGCCAGCTCAACCGCGAAACTCAGGATCGTGCCGTCGCGCCGTTGCTGGTGCCGTTGTTGGCAAAATACGCCGGCCAGACGGAGGTGCTGGGCTATCTGGAGGCCATGCGTAAGGACTTGCCGGGAAACTTGCCTGAGAATCTTGCGGAGGAACGGCAGGCGGATGGCGTGGACGAGGCCGAAAGGCGCAACCGTCTAGTCGGGCGCTATGTTCCTAGGTTGCTGGTTTCACGGGCGCGAGGAGCCGGTGCCCCGGTCGTTTTTGAGGCCAACCCGACCTATCAGAACCTGTTCGGGAGAATCGAGTACACCAACGAGCAAGGACAGTTGATGACGCACCACCGGCTGATTTGCCCCGGTGCGTTGCACCAGGCCAATGGCGGCTATCTTTTGCTCGAAGCGGACAAGATGGCTGCCGATCCGCAAGTGTGGCAGGCCTTAAAGAGGGCGTTGAAAAGTCGGCTGATCTGCATCGAACTGCCCTCCGCAGATCCCTCCGCGCCGATAGCCATGAGCCTCAGCCCGCAGCCTATCCCGCTGGATTTGAAGATCGTGCTGGTCGGCGACCGCGACCTGTATTATCTCCTGCAAGAACTCGACGATGAGTTCAACGAACTGTTCCGGGTGCTGGCGGATTTCGACGACCACTTGCCCCGCGACGGCGAATCCATGTTGCGGATGATCGGGCTGGTCAAGGCCCATGCCGAATGTTTGGGTTTCGCCCCGCTGAGTGCCGAGGCCGCCGCCCGCCTGATCGAATACAGCGGGCGCTTGGCGGAACACCAACAGCGGCTGTCTGCGCGCATCGGCGACGTTTACGAGTTGACGGCAGAGGCGGAATTCCAGCGTAGGCGCGACGGTGCCGCGCTCATCGGGGCAAAGCATGTGGTTTCCGCCCTGGCTGACAAGCAGCAGCGCCTAGGCCGCATTAGCCGCCGTTTGCTGGAGGAAATGCTGGATGGGGGCATCCTCATCGGCACGGCTGGCGAAGCGGTCGGCAAGATCAACGGCCTCACCGTGTTAGAGGTGGGCGGCAGCCATTTTGGCATGCCTGCCCGCATCACCGCCACGGTCTCGCCGGGCGGACGCGGTGTCATCGACATCGAACGCGAGGCCCATCTCGGGCAGGCCATCCATTCGAAAGGGGTGATGATCCTGGCCGGTTATCTGGCCCATCAATACGCGCCGGACTTTCCGTTGCGGCTGTCGGCCCATATCGCGCTTGAGCAATCCTACGGCTATGTGGACGGCGACAGCGCGTCCTTGGCCGAGTTGTTGGCGCTGCTCTCCGCGCTCACCGGTGTCCCCCTCCGCCAGTCGCTGGCGGTGACCGGTTCCATCAACCAGTACGGAGACGTGCAGGCGGTGGGCGGGGTGAATGAGAAAATCGAAGGCTTTTTCAAGCTTTGCCAGGCGCGTGGGCTGAACGGCGATCAGGGAGTCGCCATCCCCAAGGCCAATGTCGCCAATCTTATGTTGGATGCGGAGGTGGTTGAGGCGGCGCGGCGTGGGGAGTTCGCCATTTATGCCGTCGATTCGGTCAACCAGGCGCTGGGCCTGCTCACCGGCAAGCCGACCGGGGCGGTCAACCGGCTGGCGGTGTCCCGGTTGAGGGCTATGTTGAAATGGGGAGGCAGGGACTAAGTGGACTTCAAGCTGTATGTATAAGGCGTCAATGCCTTCTCGATGCCGTGTCCGCCGACGTTTCCAATGTCTCGCAACGCAACAGCGTGGCCAATATGTCCAGCCTTTCTGGCAGGGTGATGGCCTCAACCAACAGTTGCCGCTCGGCGACTTCCAGGGGCAGCACACAGGTCAGGCGGTTGACCAGGTCGTTCATGCTCACGTTTTCCAGGGCTGGCCATTCGATGTCCAGGTGCTTGAATGCGCAATAGCCACGCAACTGTTGCAGGAATTGGCCGCGTTCGGTGTCGCTCACCACTCCCTCTTCGCTATCGCATCGGAACCGTGACCAGTCCGACAGGACGCGCCGGTAACCCCGCCGTCGACGGAATTTCCTCACGGATGTCGAAACGCGAGACGCCTGTCAACACCACCATCAGCCTGCCGTCGCTGGTTTCGTTGAAGAAAGTGATCCGACCTGCCGTCCCGGTTTTGTAGAGAGAGGGCTTTTTCTCGTCTGAGGCGGAAAATTCGGGCTGGATCATCCCGATCAAGCGCTGCTCGCCCAGCGCGTCGAAGACCATGTTTAGGTAGCGTGGCTCGAAAATATTCAGCGGCAACTGGCAACCCGGCATGGCCACTGCGTGGGGCAGGGGGAAAATTGGCAAGGATGCTGGCAAGTTGTCGAAGGGCAGGGCAAAAGCATGTGTCGACATGGCGGTGAATTCCACTGAAGACTTTGGGGTGTAGGTTCTGCGCGGGGGAACCGTAAGGCCAAAAGTCCTGGCAGGAAGATGGATTCCCGCGAGACACGCGGGAATCCGACGATGTGGGGATTCGTGTAGCCGTCAGACCGCGACGGCGCCGACTAGGGCGAACGCGGCGATCCAGCCCAAGGCCATGCTAAAGCCCCATACCAGGCCGCTAACTATCTCTTTCAAGAAACGGAACATGATGCTTGACTCCCAAAGATAAAAAAACAAGTTGTAGACGCCATGACGGCTTGGATTATGGGAGGAGCGGCTTGGCGAGTCAATATGGGGCTCTCTCATCACCTATCAGTTTCAGATAGGCTTCCGCATTTAGACGATTCTTGCCAATAGGGGCCGATGGGGACTGTAAAAAAGCTGGCTGACGAAGTGGAACGCGGGCTTGCCGCCGCGCTTCCGGGGTTGCGCAAGACGGTGGCGAGGAAACTGTCGCTGGCCGTGGGCGCGATGATCGAGGGCCAGACGCCGAACACGGTGGAGCTGGCCAACCTGCCGCCGCTGGAAACCGAGCGCCAGGGCATGCGCGAGCAATGGCCAAGGCGCTTGCTGAAGGACCCGTTGCTGCTGGCCACGGCGGTGATGGAGCCTTTTGCACGGGAAGAGCTGTCCAAGGCGGCGCGGAACGGGCAGACCGTGCTGCTGAGCATGGACCAGACCGAGCTGGGCGACCGCGTGGCGGTGTTGATGGCGGGGCCGGGGGTCGGCGACCGGGCGCTGCCGCTGGCTTGGCTGGCCGAGGAAGGTCCGGCCAACATCGGCTTCGAGGGCCAGCGTAAGCTACTGGAACAAGCCTTGGCCTGGCTGCCGGAGGGCGCGAAGGCGCTGTTGTCGGCGGATCGGTTCTACCCCTCGGCCGCCCCCTGTTCGCCTGGCCCGGTGGCCACGGCTGGGGCTACCGCCTGCGGCTGAAAGGCAACCTGCCGGGCGGATCCGGGCCCTGGCGACGAGACCGCCACCGGCGAGCTGGCTCGGGGCGTGGTTGAGCGCTACCTGCCGGGGGTGCGGCTGTTCGCGCAGGGCGTCATGACCAACCTCGGCATCCTCCACGAGGCGGGCCATCCGGAGCCGTGGATAATCGCCATGGACTGCGCCCCGACGCGGGCCGCGGTGCTCGACCACACCGCCCGCTGGGCCATCGAGCCGATGTTCTCCGACTTCAAGGGCCGGGGCTTCGAGCTGGAGGATTCGCAACTGGAGCATGCCGGCTGCCTGGAGCGGCTGCTCCTCGTCATGTCGCTGGCGATGCACTGGTGTGTCCGCGTCGGCCGGGAAGATGCTTTGCGCCGCCCGACCCCACTCGAAAAAAAACACAAGCGCAAAGCGGCCCTAACCATTGGAGCTTCGGGAAACTCCACCGCAGTTTGGTGTCCTGGCTCACACGGGGCTTGCGCCGCCTGAAGCGGTGCCTGCAAAACGGCATCCCTTTGCCGACCTTTCAAGTGGTTATGAGAAACTGATAGGTGATGAGATGGGGTTCCTCCTGCCGTAATAGTCATTTTGGCCGAAATGAGAATTGCCGATTCCAGCCATGGGGCATGTGCCGATTTTTTTGTTGCGAATTTTGAGGCTTTGCGTGGGCGGGTGAATTAAAATCCGCCGTTTGATCCGGCCTCACCACAGTTGGAGAGAGAGTTAGAAATGTCCGTACAAGAGTCGTTGGCGCTGATCCGGCGCGGTGCGCAAGAAATCCTGCGCGAGGAAGAACTGGAAAAAAAGCTGGCTGAGGGGCGGCCTCTAAGAATCAAGGCGGGCTTCGACCCCACCGCGCCCGATCTGCACTTGGGGCATACGGTGCTGCTGAACAAGCTGAAGCAGTTCCAGGATCTGGGCCACGAGGCGATTTTTCTGATCGGTGACTTCACCGGCATGATTGGCGATCCCACCGGCAAGAACGTGACCCGCAAACCCTTGACACGGGACGAGGTGGTCGAGAACGCCAAAACCTACGAACATCAGATATTCAAAATCCTCAACCCCGAAAAAACCTATGTGTGCTTCAACTCCAGTTGGATGAATGCCATGAATTCGGCGGATTTGCTTCAGTTGGCCGCGAAGCACACGGTGGCGCGCATGTTGGAGCGCGAGGATTTCCACAACCGCTATAAGAACGGCCAGCCCATCGCCATCCACGAATTCCTTTATCCTTTGATCCAAGGCTACGATTCCGTCGCTCTCAAGGCCGATGTGGAGTTGGGCGGAACCGACCAGAAGTTTAACCTGCTGGTGGGGCGGCATTTGCAGGAGGTTTATAGGCAGAAGCCGCAGGTGGTGTTGACCATGCCGCTGCTGGAAGGGCTGGACGGGGTGCAGAAGATGTCCAAGTCTTTGGGCAACTACGTCGGCATCGCAGAACCCATCGACGAAATGTTCGGCAAGATCATGTCCGTCTCGGATGATCTGATGTGGCGTTACTTGGAGCTATTGAGCTTTACGCCCATGGCGGAGATCGAAGGATGGAAGCGGGCTTGCGCCGAGGGGGCCAATCCGCGTGATGTCAAAGTGCGTTTTGGCCAGGAAATCGTCCAGCGCTTCCACGGCGCGGCGGCGGCGCGCGCGGCTGTGGAGAATTTCGAGGCACGTTTCAAGCAGGGGCTTATCCCGGAAGATTTGGAAGAAATTTCCTTGCTAGTGCCAAGTTCTGGTCGGCCTATCGCCAACACTATTTGCGACTTGGCTTTGACGGCAAGCACATCGGAAGCCCGGCGTGCTATCCAGGGAGGGGGGGTAAAGATCAATGGGGAGAAAGTCTCGGATCAGGCTCTGGTGATTCCTGTGGGAGGCCCCTACATCATTGAGGTGGGCAAGCGAAAAATTGCGAAGGTGCGGCTGGTTGATTAGCTGCTTTGTTCCTGGCTGGCTGGGAGTAGGATCTGGCTTTCGTTGGCGGATCCGCTGCCAGCCAAGCCGCTTATGACGCGGCTTTTTCATCAAAATATAAAGAAAGTGTTACAAATCTGTTGACGTCTTGGTTCCGAAGTCCCATAATGCGCAGCTGCTCGCGTCGGTGTTGGCTTTCGGGTCGGCCGGCGGGGGGGGGTCGGGCGGTTGCCGGGGTCGGCGGGTTTTGCGGGCGGGAGGCCTGGCGCTTGACGGCGGGTCGGTGTGCTGTATAATGGGCGGCTCGACGGGCGGTTCCGCTGGTGCGGGATTGCCGGGTTCTTTGACAGTTTGGCCGAATGATGTGTGTGGGCGCTTGCGGGCCTGTCCCGGCTGGAGCGCCACACTGGCCCCTTGCCGCGAGGCGGGGGCCGCAAAGACGGAAGCCCGGGGCGACCCGGGCGAGCGACATCAACTGAAGAGTTTGATCATGGCTCAGATTGAACGCTGGCGGCATGCCTAACACATGCAAGTCGGGCGGCAGCGGGTAATGCCGGCGAGCGGCGGACGGGTGAGTAACGCGTAGGAATCTGCCCACGGGTGGGGGACAACCCGGCGAAAGCCGGGCTAATACCGCATAAGCCCTCAGGGGGAAAGCGGGGGACCTTCGGGCCTCGCGCCGGTGGATGAGCCTGCGTGGGATTAGCTAGTTGGCGGGGTAAGGGCCCACCAAGGCGACGATCCCTAGCCGCCTGAGAGGGCGGCCGGCCACACCGGGACTGAGACACGGCCCGGACTCCTACGGGAGGCAGCAGTGGGGAATATTGGACAATGGGCGCAAGCCTGATCCAGCAATGCCGCGTGTGTGAAGAAGGCCTGCGGGTTGTAAAGCACTTTGAGCGGGGAAGAAGGCGCGGGGGCCAACACCCTCCGCGAT
>CAVWEM010000005.1:0-451735 GCA_963753955.1 uncultured Gammaproteobacteria bacterium
GAGAAAAGAGGTTATTAGGTGGATCAAGAAATTTGGCAACAACTCCTTTCACTCGAAAACAGAGAAATAACCCAGATCTGGCATTACACAATACATGGCCGTGAATTAAGCGTCCGTAGAGCCAAGGAGATCAATGCTGCGGCCAAACAATCACGCGAATACTTCAGAAACGCCAGTAATTCTAACTACTCAGTCCGACCTTTATTAACATTTTATGGGGTCGCCAGCCTTAGCCGATCTCTTTTGCTTCTACTTAAACGCGATGGTGGGGAAGAGGGGCTGGCAGGTGGACATGGTCTTAGGACGGTTGAATGGGGTAAACAGTTGTCAGGAGATCCAACCAAAGGATTGGGATCGTTGTTGAACCTAAAGGTACAGATTTGCTCAGGTCTTTTTAGTGATTTCATAAGAGAAACAAAAAATAGAATTTCCTTGCATGTAAATTCGGCTGGAGTTGATTGGAGATTGAATTATGATGTTCCAAACCAAGGCAAACAAATTTCACTGGGAGAACTGTTTGCGAGGATACCCGATCTTAAAATGGATTATTCTAATAGACTTGTTCCCGACCCTGTTAATTTTTTTAATACTGCCTTATTATAGGGTATCCATACCCTACAGAAAATAGACAACCCATGGCCTTCGAAAGATTTAAAAAGCTGGATGGCAAGAAGCATGACCGCAAGATTAAGTCCGTCATCGGCATGAGCCTGCCAAAATTCAACATCCTCCTTGCGGCCTTCGCGGCGGCCTACGATGCCGTCCAACTGGAAAGGTGTCGGCAGGGCGAAATCAAGCAGGTTCCAACGGGCGGGCCAAAAGGCCATCTCGACACGCCCGGGAAGAAGCTTTTCTTCATTTTGTATTACCTCAAGACATACCCCACCTTCGACGTGCTGGGCTTCCTTTTCGGCTTCAGTTCGGGGCATGCCCACAACCATGTGGAGAAACTCCTGCCCGTCTTGCTGCGGAGCCTGTCGGACCTCGGCGTGCTCCCTGAGCGGTCGCCTGGGACTCCCGAGGAGTTCCTGCGACTCGTCGATAAATATGGCGACGTCATCATCGACGGGATGGAGTGCGCCTGCGTCAGGCCGCAGGACGGGGAACTCCAGAAGGCCCGCTTCAGCGGAAAAAAAAACGCCACACGCTCCAGGCGCTCGTCCTCACGACCCTGCACCGGAAAATCCTTTTCCTCTTCTGCGTCTTCGCCGGCAGCGTCCACGACTACAAGCTCATGAAAAAGGTATTCGACCCAAAACTGAAATGGTTCCATCGAGTGAATCTGTGGCTCGACCTTGGGTTCCAAGGTGCGCAAAAAGATTATGGCGTGAAATCCAAGATAAACCTTCCACACAAAAGGCCGAAGAAATCTAAAAACAACCCGAAGCCGAAACTGACCGCCGCGCAGGTCAAACATAACCGGCAGCATGCGGGAACCCGCGTTTCCGTGGAACACGCCATCGGCGGGATGAAGGCTTTCCATTGCCTGACCCATCGGATCAGAAACCACCTGGACTGGCTCATTGATTTCCTTTTTTGGGTTCCGGCGGGTCTTTGGAACCTAAAAATAGCCTATAATCATTAACTTAACACCGGGAACAACTCTAATGTCTCGTCGGATATCAGGTATGCATCAATCAATGAATTGTCGTTTGAGTCGAAAAATGGATTCAAGGCTAAAGTTTATAATGATAGCTTTGTAGCTTTTAGGGATGTGTACCAAAGCATGGGTTACAAAGTTGAAGCTCAAGAGAGATGGTCTGTCTTAACTTGTGATGCTGAAACATTCAAACAAAATTTGCCTCTTTTTGTTCATTCATACGTTCAGAAGATGGCCGGATTAATACCATATCTTTACATCGCAGGGTGGTGGGTTTAATTGATTTATTGAGATTGAAAGCAGTATCTATTTATAAACAACTCTATCACCGTGTCGTGAAGTGCTTCCAATTTTGAAAAGCAGATCGTTTTGCGCGTCAATCGCTTGATCCGGGTTCGCAACAAAAGGTTTTTGTTTTCTATTTTTTGAGCATGCTGCTTGCCAATGACGTGCTTGTCTTTAGGGATGAGTGCGGAATAGCTGCCCCAATCGTCTGTGTAATAGGTCCGGATATTGAATGCCTTCAAATTTGAGATCAATTGCTCGCACACCGCATCTTGGCGCCGCCCGAAAACGAACGACAGGACACAGCCTGTCACGGCATCGATGGCATACCGGAGCCAGCGTTGGTTCTTTTTGTCGCCGACGTAGCTCCATGGCTCGTCTGCCTGAACATCCATTGGAGAATCAAGGGGATGCCTGATTTCGACGGCGATCTCACGCGTACCGATGTAAGGGTTCACGGCGACCACTTCAGCGGAGCTTTTTTTTAGCGTGGAAATGACGGTGTTTTTGCCGATACCCAGAATGCGCGAAGTATCCCGGATGCCGCCGCCGTTCATGGCAATGTCCACAATCTGGTCTTTGACGCCAGGCTCGTAGGCCCGGTACACGCAGTCGGTCTTGAATATTCGCCCGCACTCCTTGCAGCGAAACCGGGAACGACCGCTTTGGGTGCCGTAACGGACAACCTCGGAACTGTTGCAATACTTGCACAAAACAATTTGATACGCCATTGGAATGGTTGCCTAAGAAGCTTGAAAATTTTATGCTCTACCATACTTAATAAATCAATTAAACCCACCTCCCATCGCAGAACCCTTCCCTGACAAATGCGCTTACTCCCAACTGTGCATAACTTATCTAACTGCTTATTATCTAGGGATGCTCGTTCGGTATTACCCAACACACTGGATGGCACTTTTACAAGGCGAAAAAGGTGATGTTCTATGGCCCACCATAAATAGAGCCCAGCAATTTGTCGAAAAATCATACCCAGAATTAGTAATAGAAATGATTTATGATATACTAAAAGAGAGGGAAAGTCCGACAAATTAAAATCCACTGTCTTAGATAATCTAACCTTTGGTGCTGGTTGCTTGGTAGTGGTCACGGAAAAGGGCCAAAGTGATCCTCAGACAAGACAAGCGAATCAATATTAACGACAACCAACTCTACAGCTATCCCGATAAGAAACCCATGCAAGACATCAAACCCTACATCCTCGCCGTAGGCGAGCAAGCCTGTGCCGCCTCCCGCCTGATTGGCCGCGCCGACACCGCCGCGAAAAACCGCGCCCTGACCAACATCGCAGCCGCGCTCGAAGCCAACGCGCCGGAACTCATAGCCGAGAACGCCAAGGATTTGGAGGCAGGCCGCGCCAAGGGCTTGGACGCGGCGATGCTGGATCGGTTGGCTATCACCGCGAAAAGCGTCAAATCCATGGCCGACGGCCTGCGCGAGGTGGCGGCGCTGGCCGATCCGGTGGGGGAAATCACTGGGCTGGCTTTCCGTCCTTCCGGCATCCAGGTGGGAAAGATGCGGGTGCCGCTGGGCGTCATCGGTATCATCTACGAATCCCGCCCGAACGTGACGGCGGACGCGGCGGCGTTGTGTCTGAAATCGGGCAATGCCTGCATCCTGCGCGGCGGTTCCGAATCCATCCTTTCCAACCGCGCCATTGCCGCCCTTGTCCGCGTCGGTCTGGCCGAGGCGGGACTGCCGGAGGATGCCGTGCAATTGATCGACACCACCGACCGCGCGGCGGTGGGCGAATTGCTGCGGTTGGAAAAGCATGTGGATGTGATCGTGCCGCGTGGCGGCAAGGGCTTGATCGAGCGCATCATGGCGGAATCGCGCATCCCCGTCATCAAGCATCTGGACGGCATCTGCCATGTCTACATCGACGACAAGGCCGACAGGGCCAAGGCCATCCGCATCGCCCTGAACGCCAAGACCCATCGCTATGGCGTCTGCAACGCCATGGAGACTTTGCTGGTGGCAGAAGGGATTGCCGATGCCATCTTGCCGGAACTGGCCGGGCTGTTGCGGGAAAAAGGCGTGGAGCTTCGCGGCTGCCCGAAGACGCTGGCGCTGCTGCCCGAGGCCATCGCCGCGACAGAGGAAGATTGGGACACGGAATATCTGGCCGCCATCCTGTCCATCCGCGTGGTCGAAGGCTTGGACGAGGCGATGGAGCATATCCACCGCCACAGTTCCCAGCACACCGAGGCCATTGTCACCGAGGATTACACCCGCGCCCGGCGGTTTTTGCGGGAAGTGGACTCTAGTTCGGTGATGGTCAATGCTTCCACCCGCTTCGCCGACGGCTTCGAGTACGGCCTGGGCGCGGAGATCGGCATCAGCACCGACAAACTCCACGCCCGCGGGCCGGTCGGGCTAGAAGGCTTGACCACGCAGAAATTCGTGGTGCTGGGAGACGGGCAGGTGCGCGGCTAAAAAAACGGCGGAAGGGGATGTCCGTATGTTGCTGGACATCTACCGGCGCTATTTCGCGCCTGCTTGATGGCAGGCTGGATGACGGAAACAGGGATGTTTTCGTCTCACCCTCCCTTGCGGATCAAAAAACACAACACCCCCTCTTTCTCTTCCCGGTGCAACAAGGCATGGCCGCTTGTTCGACGAACACGCCGAAATCCAACACGGCGGCAGGGTCGGTCGCCAACACCCGCACCACTTTCCCTTGCTCCAAGGCCTGCAAAGCCTTCTTCAGCCGCAGCAAGGGCAAAGGACACATCAGCCCGCAAGCGTCCACCTCAAAATCAAATTCCAAGCTTGTCATCATTTCAACCTTCCGGTATACGAAGTCCCCGATTTTATCAAAAGCCAACCGCGATGGATTATTTGCCCATTTTTTTCAAGCTCGTCGGCCAACCCTGCCTGATCGTCGGCGGCGGCGAAATCGCCGCACGGAAAACCGCGACACTGCGGCAGGCCGGCGGAACGGTCACGATCATTTCCCCAACCCTGGCCGAATCCCTGCATAGTTTAAGGGATGAGGAGCAGATTTCATGGATTGAAAAGCCATTCGCCCCGGAGGATGTCGCTGGCTTCAAACTGGTGGTCGCAGCCACTGCCGACCGCTCCGTCAACGAGAGCGTTTCCCGCGCCGCCCAGTCCCGCGACATTCCGGTCAACGTGGTCGATTGCCCGGAGTTGTGCAGCTTCATCTTTCCCGCCATCATTGACCGCTCGCCCATCGTCGCAGCCATTTCCTCGGGCGGCGCATCCCCGGTGATGGCGCGGTTGTTGCGCATCAAATTGGAAGCCTTGGTTCCACCCGGCTACGGTACGTTGGCCCGCCTCGCCGAGCGCTTCCGCCACAAGGCCAAACAAGCCATCCCCGACGGCGGACTGCGCCGGAGGTTTTGGGAAGATGCCCTGCAAGGCGAGGTCGCCGACCTGGTCTTGGCCGGGCGGGAAGATGATGCCGCCAATCGCCTGGAAGAGCGCTTGCGGGAACCAAACAAGAAAACCGGCATGGTGTTTCTGGTGGGGGCAGGCCCCGGCGATCCGGACTTGCTGACCCTGCGCGCCTTGCGCTTGATGCAAGAGGCTGACGTGGTGGTTTATGACCGGTTGGTGTCGCCGGAGATCTTAGGGTTGGTGCGCAAGGATGCCGAGAAAATCTACGCCGGCAAGCAAAGCAGCCGCCACACCCTGCCCCAAGAGCAAATCAACCGCCTCCTCGCCGACTTCGCCAAAGCCGGGCTGCGCGTGGTGCGGCTGAAAGGCGGCGACCCGTTCATCTTCGGGCGCGGGGGCGAGGAAATAGAGACGCTGATGGCGGAAGGCATCCATTTCCAAGTCGTGCCCGGCATCACCGCCGCGTCAGGCTGCGCGGCCTATGCCGGCATCCCGCTGACACATCGTGACTACGCCCAATCCTGCGTCTTCGTCACCGGCCATCTTAAGGATGGCAGCATAGACCTGGAATGGGAGCGGTTGGCGGTGCCTAACCAGACTTTGGTGATTTACATGGGTCTGCAAGGTTTGGAGCAAATCTGCGCGGGGCTCATCGCTCACGGCTGCCCACCGGATTTGCCCGCCGCCCTGATCCAGCAAGGCACCACCCGCCATCAAAAAGTGCTGACCGGGACGCTGGCCGACCTGCCCGCAATAGTCGCCAACACGGACGTGAAAGCCCCTACCTTGGTCATTGTGGGCAATGTCGTGCGGCTGCGTGAGAAGCTGGCTTGGTTTGGGGCAGGCTGACATTCGCCTAGTCAAATTCGCAGGGGGGGAGGCCATCACTTAGTTTTTATTTAGGGATGCCTTACGCCTAAAATGGCTTAACAATGTTGCCATGCCCATGGCTGACAAACTGCTCCATCCAACCAAGCCGATGATGCCACCGATTTGGGGTTTCCAAAAAATTTTTTCATGGCTCACAAAACACAAGGGCCTCGTTCAGGTTGCAGTGCCTTCTTGTCCAGTGAGTGAATGCCTTTTTCTATCAATAGGAACGATTAACACCATGTAAAAAATGCCAGCCAGTATGATACAGGCCAACGCACTGGCAACACCCATCCACCGCCCAAGCCCAAAATTGATTGGCAGACTCTCAAGGATAGCTATGACAAGAAAGTGGATGAGATAAATTGGATAAGACAGCTCGCCGATAACCCGATCAATTTTCTGGTTCCCGAACACAAAAAACAGAATTGGAATTGCAAATGTCCAAAAAGGGTAGGTGATTAATAATCCTGATAATTCCAAACCTGGAATAACTGGAAAAATGCAGGCTTCCAATAGAACGTGAATATACAATAATGACAGGATGGTGACGGCACCAATCAGATATGGAAACAGGGAAACACAGCGAAACCGCTGAGATGGATGATGTGGTGCCATTCGTGCATACAGTCGGTATCCGAGCATTCCGAAGATAAACAAGCTAATCTCAAAAGGGAAGAAACGGTAGTTCCACGGATCGTGGGCCAGACCCATACGCCAATATGCGAACAGCCGGGCTACGAGAGCGCCAAGCGCAATACAAGCCAGCCATCGACTACGCGCTAGGTTCAAATAGGGGGCAAAAGCATAAAATGTAAGCTCCAATCCGACTGACCAACATTGCGGAATCAATAGATAGTACCAAAGGGGGTTGGCATCCTGTCTGAAGTTATCGGTAAAGTGGATTTGACCACCGAAATCGTGACTGAAGAATAAAATCCAGTCTTGGCCGATCAATGTCATATTGGAAAAAGCGGTTAACAAAAACCCAACCGCTCCATTGCGGTCAAGAGGATGGGTGACATAAGGGGTCAGCAACAGCCAATTATGGTAAAGCAGCCCGCTAATCGTACTGAGCGCAACGGTTCCAACAAGCACAATCCAGTAGGGAGGAAAAATCCGCATAATCCTGCTTACATAAAAATCCTGTGGCGTGGCGTAGCGGGTTGATAGCACCATCGCCATATAAAAGCCTGAAATTATGTAGAATATTTGAACGGCCTGCACGCCATCATGCATCTGCCAAGGGAAGACGGCACCTGCATGGGCGGCAACCACACACAGGGCTAAATATACGCGGACAATCCCCATCAAACACACTCACAAGTTTTTTATACAATTCTTGCCATACCTGGCAAGCCAACTGTCCGGCTAGTTTTGGGGACGCTTCCGTGTGAATCACTACAGCTTGCGGATAGCAGAGGAACCAGTTCAAGGCAGGCATTTAATGGTCAGAGAGTTAATCGCCCGGTGGAAATTCTGCTCGCCTAGGTGATGTTCTTTTTTCCCCGCCCCGAAGCTGATTTCCTGGTCGCTGTAGCTTTCCGGCTTCTCGCCCCAGGCTTTCAGCGCCTCGCCGTGGTAAGCTTGGCCTCCACTGTTTTCTTTGTAGTTTTCCTGGCGGAAGGCCAACACCTGCGCCTTCGGGCCTACCTCCAGGCTTTCGATGCGATTGCCCCAGTTCTCGTTGTTTATGGTGGCCAGCGAGGGCAGTTGCGCAGGGCCTTCGAGGCGGACATGGTTGCCGCCGAGTTCGGTCTTGTCGTAGATATCCAGCCAGCAGTCGCCCGCCTGGGCCGTTTGCGCCAAGGATAGCGCCACCAGGAACAATCCGGCGGCCGCCAAGGAATGTGAAATTTGTCTGCGCATAATAATCACCTTTTTCATGTTTTTGTGGGCTGGGGCGGATTCTGTGGGAGGAAGCCCGTGCGCTCATGGCACAGCGCCCGTCATTTCCATGACAGCAGCCATCTTGGGCGAGTTCCGGGCTTACGGCAATCAGCATTTTTCCGCAGGAAAAGGGCTTAATCAACGCTTCCCCCTTCCTATAAACTCCCCAAACGCCCGGCTGCCATCGCCGGTGGGAATCGTATTGACCACCTTCAATGCCGAGGCGTCGATGACGGACACGCTGTTGCCCATCCAATTGGCGACATACATATGCTTGCCGTTGGGATGGGCTGCGATGCCTTCCGGGTATTCGCCGACTTTCACCGTGCCGGCTGGCGTCAAAGCCACCGCGTCGATGACGGACACGGAACTATCGAGCAGGTTGGTGACGAACAACCGTCCTTGCGCCTCACCCACCGCGTAAGGCCGGTCGCCGACAGTGACGGTTTTGACCAAGGCAAAGGTCGCCAGATCCACCACCGAGACATCGTTGCTTTCCACATTGGCCGAATACAGCTTGGTGCCGTCTGCGGAAAGATGGATGCCGAAGGGATGCTTGCCTACTGCAACCGTGCGGGTCACTGCGAAGGTTTTCAGGTCGATCTCCGACAGGGTGTTGTCGTCGCGGTTGGAGACATATAGGTTGCGCCCGTCGCGGCTCGCCGCAAGCCCCGCCGGGATGTTGCCGACTTTGATGCGGCGGACAATCGAGCGGGCCTTAAGATCCATCACGGCGATGTTGCGCTCAAACCAATCCGCCGCAAAGGCATACTGGCCATCCGCGCTCAGGGCCACGCCGACGCCGCCGGTTCCCACCGGCACAAGGCCTATGATTTTGCGGGTTTGCCCGTCGATGATCGTGACATCTTTGCTGCCCGGATTTGCCACGCAGACTGTTGCCCCATCCGCGCTGACCGCCACGCCGGCGGGTTCGGAACCGGGCGGCAAGGCCAGCGTGTCGATGATCTTGCCAGATCCAGTGTCGATGACCGAGACACTATTCCCCTTCTGGTTGGTGATGTAGGCGAAAGGCTCGGCCTGCGCCACACCGCTTAATAAAAAGGCGGCGGCCAAAGCCGCCGCCCCCTTCGTCAAGGCTGGATGCTTGAGGAAAGCCATGGCGCTTATTTCTTCTCGGCCAAGGCTTTCAAATTTGCCAAGGCTTCCTTGGACAAACTCGTCATCGCTTCGATGGCGGCCTTCTCGTCTTGTCCCGGCGGCGGGTTGTTCGGGGTGAAGCAGCGGTAAGCCGCGCTGGTCCATTCGACCTTGGAGCCTGCGCCTGCAGCGGTGACCGCGACGGTGGCCGAATAATTGTTCACCGGGAACACCGCGCAATCGGGCTCCTCATGGACGCGGTACTTGAGGGTATGGGTGGCCGCGTCCAGATCCTTCAGTTCTTCCTTGACCACGCCGCCTTTCTTCAAGCTTACTTCGCGCACCGCGCCTTTCTCGCTGCCGTTATTGGATTTGCTGCTGGCGACCGCCGGAATCCACTTGGCGTCGCCGAAGTCCTTGATGATGTTCCACACCGCATCCGGCGTGGCGTTGATTTCGACGCTTTCCACGACCTTCTGCCGTGTGCCGCCATGGGCGTGGGCCGCGCTGCCCCAAGCGAAGAGCGCGATGGATACGAGAGCTGCGATTTTTTTCATGGGTTCTCCAGTGTTGCTCGTGGGAAAGTCGCACATTATCGGGAAAGCGGGGCGGGAAAACCAGTGGGTTCGGTTGCTGCCGAGTCCATGGCCCTGCCCGCATACAAAAAAAAAGCCGTGAGCGGCTGCGCATGTCTTCCTGGTACAATCAAGCCGGGCGTCTCTTAACGCTCTGCCACTCGTAACCCCCAACGTATCCATGAGGAGCGCTTCCATGAAAAAACTGTTTGTGCCTCTAATCCTCGCGTCCGCGTCTGCTTTGGCGCAATGGTGGCCCGTATGCCCCTCCGGCATGTCAGGCAATAACGGTCACGCCACCGCCTTCTGGCATCGTGGGCCAGTTGGTTCCTGGCGATTGCAAGACGATCTGGAAAACCTTGTTTGCAAGTTCGCAGTTCCCGGATGTGTTTCAGTATAACAAGACCGTAGCCGGATTCTGTTTCGTTTCGACAGGCACCATACCCGTGAGCATCGGTGGCAAGCCCTTTTATCTGACCACTGTTTCCGCCTGGACGAACGAATTCCTGCCCGCCTTTCCCCCCGGTGCCCCTCTTGGCACGGACAACCTCGGCACGGTGGTAAGCCAAGTGACGGTCTATAACGCCTACAACAGGGCAGTCGGCAATATTTTTACCCGCGACACGATTGACTTAAGCCGCATCATAGCCGGCACTGGATATACCTCTTCCGAGCAGGACGTCATCGTCGGCGGCTCTGGAATATTCCAAAACGTCCAGGGCGCATATCGGATAGACAGCGGGCTTGATCCGAGCGGTGCGGTGGATCTCACGAATATCACCGGCAGCATTTGCAATATCGCGGGGAACTAGGAATCAGGCCCGGCATGATGCCGTCATGCCGGTTTCGACGTCCAAGCTCAATCCCTCACCCAATCCTCGACCAGCCGGCTGAGGCTCGTGGGGCGATTCGGTGCAAGGCGGATGGGGCTTGCCGACGAGGATGTTGAAAATCACCCGTAAGGTGTCCAGCACCAACACCCAGGTGACAGTCAAAAATAGCAGGGTCAGCGCGGCGTCCAGCCAGTCGTTGAAGATCAATTGCGGGGCCGAGGCCGCTTGCGTCGCCGCCAGTTTGCCATCGGCCAGCTTACGCGGAAGATCGGATGCATGGGCAGGAAAGCCCACCCGCAATTCCGGGCTGAACAGCTTTTCCAAGGCTGCCGTGCTGGTGATCGATGATCAGCCAGGCCAAAGGCATCGCGGTCACCCAAAAATACCGCGCCTTGCCGGATTTCACCAGAATGGTGGTCGCCACGCACAACGCAATCGCCGCCAGCATCTGGTTGGCGATGCCGAACAGCGGCCACAGGCTATTGATGCCGCCCAAGGGATCGATCGTGCCCATGTACAGAAAATAGCCCCAGGCCGCCACCACCAGGCCCGAGGTCAGCAACACCCCTGGCATAACCAGCTTGTTCGCCCGAGCGCCGGATACGAAATTACCCAGCAAATCCTGCAACATGAAACGGGCAACGCGGGTGCCTGCATCCAGCGTGGTGAGGATGAACAGCGCCTCGAACATGATGGCGAAGTGGTACCACAGCGCCAGCAATGCTTTGGCCGAACGCGCTGGCGAACAAGGCTGGCCATGCCCACCGCCAGCGACGGCGCGCCGCCGGTGCGGGCGAACAGGGTCTCCTCGCCCATCGCCTTGCGCCAGCTCCCGCATCTGCTCCACCGTCACCGGAAAGCCCCAAGCGCTGATCTTCGCCACCGCATCTACGGCTTCTTTGCCGACCATTCCGGCCGGGCTGTTGATGGCAGAAATACACGCCCGGCTCCAGCACCGTAGCGGCCACCATCGCCATGATGGCGACGAAAGACTCCATCATCATCGCCCCGTAGCCGATGAAGCGGGCGTCGGGCTCGTTGCCCAGCAATTTGGGCGTGGTGCCGGAGGAAATCAGCGAATGAAAGCCGGAAATGGCGCCGCAGGCGATGGTGATGAACACGAACGGAAACAGCTTGCCGCCGAAAATCGGCCCGGTGCCGTCGATGAAGCGGGTCAGGGCCGGCATTTTCACCTCGGGGCGCAGGATCAAGATGGCGATAGCCAACGCGGTAATCGTGCCCAGCTTCATAAACGTGGACAGGTAATCGCGCGGCGCCAGCAGCAGCCACACCGGCAGCACGGCGGCGGCAAAACCGTAGGCGATGATCATCAAGGCCAGTTGCGGGCCGTCGTAATCGAACAGTCTGCGCAATGCCTCGGCTGCCGTCTACCCAGCCGCCGCCGACCACCGCGAGCAACAACAGGCCCACGCCGATAAGCCGTCGCCTCCAACACCCGGCCAGGGCGGATGGAGCGCATGTACAGCCCGACGAGCACGGCGATGGGGATGGTCGCCGCCACGGTCGAAGTCGCCCAGGGGCTGTGTTTCATCGCGTTGACCACCACCAAGCCCAGCACGGCGATGAGGATGATCATGATCGCCATCACCCCCAGCAACGCCGCCGTGCCGCCGATGGGGCCCAGTTCGTCTCGCGCCATCTGGCCCAACGAACGCCCGTCGCGGCGGATGGAAAAGAACAGAATCACGAAATCCTGCACACAACCGCCCAATCACCGCGCCCGCCAAAATCCACAAGGTTCCCGGCAGATAACCAAACTGCGCAGCCAAGGTCGGCCCGATCAACGGCCCCGGCCCGGCGATGGCGGCAAAATGGTGGCCGAACACCACCCAGCGATTCGTCGGCACGAAGTCGCGTCCGTCGTTGAAGCGCTCCGCCGGCGTCGCCCGGGTGGCGTCCAGCACCAACACCTTGGCCGCGATAAAGGCGCTGTAGAAGCGATAGCCCAAGCTGTAGACGCACACCGCCGCCGCGACGAACCAGAAGCTGTTGATGGTCTCACCCCGGTGCAATGCGATGATGGCCACGGCGGCAGCGCCGAACAAGGCCACGGCCAACCAGGCGAGGAGGCTTTTCAAGTCAAGTTTTGTTCCGTTCATTGTGACCTTATGAAGTGAATGGAAGGCGGAATTGCTTGGCTTAGGGTAGCAGGCTGGGCAGGGGGCGCAAAGCTAGGGCGGGGCAATGGCCGGGATCGGTGGGCGAAGTGCGGTTTTTCTGCCGTGAAGTGACATATTTTCACTTGGTGCTCCAGTGGGGATATTGCGCGATTTTTGCTGGGCGATCACATATTAAGGCTGCTTTTAACGATATTGGGTACATTGAAAACCTTGGCGGGAATCCTTGGTGAATAAAGCGCTATCCGGCATGGGTTCGACTTTTTGCCCCCGGGCGCTTGGGGTGGTCTCGGGCGTCAGAAGGTCGCCGGGCTTGCCGGGGTGGCCGGGTCAATCTTGGCTGTGAGCGAGGGGATAACGACGTGCTTGTCCAGCAGTTGCAGCATGTCGTCGCCCAGCTTGCCGAGTTTGACCTTGCGCCCCTCGGCGGCAAAGATGCTTTCCCTGTTTTAGTTGCCAGGCAAGCGATGCGCTTCGGGAATCCATGTATCTTCACAAGCTTGCCGCGCAGCATTTCGTCGCCGAACCATTCCAGGTCGGAAACGGCCTTGCAGGGGGTTTTGCCCCGGCTGTCGTCCGCCTTGCGGTTGGCTTTGAGCGGGCAATAAAACACCTTTCCGGCCCTGTCGATGTGCATCATCAAATCCTTGGTGGCGTACCAGGAATCCATCAGCGCGGCGCGGAACGGCAGGTTCTTGCCTTGGATGGCATCGTCGAACATGTCCCGCACGTGGTCGAGCTTGGTCTTGCCGTCCCCGTCGGGGTCGTATATCCGCCAATCGATGATCCAGTGTTCGCCGGTATCCAGGTTAGCGTACACGCAATTGGCGACGCCGATGCCTTTCACGACGCCATGCCCGTTGCCGCTATACTGTCTGCGCACCAATTCTATTTTGAAAGAATGGCGCTTGTCCAGTACGCTGTCGTCGAATATCAGGCAGGCGTTCCCGCTGCGGCGGACAAGGTGTCCGACGGACTGCCAGGCCGCATTCGGCGAGACGTCGTCCTCCATGAGGTAACGGTTTATGGCATCATGGGAAAACCCAATATGATGGTCGGCCATGTAGGTTTGCGTGTAGTTCATAAGAGCCGCAATAATAAATTGACAATAGTCCTTTCGCGTCGGCTTCAGGCCGGAGTATTTTCTCGTCTTCATAGGCGGCTATTATACTCCGTTAAGGCCAATATTCATATACCCATGTTAATATATTTTGCGTAAGTCCTGATCTAATGACATCTAAGCATGACACGCCGTCAAAATTTACATATGAGTTTGGTAAAATAACAAAATAGCTGGACTCCAACCAACCGCTCTCACCTTCAGTGAATAGGGTTAATAGTTATCCAAACCAACAGAACTTGATATAGTAGACATTATCAAAAACCTGTATAATACCAATATCTTAAAACAACTGTCGAAACAAATTTATGAAATTATTTTCCTATGAATCCATAAAGCAAGACAAAGCTGTATTTCTTAGCCTAACAAGCCTCACTGTAAAGGAGTTCGACGTACTGTGTGCGAGCTTCGCTGAAACCTGGAACGAACACAGAAACCAACCTGTAAAATATCCCAGCAACGGCGGAAGGCCGTATGTGCTTGAAGTTATCGAAGACCGGTTATTGTTTATCCTTTTTTATCTAAAAACATACCCATTGCAAACGGTTTTGGCGCACTCTTTTGAAATCAGCCAGAGTGAACCACCAACTCAGTCTTGTGCTCGGGATGACACTAAGGAAAGATGGTTTCACACCGCCAAGGATAACCGATGAAATGCTCGTTAGATTGGAACAAGAGAACAGCCAAGACTATGGCATAGATGGAACTGAAAGGCGCATCAATCGGCCGGTTGATCAGGACGTGCAACGATTTTTCTACAGTGGTAAAAGTCATTGCCACACGCTGAAGAACAATCTAGTTGCCGGACTGGATGACCGTCAAATCCAAGGGTTAAGCGACACTTATGAAGGCAAGAAGCACGGTAAGAAAATCTGCGACGAGGAAGGCACCCGCTTGCCGGAAGGAAGCGATCTTTACCGAGATACGGGATTTCATGGCCATGAAACCGTGGGTGTGAACATTCACCAACCGAAGAAGAAACCGCGTGGCGGAGAACTCAGCGCAGAGGAAAAAGAGGAGAATAAGTTGATCTCCAGGGTTCGCGTCATTGTGGAGCATGTAATTGCGGGCATCAAGCGTTGCCGAATCGTGAAGGACGTGTTTCGCAATACCAAGGCCGACTACGACGACGAGGTCATAGAGCTGGCCTGTGCCCTGCATAACTTCAGGAGCTATCACCGACGAACCGCCTATTGACAAGCGGATATGTAAAACCATATACCGCGCACATGGTGCGAGTTTTAATGACTGGCTAATAAATAACCGATCTACCCTCTACCTGAGTATAAGCGATAGATCGGCGCATAACGATATAAACCGGTTTTACCAATGGCGTGGCAGCGCAATATTGATACGCATACATAAAGTGGTATAAATTGGTTTTTGATAATGTCTAGTGCCTAGAAGCCCTTTTCGCTCAAGTTAGCAACTAAGAATGCGCTTACGTTTTGTGTAAATCAACCCTGCCCGCCCAAACACAAAACCTTGTGGACGGGATTACAAATCCCGTCCGGCTACAGGGCCATAGATGCGGTGGGGAACGAACAGCACCATTTCCTACGCCGATTGGTGCGGTTCGCAAGCTCGCCGCTATAAGGCTCCACCCTGCAACCATGCCAAAGCGTTTTCAATGCAACTTGAATCTTCGGCTGCAAGCGGCTGCGGAAGAAGTTGGAAATCACCAGCAGGCCGACGCGGAACGGGCCGAACAAGGCCATTTGGTGCATCTTGTACAGGGACAGGTAAACCAGCCGGGCGATGGCACCTTCGATCATCACCGTGCCCATCAAATTCCCCATCAGATTCCCGACCGTGCTGAATTTGCCCAGGGAGACCAGGGAGCCGTAGTCGGTGTAGACGTAATCTTTCTGCGGCTGGCCTTTGAGCCGACGGTGGATATTCTTGTGGACTAGGCTGGCCATTTGGTGGGCGGATTGGGCGCGGGGCGGGATCGTGGCTTGCGGGCCTTTTTCCGGCCAAGGGCAGGCGGCGCAATCGCCTAGGGCGTAGATGTCGTCGTCTAGTGTGGTTTGCAATGTCAGCCGCACCACCAGTTGGTTGATGCGATTGGTCTCCAGCCCTGCGATGCCGCGCAGGCAGTCGGGGGCTTTGATGCCAGGCAGCCCAGACCTTGGTCGCCGCCTGGATGTACAGGCCGGATTGGGTTTTCATGCCTTCTTTCGTCACCTCCACGACTTTCTCGCCGAGTCGTAGGTTCACGCCTATGGTCCTTAATTGCTGCGCCGTCACCTCCGACAGGCGCGGCGGCAATTGCGGCAGCAGCTTGTCGGATGCCTCGACCAGATGCAGCTTGATGTCCGAGGGTTTGATCTTGTCCAGGCCGTAGGCGTTGAGCAGCGCGGTGGCTTGGTGTAACTGGGCGGACAGTTCGATGCCGGTGGCCCCGCCGCCGACGATGGCGATGTCCAACTCGCCTTCGCCTTTAGTCCCCCCTTTGGCTTGGACGCGCAGATAGGCTTCCAACAGGCGTTGTTGGAATAACTCGGCCTGTTCCGTGGTGTCGAGGAATTGGCAATGCTCGGCGACGCCGGGAATGCCGAAATCATTGCACAGGCTGCCAATGGCGATGGCCAGGATGTCGTAACCTTGGCGGCGGGTCTGCACGATTTCCTCTCCCTGGTGATTGACGATGGCGGCGAGTTTCACCTGCTTGTTTTCCCTGTCCAATCCGTCCATCCGCCCCAGCACGAAGTGGAAATGATTGGCGCGGGCTTGCGCGAGATAGGCCCATTCGTCGTCGTGGGAGTCCATCGTGCCGGCCGCGACCTCGTGCAGCAGCGGCTTCCAGATGTGGGTTTGGCTGCAATCAACCAGGGTGATCTCGGCTTGTCTCTTCTTGCCCAGGGTTTTCCCCAGACTGGTTGCCAGTTCCAGGCCACCCGCCCCGCCGCCGACAACGACGATGCGGAGAAGGGCGGGATGGTTGGATTTGCTTGTGCTCATGATGTTGCCTCTGCGGTTGGCGTGCGGGGGAGGGCGGCTGGGTTCGCCGTTCTTATGCGTCGGTATTGTCGAGTAAGGCGGGAAAATTGCCAAGGATTACCCTGGCCGCAAGCGCGAAACCGTTGCGGAAAGTGGTAAACTTTCCCCATTTTTCAAGCGAGAACAATGAAAGTCATGCAACTCGTCATCACCGTCGCCGGAGAAGACCGCCCCGATCTGATCGAGGAACTGACCCGCGTCATCAAGGATTGCAAATGCCACATCCTGGAAAGCCGGATGACCGAATTGGGGGCGGAATTCGCCGCCCATCTGTTGGTCGATGGCAACTGGAACCATATCGTCAAGCTGGAAAACGCCCTGGAGGCCATGGGGACGCGGCATCGCCTGAAAATAGCCACCTTGCGCACCAAGGAGAGCAGCCACCCCGAGGAAGAGAATGTGATTCCTTATGGCGTCGATATTTTCGCCAGCGACCAGATCGACAATATCCATGAACTGACTGCCTTTTTCACCACACGTGGCATCAAGATCCTGGATTTCAGCACCAGCCGCTATCCAGCGCCGTACAGCAACACTCCGCTGTTCATCGCCCGCATGGTTGTCAAAATTCCGGTCGCGCTCAGGATCGTGTCGTTGCGCGACGAATTCTTGGAGTTCTGCGACCAGCAGAATCTCGACGCTATCCTGGAACCCGTCAAACGCTAAGGTTTCCCTTTCTAAGGAGTTCCCATGACCGGCATAGCCATAGGCCACCCCGTTCCCGATTTCACCAGCCAGGCCACTTCGGGCAAGGCTTTTTCTCTCGCCGCGCTCAGAGGCAAGAATCTAGTGATTTATTTTTACCCCAAGGACAGCACCCCCGGCTGCACCCAGGAAGGCCAGGACTTCCGCGATTTGCATTCCGAGTTCGCCAAGTTGGACGCCGAAATCTTCGGGGTTTCCCGTGACAGCCTGAAATCCCATGAGAATTTCAAATGCAAACAGGCATTCCCTTTTGAGTTGATTTCCGATGCCGATGAATCGCTGTGCAAGCTGTTCGATGTCATCAAACAGAAGAACATGTATGGCAAACAGGTGTTGGGCATCGAGCGCAGCACTTTCCTGATCGACCGGGAAGGCCGGTGGCGCGGGAATGGCGCAAAGTCAGCGTGAAAGGCCATGTCCAACAAGTGCTGGATGCCTTGCGCGAGATCGAGGCTTAAAAATCCCTACCGGAAGCGCGACGGGGTTTGTAACCCCGTCGCTTACGTTTTTGTAAATTGGCACGTCATTCAAATGGTGCGGACGGGGTTACAAACCTATATGCTCCAACTTAAGCGGTAAGACATTGAATGGCAAAGCGATGCGCTTAAGCTGCGTAGCGGTCGCTGAATTTAGCCGGGGGTTTCAAACCCCGGAAATCGATGCGGAGGGCGACCCGTCGTATAGCGACGGTTGAAAAAGGCCACACCGCAGGGCATCGGCCCGGCTTTTCAACCGTCGCTACGCGACGGAACCCTTGTTGTGCTGCGATCCGGGGGGTGAAACCCCCGGCTACCGTCAGTTGCCGCTACGCGGCTGATGGCAGATTATGCCATTAAAGTTCAACGGGTTACGGCTTAAGTTGGCGCGTATGGGTAACAAACCCCGTCCGGCTTTGGACAAACCCATGGCAATAATGAAAGACTAAAGCCCCTCACCCCCGGCCCCTCTCCCGCAGGGAGAGGGGATCAAAACCAATGTCTCCCAAAGCCGAAACCACGATGAGCAACGACACCAGCAAGGAAAACAAACTCTTCATCCTCGACACGAATGTGTTGATCCACGATCCTTCGGCGCTGTTCCGCTTCCAGGAGCATGGCATCTACATCCCGATGATTGTGCTGGAAGAGTTGGACAATTCCAAAAAAGGCTTCTCGGAGATCGCCCGCAGCGCCCGCCAAGCCAGCCGTTTCCTGGATGAGTTGATCCGCCACGCCGATCTGCAAACGATCAACCAAGGCATTCCGCTGCCGCAAATCCAGTTCGCCGCCCGCATCGACGAACGCTGCACGGGCCGGTTGTTCTTCCAGGTCAAGCGCCTGTCTTCCGTCCTGCCCGACTCCCTGCCCGGCGGCGTGGCCGACAATGCCATCCTGGCCACCGCGTTGGCCTTGATCGAAGACATGCCCGATGTGCAAGTCACCCTGGTGTCCAAGGACATCAATATGCGCATCAAGGCGTCCGTGTTGGGCATCCGCGTGGAGGACTACCACAGCGACCAGGTGCTGGATGATGTCAATCTGCTGTATAGCGGTATGGAGGAGTTGCCGCTGGACTTCTGGTCTACCCACGGCAACAAGATGGAGTCTTGGCAGGATCACCACGGCCATACTTTCTACAAAGTCACCGGGCCTTTGGTGAGAAACTGGCATAGCAACCAGTTTCTGTACCTGCCTGACGACTCCCAGTTTGAATGCCTAGTGCGTACGCTCGAAGGCGACACCGCCACCCTGGAACTGGCCCACGACTACCGCACACCGCAGCATAATGTCTGGGGCATCCAGGCGCGTAACCGGGAGCAGAACTTCGCCTTCAACGTCCTGCTCGACCCGGACATCGATTTTGTCACCCTGCTTGGCCAGGCTGGCACCGGCAAGACCCTGCTGGCCTTGGCGGCGGGGCTGACGCAGACTATGGACGGCAAGCTTTACAAGGAAATCATCATGACCCGTGAAACCATCCCGCTGGGCGAGGACATCGGTTTCCTGCCGGGTACGGAGGAAGAAAAAATGGCCCCTTGGATGGGTGCGCTGCTGGACAATTTGGAACTGCTCAGTAGCCACGGCGAGACCGGCGATTGGGAGCGGGCCGCCACCAGCACACTGATCTCCAACCGCGTCAAGGTCCGCGCCCTGAATTTCATGCGAGGCCGCACGTTCCTAAACCGCTATATCATCCTGGACGAGGCGCAAAACCTCACGCCGAAGCAGATGAAAACCCTCATCACCCGCGCCGGCCCGCAAACCAAGGTCATCTGCCTGGGCAATCTTGGCCAGATTGACACGCCTTATCTGACCGGCACGACCTCGGGTTTGACCTATGTGGTCGACCACTTCAAAGCTTATTCCCATGGCGCACACCTGACTTTGCGCCGGGGTGAGCGTTCGCGGCTGGCGGACTTCGCGTCGGAGACTTTATAGGGCGATTTGGCTTTTGGCCATGCCCAAATCTTTGAATAATATTTTCGAGTTTCTTTGCGGGTTATATTGAGCCTGACGGACGGTGGGCAGGTCGGCGACTTGGGCCAACTCGAACCCATGCTCACGGAACCAATGCGTGGTTTGTGTACTTAACACAAACAGTTTTTGCAAACCGAAACTCCGCGCCTTGGCTTCCATGTATTCCAACAGCCTTTCCCCCCGGTTCTCGCCCTGGTAATCAGTCCGCAAAGCCAGGCAGGCCAATTCGCCCATGGCCTTTTCCGGGTAGGGATGCAAGGCGGCGCAGCCTAGTATCATGCCGTCCCTCTCGATCACGCTGAAGGCGTGGACTTCCGTTTCCAGGTGTTCGCGCGAGCGTTTCACCAGCACTCCCTTTTTCTCCAGCGGCTTGATGAGTTCCAAGATGCCGGCCACGTCTTGGATGTCGGCGGGGCGCATTTCCTCGAAAGGCGACAGGCTGACCAGAGTGCCTACGCCGTCGCGGGTGAACAGCTCCAACAAGGCCGCCCCGTCAATGCGGCGGTTGAGCAGATGCGCCCGCCGCACCCCGCGACCACAGGCGTTGACGGCGGCTTTAAGATGCGGGATGACCTCTTCCGCCAAGGTGTCGCCGGATGCCAACAAGGTCTCCGCCTCCTCGGTGGTGAGTTGGCGGATTGGGCTGCCGTCGTCGAGCTTGACGCAATCCTGTTCGGTCAGCAGCAGCAGCTTGTCGGCGCGTAGGGCGACGGCGACGGCGACGGCGACTTCCTCCGCGCCGAGGTTGAAGACTTCTCCGGTGGGCGAGTAGCCGATGGGGAGAGCAACACCACGTCGCCTTGCTCGAGCTTGCCGCGTATGCCTTCCACATCGACCCGGCGCACTTCGCCGGTGTGGCCGAAATCCACGCCCTCGCGCACACCCAGCGGCTTGGCGATGACGAAATTGCCTGAGGCGACGCGAATCCGCGCCCCGTCCATGGGCGAATGGGCCAGTCCCATGGACAGCAGCGCCTCGATTTCCACCCGCACCGTGCCGGCGGCTTCCTTCACGCATTCCAGCGCCACCGCGTCGGTCACGCGCAGGCCACCTATATAGCGCATCTGGCAGCCGCGCAAGTTCAGCCGCTGCTCCACTTGTGGCCTCGCGCCATGCACCAGCACCAGCTTCACACCTAAGCTGTTGAGCAAGGCGAAGTCATGCACCAGGTTGGAGAACAGCCCGTCGGCCAAGGCTTCGCCGCCGAAGGAGATGACGAAAGTGCGTCCGCGATGGGCGTGGATGTAAGGCGAGGAATCCCGGAACCAGCGGACAAAACGGGACTGTTCGATGGCGGTAGGGTTGGTCATGGATGCGCGGGTGTGGGCGAGGCGGCAATATAAATAATCGTGTCGGGGAGGGTGATTTCCGATTCCGGGTGCGCCGCGTCAATCTCCCGGATGCCCGCCTCGATTTCCTCCTCCGTGAAGCCTGCGAGATCCGACATGAAGCGGTTCCTGATCATCTCGAACCAAGTGCTTTTGTTGAGCGCAAAGGAGTAAGGATAGATTTTCAAGTGGGTTTTAAATCCACAGGATTCCAGTTCCGCAATCAAGGTTTCATGGTGTGGCTGCTTCTGCCTAAACGCTGCCTTGGCTTGCTCGAAGAGGGGAAGGGCAATGTCTTGCGGGCGCGTCACGATGAGGATTTTACCCCGCTCCGGCAGTTTCGCTTGGAGATATTGCCATAGTTTTTCCCGCGCCGGAATATGATGCACCACTTCTTTCAGCAGGACTTTGCCGCAAGGCAAGCCTAGGCCCATGAATCCATGCGCATCTGCGCAGACGGCCTCGATCTGCGCGATTTTGGCGGCCTCCCCAACCATATTCCTGGAAGGCTCGATGCAATAAGCCCGTCCCAGGCCGACGGTGTCATGCAGCAGCTTGGTGTAAACCCCAGTGCCGCCACCAATATCCGCCAGAATATCGCCTTGGGTCAATTGCAGCAGTTCGATGATGTTTGCCAACATGCTGCTTTGGTATTGCTCGGAGAAATACCAAAGCATGTTGTAAATGTCCGCAAGGGTGTCGAAGTGGTTGGGGGTGGCTGTCTCAGGTGGCATAGGTCATTTTTCCTGGCGGCTTTCCTTTTCTTCCTCGGTGAATTGGCGCATCCGCTCGTCGATCACCGCGTTGAGATAGAAATTGCCGATGGAGAGTTTGCGGGCAAGTTTCAGGTGCGTGACGGCCATGCGGGTCTGTCCGTCGGCATAATAGGCTTCTGCCAAGTAACGGTGGGATTCCGCCTCGTCGCCCAGTCCGCTGTAGGCCTGCGCCAGGGACTCGTAGATCCCGGGGGTGACGGTTCCGTGGATGATCTCTTCCAGCAGGCGCCGGGCCGGTTCCGGCTTGTGGGTGATGAGCAGGGCTTGGACATAGCCCAAGCGTATCGCCATGTTCTCGGGAAAGTGTTCGCGGGCCGAGGCGTAGATTTCCATAGCCTTGGGATAATTATGCTGATCCATTTCCGCCTTGGCCAAGGCATTGACGAAATGGGACTGGTAGGGGTATTCGGCGATCAGTTGTTGCAATAGCTTTTTGCCTTCGCCGATCTGGCTGTCGGCGACCAGGCTTAGGGCCAGCCCATAGCGGGCCACGTCCTGTTGCTGTTTTGTGCCTTGGCCTTGGATGTTTTTGAAATACTCCACCGCTTCGTGGGCGGTAATTGCGGAACTGACGCGAAGCTTGGCGCGGATCAACTGGTAGGGCAGCCCGTCCGGGTATTGGCGGTAGGGGAATTTTTCCGCCCGTCCACGGGTGTCGGCGATGCGCGGACGGTAACCGGGTGGGTGAGTAGGAATTCCGGCGTGCCGTGTCCGGCGAAGCGGGTGGATTGCTGCATGCGCTCGAAGAAGGTCGGCATGCTGCGCGGGTCGAATTCCGAGCGGGACAGGATTTGCATTCCGACGTTGTCGGCTTCGGCTTCGTTGTCGCGGGTGAAGTTGATCATGGCCTGTGTGCCCGCGCCCATGGCGGCCATGGCCAAACCTTGCCCGGTGTTGGTGTTGCGTTGGCAGCCTTCGGTCTTCGCGGTGCAATAGGCCTGGTTCTGGTAGCTGTTCCCGCCCATCCTCGATCCGACCAACATGGCGGCGATCATGGCGGCGAAGGAGATCAACTGGATGCGTCCTTGGGCTTGGAACGCTTGGTAGAGATGGCGCTGGGTGACGTGGGCGATTTCGTGGCCCAGTACCGAGGCCAGCTCGCTTTCCGCCTCCGAGACCAGGATCAGGCCGGCATTGACGCCGATGTAGCCGCCGGGGCCGGCGAAGGCGTTGATGGCGGGGTCGTTGACCACGAAAAAATGGAAGGGCTGCGCGGGGTTGTCGCAATTGGCCGAGAGTTTATGGCCGATGGACTGGATATATTCGTCCACCTCCGGGTCTTGGTTGACTTCCGTCTGGCCGTGCAGGCTGCGGAAGAAGGCTTCGCCCAGTTCTTTTTCCTGCACGGGGGTGAACAGGGTTCCCGAGGGGTCGCCTATTTCGGGCAGATCCAGGCCGTGGCGGATTTCCCCGCTGGTGCCCAAATAAGAGGACGAGGAGGGGGATGTGTAGATATTCGTCAAGTCGATGTCCAGCGGCTTTTGCACATGCGCGGCTTGGCTCGTCGGCAGGACAGACTGGGCGAGGATCAGTACTAAAGCAAGAGACTTGCCGGGTTTGGACATATCTTCGTGGGTTTGTGGCAATTGGGTGCTAGCGACCTGCGCCTTGCGCAGGCAAATAAGCCGTGGTGGCCTTGGGTTTTCAGATTAACATAACAACTTTTTGCCACCGCTGGGATTAAAGCTTGCTGAAATTTGCGATTCAAATCAACTCAGCCCCTTGGCAGGGCCAGGCTTGTGAAACTGCCTACCAGTTTATCAGAGCGGCCTTGAACCTGGGGCATGAAATCGTCCGGGTCTTTTTCTATTGCGAAGGTGCCTACAACGGCCTGCGCTGGATGTCTCCTCCCGAGGACGAGAGGCCGTCGATCCGGCGCTGGTCGGAGCTGGCGGCGGAGCAGGGCATCGACCTAGTCATTTGCATTTCCGCCGCCGGGCGGCGTGGCTTGCTGGAAAAGACCGAGGCAGCGCGGGCCGGGAAGCGTGACGACGACTTGGCTGAGGGTTTTCGCATCGGTGGCTTGGGGCTTTGGGTGGATGCCTGCCTGGAAGCCGACCGGTTCCTGTCGTTTGGGGGGTGAATGAAGAATTTCCTCTTTGTGATGCGCCGTCCGCCCTACGAAGGCAGTGCCGTCCGCGAAAGCCTGGACATGCTCATGACAGTCGCCGCTTTCGACCAGCCGGTGCGGGTGCTGTTCCTGGACGACGGCGTGTTTTTGCTCAAGTCCGGCCAAAGCCCGGAAGGTTTGGGGCTGAAGCCGCTGGCACCCTTGCTGTCCGCGCTGGAAACCTACGATGTCGAAGATCTGTGGGTGGAGGAGGAATCCTTGGCCGAGCGCGGGCTTGATCCTGCCAGCCTGTTTTTGCCCGTGCGCAGTGTCAGCCGCGCGGAGGTCACGCGCTTGGTCAGTGCCGCCGATGTTGTGGTGGGTTGCTGATGGGCGTTTTGCATCTGGTCAACCGTTCCCCGCACGAATCCCCAAACCTGTTGCTCTGTCTGGAGCGGGCGGGGGAAGGGGATGCGGTGTTATTGTTGGAAAGCGGTGTTTACGCAACGTTGCGCACAACTG
Organism: uncultured Gammaproteobacteria bacterium; assembly: GCA_963753955.1. GTDB lineage: Bacteria > Pseudomonadota > Gammaproteobacteria > Methylococcales > Methylococcaceae > Methylumidiphilus. The sequence continues at coordinate 24,631 of CAVWEM010000005.1, forward strand.
CCTTCGTCCCTCGGCTGCAAGAGGCCATGCGAAGGGTATCCGTCTATGCGTTGGCGTACGATCTTGCGGCAAGGGGGATTGCGGCGGAGGAAATGCTAGGCGGGGTCGTGGGTGTCGATTACGAGGGGTTTGTGAAATTAAGCTTGCTCCACTCCCCCGTCCAATCCTGGTTTTAGCGCGGGGTTCAGGCTTTTTGAAGGGCGGATAGGAAGCCTAGCGGACTCACCGGCACCTTCTCGGAAACCAGATGGGAGCCGAGTTCCGTCAAAGCCTTGCGGTAAACTTCGCGCTTGAAATAGACCACATCGTGCAGCGGATGCCAGAAATCCACCCAGCACCAGGCGTCGAATTCGGGTTTGTCCGTGCGATCCAGGCAGATATGGCATTCCCTGCCGGTCATGCGCAGGATGTACCAGAGCTGTTTCTGGCCGATGCACAGCGGCTGGGAGTGTTTGCGGATGTAGCGTTCGGGCAGTTCGTAGCGCAGCCAGTCGCGGGTGCGGCCGATCACCTGCACCTGTCGGCCACGCAGCCCGACTTCCTCGTACAACTCGCGGTACATCGCTTCCTTGGGCGATTCATTCGACTTGATGCCGCCCTGGGGAAATTGCCAGGAGCGCATGCCAACCCGACGCGCCCAGAAAACACGTCCTTCGTCATTGCATAGGATGATGCCCACATTGAGGCGATATCCCTCCGAGTCGATCATAACCGCGCCAGCGTCCTCAAATGCTATAATGACGGCCTTGCGAAGCCGCTTTTCTGATGAGATTCATTGTTTCATAAAACACGGTTCCATGCCACCGCTTAGGAACCGCCAAACGCGCCGCACATTCCCACTCTTGGAAGGAAACCCTGTGAGCTTAGTCCTATTCGATCTCGACAACACCCTTCTGGCTGGCGACAGCGATTACCTGTGGGGGGAATTCCTGGTGGAAAAAGGCATAGTGGATGGGGATGCCTACCGGCAGGCCAACGAGCGGTTCTACGGGCAATACCGGGAAGGGTGTCTGGATATCGCCGAATTCCTGTATTTTGCCTTGAGACCGCTGGCGGAGCACCCACCGGAAAAGCTTTACGCCTGGCGCGAAGACTTTATCGAAGAGAAGATCAAGCCCATCCTGTTGGATGCCGCACGTGAGTTGATCGAAAGGCACCGGCAGGCCGGCGACCTGCCGGTGGTCATCACCGCGACGAACCGATTCGTCACCGAGCCCATCGCCAGGCTTTACGGCATCGAACATCTTATCGCCACCACGCCGGAGTTCCGCGACGGCCGTTACACCGGACGGTTTGAAGGGACGCCCTGTTTCCAGGAAGGCAAGGTGAAACGGCTTTACGAATGGATGGCAGTGAACGACCATGGGCTGGCCGCCAGTTGGTTCTATAGCGATTCCCACAACGACCTGCCCCTGCTGGTGAAGGTAAGCAACCCGGTGGCGGTGGATCCAGACGAAACCCTTTTGGACGTTGCCCAGGAAAAAGGCTGGCCGGTGATTAGCCTGCGTTAGGGATAACATCCCTCCAAGGGATGTTATCCCTGCATTACTCGGAGGCGGCCAGCAAACCCGCCAGCTTCCCCGCCCGGTCCAGCGCGGACAAATCGTCGAAGCCACCCACATGGGTGGCACCGATATAAATCTGCGGCACGGTGCGGCGGTGGGTTTTTTCCATCATCTCGACGCGCTTTTGCGTGTCCAGATCCACCCTGATCTTCTCGATGGACTCAACGCCCCGAGTCCGCAGCAGGCGTTCGGCCATCACGCAGAAAGGGCAGGCCGCTGTGCTGTACATCAACACCTTAGCCACGGCCCGCCGCTCCGCAACGGTCGGCGATGCCAAGTTTCTTCAGGAAAATCTCCAAGGGGCAGAAGCGGGTGAAGCCGCTTTGCAACAAGTTCGCGCCCACGAAGGCGGTGAACCAGAGCCAGTGGACGCTGTGGAACAAAGGACTGGCAGCCACGCCTAGGCTGAGTGAAAGCAGGATGAAAGAGCCTGCGACGATGCGGACGATGCGTTCGGTGGTCATGGTGGGTTTTTTCCTGTGTAGTGTGTAGCAGAAAATACTAATATGCTTGTCGTGCGGCGCAAAATCAAGTTTGGGCTCCATCCAATCGGTTTCCATCAACGGCTCTGACGGAAAAATAGTGGATTTTCCAGGCAATCTGACAATCACCAACTTCATGACCAAAAAGCTATTGGGCGTTTTATTCCTTGCCGTGGCGTTGTCTTTCGCCTGGCGCTGGCTCAACCAGGTAGGCGAGAAGCCTGTTTCCGCCCCGGCGGCATCCGGCCCGCCGCAGATGATGGCCCTGCCGGTGAAGGCCGCGCAGGCCAAGCGTGAGGCGGTCTCCTCCCGAATAGAGGCGGTGGGCGATTTGCTGGCGGGGGAGTCGGTGGTGTTGCGGCCGGTGATCGTCGGGCGGATTTCCGCCATCCGCTTCGAGGAGGGGCAGAAGGCCAAGGAGGGGGATGTACTGGTCGAACTCAACTCCGAAGAGCAACGGGCCGCACTGGCGCAGAGCCAGGCGTCGGTGCAGGTGGAGCAGCAGAGCTTTGCCCGCATCCGCGACGTGCGGGCGAAAAACCTGGTCAGCCAGCAGCAATACGACGAGTCCTTGGCCAGGCTGCAAAACGCGCAGGCGCTGTTGGAGGGGGATCGGTTCCGGCTGTCGCGGACTGTGCTGCAAGCGCCCTTCGACGGAATCATCGGGCTGCGCCAAGTCAGCTTGGGCGATTTTGTCAGTCCGGGGCAGGCGCTGGTGAACCTGGAATCGCTAGACCCCATCAAGCTGGACTTCCGGCTGCCGGAGAAATACGCGGCTAAAGTCGCCAAGGGCTTGAAATTGGAGGTGACGGTGGACGCTTGGCCGGGCCGGGTGTTCAGCGGTGAAATCCTGGCCGTCGATCCCCGGCTGGACGAGGCCTCCCGCACGGTCAAGGCGCGGGCACGCTTGGCCAATGCCGATTTGGCGCTGAAGCCCGGCATGTTCGCCCATGTCGTCCTGAATCTGGGCGTGGCCCGGCTTGCGCTATTCGTGCCGGAACAGGCGGTGGAGGCGAAGGGCAGCAAGACCCTGCTGTACCGCATCGCCGAGGGCAAGGCCGCGTTGACGGCGGTAAAGACCGGCGAGCGCCGCCCTGGCTTCGTGGAAATTAGTGAGGGGCTAGGCGAAGGAGAGTGGGTGGTCACCGACGGGCAGTTGAAGCTACGCGACGGGATGCCTGTGGTCGTGATAAACAAGTCCGCGCCATGATCCTGTCGGACATTTCCATCCGCCGCCCGGTGCTGGCGACGGTGATGAGCCTGGGGCTGGTGTTGCTGGGCTTGATGTCGTTCCAGCGCTTGCCGGTGCGCGAATACCCCAACATCGACGCGCCGGTGGTGTCCGTGCGCAGCGTCTACCAAGGGGCGAGCGCGGCGGTGATCGAAAGCCAGGTGACCCGCCCGCTGGAAGAGTCGCTGTCCGGCATCGAGGGCGTGAAGACGCTGAAGTCGGTCAGCCGCGAGGAGGTGAGCCAGGTCACCATCGAGTTTAATCTGAACCGCAATCCCGACGGCGCCGCCGCCGATGTGCGCGACCGGGTGTCCCGCGTCCGCGCCCGTCTGCCGAAGGGAATCGACGAGCCGGTGATCAGCAAGATCGAGGCGGACGCCTCGCCCATCGTCTGGCTGGCGTTTTCCAGCGACCGCCACACGGCGCTGGAAATCACCGACATCGCCGACCGCTTCGTGAAGGATCGGCTGCAAACTTTGCCGGGCGTCGCCAGCGTGACCATCGGCGGCGAGCGCCGCTATGCCATGCGCCTGTGGCTGGACAAGGATCGCTTGGCCGCCCGCCGTGTCACCATCAAGGATGTGGAGGACGCGCTGACCCGGCAGAACGTGGAGATTCCCGGCGGGCGCATCGAGAGTTGGCAGCGCGAATTCACTGTCCTCAGCGAGACGGATCTGCGCACTCCAGAGCAGTTTAACGCTTTGATAATCCGCCAGGAAAAAAGCTATCCCGTGCGTCTGTCCGATGTCGGGCGGGCGGAGATTGGCACCCAAGACGACCGCAATGTCGTGCGCGTCAACGGCGAGGCGGCGGTGGGCCTGGGGGTGGTCAAGCAATCCACGGCCAACACGCTGGAAGTCGCATTAGGCGTGCGCAACGAACTGCCAAAAATCAACGCCAGCCTGCCGGAAGGGCTGAAACTCAAAATCGCCTTTGACTCAGCCTTGTTCATCGAGGAGTCCATCAAGGGCGTTTACCACACCTTGCTGGAATCCTTGGTGCTGGTGCTGGCCGTGGTCTGGCTGTTTTTGCGCTCGCCCAGGGCCACGCTGATTCCCTTCGTAACCATTCCGGTCTCCCTGATTGGCGCGTTCATTTTCATCCATGCGCTGGGATTTTCGATCAATATCCTGACCTTGCTGGCGCTGGTGCTGGCCATCGGCCTAGTGGTGGACGATGCCATCGTCATGCTGGAAAACATCCACCGGCGCATCGAGGACGGCATGCAGCCCATTGAAGCCGCATTCGCGGGCAGCCGGGAAATCGCCTTCGCCATCGTGGCGATGACTTTGACCCTGGCCGCCGTGTTCGCCCCGCTGGCGTTTTTGAGCGGCAACACAGGGCGGCTGTTCTCCGAATTCGCCTTGGCGGTGTCCTGCGCCGTGCTGGTGTCGGGCTTCGTCGCCCTGACTTTGACGCCGATGATGTGTTCGCGCCTGTTGCAAGCCTCCGGCCACGGGGAACAGCGGCACAGCGCCTGGGATGGTTTCGTGGGTTTGTACAGGGCGACGCTGCTGGCCTGCCTAAGGGTCCGCTGGCTGGTGGTCTTAGCCTTGGCTTTGGTGGCGGGGGCGGCGCTGTGGTTGTTCCAAATGCTGAACTCCGAGCTGTCGCCGGTGGAAGACCGGGGCACTATCTTCGCCGTGGTGTCCGCCCCGGAAGGCGCGACGATGGACTATACCGAAGGCTACGCCCGCCAGATCGAATCCTTCCTCGCGCCCGTCACTGAAATCGACACCTATTTCGTGGTGGTGGCACCCGGTTTGGAACGGCCCAACCCGGTCAACTCGGCGATTGCCTTCATTCGCCTGAAACCCTGGGATGAGCGCCAACGCAGCCAGCAGCAGATTGCCTTGCAATTGATGCCGCAATTCCTGGGGCTGCCCGGCGTCATGGCCTTTCCCCTCAACCCGCCTTCGCTGGGGCAGAGTTTCCGTAATCCTCCGGTGCAGTTCGTGATCCAAGGCCAAAGTTACGAGGAATTGGATCAGGCGCTGGGCGGCTTCATGGTCAAGGTCGCGCAGTTCCCGGGGCTGGTCAACCTGGACACCGACCTCAAACTGAACAAGCCGCAACTGAGCCTGGACGTGGATCGCAACAAGGCCGCCGCTATCGGCGTGGAGGTGGAGGATATCGGCAAGGCTTTGCAAACCTTGCTGGGCGGACATCAGGTGACGCGCTTCAAGCGGGTCGGCCAGCAATACGATGTGATCCTCAAGTTGGGAGACGAGTCCCGCGACACGCCTGCCGACATGGACTCGATTTATCTGCGCGGACGCGATGGTCAGTTGATTCCGCTGGGCAATCTGGCGAGCATCCGCGAGAATGCGGTGGCGAAGGAGTTGAACCATTTCAACCGGATGCGGGCGGTGGTGGTCAGCGGCAGCATCGCGCCGGGCTATACCTTGGGCCAAGCCTTGGACTATCTGGGCAGGACGGCGAAGGAAGTTTTGCCGTCTAGCTTCAAGACCGACCTGGACGGGCAGTCGCGGGAATTCAACGAATCCGGCAAGGCCTTATATCTGACCTTCGGTTTCGCGCTGATTTTCATCTACCTAGTGTTGGCGGCACAGTTTGAGAGTTTCCGCGATCCGCTGATGATCATGCTCACCGTGCCTTTGGCGATCACCGGGGCGCTGCTCTCGCTGAATCTCACGGGTGGCACACTCAATGTCTACAGCCAAATCGGCATGGTCATGCTCATCGGCCTGATCACCAAGAATGGCATCCTCATCGTCGAGTTCGCCAACCAATTGCAGGAGCAGGGCAGGAGCGCCAAGGACGCGGCGGTGGAGTCGGCGGTGCTGCGACTTCGGCCCATCCTGATGACCAGCCTGACCATGATCCTCGGTGCGATGCCATTGGCTCTGGCAAGCGGCGCGGGGGCGGAAAGCCGCCAGCAGATTGGCTGGGTGATCGTCGGCGGTTTGGCGATAGGCACCGTGTTCACGATCTATGTGATACCGGTTGTTTATACGGTGTTGGCGCGGAAGCGGAGGCCGTGAGTCGATGGGGATTCAATAGGAGGCCAGGCGGCGTAACGCTTCATTGGGCAGATCCGCAAAGTCCGGATCGGCGCTCACGGGCATCGGGGGCTTCAGTCACTTGTAAGTGCCGCTTCTGTCGGCTATTCTTGCCCCATGCTAAACACCATCAATCTCGACGATCTTTCCAAACGTCTGTCCGCCGCCGTCCCCTCTGGCCTTGCCGCCATGGGGGCGGATTTGGACAAGACTTTCCATGCCATCCTGCAAGGCGCTTTTGAAAAAATGAACCTGGTCAGCCGGGAAGAGTTTGAAGCGCAGAAAGCCGTGCTGGCCCGAACCCGCGAAAAGCTGGAAAAGCTGGAGGCTCGGGTGGCCGAACTGGAACGGCGCACATAAATTCCCTCTCCCGGCGGGAGAGGGCCAGGGTGAGGGCAATGAAAAGCAAACGGACGCCCACATGAGTCTCGCCGTCGTCTACGCCCGTGGCCGCGAAGGCATCGCCGCCCCGCTGGTGACGGTCGAGGTGCATCTGTCCAACGGCCTGCCCTACTTCGCCATCGTCGGCCTGCCCGAGACCGCCGTCAAGGAAAGCAAGGATCGGGTGCGTGGGGCGCTCATCAACTGCCAGTTTGAATTCCCCCAGCAGCGCATCACCGTCAATATGGCACCCGCCGATGTCCCTAAGGAAGGCGGGCGCTTCGACTTGGCCATCGCCTTAGGGATACTGGCCGCCTCCGGGCAAATCCGCAAAAACAACCTCGACAAGATGGAATGCCTGGGCGAGTTGTCCTTAGGGGGCGAACTGCGCCCGGTGATGGGGGCATTGCCTGCCGCGATCCAAGCCAAGCAAGCCGGCCGGCAATTGATCCTGCCCCGCGAAAACGCCGCCGAAGCCGCGCTGGCCGGTGACGTGGAAGTCATCCCGGCCAAGCATCTGCTGGAAGTCGCGGCCCACCTCAATGGCCAGAAGCGCATCGAATTCCAGCCGGAATCCCCGCCCGAACCCGTCCCCCAAGACACGCCGGATCTGGCCGATGTCCACGGCCACTACCATGCCAAGCGGGCTTTGGAAATCGCCGCCGCCGGTCGGCATAACCTGCTGATGCTGGGTCCACCCGGCACGGGCAAGTCCATGCTGGCCTCGCGTCTGCCCGGCATCCTGCCGCTGTTGAGCGAGGCGGAAGCCCTGGAAAGCGCCGCCGTCGCCTCGGTGAGCGACATGGCCTTCGACCCCCGCCATTGGCGCGAGCCGCCGTTCCGCAGCCCGCACCACACTGCTTCCGCCCCGGCGATGGTCGGCGGCGGCAGCAACCCTAGGCCCGGCGAGATTTCCCTGGCCCACAATGGCGTGTTGTTTTTGGACGAGTTGCCGGAATTCGATCGCCGCGTGTTGGAAGTGCTGCGCGAGCCTTTGGAGACCGGCGTCATCACCATTTCGCGGGCGGCGCGGCAAGCCGACTTCCCCGCCCGTTTCCAACTCATCGCCGCGATGAATCCCTGCCCTTGCGGCTATCTGGGCGATGCCTCGGGCCGTTGCCATTGCAGCTCCGAGCAAGTGCAACGCTACCGGGCGCGGATTTCCGGGCCGCTGCTGGATCGCATCGACATGCATATCGAGGTGCAGCGAGTGTCGCATGAAGTGCTAAGGGCAGGCCAGCCCGGCGGTGAGGAGACCAGCGCGACGGTGCGCCAGCGGGTGGTGAGGGCGAGGCAAAGGGCGGTGGAACGGGCCGGACACGCCAACGCCTTGTTGACGCCGCAGCAGATCAAACGCTTCTGCGCATTGGACGATAAGGCGCAAAGCCTATTGGAACGGGCCGTGGACAAACTTGGCCTGTCCCACCGTGCCTATCACCGCATATTGAAGCTAGCCCGCACCATCGCCGACTTGGCCGGTTCCGGGCAAATCCAAATGGCGCATATCAGCGAGGCGGTCTCTTATCGAAAATTGGACCGGGTGCCAGCAGGAAGGTAGCTCCATTTTGAATTCCCCGGCTACAACATCATCGGCTGCATTTCCCAGGCGGACAACAAGCGTGGTCATCCGCCAAATGATTGGCCGGCGTTGCTCGTGGCGGGCCGCCCAGATCTAGAACTCTCGCATAAGATCGTCTAAATACGCACAATCTCGGTGCATCCTCTCCCGACCGCACCCGTAATGGGCGCGGGAAAGCGGCCCAATCTTCTGGAAGCCTTGCAATACAAAGGGATAAAGCGCTGGCACGGCTTCTGCCCTTGTCTCTCCGAGTAGGTCACACATCGTCAACGCTACTAGAGGACAGCATAATGAAATTTGTCACCGCAATTCTTAAACCGTTCAAATTGGATGATGTCCGCGAGGCATTGTCCGAACTGGGCGTGTCCGGTATCACCGTCACCGAAGTCAAGGGCTTTGGCCGGCAAAAGGGCCACACCGAGCTTTACCGGGGCGCCGAATACGTCGTGGATTTTTTGCCGAAGGTGAAGCTGGAGGTTGCCGTCACCGACGCGCAACTGGACACCGTGATCGACGCCATCGTCAAGAAGGCGAACACGGGGAAAATCGGCGACGGCAAGATTTTTGTCTTCAACCTAGATCAAGTTGTTCGCATACGCACCGGCGAGACCGGGGCGGAAGCGCTATAAGCAGGAGTCGAGCATGAAATCACTATTCGGTTTTCTTTTATTGATGGGCATTAGCGGTTTGGCTCTTGCCGATCCCGCCGCGCCGGTTCCCAACAAGGGCGACGTGGCGTGGATGCTGACCTCGACCGCGCTCGTGCTGTTGATGTCGGTGCCGGCGCTGGCGCTGTTTTACGGTGGCATGGTGCGTTCCAAGAACATGCTATCGGTGCTGATGCAGGTGTTCGTCACCTTTTCGCTGATTACCGTGCTGTGGTGCGTTTATGGTTACAGCCTGGCGTTCACCGAGGGCAACTCCATCATTGGTGGCCTGAGCCGCCTATTCCTGAACGGCACTTTCGATGCTTCCACGGGGGCATTCTCCATGGCAGCCACATTCAGCAAGGGCACGCCCTTGTATGAACTGGTGTTCGTCGCCTTCCAGGCTACCTTCGCCGCGATCACTTGCTGCCTGATCCTGGGTGCCTTTGTCGAGCGCATTAAATTCTCGGCCTTGCTGTTGTTCATGGTGCTGTGGTTCACGTTCAGCTATTTGCCCATCGCGCATATGGTGTGGTTCTGGGCAGGCCCTGACGCCTACACCAGCGCCGATGTGGTCGATAAGGTCAACGCCACGGCGGGCTTGCTCTGGCAGTGGGGCGCTCTTGACTTTGCCGGCGGCACCGTCGTGCACATCAACGCAGGCGTCGCGGGTCTGGTCGGCGCCTACGTGATTGGCGACCGTCTTGGCTATGGCAAGGATTCCATGGCCCCCCACAGTCTGACGATGACCATGATCGGCGCCTCTATGCTGTGGTTCGGCTGGTTTGGTTTCAACGCCGGTTCGGCGCTGGAAGCCAACGGATCGGCCTCGCTCGCCTTCATGAACACCTTCCTGGCCACCGCTTGCGCGGTGCTGTCATGGACTTTCGCCGAGTGGATCATCAAGGACAAACCCTCGATGCTCGGTGCCGCTTCGGGCGCGGTGGCGGGTCTGGTTGCGATCACGCCGGCCGCCGGCAACGTCGGCATTCCGGGTGCGTTCGTGATCGGCACGGTTGCGGGGCTGATCTGCCTGTGGGGCGTGACCGGACTGAAAAAGCTGCTGCGTGTGGACGATTCGCTTGACGTGTTCGGCGTGCACGCCGTCGGCGGCATCACCGGCGCGTTGCTGACCGGCATCTTCAACTCCCCATCGCTGGGCGGGCCTGGTTTCTACAATAACTGGTTCGAGATGAAGCCGGGCTATGGGTCGATCTTGGATCAATTCATCATCCAGGCCAAAGCGGTCGGAGTGACGGTGGTGTGGACTGCAGTGGTCGCATTGATCGCCTTCAAGATCGTCGATGCGCTGATCGGCCTACGTGTCACCGAAGAAGCCGAGCGCGAGGGTCTGGACATCCGCGAACACGGCGAGACTGCTTATCGCTTGTAAGCTTTTCCTCAGCCGGAAATAAGGGACGGGCGCTTAGGCGTCCGTCCTGCTTTGCGCGGACACGATTTAATGGAAAAAAGGCCATTTTTGGCCGATAATGCCCCGAACGATCATTGGATCGAAAGCCGGGGATTATCGATTGAAAATGGTTCAAGTCCAGGATAAATGCCTGATGATGCGAGTTCGCATATTCCTGCTGATGCTTGCGCCTGTTGCCTACCTGTTGTTTTGCGCATTTACTGCGGCGCTTCTGGCCTACCCACTGCATTTTATCCTCCCTAAGGCTTTGGGTTACCAGACTTTGGTATATAAGAGCGCCGAGATTTTCATGCTGCTCGGTGTGTTTCCCTTGGGTCGGTGGCTTGGAATCGGCCAGGCGGAAATGGGGCTGGCTGGCCCGTTTAGGCTATGGTCGCGCCAACTCGTGCGCGGCTTCGGCTACGGCGTCCTGATGATGGGATTGCATGTTTTGCTGCTGTTGCTGATCGATGCGCGAATCATCAACCATGACCGGCTTTATCTCGGTCGGATACTTAGCCTATCGTATAAGGGTGTGCTGATTGGTTTGGGAATTGCCATACTCGAAGAGCCGCTTTTCAGAGGCTTCTTGCAAGGTTTTCTCAGCCGCAAAACCCATCGCTTCGTTGCGGTGCTGGTGGGTTCCTTCTATTTTGCCGCATTGCATTTCCTGAAAACGGACATCAAACCGGAGTTTGGCGAAGTGCGCTGGAATAGCGGATTCAGCATGGTGCTGGATGCGTTCACGCATTTTAATGAAATCCAGCTGGATTCGTTTATGGCCTTGTTTGCCGTAGGCGCTTTGTTAGGTTGTGTCCGCTTGCTCGTTCCCGGCTCGGGATTGAGTTATTGCATCGGCTTGCACGCCGGCTGGGTATTTATCATCAAGGCGACCAACCCGTTGACCTTGTACAATTTTGACTCGCCCACGGTTTTTTGGGTCAGTCTCTATGACGGAAATATCGGCTACTTGTCTGCGGCTTGGTCGGGCTTGCTGACAATGTGGCTGGTCATCGTGCTCCTCGGCAAGCCTCTGAGGGTTTTATCAAGGCAGCGGATATTCGGTGAAAGACCAATGATGTCGTCTTTGCCGCATATCGCGGTGGGCAGTGTCTTGGCTTTGACGCTCATTCGGTTATGGCTCGTGGGGCAGACCGAGTTGATTCCTGAGGAGGCATATTACTGGGCCTATGCCCAACATCCGGCGCTGGGTTATTTTGACCATCCACCGATGGTGGCCTGGCTCATCGCACTGGGAACCATCCTGTTTGGCAATACCGAATGGGGTGTGCGGTTTGTCGCCATCACCTTGCTATGGCCGGGTTCCGCTTGGCTGGTTTTTAGTGTCGGAAGGATATGGTTTGGCGGCCAGGCGGCGGCGGTTGCGGTGTTGCTGTTTTGTCTCAGCCCGATATTCGTCGGGATTGGCCTGGTTATGACGCCCGACGCGCCGCTGGTGTTTTTCTGGTTGCTGACACTTTATGCAATCAGCCAGGCGTTACATACTGGCCGAAGCGGGTTTTGGTGGCTGGCGGGCATTGGGTTTGGCTGCGCGTTGCTGTCCAAATACACGGCGGTGATGCTGGCGGTCTCGTTGTTTCTATTCCTATGCCTGTCGTCCAACTATCGGCGCTGGCTGCTGCGTATTGAGCCTTGGCTGGCGCTGATGATCGGCATTGCGGTATTCAGCCCGGTGATCATCTGGAATGCCCAACACCAATGGGCCTCTTTTTTATTCCAATCCACCCGCACGGCGGTGGAGCAAGCCAAACCCTTTCGGGAAGCCTGGGCATTCTGGACATATCAGTTTGCGGCGCTGACCCCGTTTCTGTTGGCCCTCTATTTCCATACCCTGGTTCCGGCGATCCGCCGTGGCTGGATTCAGCGCGAAGACCGCTGGAGTTTCTCCCTGTCTTTCGCGCTGCCGCTATTTACGGTTTTCGTCCTGGCCAGTTTCAAGAACAAAGGCCATGTCAACTGGACGGCCCCGGCTTTTTTGTCATGGTCATTCGCAGCCGCCGCGATTTTGCTGGAGCTTCGTGACGCAGGGCAGAATCATCGCGCCGTCTGGTATCGGTCGGCAATCTGGATCGCCGTCACATTCTGCGTGGGTATCAATGCCATTCAATACAGTAGTTTGGCTTGGGGCCTCCCTCGGATTTTCGCGTTCAGCAATGCTGGGGGTTGGCGCGGACTCGCCGACGAGGTTCTCATCGCGCGCGGGGAGCTTGCCTGGAACACTGGTAAACAGCCGTTCATCATCGGGATAGACAAATTAAACATTGCTGCGGAGATGGGGTTTTATTTGAAGGAACCTGGCGATCTTGTCAACAATTATGCGTTGGGTACCCGCCAGGGATTGGCTTATCGCTATTGGGTTGATTTGCAGAAACTCAAGGAACGTCCCGCCATTGTGATCATCCCAAAAAATGACCTAGCTCCCAATTTGCTGGCACTATTGCAGGCTAATTTTGAGCGGGTCGATGAGCCTGTATTGTTGCCAGCCGATGCAAGCCAGCCGCAAAAACGGGAAGTCTACCTAGTGAATTGCTATGGGTATCTGGCTTTGTATTGACACCAAGATTAAACCATTGCTTTTGTGACTACCACCACACTCGGCTCGTCGGTTTTCTTGCGTCGGCTGAAGCCCAGCTTGTCCATCAGGCGCAGCATTTTGGGATTGTCGGCCAATACTTCGCCTTCCAAGGAATAAAAACCCCTCTCCCTCGCCGCTTCGATGATGCAGCCCATCAGCCGCGTGCCTATCCTTAGGTTTTGCCATCCGTCGGCGACGGCCAAGGCGAATTCGCCGCTCGTGCCATCCGGGTTGGTGAAATAACGGGCCACGCCGATTTCCAGTTCCGCACCGTCCTGTTCAAGGGTGGCGATGAAGGCCAGATCCCGCGAGTAGTCGATTTGGGTGAAACGGACCAGCATGTCAAGGCTGAGTTCGCGCAGGGTTTCCATGAAGCGGAAACGCTTGGCTTCAGGCGACAGGTGGCGGACGAATGCCTGCTCGATTTCCGCGTCTTCGGGGCGGATGGGGCGGATCGTGATGTCGGTGCCGTTGGCCAGTTGGAAGTGGCTGACGAGATGGCTAGGGTAGGGATGGATGGCCATGTGGTCGTAAGGGCGCCGCCCCGGCGGCGTTGCGCGTACGAGGATGCGGGCGTCCAGCGCCCATATCCCATTCCCGTCCACGGCCAGCGGGTCGATGTCCATGGCTTGGATCTGCGGCAGTTCGCAGGCCATGGCCGAGATCCGCAGCAACACCCGCACCAAGGATTCCCGGTTGACCGGCGGCAGCTTGGCGATCCGGGCTTGGGCTATCATGGCGCGGGCGAGGTGGTCGTTGAGCGGGGGCAAGGCGACGGCGTGGGCTTGCGGGATTTCCGCTGCCGCGCCGCCCGCGCCGAAGCGTATCGCCGGGCCGAACACCGGATCGTCGAGGATGCCTAGCGACAATTTGCGGCCATGGGGCTTGCCGTTGATTTTTCCGGCGCTGCCCCCCTCAATGTCGGACGGCGGCAGGGGAATGCCGAAGGCCCGCAACACGGCGCGGGTTTCCGGCCAGGACAGCAGGCTGCGTTTTTCCTCCAAGGCAGTTCCGATAACCCGCCGTGCGCCGGCTATGTCCGATGGTTCCGCTTCCGCCAAGGGGCCGGGCGTTTGCCTGAGGAGTTCCTGGTTGCGCCGGTAGGCGGCGAGGAAGCCGAAGGCCACCACGGCACTTTCCGGATTGGCGAAGCTGGGGATGCCTTGGCGGTCGAAGAATTCCCGTGCCGCCAGCACTTGCGGCCCGCCGAGCCAGCAGGCGAGGATGGGCTTTTGGCGGGGATTGGCGACTTGCGCGAGTGCCTGCGCCGTCTCAGTGGCCTGGGTCAGCGCCTGCGGGGTGAGCATGGCCAAAATGCCATCGACGGCCTCGTCCGACAGGCAGGCTTCCAAGGCGGCTTGGTAGTGTCGCGGCGTGGCCTTGCCCTGAAGATCCAGCGGATTGCCGCGTGACCCGTGTCTAGGCAACACGGTATCCAGAGTCAGCAACGTCGCTTCGCCGAGTTCCGCCAGGGCGACACCCTTTTTCGCTGCCCAGTCTGCGGCCATGATGCCGGGGCCACCGGCGTTGGTGACGATGGCGAGGCGGTTGCCTTTGGCCCGGCACGGCGTCGAGAGCAGCCGTGCCGCCGCGAATAACTGCCCGATGGTGCCTGCCCGCACCGCGCCGGCACGTTCCAGCGCGGCGTTGAATACAGCGTCCGCGCCTACTTGTGAATCGATGTGATTTGATTCCCCCCTTTGCAAAAGGGGGGCGACGGGGGGTTCTTTACGCCCGGCTTTGACGATGACCACCGGCTTCATCCGTGCCGCCGCCCGCAGGCCGCTCATGAAACACCGCGCATCGCCGACATCTTCCATATAGACCAGAATGCTCCGGGTTTCCGTATCCATTGACAAGTAGTCCAGGCTATCACCTAGCCCGATGTCGCTAGCCTCGCCCAACGATACGACGCTGGAAAAGCCTATTCCACGGGGTTCGGCCCAATCCAAGATGGCCGCGCAGATTGCCCCGGACTGGGAAACCAGGGCCAGAGGACCGCGCCGGGCGGTATTGTTGCTGAAAGTGGCGTTGAGCCCGATGGATGGCCGCATCACACCCAGGCTATGAGGGCCGAGGATGCGGACACTATGGCGGCGGGCTGCGTCCGCGCTTTCTTGTGTCTCGGAGCCGATGGACAGCACGATGGCCGTGTTGACATGATGTTCGCCGCAGGCGCGGATCAGGGCGGGTACGGTGTCCGCCGGCGTGGCGATAACCGCCAAATCGACCGGCCCGTCCACCGCGTCCAAAGAGGCAAAGCAGATTTGGCCGTCAAGGCTCTGATCATTGGAGCCGATGGCGTATACCGGCCCGGCGAAGCCAGAGGCTTTGAGGTTGCGGCATACCCGCCCGCCCATCCAATCAGGCTTTTCGCTGACGCCGAACACGGCGATGGAGGCGGGTGTGAACAAATGTTCCAGGTAGTGCCTACCCATAGGGGCGAAACCGTAGGGGACAAGGATAAGCCAAGTGTCTAGCCAAAAGTTGTGCAAGAGACCCCATGATATCCGCCACAGCCACTTTGTCCAGCAGCATAATCCGCTTTTTCCTCCTAACGACTGTACAGAACGCCCGCCATGGGGTAAAAAGAACTTGTTAAATCTTACCGTTTGTTTATCTGAAAGTTTTTGATGAGGTTCAGCCATCATGGCAAGAGTTACCGTAGAAGATTGTCTGGATAAGGTCGACAACCGTTTCCAGTTGGTGTTGCTGGGTTCCAAGCGCGCCCGCCAGTTGGCCCGCCACCCGGACGATGCCAAACTGCCTTGGAACAACGACAAGCCCACCGTGCTGGCCCTGCGCGAAATCGCCGCCAGCTTGATCACCCGTGAATATTTGAAGGAAGGCCCCAAGCACGACCGTTACCAGGTCGAGCGTCCCGCCTTCAAGATACGCCACGATGACCTCGACCTGGATGACGACGACTTGATTTGAGCAGCGCGTGAACGAAGTGCGCGGCATGGCGGTGGATGACGCCAGCGAAGCCGATCTTGCGGAAAGCTTGGACGAGCCGTCCCGCGCCAGCGTCGGTGGTGTGGCCGGTCATGGGCTTTTGCCGCAGGATCAGGCGGAATTGCCACAGGAAAAACTGATCCGGCGCTTGATATTGATGCTGGAGGAGTACCTCGATCCTGCCCAGGTCGAGGATGTGAGCCGCGCCTATCAGGTGGCGGCCACTGCGCATGAAGGCCAAAAACGGGTCAGCGGCGAGCCTTACATCTGCCATCCGATTTCCGTCTCCATCATTCTGGCCGGCATGAGGATGGATGCCAAGGGGGTGATGGCTGGGCTGTTGCACGATGTCATTGAGGACACCGAAGTCAGCCGTGAGCAACTGGCGCGTGATTTCGGCGAGGAGGTCGCCCAACTGGTCGATGGGGTCAGCAAGCTGACCCAGCTCGACAGCAAGTCCCGCGCCGAAGCCCAGGCGCAGAATGTGCGCAAGATGGTCATGGCCATGGTCAAAGACTTGCGCGTCATCATGGTCAAGCTCGCCGACCGCCTGCACAATATGCGCACCCTCGGCGTCATGGCTCCCCATCGCCGCCGTCGCATCGCACGGGAAACCCTGGACATTTACGCGCCCATCGCCAACCGGCTGGGGATGAACGAGTTGCGCCTGGAGTTGGAGGATTTGGGCTTCGCAGCCTACCACCCGATGCGTCACCGTGTGCTTAAACGCGAGGTCAGAAAATCGCGGGGCAACCATAAGGAGGTCTTGGCAAACATTGAAAACGCCATCATCCTGCGCCTGAAAGATTGCGGGCTGGGAGAATCGCAGGTGATCGGGCGGGAAAAGCATCTGTTCAGCCTGTACGAGAAAATGCGCAGCAAGCACCTGCCTTTCTCCGAGGTGTTCGATGTGTATGCTTTCCGCATCATCACCGCCAGCGTGGACGAGTGCTACCGCGCCTTAGGGATAGCCCACAACCTGTTCAAGCCGGTGCCTGGCCGCTTCAAGGACTACATCGCCGTACCCAAGGCGAACGGCTACCAATCCCTGCACACCGTGCTGGTCGGGCCTTACGGCCAGCCAGTGGAAATCCAGATCCGCACCCGCGCCATGCATCATATGGCCGAGTGTGGCATCGCAGCCCACTGGCTGTACAAGTCCGAAAGCGAGCAGGCGTCCAATTCCAAAAACCGCGCCCATGAATGGTTGCGCGATTTGTTGGAAATCCAGCAACATGCTGGCGATTCGTTAGAGTTTCTCGACAACCTCAAGGTGGATCTGTTCCAGCACGAGGTTTATGTGCTGAGCCCTAAGGGCAAGATCGTCAAGCTGCCTCGTGGGGCGACGATAGTCGATTTCGCCTATGCCGTGCATACTGACGTCGGCAATGCCTGTGTGTCCGCCCGCGTCGACCGTGTCCTGTCGCCCTTGCAAACCCCGCTGGTGAACGGCCAGACGGTGGAGATCGTCACCGCGCCTTGGGCCAGGCCGAATCCGTTGTGGCTTAATTTTGTCGTCACCGCGAAGGCTCGCGCCGCCATCCGGGGCTATTTGCGCAATTTCAAGAAACAAGAAGCCGTCAGCTTGGGGCGGAAACTATTGGAAAAGGAACTTGGCGCGCGTGGCATGAGGCTGGAAGATATTTCCGAGGGGCTCTGCGATGATTTGCTGAAAGCCTTGGACTCGCCTTCCCTGGAGTCGCTGATGGAGGACATCGGTTTGGGCAACCGTCTGCCGTTCTTGGTGGTGCGCCTGTTGATGCAGGAGGAGATCAAGCCGCAAGCGCCCCAGGGTGCCGACAAAGCCGCCCGCAACCCGCTCATCATCAAAGGCGCGCAAGGCATGGTGGTGAGCTTGCGCAAGTGCTGCCGTCCCATTCCGGGCGATCCTATTGTCGGTTTCTTCAACCCCGGCAAGGGCATCGTGGTGCATTCGGGCGAATGCAAAAACATCAACGATTTGCGCAAGAAGCAATTCGCTGGCTTGGATGTGGAGTGGGATAAGCAGGTCAGCGGCGATTTTTCCGTGGAAATCCGCCTGGAGTTGTTCAACAAGCTGGGTACCCTGGCCAAGGTGGCTTCCACCATTTCCAAGATGAAAGCCAATATTGAAAATGTGCAGATCACCAACCAGGACAGCGAACTGTCCACCGACATCATCACCCTGTCGGTGAAGGATCGCGCCCATCTCGCCAATGTGATGCGCGAGTTGCGGAAATTGTCCGTGGTCTTGAAAATATCGCGTGTCAAATCCGAACTAAAACCGAAGAAAACATGAGCAGAGAAATCATCCATACCCAACATGCCCCGGCCGCCATCGGTGCTTATTCCCAGGCGGTGAAAGTGGGGAACACAGTTTACCTTTCCGGGCAGATTCCGTTAGACCCCGCCACCATGCTCTTGGTCGATGATGGCATGGACGCGCAGATCCGCCGCGTGTTTGATAATTTAAAGGCGGTGGCCGAAGCGGCCGGCGGATCGTTGAACGACATCGTCAAGCTGAATGTCTTCCTGGCCGACTTGGCCCATTTTGCCTTGGTCAACGAAATCATGGCCGCCTATTTCCGCCAGCCCTTTCCCGCGCGTGCGGCTGTCGGCGTGGCCTCCCTGCCGCGCGGGGCTGGCGTGGAGATGGATGCGGTGATGGTGTTGGCGGAATAAACGCCCGCCAAGGTTTCGCGCATGTCTCCCTCCCAGCCGCCGGGCAGCCTTAATGTCGCCTCGCTCAAAGGCGTCGGGGCCAAGACCTTGGAACGTTTGGAACGGTTGGGCATCCGCACCGTCCAGGATCTGCTGTTCCACCTTCCCACCCGCTACGAAGACCGCACATTTCTCCTGCCTTTGGGGAGCGTCAAGCCCGGTGACCAAGCGCTGGTGGAAGGCAAGGTGGAGCTGGCCGAGGTGGTTCCCAGGGGGCGGCGTTCCCTGGTCTGCCGGATCAGCGACGGAACTGGTTTCCTCTACTTGCGCTTTTTCAATTTCAACGCCGACCAACTGTCCCGCCTTCGCCCTGGTGTGTGGCTGCGCTGTTACGGCGAGGCGAGGGATGGCTATTACGGGACGGAAATGGTCCATCCCGACCACCAGGCCATCGCCGAGGAAGATGTCGGCCAGATTGAAAAAAGCCTGACGCCGGTCTATCCCCTCACCGAAGGCTTGCACCAGAAAACCTTGCGGACACTGGTGGATCGCTCACTGGAGTTGTGCGAGGAAGACGGCGAGGTTTTGCATGATTGGATTCCCGGCGAATTGTTGGCGGCAATGGGCTTTCCGCTGCTGTCTGAGTCCGTGCGGCTGTTGCACAAGCCTCCTGTCGGGGCCGGGCTGGATGTGCTGGATCTGGCCCAGCAGCGGCTAGCCTTCGAGGAATTGCTGGCCCACCATCTTAGCCAGAACCGCTTCCGCGTGGCGATGAGGCGGCACGGCGCGCCGCCATTGCGCTTGTCCAAGGCCAAATCCGAGCAGTTCCGCAAATCCCTGCCGTTCAAGCTCACGGCCGCGCAAGCCCGGGTCATCCAGGAAATTGCCGCCGACCTTGCCGCCGAGCAACCGATGATGCGCCTGGTGCAGGGCGATGTGGGTTCGGGCAAGACTGTGGTCGCGGCCTGGGGCGCGTTGGCGGCCCTGGCCTCCCGCCATCAAGTCGCCGTCATGGCCCCGACCGAACTGCTGGCGGAACAGCACTACCGCAGTTTCAGCCAGTGGCTGGAGCCTTTGGGTGTGCAGATCGCCTATCTGGCCGGCAAGCACAAGGGGCAGATTCGCCGCGAAACCCTGGAAGCCATCGCCGAAGGCCGGGCCGGCGCGGTGATCGGCACACATGCCTTGTTCCAGGAAGATGTGCGGTTTCACCGGCTGGGCCTGATTGTCATTGACGAGCAGCACCGCTTCGGCGTCCACCAGCGCCTGGCCTTGCGTGAGAAAGGCATGCGCGACGGATTCTATCCGCACCAACTCATCATGACCGCCACGCCGATTCCCCGTACCCTGGCCATGCTGGGTTATGCCGATCTGGACGTGTCCGTCATCGACGAATTGCCGCCGGGGCGCACACCCGTGAAAACCACGGTGATTCCCTCCACGCGCAGGCCCGAAGTCATCGCCCGCATCAGCGACTGGGTGAAAACGGGTCGCCAAGTGTACTGGGTCTGCACCCTCGTCGAGGAGTCAGAGGTGTTGCAATGCGAGGCGGCGGAAAAGGCTGCCGAGGCCTTGGCCGCAGCCCTGCCGCAGATGCGCGTGGCCTTGGTGCATGGGCGCATGAAGTCGGCTGAAAAAGATGCCGTGATGGGCCAGTTCAAATCGGGCCATGCAGAGCTGTTGGTCGCCACCACGGTCATTGAGGTCGGCGTGGACGTACCCAACGCCGGGCTGATGGTGATCGAGAACCCAGAGAGGCTGGGGCTGGCCCAGTTGCACCAGCTGCGAGGCAGGGTAGGGCGCGGTCCCGGCGACAGCCATTGCGTATTGATGTACCAACCGCCCCTGACCCAGGGCGCGAAAGAACGCTTGGGGATTCTGCGCGAAACCAGCGATGGCTTCGTCATCGCCGAAAAAGACTTGGAACTGCGCGGTCCGGGCGAACTGCTGGGTGTGCGGCAGACCGGCCAGGTGCAATTCCGCATTGCCGACCTAGCCCGCGACGGCGATCTGCTGGATCAGGTAAAATCGGTCGCCGAAACCTTGCTGAAGGACGTCCCCGAATCGGTGGAGCCTTTGTTAAAGCGCTGGTTGGCGGACGGCGGGGCGAGGTATGCGGAGGTTTAGCCTGCATCCGATGGAATCCCGTCCAGCAGGATGTTATCTTTAAGCCGCGATCCCGCCACTCAATCCGCTCGAAATCATGATTTTCCTGGAAAGGAGCTTACTTAAATGAATAAAACAAGCAAAATCAACCGCTATGGACTGATGGCATTGGCCGTTGTGGCATGTTCCGGCCTGCTAGGATGCGGCAAAGTCAACAAGGAAAACTACGACAAGCTCAAAGTGGGAATGGGCTATGAGGAAGTCACAGCCATTCTCGGCGAACCTGCAAACTGCGAGTCGCTTATCGCCTTCAAGAGTTGCGTTTGGGGCAAAGTCCCCAAAACCATCACCATTCGCTTGGTCGCCGACAAGGTGATGCTATTTGAGAGCCAAGGCTTGTGAACGCAGTCATGAAACGGTCATAAAGGCGGGGTATTATTGGAAAGCCAACAGCCCGAGGAAAGTCCTTATGCCACCGGACGGCGAGTATCGCATTATCGCGTAGTTTATGACAAACATATCCGAAACCAGCCCTTCCATCCTGCACAATAAGGTTCCCAACCGGATCCGTTTTTCAGTGCCGCTCATCAGGCACAGGCAGACCTATGCGTCGATGCTAAAGCAAGGCCTGCTCAAAAATGCCGATGCGAAAGGCATTTACCATGCCGAACCCAATATCACCACCGGGACAATACTCATCAAATACCATCCGGCGATGCACAGCGAAGAGGATATTGTGCGCTTGTTGCAGGCCGTCTTGGCAAACCTCTCCGAGGGAAAAATCGAGATAACGGAGAAGCATAAGAATCCCCGTCTCGGTAGAATGCGTCCGGGTGCGTTTTTCACCCGCGAACTCCTGGTCAGCATTGGTGGCAACGTGATTGCCGGGCTGCTCTTGGCTTTCATAATTGCCGGCTGAAGTGCCTGATGAGATCCGCATAAGACTGGGAAGGACAATCGCCATGGTGGTCTAGCGCGACACGCTCGGCCCCTTTTTGGTAGTCAAGGCTGTACAGTCCGAAGCGCGGCGTGTAAGTACCCCATTCATAGTTATCGAATAGCGACCAATGCAGATAGCCAATCAAGGGTATCCCTTCGCGGACGATATTGACGGCCTCTTGGATATGCAGGCTTAGAAACTGGCTGCGGCTGATGCGATCCCGACGGTGTGAAGCCGAGTTGTCGGGTCTGCGGCGCAGCGCCATGCCGTTTTCCGTGATGAGTATCGGTCGACCGGTGAACTCTGCCGAATAATACCGGCAAAAAAAATGCAACCCCCGGGGAAGCACCCGCCAGTCCCACCATTTGCTGGAGACCGTATTCATCACCCAGGAATGCAAGGATTTATTCCCAAACTCATGATCCCACCAAGAAGGTGAGCGGAAAATGTGCGCGGTGAATGGGTCATAATAGTCCAAGGCCAGATAATCGAAGACCCGCTCGCGTGGCGAACACAAAAGGCTGTCGAGCAGCGGCCCGAACGCATCCATGTCGAAGTGCCGATGGCAGAGCCAGTCGCTGAACCGCTTGCAAACTGTCCCAAACCAATAAGAAAGGTTTTTTTTCAAGGGGATTGCCGCCTCCTGCAAAGCATTTTCAAATGCCTGTTTCTGTTCCCTGATGTGGCGATGCGCCTCTGCGGCGGAAACCTGGCGTTCCCGCAGGGCCAGCAAATCAAGGAGCAGCTTGTCCGCCCAATAGAGGTCGCTGCAATAGTTATTCAAGGAGACCAGGGGCCGCTCCCAGCCCTCCGCCTCATGGAGGTCATGGATGATGTTGTAAGCCGCAATATGGGCGCGCAGCAGTTGGCAGCAGGCCATGCTGGCGGATTTGAAGCAGCGCTCTGCCGAACTGGGAAATTGCCCGCCTAGGTAAGTGTTGAACACCAGCATATTCGGTTCGTTGACGGTGATGTAATAACGAACCACCGGGTATCCCCGGCTGGACAGTATGCCGTTGACGTGTCGCACACTCGCTCGCACATACTGGCAGAAGCTGTCGATGGTCGCTGGATCCAGCCAAGGATCGGCCCCTAGCCAGGCGGGATGGGTGAAATGATGCAGGGTGACGACTGGCTCAAGGCCATTTTTACGGCACTCAATCAATATCTCGGCATAATGGTTTAGCGCGGTATAATCGATGGCAGGCGGAGCGGAGGGTTGGTTGGAAAAAGTCGGTTGGATACGGCTCCATTCCAGCCCTAAGCGGAAGGCGGACAGCCCCATTTTCCGGCAATTGGAGAAATCATCAGGATAGCGCGTCCAAAACTCGGCGGCATTGCCTGACGGTGCCACCTCTTTGTTGATTTCGGCCTGCGTCCAATTGGTTTTCGGCTGGTTTTCTCCGTTATAGCCGCCTTCCGATTGATAGGCCGAAGTCGCCACACCCCAGAGGAATCCCTTGCCAGGAGAAACCGGGCCGCGATCATCGTGGAGGCTCATTCACGCCCCGCCGCGATGGCAATGGCCGCGCACTGCTGGCGGGTGAAAGACAGTGGCGGGAGGCGGTCTTCAATCAAGGTTTGCACGATGGTTTCCGCCGCGTTGGGTTTGGCGAAACGCAAGGCATTGGCTTGCATCCGTGCCAGCCTATCAGGGTCTTCCAGCAGCCGATCCAGTTTGAACGGCAGCGTGGTCAGGTCATTGCACTTGACGGCGATACCCTCTTCGAGAAGATGGTCGCTGTTTCTTTCCTCCTGCCCTGGGATGGGGGCGACCACGCACATGGGCAGGCCGCATGCGATGGCTTCGGAGGTCGTCATGCCGCCGGGTTTGCCGATGAAAATGTCGGCCATTTTCATCAACTTGTGCATGTCCTCGGTATAGCCCAGCACTTTGAAGCGGTCGCCGCGGTTATCCACTAACTGCAAGATGCGCTGTTTCAATTCCGCGTTGCGTCCACAGACGACCACCGTCTGCGCATCATGCTTAAGACTGAGCAAGCGTTCCACCATGAATTCGGTGGGGCCAACCCCGAAGGCACCCGCCGACAACAGCAAAACCGGTTTTTTTGGGATCAAACCCAGCCGCAGCCGTTCCTCTTCCCGGTTTATGGCTTGTTGAAAGACAGGGTTTATGGGGATTCCCGAGACCGTGATCCGTTCATTGGGAATGCCCAAGCATTTCCAAATGCGCCTTGGTTTCGTCGATGGCGACAAAATAGCGGTGGAACGAGCGCGACAACCACATGGCATGAAAGTCGAAATCCGTTACGACGATGGAAAGGCGGGCCTGTAATCCGTTGGGTCGCAATCAGATGGGAGATGATCCCGGCCGGCATGAAGTGGGTGCAGACCGTGATATGGGGATCGAATTTCCGGATAAACCGCACCAACGGTTTGGTGTTCAGGCGGTCGATCATGTGCCGCATCCGGTCGGTGCGCCAGGGTTCGTCGGTGGTCTTGTACCACCAGCCTAGGAAGTTGGGCGCGGAGCGGGCCAGCGATACATAAAACTTGGAATAAAAGTCCCGGAACAATTTGTTGGTATATTGCAGGGCATCATTATTGACCACTTCCTCCACACCCCCGTCAGCCGCGAAGGATTTCTCCAAGGCTTCTGCCGCTTTGATATGGCCGGTTCCCGCTCCCGCCGAGATAATCAGGACACGTTTTTTCAAACCTCGCCCCCACCCTAACCCCCGTCCGCAGGGAGAGGGGATTTAGGTGTGCACAAGGCTGCCACTTGTCCTGTTTCGCGGAATCTTTTGTAGTCGGCCAATACTTGTGCGTGGTCGAACGCCAAGGGTTCTGGAAGCGCGTCCAAGTTGAATACCCGGCAATTTTTCGCGTCATCCGCCGCCACCGGCGTTCCCGCTGCTTCGGCGACATATACCGCCGTCACGGTATGTCCCCGAAGGTCGCGGCTGGGGTCGGAATAAATGCCCAGCAAAGCAATCAGGCGCACATCCAGTCCGACTTCCTCTTGGGCTTCGCGCGCGGCGGCTTGTTCGACAATTTCGCCGACATCGACAAATCCGCCGGGAATCGCCCAGCCAAAGGGCGGGTTCGCCCGCTCAATCAATACGATGGGGCGTCCGGGTAAATCAGTCAACTCGATGATTGCGTCGGCGGCGAGCAAGGGGGTGATGGGTTTAGGCATGGCATTCAATCCTGGTCATGGCCGTGTTTTCGGGTCAGCCAAGCCATTGTAACCGATATGAATAGCCCAAACACGATGACGATGGCATTGACCGGAAATCCGGCATCAATCATCAAGGCATACGCGCCCAGCATCAACAGGATGGATAGATTCTCGTTGAGATTCTGCAAAGCGATGGAGTGTCCAGAACCCATGAGTTGGTGTCCGCGATACTGCAACAAGGCATTCATCGGAATCAGGAAGCTGCCGGCCAGCGCGCCAATCACCACCAACATGAGCATCGCCACCCGCCAATCGGTGACGAAAACCATCCCCAAGACAGCAAGGCCCATGGCGATACCCAATGGCAGCACTTTCACCGCATGTTCTAACGGCACGGCCTTGGCCGCGATCACGGAACCGATGGCAAGGCCCACCGCCACTACGGCGGTCAGTTGGGTGCCTTGTTCCATATCGAGCCCCAAAGACGCTGCCGCCCAGGCGAGTATGATAAACCGCAAAGTCGTCCCCGCCCCCCAAAACAGCGAGGTGACGCTCAGCGACACTTGCCCCAAGGGGTCTTTCCATAACAAGAAGAAGCAGCGCCAGAAATCGGCCAGCAAAAACTTCAAACTATGATCCCGTAACTTATGCTCAATGGGCAGCTTAGGGATATAGACATTGAATATCGCAGCCACCAGATAAATACCTAGAATGACCAAGATGGCAAATTCCGGCGCGGTGTCGATGCCTGCGTTGAAATCCATCGCACCCAGTTGTTGCGCCAATTGATCCTCCATGCGGTGGCCAATCAATACCCCGCCGAAAATGGCACCGAGGATGACTGCCGCGACGGTCAGCCCTTCCATCCATCCATTGGCCCAGACTAAGCGATGCGGCGGCAGATATTCGGTCAGAATGCCATATTTGGCCGGTGAATACATGGCAGCGCCAATGCCGACAAAGCCATAGGCGAGCAAGGGGTGCAAACCGAATAGCATAGTGGCGCAACCGACCGCCTTGACGTATTGCTGATGAGCAATACCCGCCCTTTCGGCAAGGCATCGGAGAAAGGCCCGACAAAGGGAGCGATCGCAAGAAAGGCGACGACGAAGAATTGCTGTAAGACAGGCGTCTCCCAGGAGGGCGCGTTGAGCGTTTTGAGCAGTGCGATGGCCGCGAATAAGAGGGCATTATCTCCTAGGGACGAAAAAAACTGTGCCGCAAGAATGGTGTAGAATCCGCGATTCATAAAGTCCTTTGGATGTTGGCTGCCAATAGCCCGTCATGGGCAATGGCCGATTCGGTTTTATGCCATCTCACGAGTTCCAAGCGTCCATCGCGGTGTTCCACGATGGCAGTGCAGCTCTCCACGAAATCTCCGGTGTTCACATATAAAAACCCCTCTATCTCTTTCATTTCCGCATGGTGGATGTGTCCACAGATGACGCCGTCCAAGCCTTCCGTCTTTTAGCGTGTTGACGATGCTCTCCTCGTAATCGGAGATGAACTGGACGGCATTCTTGACTTTGAATTTGACGAATGCGGCGAGGGAAAAGTGGGATTGTATGCCAAACAGGCGCCTAAGCATCCTTAGAAGGCGATTGATGTCCAGCAGCAAGTCATAGCCTTTGCTGCCCAGTTTGGCAATCCATTGATGATATTTTGCGATGGTGTCGTACTCGTCGCCATGGACGACCAAAAATCTCTTGCCGGCGGAGGTGGCATGCACGTCTGAATTTTTGACGGTGATGTCGCCAAAAACATACTGGTCATAATCCCGAATGTTTTCGTCATGGTTGCCGGGTATGTAAATCACCTGGGTTCCATGCCGCGCCTTACGCAGGATTTTTTGGAGGATGGTGTTGTGCTCCCTGGGCCAATAGACTTTCTTGGAGAGCGCCCAGAAGTCTATGATGTCGCCCACTAGGTATAGTTTTTCGCTCTCGTTGTTTTTGAGGAAGTCCAACAAAACATCGGCTTGGCATTGCGTGGAGCCGATGTGCAAATCGGAAATCCAGATGGTTTGATAGGCATTGGCGGTCAACATAGCTTGCAGTCATCAACTAGGCGCGTTTGCGCAGACAGATCAGGATGATAAGCACGGCAGGTTAAGATTGCGTGACAAAAATAAAGACCGGCAATGCCGGTCTTTATTTGACTTAAAGCAGGGAAATTCGCAGGATGGCATGATTGGCTACAGCTTTGCCGCCGCCTCCAATGCCAGCCTCTGGTGCTCCATCAGATCCTGGATGCCTTTTTCCGCCAGCAGCAGCATGGCGTCCAACTCTTCGCGGCGGAAAGCGTGGCCTTCGGCGGTGCCTTGCACTTCCACGAAGGCCCCGGCGTCGTTCATCACCACGTTCATGTCGGTTTCGGCGTCGCTGTCTTCCTTGTAATCCAAATCCAAGACTGGGATGCCTTGATAGATGCCCACCGACACCGAGGCGATCTGGCCGTGGATCGGGTCGGTCTTGATTTTTTTCAGCTTCATCAGACGGCGCACGGCCAGGGCGACGGCGACGAAGCCGCCGGTGATCGAGGCGGTGCGGGTGCCGCCGTCGGCTTGGATCACGTCGCAATCGACGGTGAGGGTGCGCTCGCCCAAGGCTTCCAGGCTCAAGGCGGCGCGCAGCGAACGGCCTATAAGCCGCTGGATTTCCAATGTCCTGCCGCCTTGTTTGCCCCGCGCGGCCTCGCGGCCCATGCGCTCGTGAGTGGAGCGTGGCAACATGCCATATTCGGCGGTGATCCAGCCGGAGCCCTTGCCCTTCAGGAACGGCGGCACACGGTCTTCGATGCTGGCAGTGCAAATCACGCGGGTGTCGCCGAACTCCACCAACACCGAGCCTTCCGCATGTTTGGTGTAATGGCAGGTCAAAACGATGTTGCGCAGCTCGTCGGGTTCGCGTCCTGAGGGTCTCATGGGCCTTGGCTCTTAAAGTCTGAAAGGGGGCGGCAGTATAACCGAATTGGGGTGGGAGGCGGGGTTGTTGGATGTGTGGGTAAAAAAATCCGCTCCCTGCGGGGACAGATCAACCCAGGCCGATATAATGGGCCACTATAGCTGTAGCTGGAAAACCGCTATGCGGTTTTTTGATACGTCATCCCTGTGGCATCTTACTTTGACTTGAAGCACGCATCCCATGAGCAACGACAGATTGGGCAAGGCCATCGAATTGATCGACCGGGCCAACAGTGAAGACACTAACCGGGAAACTTGGCAAGGCGAGGAATACCCTAGGGAATTGCTTTATGCCCGGCACATGGGCCGGTGGCTGGGAAACCTTGATCCCGATCCGTCCGAGGCCCGCCAGTTGGCGGCCCGCGCCCAGCACATCCGCCGCTGGACTGTGCCTAGAGAGGATTACCCGGAAGGCCGCGAGGGCTATCTGCGCTGGCGCAAGTTCCTGTACCGTTTCCATGCCGACCAAGCGACGGCGATCCTACGCGAGGTCGGTTACGACGGGGCGACCATCGATGCGGTCAGGCAAATGATTGGCAAGGAGGGCATCAAACGCAACGCCGATGTGCAATTGATCGAGGATGTCGCCTGCCTGGTTTTTTTGGAATATTACTTTCCGCCCTTTGCGCAAAAATACGATGCCGACAAGCTGGTCGACATCGTCCGCAAGACCTGGAAGAAAATGTCCGGGCAAGGCCAACAGGCGGCTTTGGGCCTCTCTTTGCCCGACGATCTAGGCCGTGTGGTGGCGAAAGCCTTGGACGGGGACTGATCGATGGTGAAGCGGGCCAAGCCTGAAAACCTGCCGGATCATGAAACCGGACAGGCTTGGCACGGCCTTTCCCCAGATCAAGCCCTGGATGCTTTACAGGCAGACCGGCGCAGGGGCTTGTCCTCGGCAGAAGCCTTCTGGCGGCTGGAAAAATTCGGGCGCAACCGGCTTCCGCAAGCCAAGCGACGCGGCCCCTTGCTGCGTTTCCTGGCCCAGTTCCACAATATTTTGATCTATGTGTTGCTGGTTTCGGCCTTGGGCGCGCTGTCCACTGGCGACAGGCTGGATGCCGCCGTCATCTTCGGCGTCGTCTTCATCAACGCTCTGATCGGATTTTTCCAGGAAGGCAAGGCGGAGAGCGCCCTGCATGCGATTGCCAACATGCTTTCCCTGTCAGCCTCGGTATTGCGCGATGGCAAGCGCGGCGCGATTCCCGCCGAAGAGCTGGTACCCGGGGACATCGTTTTCCTGCAATCGGGCGATAAGGTGCCGGCGGATTTGCGGCTGTTGGAGGTGAAAAGCCTGCGCATCGACGAATCCGCCCTGACCGGCGAGTCGCAGGCTTCGGAAAAATCGGCAGTGTCCGTCGCTGAAAATGCAGTTCCGGGTGATCGATCATGCATGGCATTTTCTGGCACCTTGGTGGAATACGGCCAGGCCGAGGGTGTGGTGGCGGAGACTGGCATCCACACCGAACTGGGTCGCATCAGTGATTTGCTCAATCAAGTGGATTCCTTGGAAACCCCGCTGCAACGGCAATTGACACAATTCGCCAACGGGTTGACGGCGGGGATAATGTTGCTGGCGGCGGCGACTTTTGTCTTCGGTGTGTATTTTCGCCATTATGCCATGGCCGAGATGTTCATGGCGGTGGTGGGCATTGCCGTGGCCGCGATTCCTGAAGGTTTGCCCGCCGTGGTCACCATCACCCTCGCCGTGGGTGTGCAACGCATGGCGCGGCGCAACGCCATCGTGCGTCACTTGCCGGCGGTGGAGACTTTGGGCTCGGTGACGGTGATTTGCTCGGACAAGACCGGCACTTTGACCCGCAATGAAATGACCGTGCGCTCGGTGGCGACGCCTACGGCGGATTTCGCAGTGGAAGGTGCGGGCTATCAATTCCAAGGCGGTTTTCGGCTGGACGGCTGGCCGGTGGCGGTGGCTGAGCATCCCCTGCTGTTGGAACTGGCCCGCACAGGGGTTTTGTGCAACGACGCCGAACTGATCCAGAAAAAAGACCCGGTGGAATTGCACGGCGACCCTACCGAAGGCGCTTTGCTGGGGCTGGGCGTCAGGGCTGGACTGGACATTGATAAGGCGCGGCGGGATTTCCCAAGGCTGGATACGGTTCCCTTCGAGTCCGAACACCGCTTCATGGCAACCTTGAATCGGGAGGCGCAAGGCCCAGGCCAGATTTATTTGAAAGGCGCCCCGGAGGCGGTGTTGGCGATGTGTTCGCGGCAACGGGAAGAGGAGGGCGACGTTGCTTTGAAACCGGATCATTGGCAAAGCCGCATCCAGGCGATGGCGGAGCAGGGGCAGCGGGTTTTGGCGTTGGCGGTCAAGCCCGCGCCCGCCGACCTGGACAAATTGGATCGGTCGGCCATGGGTGAAGACTTTGCGTTGCTCGGCCTGTGCGGCTTGATCGACCCGCCCCGCGAGGAGGCTGTGCAATCCGTCGCGCTCTGCCATGCCGCTGGCATCCGCGTGAAGATGATTACCGGCGACCATGGCATTACCGCCAGCGCCATTGGACGGCAACTGGCCATAGGCGAGGGGCAGACGGCGATGCTGGGGGCGGAAGTCGAAACCTTGTCTGACCGGGGCTTGGCGGGCGCGGCGCGGAATGTCGATGTGTTTGCCCGCACCAGCCCGGAACACAAGCTGCGCTTGGTGGAGGCACTGCAAGCCAAGGGCCAGATTGTCGCCATGACCGGCGACGGGGTGAACGACGCCCCCGCGCTCAAACGCGCCGACGTGGGCGTGGCGATGGGCAAGAAAGGCACGGAGGCGGCCAAGGAAGCGGCGGTGATGGTGTTGGCCGACGATAATTTCGCCACGATAGTCCATGCCGTGGAGGAAGGCCGCACCATCCACGACAATCTGAAGAAGGCGATCATGTACATCCTGCCCACCAGCTTAGGGCAAGCCGGGGCGATCATGGTCGGCATCTTTTTGGGACTGACCCTGCCCATCACGCCATTGCAGATCCTCTGGGTGAACATGGTGACGGCCATTTCCCTGTCCTTGTCGCTGTCCTCCGAGCCGCCGGAGGCCGATGTGATGAAGCGTCCGCCCCGCTATCCCCGAGATGCCTTGCTGGGAGGCTTCTGCCTTTGGCGCATCATCTTCGTCTCGCTGCTGCTGGTTGGCGGCTTGGTGGGTTTGTTCCTCTTCGAGCAACATCTTGGCTCCAGCGTTGCCACGGCGCGCACGGCGGCGGTGAATGCGCTGGTCGTCGGCGAAATATTCTATTTGTTCAACAGCCGCTTCATCCATGCCTCGGCCTTGTCGGGGCGGGGCTTTTTCGGCAACCGCTATGTCTGGCTGGCTATCGGGGTGATGGCCATCCTGCAACTGGCCTTCACCTATGCCCCGGTCATGCAAGCCTTGTTTGAGACCACTGCCATCGACTTGGAAGCCTGGCAGCGGATTTTTGCCTTCGGCCTGCTGTTGTTTCTGGTGGTGGAATTGGAGAAAGGTGTGGTGCGGGTTGGGCTGGCGTGGAATAAAAAATCCCAGGGACAGAGCCAGCAAGAAGCCTTGCCGGTCGCGCCGAAAATCGAGCGGGCCACGCTGACTCGCTATGCCTGGCTGTCCATCGCCGCCGCGATTGCCACGATTGGCTTGAAAACCTGGGCTTGGTGGCTTACCGGCTCGGTGGGCTTGCTGTCCGATGCCATGGAATCCATGGTCAACTTGGTTGCCGCCATCATGGCCCTGGCCATGCTTACCCTTGCCGCGCAACCGCCCGACGACGAACACCATTACGGCCATGGCAAGGCCGAATATTTCTCCAGTGGGCTGGAGGGGGCTTTGATTCTGGTGGCCGCCTTCGGCATAGGCATGGCCGCCTATGATAGGCTGCTCCATCCCCAGCCTTTGGAATCGTTGGGACTTGGCCTGGGCATTTCCATGTTGGCGTCGCTCGTCAATTTCGTTGTGGCCTTGGTCTTGCTGAAAGTAGGGCGTCTCCATGGCTCCATCGTCTTGGAGGCCGACGCCAAACATTTGATGACAGACGTGTGGACTTCTGCCGGCGTGTTGCTGGCCTTAGGCGCGGTGGCGCTGACGGGCTGGCAGCAATTGGATCCGATCATCGCCTTTGGCGTGGCCCTCAACATCGTCTGGTCCGGCTTTGTGCTGATGCGGCGCTCGGCGGCGGGGCTGCTGGACGCCACCTTGCCGGAGGAAGAGAATGTCCGTATCGACGACATCCTCGACCATTACCGCCGTGATGGTATACGAGTTCCACGACCTGCGCACCCGCCAGGCCGGTGCGGATCGCTTCATGACCGTGCATGTGTTGGTGCCGGGTGGGATGACAGTGAAAGCCGGTCATGATCTGCTAGACCGCATCGAGGCCGACATCCGGCGGGCAGTCGGCGACATCACCGTTGTCACCCACCTTGAACCTTTGGAAGATCCGGCGTCTTTCAGCCATGGCGAAAGCGACCATAATCCGCATCTTGGGAGGGAAAGCTTAAGCCCTGCGCCGCCGCCACGGAGCCGTCGGCACTGAACTGTTGGCGAAAAAAATGAGCGATGATGTACACCAAAACAAATCAAAATTTTCTGAAGAAACCCTGGCGAACTGGCCCGCCCGCGTTGGCGGCATGTTGATTTTCCTCGGCACCGGCTTGAGCATGGTGTCGCAAGGCTGGCAAGCCGATGTGGCGATAGGGGTGGCCTTATTGGGATTGGTGCTGGTACTGGGCGGACGGAAAAAATCCTCTGCTCGATAAATCCGAGATTTCCCATTTAGGCTTTCGATTTACAAGAGAATTTTGCTGTGACTCCACTTCAGTCAATTACCATCAAAGGCTACAAGTCGATCCGTGAATTGGTCAATTTTGAGATAAGCCCGATCAATGTGCTGATTGGGGCCAATGGCGTGGGTAAGAGCAACTTCATTAGTGCGTTCAAATTTTTGGCTTCGGTGGCAAGTAACAATTTTCCGGTGGATGTGCGCAAATGGGGAGGGCCGGACGCGCTGCTGCATTATGAGCGTAAAATCACCCCGCGCTTAGAAATGGAGATTTGTTTCAAATTTGAATCCACTCAATACGGCGATTTGCAAAATGGCTACAAGATTAGCTTAGAACCGACTCAAGACAATCAGTTTGTTTTTACACGCGAAATGCCGTGGATATATAAAAAGGGCTATCCATACTCTAAAGAATATTCGTTAGGCATTGGCCACGGGGTTGCCCGCATACTCACCGATCAGGATGATGCAGGTAACAAGGTGAGCCGCTATGTCGCCGACAAGCTACAGAGTTGGCGTCAGTATCACTTTCACGATACGGGTGACACCGCATTGGTAAAGCAGCTACAGAGGGCTAATGACGCGCTAAGGCGGAAGCCAGACGCTGCCAATCTTGCCGCCTGCTTGCGTCGCTGGGCTAAGACTCCACACTTTCAATCGAATTACCAGCGCATAGTTGAAAGTATTCGATTGGTCGCCCCTTTTTTCGGGGACTTTGTGTTTCCTGATGATGATGCCGAAATTTTAGAGTTGGAATGGACAGAAATCGGCCATCCGGATACCCCATGCAAAGCCCATGTTTTGTCCGATGGAACCCTGCGCTTTATTTGCTTGACGAGTTTACTGTTGCAACCAGAATGGTTTTTGCCAGATATTGTTATAATTCAGAACTTGGGCTTCATCCATTTGCCATCAATATTTTAGCCGCACTCATTGAACGCGTCGCCGAAAAAAAGCAGATTATTATCAGTACGCAATCTGTCGAATTCCTGAATGCTTTGAAGCCAGAGGCTGTGGTGGTCGTTGAGCGTGAAAACAATGCGTCGGTTTTTAGGCGGTTGGATATCGACGATCTCAAGGATTGGCTGGAGGATTATCCCTTGGGAGAGTTGTGGCTGCGGAACATCCTTGGCGGCAGGCCCAAGCCATGAAACGTGTGTGCGTGGTTTGTGAAGGGCAGACCGAGGAGCGATTCGTCGGCGAAGTGCTGGCTCCCTGCATTCTATGATAAGGGATTGTGTTTGATCCCGGAAATGATCGAAACCTCGCAGGGGCATTGAGGCGGCGCTTTGTCATATGAACGGGTTAAAAGGCATGTGCGCAATCTCTGCGGCAAAAGAGTGCGCCAACCGTCACGACGTTTTTTGATTTATACCGGCTGGACAAGCGTTTTCCAGGGTTTGACGCCGCCCAGCAAGCCGGATATCTAAGCCACAAGTTAGAGATTTTGCGTACCGAGTTAGCCAAGGATATTATGATTGAGGCCGAATGTGCGGCCACCCGCTT
The DNA here is from genome assembly GCA_963753955.1 of uncultured Gammaproteobacteria bacterium. Taxonomy (GTDB): domain Bacteria; phylum Pseudomonadota; class Gammaproteobacteria; order Methylococcales; family Methylococcaceae; genus Methylumidiphilus. Next base: position 58,557 of record CAVWEM010000005.1, read on the forward strand.
CATTCCGCATATACAGCCCTATGAATTTGAAGCGCTTCTGTTCAGCGACGTGGCTGCGTTGGTCAGTGTCGAAATTACTTGGGCCAAAGCGGGGGAGGTTTTGTCGCGCATCCGTGCGGCGGCGGAAACGCCGGAACATATCAACGACCAGCCCGACACTAAGCCCGCCGCACATCTTGCGCATGAATTGAAAAACCCGCGCTTCAACAAATTAGATCACGGCCCGAATGCAGCCGCTAAAATGGGGCTGTCGGTTATCGAGGCTGAGTGCAAATTCTTTGCGGCCTGGATTAACCAATTACGCAATTTGGCAATTGCTGGATCTGCTGAATTTCATCGTAAAAAATAAAAACAGATAACATCCCTTGGAGTGATGTTATCTGTAGAATACACCACAATGAGGTTATTATGAAAAAGCCACTCTTGTCCCTATTTTTGCTGGGTTTTGCCATAGGAGCGGCCCAAGCCGAAACCTGCCCAGACCTCCTGAATTTCACCATGCAAAAACTGCGATCAAAAGATACTGTCGATTTCTGCCAAATCTACCAAGGCAAAGTCATCCTAGCGGTGAACACCGCCAGCCAATGCGGCTTCACGCCGCAATTCAAAGGGCTGGAGGCGCTTTACCAGAAATATAAAGACCGCGGTTTGATCATACTAGGGTTTCCATCGGCGGATTTCCATCAGGAATTCTCCGACGAGCAAAAAACCTCCGAGGTGTGCTACCAAAACTACGGCGTGACCTTCCCGATGTTTAAAGCCAGTCCGGTGCGCGGGGACGATGCCAATGTCTTTTTCAAGAAGCTGGCGGAGCAGTCAGGCACCACGCCAAAATGGAATTTCTATAAATATCTGATTGACGCAAACGGCAAGGTCGTGGAATCCTTCGCCTCGCTCACCAAGCCAGAAGATGAGAACTTGCAAAAGAAAATCGAGGCTTTGCTGATAAAGCCCTAGACAGAAGCCATATGGACAACATTTATCCCATTGGCGTATTTGATTCCGGTGTCGGCGGCTTGTCGGTGCTACGGGATATCCGCAGGGAATTATGGAATGAAGACTTGCTGTATGTGGCCGATTCCATCCATGCGCCCTATGGGGACAAGTCGGCCGAGTTCATCGAGGCGCGGGCCATCAGCATTGCGCAGTTTCTGATGAACCAACGGGTCAAGGCGATGGTCATCGCCTGCAACACCGCGACGAGCGCGGCGGTGGCGGAGTTGCGGGCGAGATTCCCGGTTCCTATCGTCGCCATGGAGCCCGCTGTCAAACCGGCTGTGGAAAAGACCCGCTCCGGCGTTGTCGGCGTATTAGCCACCCGCCGGACGGTCTCCAGCGAAAATTTTCTCAATCTGCTGGCACGGTTCGGAACGGATGTGGATATCAGGGTGCAAGCCTGCCCGGGTCTCGCCGAGCAGGTGGAGGCAGGGGAGCTGTCCGGCGACAAGACCCGTTCGCTGTTGGAGCAGTATCTTTTGCCCCTGCTGGAACGGGGGGCTGACACTATCGTGCTGGGCTGCACACACTATCCGTTTCTGCAATCGCTAATCCAGGTGATGGCCGGTCCTGACGTCTCCATCATCGATCCGGGCGATGCCATTGCGCGTGAATTGCGCCGCCGCTTGGACCAAGCGGGGCTATTGTCCTGCGAAGGGCGCCAAGGCATGGAATGGTTCTGGACCAGCGATTCGCCGGAAAATTCGCAAGCGGTGATTTCCCAACTGTGGCGGGCGGATGTTGATGTGAGGCTTTTGCCGGAACAATATAGGCAGGTTTGTTGACCGCCCGTATGCTTGGCGATCATTCGGCGCAACACGCCAACTCGCGCCATCAATCTTGATATTCTACATAGGAGTGTGAACATGTGGCCCCATCTGCTTCGCCATTTTGCCTTGGCAACTTTGTTTTCCACCCTCTGCGCTTGTGCCTCGAATAGCGCTTACCGCCACGATCTTGCGGCAAGCTGTGTCGCAGACCAGGATATCGACTGCCCCGTGGCCGCGGTCCAGCACCATGGCCCCCAGCAAGCCGACGAGTATTATCTTGGCTTTGTCGAATTCGACGACCAAGGGCAACTGCGCGACCGCGGGCAATTGCAAACCGTGCTGGACACGTTCTATCCCATCGCCGGCCAGCAGGACGTGCTACTCGTCGCCTTCGCCCATGGCTGGCACCATAACGCCCGCCCCGGCGACAACAACATCGAATCGTTCCGCCAGTTGCTTGGCAAGTTGGCGCACATGGAATCTGTTGGCAACCGGCGCAAAGTGCTGGGCGTTTATCTCGGCTGGCGGGGTGACTCCCTTACCATACCGGTGGTGAACAACCTGACTTTTTGGGAACGTAAAAGCACTGCCCACAAGGTGGGCATGAACGGCGTCCCCGAGGTCTTGCTGAAACTGGAAGAAATCATCAATGTCAGAGCCGGTGCCGAGGCGGAGATGAACCCGAAACCGCTGAATAGCCGCTTGGCCATCATCGGCCATAGTTTTGGCGGGGCCGTGGTGTTCACGGCCTTGCAGCAAATCCTCGCGGACCGCTATGTGGACAGCCGCCGGGGCAAGACCGTGACGGGCGATGCCAATGGCTTTGGCGATTTGGTGATATTGCTTAATCCGGCGTTCGAGGCTCTGCGCTTTGCGACGCTGTATGACATGTCGCAAGACCACTGTCGGCGCTATCTGCCCAGCCAAACCCCTAGGCTCGCGATCTTGACCTCGGAAGGCGATGAGGCCACCGGGATGGCGTTTCCCGCCGGGCGCTTTTTTTCGACCTTGTTTGAAACCTACGGCACACTGCCGCGAAATATTTGCACGGCCGATGGTTCAAAAGAATTGAACATCGCGGAACGCCAGGCGGATCGGAGCGCGGTGGGGCATTTCCAGCCTTATTTTACCCATCAACTGATTCCCGCCCCCAGACGGACAGACCGGGCCGACGCTGCGGATTTCCGCTGGCTCAATAATGTGTGGGCAACCCAGACACCCTCGAACCGGCTGGAATTTGATGGATCGCAACTGGTCCATTTAGATAAAACCCGCCCTTTAAACCCTTATCTCAATATTCGGGTGGACAAGGCGTTGATCCCTAACCATAACGATATTTGGGGGAATGAAATCGTCAGCTTCTTGCGGGATTTGATCTCGATCAGCACGATGCCGTTGGTGCCTGCGGTGACGGAGTCCCGGTAAAACCGCTACGCCTAGGTCGTTGATGGGGTTCGCAAGTCCATCGAATCCTACGATGAATTTAAAACGCCACGTTAGGGGAAACGCCTTTTTGTTTGCCCAAGCCAGGCAAATTGCCTAAGCTTCCCTCAGTGTGTCTGCGCAGCCGAGAGCTCAAATGCCGAAAGTCACCAAGAAATCCAGGCTTCCCGCAGGGGAGGCCGGAACCCAACCGTCCCCAGCCACCCTGCCGAGGCTCAAGCTCAGCTTGCGCCTGATGCACGGCGAGGAAATCGCCCTTGGCCCCGGCAAGGCCGATTTGTTGGAAGCCATCACCCGCACCGGTTCCATCTCGGCAGCGGGCAAAAGCATGGACATGAGCTATCGCCGTGCCTGGATGTTGGTGGACGTGATGAATCGCTGCTTCAAAAGCCCCTTGGTGGAGACGGCGAAGGGCGGCAGCCACGGTGGCGGGGCATGGTTGACGCCGCTGGGCAAGGAGGTGTTGGCCCATTACCGCATCATGGATGGGGCGGCGAAGCAGGTGGCGCTGGCTTATTTGGGCTTGTTCGAGAATCTCATGGGTGACAAGCCCCCTGACCCTGCTCCTCAAAGAATCGACCTGCCTGCCGAATCCACGGGATGAGTGTTTCTCTGCGGACAATTATGCCGGGATTCCGCAGCAACGGACTTCCCGCTTGGCTCCGGCTTAAGCTGCGCGGACAGCGTTTTCCATTCTTGTCTACCTGTGCTATTTTGCGGGCTTAGTTTTCCATGTCCTGCAGAAGGCTAACCTAGCCGCATTCTTCCATCGCAAACCAGCCATGTACCAATACGACCAATACGACCAAACCCTAGTCGACGAGCGGGTCGCGCAGTTCCGCGACCAGACCCGGCGCTTTCTCGCTGGGGAGCTCAGCGAGGATGAGTTCCGCCCGTTGCGGCTGCGCAACGGCCTGTACATCCAAACCCATGCGCCGATGCTGCGCGTCGCCATTCCCTATGGCCTGCTGTCCTCCAGGCAGTTGCGCATGCTGGCCGACATCGCCCGCCGTTATGACAGGGGCTACGGTCATTTCACCACCCGCCAGAACATCCAGTACAACTGGCCGAAGCTGGAGGATGTGCCGGACATCCTCGCCGATCTGGCGACGGTGGAGATGCATGCCATCCAGACCAGCGGCAATTGCATCCGCAACACGACCACCGACCACTCTGGCCGGGGTCAGTGCGGACGAGTTCGAAGATCCGCGGCCTTGGTGCGAAATCATCCGCCAGTGGTCCACATTGCACCCGGAATTCGCTTTCTTGCCGCGCAAATTCAAGATCGCGGTCAGCGGCGCGGCAAAAGACCGCGCCGCCTCGCAGGTCCATGACATCGGCCTGCATCTGGTGAAGAACGGGCAGGGCGAGGTCGGCTTTGAGGTGCTGGTCGGCGGCGGCCTGGGCCGCACACCCGTCATCGGCAAGATCATCCGACCATTCCTGGAAACGCAGCATCTGCTTGTCCTATCTGGAAGCGATACTGCGCATGTACAACCTGTAAGGTCGCCGCGACAACATGTACAAGGCGCGCATCAAGATCCTGGTCAAGGAAACTGGCGCGGCGGAATTCACCCGGCTGGTCGAAGAGGAATGGGAACACATCCGCGAAGATCTGCTGCTGGACGGGAAGGAAATCGAGCGGGTGAAAGCTTTTTTCACTTCGCCGGATTACGATTCCAGCGCCGCCGCCGACACGACGTTTGAAAGCCAACAGGCTAATGATCCGGCCTTTGCCGCCTGGGTTCGCCACAACACCGGTGGAACACAAGGTTGCCCGGCTACCGTGCCGCTTTCGTCTCGCTGAAAGCTCCCGGCATTGCCCCCGGCGACATCACCGACGCGCAAATGGAGGCCGTGGCCGATCTGGCCGACCGTTACAGTTTGGGCGAAGTGCGCGTCACCCATACCCAAAACCTGCTGCTGGCGGATGTGAAGCAGGCCGATTTGTACGGGCTTTGGCAGACAATTGAGCGGCCTGAACCTCGCCACCGCCAACATCGGCAAGGTGACGGACATGATCTGCTGCCCCGGCCTGGATTTCTGCTCCCTGGCCAATTCCAGTTCCATCCCCGTGGCGCTGGAAATCACCGCGCGGTTGGAAGACGCGGATTATCTCTATGATTTGGGCGACATCCGCATCAATATTTCCGGCTGCATGAACGGCTGCGGCCATCACACCGTGGGCCACATCGGCATCTTCGGCGTCGATAAGAAAGGCGAGGAATGGTTCCAGCTCACCTTGGGAGGCTCCTCATCCAATGACGCTTCGCTAGGCGACCGTCTAGGCCCGTCAGTCCCCAAGGATCAAGTCGCCAGCACGGTGGAGACCATATTGAAAACCTATGTGGACTTGCGCGAGGGGGACGAATCCTTCCTTGAAACGGTGAGACGCACCGGAATAGCCCCTTTCCAGGAGACAGTCTATGCAAATCATTAAAGACGGAATTATTGTCGCCGATGATGTCCGGCACTTGGCCGATGACGAAGCGCCGGTGGAAGGCCGCTACACGGTTTCCCTGGAACGTTGGAAGACGGAAAAGGACAGCCTGGCAGCGGCAGGTGTGCGCCTGCGCGGCGAAAACGCGGTGGCGGAGATCGCCGCCGACCTGCCGCTCATGGATCTGGTTGTGGTGGAATTCCCCACGCTGGCCGACGGACGCGGTTTCTCCCATGCGCGTTTGTTGCGCGACCGTTATGGCTACACGGGGGAAATCCGCGCACACGGCGGTTTCATCCGCGACCAGATTTATTTCCTTGCTCGCGTCGGTGTGAATGCCTTCGAGCCTGAGGAAGGACGCACCGTTGGAAAACCTATTGCCGGCTTTGACCGAATTCACTGTCAACTATCAGGCTGCCGCCGACCATCGCCAGCCGCTTTACCGTAGGCGCGGGTAAGGCGGATTGCAAAGGGGCATAGACGCTCCTAGGATTGCGGCTTGCCGGGGCCAAGGCTGGTAAAATATCCGCCATCGCGCCGCCGGGCGGCGCTCCCGCTGATTGAAAGAGGTAGATTAGGATGGCTGTGTTTACCAGTTTGTTGCATGTCGATTGCCCCGCCGATCTCGATTGCGGGGCTTCTGGCAAAAATCCGGCGTTCCAAGTGATTTTCTGCGCCGACGGGGAGATTCCTTTCCCCCAGGTCATCATCCACGGCCAGGGCATGCAAAAGCTCATCAATGGCGAGGCCATCCGTTTGAAGGGCCATGTGGCTGGGGAATGGGCTTATGTCGCTTCGGTGCCGGCGGCTTGTTGGGGCCGGGCATCGTCAGCATCCAGGTGGAGGGTTGCCGCAAGGCCGACCTCAGCCAGGCGGGAGGCGGCGATTGGATCAAGGTTTACCACCGGTTACAGTTGTCCGGCCCAGCCCAGTCGAAGCCGCCACACCACGCGGGTGGGGATGTGAAGATCTACTTCGGCATCCACAAGCACATGCACCAGCCTTATTACAATACCACCGACCGCTATTACTGGGACGGTGAGAAGGATGCCATCTTCGGTTCGCGGGCTGGCAATTACACCGATTTCGTGCCGGCCGCCGTCCGCCAATACATCGAAGGTGGCCTGCCCCATGCCGGGATGTCCAGCAGTTGGAGCGGTTCTTTGATCGAGCAGCTTGAGCGCTGCTCGATTGAAGGCTTGTGCGGCGGGCGTTTTGTCGGCTGGAACGGTGAATTGCGTGCCGTCGCCCATGAGAAAACCAGCCTGGGCAATCCGCGCCTGTCTTTTTCCGGCTTCGGCTTTTTCCATCCGCTGATGCCCTTGATCCCGGCCCGCGACACCGTCCGGCAAATCGCCTGGCATCGGGGCATCGTCCGCGAGGTGTTTGGCGTGGAGGCATCCACGGTGCTGTTTCCGCCGGAGACCGCTTTCCATGTGCGGATGATTCCGGCCTTGGTCGAGGCTGGTGTGACGGCGGTGATTTACGACTCCATCCACCGTTTCCGTGCCTGCGAGTTTTACCCCTATGCCGGCATGGGCGAGGGCATGTTGCCGCCCAATCCGGCGGAGCAGACCAACCCGGCGGTGCATGATTGGCTGAAGCTGCACAACATCTGGGCGGGGTCGAAGATTTCGCCTTCGTTGCTGCGCCCCGAATATGTGGTCTACGAAGACCCGGACGGCCAGCGCCACCAGATCGTCGCCGTACCTGCCGAGCGCTACATCGGCAACGAAGACGCCCGTGGCGGTTTCGGCGCGTTGCAATACCCGGCGGTGCTGGGCCAAGTTTACGGGCAGGTGGTGGAAAGCGGCAATTATGACCCCAAGCACCCGCCGTTTTTCCTGCTGCATTCCGACGGTGACAACCATGGCGGCGGGGCGGACAGCTATTACAAGGACAACACCCGCAGACTGGTGGAATGGTTGAGGGAAGATCCTCGCTTCGAGTTGACCACGGTCGAGGATTATTTGCAGCGTTTTCCGCCCGACCCGGCGAACACTGTGCATATCGAGCCGGGTTCCTGGGCGGGAGCGGACAATGGCGATCCGCAATTCATGAAGTGGTTCAGTCGGTATGACCAGCCTTATTCGCCGGATCTGAACTCCTGGGCGGTGCTGACTGCGTTCCAGAACATCGTGCATAGCCTGGAGGACAGCGAGCCGGACCATCCTCGATTGGGCGACGCGATCCGTTTGTTGTTGACCGCAGAGACCAGTTGCTATTGGTATTGGACTGGCCAGGACGTATGGGACGCGCAGGTCACGAGTGCGGCCAACAAAGCTTACGCGGAATTGGGCGGGGCGATCCGCGCCTTGGCCGATGCGGGCCATGACCGCACGGGGCCGACGATTTTTCCGCCCTGGGTGACGCCGGAGAATCCGGGTGGGCAGAAATGGGGCCAGGGTTGCTTGGTTAACGCGCCGCGTGAAGGCGTCGCGCACACTTTCGTTTACGATGTGTGCGGCCTTGTGTCTGTGAGCCTGGTGCTGCGCAGCGCCGAAGGTGAAAGCCGTTTGGCCATGCGCAACCATGGTGCCTATCCGTCAAAAACCGGAGCATCTGTCACCGCCGATTATTTCACTGCCGATCTTCCTGTCGGCGCGGGCAATGTGCGCTATTACATTGAGGCTGAGGATACTCGCGGCAACGTTTCCCGTAGCGCATTGGAGCGCATTTATCTCGTTTAGAAATAAACGGTCGGGGGAGCGCAGTTGCTCTGCCCGGCCACCTGAATAATCTGCCTTCCATATCCCGATCAATCTAACTTCTCCACCCCGTTTTCAGTCAACAGGAACGCCCCGGCGATGCCATTGTCCTCGCCGTTGGGAAAGTCCCAATGCTCCCGTGCGCGGACTATGGCAAATGCCCCCTCGGGTTTATGGCCTTCGTCAAACACTTCTTTTAAGTTTTTCAAGGATGGGCAGAAATAGTCTAGGCATACGGTTGAGCGCAGTTCTAAGGGCAGTGCACAACCCATTTTTCCTTGATACACGCAGGCGTTTTCGTAGGTTCTATTGCCTACATGTGAAAGGTATAAGTCAAGGATGTGGCGGGGGCGTAGTGAGGGTTGGGCTTCTATTACCCGGATTAGGGTCAACTCACTTAGATAAGCATGCTCGCCGCCGTGCAGGCAACACGCGCCCGCGCAGAGTGCGCAAGCGCCGCTTAAGAGTTTGGTTGCCTCGTGTGGGGCATTAGGCTGGATTTTCCCAGTGTATATCGTATTCGGCGAGGCGAAGACCGATGAAATCAACCAGTTTAAATTGTCCCGGAAAGCACGCTTTCGTCGTTCGGGAAGATTGGCTAGTCTTCTTGAGTTGCGAGGGATCGCGATCAGGGGATGTTTGTCGGCCCGGTAGCTTGGCATTTTCCCAATCCTGGCTTGCCAATAAGCCCGGTTTTCCGACTCTTCCTTATCCTGCGCAAGCTTGATCTTTTCCCTACGTTCCCGTTCCCGCTGGATATGTTCGCGTATGTGACGAGATTTAAATTCAAAGAATTTCGCATAAGCAAAGGTCGGCATTTTGCCTTTTTGAGCCACGATAAAATGGCAGTCCGAGCGAAAACAAACTGAATCCTCCGTTCTACAGTGAAGCGGTATGTCGCCGCCACAGACCACACAGCTTGTAGGCATCATAATCGTTTCGCCCATTCAAATGGGTAGCAAGGCAGTAATACATTTGCTTGAAGCAAAGCTGGCTCATTGTAGAGCCTTGATCTTGATTTCCATGAAATACAATGCGTCGCTGACGTTCTGGCTTGTGAGCGCAGGATACCCGCCCTTCGCTGGCATCCCTAAGAAACCGTTTTTTGCATGATCCTTCAGGACGGCGGACCACAGGTGGGTGCGCAAATCCCAGTCATCCGCCTCGTCCAATTGCGGGGCTTCGTTGTCGGTATTTTGATGGCACTGGGCGCAAAACACGTCAAATACCCGCCCGCCTCTCGCGAAGTCGGGTTTTTGCTCAGGTTCGCGCTTCGCGCCGGAGCATCCGCCCAAGGCCAACAGGCAGAGCGCAGCCAATAGAAACCAAGTGTTTGTTTTCATGCCATATGTTCCTTTTTCAAATTCATTGTTTTACCTCCCCTCTCCCAGCGGGAGAGGGGTTGGGGGAGAGGGAGCTTCTGTACATATATTAGCAACTCTTAAGCCCCTAGCATCCCCGCCGCCAGCCGGGCCAGTTTGGCGGAGCCGCCGCCCCCGCCCAGCAGCGCTTTCACTTCGCCCAGATCCTCCCTGATCCGTTCCGCGTAAGCTGGATCTTCGATGATCTTGCCGATCTCCCCGGCGATGTTTTCGGCGTGGGCCTCATGCTGGATGAATTCGCGGACGATGCCTTGCCCTGCGAGGATGTTGGGCAGGCCGATGAACTTGATGCTGATGAGCCAACGGCCCAGCCAGTAGGTCAATGGGGCGACTTGGTAAATGATCGCCATCGGAACGCCAGACAAGGCGACTTCCAGCGTGGCGGTGCCGGAGACGGTGATGACCGCGTCGCAGCATTGCAACACGTCGTAATTGCGGCCCTGGATGGCTTTGACGGCCACCGGGCATTGGGCCAGATAAGGCTTGAGCATGTCATCCGTCACCGAAGACGCCTGGTTGAGGACGAATTGGGCGTTAGGGAAGCGCCGGGCCAGCAATTCCACGGATGCCAGGATCACCGGCAACAGCCGCTTGATCTCATTGGCCCGGCTGCCCGGCAGCAGACCGATGATGGGGCCGGGTTCGCCCAAGCCAAATTCCTGCATAGCTTCGGCCTTGCTGACGCTAGGCATGGTTTTTCCGGCCAAAGGATGGCCGACGTAGGTGACGGGGATGTGGTGGGCCTCGTAAAACGGCACCTCGAACGGGAAGATCACCGCCATGTGATCCACTGCCTCGCCATATTGCTTCACACGGCCCGGACGCCACGCCCACACCTGCGGGCTGACATAGAACAGCACTTTCACGCCAGAGGCCTTTGCGGCGCGGGCGAGGCGGAAGTTGAATTCCTTGTAGTCTACGCAAATGAGCAAATCGGGCTTTTCCTCGCTGGCGATGGCTTTCATCTGTTCCAAGGCGCGGCGGATTTCGCCGTAATGCTTGATGACCTCCACCGTGCCGATGACCGCGATGGACGTGGAGTCGTAGCGGATCTCCACCCCCGCCTCGCGCATCTTCGCCCCGCCCATGCCGATGGCTTTGACATCGGGGATAAGTTTTTGCAATTCCTTAAACAGGCTGGCGGCGTGCTGGTCGCCGGAGGCTTCGCCTGCGGAGAGCATGATGAGGGGGAGGGCATCCAAAGGTTTCATTTGCATTCGTTAATTTGAGAGTTTTGGTGCTCGCCACGGAGTAGGGAGTGTATCAAGGCTTCCCCGAGCCGCTTTATTTCAGTGTGGTCTTCAAAGCACCAGCCTTTAGGCTGTTCAATATTAATGATATGATTTGCAGCTTGGGCTAGGAGTGTACTTTCCTCTTTTGAAATCAGATAATTTGTGTCAATTGCCTGTAAGCGAGGGTAAAGATTGCTGGGGTCAGGTAGCCTGAATTCGTCAGTTGATGACAATTGCGCAAGGCTAATAGGAAAATAATATATTTGAAACATGTCGGAGTGTAGGCTTTTTATTTTTTCAATCGCCATGCGTTCCGCACGGCGCTTATTGGTGAAATGTATCCGGTCAAGTGCCAGAAGACTGCGCCAGCGGATAGGCAAGTCCAACTTCAGCGGAAAAAAACGATCCCAAAATGTGGCTTCTTCCGCGTCCGCATGAGGATAAAATGGGTCGTGTGTATCTGCATCGGCGTTGATGGCGAGGATTGCAATTTGCCGTTTTGTTTTTTGTCCGTCTGGTTCTTGTTTTCCGCAAGCGCTTGACTCTTTGGTCATGTACTCAATGGTTTCCATGATCGTGGATAACCCCGAATTGTCATAAACCCCGCCATCGGCAATATGCAAAACGTCTTCTGATTTGTATATTGTTTGTTGTGGCAAGGATGCTGGACGATAGCCAAATTTTCGCAGCTCCATAGGTTCCACCACAGGTGGAAAGGCGGCGCTTGCCATTGCGGCTAGAACGAGAGGAATTGTTTCTGGCGAACTATTAATTTCCTCTAAAGTGGTAGCAGCTAAAGGTTTTAGTATTTTCAACCGCGTCTCTTGACTTTCGCGATTTTTGTCTTTGCGAACGTTATTAAGCCCGGCCTCAACGTCTAGTCTTGCCGATTGACCAAAAAGTTGTTCTATTGGGAGGTGAACTATCCTTTGGGTGAATACAAAAGGCAATCCTGTTTCCAAAATTGTGGCATTAAAATAAAAGCGGGGGTTTGGTGGTATTTCTGAAAGTTTTAAGCTTGCTGGTAATGCTGTCTCAGCGAGCCATTCAATGGGTGAAAAAGAACCATAAGGGAGTCTCTGCTTGTTATTGACCATTTGTAAATTAAGGCCACCTGCCAGCAAGTGCAAATAATTTATGTCTGTTCCAAAAGAAAGAATAGGCCCAAACAAGGAGATTGGATAGCCCAACCCTGTCACATAGCCTAAGTCTTCAGGCTTGTCCGCATACTCTGTGATTTCCTCAAAAACGTATTTTTTTGATCGGTTTTGATCGTGGTATAACTTGTTAGTCTCTGCGACTTGATAAGCGTATAATGATCCTCCGCTGACTGTGGAAAAAGCGGCTATTTGATCAAACAATGGAGGCTGGTTTCCGCCTAGCGCAGCAACTTCAATATTGTATTTTTTCTCTAAAATAGCCATGGCGCTTGAAGCCAACGCCGATGCTCTGGCACCGCCTCCCGATATGGCTACAAATAATAGAGTTTTTTTCTTGGCATCGTCATCACAGAGATCTTGAAGTGTGTCGAATTTTTTAAGATTGGGCTCAGTTTGCCCTACGGCCTTTTCTAAGGCTTCTTGACGCCGTGGCTTTAGGTTAGAGTTTGGTGTTTTATCGGTGAAAATCTGGCTCGCAATGCTTTCTAGTAGTTTCCTAGTTTCAGGGTCAATGGCATCATTGGAGCGAAAAGCATAGTTTTTTAGGGTTATAGGAGACCTAATATCCGCCGCAATCAGGGATATCGTGGATACGCTTTTCTCAAAGACTGCGCAGCCACCGATAGAAATTGTTATTAAGGCTATGAAAAATATCAATACCCTGGTCATGCTCTTGCCTCGGTCATTTATTCTTTTACAATAGCCAACTCAATCCGCATGAAGCGAAATGCGGAATTTCGTGGCTCCTAATTATCCCGGACTTCACTGCGCTTTGTCCGGACTACGATGGCTATGTTCGGAATTTAAAACCCTATCATAAACCTCCCGCAACGCCAAGGCGCAACCGACAGTTTCCAAACCCACCACCCCGTCCAAGCCCGAGGTTTCCGTCAATATCCCAGAATCCCCCTGTCGCACATAGCGTTCGATGCGGGGTTTGTCTTGCGCCACCAGCAGATATTCGCGCAAGGAGGCGATTTTGCGGTAGGCGGCGAATTTGTCGCCCCGGTCATAGGCTTCGGTGGAGGGAGGGAGGATTTCAATCAACACGGTGGGATTGAGCAGAATGTCCAAATGACCATCCTCGAATTCCGGCTTGCCGTACACCACGGCAACGTCGGGATAGTGATAACCCTTGGCTTCGGCTGCTTTCACGCGCATGTCGCTGGCATAGGCTTCGCAGGGTCGGCCTTTGAGTTGGTTTCTCAATTCTCCGGCAATATTGAAGCCGATCAGGTTATGCTCCCGGCTCGCGCCAGCCATGGCGAAAATCTGTCCATCGACAAATTCGCATTTGCCTTCCACAGAGCTTCTTTCCAAAGCCAGATATTCCTCTGGGGTATAACTTATTTTGGCGGGTATTGCGGACATCGGGAAACCTTGGTTTGTTTATCGGCCATCATTCGGCCTTCAGCAATAATGTGACTTCAGCAACCGACTTGTCTTCGCCAATCCGAAAGCCCCGCATTTCCAGCACACCCTTGGTGTCCAGGGAAATCACCAGATATAAGGCATCCGGATAAACCGCTTCGGCCAAATCCGTTGGCGAGGGTTCTGCCGGGGCGGCGGGGTGGGAATGGAAAATGGCGAACAACTCTTCGCCATTTTCGCGGATCTGGCGCATGGCCTGGATTTGGCCTGCTGGATCGAGTTGGAAGCGGACTTGCGGGGTGGCGGCGGCGTTGGCGACCGGGTGGCAGGAATGTGGGATGCCGTCTCTCGCCCCGATGAGTCCACAAACTTCCCGTTCCGGGGAGGATTGGGCGTGGTGGAGGATCTGGTTGACCAAGGCGCGGGGCAGTTCGATTTCGTTCGCTGGCATGGCTGGGACTCAGTGGAAAAGTGGGGGGCGGTATGGCGGCATTTTACCCGTTCCTGTGTGCCGCGTGGGAACGCTTTGGCATTAACCCTTGCGTCCGCCGCTGACCCTCTTATGGCCTTGCAAATCCGGGAAGCTCCCGACTTCCATGTATCCCGCCGTCCGCAACAATTCCTGCGCCGCTTCCGCTTGGGCGTGACCGTGCTCGAACAGCAGCCAGGCATCGGGTTCGAGGTGTTCCAGGGCCTGCCAGACAATGCGGCGGATTGCGTCCAGGCCATCGGGGCCGGAGGTGAGGGCCAGCAGCGGCTCGAAGCGCACATCGCCCAGTCCCAGGTGCGGGTCGTCGGCGGCGATGTAGGGGGGGTTGCTGAGGATGAGGTCGAAGCGTTCGGAGGAGGGCAGGGCGGCGAACCAGTCACTTTGGATAAAGCGGATGCTGTTTGCGGCCAGCCGTACGGCGTTTTGCCCGGCGATTCGCAGCGCATCCAGGCTTAGATCCAAGGCGGTGACGGTGGCGTCGGGCAGTTCCAGGGCGAGGGTGATGGCGACGGCACCGCTGCCGGTGCCTAGGTCGGCGATGTTTGCGGCTAGCCTTGCCGGGATGCGTTCCAGCGCCAGTTCGATGAGCAATTCGGTTTCCGGGCGGGGGATCAGCACCTCAGGGGTGACGAGGAATTCCCGTGACCAGAATTCGCGGCGGCCGGTAAGGTGGGCGATAGGTCGGCCTTGCAGGCGTTGTTCCAGCAGGTGTTGGAAAGCGGTTTCTTCTCTGCCGGTGAGCGGTTTTTCAGGCCAGGCACGGAAGTGGGTACGCGGCTTGCCGGTGGCGAGTGCGAGCAGGACTTCCGCGTCGAGGCGGGGGCTGTCGGAGGCTTCGCCGAGTTTTGCGGTGGCGGCAAGGAGGCTGGCTGCGATAGTGTTCAAGCCAGCTTCTCCAGCAACGCCGCCACAAACTCGATCTTGCTTTCGGCGTCGGCGAAGGTTTGGATGAAGCGCAGCTTGTCGGGGCCGTCCAGCTTGTAGATTTTAGGCTGTTGCTGGATGAGGAGGAGGATTTGCATCGGGTCGATGTTGGGCTTGGGTTTGAACAGGATGCGTCCTCCATTCGGCCCGGCTTCGATCTTGCGGATGCCTAGGGGTTCGGCGAGCAGCTTGAGCCGGGTGATGGCGAACAGGGTCTTGGTCGGCGGCGGCAGCAGGCCGAAACGGTCGATCATCTCCACTTGCAAGGCGCGGATGGATTCCTCGTCCTTGGCGTTGGCGATGCGCTTGTACAACACCAGGCGGGCATGCACATCGAACAGATAGTCGTCGGGGATCAGCGCGGGGCTTTGCAGGTCGATCTCCGGCCCGCATGTCCATAGGCGCGTCCAATTCAGGCTGCTTGCCGGATTTGAGCGCGTTGACGGCTCGTTCCAGCAGTTCAGAATAGAGGCTGAAGCCGATTTCGTGGATCTCGCCGCTCTGCTCGTCGCCCAGCAATTCGCCCGCGCCGCGTATTTCCATATCATGGGAAGAAATCAAAAAGCCCGCGCCCAGCTCGCCCGAGGCTTCGATGGCTTCCAGGCGTTTGATGGCGTCGCCGCTCATCAAAGTTTTAGGAGGCACCAATAGATAGGCATAGGCGCGGTGGTGGGATCGTCCCACCCGTCCTCGCAACTGGTGCAACTGGGCCAGGCCGAGCTGGTCGGCGCGGTTGATGAGGATGGTGTTGGCGCTGGGCACGTCGATGCCGCTTTCAATGATCGTGGTGGCGAGGAGCACGTTGAAACGCTGATGGTAGAAATCCTTCATGATGCGCTCCAATTCGTTCTCTGGCATCTGTCCGTGGGCGTGCTGGATGCGGGCCTGGGGAACCAGCTTTTCCAACTCACGCTGGAGCTTCTCCATGGTTTCGATCTTGTTGTGCAGGAAGTACACCTGCCCGCCGCGCTTGATCTCGCGCAGGATGGCCTCCTGCACTAGGGCGTCGGACCATTCGCTGACAAAAGTCTGGATGGCATGGCGGTTCGGCGGCGGGGTGGCGATGATGGAGATGTCGCGTAGTCCTCCCAAGGCCATATTCAAAGTGCGCGGTATTGGCGTGGCGGTGAGGGTGAGGAAGTCCAGCTCGCTGCGCAGCTTTTTGAAATGCTCCTTCTGGGCCACGCCGAAACGGTGTTCCTCGTCGATGATGACTAGCCCCAGATTCTTAAAGAGGATGTCTTTTTGCAGAAGCTTGTGGGTGCCGATGAGGATGTCGATCTTGCCTTCTTCGGCGGCTTGCGCGAATTGTTCCTGTTGCTTTTTGCCGACGAAGCGGGACATGACCTCAATGCGGATCGGCCAGTCGGCGAAGCGGTCGCGGAAGTTCTGCCAGTGCTGCTGGGCTAGCAAAGTGGTGGGCACCAGCACCGCCGTCTGCTTGCCGTTCTGCGCAGCGATGAAGGCGGCGCGCATCGCCACTTCGGTCTTGCCGAAACCGACATCGCCGCAGACCACGCGATCCATCGGGCGCTTGCCAGCCATGTCCTTGATGACGTCGAGAATGGCGTTTTCCTGGTCAGGGGTTTCCTCGAAGGGGAAGCCTGCGGAGAAGGCTGCGTAGTCCTCGGTCTGCGTGTCAAAGGCATGGCCTTTTTTCGCCTCGCGCTTGGCGTAAATATCCAGCAATTCGGCGGCCACGTCACGGGCGCGTTCCATGGCCTTGCGCTTGAGCTTGCCCCATTGCTCGCCGCCCAGCTTGTGCAAGGGGGCACCATCCTCGTCGGCGCCGCTATAACGGCTGACCCAGTGCAGAGAGGACACCGGCACGTAGAGCTTGTCGCCATGGGCATATTCCAGGGTGAGGAATTCCGCGTCGATGCCGCCTATGGTCAGCCGCTGCAATCCCAGATAACGTCCCACGCCATGTTCTTGGTGCACCACGGGCGATCCGACCTCCAACTCCTCCAGGTTGCGCATCAACGCGCCCAGGTCGCGTTCCACCACTTTGCGGCGGCGGCGTTGCTGCACCTTCTCGCCGGTCAACTGGGTTTCGGTGATGATGGCCAGCGACGGGTCGGTCAGCCAAAGGCCGTGGTCCAGCGGGGCCACCAACAGGCACAGCTCGTTTTCGGCGC
The DNA here is from genome assembly GCA_963753955.1 of uncultured Gammaproteobacteria bacterium. Lineage (GTDB taxonomy): Bacteria > Pseudomonadota > Gammaproteobacteria > Methylococcales > Methylococcaceae > Methylumidiphilus. The sequence continues at coordinate 75,611 of CAVWEM010000005.1, forward strand.
CGATGAAATCTTGCCACGATTCGATGACCCTTGGCCGGATGGCGTTTTTGCCCAGGGTTTCCAGCAAGGCTTCGCGATGCGCCGGCGGTTTCCGCCACGAATAGGCATTTTCCGGGAAAGTCCTCCAGGAAATCCCGAAGGGCTTTGGCCGGCTGTTTCAGCTTCACATCCAGGGCAAGATTAGGCAGGGGGCGGCAGGCAAAGCTTGTCGAAGGAAGCCGGGTTTCGGCCAATTCCGCAGCTATCAGAATACGCGGGTGCCGCTCCAGCCGCGTGTGCAGTTCGTCTGGACTGATATAGAGTGTCTCCACGGGCAAGGCAGGCCGGTCGATATTGCCCTTGCGTAGCATGTGACGGTTTTGCGCTTCCTCGAAAAAGTCTACCGCCGCCGCTTCCACTTCCCCACGCAAGACAAAGGCGGTGTCCTTGGGCAGATAGTCGAATAGGGTTTCCGTGTGCTCCACGAACAACGGCAGATAATATTCCACGCCGCCAGGGGCTATCCCTTTGCTGACATCCTGATAGAGCGCGTTGTTTGCAGGCAGCCCTTCGAATTGCGTCCGATAGCGGCGGCGGAACTGTTTGATCGCCTCCTCATCAAAGGGAAATTCGCGTGCGGGGAAGAGGTTGATGGAATCCACCTTCTCTTTGGATCGCTGGGTTTCCGGGTCGAAAGTGCGGATGGATTCGATGTCTTCGTCGAACAGCTCAATGCGGTAAGGCGTGTTGCAACCCATGGGGAACAGATCGAGAATGGCCCCGCGTATGGCGAACTCGCCATGCCGCATGACCTGGGAAACGCATTGGTAGCCCACGCTTTCCAGCCGTCTTCGGGTTGCGTCCATCCGCAGTATCCCGCCCACTTTAACCATCACGCTGTTGGCCAGGATATGGGTGCGCGGCGCCAGCTTTTGCATCAGTGTGGCGGCTGTCGCCACCAGCACGCCACGGCGGATTTCTGGCAGCCGTGCCAGGGTCTTGATCCGTTGGGAGACGATTTCCGGCAGCGGCGAAAACACATCGTAAGGCAGGGTTTCCCAGTCAGGGAACTGTAGCACGGGCAATTCGTCGCCCAAGAAAAAACGTAACTCATGCTCAAGCCTCAGCATGGTTTGCATGTCGGGGGTGACGACGAGGAACAGGCGGCGGTCGCCATTCACTGCCTCAGCCAAGGCAAGGGAATCGCCGCAGCCGTGCAACTCCCGCCAGACTTGGGCGTCAGCCGATGTTGCTATGGTGGATGGAGGGAGTAGGGTGGGCGGGTTTGGCCTGGTCATGGGATAGGGATTGTTTCATTGGGTTCCGAAGGCTGTGCGCTGGAAGTGTTCCGTTCCGGCGCAGGCCAAACATTCTACGCGAGGCGGCGATGTTTACTCCACAATTTCTGTTTTTGTCCCCACGGGCGCGGATTCCGCAGAGATGTGCCAAGGAATGCCGCGGCACGATGGAACCGGCATATCGCATCGCCAAAGAAATATTTTCAAGATAGGGTTTATATTCTGAAAAGAATCCCATATAATGCTTCTGTCTGGTTGAAAGACTAACTAATCCTGTAATCCTGTGAATGAAAGAGGCTCCTTATGACCGCTAACCTCAATGAACTGCATGAACTTTCCGAATCGCAGCTTGCCGCCGTGATCGATAATGCGCAAAAGGCATTGCGTGACAGGCAAGATGGCAAACGCAAAGAGGGTATCGCAAAGATCAGGGAGATCGCCGCATCCATCGGTGTGACTGTCGATTTCTCCGAACCGAACAGCAGCAGATATTCGCCCAGAAAAGGCGGCAAGGTCGCGGTGAAATATCAAAATCCAGCCAATCCTTCGAACAAATGGACAGGGCGCGGCATGAAGCCAAAATGGTTGCGCGAACTCGTCGAGCAAGGGCATCGACTGGAAGAATTTGCGCTTTAATAATAAAGCCTGGCGCGGCATTCCCGCTGTTGAGTGTGCCAAAGACCCTCCTTGCCATTGCGGCAATGGAGGGTCTGCCTTTAGTGTAGGGGTTTGAGATCGCGATCAGGAGCAATTTAAGATTTAAAAATCAAGAGGTTTAAGATGAGTAAAAAATCGAGGCTATCAGGATGCGGAAGACGGAGAAACCCTGTCGCCCATCACGCCCACAAAGCCAATCGGTCAGCCGTGTTCCAGGATCGCACACGCTACCGCAGAACTGCCAAGCACAAAGGTTCGGAGCCTTTCGCAAGCCTTCTTCCCATCAGGTGAGGGATTCTTGCGAAAAGCTTTGGCCTAGGTTCGGAATGGCCGATGAAAAAGCTGAATCTATTTGAATACCCGCCGCATGATTCTGCCGCCGAACATTTCGATGTGCTGCTTCAAGCTTCGGGCTTCATGTTGGAGCGCATCGTTTCGCAAGGCCATGCCACGCCCGCAGGAGAATGGTACGACCAGAGCCGTCCCGAGTGGGTGGTTTTGTTAAAAGGTTCGGCGGGTTTGTCCTTGGAGGGAGAGGAGGAAATTCGGGTATTGGTGCCAGGGGATTATCTTTATCTTCCCGCCCATGTCCGGCACCGGGTGGAGTGGACGCAGGCGGGGGTGGGAACCGTCTGGCTGGCATTGCATCACGACGTGTGAGAGTCCGCCTTGTCGGCAATAACCATGTTCCGCTGTTCGAGTTCCACCGCCTTCGCCAAGCATTGCAGCAAGCGCATGGCAGCTTGTCTGGCATGCGCCGCAAATGCCAGCACCCCATCCTCGTGGCCCCCCATTGCGACGATTCCCATGCGGGAGCTTGAAGCGCCTGTCCCTACAGCCCGCCCCATCTCAGGTGTGCCGTAGGCGATGGACTCGCCGGTGAGGGGAACCCCCAGTTGCCGGGCATTGCGCCAGATTTCAGGGGAATGGACATGGATGACGCAGCCTGCTTGTGGAACGGCTTCATAGATCGCGCCATGGGACAGTGCCTCCGAGGATGGTTTGATCGGCCCTTCTGCCCTAAGGTGATTTTTCCCCAAGTCGAAATCCAGCACTAGGCAATAATCGGCGGGTCTCAGATATTGCTTTCCCCCGGTCTGTGTGCCGCTGATGATGAAGCGGTAGCCTCCGGTGCGGCAGCTCACATTGCCGTAGGCTAGGCCACCATAGCGAACAGGATCGCGTCCAGTCAGGCCCAGCCGGAAAAGGATTTGTCGCCAGGCGTTCAATTCCGCGAGGCAGTCGGGGCATGGCGGCTGGGCGTGGCTGAATTCCAAATCGAATTTGATGACTCCTTCGATTTCCGCAGGCGGGGCGCTGGTCGGCATCATGGCGTTGTTGAGGATGAAAAAGCCGCAAGATGGGCTTATAATAGCGCTTCGGCGGCATCCAATTTACTGTTTTTTTGCCGATGCCGAATGGCTGGGCCTGTCCCAGGCGAGGGCTTCCTGTCGGCAAACGGTAACAACCAGAGTATAATTTCAATAAATCCCACAAGCGAATGTGGCGAAATTGGTAGACGCGCTGGATTTAGGTTCCAGTGGGGCAACCCTTGAGAGTTCGAGTCTCTCCATTCGCACCACAAACAACAAGCGCCTTGCCCCCCCCTGACAGTTTTTTTGCCGGACAGCCCGTCGGGCTTTCCTGGCAGGGGAGGGTGCGCACTTGCGCGGGCCGTTGCGAAAATTTATCCAAAAAGCTCAGTTTGAGGACCATTAAATGCAAGTTTCCATCGAAACAACATCCGAATTAAGCAGAAAGATGACCGTCCAGGTTCCCGAGGAAAGAATCCAGGAACAGGTTTCCAAGAAACTCAAATCCTTGGCGGGAAAGGTCAAACTTGACGGCTTCCGCCCGGGCAAGGTGCCGCAAAGCGTGATCCAAAAACGATATGGGCAGGGTGTGCGCGAGGAGGTTTTTGCGGAATTGATCCAATCCAGCTTCTACGATGCCGTGCGCGAGGAAAAGCTGACCCCAGTGGCAGGCCCGAAAATCACCCCCGAGGCACATCAGGAAGGACAGGGGCTGAAGTACGTGGCCGATTTCGAGGTCATGCCGGAATTCGTCCTGTTTCCCCTGGAGCAGATGGAAGTCAACCGCTTCGTTTGTGAGGTGACTGAGGAGGATATGGACACCATGTTGTTGCGCCTGCGCGAACAGCGCAAGACTTGGGCTGAGATCGGCGAACCTGCGGCCCTCGGCGACCGTGTGACCGTCCATTTCGAAGGCAAATCGGACGGGCAAGACTTCACCAACGGAAAAGTGGAAAACTTTCCCGTGGTGCTGGGTTCCAGGCAGTTGATTCCCGGCTTTGAGGAGCAATTGGTGGGTACCGTCGTGGGTGCGCAGTTGGCCTTCATTCTGACTTTCCCGCAGGAGTATGGCGTTGAGAGCTTGGCTGGCAAGCCTGCTGACTTTTCGGTCGAAGTCGTCAAAGTCGAGCAAAGCCAATTGCCCGAGCTGGACAGCGAGTTCGTAGCGCTGTTTGGGGTCGAGGACGGCGACGTGGGGATTTTCCGCGCCGAAATCAAGACCAGCATGGAACGCGAAATGAAGCGGGTTCTGGCGGCCAAGGCTAAGGATTCGGTGATGGAAGAACTGTACCGGCGCAACGCCTCGTTGAACCTGCCCACTGTTTTGGTCAATGAAGAATTGAAGAGTCTGCTCAATTCCCTTAGGGAAGAGGCCAAAAAGCGCAAGCAGCCCTTCGACGAAGCCTCCGCGAGGGAGCATTTCCTGTCGGTGGCCCGACGCCGTGTGGCCCTTGGCCTTTTGCTTAACCGGATCATCGAAACCGACCAGGTGAAAGTGGATTCCAACCGAGTGCGCACTGCCATTGATGATCTGGCTGTCAGCTATGAAAATCCACAAGAGGTGGTGAACTGGTACTATTCCAACCGAGACCAACTGACCCAGGTGCAGAACATGGTCATCGAGGACCAAGTGGTCGACATCATCCTCTCGCGGGCAAAAGTCAACGAACGCAAATCGGTTTCAAGGAACTGATGCAGCCGCAGGCCGATGTCGTCCAGGCATGAGGCTGCGTGAATATCCTACAGGTGAATCTATGAAACATAACGAAACCCAAGCAGCGGGCGGACTTGTGCCCATCGTCATCGAGCAGTCCGCACGGGGCGAGAGGGCGTTTGATATTTATTCCCGCCTGTTCAAAGAGCGCGTCATTTTCCTGGTGGGGCCGGTCGAGGACTACATGGCGAACCTGGTTGTGGCCCAGATGTTGTTCCTTGAGTCGGAAAATCCGGACAAAGACATCCATCTTTACATCAATTCGCCGGGCGGCTTGGTGACGGCGGGGTTCGCCATCTACGACACCATGCAGTTCATCAAGCCCGATGTCAGCACTCTTTGCATTGGCCAGGCGGCCAGCATGGGTGCCCTGTTGTTGGCGGGCGGCGCGGCGGGAAAACGTTACTGCCTTCCCCATTCCAGGGTGATGATCCACCAGCCCTTGGGCGGTTTCCAAGGACAAGCCAGCGACATTCGACATCCATGCGAAGGAAATTCTTGCCGTGCGCGAGCGCCTAAACAAGATTCTGGCCAAGCACAGTGGGCAGCCCCTGGAGAAGATCCAGGCCGACACGGACCGGGATAACTTTATGAGTGGTGAAGAGGCCGTCCAGTATGGCCTAATCGACAAGGTTCTCGTCAACCGCCAGGTGTCGGCGGCCTGATCCGGCAGCTGGATACAGGCCTGTCGGCGCGCGTCGGCGGGCGTATTGTGATGATAGCGATGCTGCGCATAGTAACGGGGCATCCGATTGAGGTTAGGGGGTAGCGATGAGTGACGATAAAAGCGGCAAGGAAGGAGGCGGCAAGCTTCTTTACTGTTCTTTTTGCGGAAAAAGCCAGCATGAGGTCCGAAAACTTATTGCCGGCCCCGCCGTTTTCGTGTGTGACGAATGCGTGGAACTGTGCAACGACATCATTCGCGAGGAGTTGGAGGAAAACGTCTCAGGAAACTCGGACAAACTACCCAGGCCGAAGGAAATCAAGCATGTCCTCGACGAATATGTGATTGGCCAGGAAAAGGCCAAACGCATCCTGGCCGTGGCTGTTTACAATCACTACAAGCGGCTGCGGTCACAGGGCAGGAAGCACGAAGTCGAGCTGGCGAAGAGCAATATCCTGTTGATCGGGCCGACCGGCTCCGGCAAGACGTTGCTGGCGGAGACTCTGGCTCGACTGTTGGACGTGCCTTTCACCATCGCCGACGCCACCACGCTGACCGAGGCGGGATACGTGGGCGAGGATGTGGAGAACATCATCCAGAAAATCCTCCAGAAATGCGATTATGACGTGGCCAAGGCCGAGTCCGGCATCGTTTATATTGACGAGATCGACAAGATTTCGCGCAAGTCCGATAATCCCTCCATCACCCGCGATGTTTCCGGCGAAGGTGTGCAGCAGGCGCTGCTCAAGCTGATCGAAGGCACCGTCGCCTCGGTGCCGCCGCGGGCGGTCGCAAGCATCCCCAGCAGGAATTCCTGCAGGTCAACACGGCCAATATCCTGTTCATCTGCGGTGGTGCCTTCGCCGGTTTGGACAAAATCATTAGCGCGCGTTCGGAAAAGGGCGGCATCGGTTTTTCCGCCGAGGTCAAAAGCAAAGACGAGCGCCGCAATGTCGGGCAGGTTCTGGCCGACGTGGAGGCCGAGGACTTGATCCGCTACGGGATTATCCCCGAGTTTGTGGGCCGTCTTCCGGTGGTTGCCACCTTGGAGGAGTTGGACCAGGAGGCATTGGTGAAGATATTGACCGAGCCCAAAAACGCCTTGGTCAAGCAGTACAAGAAATTGTTTGAGATGGAAGGCTGCGACCTTGAAATCCGCGACGACGCCCTCAGAACTGTGGCCATACGCGCGATGGAAAGGAAGACGGGGGCAAGAGGGTTGCGCACCATTCTCGAACATACTCTACTTGACACAATGTATGAGCTGCCTTCCACAGACCATATTTCCAAAGTGGTCATTGACGAAAAGGTGGTGAAGGGGGAAACCCAGCCTTACCTGATCTATAAAACCGACGAAAAGCTGTTGGCTTCGGCGGAATAGAAGTGTTGCCAAAGCTGTCCCTTTCCTTCGGTGATCCCCAGTTTCTCACGCTAGCACGATGAGGATTCGTCCGGCTTGGCCTCGCCCTGTTAGGCAGGCCATGCCGGATCGTCATCGCTCCCTGGCCCTATCAAAGGTTTCCCCTTATGGAAAATGTATTGCCTGAAAATATTCTCCGCACGGAAAAAATGGGTTCCCGTGCTGCCTTTGCGTGATGTGGTGGTTTATCCGCATATGGTGATTCCGCTGTTTGTCGGCAGGGATAAATCGATCCAGGCGCTGGAAAATGCCATGAGGGAAAATAAGCAAATCATGTTGGTCGCGCAGAAAGGATGCGGAGAACGACGATCCGGGATTTCCAGGATTTGTACGAGGTGGGAACCCTGTCCAACATACTGCAACTCTTGAAATTGCCTGACGGCACCGTGAAGGTGTTGGTCGAAGGCAACCAGCGTTGCGCGGTGGATAAATACCGCCTCGCGGGTAAGCATTATGTGGCTGCGGTTTCTCCGCTGCATGACCACATGGAACTCACCGAACAAGAGTTCGAGGTGTTGTCGCGGACAGCCATCAATACCTTCGACCAATACGTGAAATTGAACAAGCGGATTCCCCCGGAAGTGTTGAATTCCCTTTCCGGCATTGACGACCCCAGCCGTCTAGGCGACACCATCGCCGCCCATATGACCATCAAGATCGAGGAAAAGCAGGCGATCTTGGAAATGAACGATGTCGCCGGACGCCTGGAAAAGCTGATGACTTTGATGGAAAACGAGGTCGATATGCTGGAGATGGAGAAGCGCATCCGTGGGCGCGTGAAACAGCAGATGGAGAAAAACCAGCGCGAGTATTATCTGAATGAACAGATGAAAGCAATCCAGAAGGAGCTGGGGGAAATGGAGGATGTGCCCAACGAAATTGAGGAGTTGCGCGTAAGATCGAAAAGGCCGGGATGCCTGAAGCGGCCAAGGCCAAGGCCGAGGCCGAACTGAACAAGCTCAAGCTGATGTCGCCAATGTCGGCGGAAGCCACGGTGGTGCGTAATTACATCGATTGGATGGTTGGCGTTCCCTGGAAAAAGCGCACCAAGGTTAGCCTGGACTTGCGAAAAGCCGAGGAGATCTTGGAGACCGAGCACTATGGACTGGAAAAGGTAAAGGAACGCATCCTTGAATACTTGGCGGTGCAGAACCGCGTCAAGAAGCTGAAGGGCCCCATCCTTTGCCTGGTGGGTCCGCCCGGCGTGGGCAAGACCTCCCTAGGCCAGTCCATCGCTCGCGCCACTAACCGCAAATATGTGCGCATGGCCTTAGGGGGGGTGCGGGACGAGGCGGAAATCCGCGGGCACCGGCGCACCTACATCGGATCCCTGCCGGGCAAGATCCTGCAAAATCTGTCCAAGGTGAAAGCCCGCAACCCCATGTTCATGCTCGACGAGATTGACAAGATGGCGCAGGATTTCCGGGGCGACCCGGCCTCGGCGCTGCTGGAGGTGTTGGATCCGGAGCAAAACCACACTTTCAACGACCATTACCTGGAGGTGGATTTCGACCTGTCAGAGGTCATGTTCGTCGCCACGGCCAATACGATGAATATCCCGGCTCCCCTTCTGGATCGCATGGAGGTGATCCGTATCGCCGGCTACACGGAAGAGGAAAAAATCAATATTGCCCTGCGCTACCTGATCCCCAAGCAAGTCAAAAACAATGGCTTGAAAGAAGGCGAGATCGAGATAGGAGAGTCGGCTGTGCGCGGCATCATCCGTTATTACACCCGTGAGGCGGGGGTGCGAAACTTGGAGCGGGATATCGCCAAAATCTGCCGCAAAGTCGTCAAGAGCCTAGTGCTTGAGCCATGCTACGGCGAAGGTTACGGTGGACGAGGGCAATCTCGACCTTTACCTGGGTGTGCAGCGTTTCCGCTACGGGCGGGCGGAAGAGAACGACCAGATCGGGCAAGTGACCGGCTTGGCTTGGACTGAAGTGGGCGGGGAGTTGCTTACCATTGAGGCGGCGATCATGGCAGGAACCGGCAAGCAGACTTACACCGGCAAGCTCGGCGAGGTCATGCAGGAATCCATCCATACCGCCATGACGGTGGCCCGCAGCCGCTCGAACATCCTCGGCATCGATCCCGCCTTCTACCAGAAGAACGATGTCCATATCCATGTGCCCGAGGGCGCCACGCCGAAAGACGGCCCCAGCGCGGGCATCGGGATGTGTACGGCGCTGGTTTCCGCGCTGACCAAAATTGCTGTCCGTTCCAATGTCGCGATGACTGGGGAAATCACTTTGCGCGGAGAGGTGCTGCCCATCGGCGGACTGAAGGAGAAGTTGCTTGCCGCGCACCGGGGCGGCATTGACACGGTGTTGATTCCTCATGAAAACGAAAAGGATTTGGCGGAGATCCCTGAAAACATCAAGCAGGATTTGAAGATCATCTGCGTCCGCTGGATTGACGAGGTTTTCGCCGTGGCTCTGCAGAGGATGCCAGAACCCTTGCCGGATATTCCGCCGTGGCGGTTGAGTCCGAGTGTGCGTCCAAGCAGCAGCCTGCAGGCAATGCGATCACCGCCCACTGACAGGGGCGGTGCTATTTTTTGAAATCAGGGTTTGGGCTGGGCAAGCGCCCGATCCCACTGCGAGGATCGGACGCAAATGTCCCATGTAAGGCGCAATGCGCCTTGACAGTGGTTTTGTCCAACTGCTAAATTGACTGCACAAGTTTTCTGGCGTGGCGAAGCCGTGCAGGAATTGGGCACCATAAATTGAAACCTATTTATCAACGATCGACAGGGGGAATGCATGAACAAGTCGGAACTTATCGAAGCCATTGCTGAATCAGCTGACCTGACCAAATCCGATGCGGGTCGCGCGTTGGACGCCGTTCTTGAGGCCATAACCGACGCCTTGAAGCAAGGGTGAAACGGTTTCCTTGGTGGGTTTTGGTGCCTTTGGCGTGAAGGAACGACCCGAGCGCCAAGGGCGCAATCCACAGACAGGCAATACGATCACCATCAAGGCGGCTAAAATTCCTTCATTTAAAGCTGGCAAAGCGCTGAAGGATGCGTTAAACTGATCAGATAGTTTTAAGGGAACAGCTAGGGGTGCTTAGCTCAGCTGGGAGAGCATCGCCCTTACAAGGCGAGGGTCGTAGGTTCGATCCCTACAGCACCCACCACGAAAATATTGGAGCGGTAGTTCAGTTGGTCAGAATACCGGCCTGTCACGCCGGGGGTCGCGGGTTCGAGCCCCGTCCGCTCCGCCAATCAAAATAAAAACCCCGGACAAGCAAAGTCACGGGGTTTTTTATGGGCGAAAGAAAATCATCTCCTTCCGACACGATAAATAAATAAAGGTTCTGGCATATGCTGCAAGCGATTCGAGACAAAGCACATGGGATATTTGCCTGGGTCATGTTAATTGCCGTAGGCATCCCATTTGGTTTGTGGGGCATCAACAACTATTTGATGGTGGCAAGGAAAAGCCAGTGGCGGTGGTCGGGGAACGGGAAATTTTTGAAAAGGATGTGAACCGGGCCTACGAAAATCTGGTGGCCCGCCTCGGGTGCTTCTGATTACGACGAGAAGCAGTTCGGCACGAAGCGCTGGAGCAACTCATCAACGATGAATTGATCACCCAAAATGCCCGCGCCCAAGGTTTGACGGTGAACGAGGCGGACATCCGTGCCTATGTGCAGTCGCAGCCTTTTTTCCAGACCGAGGGTAAATTCGACAAGGACAAGCTCAAGACGGTGCTGGCCTCGCAAGGCATGTCGTCGCCGCAGTTCACCGCACAAGTGCGAAACAAATGGTCAATGAGCAATTTGTGCGCGGCGTCTCGGAGACTGCCTTGGTGACCAAACGGCAGCTTGAAGACTTCTACCGGCTTCGGAAACCAAGAGCGGCAGATCGAGTATTTAACCCTTCCCCAGAAAAAATTCGAGGGAGAACTGACGGACAAGGATATTGAGGTTTATTACCAGGAAAACAAAAGCCAGTTCCAAAATCCCGAAAAGCTGTCGGTGGAATATGTCAGCCTCACGCTCGACGATATCGCCGGTGGTTTCCAAGTCACCGAGGACGAACTGAAGGCCCAGTACGAGGAGCAAAAAGCCCAATACAGCACTCCCGAACGGCGCAAACTCAGCCACATTTTGATTGCCGCCGACATGGACAAGGAGGATTCGGTGAAAGCGGCGCAGGCCAAGGCGGAGGCTGTGCGTCAGCGACTGGTCAAGGGCGAGGATTTCGCCAAACTCGCCAAGGAGAACTTCTGACGACAAGGATTCCTCTGCCAAAGGTGGCGACTTGGGTTTTGTGGACAAAGAAGGAATGGATCCCAACTTCATCAATGCCGCATTTGCCTTGGGTCAGGACGAGGTGTCCCAGCCAGTCAAGACCCCCTTCGGTTATCATCTGATCAAAGTGACCGAACGGGTTCCCGCAACCACGAAAAAGTTCGAGGAGATCCGGACGGAACTGGCGAAAAACTATCAGCGTTCCGCGGCGGAAAACAGGTTTTATGACGCCAAGCAAAAGCTTGATGAGTTGAGCTTCGAACATAACGACAGCTTGGAGTCTGTCGCCAAAACGCTGAACCTGAAAATTGGCCAGACAGGCTTGTTCACCCGTGAGGCGGGCGAGGGCATCGCCACCGAAGCGTTGGTAAGGAATGCCGCTTTTAGCGCGGATGTGCTGGACGGGAAAAACAGCGCGGCGGTGGAAATCGGCAATGACAAGGTGTATGTCCTCCACCTTAAGGAACACCAACTGGCTTCGGAAAAGCCGCTGGCGGAAGTGAAGCAGGACATCATCGCCCAATTGCGCGCCAAACGCGCCGAAGAAGCGGCCCGCCAGTTGGCGGAACAACTGTCGGTGGAAGTGAAGCAAGGCAAGTCCATGGCCGATGCGGCCAAGTCCGTAGGCGTGTCCTTAAGCAAGGCCACTGTGAAGTTGGTCGGCAAAAGCGATGTGCCACCCGAATTGGTCAAGGCGGTCAACAAGGCATCTTGGGCCAAGTCTGGCAAGCCGAACCCGGCTTTGGCGGCGCTTGAGAACGGCGGGCAGGTTCTGTTTGTGCTGACTGAAGTCAAGGACGGTTCGATTGCCTCGGTCGATCCCAAGGAATTGGAGATGGCAAAGGAATACCTGGCCAAGAACGCGGGGCAGGCCGAACTCAATGCTTTCCTGGATCATCTGCGTACCCAGGCGAAGATCAAAGTGAACGTGGCGGACAAGCAATAGTTCCTTGGCCCGAAGCGCATTTTTCGCTTGCCTGCTATTCGGCTTGAGCTGGGTTTCAGCCCAAGCCGAGGAGGGAATGGCGGATACGGTTGAAAAAATCAAGCCGAGCATCGTGGGTATCGGAACCTACCAAAGGCTGCGGACGCCATCAGTTGATTTCCGAGGCACCGGATTCATCGTCGGCGACGGCCTGCATGTGCTGACTAACGCGCATGTCTTGCCCGAAACCATCGACCAGAATAAAAAGGAGACCTTGGGCGTGTTCGTGCGGGAGGACGGCAAGGAAGTGATCCGTGCCGCCGAACTTGTCGATCAAGACAGCCAGCATGATGTGGCCCTCCTGAAGATCGGCGGTGGCCCCTTGCCTACCTTAGCATTAGGCAATTCCGACAAGGTGCGCGAAGGTGAGATCTATGCCTTCACCGGTTATCCCATCGGTGTGGTGCTGGGCCTGCACCCGGCCACCCATCGTGGCATGGTCTCTGCCATAACCCCTTCGGCAATCCCTATGCCTAGGGCAGGGCAACTCAACAAGGCCGTGTTCGAGCGGTTGCAAGATCCTTATCTCGTCTTCCAGCTAGACGCGACCGCCTATCCCGGCAACAGCGGCAGTCCCCTCTACGATCCGAAAACTGGCAGCGTCGTCGGCATCCTCAACAAGGTTTTCGTCCAGGGCACCAAGGAAAACCTGTTGTCACAACCCAGCGGCATCAGCTACGCCATTCCGATTCGCCATGCCGAAGCTTTGTTGAAAAAAGCCCAGCGGAAAAGTGACTGACCTAGCAGGGAACACCCGTAGTCAATCATTCGGTTTTTTCCTCTGTTTCCCGCCGCCTCGCTTCGGCATCGAAAATTTGCTGTTGCACGGCATTTGCTTTGTCCATGGGTTGTTTGAGAGTCAAAGCCTGTGCCTTGGCCTGGTTTTCCTTGTCGGTTGGATTGGAACAGGCGGCCAAAGCCAGCAAGAATAAAATTGCAAGCGAGTTTTTCATGGGTAACTCCGGGCAAGGCAGAATGAGGGCCGACGATCCCGGTCAGCCATTTTGGGATGATTTATACCATAGCCGAATGGGTATGGGCCGAAACCATGAGGATAAAATAACATGTCCACTGCCATTCTATGGTTCCGCCGCGACCTGCGACTGGCCGACCATCCCGCTTTGGAACGCGCATTGCGATCCGCCGAACGGGTGGTACCGTTATTCATTCTGACCCCGGAAGATGACGGGGTATGGACCGTCGGGTCGGCAAGCCGCTGGTGGCTGCATCATAGTCTGGCCGCCTTGGACGATTCCTTACGGCAGCTCGGATCGCGGCTGCTGATCCGGCGCGGCCCCAGCTTGCAAGTTTTGCGGCAAGTCATCCTGGAAACCGGCGCCGGGCAAGTGTATTGGAATCGGCTTTACGAACCGACTGCCATCGCCCGTGACAAGGTTATCAAACAAAGCCTGCGTGAAGAGGGAATTACCATGGGAAGCTTTAACAGCGCCTTGTTGCACGAGCCTTGGACGGTCACGCGGGGCAAAGGCGAGCCTTACAAGGTTTTCACGCCCTATTGGAAAACGCTGCAAAGACAAGGGCTGGGGGCAGCGGAGATCCTGCCGCCCCCCATAGCCCTGCCCCCACTTCCCCTTGAATGGAAGTGCTTAAGCCTAAAGGAGCTGGGCTTATTGCCAAAAATCGACTGGTACAGTGGCTTGCGAGAAACCTGGTGCCCCGGCGAGACGGGTGCTCTGGCCCGGCTAGATGAATTCATCGCAGGGGCCCTCGCGCAATATTCGGATAACCGGGACAGGCCAGACCATGGTGGCACTTCCCGCCTCGCGCCTCACCTCCATTTCGGGGAGATCGGCCCGCGCCAGATCCTTGCGGCCATCCACGGACGGCTTGTGGCGGCGGGGGGAACGGTCGGAGCGGAGTGTTTTTCTCGCCAACTGTGCTGGCGTGAGTTCGCCCATCATTTGCTGTTCCATTTTCCGCACACGCCGGAAAATCCGTTAGACCAGCGATTCCATCGTTTCCCCTGGAACGAACCTGACCCGCAAAAACTGCGAGCCTGGCAACGAGGCATGACCGGCATACCCTTGGTGGACGCGGGAATGCGGCAGTTGTGGCAGACTGGTTGGATGCACAACCGTGTGCGCATGGTCGTGGCATCCTTCCTGGTCAAGAACCTGCGCGTCCATTGGCTGGAAGGGGCGCGTTGGTTCTGGGACACCTTGGTCGATGCGGATCTGGCCAACAACACCTTGGGTTGGCAATGGGTCGCCGGTTGCGGGGCCGACGCCGCCCCTTATTTTCGTGTTTTTAATCCGGTCTTGCAGGGCGAACGCTTCGATCCACAAGGGGAATATGTCCGTCGCTGGGTTCCCGAGCTGGCACGGCTGCCCAGCCGCCACATCCACCAACCTTGGCAAGCGCCGTCTACGCTGCTGGAATCTTGCGGGATCCGACTGGGTGAGGATTACCCCCAGCCTATTGTCGATTTGAAAGCCAGCCGGGAACAGGCCTTGGCCGCTTTCAAACAAATCCGGTGATTGCTTCTGCCGCCGATCCCCTAAGAATATGCGTGTGTCTAATTCCCGGCTAGAAAAGGATTTTCGGATGCGCTGAAAAACGAAGGATCTTCTTCGCATGAATGGATTGATGCGCCCTCTTCGTCAGCACATCCGCAAGCCATTCAAATTTTCCTTGACAAAGACTGGCATTTGTTTATGCTTAAACAGCCTGCATAGGGCGGGATGGCGAAGCAAGAGCCTTTCGAAGTTTAAATGTTGCCTTGGGGCGTATCGTTTTTGGACAAAATTGTTAGATGGGCAAGTCCTTGTTTTTATGAGCTTTGTGTTTTGTCTAAAAAACCTTCCGTTGTTATATTTCGCTGCGTATTTTTCTTTTTGTCTGACGTTAAGGTGATGTTTTCAAAAAGACGCTACTCTTGACGGGTAAGCCTCCTTTTTCAATTTGCAAACAAACGCTACCTTCATCAAATGTTCTGGTTTGCGCATCGATTGCAGTGAAGATGAAATTTTTCCTTGCATCACCCCCTGCAATGTCTTCACGAAGTTCTATTTCTAAACCACATGATGAACATTTCAACATTGGGTTATCTGTTTCTAGCTTTCTCCTCACAATAATTTTCCCTTCGTCGCAATTAGCGTGTACCAATTGCAAATTGTAGAGTGACAATTCTTCCTTAAGTTGCTTAATTTCAATAGTAATGCTCATTTTATCTCTCTTTCAGTTCAAAGAATTAATTATACAAATTTTTTTTTGGGGCTGCTGACGTTTTCTGACAAAGAAAATAGCAATGTTAAACGCACATAAAACGATACAAACACAATGATTTTTAAAGAAAACGAAAAGCTTGAAGAATCTCTCTATGAACAGGTTGCTACAGAAATCATCAACGGCAAAATAAATCAGGGCCTCTGGTTAAAAGCAACTGTAGAATCAGGTGGAAGCGAATTCAAAGCAAAAGCACTATATGCAAAGCTTCGTGTAAGGCAACTTAAGCGTGAAATGGAAGATGCATCACAAGCTAAAGCTAGAGAACATGTTGAACGTGAAGCTGCGTTAATATCACAAAATGCTAAGCGCGAAGCGAGATTATACTCTTTAAGCTTAAAAGGCATCTTTGTCTGTCCAAATTGCCAAATGGAGGTGACGCCAAAGAAAGAAATGAGAATTTCGCCAGTAGTATATTATTCAATAGGTTTTGTCCTGTGTATTTTTTTTATAATACCTGGGTTTCTCTATTTTACTTCATCTGCTGGGCATACTAATATATGCCCAGAGTGTAATCATGTTTGGTAATCTGAAATATAAATCTAAGAAACATTGTCTAAAAAACCTTCGGATACTGTTGGCGAATGCCAATCGGCAGGATGGATCAATGCAAAACAGGCCCAAGGGCCGTAGGATGCGGTGAGGCACGAACCACATCAATCGCGTAAATCTTTGCCTAACAGTGAATTCGAGACGACCGCGCCACCGTGGGCCGCATCAGGTTTCGTTGTGTTCATCGTTTGTTGTCTCGCTCTGGTTCTGTTTAAGCTCGGTTGCGAAAAAGACTTCTCAGCGGGAAACACTGTTCGTAGTCCCGGCTTCAGCCGGTTCTTTCTGGTCAGTTTTCCGCCTAAAGGCGGGACTACGAACGCTTAATATCGGCTTTGACGCTCCGGCGTGGAAACCCGTCTTGACCGCTTCGCGGTCACGCGGCGAGGGAGAGCCGCTGTCTGCATTCCCATGCTGGAGCGTGGGAACGAGAATAACTAATTCCCAGCGTAGACATTCCAAGCGCTATTCTCGTCGCAGCCGTCATTGGCCTCGGCGTTGACCCGGAACCACACCTTGCCAGTGGTGACCGGTGCCTTCAGATGGCCTTGGATCAGAAATTGCCCGCTGCGTTGCTGGGTAATTTTCACTTCCACCGGTTCGTTGTTTGCCCACACTTTAATCGTGTCGCGGTCGGTGTTGTCGGAGGCAGTGACGGAAAAATCCTGGATGGACTGGACTTTGGCATCCTTGGCCGGCGTTTGGTCGAAAAACTGCGGCGGTTCGCAATTCAGGATGGGGCCACCGTGATGGCTGACGCGGGGGCCGGCGAAGGCGGCGGACGAGGACAGGGTCAGGGCGATCAAGCTCAAGGCGGCAATAGCTGGGCGGGTCATGGTCGAACCTCTTGTAATGGGTCATGCGTGAACGGTTTAAAACCGGGCGGGGTTTTCAATCCGCCGGAGGCGCTATAAGCTACCGCAAAAATCGGTTGTTTGACAGCCTTCGCCGCTCACCGATCTTCCTAGCAGCCTCCCATGCAAAATAAGCTCCACGAAATATACATTCCCGCCGACGAGATCGAAATCAGCGCCATACGTGCCCAAGGGGCCGGCGGGCAGAATGTGAACAAAGTGTCCAGCGCCGTGCATCTGCGATTCGACATTCGCACCTCGTCCCTGCCTGAGGGCATCAAGGAACGGCTATTGGCCTTGAACGACCAGCGCATCACCGCCGAGGGCGTGGTGGTCATCAAGGCGCAACAGCACCGCAGCCAGGAATTGAACCGGCAGGACGCCATGCAGCGCCTGCATGTCTTGGTGCAAGGCATGGCCCGGCCTCAGCGCCCGCGCAAGCCCACCAAGCCTACGCTGGGTTCCAAAAAACGGCGCTTGGAAGGCAAGAGCCAGCGCGGACAGGTGAAAGCTTTGCGCGGGAAGATTGTGGATTAGTTGCGGTCAATGCTTGTGTCCGCAGGATCAAAACGGCTTGATGACCGCCAACAGCACAATGGCGAAGAGAAATACGACCGGAATTTCATTGATCCAGCGATAAAAGATATGGCTGTGGATATTGCGGTCGTGCTTAAAATCCATCAGCCATTTGCCGCACCAGACATGATAAGCCACCAGCAACACCAGCAAGGTGAGTTTCAGGTGCAGCCAGCCGCTGCCACGGTACAGCTCCCAGGCATAATCGCCCAGCATCCATACGCCAAAAACAAAGCTAAGGATCATGCCCGGTGTCATGATGCCGAAATACAGCTTCCGCTCCATGATTTTGAAACGCTCGACGCTGACCACGTCAGAAGCCATGGTGTGGTAAACGAACAGGCGCGGAAGATAAAACAGCCCGGCGAACCAGGTCACCATGAAAATCAGATGAAATGCCTTGAGCCACATGATCACACCTTTATTTCAAATTGTCCGTTTTGGATCGTGACACTCGCAAAAAGAGAAGGCTGGCCGCGTCAGCCTGACGCGGCCAGCCCGCTTGCTTGTTGGACTGTCAATCTTCCAACTGCTGGATGCCGTCGAGGAACCAAGTTGGCTGTTTGCTGGCGCGTGAACGGATGAAATGCCACACCTCTTTCACCGGCGTAGGCGACTGGCCGGCGGATTCGCGCAGGATCACGTCGAACAGCACCACCGCTTCACGGTCGCCGCCCATGTCCCTGACTTCCAGCAACTGGGTTTCCACTTTCAGCAATTCCGTGCGGTTGTCGCCGACACGCTGCCTGATCTGATCTTGCAACTCACCAAACACTTTGTCGGTGCAAAGACCGCGCAACTCGGCCAAATCGCCTTGATCCCACGCTTGCTGGAGATGGGCGTAGGCGGTTTTTGCGCTCTTGAGGAAGCCTGCGGCGTCGAAATCGGCGGGCAGGACCAGGGGATCGGCGGAAGCTTTGAACCCGTAGTCCGACGCGCCGCCACGATTCAGCAGATCGGTGTTGAATCCGGCCCGCCCCGAAGGTGCCGCGTCACGCTGAGAAGCCGGGTCGTAGTCTGGCGTCTCCGGCGGAGCGTAAGCGCTTCCGCCCGCAACCTGGCCTGCGCCTGAGGGGCGGCGGCCGGCGAACAGCTTGAACAGCAGGAAGGCGACACCCGCGAACAGCAGGATGTCCATAAAGTTGATGCCCTCGAACGCGCCACCGAAGAACATCGCGCCCAATAGGCCGCCTAAGGCCAAGCCGCCGAGCATGCCCATCAAGCCGCCCCGGTTGGACAATGCGCCGCGGGCCGCCTGATTGCGTTGCGCCGCCGCCGATTGTTGGAAGCCAGGCTGTTGCGAAGGGCTTGCCTGATTGAACCCGCCTGGTCGGCTATACGGCGTGCTGTAAGAGGGGCGGCTGCCGAAGGACTTGCCGCCGCCTAGGCGCGCCGCATAGGCTTCGCCGACTCCGGCTGCCAGCAGGGAAAATGCGATCAAAACGCCGAGCAGGAATCTGCTTGCTGTTTTCATGGTCTACCTTTGGGTTGTTGAAAATCTTTAAATTTGTGGATTAACCGATGATCTCGGTCAACGCGGAATCCAGCGTGGCATGGCGAAACGGAAATCCGGACTCCAGTATGCGCCTAGGCATGGCCCTCTGCCCCTCGATCAGCAAGCCGCCCATTTCGCCCAGCATCATTTTCAATAGGAAGGCTGGCACGTACAGGAAAGCCGGTCGGCGCAGATGCTTGGCTAGGCAGGTGGTGAATTCAGCGTTGATGACAGGATTGGGGGATACGCCATTGAACACGCCGCTCAATTCCGGTTTTTCCAGCAGCCATTCGAGCATGCCCACCAAATCCCGGCAATGAATCCACGGCATCCATTGCTTGCCGTCGCCCAGTCTCGCGCCCAGCCCCAGCCGGAAGGAAGGCAGCATACTCTTCAACAGGCCGCCGTGTGGCATCAGCACTAGGCCGAAGCGGACGATACAGATTCGTATGCCGGATTGCCCGGCCCTCCGCGCCGCCTGTTCCCAGCCATCGCAGAGCCGGTGCGCGAAACCTCCCGAGCCAGGAGTTTTCTCGTCGATGATCTTGTCGCCGCCGTCGCCGTAATAGCCTACGGCGGAAGTGTTGACCAGCACCTGCGGTTTGGATTCGGCCCGCTCGATGAAATCCACCAGTTGTCCAGTCAGGGTGACGCGGCTATCCCACAATAGTTTTTTTCGTTTTTCAGTCCAATACGGACCGATCACCGCTTCGCCAGCCAGATTCACCAGCGCGTCGAAGTGCGCCGAGGACGGCAGATCCGCCAAGGAAGAGATGGCTGCGACGCCTTCACCGCAAATCGCCTGGACTTTTTCGGGCTTGCGGCTCAACACGGTCAGGCTGTGGCCTTTTTCTTTCAGCACCCGGCATAACTCCCGGCCTATCGAACCGGTTCCGCCAGTGATTAAAATATCCATGCAGGGGGATCCTCTTTGCGTGGCTTCAGGTGGTGTTACGTTTTGCCATTGCCGCAATAGACAGCCTTTCGGGACTTTCTATCCCCGCTAATCCCTGTTTGCGCGGAACATCCAAAAAGCCAAGCCCGCCGCGACGGGTATCGCCGCCAGCGACCAGGACATGGGAACCTCGAAATTTCCGACCGTGACGTGCCAGCCCAGCAAAAAGCGCAGGCCGTGGAGCAACGCGGCCAGGGAAAAAACCATCCCGGCCGCCAGCAAGGCCGGCTTGGCGGGGGAGGGCGTCCACTCGTCTTCGGGCGGCGGCTCTTCCGTCCGGGCCGCGTCCGTTTCCGACGAACGAGTCCTTAGCGCCTTTTTTCTGGCCTTGTCGAGTTCGCGGGCCTTGGCCTTTTGCTGCTGCTTGTAAAAGGCGATGCCTTTTTCGATCCCCTTGGCGATAAGCTTGGTCTGTTCCTTGGTTTGGCCCGCCGCCTGGGTGCTTTTGGCGACAAGCAAGGCCTCCTCTTGCAGGCGCTGCGCGGCCTGCTCCCGGACGGTGGGCGGCTTCGGCTGGGTCATCGCGGCGGCCTGCACGGGCCGGGAAACGCGGTGCGCCCTAGTTGGGAAACCATCGCATGGCCTGTTTGAACAAGTAAAAGCAAAATTCCAAACTCAGCGCGACCAAGACCACATCCAACACATTCCGCATATTAAATTTGCGCATGTCAAAAATAGCCTTCCTTTTTCTTTTCTTCCATCGACCCGGCCTGGTCGTGGTCGATCAGTCGGCCTTGGCGCTCGGAGGTCTTGGTCAGCAGCATTTCCTGGATGATTTCGGGCAAAGTCGCCGCTTCGGATTCCACGGCGCCAGTCAGCGGGTAGCAGCCCAAGGTACGGAAGCGCACTTTTTTCATCTGCACTGTCTCGCCGGGCTTAAGCTCCATGCGCCCGTCGTCCACCATCAGTAACATGCTGTCACGCTCCACCACCGGGCGCTCCTTGGCGAAATACAAAGGCACGATGGGGATGTTTTCCAGATATATGTATTGCCAGATGTCCAACTCGGTCCAGTTGGACAGGGGAAAGACGCGGATGCTCTCGCCCTTGTTGATCTTGCCGTTGTAGATATTCCACAGTTCGGGGCGCTGATTCTTCGGATCCCAGCGGTGGTTCTGGTCGCGGAAGGAGTAGACGCGCTCCTT
Organism: uncultured Gammaproteobacteria bacterium; assembly: GCA_963753955.1. GTDB lineage: Bacteria > Pseudomonadota > Gammaproteobacteria > Methylococcales > Methylococcaceae > Methylumidiphilus. The sequence continues at coordinate 96,721 of CAVWEM010000005.1, forward strand.
GGCGCGGGACTTCTCCTCGTCGCGCCGCGCTCCACCGAAGGCCGCGTCGAACTTGTGTTTGTCCAGAGCCTGCTTGAGTGCCTCGGTCTTCATGATATCGGTGTGTTTCTTGCTGCCGTGGCTGAACGGGCCGATGCCCAGCCGGATGCCTTCTTCGTTGACGTGGACGATGAGTTCAAGCCCCAGGTTCTTGACGTGCTGGTCGCGGAACTCGATCATCTCGCGGAATTTCCATGTGGTGTCCACATGCATCAGGGGGAAGGGCGGCTTGCCGGGATAGAACGCCTTCATCGCCAGATGCAGCATCACCGCCGAATCCTTGCCGATGGAATACAGCATCACAGGCCGTTCAAATTCCGCCGCGACTTCGCGGATGATATGGATGCTCTCGGCCTCCAACTGCTTGAGGTGGGTGAGTTTGTGTTCGTTCATCTTTGTCGGGGGTTGTCCAATCGCAGGGCCGGTTTTGGAGGCATGGCATTGAATGGTAACACAAAACCTGTGGGTTCCGCCGTCTTGCCGACTTTTCCGGCAATCCTCAAGGCTTCGATTTGGCCCAAACGGTGTTGCTCGGCTATACTGCGACAATTTTTTCCCTCCGGCATCCACCATCAAACTATGAAAATCAGTATTCAACCCGTTATTTTGTCCGGGGGATCGGGCACCCGGCTGTGGCCTTATTCAAGGGAAGCCTATCCCAAACAGTTTTTGTCGTTCACTGGAGACCAGACCTTGTTCCAAGACACAGTCTCCAGGGTGGAGGATATTGGGGGCGATCCCGTGAAGCTTGAAATGAAATCGCCAGTGGTCGTGTGCAATGAGTTGCACCGTTTCCTGGTGGGCGAGCAACTGCGCCAACTGGGTTTTGACGAGTTCGCCATCATCCTGGAGCCCATGGGCCGGAACACCGCTCCCGCATTGACGCTGGCGGCCATGCAGGCTTCTGTGGGTGGCGACGATCCGGTGCTGGTGGTGATGCCTTCGGACCATCACATTGAGGATGTGGCCGGATTCCGCCAACGTCTGCTGGCCGCGATTTTCAAGGCAGCGGAAGGAGGCGTGGTGACCTTCGGCATCGTGCCGACCAAGCCGGAAACCGGCTACGGCTATATCCGCAAGGGCGAAGCCTTGGGCGACGAATCTTTCCTGCTCGACGGTTTTGTGGAAAAGCCCGACGCGCTCACGGCGACGGCCTACCTGGCTTCCGGGCAGTATCTCTGGAACAGCGGCCTGTTCGTCCTGCGCGCCTCGGTTTGGCTGGAGCAGATTCGGCAGTATCGGCCAGACATTGCGCAGGCATGCCAAGATGCCTTCACTCAGGCCAAGGGCGACGGGAATTTTGTGCGTATCGACAAAGCCCGCTTTGCCGCCTGCCCCAGCGACTCCATCGACTATGCGGTCATGGAGAAACTGGCGAAGGGGCCGGGCGGGGTCAAATCTGTCGTGTTCTCCCTGGATGTGGGCTGGTCGGATCTGGGATCCTGGTCGGCTTTCAGCGAAATCCGGCCCCAGGATGACAACGGCAATGTGGCGGTGGGCGACGTGTTCGTCAAGGATGCGAGCAATTCCCTGCTCTATGCGCAAAACCGCTTCCTTGCCGCCGTCGGCGTGTCCGACTTGATCGTGATAGAAACCACGGACGCGGTATTGGTGGTGCATAAGGACAGGGCGCAGGAGGTCAAGGCAATCACCGACCACCTGAAATGTTCACTGCGGCAAGAGCATGTTTTCCATGCCAAGGTGCATAGGCCCTGGGGCAATTATGAAGGCATAGACCACGGCGAACGTTACCAGGTCAAACGCTTGACGGTGAAGCCCGGTGCGACACTTTCCAAGCAGTTGCATCATCACCGTGCGGAGCATTGGACTGTGGTTCACGGCACGGCCAAGGTGACACGGGGCGAGGAGACTTTCCTGCTATGCGAAAATGAATCCACTTTCATTCCCGTGGGCGTCCAGCACCGCCTGGAAAACCCTGGGGTCATCCCGCTGGAAATCATCGAAGTGCAGTCGGGGAGCTATCTCGGCGAGGACGACATCATCCGCTTCGAAGATCAATACAACCGCATCGAATCTTGAACCCAAGGAAATTAACGACATGGCGCTACACTGTGGCATCGTCGGTTTGCCCAACGTCGGCAAATCGACCCTATTCAATGCGTTGACCAAAGCGGCCATCGCCGCTGAAAACTACCCTTTCTGCACCATCGACCCGAATGTGGGCGTGGTGCCTGTGCCAGACCCACGCCTGGACGCGCTGTCGGCCATCGTCAAGCCCCAGCGCGTCGTACCCACAGCGATAGAATTTGTCGATATTGCCGGGTTGGTGGCCGGGGCATCCAAAGGCGAGGGGCTGGGCAACCAATTCCTCGCCCACATCCGCGAGACCGACGCCATCGCGCATGTGGTGCGTTGCTTTGAAAACGACGATGTGGTGCATGTGGCGGGCAGGATCGACCCCGGCTCCGACATCGACGTGATCCACACCGAACTCAACCTGGCCGACATGGCCTCGGTGGAGAAAGCCTTGCAGCGTGTCTTGAAAAGCGCCAAATCCGGCAACAAGGACGATTTGCACAAGAAAGACGTGTTGGAACGGCTGACCGTCCATCTGGACACCGGCAAGCCGGCCCGTACCTTGGGGTTGGACGCTGATGAAAAGGAATTGATCCGGGAACTGTTCCTGCTGACCATGAAGCCGACAATGTACATCGCCAATGTGCAGGAGGACGGTTTCCACGATAATCCGCTGTTAGATCACGTCCGTGCCATCGCCGAGGAAGAAGGCGCGATGGTGGTGCCGGTCTGCGCGGCCTTGGAGGCGGAAATCGCCCAGTTGGAGGAGGCCGACAAGGCCGATTTTCTGGCCGACATGGGCTTGGAAGAGCCGGGCTTGAACCGTGTCGTGCGGGCCGGCTATCAGCTATTGAATCTGTATACCTATTTCACCGCCGGCGTGAAAGAAGTCCGCGCCTGGACCATCCACCAAGGCGACACCGCTCCGCAAGCCGCCGGCGTCATCCACACCGATTTTGAAAAAGGCTTCATCCGCGCCGAAGTTATCAGTTATGAGGATTTCATTAGTTTTAAAGGCGAGCAAGGGGCCAAGGATGCGGGCAAATGGCGGCTGGAAGGCAAGGAGTATGTCATGCGTGACGGGGACGTGGTGCATTTTAGGTTTAACGTTTGACTACACGACGCCGAAAATCTTGGACTTCAATTCCCTGCGCTCGACGCCTTCAATCAAGGCATCGACAAACTCTTCCGCACGGCGTTTTTCTTCCGGCAGCAGCCGCCGATAAATGGGCTGATAGGCGCGGTTGAAGCGGAGAATATCTTGCAGCCCGTAAGGCTTTTCAAGCTCATGGAAAAGCCTATGCAAATCCATAAATTCGGGGGAGAGGATGGGGATGATTTTTGCCGTGCGCATTTTGAAATACCTGCTGGGTAGGTGTTTGATTGCTTTAAAGCAATAACGGTGCCAGATAATTTTTATCTTATTCATCAATCAGTTGATGGCTTGGTGGAAGCCGAACCCAAGAATGGCTGTGTCAAATGCCCCAATGGGACAGTGAACGCGCGATGCTTGCCAGCAATCCGCGCTTTCGACGTTGTTGTGTAGTAAACTAAGGCCCATGGCGCAATATTTCCAAATCCACCCGCAAACTCCGCAGGAACGTTTGATCCGCAGGGCGGTCGAGGTCATCCGCGGGGGCGGGCTGATCGTCTATCCGTCGGACTCTTCCTATGCCTTCGGTTGCCAAATCGACAACAAGGATGCCTTGGAGCGCATTTGCCGCATCCGCCAATTGGGCCAGGAGCATCGTTTTGCCCTGGTCTGCCGCGACCTTTCACAGATTGCGTCTTTTGCCAAGATCGGCAACGAGGCGTTCCGCCTGATCAAATCGCTGACGCCTGGCCCTTACACCTTCATCCTCAAGGCCACCAAAGACGTGCCGCGCAGGCTCCAACACCCGAAACGCAAGAGCATTGGCATCCGCATCCCGGACAGCACGATTGCGCAAGCGTTGGTGAAAGAATTGGCGGAGCCCTTGTTCAGCTCGACGTTGATCCTGCCGGGCGAGGACGAAGCCATGTCCGATCCTGTCGAAATCAGGGAGCGACTGGAAAAACTGGTCGATTTGATCATCGACGCCGGCGTGTTGCCCTACGAACCCACCACCATCATCGGCTTCACGGAAGATGCGCCGGAAATCATCCGCCAGGGAAAAGCCGTCGCGCCTGGCCTTCAATAATCACTCTGCCTGCCAATGGAAGAATTAAGCCTGCTTCAAAAAATATCCATCTGGGCGCTGCCGGTGGTGTTTGCCATCACCTTGCACGAGGTCGCCCATGGTTGGATCGCCAAATTGCTGGGCGACAGGACTGCCGAACAGCAAGGCCGCCTGACCTTGAATCCTTTGCATCATATCGATCCCGTCGGCACTTTGCTGTTGCCCGGATTGATGCTGCTGTTCAGCGGCTTCGTCTTCGGCTGGGCCAAGCCGGTCCCCGTGAACTGGGGCCGGTTGCGCAACCCCAAGCGGGACATCGGCCTGGTGGCGGTCGCAGGCCCTGCGGCCAATTTGGCGATGATCGTCATGTGGATACTGCTGTCCCGGCTGGCCATCCTGGCGAACCTTGCTTTTGTGTCCCGTCCACTGCTGTTCATGGCGGCTGCGGGAATCTTCATCAACGGCATGTTGATGATCCTCAACTTGCTGCCGCTTCCCCCGTTGGATGGCGGGCGCGTGATGAGTTGCCTGTTGCCCTCACGTCTGTCCTATAAATTCGACAAGCTTGAGCCCTATGGGTTTATCATCTTGATTCTGTTGATGGTGACCAATATGTTGTCGATGATTTTGGGCGGGCCGCTTAATTTCGTGATCGGCCTTTCCTTGGATTTGGCGGGCATTCCCCCTGGCGTGCTGCATCTTCTGCTGCGTCCGGCGGGATAACTGCCACTTGCTTAAAGGCTGGCATCCTAAATCGCCCCATGCAGGCCGAGGCCAATCTTCCCGTTCCCCCGGATGTGATCGCCCTAGTCAACGGCGCTCCGTTCCTGGCGATGCCGGAGGATTTGTATATCCCCCCGGACGCGCTGGAGGTTTTCCTGGATACTTTCGAGGGGCCGCTGGATCTATTGCTGTATCTGATTAGGCGGCAGAATCTGGATATTCTGGACATACCCATCGCAGCCATCACCAAACAATATATTGCCTACATCGACATGATGGCCGAGATGCGCATGGAGCTGGCCGCCGAATACCTGCTGATGGCTGCGATATTGGCCGAAATCAAATCCCGCATGTTGCTGCCCCGCACAGAAACCGCCGAAGCCGAGGAAGGCGATCCACGCGCCGAACTGGCCCGCCGCTTGCTGGAATACGAGCGCTACAAAGCGGCGGCGGAAGATTTGGACAAGCTGCCCCGTTCCGAGCGCGACGTGTTTGAGATGGGAGGGGTGGACACCAGCACGGTGGCCGTGCGCAAGGTTTACCCGCAAGTCGATTTGGCTGAAGTGTTGCGGGCCTTCGAGGATGTGTTGCGCCGCGCCGAGCGTTCCACCCACCATCGCATCTTGCGCGAGCCTTTGTCCGTGCGCGAACGCATGTCCGCCGTGCTGGCCCGGTTGAAAGACCGGCAATTGCTAAACTTCGCCGAATTGTTCAACCGTGGCGAAGGCAGATCGGGCGCGGTGGTGGCACTGCTGGCCATCTTAGAATTATGCAAGGAAAGCCTGATCGAAATCATCCAGGAAAAACCCCTCGGCGAATTGCAAGTCCGCCTGATTGCGCATGCCTGATGGAATTAAAAAACATAGTCGAAGCCGCTTTGTTTGTGGCGCAAAAGCCGTTGGACATAGCCGAATTGCAAGCGTTGTTCCCCGAAGACGGGCAGCCGGCAACCGCCGACCTGCGGCTCGCGCTGGCCGAATTGGCGGAGGAATTCAACAGCCGCCCCCTGGAACTCAAGGAAGTCGCCAGCGGCTTCCGCTTCCAGGTGCGCGAAGGGCTGTCGCCGTGGATTTCGCGCCTGTTCGAGGAGCGTCCGGCGCGTTACTCCAAAGCCTTCCTGGAAACCCTGGCCATCATCGCCTACCGCCAGCCGGTCACCCGGGGCGAAATCGAGGAAATACGCGGCGTCGCCGTCTCGACCCACATCATCCGTGCTTTGCTCGAACGGGATTGGGTGCAAGTGGTCGGCCACAAGGAGGTTCCGGGACGGCCTGGACTGTACGCCACCACCCGCCAGTTCCTGGATTATTTCAACCTCAAAGGCTTGGACGGACTGCCGCCTTTGCAAACCTTCATCGACCGGCTCGGCCCCATTGCCGATCCCGGTTTACCTCTACCGGAAAGCCCCGCCCATGACCCAATCGAAACGCCCGAACCCGCCCCCCCGCCCCGCCCAGCCGAATCGACCGAGCCAGCCGGAGAGCCCGGCCTCGGATGACACCCATCCCGACGGCGAGCGCATCCAAAAGGTGCTGGCCCGCGCCGGCCTAGCCTCGCGGCGGGAAATCGAGGAATGGATCAAGAGCGGCGAGATCCTGCTCAACGGCAACCTCGCCAAGCTCGGCGACCGCTGGAAAGAGGGCGACCGGCTGGCGGTGCGGGGCCGTCCGGTCAATGTCGAAAAACGCTTCAACCAGGCGACGCGGGTGTTGCTCTACCATAAGCCCACCGGCGAAGTGGTCACCCGCCGCGACCCCGAAGGCCGCCCCACCATTTTCGCGCAGTTGCCGCGCCTGGAAATTGGCCGCTGGATCAACGTGGGCCGGCTGGACATCAACACGCAAGGGCTGCTGTTGGTCACCAACAACGGCGAACTGGCCAACAAGCTGATGCATCCCTCCCAGCAGATCGAGCGGGAATACGCCGCGCGTGTGCTGGGGGATGTCAGCGAGGAAGTGCTGGAACGCCTGAAAAAAGGCGTGGAACTGGAAGACGGCCCGGCGCATTTCAACGACATCGCCGACGCCGGCGGGGAAGGCTCCAACCATTGGTACCATGTCACCCTGTCCGAAGGCCGCAACCGCATCGTCCGCCGCCTGTGGGAATCCCAGGGTATTCTCGTCAGCCGCCTGATCCGCATCCGCTTCGGCGACATCGTCCTGCCGCCCCATATCCAGGCGCGGACGGTTTCTGAATTGTCCCCGGAAGACCGGGACAAGCTGCTGACCTCGGTCGGCCTGCCGCCTGAAAGCCCGCAACGCAAGCCTTTCCGCGCACAGGGGAGTGATGGGAAGTGGCGGGGGAGATAAGACAGTATCTCCCTAGCTGTTTATTTTGCCGGTGTGATGGTGACTTTCTTGAGATTCTTGCAGGTATCCTTGGCGCTTTCGCACTGGACAAACCCGTGGGTATTTTTGTCCAGGCAAATCCGTACTTCATCCAGGGTTTGGGTGCTGCTCTTCGGCCCGCTTTCGGTGCAGGACAGATAGATTTGATCGGCGGTGAGCCCAGGATTGCTGTCGATGAACAGGCTCTTGATCTTGGCGGCATTGGGTGCGCCGGAAAGATGCGGAAGCTTCAGCTTGCCGAACTGTTCCCCGATGAGTTCAAAATAAGCGCTGCGGGCCAGGCCGCTGCACGTGCCATGCGTGTCCCACTCATGCTGGATTAAAAAGTCGGAAGGCATGAAGGCATAGATCTTCTGTTTGTCGATGGGATCGGCCACCCCTCCGTTTTTGCAATTTGACGGATTGCCGCTCCCGCATTCCGGCCACAAACCATGGACAATGAATTCGCGCTTCTCCTTGCATTGCGGCTCGTCCTTGTCGGCGGGATGCGAACGGCAAAATTCCGGCGACCACGACAAAGTGAACGTGTAATATTTGAAGTGGCCTGCAGTGCTTATGTCGCAAGCCTTTTCGTCTTGTGGGGTCCAGTCGGCCAATGCCATCGTGGAAGCAAAGGCCAGTGCTGTGAATATAAAGCCTAGAATCGTCTTCATTTTTTTCTCTCCTTATACGAATGTTGGGCCGGATTTGTAGCCCGCATGAAGCATACTGGAATGCGGGGGTTAGTGGCTCCGATCATCTCGGATTCCGCTTCGCTCCCTCCGGGCTACGCTGGCTGTGGCGATCAAATCCCAATAATCTCGGGTCACGCGCAACGGAATCCGAGTGGTGTTGCTGCCTCGAAAAAAAAGATCATCGTCTGCCGATTTGTCAACCGTAATTCAATTCCGCCAGCTCACGCAAGCAGTATCGGTTGGGTTGCGGTTCTATCGCAACCCAACGTTTCCCGGCATTTGTTGGGTTGCCAAAAAGACGGCAACCCAACCTACGCTGCTTCGCGGTTAGGCCGCATAGCGGCCGCCGAGATTAGCCGGGGGTTTTAACCCCCGGAATGTGGCGGAAGGAGGCGATCCCTCGCGTAGCGACGGTTGAAAGATGCCGCGACCGATTGCGTTGCCGGGCATTACAACCGTCGCTACGCGACGGAATCCGCGCCTTGTCGCGTTCCGGGGGTTTAAACCCCCGGCTACCGTCAGTCGCCGCCCTGCGGCTTGGCCCAGACGGCAACGGCTTGACCTTTGAATTCAACGAATTACTGCTTAAGTTGGCGCGTATGGGTATTAACCCCCGTCCGCAATAACGTTTAAATGTTGCGACGGGGTACATACCCCGTCGCGCACAGAATGTTGAACCAGATTTGTAGCCCGCATGAAGCACAGCGGAATGTGGGGATTCGTGGCTCCGATCATCCCGGATTCCGTTTCACTCCATCCGGGCTACGCTGGCTCCAACAAGGCCGGATATACGACTGCAACCGATCCTCAAGCGTCCGATTGGCGATGTCCCCCTTGCAAATAGGGAGGAGTCCATATACACAGTTAGGCACAGATTGCGCGAACGTTGCGATTCGTTCCTCACTGGCGCCCTACGACATTGCCGAGTTACCGCACCTTACCGCGTTTTCGGAATCCAACGTTTCCCGGCATTTGTTGGGTTGCCAAAAAGACGGCAACCCAACCTACGCTGCTGCTTTATCAAACAGCGAAATAGGCGGGCTTATTCCGGCCTATCTGGCTACGCTGGCTTCATGGCGCGGGTGCGCTGGAACGGTTCGTTAGGCGGGATGATGCTTCGGCTATTTCGAGTAGATAGCGGAGGGCTTTATTGACGGCTTCATCGTTTGGAAATGCTTTAGCAATATCCGGTTCAAGAAGTACCACGTTACTTTTTTCCTTTAAGCGGCTTGCGTATTTGCCGCGAACAATTACTCCAAAATCCGATCTTTTATACTCGGGGTGAAGTTCATCCTCTGCTTCAGTTTTAGCCTTCTTCATAAATTTGTCTCTCAGAATTCGTTGCCAATCTTGCAGAAATGATGCGAATATTGTTGCCGCGTTCTGTGTGTGCAACTGCCAGTAGACGGCCCGATGAAGAAATACCAAGTGTCACAAACCTATCTTCATTTTCTGAATGGTCTGGATCATGAGCCGTTGCGGAGAAATTATCCCGTAAGGCCGTCGATGCCTCTTCAAAACTGACACCGTGTTTGCGGAGATTAAACACGGCTTTTTTCTTATCCCATTCAAAACTCATAATTGGCTAGCCAGATTTGTAGATCGCATGAAGCGTAGCGGAATGCGGGGTTTAGTGGCTCCGATCATCTACGCTGGCTCCATCCGGGCTATGCTGGCTACCCGGATTTTTATAGCGTAAAAGGTGTTGGATTCGTGATTTGGATTTATTGAGTTTTTTTAGTAAGATTTCTTTCAGTTCAGCCGATCCATAGTTCGAATCATCTATGCGATCTAATCCAAGCAGAGGGCCAACATTGTCATGAAATACTGCATCGAATTCCCCTATTTCATCTTTTATCACAGTAGGATCAAACAGTTGAGTAGTGTAAGGAAATCCCCGATCTCGACGCCTCTTTCGTCCAATAAACACTACTTTGTCATCAATGATAACTAGGTTGTCATGAGGTAATCTAAGTGTGCAAATAACGTGCAGATTCTGATTATGCATATTTTCTCTAATTACGCTAATCAATTGGTCATAACGGGGTAAAATATTGCGCCGTATATATACGTCATCGACCAATCCTAACTCTATACGTTCAATCTGTGCGTCTGGGCAAATGATAACTCTGACAACGCATTCTTGTGTAAGTAGATGCAGGAATCTGTAACGTTCTCGTAGGAGCAACTCTTGGTACCTTCCGTCATTATCATCTTCATGCAGCTCATCGTCTGATATTGCCAAAGATGATAAACTAGCTGCTTGTCTAACTGTGTTTTTTGTTTCCGATAATGCTTCAACAATGCACAAAGTGCGTTCTTTGTTTGCTTCTAGATGATTTATGCCAGAAATTGTTCGAGCCGAAGGGTTCGGGGGTGTGATTCAGTTTTTGGAGCCATTGCTCCACAGCAGATGAAACGGTCTCATGTACTTTGTGTGAGTCGAAAGGGGTGTAAAGGCGGTTAATCAAGTCAGAAGGCAAAGTAGGAAGGGATTTCTCTTTGAGAATTAGGCATGGTTTTCCTTTGGCAAGCATCCAACCAAGTTCAAGATTAACATTGGGGTTATGATCAGGTTGGATTATACGTTCGAACACAGCTATGGCATATCGAGAGTGATCCATACAGAAACGAATATTGCTCCACATTTCCTCATCAAATACTACGTCTCTTGCAAGTACCCCATTTAGACCATAGCGAGAAAGCGTTTTCTTTATCGTATCGGAGGTGGGTTTAATTGATTTATTAAGTATGGTAGAGCATAAAATTTTCAAGCTTCTTAGGCAACCATTCCAATGGCGTATCAAATTGTTTTGTGCAAGTATTGCAACAGTTCCGAGGTTGTCCGTTACGGCACCCAAAGCGGTCGTTCCCGGTTTCGCTGCAAGGAGTGCGGGCGAATATTCAAGACCGACTGCGTGTACCGGGCCTACGAGCCTGGCGTCAAAGACCAGATTGTGGACATTGCCATGAACGGCGGCGGCATCCGGGATACTTCGCGCATTCTGGGTATCGGCAAAAACACCGTCATTTCCACGCTAAAAAAAAGCTCCGCTGAAGTGGTCGCCGTGAACCCTTACATCGGTACGCGTGAGATCGCCGTCGAAATCAGGCATCCCCTTGATTCTCCAATGGATGTTCAGGCAGACGAGCCATGGAGCTACGTCGGCGACAAAAAGAACCAACGCTGGCTCCGGTATGCCATCGATGCCGTGACAGGCTGTGTCCTGTCGTTCGTTTTCGGGCGGCGCCAAGATGCGGTGTGCGAGCAATTGATCTCAAATTTGAAGGCATTCAATATCCGGACCTATTACACAGACGATTGGGGCAGCTATTCCGCACTCATCCCTAAAGACAAGCACGTCATTGGCAAGCGGCATACTCAAAAAATAGAAAACAAAAACCTTTTGTTGCGAACCCGGATCAAGCGATTGACGCGCAAAACGATCTGCTTTTCAAAATTGGAAGCACTTCACGACACGGTGATAGGGTTGTTTATAAATAGATACTGCTTTCAATCTCAATAAATCAATTAAACCCACCACCATCGTATCTTCAATTTCCTGCAAGGGCGACTCGTTCACATAACGCATAATAACAAACACGTTACGGTATTCGTTGCGCTCGAAATCTATGCGGTTTTTATCGTATGGGCTATTTGTCACGTTCATAAGGATAGTCTATCTAATGCCAATGTATACGTAACTTGCAAGCTAAATCCGGTACGCATCGCGTACCTTGACCGATGCCGAAGGTTGAAAAAGGTATGCTACATGGCTTTGTGTGAGGCACATGTACAGGTATCACACACATCTGTGTCTAGGTGTATAATCCCCCCAAGTCCGACCTACCCCATTGTTTATCAAAAATCAAGGCAAAGCAAACGGGACTCATGGACGCTGCAAACACCCCTTCTCCGCCGTTGGCTCCGAAGCTGCTGGATCAAGTGCGCGAGCGGATCGGGACTAAACATTACAGCATTTGCACGGAAACGCAATATGTGCAATGGATGCGGCGCTAAATTATTTTTCCACGCAAGCCGGGTGGCCGGGTACGCACCGTGTCCCGCAATGGCGGCACAAATTTTCGCATTCCATGGCTCTTGGCATGTCTCCTGTATCCAGTGAGATGTAAGGGCGGGCTGTCAGCCCGGCCGATTGATTCGACACGTTCTGTCCAAGAGGAGTGCAGCCATGCAACACGAAACCGCACACGGCAAGCCGTCATTGATCGTCGACACGAATGTCGCGGAGTACTTCAAGGATTCCTTAAGCTCGGCCCTGTCCCGCCAGAAGGTGAAGGCGGAGGAAGACACGGTGTTCTACGTCGTCAACCTGCTCGCCTGGTACGTGCGGGCGGACAACCTTTTCCCGCAAACCCCGGACGGCGTGGGCCAGCAGCCTTTGGCGCTGACCTACGCCGAGGCGGTGGAGGCGAGAAGCCCTGATGAGCGCGATGCCGCCTTGCGCCGGCTGGGGGATGTGGCCTTGGTGGTGGCCGGGCTGTTCGCAGCCAGCTTCAGCCGCAAGCTGGTGGACATCGACTATTACATCAGCATGGGCGGCAGCGCTTACGGGATGCTCTCCGAACAAACATCCGCTTCGGTGCGGACGCGCACTTTTAGGGCGATCTTCGGCGAGTTGTCGGCCAAATTTCAGTCTTTCGTGGATGCCTTGGCGGAAGTCGGGGACAACTCGGCCTTAGGGTCGCAAGCCGACGTGTTGCGGCTTTACGAAATCTGGCTGCGCACCGGCAGCGCTTACGCGGCGGAGCGTCTGCGCAAGCAAGGCATAGAACCGGTCCGGGCGGCGGTAGGCCGGAATAAGCTGCTTTGAGCGTGAGCGAGAAGCGGCGTTTCCGGCACACATCGGAAATCGCCGGAAACGCCCGCCTTCCAATCCATAGGACTTTATCAAACAGCGAAATGGGCGGGCTTATTCCGGCCTACCTGGCGTCAACACGTTTTTTTTGGAAGAAAATTTTCCAATCAAGCGCGCAAGCAGGGATGAATTTAGTTCCGGGTGTGCGGCCTCGATTTGCGCTAAAGCTGTTTGGATTATTTCCTTTTCATTATCGTCCGTTGCATTCTTTAATAATTTTTGCAATGGCCGGCGGGCCCGAAGGTCTTTCAGGTCCCCCAAAGCTTTTGCAATAGTTCTGCGAGCAAGCCAGTATTCCTGCAGGGTGTTTAACAATGATAGTAAAGTGGGGACCACTGTGGTATCACCGATCGAGCCTAAAGCCTCAGCTATGGCTAGTTGTATATCCCAGCCTAAAGCGGGAGGTTCATAGGATTCGTTGAGTGTTGCGAGTAAAGCGGGATTAGCATCGCGGTTTTTGAGATGACCCAAAGCCTTAACTGTTGCTTCCCGAAGGGCGTAATGGTCAAAATCATTGCGAAGCCATATGTGAGTAGGGTCTCTCAATATTTTCAACATAGTAGGAATCGTATTAGGGTCTCCGATTTTGTCTAAAACTATCATGGCACGGACTGCGAGTTTGTTGGAGGTCTTTGGACTACTAACAGCTTCTGTTAGTTTTGGGATCGCGGCTGTTCCGAATGTTACGAGATTCTCAATGGCCTCGCTTTCTTTGGCAGTGGACGCGGTTTTTAGTTTTTCAATTAATCCGTCCAAAGAGCTTTCAAAGGCCTGTGTTAATTCGTCAATCTTGGTTTGTGGGACCCCGGCATCTTTCATGGCTTTTAGGGCTGCCGTTTGAATGGTTTTGTCCGGGTGTGTAAAGAGCATGTACAGTAGCGGGAGAACGCGCTCATCCTCGAATTTACCTAAAATTGATACCGCAGCCGCTTTCATCTTGGTAATGGAATCGTCGGACTCGATGATGTTGATGAGAACGGAAACGGCCTCTGTGTTTCTTATGCCAATTTGATCGATAGCGGTTATCATTTGCGGGTAAAATCTTGCATAGCTGCGGTTGGTTCTTAGTGTTTCTAGTAGTCCTGAGAATGCCAGGGGACCGCTTATTTCAGCTAAAGCGTCTATCACTATTGGCACACTAGTTGTCTCTATCGTCCCATTGAGTACACTTAGGAGCGCTGGTATCGCGCTTTCATCTCTGTAATGCCCTAAGGCTTTGGCGGCCTGTTGGACAACATCGGTGTTAGTGTCGTAGAGGAACGTTTTGATTAGCGAAGGGAGCGCGATCGGGTCCTTAAGAGCTCTAAGTTTGTCCACGGCGACGAATCGAAAAAATGGATCGTAACTTGTGTGCAGGACGTTTAATAATTCTTTTGTACTACCTTCCGCTGTCCATTGCTTTATTTGCCTCATACGGCGGACTATTTCGTTATGAGTTTCGGCGGCTGATTTATACATTAGACTTGTTCCCGACCCTGTTAATTTTTTTAATACTGCCTTATTATAGGGTATCCATACCCTACAGAAAATAGACAACCCATGGCCTTCGAAAGATTTAAAAAGCTGGATGGCAAGAAGCATGACCGCAAGATTAAGTCCGTCATCGGCATGAGCCTGCCAAAATTCAACATCCTCCTTGCGGCCTTCGCGGCGGCCTACGATGCCGTCCAACTGGAAAGGTGTCGGCAGGGCGAAATCAAGCAGGTTCCAACGGGCGGGCCAAAAGGCCATCTCGACACGCCCGGGAAGAAGCTTTTCTTCATTTTGTATTACCTCAAGACATACCCCACCTTCGACGTGCTGGGCTTCCTTTTCGGCTTCAGTTCGGGGCATGCCCACAACCATGTGGAGAAACTCCTGCCCGTCTTGCTGCGGAGCCTGTCGGACCTCGGCGTGCTCCCTGAGCGGTCGCCTGGGACTCCCGAGGAGTTCCTGCGACTCGTCGATAAATATGGCGACGTCATCATCGACGGGATGGAGTGCGCCTGCGTCAGGCCGCAGGACGGGGAACTCCAGAAGGCCCGCTTCAGCGGAAAAAAAAACGCCACACGCTCCAGGCGCTCGTCCTCACGACCCTGCACCGGAAAATCCTTTTCCTCTTCTGCGTCTTCGCCGGCAGCGTCCACGACTACAAGCTCATGAAAAAGGTATTCGACCCAAAACTGAAATGGTTCCATCGAGTGAATCTGTGGCTCGACCTTGGGTTCCAAGGTGCGCAAAAAGATTATGGCGTGAAATCCAAGATAAACCTTCCACACAAAAGGCCGAAGAAATCTAAAAACAACCCGAAGCCGAAACTGACCGCCGCGCAGGTCAAACATAACCGGCAGCATGCGGGAACCCGCGTTTCCGTGGAACACGCCATCGGCGGGATGAAGGCTTTCCATTGCCTGACCCATCGGATCAGAAACCACCTGGACTGGCTCATTGATTTCCTTTTTTGGGTTCCGGCGGGTCTTTGGAACCTAAAAATAGCCTATAATCATTAACTTAACACCGGGAACAACTCTATTATCAAAAACCTCTTTTGAGAATATCTGCTTGAAAAATTAACATCAACCAAAAATTCTTTCAATATCAGACCCTTGCAGTGACTTAAGAATGATGTCGAAGGTTTAAATAGAACCGGCACGGGCGGCGGTGAGCTAAAGCAAAGGCTCCAACTGATCCCAAACCAGCCGCATCAGCAGAGGCTGGGCCTGTTCATTGGGATGGATGCCGTCGGGTTGCATGAACTGCGCGTTCCCGCCCACGCCTTCCATCAGGAAAGGCACATAGGCCGTGCCATGCTCCTTGGCCACGGCGGGGAAAACCGCCTCGAACAAGTCGTTGTAGCGCTTGCCGTAATTGGGCGGGATGCGCATGCCCAGCAGCATGACCTTGGCCCCGGCTTTTTGGGCGCGGGTGATGATCTCGCTTAAATTGGCTTGCATGATCGACGGATTCAGGCCGCGCAGGCCGTCGTTGGCGCCTAGCTCCAAAACCAGCAGGCCGGGCTTGTGCTTGGCCAACAACCCATCGACCCGGCTCAAGCCGCCGGCGCTGGTTTCGCCTGAAATGCTGGCGTTGGCAATTTGCCAAGGCCTGCCTACGGCCTTGATCTTTTCGGCCAAAAGATTCACCCAGCCCAGGCTTACGTTTTCCAAACCATAGCTGGCGCTGATACTATCCCCCAACACTAAGACCACGCCGCACTGGCCGGCAACCGGCGCGGCGGACAATAGCAGACAGAACAGGAAACGGCGGATGCATGAAGAAAAGTCGATCATAGTGGCGGAAAACCTCGGCAAGCGGGTGGAGACGGTGGACGGTGGCCTGGATATATTGACAGCGGTGGGGCTTTCGATCAAACCCGGCGAAACTCTGGCCATTTTGGGCAGCTCCGGCTCGGGCAAATCCACCTTGCTCGGCTTGTTGGCGGGTCTGGATCTGCCCACTTCGGGCCGGATCGAACTGGCCGGGGAATCCCTGACCGACCTCGACGAGGATGGCCGCGCCTTGGCGAGGGCCAGGCATGTGGGCTTCGTGTTCCAGTCTTTCCAGTTGCTCGGCAACCTTACCGCGCTGGAAAACGTCATGTTGCCTCTGGAACTGGGCGGTGTGCGGGATGCCAAGAAACCGGCCCAGGCGATGCTGGAGCGGGTGGAGTTGGGCCAGCGGCTCAAGCATTATCCCAACCAGCTTTCCGGTGGCGAACAGCAGCGCGTCGCCTTGGCCCGCGCCTTTGTCACCCTGCCGCGCATACTGTTCACCGACGAGCCCACCGGCAACCTGGACAGCCGCACTGGTGCGCATATCATCGACCTGTTGTTCCAGTTGAACCAGGAAAAAAACACCACGCTGGTGCTGGTAACCCACGATCCGGCCTTGGCCGGACGCTGCGGGCGCAGCATCAGGTTGGAGGGCGGCAGGCTGGTGTAAGGTGTCCTTATTCCCCGCCACCCTCTCCCGCAGCCACCGCTATGCCATTGGCGGCTAGGCGGGAACGCTGCTCCATACGCTGCCAAACCAGCGAGGCGCACACCAACACAAGCATGGCCGCCAGACTGAACTCCAGGGTGAGGAAAGCCCCGACCTTGAACCAGGCGAAGGCGGGGTGGACAAAACGCACCAGCCAGCCGGCGATCTCGTCCGCCACGGCGGAGACGAAGGTCAAACCGGTCAGCCAGACCTTGAGTTTCACCGCCACCGGGGTGAACAGCAGCAAGTGAGTCAATGTCACCGCCAGCATGCCCATGGCGAACAGGTGGAAATGGGTGACTTCCAGCAGGCTCTGGTAGCTTTTGGGTTGGGTGAACTTCTCCTCCGAACCCAGGTAATACTCGACCACGGAATCGGGATTCAGCCCCATTTTGTGGAAGAACATCATGCCGTTGCTGACCCACAGCAGTGCGATGTAGCCCAAAAACATCAGCACGATGGTGTTGAGCAAGGTTTGGCGTTTCTGCTCGCCGGTGACGAAAAAGCGCATTAGTTTTTCCCCTCTTTCACTGCCACTTGATAAATAGCCATCACTTTGCGGATGCCGTCCAGGGAAGCCCGCGAACTGAGCATGGCGCCGGCAATGCCGTCGACTCCCTGGTTTAGCCGCAACTCTTGCAGAGGCCGCTTGTAAAGCCTCTCGAACCAGCGCGACGGCGGCTGGTATTCCGGCGGCTCGTGGAAGGCCAGCATCTCCACGCGGACGAGTTCGCCGGTCGGCGATAGCAGGATCATCACCGTCTCCGGCTGGGTGCGGACATTGTGGGACTCGATGGCCGCATAGCCCAGCACCTGGCCGTCGCGCTTGCCCACATGCAAGGTGTAAAGTTTGGAATCCAGCTTCGCCTGGGCCATTTTTTCGATTTTTTCCGCCTGTTCGTCGGTGAGGAACACCGCTTGCGGCTCCACTTCCGCATCCTTGCCGAAAGCCAGCTCGAAGGCTTCCTCTTTGCTGTAAAAAACCGTGGCCTGCGTGATGGTCGCCAAGCCCAGCAATGTCAGGAATAGAATGCTTGTGATCGTACGCATGTGACCCCTTGGATTTAGAGTGGCTTGGTCAGGCATCCGCGCTGGGTTGGCCAAGCGATGGATTTAGACGGCGGATGTGGCTTGGCGTCAATGATAAACCACGGTGCGGTTCCACGCTCGCTTACTGGCACTTCGCTTTGGCCAGCCAAGCAGGCAAGTCGCCGACATCTTGCAATACGCCATTGGAACCCAAGTAATACACATGGTTGTCCACAGAGGAAACCCCTAAATAGGATTTGCTGATCACATAGTAGCGGAAGCTGTAAGGTGGCGATGACTGGGATTTTGCGCCCGGTGGGAACACGAAATAGGGATACTGCGCTTCAAGCCAATCAAACAAACATTCAATGCCACCATAGCCGTCCGTCAGGGTGCCGAGAAAAGCAACCAGATCGTTGGTTTCTTTTGCGTTGAGTTCCAAATTTCCCAATTCTTTGCGATTGACATTGCTGACCACTTCCGGATCTGGCCAGCAGTTTAGTCGCAGAGCCAGGCTATCTGCTGTCATGGGGCTTGGGCAGAGTTGCTTGGTATCGCGGGTATTATAGAATGCCACGACGGCACCCAGGCTGGTGAAATACCCATTGTGCATATAAGGGGCGGTCAACTGAATATTGCGCAAGGTGGGTACTTTGAATTTGCCGTTCCCTTTCGTGTTGGCGATGGTTTGCCCAAGTCCTTGGTCGGTGTAAAGCCACCCTGCCGGGTTGAATTCCGCTGGCAAGGCATAAAAAGGATTGCTTGGGTTGCGGGGAACGCCTAGGTTGTCGTAACTGAAATCGGTGAACAATGGCGGCTTGCCGTTTGCGGAAGGCCGGTTAGGATGGCAGGCGGCGCAGTTGCCTTTGTTGGGGTCTTCGTAAAGCGTAAGGCCACGCTCCTCCGCTGGCGAGAGCTTGATCCTTCCGCCCAGATAGGCATCATATTTGGAGCTAAAGGGGGCGAATGTGGGTGTGCGCTCAAAAGCGGCAATCGCCGCCGCGATTGAGGCATAGGCTTGTTGGGTGTCCGCAAAAACTCCCGAGCCAAAGACCTGTTCAAACAAGGGCGCATAGCTGGCATTGCGCACTTTTTCCACGACGCTTGCCGGGTCGGGGTTCGCCATTTCCAGCGGATTCAAAAATGGCTTTTGCGCTTGGGTTTCCAAATTGGTGGCGCGTCCGTCGAGAAACAAACCGCCCATATACGTCCCCTCCGCCGCATTGAAATAAAACGCCGGACTGAACGCCGCATACATGGCCGTGGGGCTGTTGCGGTTACCAAACCGGCCCGGAAGCACTCCAGGTGATGTCGGTGTCGCCCGGCGCGGGTCGGTGAACGCAGCGCCGGGATCGTGGCAACTGGAGCAGGATTGGCCCGGCGGGTTGGATAATTGCGCGTCGAAGAATAGCTGCCTCCCCAAATCCTCCATTGGGGACGCATCCGCGCCATTAACCCCTAAACCAAGCAACACAAACATGAGCAAGCATCGCATATTCATTTGTTGTTCCCGTAAATTAAAGCTTTGGGGAAGGCGGGCCTAGACGTCTACCCAGCCAGCCCCGCCCGCCAACTGTGTGTGCTTAATAAATGAATCCGACCCCCAAGTTGAACTCATGGGGCTGTGGCCCGCCCGCCGAGTTGATGTTGCGGTAGTCCGCTTTGAGCGCAATATTCGGAATGGGCTTGTAGGTCAGGCCGGCCTGGTAAATCCAGCGATCCCACGTCTTGTCGGCGGCGAACCCTTGGGGGACGGAAGCCTGTGTGTTGTAGCGCTCATAGCGGAAGAAGGGCGCGAGATAATGGGTGCTGTCTTTCCATAGGTAAGGCATGACATCGTAAGCCGCCTCCGTGTACCAGCCATAATTCTGACTGCCGACGGTCTCGCCGTTGGCCGCGCTGACCACATCGGCATTGCCGATAAAACCCATGGCACCCAAGGCGCGCATTTCCAGCCCGCGCCAATGCCATTGGGCATGAATCTCATAAAGCTGGGTGAGCACATTCACCTTCCTGCCTAGATAGAATTGACCTTGCCCGGCATCGCCCACATAGGACGAGGCACCCAGCTTCACTCCCGGCGCGAATTTAGGCTGGTAATCCAACCTGCCCACGAACGCATAGTCCTCCGCGTGGGCAAGACTCCCCTCCTGCTTGCCCTCGGCGATGCCCGCACTTGAAAAGCCCTTGGCGTTCAGGCCATTCACGGCGTACATGCGGTATTGCAAACCGGGTACTATTTCTCCGAAAAGGCCGGCACCCAATTCTGCCCAAGTCGATGGAATGATGATCCGTTCCACATCCGGCCTGTGGTTGCCGTGGAACGTCACAGGCTCATGGATTTCATTGATGAACCCCATGGGCATCAGCATCAAACCGGCCCGGATATTGGCTTTTTTATGCAAGAAAAAATCAAGCGTGGAAAACTCCGCAGAAATTTCGCCTTTGACCTCATCTCCCACGCCGCTGCTGGCATGTTCCCATTCAAACTCGTTATTCAGGACGATCCAATCGTTAAATTTATAACCCACATAAAGCACTAGGCGGGTCAGATCGACCGTATTTTTGAGATCGCCCTTGTTGGCGGTGTAATCGGTATAGAAACCCTCGCCGTAGCCACCGATGGAAAGGCCGCTGTTGACCCGGTAAACCTGCGAAGCGGCGGGGCCTAAACCATACTCGCTCTTGTATTCCCGCTTGTCGGGAATGAACAATTTGGTTTTCAGCTTCTCCACCTCCGAGGCGAGGATGTCGGTCTTGCGCTCGGCCTCGGATTTTGCCGGTTTGGCGCTGGCCGGTGCCTGTTGTTTGGAATCGGGTTGCCCGCCGGTCGCAGCCTCGGCTGCCCCCACACCTTGCGGTGGCGTTCCCGCGTCTGGCGCTTTGGCTTCCTTCAGTGCCTTCACTTCTTTTTTCAAAGCCTCGTTCTCCCCGGACTTGTCTTTGAGCGCCTCGATTTCCTTCTGCTGCTGCTGGATGATCTTCCACATCTCTTGCAACGAGGCTGGCTTCGCCTTTGCTGCCTCGGCCTCGCCAAGGGTGAAAGCCAGCATGGCACCTAGACCCAGGCTGGTTAGTTTTGTCTCAAGCTTCATTTCCGACCCCGCAACATCGATGGATTGTGGGGAAATTATAAGCGAAGTCGGCCTTGTTGCAAATCGTTATCATTTAGAAAGTGCTGTCACGCACCCGGCCTCTGCAGCTTGGCGAACTGGCTTGCAAAGCTTTGGGGTAAAATTTGCATCGCCTAGCCCGTTAACAGGGATCATTCCATGCCTGCATCAATTTCCGAGCGTGACATTCAGATCCTGCTCATCCACGGCACGGTGCTGATCCGGGGCATCATCTCCAAGCTTGAAGCCCGGCAACCTCTGGCCTGTTTCTTCCTTGCCCAGCCAAGCCTGCCGGGCCGCGCGTTTTTTTTGCGGCTTGGTTGCGTCCCTTTTGGCTTAAATTAGGCCAGCTTCACGATACCACCTGACAGTCCTATCGATGCCTTCCGCAACGCCGTATGCAGGCGAAATGCCCAATGTCTGCGATAGTTTTTGGTTGGAATAAGCCATATCCCGGGTCATTGCCCGGAACAGCCTTTGAGAAAGCGGCAATGTCTTTCCAGACAATTTTGTTGCCATATCGCAAGCTGTGGCCAGTAAGTATCCCAAAAAATATGGAATTCGCAGAATAGGGCGCTTCGTTCCCAACGCGTTGACTATGCAGGAAACCAGTTCATTCAACTGACAGGGTTTGTCGGCTGCAATTAATACTTCCCCATGGGTTCTGGCATCATTTTTAACAGCCACAAGAACGTCTATGAAATCTCGGATGTAATAGAAATTCGTATGATTTTTGCCATTCCCAAAGATGGCAAACCGCCCTTGGTTGATTGCTTTGACAAGTTCGTAAATGCTGCCCAAATGATTTTCGCCAAATAATGCGGTGGGGCGAAGCACCGTGATCGCGAATCCATTTCCAGACATGGACAACAACAAATCTTCCGCAGATTTCTTGCTTTTTCCGTAAGAACTAACGGGGAGGCCATTGGCTTCGTCGATTGGCAAGACCGGGCCTGCTTCGCAGGCAGCAATGCTGCTAACATAAATAAAGTGCCGGACACCTGATTCCTTGCAGGCAGCGGCCAGTCTCTGTGTGCCATGCACATTAATCTGTTCCATTAGACTGCGTTCAGCATCGGATTCCTCAATGGAGGAGTGAGCCGCCAAATGGAAAACCGTGTCCACGTGAGTTACTGCTTCCGTTAAATCGTCGGCGGTAATGTCCGCTTTTAGCCATTGCACAGAGGCTCCGAATCGTTGTTCCATCCCGCTTGCAAGCTCACTTCTATGCACTGCGATTATCTTGCTCGATCCTGCCTCCTCAATCAGCCTTTCCAATAAAGCGGAGCCGACAAAACCGTTTGCGCCGGTCACTAACACAGTTGTATTTTTCATTTGCAGTCAGAATAGTAAGACTCAAAGTGGACGCGGTAAGGCGTGATGGGTAGGGCAACAATGCAAAGCAATTGCGCCGTATGGCAAGGTTCAACATCTGTTACGGTTTGCCATTCTGCCCGACGTGGGCTGGTCTGGCAAGATGCAGATCGGATACACATTCGCAACGCGAAGGTGCGCGGCCACTTGAAAGGCAGTATGAATCGACAAAAGCTGGACTGATCATTTCGGATTCCGACCAATAGATTTGACCGAGTTCTATTGCGCCACGAATTGTATAACCTTCCTGAATTGCCGCCGTCCATGCCATTTGGACGCTTTGGAACACCGCAATCATCGCCATGGTTTTCTTTTGCACCTGTGAACGGTTAGTGTCAATTACCGGGAGGTGGGTTTAATTGATTTATTAAGTATGGTAGAGCATAAAATTTTCAAGCTTCTTAGGCAACCATTCCAATGGCGTATCAAATTGTTTTGTGCAAGTATTGCAACAGTTCCGAGGTTGTCCGTTACGGCACCCAAAGCGGTCGTTCCCGGTTTCGCTGCAAGGAGTGCGGGCGAATATTCAAGACCGACTGCGTGTACCGGGCCTACGAGCCTGGCGTCAAAGACCAGATTGTGGACATTGCCATGAACGGCGGCGGCATCCGGGATACTTCGCGCATTCTGGGTATCGGCAAAAACACCGTCATTTCCACGCTAAAAAAAGCTCCGCTGAAGTGGTCGCCGTCAACCCTTACATCGGTACGCGTGAGATCGCCGTCGAAATCAGGCATCCCCTTGATTCTCCAGTGGATGTTCAGGCAGACGAGCAATGGGGCTACGTCGGCGACAAAAAGAACCAACGCTGGCTCCGGTATGCCATCGATGCCGTGACAGGCTGTGTCCTGTCGTTCGTTTTCGGGCGGCGCCAAGATGCGGTGTGCGAGCAATTGATCTCAAATTTGAAGGCATTCAATATCCGGACCTATTACACAGACGATTGGGGCAGCTATTCCGCACTCATCCCTAAAGACAAGCACGTCATTGGCAAGCAGCATACTCAAAAAATAGAAAACAAAAACCTTTTGTTGCGAACCCGGATCAAGCGATTGGCGCGCAAAACGATCTGCTTTTCAAAATTGGAAGCACTTCACGACACGGTGATAGGGTTGTTTATAAATAGATACTGCTTTCAATCTCAATAAATCAATTAAACCCACCACCAATTACCGGACTAAAAACGATTATAGTCTTGGCGCTCTCTCATGGGCTAGGTTTTTCGCCACCGGCTCCCCCGCCCGATCCGGCAAGGTCAGCTTGCAGCCTTCCCGAAACCCCGAACATCCCCAAAACCAGCCGTTTTTCCCGTTGATCCGCCGCAAAGGCTTGCCGCATACCGGGCAGGAATGCTGGGGTGCGGATTCGTCAATCTCGGTTTTCGGCCCGAACGGACGATGGGATGGACCGGGCAACGCCCCGATTTCCCGCTCCAAAATCGCATGGATCTCGGCGACGACATCGATATATTTCAGTCTGCCTTGGGCAATTTCATCCAGCTTGTCTTCCATCTTCGCGGTGAATTCATAAGCCAGGAAACTGAACGCGGGTTTAAGAATATCCACCACGGCCTTGGCGATGTCGGTCGGGTGCATCATTTTGCCCTTGATGACGACATAGCCTCGTCGCACCAAGCCCTCCATGATCGCCGCATAGGTCGAAGGCCGACCTATCCCTAAACGCTCCAAAGCCTTGACCAGTCCGGCCTGGGTATAGCGCCTCGGCGGCTCGGTTTTTTTCTCGACGAGCTTTGCGTCCTTGGCGGTCAGCCGGTCGCCGGCTTTCAGCGGCGGCACCGGGTTGTCGCGGCCTTCGTATTCGCCTTCGTCCGCCGCGTCGCCGCCGGTCAACGACAGCCAACCCGCGAACTTTAGCCGTTCGCCTTTCGCGCCGAAGCGCAACGTCTTGCCGTCCAACGCTTCGACCGACTCCATGACCGCCTGGCGCACATCGTAAACCGCCGCCGCCATCTGCGAAGCCACCGCCCTTTCCCAGATCAACTGGTAAAGCGAACGCTCGGACGCATCGCCCCCCGCCGTCCGCTGGTTGAGGTGGGTCGGGCGGATGGCTTCGTGGGCTTCCTGCGCCGACACCTTGGCCTGCCAGGTGCGCGGCTGCGGCGACAGGGGCATTTGGTTGCCATCGCAAAAAGCGCGGATTTCGGCGACCGCCTCGTCCGACAGATTCGGGCTGTCGGTGCGCATATAGGTGATCAAGCCTTGCTCGAACAAAGCCTGGGCCACGTCCATGGTTTTCTTCGGGTTCGTGTTCAGCTTGGCCGAGGCGGCTTGCTGCAAGGTCGAGGTGGTGAACGGTGCGGGCGGCTCGAAGCGGCGCTCGTGGTCGCGGAAACCCACGACCTTTACCTCCCTGACTTCGGCGACGCGGCGGGCGAAGGCTTCGTCGGTCCAATGCTCCTCGCCCTCGGGCAGCAGCGGCTTGGGTAGCCAATGCGCCCACCAGTCGCCCGCCGGGCCGTCGAAAAACAAAGTCACGCCGAAATGCTTGATCGCCGTGAAATTCTCGATCTCCCGCTCGCGCTCCACAACCAGGCGCAGCGCGGGCGACTGCACCCGCCCGGCGGACAGCTTCGCATCCATGCGTCGGCACAATTCCGGCGAGACCCGGTAGCCGACCAACCGGTCCATCGACCGCCGGGCCTCCTGCGCGGCGACCCGATCCAGGTCGATCTTGCGCGGGGCTTGCATCGCCGCTTTCACCGCCTTTTCGGTGATTTCGTTGAAACAGACCCGTTCGGGGTTTTTCAGTCTTAAGGCGACTTGCAAATGCCAGGCGATGGCCTCGCCTTCGCGGTCTGGATCGGTCGCCAAGTAAATCCGCCCGGCACTTTGAGCCATCACCTGAAGCTTTTTGACATGCTGGACGGCGCGTTTGAGGATTTCGTAATGGGGTTTGAAGTCCGGCGGACCCAAGCCCATTTCATGCTCGGGCAAGTCGCGGACATGGCCGAAGCTGGCTTGCACATTCCAGCCCGGCCCCAAGATGGCGCGGATTTTTTTCGTCTTGTTGGGACTTTCGACGATCAGCAAATGAGTCGGGGTCGTATCGGCCATTCAACCGTTAAAGTGTTGGCAGGATATGTTTCACGGGGGCCACCCTTGGCCGGACAGATTGTCGGCCAAGGAATGGCGAATGGCGGGGATTATAGCGCGGCAATATCGTTGAGGATTTGCTGGGCGTGGTTTTCGGGCGTGACATCGGGGTAATACAGCACCACCTTGCCGTCGGCGTCCAGCACCCAGGTCACGCGCAGGTGGCGGGGGCCGGATGGTCTGAGGATGCCAAGCTCCGTGCCTAAGGCGGCGTCTTTGTCGGTGGCCAGTTCAAAAGCCAAGGCGAATTTTTCGCAGGAAGGCTGCGTGGGAGTCGGCGTCGTCCACGCTGACGCCGAGGATGCGGATGTTCCGTGCGTCATAAGTCGGTTTAAGCTTTTGGAACTCGTTGGCCTCGATGGTGCAGCCGGGGGTGTCGTCCTTGGGATAAAAATACAGCACAGTGTAAGCGCTGCCATCCAGGCTCACCGGGCCAGCCGGGGTGGTCAATTTTTCGATGGGGAAAATGCTGCCTATTTGACTCATGGTCGTGTCTCCAGGGGGGTGGTCTGAACCTTCAGGCGGAACCGGCAAAGGCCGGAACCGGGTGCAGGCATTCTTCATGACTTGGAAGCCTATATCAAGCCTTTGAAAAGTAGGGGAGGCGGGTCAGGCCGCTCCGACCATCCCGTAGTCGGCGCAAGGCAAGCCTTGCAGTCCGAAGTTTTGCGGGGTGGCAAAGAAAATAAATCGGTCTGATGTCTGGCAAACCGGCTGATGCCGGTGCTAAAATCCGGCGTCGATTCAAAGGTGTAGTAAGATGCTACGTCAATCCTGCCCCGGTAGCTCAGATGGATAGAGCATCCCCCTCCTAAGGGGAAGGTCGCACGTTCGAATCGTGTTCGGGGCACCATAAAATCAAAGGCTTGCGCGGTTTTTCGGGCAAGCCTTTTTATTGGGGTAACGCTGGGATAACTTTTGGAAAAATTCCGGGGCTTGTTCGCGCCGGTTGCCACACGAAAAAAAACCGCCAAGGCAGGCGGTCTTGCTGGTGCTGGCCGGAAACGTCGGGGGATTCCGGCCCCGGACAGACGGGCAAAGGCAAGCCCCAAAGCTTCCGGCTGGATCGGGGGCAAGGCTCAGGGCTTGGCCGTGTCGCCGTGTTACTGGCTCGGTCGGACAAGTGCAAGGCAGGGCTTCCCTTGCCCGTTGCGTTGCATAAAGCCCCGTAAAGCCATGTTAAACTAAACGCACCATTTCTTGCTTTCGCCATTTTGGAGGGTTTAAGCATGTCCACTTTTAACGCCGCGCCGGATAAATCCGCCTCACGGTTTTGGTCTGCCTTTTGGGAAGGCATGGCCGGGGCCGGGCTTCATCGCCCCGTTGCCCGCCGTGTCCGGCCTCCCGCAGACGATCTTTCCGCCCTTCGTTCCGATTGGGGAAAAATCGGAAAAGATTTCCATGCGGCCATCCGCAAAGCCAAAACTTCCCGGCCCGCCGCCTGATTCCGTTGCTTCCGCGCATTGCCCCGTTCCGCCGGGTCTTTTTTGAAGCCCGCCCTCCCCATGCCCCGCGCCCAGCGGAAGCCACACCCGACAAAAACAGCCGTTGAATGAATAACGAATTGAAGAAGACTTTATGGGCGACGGCGGACAAGCTCCGCTCCAACATGGACGCGGCGGAATACAAGCATCTGGTTTTGGGGCTGGTCTTCCTCAAATACATTTCTGACGCCTTCACCGAACAACGGGCCGAACTGGAACAGCGGTTTGCCAAGCCGGACGATGAATTTTTCATTGGCGACCCGCAAGACCGCCCCGCCGCGTTGGAAGACAAGGACTATTACACCCAAGCCCGCGTGTTTTGGGTGCCGCAGCAAGCCCGCTGGGAAACCCTACGCGCCCAGGCCAAGCAAGCGGCCATCGGGGTGATTATTGACGATGCCCTTGCCGTGATTGAACGGGAAAACCCGCGCCTGCGCGGGGTGTTGGACAAGCGGTTTGCCAGCGCCCGATTGGACGCGGGAAGGCTTGGGGAGTTGGTCGATTTGGTGGCGCAAATCGGCTTCAATGCGGGCGACCATGCCCGCGATGTGCTGGGGGAGGTTTACGAATATTTCCTCGGCCAGTTCGCCAATGCGGAAGGCAAGAAGGGCGGGCAGTTCTACACCCCGGCTTCGGTCGTCAATCTCCTTGTGGAAATCCTCCAACCGACCAAAGGGCGGGTTTATGACCCGTGTTGCGGTTCCGGCGGCATGTTCGTCCAGTCGGAAAAGTTTGTCGAAGCCCACGGCGGGCGGTTCGGCGACATTTCCATTTATGGGCAGGAATCCAACCCGACGACTTGGCGGCTGGTTGCCATGAATCTGGCTATCCGGGGCATGGAATGCGACCTGGGGCGGGAACCTTCGGACAGCTTCCACCGCGACCAACACCCCGACTTGCGGGCGGATTACGTCCTGGCCAATCCGCCGTTCAATATCAGCGATTGGGGCGGGGAAAGGCTGGCCGATGACCGGCGCTGGGTTTACGGCACGCCCCCGGCGGGCAATGCCAACTATGCTTGGCTGCAACACATCTTGCACCATCTCGCCCCGCAAGGGCGGGGAGGCGTGGTGCTGGCAAACGGTTCGCTCACCTCCGACCAAAGCAATGAAGGCGTGATTCGCCGGGCCATGGTCAAGGCCGATGTCGTCGAGTGCATTGTCGCCCTGCCGACGCAACTGTTCTTCAATACCCAAGTCCCCGCCTGCCTGTGGTTCCTCGCCAAAGACAAGACCCGCTCCAACCCCGCCCGCAAAGGCGACGTGCTGTTCATGGATGCCCGCAAGGTGGGGTTCATGGCCAGCCGCACCCGCAAGGAATTCAGCGAAGCCGACATTACCCGCATGGGCGACGTATACCGGGCTTGGACGGATTGGCGGGGCTATGCCGACGAACCCGGCTTTTGCCGCTCGGTGCCGCTGGCGGACATCGAAGCCCAAGGCTACGCCCTCACGCCGGGCCGCTATGTCGGAACCCCGGAAACCGACGATGACGAACTGGCCTTTGCCGAACGCATGGGCGAATTGGCCGCCACGCTTCGCCAGCAAATCAGCGACGGGGCGGCTTTGGATGCGGTGATTTTGCAAAACCTTGAGCGTTTAGGATACGGGGAAGCATGATTCAGAGAGAGGTAAAAACGCCATGGCTAAACGCCCCAACCCCGCATTGCTAGACGACGACAACCCCGAATGGACGGCGGAGGATTTCGCCCGCGCCCGGCCCGCCTCCGAAGTGCTGCCGGACATCATGGGCGCGGCGCTGGCTGCTGAAATGTTGCAGCCTAAAAAACAAGGCCGTCCCAAGGCAGCGTTGCCCAAAGTGCCGACCGCCATCCGCTTGGATGCCGACGTGCTGGATGCCTTCAAAGCCAGGGGCCGGGGCTGGCAGACGCGCATCAACCAAGCGTTGAGGGAATGGCTTGAACACCACCCGGCATCATAGCCTCCCGGCGCTGGCTTGCCTGTCGGTACTGTTCGGCTTTGGATGCGTTGATTTTGAAGAATCGTGAGGATTTGGGGTATGGGGAATAATAATGTAGGCCGGGTCAGACACGGCTTTTTGCGCCGTAACCCGACGTTTTTCGTAGCGGGTTGGTTTGTCGGGTTACGCTACGCTAACCCGACCTACTCGGCTTAATCTATCGAAACCCGGAGTACCGACATGACTGCTATCAGTGCCAACGATCTTAAAGTCAAAGGGATTGCCGCTATTGAAAATGCCTTGCTGGATCAACCGGAAGCGGTGATCGCCGTGCGCGGCAAGGACAAATTCGTGGTCATGGATATGGCCCATTACCATTATCTGCGTGAATGCGAGCTTGAAGCCGCGCTGGCTGAAACCCGCGCAGACTTAGCCGCCGGACGGGCGGTGCAGGAGTCGCCAGAAGAGCATTTGGCGAGGTTGGATACCCTGGCATGAGTTATGCCCTGGTTTTCACCGAACAATACAACCGCCGCGCCGCCCGCTTTCTTAAGCGCCATCCTGAATTGCGCCAGCAATACCTTAAAACGCTGCAATTGTTGGAAGCCAACCCTTCGCACCCGTCGTTGCGCCTACACCCTTTGGCGGGAAAATTACAGGGCTTGCATTCGGTATCAATCAACCTGTCTTATCGCATTACCTTGGAATTGCTCATCCAAGACCAAAAGATTATCCCTATCAATGTTGGCGACCATGAAACCGTTTATTGAGACGTTGCGTAGGGTTCGAGACTGTGAAAGAATCCACCCTGTCTCTTCGAGATTTTGGCATAATATTGGCGATTATCCTATTGAATAAAAAGGGCAAATGATGCCGAGAACCTACAAGGCGGGACAGCACCGCGGGCAGGGGATGCTGCTGCCCCCCAGCATCGACGACTACGTTGCTGAAGGCAACCCCGTCAGGGCCATCGGCGCCTATGTCGAAAGCCTGGACCTTGCCGCGCTCGGTTTCCAAAACACCCGGTCCGGCCCCCGCGCCGGGCAGCCGCCGTTCCCCCCGGCGGCGCTGCTCAAGCTCTACCTGTACGGCTACCTCAACCGCATCCACTCCAGCCGCCGCCTGGAGCGCGAGGCGGTGCGCAACCTCGAGGCCATCTGGCTGGCCCAGGGCCTGCGCCCTGGCTACAAGGCCCTCGCCAACTTCCGCAAGGACAACAGCCAGGCCCTCAAGGCCGCCAACAAGGACTTCATCCTGCTGTGCAAGGACTTGGCGCTGCTCGGCGGCGACGAGGTGGCCGTCGACGGCAGCTTCTTCAAGGCCGACGCCAGCAGCGACGGCATTTTCACCGCCAAAAAGCTCGACGACCAGCTGGCGGCCCTGGAGAAAAAGATCGACGCCTACCAGCGCCAGCTCGCCGAGCAGGACGCCCAAGACGACCAAGCAGGCCTGGGCAGCCTGGTGGAGGACGAAGGCCTGGCCGACAAAATCGCCCGGCTCAAGGAGAGGCGGGCGGAAAAGCACGCCCTGCGCGCGCGGCTTGAAAAGTCGGCGGACAGCCAGCTCTCCACGGTCGACCCCGACGCGCGGCTCCTCAGCAAAAAGGGCAAGACCACCGCCGGCTACAACGTGCAGATCGCCGTTGACGGCAAACACAAGCTCATCGTTGCCAGCGAAGCCACCCAAGACGGCAACGACCGCCAGCAGCTCGTGCCGATGCTGGAAAAGGCCCGGGAAATCCCGCAATCCGAGCGCCTGGTCGGGCTGGCCGACACCGGCTACCACAGCGGCGAGCAGATCCAGCGGGCCGAGGAACTCGGCTTCGAGGTCTACGTGCCCGAGCCCAAGGCCATCACGGCGGCGGAAAAGGACGGACGCTTCACCCGCGAACGGTTCCGGTACGACGCAGCCGAAGACCGCCACACCTGCCCCAACGGCGAAACGCTGGAAGCCTGCGGCAAGCCCCAAGAGCGCGGCGGCAAGCTTGTCCAGGCCCACAAGTCCAAGGTCTCCGCCTGCGCCGCCTGCCCGTTGCGTGTGCAATGCCTGACGGCAAACGCCGCCTACAAAAAACTGGAGCGCTGGCAGCACGAGGCGGCCGTCGAACGGCACCGCCAGCGGATGGCCCAAGCGGGCGGGCGCATGAGAAAGCGCAGCCAGCTCGCCGAGCACCCCTTCGGCACCCTCAAGCACCGGGCGGGCATGCACCACTTCCTGATGCGCGGCCTGGAGAAATGCCGTGGCGAGTTCAGCCTGATGGTGTTGTGCTACAACTTCACCCGGGTACTGAACCTGCTGGGGTTTGAGGCGCTGCGGGAGTATTGCGCCCGGCGCGGCGGGAACCGGGCCAAAATGATCCAATATGCCTAAAAACAAGGCGCGGGGCGGCCTGTATTGAAGGATTCCCCGGCATTTCTTGCCAATGGCGTTTTAGAAAAAAGACGGGGGCGGTTATTGGGAATATCCGGCTGAACTCTTTCACAGTCTCGCACCCTACAAGGCTTCTGTGTTTTTGACAGCAGCAAAAAACGGTGGTGGGTTTAATTGATTTATTGAGATTGAAAGCAGTATCTATTTATAAACAACCCTATCACCGTGTCGTGAAGTGCTTCCAATTTTGAAAAGCAAATCGTTTTGCGCGTCAATCGCTTGATCCGGGTTCGCAACAAAAGGTTTTTGTTTTCTATTTTTTGAGTATGCCGCTTGCCAATGACGTGCTTGTCTTTAGGGATGAGTGCGGAATAGCTGCCCCAATCGTCTGTGTAATAGGTCCGGATATTGAATGCCTTCAAATTTGAGATCAATTGCTCGCACACCGCATCTTGGCGCCGCCCGAAAACGAACGACAGGACACAGCCTGTCACGGCATCGATGGCATACCGGAGCCAGCGTTGGTTCTTTTTGTCGCCGACGTAGCTCCATTGCTCGTCTGCCTGAACATCCATTGGAGAATCAAGGGGATGCCTGATTTCGACGGCGATCTCACGCGTACCGATGTAAGGGTTCACGGCGACCACTTCAGCGGAGCTTTTTTTAGCGTGGAAATGACGGTGTTTTTGCCGATACCCAGAATGCGCGAAGTATCCCGGATGCCGCCGCCGTTCATGGCAATGTCCACAATCTGGTCTTTGACGCCAGGCTCGTAGGCCCGGTACACGCAGTCGGTCTTGAATATTCGCCCGCACTCCTTGCAGCGAAACCGGGAACGACCGCTTTGGGTGCCGTAACGGACAACCTCTGAACTGTTGCAATACTTGCACAAAACAATTTGATACGCCATTGGAATGGTTGCCTAAGAAGCTTGAAAATTTTATGCTCTACCATACTTAATAAATCAATTAAACCCACCTCCCGCCCAAAGTAGTGCGCTTCATCTGTGAAACTGGGGGCGCTTAGGTCAAGCCTACCTTTTTTGATATTCTGGTTTCGTAGGACGATAACCCCTGTAGCAGTCCACTTGGGTGTTGCATGAGGGCAATCTGCAACCAATAGGCAAACTGTTTTCAAGGTATGTTCAACTACTTTAGAACTCATGCCACGGCCCCGTAGTTCGGATTTACTCGTTCCCAAGCTTCAGCTTGGGAACCCGCCGCGTAGTTTGTCGGGTTAGCGCAGCGTAACCCAGCAAACCCATTGCCGACACAAAACGTCGGGTTACGGCGCAAAAAGACGCACCTAACCCGACCTACCTTATTATTCCCCATATCCCAAAACCTCAAGATTCTTCAAAATCACCGGGAGGTGGGTTTAATTGATTTATTAAGTATGGTAGAGCATAAAATTTTCAAGCCTCTTAGGCAACCATTCCAATGGCGTATCAAATTGTTTTGTGCAAGTATTGCAACAGTTCAGAGGTTGTCCGTTACGGCACCCAAAGCGGTCGTTCCCGGTTTCGCTGCAAGGAGTGCGGGCGAATATTCAAGACCGACTGCGTGTACCGGGCCTACGAGCCTGGCGTCAAAGACCAGATTGTGGACATTGCCATGAACGGCGGCGGCATCCGGGATACTTCGCGCATTCTGGGTATCGGCAAACACACCGTCATTTCCACGCTAAAAAAAGCTCCGCTGAAGTGGTCGCCGTGAACCCTTACATCGGTACGCGTGAGATCGCCGTCGAAATCAGGCATCCCCTTGATTCTCCAATGGATGTTCAGGCAGACGAGCCATGGAGCTACGTCGGCGACAAAAAGAACCAACGCTGGCTCCGGTATGCCATCGATGCCGTGACAGGCTGTGTCCTGTCGTTCGTTTTCGGGCGGCGCCAAGATGCGGTGTGCGAGCAATTGATCTCAAATTTGAAGGCATTCAATATCCGGACCTATTACACAGACGATTGGGGCAGCTATTCCGCACTCATCCCTAAAGACAAGCACGTCATTGGCAAGCGGCATACTCAAAAAATAGAAAACAAAAACCTTTTGTTGCGAACCCGGATCAAGCGATTGACGCGCAAAACGATCTGCTTTTCAAAATTGGAAGCACTTCACGACACGGTGATAGGGTTGTTTATAAATAGATACTGCTTTCAATCTCAATAAATCAATTAAACCCATCACCCAGGGTGTGCAACTTGACCGCGCCCTTGGCTTGGCGGAACTTCGCCCAAGGGAACAGCGCAAGACACAGGTCGATGGTCGTCGAGTCCAGCGCATAGACCGTATTCGTCAACTCGACGCCAAAGCCATCTTGGGCGTAGAGCTTGCGGGCGGTCTGGATCAGGCTGAGGGCAAAGCCCTGGTAGATGCGCCAGTCGCGCTTTTCGTTGGCGTCCGCCAGCGTGCTGCGGGCGACGCCGCCCCGGATGCCCAAGTGGTACAGCTTGGCCGAGTGCGCCCCCAGGCAGGTTTCGATGTCCCGCAGGCTTTCGCGATAAGTCAGTTGGGCGAAGGCCATGCACAGGAACTGGTCGAGGTGCGAGAACGTGAGCGTCGGATAGCGGCCCGGATACTTCGCCACGCAGCGGCGGAAGGTGTGCAACGGCAGATGATCCATCAGTTGCGCGAATACCAATTTTCCCGAATGCATTGATCCACTCCCGGCAAAAACCGGTAGCTTCTCGCAAGTTCAAATCGGTGACACCCAATAGGGGCATATTTTTGTTAATTTTTAAGCGGTTAGCGATGGCTTTTCAAAAATCTCCGGACAGCAGTGATTACGCCTACCGCTATGAACCAGCGTTGCTGGAAACCATCGAAGGACTTAAGCGCCTGTTGGTCTTTGATTATGGCGGTGGAATCGGCGACATTGCGGTGTTCGATCTGGAAAAGCCATTGCCCGATCAGCCAGTGCGCGTTATCAGTCGCTCCGTATCGCGTTATCACCGCTTGGGTGACATTTATCTTGCCATCCTCCATCAGGTTTTGATTCCGCAGTTGTGCGGACAAAACGGAATCGGAGAGTTTGAACTGTCTTTCACTTGCGCGAGCGCGCCCTGCAAATCCAAAAAAGCACGGAACACACTTACGGACAGTTGCAGGAGCAAGGCGTCCAGACCGAACGGCTGGTGGGGTTTTCGGAAGACCTGCTGGAATCGGTGGGCGTGTTCACCCTGCCCCAGGCTGCGGCTTGATAGCGGATATTACGCGCGGGTAATCGGGAAGATCCATCCCCGGCCCTTCTCCCGCAGGGAGAAGGGGGAAAAGCCCATCTCCCGTTGGGAGAGGGTTTTGGGGTGAGGGATTTATTGCGAACGCAGGCGGTTGGCGTTGCTGACCACGGTGACCGAGGACAGTGCCATCGCCGCGCCTGCGATCATCGGATTGAGCAGCAGGCCGAAGGCGGGGTAGAGGATGCCGGCGGCGATGGGAATGCTCAAGATGTTGTAAATGAACGCGCCGAACAGGTTTTGCTTGATGTTCAACACCGTCGCCCGCGACAAGGCCATGGCCTCGGCCACTTTCAGCAGCGAGCCGCGCATGATGACCACGTCGCCGCTTTCGATGGCGATGTCGGTGCCGGTGCCGATGGCGAAGCCCACATCGGCCTGGGCCAGGGCGGGGGCATCGTTGATGCCGTCGCCGACCATGCCCACCACCAGCCCTTTCGCCTGCAATTCGCGCACGACCGCCGCTTTATCCTGCGGCAGCACCTGGGCGCGGACTTCGTCGATGCCTGCCTGTATGGCGATGGCTTTGGCGGTGAGTTCATTGTCGCCTGTCACCATCAACACCCGGACACCCAAGGTTTTGAGCTTGGCAATGGCTACTGTGGAATCGGCTTTGATCGGGTCGGCGACGGCAATCACGCCGATGGCTTTGCCTTCGGTCGCCAGCAAAATCGGCGTTTGGCCTTGACCGGCCAATTCCCGTATCCGTCCGGCCAACGTGCCGGAGACCACGCCGTTGTCGCCCATAAAGGCTTGATTGCCGAGTAGCACCATGCGTCCGTCAATCTCCGCCCTCACGCCACGCCCGGCAACCGCTTCAAAACCTTGTGTAGGCGCAAGTTCCAAGCCGCGCTGGCGGATTTCCGCCAAAATCGCCCCGGCCAGAGGATGTTCCGAGCCGGCTTCCAAGCTGGCGGCGAGGCGCAACACGACATCTGTGTCGAAGCCTTCGACCGCTTCCACCGCCGCGACGCAAGGCTTTCCCTCGGTGACAGTGCCGGTCTTGTCCAGCACCACGCAGGTCAGCTTGCCGGCCGATTGCAAGGCATCGCCGTTGCGGATGAGGATGCCTTTCTGCGCTGCCCGCCCCACCGACACCATGATGGATATCGGCGTGGCGAGCCCCAAGGCGCAAGGGCAGGCGATGATCAGCACGGTCATCGCGGTGACGAAGGCATAGCCCAAGGAAGGACTGGGGCCAAAAATCAGCCAGACCAGGAAGGTGAACACCGAGATGCCCACGACCACCGGCACGAACACCGCCGCCACCTTGTCCACCAGCCGGGCGATGGCTGGCTTGGTAGCTTGGGCTTGTCGCACACTGGCGATGATATGGGCCAGCAGCGTGTCGCGGCCGATGCGCCGGGCCTCGAACAGGAAACTGCCGTTGCCGTTGATCGTCCCGGCGATGACTTCCTGGCCCTCGCTTTTCTCCACCGGGATCGATTCGCCGGTCAGCATGGATTCGTCGATGCTGGAATGGCCTTCCAGCACCACGCCGTCCACCGCGATTTTCTCGCCGGGGCGCACACGCAGGGTCTCGCCCAGGCCGATGTCGGCAATAGGCACATCAAGCTCTACGCCCTCGCGCACCACCCTCGCCGTGCGCGGTTGCAGGCCGATTAACTGGCGGATCGCCGAGGAGGTCTTGCCGCGGGCCTTCATTTCCATGGCCGAACCAAAATTTAGGAAGGCCAAAATAATCGCCGCCGCCTCGAAATAGGCGTGTTCGGCGTGGTGGGGCAGGATGCCGGCGAACGCGATGGCCGTGGTCGAGAAGATCCACGCCGCGCCGGTGCCTAGCGCAATCAGGGTGTCCATATTGTATTGGCGCAGTTGGATGGACTTGATCGCGCCCAAATAAAAATGCTCGCCGGAGTAATACATGACTGCGAAGGTCAGCGCCGCGATGACGCCCCAAAACCTCGCCCCGCCCACCGTGCCAAGTTCGGGGAACCAGCCGAAATGCGCTCCGACCATCAGCGGCACGCCTAGGTAAGCCGCCACCTTGGCCTTCTTCAACAAGCTCAGGTAACGGGCCTCCTCTTGCTCCTCCCGTCCGCCGAGGTCGTCCAGCCCTTCCATCACCGCCGCCTCGAAGCCCGCCTCTTTGACGGCTTTCTTCAAGGCCTCGATGTCGGCCTCGCCCACCACCATCGCGGTGTGGTCGGCGAAATTGACTTCGGCCTTGGACACTCCAGGCACGGCCTGCAAAGCGCCTTCCACCGCGCTGACGCAGCCCGCGCAGCGCATGCCCAACACCGACAGGCGCACCGATGTGGCTTGGTTCTGATCTTCGTTACTCATTGCTTTAGTCTCCCGGCTACATGAACCATTGCCCCCGCGCATCGCGGGCGCTAATGGCTCAAACCATAGCAGAAGGGGAGGGAATTGGCTAACCTATCGCCTCAAAACCCGTAGGTTTTGCAAACCTGTCAGGCCCAAGGAGCATGCCCCGTGCTATGATGCCCACCATTTGCCGCCATCCCCAAGACATGCGATTTTCTATAGTGAAGCCCACGACCTTCAGGAGTTTTTGTTAAAGGCATGACAACGCAAACTTCCCCCCCTTTATCCTTCCTGGAAAACCCCGATCCCTCCCTAGACAAGCAAGGACTATTGCACGGGCTGTTTGAGCAAAGCGCGGCACTTCACGGAGAGAAGTGTGCGCTGGAATGCCGCTTCCAGCGATTGGGCTATGCCGAGCTTGAGGACAAGGCGAACCGGTTCGCCCGTTTTCTCAAAGATACAGGGATAGGCGTCGGCAGCCGGGTCTGCCTGCTTTTGCCCAAATCGCCGGATCTTTATGTCGCCATCCTGGGTGTGCTCAAGGCCGGGGCCGCTTATGTGCCGCTGGATCTGTCTTATCCGCTGGATCGCATCCAATTTATCGCCGAAGACTGCCAGGCCGCATTGCTGGTGAGCGACCTCGAACACTTGGATTTGGCCGCGCTCTACGACATTCCGAAACTCTTCATCAACGAGGCGCGGCTGGACATCGACAAGCACAGCCACAAACCGCTGCCTGCCGAAGCGAAGCCAGAAGATGAGGCTTATGTCATATACACCTCCGGGACCACCGGCAAGCCTAAGGGCGTGTCGGTCAGCCATGGCAATGCCTTCCATTTTGTGTGTGCCGAACAGAAAGTCTTTGCCGTTTGCTCCGAGGATCGGGTTCTGCAAGGTTTTTCCGTGGCTTTCGATGCTTCGGTGGAGGAGATTTGGCTGGCCTTCGGCTCGGCTGCCACCCTGGTGGCGGCAGGCCCGGAAATCATGCATGCCGGCCCGGATCCGGGCCCGCTGCTTGCGGCCTTGGACATCACCGTGCTGTCTTGTGTGCCGACCTTGCTGGCCATGATAGGCGAGCCGGTTGGTTCCGTGCGCCTGCTCATCCTGGGCGGCGAGGCGCTGCCGGACAAACTTGCGGCCCCTTGGTTTGCGGCTACGCGCCGGATTTACAACACCTACGGCCCCACAGAAACCACTGTGGTGGCGACCTTGAGCCTGTGCCTTCCTGGCGGGAAAGTCACCATCGGTCGGCCACTGGCGAACTATACCGCCTATATCCTGGACGAAGACGGTCAGGTTCTTGAAAAGGGTAGGGAAGGCGAGTTGACCATCGGCGGCTTGGGTGTGACCCGTGGCTATCTGCATCGGCCCGAGTTGACTGCGAGACAATTTATCGAAAACCGGCATGGCGATCTGACCGGGGACACCAGCCCGGTTCTTTACCGCACCGGTGATTTGGCCAGGATCAACGAAGACGACACTATCGAGTATCTGGGCCGCATTGATACGCAGGTCAAGATCCGGGGGTTCCGGGTCGAGTTGGGGGAAATCGAATCCTTGCTGCTGGCCATGCCGGGGGTGCTGAACGCTGCGGCGACTGTGCGTGACAGCGGGGGCCACCAATACCTCGCCGCCTACGTCATCCTGGCCGGTGAAAGCTGTTTTGACGAGCAGGCGGCTCTGTTGGAACTCAAGAAATCCCTGCCTTTGTATATGGTGCCGGCTTTTATTGAGCCGCTCTCGGAATTTCCGTTGCTGACCAGCGGCAAGCTGGATCGCAAGGCTTTCCCGATGCCACAGAGGAAATTCGCGTTAGGTTCGGAACGGGATTTCGACTCCGAAGTCGCCCGGCTTGTCTACGAGAAATGGCTGCTGATGTTCGACCCGTTGCCGATCTCGGAAGATGATGATTTCTTCCTTGATTTGGGTGGGCATTCCCTGCTGGCGGCGGAGTTCGTGTCCGATATGCGCAAGGACGGGCGTTTTGCCGACCTCGCCATGGGCGACGTTTACGCCCATCCGAGCATCAATAAGCTGGCCGCGTTTTTGGAGGCCAAAACCCCCGCGCAACCTGCCCACAGCGTAAATGGCGCGGAGTATTACCGGATTCCGACCTGGAAATATTTTTTAAGCGCCTGCGCCCAGACACTCATGGTGTATTTCTTGAGTGGTTTTTTTGCGCTGCAATGGCTGACCCCTTTCGCGGTTTACAGTTTCTTGAAAGCCTATGAATATCCTTTCTGGGAATCCTTAGGCGCTTCTTTCCTGGCGCTGTTTGGCATCTATCCCGGGATGTTTTTGCTCGGCATCCTAAGCAAATGGATTGTGTTGGGGCGCTTGAGGGAAGGCGACTATCCGGTTTGGGGTGCCTACTATGTCCGCTGGTTGTTTGTGCAGCGCTTGCTCAATTGCCTACCCATGCACTATTTGTCTGGCACACCGCTGATTGCCTGGTATCTGCGGCTGCTTGGCTCGAAGATCGGCAGGGATGTGCATATGGATTCCCACCAAATTTCGGGGCTCGATCTGTTGACCATTGGCGATCATGCCAGGATCAATGCCGATGCCAATATTTCCTGTTATTCCGTGGAGGACGGCTATCTGAAAGTCCGTCGGGTGGAGATTGGAAAATACGTTTGCGTCGGCATTCGCTCGGTGGTGGGCCAAGACGTGGCGGTGGAAGAGGGTGCCGTCATTGCCGATTTGACCTGCATCAAAAGCGGAGCGCGCGTCGGGGCGGGGGAATATTGGTCCGGTTCGCCGGCGGTGCGGTCGGAGAAAATGCCAAATGATTCGACCTGGGGCACCCATGCGGGAAAAACCCCTGTCCGTGATGCCTTTGCCGTATTGTTTTACCTGGTCTGTTTCTTCGTGCTGCCGGCCTTGGAATTGCTGCCTATTTTCCCTGGGATCATTGTGATGTACGAGCTGGACTATGGCACCGAGGATTACAGTTATCTGTTGCTTGCCCCGGTGGTGGCCGTGCTTTTCGTCCTGCTGTCGGGCTTGCAGACGGCGGCTTTGAAATGGCTGCTCCTCGGACGGATCAAGGAAGGCGTCTACCCCATCAAAAGCTTTTTCTACATGCGCAAATGGGTTTTCGACAAGCTCATGGAAGCCAGCATCGACATGCTCCGTACGCTGTATGCGACGCTTTACCTGA
This sequence comes from uncultured Gammaproteobacteria bacterium, assembly GCA_963753955.1. GTDB lineage: Bacteria > Pseudomonadota > Gammaproteobacteria > Methylococcales > Methylococcaceae > Methylumidiphilus. The sequence continues at coordinate 136,633 of CAVWEM010000005.1, forward strand.
ATCCCTGGTATCGCGTGTTGGGGGTCAAGGTGGGCAAGGCGGCTGAGGTCTCGACGGCCTCGTTCATCCTGCCCGACCTGTTGCGCATCGGCGACGGCAGTTTCATCGCCGACGGCGTGGGGCTGGGGCCGGCCAAGGTTGTCGGCGATTGCATCATCTTGAAGGAGACGGTGATCGGCGACAAGACGTTCATTGGCAACAGCGCGTATGTACCTGTAGGTTCCACGGTGGGTGACAATTGTCTGCTGGGCTGCCAAACCAGTCCGCCCGGAACGATCACTCCCGACGGCACTGCTTGGCTGGGATCGCCGGCGGTGCATCTGCCACAACGACAGAAGCCGGCCAAACAATTTGCCGAGGAACGCACTTACAAGCCTACCCGCCTGCTTTATGGCCTGCGACTGTTCATCGAGTTTTTCCGGGTGATTTTGCCGGGGACGGCGTTCATCGTCTTTGCGTCGCTGGTGTTGTCGTTTTGTGTGCAGATTGAGGATTTCCACGGCCCTTGGGTCACGCTCGCCGCGTTTCCCGCCTTGTACATGGTCTTCGGGGTTGCCTCGACACTATTGACCGCGCTGCTCAAGCGCTTGATCGTCGGCAGGTACAAGCCAGACGAACAGCCGTTATGGAGCACCTTTGTCTGGCGCACCGAGCTGATGACGGGTTTTTACGAGAATTTCACCATTCCCTTCTTCGCCCAACACCTGCAAGGCACGGTTTTCATGCCTTGGTATTATCGGATGCTGGGCATGAAGATAGGCCGACGCGCCTGTATCCTGACCACGGATTTCACCGAATTCGACCTGGTCACGCTAGGCGACGATGTGGCGCTCAACGAGGAAAGCACCATCCAGACCCATCTTTTTGAGGATCGGGTCATGAAAATGTCCACGATTGAAATCGGTTCCCGTGTGTCGGTGGGCAGTTACGCGCTGATCCTCTACGGTACGGTGATCGAGGACGACGTCAAGATTGGCGACCTGTCGCTATTGATGAAAGGCGAGCGGTTGCTGCGGGGGACGGAATGGGCCGGTTCGCCAGTGAGGAGATGTTGAGCGGTTTGCTAGGAAATTTTTCTGTCCTTTGATCGATGATGGCGGAATTTTTCCAAAAGGCCCCGGTCATAGCATTGTCCTTGCCCGAGATGCTGATGCAAAACCCGTGGGAAGGATAACTAGAAGTAACCAAAACAACTGAGGTATTTGAAATGGCTGCAACAACAATTGGCGGCGCTGTCGCCCAAGACAAGCCGCTGCTCGACACGAAGTGGCTGGCGTTCGCGTTCACGATCTACACCGTGTTCTACGCGTGGGTCCGCTGGTACGAGGGCGTGTACGGCTGGGCGGCGGGCCTGGACTCGTTCGCGCCGGAGTTCGAGACGTACTGGATGAACTTCCTGTACATCGAGATCGTCCTTGAGATCGTCACCGCCTCGATCCTGTGGGGCTACATCTGGAAGACCCGCGACCGCAACCTGGCCGCGATCACCCCGCGCGAGGAGCTGCGCCGCAACGTGACCCACCTGGTGTGGCTGTTCGCGTACGCGTGGGCCATCTACTGGGGCGCCTCCTACTTCACCGAGCAGGACGGCACCTGGCACCAGACGATCGTGCGCGACACCGACTTCACGCCGTCGCACATCATCGAGTTCTACCTGAGCTACCCGATCTACATCATCACCGGCGGCGGCGCGTTCCTGTACGCGAAGACCCGCCTGCCGTTCTGGTCGGAAGGGCTGTCCCTGCCGTACCTGATCGCGGTGACCGGCCCGTTCATGATCCTGCCGAACGTCGGCCTGAACGAGTGGGGCCACACCTTCTGGTTCATGGAGGAGCTGTTCGTCGCCCCGCTGCACTACGGCTTCGTGATCTTCGGCTGGCTGGCGCTGGCCATCATGGGCGTGCTGCTGCAGGTGTTCGCCAGCTTCTCCAACCTGATTGGCAAGGAGCTGTGCGAAGCGGTTGATCAGGGTCTGATCAGCAAGTAAGCGAGATGCAAGGTTTGGCGGCGCAAGCCACCAAACCCAAACATAGCTTAAACCTAGTGCCCAAGGCGGAGACATCTGTCTTGGGCGCTCTCGTTAAGGGACGGAAATAATGCGACAATCAGGACGCTTATCACACACCACTGGAGGTAATTAAAATGGCTGCGACAACGATTGGCAATGTGGGTGTAAAAGAAGCTCCGCTGCTTAATGTCAAGTGGCTGGCGTTCGCGTTCACGATCTACACCGTGTTCTACGCGTGGGTCCGCTGGTACGAGGGCGTGTACGGCTGGGCGGCGGGCCTGGACTCGTTCGCGCCGGAGTTCGAGACGTACTGGATGAACTTCCTGTACATCGAGATCGTCCTTGAGATCGTCACCGCCTCGATCCTGTGGGGCTACATCTGGAAGACCCGCGACCGCAACCTGGCCGCGATCACCCCGCGCGAGGAGCTGCGCCGCAACGTGACCCACCTGGTGTGGCTGTTCGCCTACGCGTGGGCCATCTACTGGGGTGCCTCCTACTTCACCGAGCAGGACGGCACCTGGCACCAGACGATCGTGCGCGACACCGACTTCACGCCGTCGCACATCATCGAGTTCTACCTGAGCTACCCGATCTACATCATCACCGGCGGCGGCGCGTTCCTGTACGCGAAGACCCGCCTGCCGTTCTGGTCGGAAGGGCTGTCCCTGCCGTACCTGATCGCGGTGACCGGCCCGTTCATGATCCTGCCGAACGTCGGCCTGAACGAGTGGGGCCACACCTTCTGGTTCATGGAGGAGCTGTTCGTCGCCCCGCTGCACTACGGCTTCGTGATCTTCGGCTGGCTGGCGCTGGCCATCATGGGCGTGCTGCTGCAGGTCTTTGAAAGCTTCTCCCGGCTGCTGAAAAAAGATCTCTGCCCGGATCTTTAAATCTTCAGGGAGCCGTAAGGCGTCCTATGCAGGGGTGGAGGCCATCGGCCCCCACCCTTGTTGTTTTTCAGAGCCATCGAAAATTTTAAGTATTAACTTATGCGTATTTAGCCAGTATCATGCTGACATCCATTTTTAGGCTCTTCCAATAATGATAAAGCCACCCTTTGCCTATGCCGCCGGCTCGCCCATGCCTCATGGCGTTTATTTTCAACAAAGCGGAATCAACTTCACGCTGTTTAGCCGCCACGCCACCAAGGTGTCATTGCTGCTGTTTGAAAATCCAATAGATTCAAAACCTTGCCAAACCATTGAGCTGGATCCCCAGCATCATCGCACGGGCGACATTTGGCATGTCTGTGTGCGGGGGGCGGAGCGCGGCCAAGCCTACGCGTTTCTGGTTGACGGCCCGCGTACGCACGAACAGGGGCATCGTTTCTGTCCCAATGCCATGTTAGTGGATCCTTACGCCACCGCTCTCGCCAGCCCGCAACCCTGGAACTTTTGCCACTGTTGCTCACCTGAAGACGCCCACCCTTCCCATGGCTTGCAAGACATGGCCAAGGGGCTGGCTATCCACAACGGCTACGATTGGGAAGACGACCGTTCGCTGAAGCGGCATTGGCCGGAATTGGTCATCTATGAGACCCATGTGCGGGGCTTGACCATTCATCCATCCTCCGCCACCGCCTCTCCTGGAACGTTTCTAGGGCTGATCGAGAAAATTCCCTATCTTCAAGAACTTGGCGTCAATGCCATCGAACTGATGCCCCTGCAAGAGTTCAATCCCCATGAATTGACCGTAATAAATCCCTTCACCGGAGAGCGGCTGGTCAATTATTGGGGATACAGCACCGTCGCATTTTTCGCGCCTCATGAAGGCTTCGGCAGCCGTAGCTACCCCGGTTGCCAGGTCGATGAATTCAAGACCCTCGTCAAGGCTCTGCACAAGGCCGGTATCGAAGTGTTGTTGGATGTGGTGTTCAACCACACGGCCGAGGGTGACGAGATCGGCCCGACGCTCAATTTCCGTGGCTTGGACAACAGCATTTACTACTTGCTGGAAGAGGACAAGCGGCGCTACAAGAACTATTCAGGTTGCGGCAACACGCTCAATTGCAACCATCCGGTAGTGCGCAATTTCATCCTCGACTGCCTGCGTTACTGGGTAACGGAAATGCATGTGGATGGCTTCCGCTTCGACCTGGCCTCCATCTTGGGCCGTGACCGTAGCGGCCACCTCATCCCCAATCCGCCCCTGTTGGAGCAAATCGCCGAAGATCCCATCTTACACGATGTGAAGCTGATCGCCGAGGCTTGGGATGCCGGCGGAGCCTACCAGGTGGGCCTTTTCCCGGGGGAGCGCTGGTCGGAGTGGAACGGACAATACCGCGACGATGTGCGCCGCTTCTGGCGCGGCGACCCCGCCATGGCCGGGGCCTTGGCCAGCCGCTTGTGCGGCAGCGCCGACCTGTACGACCACAGCGGCAAGGCACCCGTCAACAGCATCAATTTCGTCACCTGCCACGACGGTTTCACCCTGAACGACCTGGTCAGTTACCAACACAAGCACAACTTGGCCAATGGCGAGGAAAACCGCGACGGCACAGACGGCAATTTCAGCGCCAATTATGGATACGAAGGGCCGACGGAAGATTCTGGCATCAACCATGTCCGGCTCAAGCAACGGAAGAACATGCTGGCGACCTTGTTCCTTTCGCGGGGAATCCCCATGCTGCTGGGCGGGGACGAGTTTGGCCGCACCCAGCAGGGCAACAACAACGCCTATTGCCAGGACAACGAAATTTCCTGGTTCGACTGGACTTTGCTTGAAAAAAACCGCGAACTGTTCAAATTCGTCAAGGGCATGATCGCCTTCCGCAAGCGCAACCGGGTGTTGTCACTGGAGCAATTTTACCGCCCGGATGAAATCGACTGGTTCGGCCCAAACGGGCAGAAGCCCAATTGGCAACAGGAATCCTGCCTGGGTTGCCATATCCTAAGGGGTAGGGACGGTGAGCCAGGGCTTTGCTTGCTGTTCAATCCGGCCACGCATCCTGTCGATTTCGTCTTGCCGAAATTGCCGGATGGCGAACTATGGCGCAAAGCCATAGATACCCATGCCCCCACCGGAGAAGATATCCGGGCCGAGGGCTGGGAACCCGCCCTCGAAGGCTATGTCTCCCTGCCAGTCATGGAGCGTTCCCTGGTCGTCTTGAAGGTGGGGAAGCGCTAAAACCCCGATGCCCAAACACGCCCTTCCTGCCGTCCTCGCCGCCCAATTCTTCTCCGCCCTGGCTGACAATGCCTTGTTGTTTGTCGCCATAGCGCTGGTGCGGGCGGAGCGACGCCCGGAGGAATGGGTGCCGCTGTTGCAGGAGTTTTTTGTGCTGGCCTTTGTGATTTTGGCTCCTTTCGCCGGGCCGTTCGCCGATGCCCTGCCTAAAGGCCCGGTGATGCTGCTGGCCAACGGACTGAAATTCATCGGCGCGGGGGCGATGCTGGCGGGGCTGCATCCGCTGTTGGCTTATGGCATGGTCGGGGTGGGCGCGGCGGCTTATTCGCCGGCCAAATACGGCATCCTCTCCGAATTGGTGGGGCCGGAACAACTGGTGAAAGCCAACAGCCTGATGGAAGGCTCCACTATCGTCGCCATTCTGCTGGGTGTTGGCACCGGCGGCTGGTTGGCGGACCACTCCATTCCTATTGCGCTGTGGAGCGTGGCCGGCTGTTACTGCGCAGCCATGCTGGCGAACCTACTGATCCCGCAATTGCCTGCGGCCCATCCCGACGGACATTTCCAGCCTTGGGCGATGATCGTGGATTTTTTCCGCACCACCTGGGCTTTGGCGAAAGACCGGGATGTGCGTTTCTCCTTGTCCTGCACCAGCCTGTTCTGGGGTACCGGAGCGACCTTGCGACTGTTGCTGGTGGCATGGGTTCCTCTGGCCTTGGGGGTAAACGATGCCTCGACCCCCGCCAACCTCAACGGTGCGGTGGCGGTCGGCATTGCCCTAGGCGCGGGGCTGGCCTCGGTCTGGATCAAGCTGGAAACGGTGAACCGGGCGCTGATCCCCGGCTTGCTGTTGGGGCCGGTCATTATGCTGCTTACCCAGATGCATGGGCTGGCGGAGTCCGCTGTCTTGTTGGCTGCGGTTGGCCTGTGCGGTGGAATGTTCGTGGTGCCGCTGAATGCCTTGTTGCAGGAGCGAGGCCATGAGACCGTGGGCGCAGGCCATGCCGTGGCCATCCAGAATCTGTTCGAGAACCTCGCCATGCTGGGGATGATCGGGCTTTACACCCTGACCATCAAGCTGGGGATGGATGCGATCCAAGTTGGGCTTGGTTTTGGCGGGCTAGTTTTGGCCGGGTTGGTGCCGATTGCTTTATCGAGGATAAGGCCAACCAGCAAGCTGTGAAGACCGCACGATTCACAAGCTGATTGTGGAAGTCGCTTTTTGGTGCGCTCCTATCCGGCTTGGTGCGCGATTGGGCGGGCCGCTGGCTTGTGGGTTGGTTCTGTTAGCGTCCGCGCTGTTTTCAATCTCCAAACATTCCAGATGTGTCGCTGGCTTGGTATTTGCTGCGCATTCGGTCAACACCAGCCCCGCGCCGAGCGGGCTCGCTTTCACTTAACCCATCTGTCCGCCTGAGTGCGGGAGGAATAACATGGCTATCCGCGTGGCTATCCGCCATCAAACCGTTTACCGCTACGACAAACCCGTCATTTTCTCTCCCCATGTGTTCCGGCTGCGTCCTGCCGCCCATAGCCGGACGGCGATCCACGCTTACTCGATCAAGATCGCGCCGGAAAAGCAGTTCATCAATTGGCAGCAAGATCCCTTTGGCAATTATCTGGCGCGGGTGGTGTTCACTGAGCCGGCCAGCGAGTTGAGCATCGACGTGGAATTGATCGCCGAAATGACGGTCATCAATCCCTTTGATTTCTTCGTCGAGGAATATGCCGAACTATTCCCATTTGAATATGACGCCCAGCTTAGGCAGGAGCTTGTCCCTTATTTGGAATTGCGCGAGAACGGGCCCTTGCTGAAAGGCTGGCTGGCCCTGGTCGATAGCACCCAGCGCAATCCGGTGGATTTCCTGGTCGATATCAACCGCCGCCTGCATGAGGACATCGCCTATTCCATTCGCATGGAACCCGGTGTGCAGACTTGCGAAGAGACCTTGGAAAAAGCGCTGGGTTCTTGCCGCGACAGCGCCTGGCTGCTGGTGCAGATCCTGCGGCATTTGGGGCTGGCGGCCCGCTTCGTGTCCGGTTATCTGATCCAGCTCACGGCGGACGTGAAGTCACTGGACGGCCCTTCCGGCCCCGAGGCGGATTTCACCGACCTTCATGCCTGGGCCGAGGTTTACATTCCAGGAGCTGGGTGGATCGGCCTCGACCCGACTTCCGGGCTGTTCGCCGGCGAAGGCCATATTCCCTTGGCCTGCACACCCGATCCGGTCAGCGCCGCGCCGATTACCGGCGGTTTCATTGGCGATGCCGAATGTGAATTCAGCTTCGAAAACAAAGTCAGCCGCATCCACGAAGACCCGCGTGTCACCAAGCCCTACAGCGAGTCGCAATGGCAGGCCATCGAGACCTTGGGCCACGATGTGGACAAGGTTTTGCAAGAAAACGATGTGCGCCTGACCATGGGCGGCGAGCCGACTTTTGTGTCCATCGATGATATGGAGTCGGCGCAATGGAACACCGCCGCCGATGGGCCGCACAAGCGCGAACGGGCCGGCGTGTTGGTGCGCAGGCTGCAAGAACGCTTCGGCAAAGGCGGCATCAGGCATTACGGCCAAGGCAAGTGGTATCCGGGCGAACCCTTGCCGCGCTGGCTGATGGCGACTTATTGGCGCGCCGACGGCGTGCCGGTGTGGCGCAATCAAAAGCTGTTGGCGGACGAGACGGCGGATTATGGCGTGACCATCGATCACGCGGACGAGCTGGCCCGGAAAATCGCCGAGCGGCTGAAGGTCCATCCGGGGCATGTGTTGCCGGGCTACGAAGATGCTTTCTACTATCTATGGAAAGAGGGTGCGCTGCCGGAAAACGTCGATCCCTTGGCGGCTGATTTGAAAGATCCACTGGAACGCCGCCGCCTCGCCCGTTTGCTGGATCGTGGCCTAAACCAGCCGGCCGGTTATGCCTTGCCAATTGGCTGGAGCTATGGGGCGGAAGCTTGGCAAAGCAGCCTGTGGAGTTTCAGGCGGGAGGAAATGTTCCTGATTCCGGGCGATTCGCCCATGGGTTTGCGCCTGCCCACGGATTCCTTGCCGTGGAGCAAGACCCGCGAATTCCATCAAGAGCGCAGCCTGTTCGAGGAACTCAAACCTCCCTTGGCTGATTCCTACGGCGAGGTGGCGCGGCGCTTCAGTTATCGGGTTGACGGGCCGGATCTCCACCCGGAGGTGCATCAGCAGGAATTTGGCGACGACCGCCGCTCCGGTTCGGAACTGATCCACACGGCCCTGTGCGTGGAGCCACGCGAGGGCCGGATGTATGTGTTCCTTCCTCCGTTGACCAACCTCGAACATTACTTGAGTTTGGTTGCGGCCATCGAAGGCGCCGCCGACGAGCTGGGCATTCCGGTGGTGTTGGAAGGTTACGAGCCGCCGCGTGACCCGCGTCTGATGCGTCTGTTGGTGACGCCCGATCCCGGCGTGATCGAGGTCAACATCCATCCGTCCAGTTCTTGGGATGAGTTGGTGGACAAGACCGTCGCCCTTTATGAAGAGGCGCACCAATCCCGGTTAGGCACGGAAAAATTCCTGTTGGACGGCAGACACACTGGCACCGGCGGCGGCAATCATGTCACCTTGGGCGGCGCGACGCCGACGGACAGCCCATTGCTGCGCCGACCTGATTTGTTGCGCAGCTTGATTACCTACTGGCAGCACCATCCGGCTTTGTCTTACTTGTTCTCCGGCATGTTCGTCGGCCCGACCAGCCAAGCGCCACGGGTGGACGAGGGCCGCGACGAGTTGCTATACGAGCTGGAAATCGCCTTCAGCCAGACCCCCAAGGGTGAGACTCCCGCGCCGTGGCTGGTGGATAGGCTTCTGCGCAATCTGCTGATTGACGTGACCGGCAATACCCACCGTGCAGAGTTTTGCATCGACAAGCTGTATTCGCCGGACAGCGCAACCGGACGTTTAGGCTTGTTGGAATTGCGGGCATTCGAGATGCCGCCCCACGCGCATATGAGCCTGATGCAGATGCTCTTATTACGCACCTTGGTCGCCTGGTTCTGGAACCAGCCCTACGAGCATAAGCTGGTGCGTTGGGGCACGGAACTGCACGACCGGTTCATGCTGCCGCATTACGTCGAGGCCGACATGGCCGAGGTGGTCGAGGATCTTAATCGCGCCGGTTTTGCCTTCCGCAAGGAATGGATAGCGCCGTTCACGGAATTCCGTTTTCCCCATTACGGCAGGGTACGCGCCCAGAACATCGACATGGAACTGCGTTTCGCCATCGAACCGTGGAATGTGCTGGGCGAGGAGACGACCTCCTTTGGCACCGCCCGCTATGTTGATTCTTCGGTGGAGCGGATTCAAGTGAGATTGGATGGCATGACCGAATCCCGCTATGCCGTCGCCTGCAATGGCCGCCGTGTCCCGTTGCGCAACACCGGCAAGCGCGGCGAATTTATCGGTGGTGTGCGCTATCGCGCCTGGCAGCCGCCTTCGGCCCTGCATCCCAACATCCGCGTCCACGCGCCCTTGGTGTTTGACATCATTGATTTATGGAATGACCGTTCCATCGGCGGCTGCACCTATTACGTCAGCCATCCCGGCGGGCGCAATTATGACACCTTCCCGGTGAATGCTTATGAAGCCGAGGCCAGAAGGGTAGGGCGGTTCTGGGATTTCGGCCACACGCCAGGGACGATGAAAGCCGAGTTGATTTTGGCGGATGAGGGATATAGCCAGGAGCATCCGTATACTTTGGATTTGCGGAGGGCGGCGGGGTTGTGATGGGTCTTGATGTTTAGCTCCCCTCTTCCTGCGGGAGAGGGGTTGGGGTGAGGGCTTTTTTAAACGGATATCGCCTGCTGGCAACTTAACGAAGCCTCTTTCAGGTATTCGAACTGGATGTTCCGGCGAATTTCAAGCCGAAAGCCTATTAGGCATAGCTGTCGGGCGACAAAAAGACGTTGCCCGACCTACTAACTAATACTGGCTTTTCTCCGAACACAAAGGCGAGTAGGCGTGTGGCCTCAATCAGATTTGATATCCGCATGTATTGTACTTAACAAGCGCTGGTCACGTAAAATGCCCCGTCTTTCACGGCGGCTACCGACCGGTGGGCGCGAACGATGGTTGATCGTCTCGGCCGTTAACTGCTTCCATCCTGAGCCAGAGGAAATATCGTAAATACCAATATACCCATCTTTTAATAACTGGAATGGTTCGGTGATTTTCTTGGCATAATCGAATTGGGTGCCGTGCGGTTTCCAAAATGACTCAAACCAACTGGGATACACAAAATCAGAAAGCAGTGTATCGCCGATTTTGTAGCCTAAAATATCGGCTTCGCAGGCATCGCATACTTCATAGGCATACAGCCTGCCGCCATGGCTGGATTCGTCGAAAACCGTCAAGTTAATTGTCGGGTCGGCCAACATTTCCAGTAGCTCATGGCTGGCTGTCACGCTCCACGCATCGCCATATTTCAAATCAGTTTTTGCGAATATTTTTCCAATCGGCAATCCGTTACTCGTCAGGTCATGATAACCCAGCGCACCAGCTTGGTCTGAATCATCTAATATAGCCAGCTACCATTCATTAGCAGCAGGGTGTTGTCCATGCGGGACGACCCGTAAATCTGCATTTATACCCCATATTGGCGCGAAATCCCTCATTACTTGTGTTTGCAATGCCGCTACGGTTTTGACCACATCGGCATCGTTAACAACGGTGCTTTGGTTGATCACTGCAATTTTAATATTAGTCATGGTAAATACTCCTGTTGAATAACCGGATAAAGGTTTTATGGAAAAAGCTGTTGGATGAAATAAAACCCGAATCTCACTATCACGGAATGACTTGATTTGTTGGGTTATGACAGAGCAACAATCCAGCCTATGTTAGTACTCGGGTAGATAATTATCCAATCGCTTGATGTAAAGCCAAGTTTAATTTGTCCGCCAACAAACTGAACCCTTCAGATGTGGGATGTAATTCATTAGCCCAAAGTCCAATGTCATTTCCCAATGTGCCTCGTAAGTCCACATAATGAACATTTTGATACTGAGCAGCGAGGCCAGATAGCATAGCATTAAAACTTTCTACAAAGCCCCTGACTATCGTACGCCTGATATCCAAATCAGCTTGAGTAATATAAGGGTAGTTCTTTTTGTTGAATGATTCATGGAACCAAGGGCCTACAAGATTGAACCAAGTAAATCCACGCCCGTCGGGCCAAGGATAATCATAGCCATGAATAAAAATATGCAAATCATTGATCTGAAGTGTATTTGCGTGGGCTAAGATAACATCTATCAAGTGTTTGTATGCATTCTGAAATGTCTCGGCTACCGCGCCATTCGTCACTTGCGTATTTGGATTATGGAGAATAGCGTCTTTGTTATTCAAAAAAGTAAAAAAATCAGGTCCCGCAATATCGTTACCACCGCCGGAGAGCAGCACGCCTTGCAATGGGTCTTTTTCAGTATGGATTCTTTCAATCAAGTTTAAAAGCTCAGTGATGCGCGACACATCACTGGACTGGGGGATGCCAAATAAATTTTTAGGCACTAGTCCATAGACGATATCATTCAATGTCGCCCCGGCTACCGCAATATTTTCAATTTTATGGTCATGACGATCACGCAGATAATTAATCAAATCATGCCCCGGATAATCGAACCAAGAATCGCCTTGGGCCACAAGAGTATAGGTTTTAGCTTCAATAATCCCATTGTCTAGTAAAAGCGGATGAATATCAATTAAAGGCTCTATTGGTTGCCGTCCTCTAGCGCGAGCTTGATGCAAAGCATCCAAAGTTTCTTTGGAATTCGCGGTTTCTTGTGCTACTTTATTCAAAGTGTCTTGTATAGACATGTTTTTGTCCTCAAGTGAAAAATAACTGTAAATAGTAATGAAAATTGACCCTAATTGCGTTGATTTGTTATCCCCAGTTGCCGCCACCAATTGTGTTTTATCTTTAGGATACCAATAGTTCAGTAGGTCGGGCAACAGTTCCATCGTTGCCCGACAATCCAAGCCGAAATGTCGGGCGCAACGCAAAGAAATGCGCCCAATCTACAAGGCTACAAGGCTAAATCGTTGGGGGATCGGGTGGATTATTGGATGCCGAAAAATTTCCTTTACCTTCAGTCGCTTTCAAGGCCAAGTAAGCGGAAGAACTGATGCCGAGCATCGCCAAGGTCTGCACCTCGAACGTAGGGAAAGTACCATTGTTGCTTAGAGTTTGGACTACAAATGCGCCGCCATAGATCAAGTTGAGAAATGCGGCTTGAAAGCGGTGTACGCTAAGTCCATTTTCATCCGACAAAATGTCGGCGAAAAAACCTTCGGAGGGAAAGCCATCTTGATGGCGTTTGACATTGGCATCGCTAATTTGTTGGTTGTCGATGATTCGCCCAGCTGTAGTGGTAGCAAGGCTCATTCCTAGCAGAGCTAAAAAAGTTTCATTGAAAGGCCACAGAGTGCCAGTAAATCCATAACCGGCAATGAATGTGGCCAAAATTTAGAACAGTCCACCACCATAGTTGAACCCGAGAGAAGCTATAGGGTTTGGAATCGGCTGTACTATCGTCACGTAATGCGTTTTTGTCCGTAAAAAATCTATAAGCGCATAACAAGAACAATAGTAGGGTGATAATAGCGAATATTTCTCTGAGCAATGTCATGGGTTTTCTCCTGTTGTTATCAATGACTTGTCCACCGTAATAGAATAGCTCTACTCATCCTACCCCCCATAACTTTCGTAAGTGGTCTAAATCGCCATTGAATTTATCGCGGTCACATGATCCAATGCCATCAACCTCATGAGGTTCAGGCCCTAAATTACCATCAGTGTATTGCCACATTGTCCAAGTCTGCCATGTGGCGGGAACTACCGGAGTAGCACCATATTGTGCCAGCCAGAACCAGCAATTGGCGAGTACAGGGTCTTTATTGCTTCCCAGCAGTTGCTTGATGTAATGCCCTGAATAAAACCCAGGGAATCTGCCTATTTGTTCTTGCACATGGGTAACAAAGGCATGGGCTTCCAGCAAATCCATGCTTGGCCCGGTGGGATTAGGTTCAAAGTCCAATACCAATAAAGTATCCTTTTCTGGCTCGGCAACTGTGAGGAAATTTTCGGCTTGTTTTATCCCATCACTTCCTGTGGCGAAATGATAGGCACCCCATAATAGTCCTGCGTCGAGCGCCGCTTTGCGATGGGCATCGTAAGTCTTGTCCAAGTCCGATTGGCCTTGCGTGGCTTTATGGATTACACCGACAATGCCCGCCGCTTTGGCTTTTGCGAAATCCACATTGCCATTGTGGTGGGAGAGATCAACAACAACGTTAATAGTCATTACATATACTCCTTCTTTGGTTTATAAGGACGGAATAGCGAAGAATATTCCGATTGCTAATTATTCAGGCGGAAGGCCATCTTTACAATAAACTGGAGATGATCCATCTGTGCACACATTGCTGGAATTAGGTAGAGTTCCTGTCTGGCAGTATCCTGCATTGCCTTTGTCAGGACAGCTCTTTGGTTTACTAAATTGCCTTTCAAATTGCTTATATTGATATGCCGGTAAGCAAGTCAATGGATAAGGCAACTTCGTCTAGACCTGCTGGGTGGTGGGTTTAATTGATTTATTGAGATTGAAAGCAGTATCTATTTATAAACAACCCTATCACCGTGTTGTGAAGTGCTTCCAATTTTGAAAAGCAGATCGTTTTGCGCGTCAATCGCTTGATCCGGGTTCGCAACAAAAGGTTTTTGTTTTCTATTTTTTGAGCATGCTGCTTGCCAATGACGTGCTTGTCTTTAGGGATGAGTGCGGAATAGCTGCCCCAATCGTCTGTGTAATAGGTCCGGATATTGAATGCCTTCAAATTTGAGATCAATTGCTCGCACACCGCATCTTGGCGCCGCCCGAAAACGAACGACAGGACACAGCCTGTCACGGCATCGATGGCATACCGGAGCCAGCGTTGGTTCTTTTTGTCGCCGACGTAGCCCCATTGCTCGTCTGCCTGAACATCCATTGGAGAATCAAGGGGATGCCTGATTTCGACGGCGATCTCACGCGTACCGATGTAAGGGTTCACGGCGACCACTTCAGCGGAGCTTTTTTTTAGCGTGGAAATGACGGTGTTTTTGCCGATACCCAGAATGCGCGAAGCATCCCGGATGCCGCCGCCGTTCATGGCAATGTCCACAATCTGGTCTTTGACGCCAGGCTCGTAGGCCCGGTACACGCAGTCGGTCTTGAATATTCGCCCGCACTCCTTGCAGCGAAACCGGGAACGACCGCTTTGGGTGCCGTAACGGACAACCTCGGAACTGTTGCAATACTTGCACAAAACAATTTGATACGCCATTGGAATGGTTGCCTAAGAAACTTGAAAATTTTATGCTCTACCATACTTAATAAATCAATTAAACCCACCTCCCCATTTTGGAATACCGTATGTTTAACCTTGCCATACGGTACAATTGCTCCGCATTGCGCCTTAGCACGTTGCTGGAAAACAAAGCCGAGCGATGGCGGGATGTTTTCCATGCCCCTGCAAAGCCGCAGGCACCGGGCGGATTCCCGTTTAGGGAATCTGCAAGATGCAACGAAGCGGCGTAGAGTCATCTGCGAACGAGAAGCGCAGGCTTCGAGTTGAGCGGGGACGGCGCAGGCTGCCCGAAGGGCAAAGCGGTGCCTTGGCGGGAGCTGAAACCTGTTGGAACAGGTTTCAGACTCGACCGCCCGCCCGGCACTCCCTTCAAATCAAAAACGTGTGGAGACGAACCCTGCCGACCATGCGGGTTTCGAGTTGGGTTTTGGAGTGCCTTGCTGCGGAAAATTTACAGGAGGGAGCAAAGCAGGCGGGATGCCACCGAGATAATCACCATGGCTGTAATCCCAATCGTCAAGTATTTGCCAGCCTGAGCGGAGGTTGTTTGGATAAGGGCTATCTGGACCTTCATAACCTAATGCACCTTGCCAATAAGGATGTCCTCTGGTGATAATACCAGCCAACGGATTACCGATAGGAAATGCGAGTTTCAAGACATAATCGCTACGGGAAGCCAAGATGGAAATTTCTTCTACCTTCGCTGCCACGTCACGATACTCATCAATCAGGCAATTGTCATCAATCGCCCCAGCCATCAATGTCAATCGTCTCACAGAACGATCCATCTTGCGAATTGTCTCCAATACCATTCTGGCACCCAGACTGTGAGAGGCGAAGGATAGGCTGATTGCCACCGCGAAATATTTGTTTAGAAATGGCGCGAGCAACTGACCACTGGTAATGGCCTCATCGCCCTCAAAGGGATAGTCCACCACAGGTACCCAGCGAGAATCACCGGGCCAAAGTATCCCGATAAAGAAAGTATCCTCATCCAGGGTTAGCAGATTTTCCCAGGCTGTCAAACTAGCGATTCCCTCTTGGCGGTTTACATTAGACTTGTTCCCGACCCTGTTAATTTTTTTAATACTGCCTTATTATAGGGTATCCATACCCTACAGAAAATAGACAACCCATGGCCTTCGAAAGATTTAAAAAGCTGGATGGCAAGAAGCATGACCGCAAGATTAAGTCCGTCATCGGCATGAGCCTGCCAAAATTCAACATCCTCCTTGCGGCCTTCGCGGCGGCCTACGATGCCGTCCAACTGGAAAGGTGTCGGCAGGGCGAAATCAAGCAGGTTCCAACGGGCGGGCCAAAAGGCCATCTCGACACGCCCGGGAAGAAGCTTTTCTTCATTTTGTATTACCTCAAGACATACCCCACCTTCGACGTGCTGGGCTTCCTTTTCGGCTTCAGTTCGGGGCATGCCCACAACCATGTGGAGAAACTCCTGCCCGTCTTGCTGCGGAGCCTGTCGGACCTCGGCGTGCTCCCTGAGCGGTCGCCTGGGACTCCCGAGGAGTTCCTGCGACTCGTCGATAAATATGGCGACGTCATCATCGACGGGATGGAGTGCGCCTGCGTCAGGCCGCAGGACGGGGAACTCCAGAAGGCCCGCTTCAGCGGAAAAAAAAAACGCCACACGCTCCAGGCGCTCGTCCTCACGACCCTGCACCGGAAAATCCTTTTCCTCTTCTGCGTCTTCGCCGGCAGCGTCCACGACTACAAGCTCATGAAAAAGGTATTCGACCCAAAACTGAAATGGTTCCATCGAGTGAATCTGTGGCTCGACCTTGGGTTCCAAGGTGCGCAAAAAGATTATGGCGTGAAATCCAAGATAAACCTTCCACACAAAAGGCCGAAGAAATCTAAAAACAACCCGAAGCCGAAACTGACCGCCGCGCAGGTCAAACATAACCGGCAGCATGCGGGAACCCGCGTTTCCGTGGAACACGCCATCGGCGGGATGAAGGCTTTCCATTGCCTGACCCATCGGATCAGAAACCACCTGGACTGGCTCATTGATTTCCTTTTTTGGGTTCCGGCGGGTCTTTGGAACCTAAAAATAGCCTATAATCATTAACTTAACACCGGGAACAACTCTATTGAAACCATGAGTGCCGAACAGAACATCCTTCCCCCGCGCTTCTTCGATTAGTTTACCGATATCGAAGCAATAATTGGCATCCTGCCTTACAATCACTTCCCGAGCGGGATTGCCGCCGACGCTATCCGCACGTAGATCAAGGAACCAAGTCATAGTTATTACACCTATTTCCGCAATGACTGCGCCATCTTAACTCCCGCCGAAAGGGCGCTAGTCAAGTCCTTGGCGATTGGTGCTATTGGTGTTGCTGCCAATCCCACCAGGATTGCCACGCCGATCTGCTTGGGATCGGTGGCGAGGAAGAGCCCTGCACAATCCAACCTCCGAATACCGCTAAAACAACCGATACAGCAATAGACCATGCTTTGGCGCTGTTTCGATAACACTGGTCGGCCCGTTGATAACCTTCATCGAGAATAGCAGTCAAAATAAGGTCAAAACGACCAAATACGTCGTTTTCCTCTTGGGTTAGCGTTTCACCGGATGCGATCTTTTTAGCAACCGCCAGAAGCGTCTCCTTATTCACTCCTGTCGCTTTGGCGAGATCTGGCGCGTTAGCCTCATCCAAGCGGAGTTTTATAAGAGATTTCGCTATGGCTTTTTGATCGGCCAAAGCGGTACCATTTAGCCAATTGGCCTTCAGAGTAGCAATAACTTCAGTTAACCTGAGTGGATTGGCAGGATCTGTTTGTTCACTGGTAATAGGAAAAAATTTATTCACCGAACTTGTGATATAGCCAAACCCACAGTTCGAAACTCCTCCTCCCCGCAAGACTTTGCTACCATCAACCAAAGTAAAGGCAGCAGTACCGAGTGCGGCAGCAGCGGCAATATCATCAGAAAAATTTGCTATATCAAGCGGCATGGTACTTCTCCTATTCTAAATATTGGTTGCATATGATTGAGCTTCAGAATTCAAGCTGGAAGCCCGCATAGGGCGCAATAGACGCTAGCTGTATTGCGTCGTATGTTTAATTTTGCCATGTGGCGCAATTGTTTCGCATTGCGCTCTACATATTACGCCTTACCGAGTTACTCGGCTGCGTGGTAAAATTATTAGTCGGGCAGCCTAATAAACTTCCTCACCGAGCTATAGTTCCGACCGCGCTCAGCGACCTCGTATCCATCGCGCCCGCCACCGGGGTTCGTATTGCCTTCAATCGCGTAGAAATCGTGATTTGAGTCTCTATCGCCTGATACGATTCCCGTGTGAGAGAATTCGTAAACGACAATATCGCCGATTCTAGGAAGACGATCATCATCCTTGACTGGAGGATTGAATACAGAAAAGTGATTATCATTTCCCCATGTGATTAAACCGAATGCAGATGCTGTGCGAGGGACATGGGCAATTTTGGTATTGTCTTTTGCCGCATATTGTTGCACACACCAGTCCACAAAGGCTGCACACCAAGGCCAACCTTGACCACCGAGAGAAGTGGAATCTTGGTATTTCTTGATTGATGAACCAGTATTTTGATGCTTTGGATCTTCCTCTGTGCCGATCTCTTCTCGGGCAATGTTAACGAGTTTATTGATGTCGCTCATAAGCTATTTTCCTTTTCATGTTGTCTAGTATTTGCCGAAATGCGGGCAACAAAAAGACGTTGCCAGACTTATACTGGTTAACTTAAGTAATTACTCCCCACAACTTTTTTAGGTGCCGCTGTCAAGCTTAACGCAAGACAAATCAGCGAACGATTTAATCTTCTGCTATTCATTGTTTCAACTCCGTCAGCTTATATGGTTTTTTAAACACTTGTATTCTTAAGAAACAAGTCTAACTGTGTGTTAGGCATCAATTGACACTTGGTAAATTCTTACCCTCCCTTAACCCCTACCTCCAAAATCTGGCTCCAATGCCTCACTTGCTTGTCACGTATGCGGTAAATGGCGCGGTATTTCCAGAGAATTGCGGTGCCTACGGGTGGGAGCGGGGTGTCGTCTTGGTAGCCGGGGGACATTTTGATGGTGAGCAGGCTGAAAGTGCCGGTGCCGTGGTCGGCTTCCAGTTCCAGCGCGTCGGTGCCGTTGCTTTTCCAATGCAAAACTGGATGGTCGCCTTGGAAACCGACCAGCAGAGTGGCATAGTTCGGCAGATGGGCGAGCAAATGCAGCAGCAGGGCCAGCTTGCTGGCATCGTCGCGGGGGATGACTGTGCTGTGCGGCATGGTGAATGTCCTCATTCACATCGGGATCGGTGACCGGATAAAACTCTACGGTCAATATCGTAAACAATCTGTAATGGAAAATGCAACAAATATTTGATAATAAAAGTTGGCTTTTTTGCGATTTGGATTTGTTGCCCAAAAATGCGGCGGTGTCAGCGGCGCGGATAGCGGTTGCTGTATGATGGATTTCTGTTGTCACGTCATGATCTTCGATTTTCGTGCGAAAAAATCGCTTACCCCATGGTGGTAAGCGCCTACCACGATGAAATTACCGTTGATCGCGTCGTGGTCACCGGTTTTTTTGCCATGGGAACCGGTATTTTTTACGCGGTAAACTGGGTCAGTCGAATTTTATAGGTTTTTCAACTAGTTATGATCTGGGTTGCCATGTCTTGTGCACCGGTTACCGCGACGTGGTAACCGGCTGTCAAGAGATGGTCATTGCTGGCATGAAATAGGTCTAGGCTTTTTTTGGCGTTCTGGGCGGTTTTGGCCTTCTGCTTACTGCTTTTCGCGTTGCGAATAAGCGGTTTCTGTCATTTCCGCGCATATGCTGCGCTTGACGTGAGGCCGTCAGGTGCTATTCAATTCATTCCCACTTACACAAAGAGGTTTCCCATGCGAGCCATACTCATGACCCAGCCCGGGGCGGCTAGCCTGCTGCAATTGGCTGACATCCCCGAACCGGCAATCACCGAGACGACCCAGATCAAGGTGCGTCTTGCCGCCGCCGGGATCAACCCAATAGACACCAAGCTACGCCAACGCGGCGTGTTTTATGAAAACGCCCTGCCGGTTGTGCTGGGTTGCGATGGCGCAGGCGTGGTGGTGGAGACAGGAAGCGCCGCCACTAAGTTTAGCATCGGTGACAAAGTGTGGTTTTGCCATGGCGGTCTGGGCGGAGACCAAGGCAACTACGCCGAATTCACCGTGTTGGACGAGCGCTGGGCCGCACTTATGCCGCAAACCTTAAGCTTTGAGCAAGCCGCCGCCGGCCCCTTGGTGCTGATCACCGCTTGGGGTGCGCTATATGACCGGGCGCGACTGCGCACCGGCCAAACGGTGTTGATCCATGCCGGGGCCGGCGGCGTCGGCCATGTCGCCATCCAGTTGGCCAAGCTGGAAGGGGCCAAGGTCATCGCCACGGTGGGGACGGAGGAAAAAGCCAGACTAGCCCGGCAATGGGGCGCGGACGAGACGGTCAACTACCGCGAACAGGATTTTGTCGCCATCGTTAACGGACTGACCGATGGTCAAGGCGCGGACGTGGTTTTGGACACGGTCGGCGCGGAAGTGTTCGAGTGCAGCCTCGAATGCACCGCCCATTTTGGCACCATCGTCACCCTGCTGGATATCGCCGAGGCCAACCTGAAGGAAGCCCGCATGAGGAATTTGCGCGTAGGCTTCGAGCTGATGCTCACTCCGATGCTGCGACATCTCGATGCCGCCCGTGACCGTCAGGTGAACATGCTGGTCCAATGCGGCCATTGGATCGACGAAGGCCGTTTGCAAATCCATGTTGGCGCGGTGCTGCCCTTGGAAGACGCCGCCAAGGCCCATGTGCTGATCGAGGGGAGACATATGAGCGGCAAGGCGGTGCTGAAAATTGGCTGATGCTCGAAATCTGGGTAACCAGGAACTGGCCCGGCGCGACCTCGCCGTCCTCTGGCATCCCTGCACCCAGATGAAGGATCACGAAGTGCATCCGGTCATTCCCATCCGCCACGGACAAGGCGTCTGGCTGGAGGATTTCGACGGCAAGCGCTACCTGGACGCGGTCAGCTCCTGGTGGGTGAACTTGTTCGGCCATGCCAACCCGTACATTAATGCCGCTTTGCGCGGGCAGTTGGAGAAACTGGAACATGTGCTGTTGGCCGGCTTCACCCATGAGCCTGCGGTGCTATTGGCCGAACGGCTCGTGGCGCTGGCACCATCCGGATTGACACGTTGCTTCTACGCCGACAACGGCTCATCGGCGGTGGAAGTGGCGTTGAAGATGAGCTTCCATTATTGGCGCAACTTAGGCCAAACCGGTAAGACCCGCTTCGTCACCTTGGCCAATAGCTACCACGGCGAAACCTTGGGTGCGCTGGCGGTGGGCGATGTTCCCTTATACAAGCAAACCTACGCGCCGCTGTTGATGGAAGCCATCGTCGCGCCGTCGCCGGATTGCCACACCCGCGAGCCGGGCGAATCCTGGGCGGATTGCTCCACCCGCCGCTTTGCGGAGATGGAACATATCCTGGCCGAACGGGGCGGAGAAATCTGCGCCGTCATCGTGGAACCCTTGGTGCAATGCGCTGGTTCGATGCGCATGTATGACCCGGTGTATCTCACCCTGCTACGCGAGGCTTGCGACCGCCACGGCATACACTTAATAGCGGACGAGATTGCCGTAGGCTTTGGCCGCACCGGCACTTTGTTCGCCTGCGAACAGGCCCGGATCACACCGGATTTCCTTTGCCTGTCCAAAGGGCTGACCGGGGGCTATTTGCCGCTGTCCGCCGTGTTGACGCGAGATCAAGTTTACCAAGCCTTCTACGCCGACCACGCTGGCGCCAAAGCCTTCCTACATTCCCACAGCTACACCGGCAACGCTTTGGCCTGCACGGCGGCGCTGGCGACCTTGGACTTGTTTGACCGGGAGGATACGTTGAACCGCAACTGCGAATTGTCCCGCCACATGGCCGAAGCTGCCATGCCTTTCGCCGACCATCCCCATGTCGCCGAAGTACGGCAGACCGGGATGATCCTCGCCATTGAAATGAGCAAGGACAAACACAGCCGCGAGCCTTTTGACCGGTGTGAGCGGCGTGGCCTTCGGGTTTACCGCCACGCCTTGGAGCGCGGTGTGCTATTGCGCCCCTTGGGCGATGTGGTCTACTTCATGCCGCCTTACGTGATCACGCCGGAGGAGATATGCCTGATGGCGGAAGTGGCTTTGGAAGGTGTGGAGCGGGCAAGCAAAAATTAAGTGCTTCATTTACACATGGCAGACTCCTTGTTGGAGCCGACGTGCAAATGCTTATGGACATAGGTTTATTGGATCAGGATGCCACAGGCCATTTAACCGCGCCTTACGATGAAATCTTCATCCATGCCGACTTGATGCAGGCGGCTTAAAGCGTGTGTTTTCTGCCATCACCATGCTAAGGGGCCAAAGCCATTAGCTTAAGCCGTTCGTGGTGAGCCCTTCGACTACGCTCAGGAGAGCATTGTCGAACCATGAACGGTTTAAATTCCAAGTATTGGGATTTTCCGTCCACCCTTCGACAAGCTCAGGGCGAACGGAAAATTCCTTAAGTTAATGGCTTTGACGCTAATGGGCGGGAACCCGGTCGAAAATATCCCCCAACCGGTTGGCGGAATCCTCCAAATCTTCCGGCGCAGCCATGACGACACTAGGCAATGCGGTGATTTCCAAGGTATTCAAAATAAGCTGGCCGGACGAATTGAAATACTGCACCCACCACACATAAGATAGGCTGGTGCGGCGGATGCGGCAATCGCCATAACCCCTGGACAAAATCGAAATCCCTGCCAATCCCAAACATTCCACCAAAAACGCGATGTCCTCTGGCGTCAATGGCAGCAAAGTCAGGTTGATGGCTTCCTCCGAACCAGGGACAAAATCTTTGGACTTGGCGAAAATCTCATACAGCAAGGCGGGTGCATTCATCAAATTGTCTGGAAATACTGGCGGCAAACTCGCATGGGAATTCTGCGTGACCGACCATTCTTCGAGTATATTTGGAAACGCCCCGGTTTCAAGATAATTCTGCGCCAAGACTCCGTTTTGATACTGCTTGATCCGCCAAACGCCCGTGAACACAGACTCGCTGATCGTCAAGCGTTGCCCCGGCCGATCCGCGAGAATGCTGATTTCACCTTCCCCCAAGATTTGTTCGATGAAATTACGGGTATCCAAACCATAAGGAGACAAGTCGATGACTGTCGATCCCAAGCCATTAAGGCTGTCGCCCACACCTGCGGCCAACTGCGACAACACCGTCCTACCCTCGGGGTTTTGCCGCCAATCCTGCACCAGCGGCGGGGCAAACGTCCGCATGGCTTCCGGCATGGCGACATAGCGGCATTCGGGATCGTCAAAAGGGCTGACCGATTCGGCGGTTTCGACGGCGATGGGGGTGTGGTTGTCCAACATGATTGTGACCCAATTGAGTTCAAGACTAAAAGAAAAATATCACGCAAAGGCGCAACTTAAAGAGATTTACACGTTGCGCCGTTGCGTGAGGCATCTTTTTCTTATCACAGGAATCGCCCGTCGCCAACCCGGCAGGCTTCTTCGGCGGAAGGGCGTAACCGTTCATATTCGTCGATGTCCACAGCACCGGTAATCGCATCGGGGCTTTTTGTTTTCAATCTCGCCTCAATTCCTAGTTCCGCCAAATAAGCCAGGACGCAGTCCATGGCCGGGTGCATTTGCCGCTTCACCACTGGGCTTAGGCTACCGCCATAATCCTCAAGGATTTCCGGTTGGACGCCGACCAATAAAAGCCGTTCCGGGCAATTCCCCAATAATTGGCACAAGGCCAATACCTCTTGGAAACTGATTTGGTGCAGGCTCAACTTTTTTGCACCTAAATATGCAGGCACTTCCCTGTCACGAAGTTCGAGCAAGGTTCCAGGCTGAAGTTGGAAATCCACCGCATCAAGGATGATCAACACATCAGCTTCCTGCACGTAAGGCATCAAAGCCAAGCCTTGCGTCCCGCCATCCAGCAAACTGACCGACGGCGGGAATTCATAAACCTGCTGCAAAGCCTGGACTACGCGAACGCCAAACCCCTCATCCGCCCAGAGGATATTGCCAATACCAAGAATCAGAACATTGCCGACATCCATCGTTTTAAGGCCTGTCATCCTTCCAAACCCGCCATCCATCGATCATCGTGCTAGTCATCGATTGGCGGGAGACATGTTGCTCTCGGATTACGATATAAATATGGGTTATGGTGAATATTACCAAATACCACATGCCCAAATGGTGCCAGCTATGCGTGGCTTGACTGCCGCCAAAGAAGGGTATCACCCAGCCGAACCCACGGTCGGCCCAACTGCCGGAGCCTAAACCCTCACTATAGAGGGCAAAGCCGGTGACGATCATGAACAAGGAACCCAGCACGAAAAACACAAATATCGCCAAACCGGCCAGAGGGTTATGGCCGACATGTTTACGGGCTTCTGGAACCAAAAACAAATACCAAAGGAGTTCATGCCAAACGCCTTGCCACCACTCCCTGCGATGGATTTCCGGCACAAATAATTGGCGGGAATATTGATTTCCCACCAAGGCCCAGTAAGCCCGGCCTGCCATGCCTATCGCCAACACATAGCCCGCCGAAAAATGGGTGAAACGGATATAACCAAACAGAAAATGCCCGCTGGTCTCGCCCTCTGAAACCACGGGCGGAGTGCCGATCAAAAAACCGGTGACGGCCAAAACCACCAAAGCCAAGGCGTTGATCCAATGCCAGAGGCGCACGGGTTTTTCATAGACATAGACCGGATTTTGCGTCAAAACTGGGGAAGACATGGTTTTCTCCTGAAAGTCTCTCTCCCCTTGGGAGAGGGATTTAGGGTGAGGGCAAAAGCTTCTGAGGTTGCGGCAGTGGCTTCGGAATCCTTCAAAGCCTTTTCCCCCTAGCTCCTCTCCCGCAGGGAGAGGGGAGGAAGATTAAAGGACTTTAACCCGTGTCAGTTCTTTTCCATCCTTGTCCATGATATGGGTCGAACAAGCCAGACAAGGATCGAAGCTGTGCAAAGTACGCAAGATTTCCAAAGGCTGCTCTGCGTTGGCGACCTGGGTATTCATCAAAGCCGCCTCAAACGCGCCGATATTGCCTTGCGGGTCACGTGGCGAACCATTCCAAGTCGTCGGCACGATGCATTGGTAATTGTCGATCTTGCCATTTTTGATAACCACCCAATGGCCCAAAGCTCCGCGTGGAGCTTCGGTGGTGCCTACGCCTTTCGCTTCCTTGGGCCAGGAGGCCGGTTCCCAATGCGAGGTATTGGCCGTACTCAAATCTCCAGCCTTGATAGTCCGAATTAATTTGTCTTGGAAGTGCTTCATCAAATGGGCGCAATACTGTGCCTCCAAACCCCGTGCCGCCGTGCGGCCTAAAGTCGAGAACAAGGCGCTGACCGGGAGCCCCAAATCAGTGAGCAGCTTGTCCACCGGCTCCTTGAACTCAGGAATGCCCTTGGCATAACCAATGATATACCGAGCCAGCGGCCCCACTTCCATCGCATTACCCCGCCAACGCGGCGCTTTGATCCAGGAATATTTCGCGCTTTCGTCCAAGTTGACGATATTCGTCTTTGTGCCTTTGGTTTTGCTGCCCAGTTCAAAGCGCGGCTCGGTGACGCCTTGGAATGGATGCAATCCCGTGTTTTCGTTATCATAACGATACCAGGAATGGGTCACGAACTCTTGAATCTGATTGACATCCTTCAAATCCACTTCATGGACTTCTTTCAGATTGCCATTGATGATGGCCCCATGCGGCAAGAGCAGATTGTTCAACGAGCGGTCATTGGCACGCTCAGGTATGTCGCCATACGACATCACATTACTGCCGGACAATCCGCCACCGTAGAGCCAGTCTTTGTAAAAAGAGGCGATGGCTTTCAAGTCGGGCAGATAGACTTGCTCGATGAATTCGATGGTGCGGTCGATAATGGAGGAAACCAGATTGAGCCGCTCCATGTTCACCGCGCCCACAGCGCCTACGCCATCGACATTGATTGCGCACGGCACACCGCCAACCAGCCAATTGGGATGCGGGTTTTTGCCGCCATAGACCGTGTGGATCTTGACGATTTCCTTTTGGAAATCCAAAGCCTCAAGGTAATGCGCCACCGCCATCAAATTAGCCTCGGGCGGCAGTTTGTAAGCCGGGCTACCCCAATACCCATTGGCGAAAGGCCCGAGCTGGCCGCTTTCGACGAATTTCTTCAATCGGCTGGCAATATCGAGAAAATACCCTGGCGAGGATTTTCCCCAAGCCGAAATACTCTGCGCCAGTTCCGAAGTTGCCTTGGGGTCGGCCTTCAACGCACTGACCACATCCACCCAATCCAGCGCATGCAAATGGTAAAAATGCACAAGATGGTCTTGGGCCTGCAAAGTCAATTGCATGATGTTGCGGATGGTATTGGCGTTCTCCGGTATTTGGATGCCAAGCGCGTCCTCCACTGCCCGCACCGAAGTGAGGGCGTGGGTGCCGGTGCAAACACCGCAGATCCTTTCGGTGAAAGCCCACGCATCGCGGGGATCGCGGCCTTTCAATATCACTTCAAGGCCCCGCCACATGGTGCCGCTGGACACCGCATTGCGGATGACATTGTTTTCGTCAAGATTGACCTCGCAACGCATATGGCCTTCGATGCGCGTGACCGGATCGACGACGATGCGCTTGCCGCTGTTGTCCAGGGCAAAACCGTTCGGTGTTTGGCTGGCAGTCATACGCTTTCCTTTGATTCTTTTTCGGTTTTCTTATGCCGGTTGATGGAAACCGCCGCGTGGCCTGCGATGGCGGTACCCACCGCCCCCGCCGCGACCAAGCCGAGCGTGTCGGCGTTGGCTTCGACGCCAAAGACATTGAGTTGGGTGACGCGGTCGTAGAACGAACCCTTGTCCCAGAAGGCCTCTTCGGAGCAGCCGATGCAACCGTGGCCGGACTGGATTGGGAAAGAAACCCCGTCGTTCCATTTCACCGTCGAGCAGGCGTTGTAAGTGGTCGGGCCTTTGCAGCCCATTTTGTACAGGCAATAGCCTTTGCGGGCGGCCTCGTCATCCCAATGCTCGACAAACTGGCCGGCGTCGAAATGCGGGCGGCGGTAGCATTTGTCGTGGATGCGCTGGCCATAGAACATCTTCGGACGGCCTTGGCGGTCAAGTTCCGGGAGTTTGTCGAAGGTGAGCATGTAAGTGATGACCGCCGTCATGACTTCGGCGATGGGCGGGCAGCCGGGGACTTTGATGACCGGCTTGTCGAGGATGACTTTATGCACCGGGGTGGCTTGGGTCGGGTTCGGCTTCGCCGCCTGCACGCAACCCCAGGAAGCGCAAGAACCCCAGGCGATCACCGCCGAGCAATCCTTGGCCGCGTAACGCAGGAGTTCGACGAAGGGTTTGCCGCCGACGATGCAATACATGCCATCTTCATTCAGGGGCGGATTGCCCTCCACCGCGAGAATATAACGGCCTTTGTATTTGCGGATGGTTTCTTCCATGACTGCCTCGGCTTGGAAACCCGCCGAAGCCATCAGCGTGTCATCGTAATCCAGCGAGAGCATGGACAGCACCACGTCTTTAGCCAACGGATGCGCGGAGCGGATGAAGGATTCGGAACAACAAGTACATTCCAACCCGTGTAGCCACAAGACCGGCGTACGCGGCTTGGTTTCCATGGCGTGGACGATATTGCCGACAAATTGAGGCCCCAAAGCCAGGGACGAAGCGGTCAAACTGCAATATTTCAAAAAACTGCGCCGGCTGATTCCCTGGCGGCGCATGACATCGTAAAAACTATCGGGACGTTCGGACATGTCTCCTCCCCGTGAGTCTTCGTTTATTGTTGTTGTCGCTGGCGAGGTCCGGTCAAATGCCCCGCGTGGCGCTTAATCCTTAGCTTGTGTAAGGCATTTGTCAATGGCAACTTGCAGGCCATGGTGCCTTAGCCTTTGTTTACAATGACTTGCCTGGATGATGCAGGGTCATGAAGGCGACAATTTACGGGGAAATGTCGGTTGATTGTCGGGTTTGCCGCATTGCGAACCTGGCTTGCGGGGGTTGCTTTTGTGAGCGGATGCTGCGATGCTTTTGGCTTTGATGCGGTCGCGGGCTGAGTTCATGAGCTTGGGCGCGGTCAGAAAAAAAGGCAATGCAGCAATAACCTGAGAAACGCTATGAAATATAAAATTTTAGCTAGGTAGCCAGGTTGGGTTGCCGTCTTTTTGGCAACCCAACATTTCCCGGTTGCGTTGGGTTGCGATGGAGCCGCAACCCAACCTACGCTGCTGCCAGCGCCTCAAGGCCAATGGCAAAAGCGGCAAGTCCTACGTCTGCGCCGCCATGCGAAAGCTCGTCCACATCGCCTTCGCCATCCTCAAATCCGGCAAGCCTTTCGATCCCAATTAGGGCTTGCATGAGGGGCGATAAGACGGTATCTATACTTGTTAAACTAATAAATAAAACATTTTACGAATTCCTGTATAATGCTTTGAACCACACCTACGCCCAAAAACACATCCCCAAGTTCAGTAAGATATGATTCGCCTAGAATTTTCTCCGGAAACCGTTGAGCAGTTGCTGTATGAAAAGCGATACCATCCTCATCCGCGTGTCCGTCAAAAAATGGAGGTCTTGTACTACAAATCTCTGGGAATGCCCCATCATCAAATCTGTCAATTGAGCAATATTCGAGGGCGAGCCACATTGGCCCGTTATCTTCGCGAATACCAAGAGGGTGGATTGGATCGGATTCGGAAGCTTAATTTTCACAAGCCAGAAAGTGTTCTAGCATTGCATCGCGACAAAATTGAAGAAGCGATTGCTGAAAAACCGCCTGCTACCATTAGTGAGGCTCGACACCGCATTGAGGAAACCACGGGGATCAAGCGAAGCAACACCGCTGTTTATAGATTCTTAAAAAAAACGTTGGATTGAGCCGGTATAAAACAGGCTCAATTCCCGTCCAACAAACTGACCCGGAACGCCAAAAAAAACAAGAAATCTTTAAAGAACAAAAGCTTGAGCAACGCTTAGAAGAGATGATGGCGGGTCGCAGGGAAGTTTTTTTCGTGGATGCGGCGCACTTTGTCTGGGCGGCATTCCTTGGATATTTATGGTTTTGGAACCGGCTTTTTGTTTCTGCCCCTGCGGGACGAAAAAGATTTAATGTATTAGGCGCAATCAACGCACGGACGCATCAACTCATTACGGTGACAAATAACACCTACATCAATGCGGAGAGCGTCTGCGAATTGCTCAGGGCGATTGCCGAGATTGGGTTTCAGGTTCCAGTCACCTTGGTGCTGGACAATGCAAGATATCAACATGCCAAGGTGGTAAAAGAGTTGGCGGATAGTCTTGGTATCGAATTGCTTTTTTTACCGGCCTACTCGCCCAATTTAAATCTGATTGAACGATTATGGAAGTTCGTCAAGAAAGAATGCCTGTATTCTAAATACTATGAGAGTTTTGGCTTCTTCACCGAAGCCATACAGGATTGCCTTTCAAAAGTGGGAACAGACGAATATGAGCCTATGCTTAAAACTCTGCTTAACCTCAAATTTCAAACCTTTAATAAAGTTCAGTTTGTAAAGCACTAAAGTATACGTGACTTTGATATACTAGAGTATAGTTCGTTTTTGTTTTATAGCAAGTTAGTATGTTTAACTATAATTAGTTAACCAATACTTTAATTCGAAGTTTATCAGCCTAACCCCAGCACGAAATAAAAAAACCTAGAACTACTTTGGGCGCAGTGTGAGTAGATTGAAACGTTAAGTAAAAAAGTAATCATTTGAAACTACTACTTTCAAGTCTGAGCCAGCTTTCATTTCGATTTGCTCGCATTTTTGTGCAAGTGAGGCTGTAAGAACTACTATGCGCTCAAAATATTTAGGCTCAATACTGGGATAAATCAGGAATTCGCAACATCTTTTTCGCTTCCCATCAATATAGTCATTCCAATATTCTGAAGAAACCACATCCCATAGGGATCTCGGAAAGTTTATAAAGGCTCCGGAAAAACTTTGTTTGAATTGCTCCAGCGTTGCCATCCGTAAACGCGAATTGAATAATATCGTTACTTACAGCATCAAGCGAAATGTCCAAAAAGAATAATTCTGACTGGATATGGCGGTGTGCTGACAAAGCTGGAGTTCGCGGTGTTAGATATAGAGGAACTAAATTATGAAGAGGCATCTCAGCATAGTCTGATAACTCGATAATTTTTCCATGCCTCCGTTCTTGGACAGTTTCCTCTGCAAAGCTCACTGATTCGTATCCAATTTGGACTACAGTATTCTTAGGCAGAATGCCGTGTCTTAGCATTGATTCGAGGTTTTCTATTCGTGAAAAGTAGAAAAACCGTTGAAGGTTATGTTTGCAAATTTGAGCGCGTCTCCAGTCGGATAAGCTCATGGCATCAACTCAAAAATCAAACAAAGCCGGTTGTCGCTCAGCAAATGTAATAATTCTTTTGGACTTGTTAGAATTCACAAAAGTGTATATTTTCTCAAAGGTTTATTCTCCAACCCCACGAAGGTTCTGCAAATCAATCATACTGTAGATCTGGTGTGACTGTAGTGCATCTCGTAAGATTTTTGCTTGGGCAGCTGGAATATTTAGGTAATTTTTATAGTCAGGAATATCGAATCTGTGTACCTTATGAAATAGAGTATCGAAATATGTATATTGAGCATTCGGATCGAAATGGTAGATTTCAATGTCAAGATTAGGAAGCGGTTCTAGATACTTATACATAATGACACGAACATCTCTCCATTCCAATCCGCCTGAACTTGTTCCAAGCTCGGGGAAGGCGATTGAACTTATGCCCTTAGTCGCGTAAGTATCTGCGAATTTTAACAGTCCATCTTCGATGAATTTTATTTTGGATGGGAATTTCCAGTCGTTTTTAGTTGGGAAATTAAGTATCCAAGGTGTACTTCTTGTCCAGAGGTGCAACAATCCCGGTCGAAGCCGCGCTTGTGCACACATGCGAGCATAAGCAAGGTACATTTCTGGAAAACGATGTCGATATTCAAAGGCGATACCTTTTCCCATGACACCGACGCAGTTAACAGTATTAACAAGCGTTTGGCAGGAAGATTCAAATATATTTCCAGAGATTTCCGTTATGTTTGCCATATGTCTCTTGACACTCTGTAGTTCTGGGCGGAAACGTGATATTGAGGGGTGGATTACTTTTCGGCCCCCCTCTAAAGCCCATAAGGTGAAACCATGGACGGGTTCCACCTTATGGAATGGCAGATCACATCAGAGTATCTGTCTTACCTCAATCAAACCGAAGCCTTCTCCAACAATCCCAACTGCTGATCCGTGAAGCTGTTGAATTCGTTCTGCCATTCGGACAGCGCGGTCACTTTGTCCACTTGCACCGCCGTGACTTTGTATTCGGGGCAGTTGGTGGCCCAGTCGGAATTGTCGGTGGTGATGACGTTGGCACCGGATTCGGGGAAGTGGAAGGTGGTGTATACCACGCCCGGCTGCACCCGTTCTGTGACTAAGGCGTGAAGCACCGTGACACCGGCCCGGCTGCGAATGGACACTTTGTCCCCTGAGTTAATGCCACGGTCTTCGGCGTCGTGCGGGTGGATTTCCAAGCGGTCTTCCGGGTGCCAGGCGACATTGGCGGTGCGGCGGGTTTGTGCGCCGACGTTGTATTGTGACAGGATGCGGCCCGTGGTGAGGATTAGCGGGTATTTGCTGCTGGTGCGCTCAGAGGTCGGCACGTATTCCGTCGGCATGAACCGGCCCTTGCCGCGCACGAACTGGTCGATGTGCATCGTCGGTGTGCCGTCCGGGGCCGTGTCGTTGCAGGGCCATTGCACGCTGCCTTGCTCGTCCAGTTTCTTGAAGCTGACGCCTTTGAAGGTCGGCACGAGGCTGGCGATTTCGTCCAGGATTTCCTTCGCGCTGGTGTAGTTCATCGGATAGCCCAGCGCGTTGGATAGCAGCTGCGTGACTTGCCAATCTTCGTAACCGGCTTTCGGCGGCATCACGCGGCGCACCGGGGAGATGCGGCGTTCGGCGTTGGTGAAGGTGCCGGTCTTTTCCAGGAAGGACGCGCCGGGAAGGAAGACGTGGGCGTATTTGGCCGTTTCGTTCAGGAACAAGTCCTGCACGACGATGCATTCCATCGCCATCAAGGCTTCGGCGACGTGCTGGGTGTTGGGGTCGGACTGGGCAATGTCCTCGCCTTCGCAGTATAAGCCTTTGAAGGTGCCGTCGATGGCGGCGGAGAACATGTTCGGGATACGCAGGCCCGGTTCGGATTCCAGCGTCGTACCCCAGGCGGATTCAAACAGCTCGCGGGTCTCGAAGTCGGACACATGGCGGTAGCCCGGCAATTCATGGGGGAAGGAACCCATATCGCAGGAGCCTTGCACATTGTTCTGGCCCCGCAGCGGGTTCACGCCGACGCCTTCACGGCCAATGTTGGCCGTCGCCATGGCGAGGTTGGCGATGCCGATGACAGTGGTGGAGCCTTGGCTGTGCTCGGTCACACCCAAGCCATAGTAAATCGCGCCGTTGCCAGCGTTCGCATACAGGCGGGCGGCTTCGCGGACTGTTTGCGCGGGGACGCCGGTGATAGTTTCGGAGGCTTCCGGCGACATGCGTTCTTGCGAGACGACTTCCTTCCATTTGGCGAAAGAAGCCACATCGCAACGCTCGTTGATGAATTGCTCGTCCGCCAAGCCTTCGGTGACGATGACATGGCCGATGGCATTGACCAGCGCAACATTGCTGCCGGGGCGCAGCTTCAGATGGTAATCGGCTTTGATGTGGGCGGATTTGACCAGATCAATTTCACGCGGATCGGCGACGATCAGCTTGGCACCTTGACGCAGGCGCTTTTTCATCATGGAGCCAAACACCGGGTGGCCGTCGGTGGGATTCGCGCCGATGACCATAATAACATCGGCTTTCATCACCGAGTCAAAGGTCTGGGTGCCGGCGGATTCGCCCAAGGTTTGCTTTAGGCCATAGCCGGTGGGCGAGTGGCAGACGCGGGCGCAGGTATCGACATTGTTATTGCCAAACGCAGTGCGAACGAGCTTTTGCACCAAATAGGCTTCTTCATTGGTGCAGCGGCTGGAGGTCAAACCGCCGACGGAATGACGACCATATTTGGCTTGGATGCGCTTAAATTCGGAAGCGGCGTATGTGACCGCTTCTTCCCAACTGACTTTCTGCCACGGATCGTGGATGGACTTGCGAATCATCGGGCTGGTCAGTCGATCCGGGTGGGTCGCGTAACCGAAGGCGAAGCGGCCTTTGACACAGGAATGGCCGTGGTTGGCTTGGCCGTTCTTGTCCGGCACCATGCGCACAACTTCCGCGCCTTTCATTTCCGCCTTGAACGAGCAGCCCACGCCGCAATAGGCGCAGGTGGTGATGATGCTGTGATCCGGCTGGCCCAGTTCGTAGATAGATTTTTCCATCAAGGTCGCGGTTGGGCAGGCTTGCACGCAAGCGCCGCAGGAGACGCATTCGGAATCCATAAAAGCTTCGTTTTGGCCGGGCGAGACTTTGGAGTCGAAGCCCCGTCCATCCAAGGTCAGCGCAAACGTGCCTTGGGTTTCCTCGCAGGCGCGGACGCAACGCGAGCAGACGATGCACTTGCTGGGGTCGAAGGTGAAATAGGGGTTCGACGTGTCCTTTTCCGACTTCAGGTGGTTCTTGCCTTCGTAGCCGTAACGCACTTCGCGCAGGCCCACGGTGCCGGCCATGTCTTGCAATTCGCAATTGCCGTTGGAAGGGCAGGTCAGGCAGTCCAGCGGGTGGTCGGAGATATAAAGCTCCATGATGCCTTTGCGGATTTGGTTCAGCTTCGGGTTCTCGGTCTGCACCTTCATGCCTTCATAGACTGGCGTGGTGCAGGAGGCGGGATAGCCGCGCCCGCCTTCCACTTGCACGACGCACAGACGGCAAGAGCCGAACGGGTCGATGCTGTCCGTGGCGCAGAGCTTGGGGATTTCGATGCCGATGCTGGAAGCAGCCCGCATCACCGAAGTGCCTTCCGGCACGGTGACTTTGAAGCCGTCGATTTCCAGCGAGACGGTTTTCTCGGCGGGGCTGGCGGGGCTGGCGGGGGTGCCGTAGTCTTTATCTCTTGGTAATGACATGAGATTTACCTCTAGTTCTGAATGTCGGGAAAGGCGGAAAGTTTCGCCTGATAAAAGCAGCGGTGTTGGATTCCTCGCCTAACCCGCTTTGATAATGTGTGTATCGGAATACACAGGTTTTGTAACCCCTGTAATTATGCTGTCTTGGCTTCTGGCCTTGTAATTAGTGATGTTGAATAGATTGACGAATATCATCAAGCACGTCAGTTAATTTCATCGGAGGCGATTCAGCAATCTTTTCGTCGTGACCCAGATGTTTGTGAAACGGGAAAGTCCTGACGGCTTGGTGGTGCGGGGCATTATCCCAGCGCACAATGCAGTTACCTTGAGCATCTTGCCAGTGGTACGAATATTTTATTGAACCGTCCAAAAACAAGTAATCCCTAACATGCAGTTCCGTTTGATTGACCAAATTAACTTTGGCTACAAATTGATACGATGCTCCAACCATTCTAAATTGCAAGACATCATAACGACTAATAATGTCTTGATGTTGCGCAAAAACATCTAAAAACATATTAAGCCAGCAATGATTGCCAATACGCTAAACTTTCTGAGGCGAATTTCCAACTCAGCCAATCATTTTCCATCTCATAATTGGCGGATTCATTTTGAAAGTATTGGTTAAATTCGACAAAAGTTTGTTGGTATTTTTTTTCAAAATAATCGTTTTCCATACGGTATTCGGCCAGTTGCTGTTTGCCTAGCAGTAGAGAAACTTCATCGAGTAGGCTGTCTTTCGATATTTGCAACTGCGATAAAATAGTTTCTGAATTGATCATGATATTTCTCCCTAAGAAGATTAAACGCAAGCTTTTAATAACCGATCTCCGATAATGCTGTCCGCCAATTCTTTAGCTGTAGCATATTCAGTCATCCGTCCCGCTTTTATATCCGTATCGCCTTCGGAAATTAACACTTGTAGGCGTTTGGTTTGTTGGGTGTATTCGTAATCTTCCAATAACCGCAATCCGGCACGAATGACTTCTACCTGATTGGCAAAACGTCCGTTTTTTACCATGTCGGTTAAAAATGCCATTTCGCTGTCTTGTAATGTTAAGTTTATTGCTTTAGTGATTGGCATGTTTGACCTCATTGATTACGATAAAGGCATTAGAAAGACGAGTTCCGTACCACCATTAACAATTTCAACATCCAATAAGGTGCGCGATGCGCATCCTACAATGCTGTGTTTTTGAATGTTCAAATATTAAACGAAACAAAAGTCGCGTAGCCAAATAGCTAAGTAGGGTGGGCAAGCGGCTTTATCGTTTGCCCACGCGGGCATTCGATAACAAACAAAACGGTGGGCAACAAAAAGACGTTGCCCACTCTACGGTTGGAAAGTCATCAAAGCTCATAATCATCAACAAAAGCCTGCCGCCAAGACACGCTTTGCACACCCGACTTTTTCCCTATTTCCGCCTCCGCATCCCGCTTGGCCATCACAAAGGCTTTATCCCATAGCGATTCTATGACTGCATCATTCAAGATGGGGTTTTCTTCCTGAATATCTGCGATTTCGTCCCGTACGTCTTTGATACTGGCGACCCAACTCCAAGAGTGCCGTTCCGGTTGGGAATGCCACTTGATGATATGCAGCATCAACCGGACTAGCTGGCTTTTCAAGGCACGTTTTTCCGAGCGGGACAAGGCTTCGATTAACTCCTCTAAACCCTTGCTGGCTTCGTCCACCCGGCCTTGCTCCAATTCTGAGCGAATTGCAACGGCAGTTTTGTAATGGGAATCGGTGGATAAGGATTGCCAGTTCATTTTGCTGCCAATTTAAGCGGGTTCGCTGTCTTCATACAAAGTTTCCGGCGCAATTTCGGCACCATTAGGCCAAGAGATCGACCAGCCATCGACAAAAAAACGCTGAAAATAGCTTTTGTCTTTCAGCGGCTCAAAAACTTTACCTTTCAGCCATTTTCCACAATCGGCAATTTTTTCTTCGCTGTTGTCAAAAGTGATCTTAATTTTGTAATCGTGCAAATAAGTTTCTTGCACCACTAAGGGCATATAATCCATTGCTGTCACCTTGCTTAATGTAAAGGTTCTATCTTGTCGATTTCTTCACCTTTGGCAGCTTGATTCCAGTTAGCTTGCAATTCCTCTTTAACGTTCGCTCGTTCCCAAGCCCCTGCTTCAAAACCATTAACTTGAGCCGCCATACCGGCATGGATCGCTGGTATCCAGGCTGCATGGACGCTGCTAGCCCTCACCATCCCTGGAACCTGGATCCGGCATTCCCTGCCGGAATGACGATTTCTCCTTAACTTAATGGCTTTTAAGCTCCAGCTTGGGAACGCGGCCTTGGAAGCTCTGCTTCCTATGGAGGATGGCTATCGGGAAGTTGGAGTTTCCCGAGGGCTTCCAAGCAGAGCTTCAAGCCATTAAGTTAAGCGTTCGCAGTCCCGACTTTAGGCGGAAAACCGACTAGAAAGAACCGGCTGAAGCCGGGACTACAAACACCGTTTCCCAGTGCGAAATCCTTTAAGTTAATGGCTTTGAAGCAGAGCTTGGGAACCACTAAAGCCTTCATACCCGAACAAAACTACCAATAGCTGGGTTAAGAAATATTCAGACTCCGCGCCATCCCTGGAACCTAGATTTCGGCTATCCCTGCCGGAATGACGGGGAATAATTAGGGATTATTCCGCGCCGAAATCCCCCGGAAAATGATTCCACGCACTGAGCACCGGGTAGGGTGTCATGCCGCCCAAGGCGCACAGCGAGGCGTTTAGCATCGTGTCGCTCAAGTCACGCAGCAACGCGATGTTCTTGGCCCGATCCTCGTTATTGATGATCTTATCCATGACTTCCACACCACGGGTGGAGCCGATGCGGCAGGGTGTGCATTTGCCGCAGGATTCGATGGCGCAGAATTCCATCGCGTAACGGGCCATTTTCGCCATATCTGTGGTGTCGTCGAAGGCGACGATGCCGCCGTGGCCCAAGACTGCCCAGTTGGCGGCGAAGGCTTCGTAATCTAGCGGTGTGTCGAATTGGGATTCCGGTACGAACGCACCGAGCGGCCCGCCAACTTGCACGGCTTTGATGGGACGACCTGTTGCAGAGCCACCACCGTAGTCGTACAGAATCTCACGCAACGTGATGCCGAAGGCTTTTTCGATCAAGCCGGGGCGTTTGATATTGCCGGCCAGTTGGATCGGTAGCGTGCCACGCGAACGGCCTACGCCATAATCCCGGTAATATTCGCCGCCTTTGTCCAAGATAATGGGTACGGAGGCCAAGGAAATCACGTTGTTGATAACCGTTGGTTTGCCGAACAATCCTTTGATAGCGGGTAATGGCGGTTTGAAACGAACCAAGCCGCGCTTGCCTTCCAGGCTTTCCAGCAGGGATGTTTCTTCGCCGCAGACATAAGCTCCCGCACCTAAACGTACTTCCAAATCAAACGCCTTGCCGCTGCCTAAAATGTCAGAACCTAAATAACCGGCTTTCTCAGCAGCAGCGATGGCTGCGTTCAGATTCTTGTGGGCATGGGGATATTCGACCCGCAAATAGATATAACCCTTGGTCGCGCCGACGGCCAGCCCGGCGATGGTCATGCCTTCGACCAACAGGAACGGGTCGTCTTCCATAATCATCCGGTCGGAGAACGTGCCGGAGTCGCCTTCGTCGGCGTTGCAGACGATGTATTTCTGCTCGGCGGGGGCGTTCAGCACGGTATTCCATTTGATGCCAGTCGGGAAAGCCGCGCCGCCGCGTCCACGCAAGCCAGAATCCGTTACTTGTTTGACAATCTCCGCCGGGGTCAGTTTCAGGGCATTTTGTAGGCCGCGATAGCCTTCGTGCGTGAGGTAATCGTCCAAGCTCACCGGATCAGTGATGCCGATGCGGGCATTGGTCAAGCGCTCCTGTTTTTTCAGATAGGGGATTTCCTCAGTCAGCCCTTGTTTCAAATGATGATCGCCGCCTTCGAGGAAACCAGCATCGAACAGATTTGCGACATCGGACGCCTGCACCGGGCCATAGGCAATGCGCCCTTGCGGTGTGGCGACTTCGACGAGGGGTTCCAGCCAGAACAGGCCACGCGAACCGTTGCGGACTAGCTTGATTTCAATCCCGCGCTGGGCTGCTTCCGCCGCGATGGCTTTGGCGGTATTTTCGGCACCCAAGGAAAGCGCGCTGGAATCTCTCGGAACATAAATAGGGATGCTCATGCCTGCGCCCTCACTTCATTCAGGATTTCATCAAAGCGCTCGGGGCTGACCCGGCCATAGGTCTCGCCGTCGATGCTGATGGCCGGCGAGCAGGCGCAGTTGCCCAGGCAATACACCGGCTCCAGGCTGAACGCGCCGTCGGCGGTGGTTTCATGGTAGTCGATGCCCAGCTTGGCTTTGGCATGTGCTTCCAGCGCAACACCGTTCAGGGACTGGCAAGACTCGGCGCGGCACACATGGACAGTGTGTTTGCCCGGCGGGGTTTCGCGGAAATAGTGGTAGAAGGTGATCACCCCATGCACCTCGGCGCGGGAGATGTTCAAGGCGGCGGCGATCAACGGCACACTTTCCGCCGGGATATAGCCCAGCGCGTCTTGGATGCCGTGGAGGATCGGCAGCAATGCGCCCGGCTTGTCTTGCAAACTCTGGATCACCTCGGCGACCGTGTTCTTGTCCCAGTCCTGCTGACTCATCGTTTTCTCGTTTTTCGTGTGGCTTGATCTTGAATGGGAAGCCCGCAACAGGGGGGGCTGATCCTGCGTGAGGGCCGGTGGACCGGCTGATAGACCTGCGTGGAATCCCCATATAAAAATATAAAGCGCCCTTTAAATCAATAGATTTGTGGCCGTCCAAGCATTACAGGCCGGAACATGCGCTGCGTCCTGCCAGTGAATGATGACAACAATATGAATGCAAAGGATTTTTCTGGCGTGGCGGTGGTGGCGAAGCAGGCTTTGGCCGGGCAAACCCCAGGATATTTACGGGTTCGGCGCGTCCAAGGAGACTTAAGGACTGGCGACGGCCCCGCCTTAAAGCCGTCGTGCCAAAGGACACAGGCCGGTGCATGTCCGTTTCGTCTGGCTCCCTAGGCGCTTAAGACGGCTCGTAGCTGGGCCTGTGCGGTCACCACATGGGCCACTCTCACCTGCTCCATTAGCGTGGCTACCAAGGTCTTGACCCGCTCCGGCGGGTCGAAGATCTCGACGGTCAGGGGCAGATCCGGGGACAGGTCGATAGGCGATGTCTTGTTCTGGCATGACCTCAAATCCTATTTCAAGAATCAAGGCCGATCCATTAAAACTCAAAATCATTGCTGTTGGTGTCCACAAGCAGCGGCAATTCTTTAAGCTGCTCCCCATTCAAGCTTCTTAGCAAGAGATCCACCGCCTCATGGGTTGTGGTTTTTAATTCCGAAATCAGTTCGGCAGAAGAAATGTTTTCCGCATCAGCGTCGCCGCCCAAATATCTTTTTTCGCTAAAAACAACGGCGGTGTCCTGCCACACCTTTTCATGTGTCGAAAGATTTTTTGCGGAGCCAACGACACGGATGAAAGGCCGGTAATATTTTCTAAATCCAAATTGTTCGTTACCCATTCGCGCACCCAATCCATATGCGATTTTGATCGACGCAACGCAGGAATAGCTTTTTTTGGTCGCTTTGTCATCTATGGTATTTTCAGTTATTTTCTGCTCCTTTATAGTGCTAATGATTTTGTTTGCGGTGTCAATGTCCTTTGCAAACATAAGTTTGATGTACTTTGAAGAAGCAAGCTTTTGCTCCAATCGCTGGAAAAAGTAGTTGCTTGTGTCAAAATTGCCGAGCAACTTTTCGTAGTCATTATTGCCTGCCAACCTGTCACCAGACTTGTTGTCATAATTTCCAAGCCCCTGCCACAAAGCGGCACCTATGAGCGGGCCGAAGGCAACCGCTATGCCTATCGTTTTCCCCATGAATCTTGATTGGAAATAGGTCTTTGAATAACCAGCGGTGAGACAATCCAAAGGTTGGTATGAAAACTTTTCCGGGTGGACTTGCACCGGTTGCAAGGATGCCATGCAACCGCCTAACAGAAAAACCAATACGGTAAAAACCAACAGCATTCGCCACTTGATCATAAAAGCACCCTCATTTCGTTTTGCTGCCATAGGCTGCCGGGAGCCTCGAAAAGCCCCGTAGTTCGACACGCCCAGTGTGGGCGGTTTCGTGATATGCAATCGGTTGCGTCCATGGTGGGCTTGTCGAACCATGGACGCGACGGGTTTTTTCCATGCCCGCTACTGGCAACCCGCCCGAGGCAACCAAAAAGATAGCAGCCCCACATCCTGCATTGTTCCATTGGCCCCCAGGTAATAGACATGGTTGTCGCCCGAGGAAACGCCTAGGTAGTCGTTGGTTGCCGAATAGTAGCGATAGACGTAAGGGGGCGAATCCTTCGTCGGGGAACCTGGCGGCGCAAACAGGGACGGATAGTTGGTTTCCGCCCACCCAAACAGACATTCGCTCAAAGAAGGAGGGGGAAGCCGACAACCGGCTTTAGGCAACCAATAAGATGCCGACCCTGCATCCTGCAATTTCCCGTCTGGTCCCAGGTAATAGACATGATTGTTGATTGAGGACACACCCAGGTAGGCCTTGCTTGCCGAATAGTAGCGATAGGTGTAAGGGAAGGACAGAGCCGTCGGTGATCCAGACGGTGCGAAAAGAGAGGCATAGTTTGTTTCCGCCCAGCCAAACAAGCATTCATAAGCTGCCGCTGTATCGTTGAGAGTGTTTGAAACCTGGTTGGTGGTCAGGGGTGCCTCGGTGTCGAAGACGATGGTCGCCGTGTTGGTGAACTGGGTGCCTGTCGGTCGGTCAGTGCGGGTTTTCACCTTGAAGCTGATATAACCCTGCCCCCGACCGGTGCCGTCTTCCGGCGGCAGGAAGCCGGCCAGCGCGTCCTGCGGCAGATCGCCGGTTTTCGGGTCGATGCCGCGCAGCGTCCAACTGGCTTTGCCGGTGCCTGCGTCATAAGCGGCGACGATGTCCACCAGCAGGTTTCCTGTCGGCAGCCGATCCGAGCCGGTTTGCTGGCCGGCCAGAGAACTCACCGACTGGTTGCCGAAGGCGACCGTGCCGAGCTTGAACGTGGACCAATCCAAGTCAGCGTCCAGGCTGTCGTTGATGAACACTTCCTGGGCCGGGGCGGTGGCGGTGGATTTATTCTCGAAGTAGATCTGGTAGGTGATCTCGTCGCCCCCGGCGACATAGTGCTGGGTTCCGACCCCGGCGCTGGCGACTTTTTCGTTGGGGTCGCGGGGCGTGACAAGCGGGGAATTTTCTAATGCGGCTAGAGTTAGTTTGTAATATTCGCGCAATTTATCGGCGAGTCTCCGTGCATCATCTTCGGTTCGGTTTTTATAGTACTTCAAGTAATCCCGAAATCGTTCATTTAGCCACCAATCAATCGCGTAATCGATTTGGTTGCCAAAATTCTTATCAATCCACCTTCCTATTTCACATCCTGCAAGAAAACTACTGCCTACAACAAATATGTGTCCACCCGTGTAGAGACCCAATACTTCTGGAGAATAAGGCGTACCTCTAGCTAAGATTCCGCCCAGCGTAGTACCAAGTGAGGTTAACGTAGAAACTACATTCGGCCCATTCCAAGATTTTGTAGAAGGAAACGCTTGTTCCAGTACGGGCTGCGTAAAAATACTCAAAAATGTCAGAATATCGATCGGCTTAAAATCAGTACCTACAGGATCAAAAAATGACAATGGATTGTTTCCTACATACAGATATATATTCCCAAGATGAGATGGATTGAGCCTACTATCAAGCACTGAAAACCGTCCTAAACTTGAGTCATAAAACCTCGTCCTCATAAACTCCAACCCATTCCCATCCCCCATCACTCCAAACCTCCCCACATAGCGGAACGGATTCGGTACCGTCTCGGTCGCCTGCAAGGGCTCGCCAAACGGCGCATAGTCGTAGCTGTTCACGACGGCCCCCGTGGCATTGGTCAACTGCCGCGTATGGCCAATGCCGTCGAAGGCGTAATAGGCCGGGCCTGACGGGGCGTTGCGGGCCACCAGGCCGAGGCCGTGGGTGTAACGGGCGACCAAAGCGCCGCTGCCGTCATATTCAGCGGCGACATCCACCAGCCCAATGGGATCATGCACATAACGGGTTACCACCCCGCTGTGGTTCACCGCGATGCGGTTGCCCAAGGCATCATAGGTGTATTCCCAGGTGCCTTGTTTGGGCGTGACAACCTTGACGAGCCGGTTCTCGGCGTCGTATTGGTAGCTCGTGGTTCCGGTCGCGTCGGTCTTAGAGACTAGGTTGCCGTCAGCATCGTAGCCGTAACTGGCGCTGCCGACTTGGGTGTATTGGTTCAGGTTGTTGGTCGTGTACTGTGTCGTCAGGGCGTGGTCTGTCACCGCCGTGCGGTTGCCGGCGGCATCATACTGGTAGTTCACCTGTCCGCCGTCGGGATAGGTCACGCCCGCCAACTGGCCGATGTCGTCGTATTGGTATTGCGTCGTGCTGGCCAGGGTGGCCATGGACATCCGGTTGCCGTTCGCGTCGTAGGTGTAGTCGAAGCGCGATAGCACCGATCCTCCCGGCGAATAGTTCACCAAGTGCAGCAATTGGCCTGCGCTATCGTATTCGTAGCTCGTCTGTGTGCCGTTGCTCTTCGTCTCATTCGCCAGCCGTCCATTGACGTCGTAACTGTAAGCGACGATTGTCTGGTTCTGGCCGTCGGTGAGGCCGCTGAGACGCCCCGCGCTGTCATATTGATAGTTGAGGATGTCGCCATCGAGGCCGGTGCGGCGTGTCCGGCGTCCGGCGGCGTTGGAGGCAAACGTGAAGCCTCTGCCGTCGGAATACTGGATGCGGGTGAGGAAATCGCGGTCATCGTATTGCATCGTAACCGCGCCGGTCAGGATATCCGTGGCCGAGGTCAGATTGCCTTTGGCGTCGTAGCCATAGTTGATGATCCGGCCATCGGGATAGGTTTTGCGGGTGATCTGGCCGCGACTGTTGTGGGTGTAAGCGATGGAGCCGTGGCGGCGGTTGGTGTAGGCGCTGACATTGCCGAGCGGATCGTAGGCAAAAGACTCGATACTCGCATCCGGATAGGTGATGGCTTGGAGGTTACCCACCCCGTCGTAGCCGAATTGGGTCTGGTTGGCACGGGCGTCGGTCAGCCCAGTCAAGCGGCTCCGTGTCGGCTCGAAGGCCATTCGCACC
Organism: uncultured Gammaproteobacteria bacterium; assembly: GCA_963753955.1. Classification (GTDB taxonomy): domain Bacteria; phylum Pseudomonadota; class Gammaproteobacteria; order Methylococcales; family Methylococcaceae; genus Methylumidiphilus. The sequence continues at coordinate 179,548 of CAVWEM010000005.1, forward strand.
AGTTGGTTCAGTGGATTGATGATGCCGACCGGGTTGCCCTTGCCATCGTAGGCCAACGAAAGAGCCTTGCCGTCGGGGCCGACCAGTTGGGTGAGTTGCGTCTTGGCGTCATAGGCATTCTTCGCCAACGCGCCGAGCGGATCCTGCACGTCCAGGACTTGGCCTTGTGCGCCGAAGCGGATCGATGCGGTATGGTTGAGCGCATCCGTGACCTTGACCGTCCCGAGTTCATCATAGGCGTAGGCGATGTGTTCGGCCCCGCCGTCGCGGAATTCTTCCGCGAGTCGGCCTTTGGCGTCATAGTTGTAGAAATAGTGTGTTCCATCCGGGAAACTGAGAGACGTCAAGGCGCGGGCCGCAGGAGTTCCATCTGCGGCATGGTAGGCGTAGGCGGTGATCGCCCCACCGGGCTTCTCCACTTGCGCGAGTTGGTCTGCGGCGTAGCGGTAGACTACCACCCGGCCCGTCGGATCGTGGATTTCGCTGATCCAGCCGTTGCCGTTGTAGACGAAGTTGAGGCTTTCACCGTTGGAATGGGTGATGGCCGATAGTTTGCCGCCGACATAGGACAGGTTCAGGCGGTTGCCGTTGGTATCTGCGATGGATGCCAGAGTGCCATTAGCGGCGAACTGCCAGACCATGCCGTCCTTCTCGGTCAGGGTGACGGCACCATTCTTCAGGGCAGCGCTGCCGTAATCGCCCGGCAAGCCCAGGTAACTGCCGTCGCGTTGAGGGTAGAAACTGCGCGAGGCATCGCCGGGGCCTTGGATCGTGATGATGCCGTTTGCATCGACCGAGGCGCTGTACTCGTAGGTATGCGCCCAGCCACGGCCCAGCGCACCGACGCGGAAGCGGCCCTGGATAGCCAAGGGCGCGAATCGGCCAAAGCTGAGGGCAAGGCCCGGTTCCGGCACGGACACATCCTGCGCGGCGGCCAGCACGGAACGCGGATTCAAGGCACCCGCCGCCTGGGCGAACTCGAATTGCAGCAGGGTGCGGACATCATAGGTCGTGGTGTCGAGATCCCTGCCGGTAGTGAGTTGGTTACCCGCCAAGATGCCGCGCAAGGAGCGGTGGTGTAGGCTGATGTAGTTGGCATCCAGGCTCAGGGTTTGCAGATAGTCCGCCCAGGTGTTGCCCAAATGAGACTTGAAGTTGGACCAGATGATGGCCCACGCCGAGGAATCCATATCGGTCGGGCGCACTGCGCTTTCGATGGATGCCCAGTCGATCAGGGTCGAATCAGCCACCAATTTCTCGACCTTGAGGCCGATGCTGCCGCTGGGCACCGAGGTGGGAACCCTGAGAAACACCGGGAGGCTATTGGAACTTCCCGGCGGCAAAGTCCCCGCCGGGGGATTCAGATTGACGCCGAGAATCTGCAAAGAACCGCTTCGGAAGGGTTCGGAGGGATTGAGCGCCATGTCCGCATTGGCATTGTTGGAGACGACGAACAAGGACGGGGCAATGTCGGCACCGCCATCGTTACTATATTTTACCGTCCACGGGTAAAACCTTGCGTTACGCACTGCGGGCGGCGCGTCCAGCGAAACCGTCAGCTTGCCTGCGGAACCCGCCGTTATCTCAAACGCACCAGGGTAAACCGTGGCGGGCGCGGCAATCACCACATCGTAAACGCCAGTCGCCGCGCCCGCGAGATTGAAAACCGCCTGAAGCGTGGTGGGTGAAACCACGATGGTTTGGCTGGGGCTAAGCGTGGGATGCCCCTGGGAAACCAAGCTGACCTGGGTGGCTGGTGTAAATACCTGGCCGGTTAGGGTCAAGGTAACCTGCCCAACATTGGTCGCTTTGGTCGGCGAGACTGGCGGAGCGGAAGGCTCCTCGAATCCCGGCGTGACTTTGATATCGTCGAACCACGCTGTTCCCTCGCCGACGGCGAGCGTCAGGTAGGCGAGTTGGTTTTCAGCATTGATGGTCGGTTGAAAATCAGTGCCTTTGAACTCGTCGTTGATCCAGAAATTCGCTTTGACGGAGCCGGAGTCCCAGATGTCGTAGCTGACCTTGACCTTGATCCATTGCTCCGAGGCATAGTTTCCCAGCAACCTCCCCGTCGCATGGTCACCCACTGGAAAAGCTAGGATAGTGCCGTCTCCGTTGAAAGCGATAAGACTGCGGGCCGACGTGGTCCAGGATGGACCTGTATTAAGTGACATCCCCCCCCGATCCGGATGGCAACCCGTCAATTTCTCCGAGCCATTGCGGACATAGAATTCCACAGTGAACGGCGGTGCCACCTGTAGCGGCCTATGCACCAGCGCACCCCAGCAACCGCCCACGCTACCGTACATGCGCAAGGATTGGTTGCCGGAGACATGCGTGGTGTTATCGACGGCAATCGCCGAGTTGCCGCTGTAGGTCCAGTTCGGCGAAGGAAATTTGCCTGCTTGGTAGCTTTCAAAATCGTCAGTCCAAACGGGAGAGTCAGCCTCGGCCAACGGCGGACATAGGAAACCTAGCAAAATGGAAAGCCAAAACAAGATCTTGGTCAATCTTGGAGATAGATGCGTTTTCATACCGGTCACACACAGACGCTTAAAGCCAGGAGGTCAAGCCCAGTAGGCCGTTCAGTGCTTGGTAGGCTACCCCGCAAAAAAAAAGCCGCACTGCCAGTTGCGCCCTTCACGTGGGACGCCGACGGCAGTCCGGCTTTCCGCTTGGGATCCGCGACTTTCCGCACCTAACTCGCGATAGGTTGGGCTTTGTCCGAAATTGGAATATTGGGCGTATGTACACCTCTTTCCGGCGATTTTCAACGAAGCATTTCGCTCAGGATTTACAGCTTGCATTGGATCCATGTTTCCATAATAATGGAAATATGGAAAATAAATCTGCCGTCACTGCGCTCGCCGCGCTTGCCCAAGACTCCCGCCTCGCCATCTTTCGGCTGCTGGTACAGACCGGCCCGGACGGTCTGTCCGCCGGAAAAATCGGCGAGGCGCTGGGCATTGCGCCCTCTTCGCTGTCCTTCCACATGAAGGAACTGGCTTACGCCAATCTGGTTTCGTCCCGGCAGGAAAGCCGCTACGTCATCTATGCGGCGAATTTCCAGGCGATAAACGAGTTGCTGGCCTTCCTGACCGAGAACTGTTGCGGCGGCACCGCTTGCATTCCATCCCCCATTCCCGAATGCACCCCCATTGATGAGCCTTTGTCATGAGCGATAAAATTTACAACGTCCTGGTTCTTTGCACCGGCAACTCCTGCCGCAGCGTCTTGGGCGAAGCCCTGCTTAATCATTTAGGCAAAGGCCGGTTTAAGGCTTTCAGCGCCGGCAGCCATCCCGTGGGGCGAATCAACGAGAACGCCCTGGCTACGCTGGCCCGCCACGGCTTGCCGACTGAAGGCTACCACAGCAAATCCTGGGATGCGCTGGAAGAGGCGCAGATCGACATCATGATTTCCGTCTGCGACTCGGCGGCGGGCGAGGCTTGTCCGGTTTATCTGGGCAAGGCCGTGCGCGGGCATTGGGGCCTGCCCGACCCGGCCCATGTCGAAGGCAGCGAGGAGGAAGTCATCGCCGCCTTTGAAGCCACTTATGCCGCGCTGGAAAAGCGCATCCACCGACTGCTGGCTTTGCCGGTTGAAGGAATGTCCTGGGAGGAGTTAGCCGCAGCGTTGAATGAGATTGGCTGTGACTGAATCGCCTTGAGCCTGCCACTGTCCAGAGACTATTACCATGAATATCCCACCATCCAAAAACACGGTTCCTCCAATAGCCGCGCCCAAAGGCTTGGGTTTCGTGGAGCGGTTTCTGACCTTATGGATTTTCCTGAGCATGGCGGGCGGGGTCGGCTTGGGGTATGGAGTCCCCGGCTTCACGCAATGGCTGAACCGTTTCCAAGTGGGAACCACTTCTGTCCCCATCGCCATCGGACTCATCCTGATGATGTACCCGCCGCTGGCCAAAGTGCGCTACGAGGAGTTGCCGCAAGTCTTCAAAAACATCAAGGTGCTGACGTTGTCTCTGATCCAGAACTGGATCATTGGCCCGATATTGATGTTCGCGCTGGCTGTCCTATTTTTAAGGGATTATCCGCATTACATGGTGGGGCTGATTATCATCGGCCTGGCCCGTTGCATCGCCATGGTGCTGGTGTGGAATGAATTGGCGGAAGGTGACACGGAATATTGTGCGGGATTGGTGGCGTTCAACTCCATTTTCCAGATGCTGTTCTTTTCCATTTACGCCTATGTTTTCGTCACCGTGCTGCCGGATTGGCTAGGCGTTGCTTCGGGACTGGAAGTCAAGATCACCATGCTCCAAGTCGCCGAAAGCGTGTTGATCTACCTAGGGATTCCGTTTTTCGGTGGCATGTTCACGCGGTTTTTCCTGGTGCGGCAAAAAGGCCAGGAGTGGTATGAGGGAAAGTTCATGCCTGCTATCAGCCCCATCACTCTGATTGCTTTGTTGTCCACGATACTGGTGATGTTCTCGCTGAAGGGCGAATATATCGTGCAACTGCCTTTGGATGTGGCGCGTATCGCCGTGCCTTTGGTGATTTATTTCATCGTGATGTTTTTGGCCACTTTTTTCATGTCGGCCAAAGCCGGGGCTGGGTATCGCATCAGCGCCACATTATCCTTCACCGCCGCCAGCAACAACTTTGAACTGGCGATTGCCGTGGCGGTGGCGGTGTTCGGCCTGCAATCCGGCGAAGCCTTCGCCGCAGTCATCGGGCCATTAGTGGAAGTGCCGGTGTTGATTGGGTTGGTGAATGTGGCCTTGATTTTCAGGCGATATTCAAAAGCGGCCTAAGCCCTCGCCGTTTGCAAAGCCGCATAAGCGGCGTCCAAATCCTCATGTGCGCGGTGGACCCAATCTTCGCCCCAATAGAAGTTACAACTGGTTTCCCCGCGCAGCAAATGCCATTGGGCTTCGGTCAGCGCGTTCCATAGCTCTGGGTCATGCTGCTCGGTTTCGATGGCCTTGGCTCGGGCCGCGTTGACTAGGCCGCTGATTTCAGCCACCCGCGCCAAGGCGTCTTTTTGTGTCTGCGAGCCGGTCCATTGGGTGAAGCCGCGGCCATGGTGCCAGCCGGTGTTCCAGGCACCTTCCCTGACGATCACCTCGCCATGTGCGCCGAACTTGTCCAGGTAGGCGTCGATGAAGGTAGGCTTGATCGCGCCTTCGCCACGCGCGCGCTCCATCAGTTCGCGGTAGAAACAGCTCCAGAAATTGCTGCCCTCGGTGACGTTGCGGAACCAGCCGCCGTTCTCGCCGTCGGTGGCGGTGGTCACCAGCGGCTCGAAATTGCACCATTTAGTCCGCTCCGCCACTTCATGCTCGAACCAGCCAAATTCCATGCCGGCCTCCTGGGCGTCGGAGAGGTCGCGGTCGCGCACGATGATAATGATTTCCGCGTCGCCGTGCCGGGCAATGTGCGGGCGGTAACGCAGTTCCTCCCAGCGCATCGCGGTCATCGGTTCGACATGCTCGCTATCGACGATGACGTAGCGGTAGCCCGAGCGGACGAGGTGGGGGATCATCTCCATGGAGAAGCCCATCTCCGGTGGCCAGAAGCCTTTGAAGTTTTCCCGCCAGAACAGGTGTTTGGCCTGCGCTTTCCAACGTCCCAGATGTTCGTCCCAGTCGCTTTGCGGGATCAGCGGAAACACCGGGTGGTAGTAACCCGTGCCGAGGATGTCGATGATGTCGCGGTTCTGCCAGTGCCACAGTAGGGAGCCAGCATCAACCACGCCGTAAGTTCTCTCCTGAAATTTCTGGTCGGAGAGGCTCTCCAGCAAGGTTCCCGACAAGGACAGATGCACCCGCCCCACGTCCTCGTAACCCCACAGCGAACGGGCAATACGGTCATAGGCGAAAAGGATTTCCTTCGCCTCCCATTCGTTTTCGGCGAACAGATGCTCCAGATTACCCGGTGGCTGATGCAGGTTGAGGACGAGGGCGTGGTGGATGTCGGACATGTCTAGCTCCTAATTATAAAAATTTGCGGATACTTTATGCGGAAATGGCGGGTGTGAACAGCCTTTATCCGTAAAAGGCGTGTTTAACGCCAAGCATCCCGCGATGCGGTCATTTTCCGCTCTTCCTGGGATAGAAGAAAAACAGGCTGAAGACCAGCAGGGCAGGGAGCAGGTTGCGCGTGATCAGCCATAGGGCGTTGGGAAGCTGGGTCACAAATCCCCAAAACCTATCCCGGTTGGCGGGGGAATAGTCATTGGGCAAAAAACAAGCCCGGTAAGAATAAAAAGTGCCGTCGAAAACGAAGCATAATGCGGTTTCCTTCATGAAGGTTTCGCTGTAGCTCGGATTGATCGAAGAATCGCCATAGACCGACTGCAACACATGGAGCGCGGCTTTGAGTTTCCTGCCTTCCACCCTTGGGTTTTTGCCAAACTCAAAAGTATAGTTTTCCCCAGTCTGCTTGACGGAGTAAGGGTAGTCCTCGCCATCGTTTTGGTAAACAAATTCCCCAGTGCCCTCGGCAGCGCCAAGAACATGATAGGCGATGGCGAAAATGAGCAGGAACCGTGTCAAAAGGATTTTATGGGTAGCCATGGAGGCGAATCCTCTAGTTATTATTGTGGTTTTATGGGGGGCTAGTGCAAACGGTAGCGCAAGGTGGACAGCAAGGATTTGGCTGTCCTTTCCACCAAGCTGATCTCATCCAGGTTTTCCATGCGGCTGGCCCTTTTTTCATCCAGGAGCTGGGCGAATTTTGCCGCATCCATATCAAGGGTTTTTATGCCTTTTCGGTTGACGAAGACATAATGCGCTGGATTTTCCCCGATCCAAGTCAAGCGCAGAGGTATCCAAGGGCCTCGTGCCAAGGCGAATTTCAACCATTCTCCCGCCTGGAATCCCGTAAGCCTATCGCGGAGCATGGATTCCTTCTCTTGCTGCGAAGTGTCGGCGGGTGGGAACTTCAACGTAAGCGGGAACATTTGCTTCGCCACCCTCGTTTGGCAACAGGTTTTGAATTTTTTCCAAGATTCCCAGGGCCTCGATGGGGTCTGTGCTAATGTCGGCCAGCCGTTCCCCCGTGAAGTTTAACAGCCATTGTATATTGAATTGGCTCGGCGGATTGGCCGGGGGGGGGTTAGCCAGCCAAGCCATCAGCAAGTCAATGACTGCCAATTGCCGCCGCCAATCATCGTTGTCAGCCCCTAGTCGCAAATGGGTCAACACCAGCAATTGCCGCCAGCCTATGTCTAGCAGGGACAGGATGATCAATGGCACGGTTTTGCCGCCGATGCGCGCGTCGATTTCCTGCTCCACCCGCCGACGGGCGTGTTCTAAGCGTTGCCCGCCCTCGCAGGTTTCGGCGACACGTTCCAGTCGTGACCTATAAGCCTTGAGCAGCGGGGCGGTCTGTTTTTTCAACGAGTCCAAGGCCATTGCGAATGCATCCGGGTTGTCGGCCACTTCGTCGGCTACCTGGCCGCAGAGGGTGTCCAGGAATTGGCGTAGTTCGGCATTGTCGATTTCGCCTTGGGGGTTGGCGGCTTGGGCCAGGCAATCCAACAGGTTTAATATTTCCCACGCAGGATGGGTTTTGTCGTGCAGTAACTGTCGGTCGGCAAATGAGGCAATAAGCAGGGGGATTTGCAGTCTCTTGAGATAAGGGGTGGCGCTGGGGAGGAGGGCTATATCACGGAGCATGGCATCGAGTAGCAAGCCCAATATCTGTAGGTTTTCCCTGGCTTCGGCGCTGGACAGGATTTTTTCCTGACCGGTTTCGGCGAGGATTTGGCTTAAGTCGTCATGGAGCCTGGGTGCGTCAAAATAGGCGATCATTGGGCCGGGGTGGCTGGTTTGCAGCTTCCGCAAGGCGGTGATGACTGCGGCGCGGCCACAATCGTCGAGAGCTTCAGCCGATTCCTTGTTCGCTTGGGATTCGGCGTAACGGAACAATAACACGAAGGTTGCGAAGGCATCATGCTGATAGGGCGCGTAGTCCACCTTGGGGGTGGTGGGCACGGTACTTGGGGATGTGCTTAGGCGAGCCGCCGCCTGAGTGGCCGTGGCATCGGTTTTCCCGGTGAAGGCATGCGTTTCCTGCGGGCGCGGAAGGAGGGTCTTGCCTTCAGGCCTTTTGGGGCTGGATTCAGAGGCTGCATTGAGCGGCGATGAGACCGTGCCGTCGGCCAGGTAGAATGGACGAGGGGCGGGCAGCTCGTGGCTCGCCTTTGTCAAGGCGTCGAGCGGCTTGCTCAGGATGCGCAAATTGTCGTAGAGCGTGCCCAGGCGTTCGTCGAGCAGGCGGGAGAAAATTTCGTAAACGAGCTTGCGTTGATGATTGTCCAGGCCCGATCCCTGTAGCGCGTAGTGGAAGGCGTAGCAAAGCACATTGGGTCCGAACGGATTGTCGTGACTGAGGATGTCCCTTTGCACCAGCACGCTGAACCGGGACTCAAGTAGCCTTAAGATGTCCTCGTGCTTGCTTTCCAACTGTATGATTTTCTCGACCAGGTTCATCCAGTCATCGAACAAGATGCGCTGGTGTTGGGCCTCGGTATAAATCGCTCCTGGCTCGGGGTGCAGGCTCAAATCAGGAACGACGAAGCTTTTCGCCTGTTCCAGGGCATGGGCATAAAATCGCCCAACGAGTGGCTCGAATGTTTGTCTTTCCAGAGCCACCGCGTCAAATGGCGGCAGGCGGTAGGAGAGGCTGCTTGCCTGCTCCAACAGTCCGGCCTGGATTTGGGCCGGCAAAGTGTCCACGAGGGGATACAAGGCATTTTCCAGCGCTTGCAGGCATTGTCTGTGGATAACGGCAAGCCCGTCGGGGACGGCCTGGTCTGCCCACGGGTTTGGCCGGGCCTTCTCTTGCAAGGCCAGCAAGGCTTCGAAGGGAGGGGCCAAGCCGAAAACGAAGCCGACGCCGCCGCGGGAGACATGGCTGAGCTTTCCCGTCAGCCGGAAAGTGGTTTCTGTCTTGGCGGCAGTGAAAACGACCTCGGCACTGTCGCAGCCACGGAGAAAAGTTCCCAGGGCATCGGGTCCCATCGGTTTGAGGAGCAGGCCTGCTTGGCAGAAGTTTCTGATTTCGCAAGGGATATCTGCTGTATCCGGGAGTTTGAGCAGCGCCGCCTGGATCAATGGCTGCCGGAAATATCTGCGTATTTTCACAAGGCATCTTTGCTTGGATGGTTGCCATCCGGGGTTTTCTGGAGGCTTTTTGGATGAAGTCCTGGGTAAGTCTGGGTAAAGTATAGGGGCAAACGGCAAGGCCGTTAAGCCAATCCGCAAACACTTTCAAAGAGGCGAACGCAATGGCCGGACACACGAGCATTGACCCGGACGAAATGGCTTTTTACGAACGGCTGTCCGGGCTATGGTGGCAAGAAAGCGGCCCGTTTTGGCCGTTGCATCGCATGAACGGGCTGCGTGTGGGCTATGTCCGCGATCTGTTGGCCCGGGAATTTGGCTTGGATGCGACCGCGCCGATGCCATTGCAGGGCTTGCGCATCTTGGACATCGGTTGTGGCGGGGGCATTCTCAGCGAAGCGGTGGCCCGCCTGGGGGCGGACGTGCATGGGGTGGATGTGGTTGCAAAAAACATCCATGCCGCGAGGTTCCATGCTGCCGCAAGCGGCCTGGCCATAGACTACGAAGTCGCCAGCGCGGAAATCCTCGCCGGGCGTGGCGAGCTTTACCATGCCGTGTTGAACATGGAGGTGGTGGAGCATGTGGCCGAACTGGATGTGTTCCTCAACGCCTGTATGAGGGTGCTGCGGCCTGGCGGGGTGATGGTGGTCGCCACGATCAACCGCACCTTGGAATCATGGTTGGGGGCCATCGTCATGGCGGAATATGTGCTACGCTGGCTGCCGCGTGGCACACACCGCTGGTTGCGTTTCCCGACCCCCGTGGAGGTGGAGAATCTATTGGCGAACGGTGGCCTGGAAGTCTTCGCTCATACTGGCGTGGGCGTCAATCCGTTCTCCTTGCGGTTCCGGCTGACCGGCTACATGGGCATCAACTACATTCTGGCGGCAAGAAAAACCGGTGAGGCAAAGGAACCTGGGGAAGAACCGGCCTTGGCGGATTGAAACGTTGTGGGGCGGCTAAATTTAACGATGCACGGCCTGGCGGCGAAGTTATGATTGTGCCTTTGAAACAGGCTTAGAAGAGGGGAGTCCGATGCACACAGCACGATTTGTCATTGAGATAGCGGCTATGGTGGCCGTTGCCATCGTCATTTGGAGGGTATTTTTCACCAATAAATAGATGAATGAAACAGCGTCTGCGGACTAGGCGGGCGCTGTTTCGATTACGCGCTTTTAAAAACTCGGCAATGATGCGGTTGCCGAATTCGGAGCAAAGAAACCTCGACCGATCCTTCCATCAGGCGGGCGAAGTCGTAGGTGACGGTCTTCTGCGGCGATGGCCTGTTCCATGGCCGCTGATGATTCGGTCGGCCGCCTCGTTCCAGCCCAGGTAGCGCAGCATCATCTCGCCCGACAGGATCACCGAGCCGGGGTTGACCTTGTCCTGGTTGGCGTACTTGGGCGCGGTGCCGTGGGTGGCCTCGAAGATGGCGTGGCCGGTCAGGTAGTTGATGTTGCCGCCGGGCGCGATGCCGATGCCGCCCACCTGCGCCGCCAGCGCGTCGGAGATGTAGTCGCCGTTCAGGTTGAGCGTGGCGATCACGTCGAACTCGTCGGGCCGCGTCAGGACCTGCTGCAGGAAGATGTCGGCGATCGCATCCTTGACGCAGGATCTGTCCTGCCGGTCGCGGCTTGCCACCTGCAATCCTCGGCCAGCCGTCGATCGGCTCGTGCGCCGAATTCGCGCCGCGCCAGTGCATAGCCCCAGTCGCGGAAGGCGCCCTCGGTGAACTTCATGATGTTGCCCTTGTGCACCAGCGTCACGCTGACTTGCGTTGATGGCGATGGCGTAGTCGAATCGCCGCGCGCACCAGGCGCTCGGTGCCCTCCTGGGAGACCGGCTTGATGCCGATGCCGGAGGTTTCGGGAAAGCGGATTTTCTTGACGCCCATTTCCTGCTGCAGAAAATCGATCAGCTTGTTCGCCTCGTCGACCCGGCCGGCCACTCGATGCCGGCATAGATGTCCTCGGTGTTCTCGCGGAAGATCACCATGTCATTTTTTCCGGGTGCTTCACCGGCGAAGGCACGCCCTTGAAATAGCGCACCGGGCGCAGGCAAACGTAAAGGTCCAGCATCTGCCGCAGGGCGACGTTCAGCGAGCGGATGCCGCCGCCGACCGGCGTGGTCAGCGGGCCCTTGATGCCGACACGGTAATCTTTGAACGCTTCCAGCGTCTCGTCGGGCAGCCAAGTGTCGAACAAATCCTTGGATTTGCCGCCGGCATACACCTCGGCCCAGGCGATTTTCTTCGCGCCGCCGAATTCTTTCGCCACGGCGGCATCGACCACGCGCACCGAGGCCCGCCAAATGTCGGGGCCGGTGCCGTCGCCCTCGATGAAAGGGATGATGGGGTGGTCGGGTACGTCCAGACGGCCATTTTCGGCCATGCGGATCGGTTCGCCCCCGTCGGGTATCACGGGTTTTGCGGATGCCATGCTGTCTCCTGCTTGATGTTTAGGGTGGTTAGGCTGTGCGCAAAAGTATACTCCTCCTCAAGCCTCACACAGCAATTTGCTGTTTTGCTTATAAATGGTGCTTTATCTTGAAAAATGCACCAAGGATGGACGCCCTATTTGAGGCTATTTCTTGGGCTGGATGCGCTAAAACAAGGCGTTAGCCGGTTTTTGATGCTTGGCCCGATTCTTGGTTGCCTGCCGCCCTATCGAATCTTTGTCATTTATAGGGTCAGTCAGTGGAAGCAATCAACAAAAGCAGTGATGTACTTTTCATTCTCTTGGGTGCCATCATGGTGCTCGCCATGCATTCCGGTTTCGCCTTCCTGGAGCTCGGCACGGTGCGCGCAAAAACCAAATCAACGCGCTTGGTGAAAATCCTGGTGGACTTTTCCGTCTCCACCTTCGCCTATTTTTTCATCGGCTATTAGCATCGCCTATGGCGCTCAGTTCTTTTCCGGCGCGGAAACGCTGGCCGAAAACAGCGGCTACGAACTGGTCAAGTTCTTCTTTCTGCTGACCTTCGCCGCCGCCGTCCCGGCGATCGTCTCCGGCGGCATTGCCGAGCGGGCGAAGTTCAATCCGCAGATGGCGGCGACTTTTATCCTGGTCGGCTTCGTCTATCCGTTCTTCGAAGGCATCGCTTGGAACAAGCACTTCGGCATCCAGGCTTGGCTAGAGCAGTCCTTCGGCGCTGAGTTCCATGATTTCGCGGGCTCCGTGGTGGTGCATGCGGTGGGCGGCTGGATCGCGCTGGTGGCGGTGCTGTTGCTGGGGGCGCGCCGCGGCCGCTACAGCAGGACGGCAGGCATGTCCTGCGCATCCGCCTTCGAGCATTCCATTTCTCGCGCTTGGGCGCATGGATTCTGTCGGTGGGCTGGTTCGGCTTCAACGTGATGTCGGCGCAGACCATTGACAAGGTCAGCGGCCTGGTGGCGCTGAATTCGCTGATGGCGATGGTGGGCGGCACGCTGGCCGCGCTTGGTCGCGGGCCGCAACGACCCGGGTTTCGTGCATAACGGCCCGCTGGCGGGCCTGGTCGCAGTGTGCGCCGGCTCTGACATGATGCACCCGATCGGCGCGCTGGTAGTGGGGGCGGTGGCCGGCGTGTTGTTCGTGCAGATGTTCACGCTCACCCAGAACCGCTGGAAAATCGACGACGTGCTGGGCGTGTGGCCGCTGCACGGGCTGTGCGGCGCTTGGGGCGGCATCGCGGCGGGCATTTTCGGGCTTAAGGCGCTGGGCGGCCTGGGGGGCGTCAGCTTCATGTCGCAGTTGATCGGCACGGGTCTGGGCGTGGTCATCGCGCTGGCTGGGGGCTTTATTGTCTATGGCGGATTGAAACAGGCCGTCGGCATCCGCTTAGACCCGGAAGAGGAATTCAACGGCGCGGATTTGACGATCCACAGATCAGCGCTTCGCCGGAGAAGGAAGGCGGATTCTGACCGGCTATCGCGCCCAGTTCCACAGTGTAAAAGCAATGATCCATGATGCTCCGCTTGCGTGGTCTTAAGCGCATGATATAGCATTGGCCCGCCGGTTTTTTTGCATACTCGGAGGCGGCAATGCATCGAGGAGCGGTTAAACTTCCCGGCAGGTCTTTTCAACAATCAACCCAGGAGGAATCATGGCCCATTCGTTCACCGTCAAAGTCAATGGTGACTTGTCTGCTTTGCTCGGCAAAGTGAAGGATGGCATCACTGCCAAGGGCGGCAGCTTTAAGGGCGACACAAGTCACGGCAAATTTGTGGGGAACACGCCGGTCGGCAAGCTTACGGTGGAATACAAAGTCCTGTCCGATGGCGAAATCAAATTCACGATCACCGACAAGCCTTTGATCGCCCCGAACGGCAAAATCGAATCGGCGATACGGGAATATCTGGCGTGATGGATGGGTAATTTCCCGGAAACGCCCGTCTTTCGCCGATGCTTAGGCGGGCTTATTCCGGCTTGCTACTTTTCTAACGTAGGGTAACTTCAAGGCTTGATGCCACATTCTTGCATCGCGCACAGCACGGTCTGGCCGATGTGTGCGGGATTACGGGCGACATAGAGGCCCAAAGCTTCCATGGCGTCCATCTTGGCCCCGGCGGTATCCGACTCGCTGGCGATGATGGCTCCGGCATGTCCCATGCGGCGTCCCGGCGGGGCGGAGACGCCGGCCACGAAGCCGACCACGGGCTTTTTCATGTTGGCCTTGGCCCAACGCGCCGCCGCGACTTCCTGCGGTCCACCGATTTCGCCGATCATGACGATGATCTCCGTTTCCGGGTCGGCCTCGAAGGCTTTCAGCACGGCGGTGAAGTCGGTTCCGTTGATGGGGTCGCCGCCGATGCCTACCGAGGTGCTGATGCCTAGGCCCAATGCCGCCATTTGTTCGGTGGCCTCATAGTTCAAAGTGCCAGAGCGCGAGACGATGCCGATGTTGCCTTTCTTGTAGATATGGGCGGGCATTATGCCGACTTTGCACTCGCCAGGCGTGATGATGCCAGGGCTGTTCGGGCCGATGATGACGGTGTCCCGGCCCACGCGGTAGCGTTGCAGGCGGATCATGTCGTGGATGGGGATGCCGTCGGCGATGGTGACCGCCACTTTGATGCCTGCGTCAATGGCTTCCATCAGCGCGTCGGCATTGAATGGAGGCGGCACGAACACCGCCGAGACATCCGCACCCGTCGCCGCGACGGCTTGGGCCACGGTATCGAACACCGGCAGGCCCAGATGGGTTGTGCCGCCTTTGCCGGGGGTGACGCCGCCGACGACATCCGTCCCGATGCTGATGGCATCCTGGGCGTGGAAAGTGGCGTGTTCGCCGGTGAAGCCTTGGAATATCACGCGGGAGTTTTTGTTTACGAATACGCTCATGGTATTGGCTTATCCTTTGACGATTTCAACGGCTTTGGCCGCTGCGGCTTCCAGGTTTTCGGCGGTGATGAAGGCGAGTCCGGATTCGGCGAGGATCTTGCGGCCTTCCTCGACATTGGTGCCGGCGAGGCGCACGACCAGCGGCACTTTGATGTGCAGGTGTTCGCAGGCTTGGATGAGCCCTAGCGCGATCCAGTCGCAGCGGTTGATACCGGCGAATATGTTGACCAAGATGGCCTTGACGTTGGGATCTTGCAGCACAATGCGGCAGGCGTTGGTGACTTTCTCAGGCGATGCGCCGCCGCCTACGTCGAGGAAATTGGCCGGACTGCCGCCTTGCAGGGTGATGGCGTCCAAGGAAGCCATGGCCAAGCCCGCGCCGTTGACGATGCAGCCGATGTTGCCATCGAGGGCGATGTAATTGAGGCCATGGCCGGAGGCTTCGACTTCCTTCGGGTCTTCCTCGGACAGGTCGCGCAGGTCGGTGACGCCGCGCTGGCGATACAGGGCGTTGTCATCGAAGTTGAGCTTGGCGTCCAGCAGCAGCAGCTTTTCTTCCTCGCCCACGCTGACCACGGCCAGTGGGTTGATTTCAATTTGCAAGGCGTCCCGATCCCTCATGCAGCGGTAGATTGATTTCATCATCTTGACCGCCTGCGGCATCAATCGTCCTTTAAGGCCAATCGCGCTGGCGATTTTGCGGCATTGGAAGTCGCGCAGGCCGATGGCCGGATCGACGACTTCCTTGAAGATTTTTTCAGGATTGGCTTTGGCGACCTCTTCGATGTCCATGCCGCCGGCGGCGGAGGCGATCACGGTTATGCGCTGGGTGGCGCGGTCGATCACAAAACCTAAATAGAATTCTTGCTTGATGTGGCTGGCCTGTTCGATCCAGACGCGATGCACCAGTGCGCCTTCGGGGCCGGTCTGTTGGGTGACCAGATGGCTGCCGATCATGGCGTCGGCGGTTTTCTTCACTTCGTCGATGCTGGTGACGAGTTTCACTCCACCCGCCTTGCCGCGCCCGCCGGCGTGGATCTGTGCCTTGACGACCCAACGCGAGCCGCCGATGTCCTCCGCCACCTGGGCCGCCTGCTTGTCCGAGTAGGCGACGCCGCCAACCGGCACCGGCACGTCGTAGGATTTCAGCAACTCCTTTGCTTGGTATTCATGGATGTTCAAAGGCTTGGCCTCCTCAATAAATGTAGGGCGGGCTTCAGCCCGCTGCGGAAAATTCGGGGGACGGGATCAAGGAAGGCGGGCTGAAGCCCGCCCTACAACTCGCTACGCAGCAGCGTAATCAGGCTGTTCTCTCCTGAATCTGCTTGATCTGCCGCACCACGTTTTCCGCCATGCGGATGGAGGCTGCGTCGATCAAACGGCCGTCCAGGGACACCGCGCCCTTGCCTTCCTTCGCCGCCTGTTCCATGGATTCGAGGATGCGATAGGCGCGGCTGACTTCTTTTTCCGTCGGGGTGAAGACTTCGTTGCACAAGGACACTTGCGACGGATGGATGGCCCATTTGCCTTCGCAGCCCAAGGCGGCGGCGCGGCGGGCGGCGGCGAGGAAGCCTTCCGGGTCGCCGAAGTCGCCGAATGGGCCGTCAATGGGGCGCAGGCCGTAGGCGCGGCAGGCGGCGACCATGCGCGAAATGCCAAAATGCCATTGGTCGCCCCAGTGGTAGGCGCGGGTGCCGTTCCCGTCCGGGTCGGTCAATAGGCCGTAATCCGGGTTCGCCCCGCCGATGTTGACGGTGCGGGCGCGGACGGAGGCGGCGTAGTCCGCCACGCCAAACACCATGGCCTCCATGCGCTCGGGGCAGGTGCGGGCGATTTCTTCGACGTTCGCCATGCCTAAGGCGGTTTCGATCAGCACATGGATATTGATGGGTTTGATTCCTTTATAGGCTTCGATCTGCGACAGCATCGTGGCGACGAACAGCACGTCGGCGGCGGAACCCACTTTCGGGATCAAGATCGTGTCCAGCTTGTCACCGGCGACCTCGACGATGTCCACCAGATCGCGGTAGGCCCAGTAGGTGTCCAGTCCGTTTATGCGGATGGAGACGGCGCAGCGCGACCAATCGTAGCTCTGTAGCGCTTCGATGATGTTTACCCGCGCTTGCTCCTTGTCGTCCGGGGCGACGGCGTCTTCGAGGTCGAGGAACACGATGTCAGCCCCCGCGTCGGGAGCTTTCTCCAACATCCGCTTGTTGCTGCCCGGAACCGCCAGTTCGCTGCGGTGTAAACGGTTTTTCACGGCCATGCGCCCTTCCTTTCACAAAGGCGCGAATTATAAACGCATGGAGAGGTTTTTTCCCCTGTTTTATGCCTGCACCGGCCGTCATCTGGGGGCGAGGTCTGTTATTTGTCGCAAAAAAAACCACAAAAACGTTGTTGCCCAGCTAAAACTTTGCTACGATCTAACCGTACAGCAACTTTTTGTTGCTCCGATACAACGGATTTTTAATCCATACTGAAGCCTTGAGGGAGGGTAAACCTTATGAACAAGATCACCAAAAGTAGTTTGATCAGCCTGGCCGTCGCGGCTGCGATGGTTGCGGCTCCGCAAGCGGCTTTCGCGCACAAGACGAAGAAAGCCCATCATCATCACGTCGTCCATCACGTCAATCCCAAGACGCATAAGATCCACCACCACGTGGTGACCCATGCTGGCCACGTTGAGCATGCTCCATCCTACGCCAGCGCAGCCGAAGTGGCCGCGTTGCGCGCAGAGCTGGCCAAGGTCCGTGCCGAGAGCGCGAAAAAGACCGAGGTGCAGGCTGTGGCCGATAAAGCTGCTGCCGCCGACGCCGCTGTCGAGGCCAAGCTGGTTCAGCATGAAGACAACACTACCAGCAAGAACACCTTGTTCTTCCGGGGTGGCTATGCGTCCATGACCCATCCGCGCAATAACGAGTTGTTGACGGGCGGCAATCCCGGTGTTGGCGGTGCCTTAGTTTCAACTGTGGCAGATCACAACCAAGGCAATGGCTGGTATATCGGCGCAGGCATCGACCACCGCTTGACTAACGACCTGTGGGGCATGACTGACCTCGTCGCCCTTGATGGCGAACTGATGTTCCAGTACATGAACTTCGGCTCGTCCACTAACACATTCGTTAGCACCTATAATGCGGGCCCGGGGGGAATACTAAATCCGGGTTCTGTGGGTATCATGAAGAATCAGATTACCCAATTCACCTTGGCCGCTTCGCCGAAGCTCAAGTTCAACACCGGCACGATCTTCACTCCGTGGATCATCCCGTTTGGCTTGTCCATGAATGTCATCTCGCCGCCGTCCAGCGGTATCACCGTGTTGAACCCTGGGCTGATGCTGGGCGTGGGTGGCGAAGCTGAAATCATACCGAAGGCTTTGGTCGCAGGTGTCGATTTCCGTTACAACTTCACGGGTGGGGATCTCAGCTACCAGGGAACCACTGCAACGGGCCAGAAATTTATGAAGGGCGTAAGCACCGACGGCCTCACCGCTGGCGGTTACTTGGGCTTCAAGTTCTAAGCCGGGTAGGGTAGGCAAACGGCTTTATCGTTTGCCCACGCGGAATGGGGCAATAGGGGGGCAAGCCAAAAGACGCTTGCCCCCTACGCCCGCCATCCTCGGATGTTGCGAGGATGACAAAAGGAAGGGGGAGCGATCCCCCTTCCTTTTTTGCGTTTAAGCGGTTGGCTTTTGTTACAATCCCATTCACACCGGATACCTCTTTCATCTCCACCCCTACACCCTAATCTTCGCTATTGGCGGGAGATTCCACATGAGCGACGACACAGAAAATTTGGTCCTTGCCATTTTAAAAGACATTCAAACGCGCTTAGGGCGTATGGAGGAACGGATGACCAACCTCGAATTGCGCATGACCATCCAGGAACAGTATTTGGGTACGCTGGTCATCTCACTGCCTGCCACGACCGGATTGACGCCATAACCCGCCGGGTCGAACGCATCGAACGGCGGCTGGAATTACAGGGGCCATAAGCTTGTGTCGTGGGAGCGCTTTCCCAAGCGGAATGGGGCAATCGGTGGGCAAGCCAAAAGACGCTTGCCCGGCCGGGTCATCATCGAACCCGTGGCACCGTCTTACACGCTGGCCGATTTGCTGGTCGGCATCACCCCCGAAAACCGCCATGCCAATCTGGACTTTGGTTTGCCGCAAGGGCGGGAATCGCTCTAATGGCCGACGCTTATGTCCCGGATGTCGGTGATATCATCTGGTTGAACTTCACCCCGCAAAGAAGAGCTACGACCATGCAAACCCTCCATGCCGAGGCGACGGTTTCCCTCGCCGAACTTAAGCAAGACCCTGCCTCCGTGCTGGAACAGTCCGAAGGCGAGCCTGTTGCCATTCTCGACGATGGCCACGCGGCTGCTTACCTATTATCCGCCGACTATTACGAAAAGCTGCTTGACGCGCTCGACGACATGGCGCTTGCCGATCTGATCAAGCAAAGACTGGGGCAGGAGCGGGTCAAGGTCAGCGTTCATGACTTATGAGCTTGAATTTCTTCGCGATGCCTGGAAAGAATGGGAAAAGCTGGATGAATCCTTTTAGTTTACGAGGCGGCGGAGAAGCGCCTGACCTGAGGCCTGTGCCGCCTGGCTGGCGTTCTAAGTGGCTGCTTTCTGTTAGAATCCCCGCAATCCCAACCAACATCGTCCACCAAACACCATGGCCGCAGTCATCCTCGATACTCTGGATTTTGCCGACAAACTCAAGGCCGGCGGTTTCACCGCGCAACAGGCCGAGACGCAGGCCCGCGCTTTGGCTGAAGTGATCGAAAGGCAGTTGGCGAGCAAGGCCGAGATCGAGGCGCACGAACTCGACATCAAGCGCGATATACAGGCATCCGAGAACCGGCTGGAATTGAAAATCGAGTCCCTGAGAACCGAGCTTAAGCGTGACATCAAAGATTTGGAACTGTCCTTCAAAAAAGACATGGAAATCCTGCGCGCCGAATCCAAGCGGGATATTGCCGAATCCAAGGCCGAGCTGATTCGCTGGGTGGTGGGGGCGGGGCTGTTGCAATCGACCTTGATTGTCGGTGTTTTGCTGAAAATCGCCCACCTGGTCTGATGAAAGAACTTTACCCCCCCATCGAACCTTATGCTGTCCATGCGCTTGATGTCGGTGGTGGGCATGGCGTGTATGTCGAGGAGTGCGGCAACCCGGCTGGCATCCCTGTGGTTTTCCTGCATGGTGGCCCTGGCGGGGGTTGCAAGGTTTACCAGCGCAGCTTTTTCGATCCCGCCAAATACCGGGCGATTTTGTTCGACCAGCGCGGATGCGGCCGCTCCAAGCCTTATGGCCTGTTAGATCACAACACCACCCAGCATTTGCTGGCCGACATTGAGCTTATCCGCCAGCGGCTGGGGGTGGAAAAGTGGCTGTTGTTCGGTGGATCGTGGGGGTCGGCGTTGGCCTTGCTGTATGCCCAGCGCTATCCGCACAGGGTCAGCGGCATCGTGTCGCGGGGAACCTTCCTGGCGCGGCAAATGGATCTGGATTGGTATCTCAAAGACGGCGTCAATCGCATCTACCCGGAACGCTGGGCCGAATTGCTGGATGCCTTGCACGGCGTTTCCCATGGCGTCCTGCACCCCCCCAAGAAATCCCCCCTAACCCCCCTTTTGCAACGCGGGGGATCGAGAGTGATAGATGATGGGGCATATGGGGATTTGACTGACATTTTCCACAAGATTTTGCATGGCGAGGACGAGTTGGCCCAGCGCCGTGCCGCCCGGGCGTGGTCGGCCTGGGGTGGGCAGGTGGCCTTGGGCGACGAGTTCCGTCCGTCCGATTTGGATGCCCATGTCCCGGCGTCTGTGCTGCACCAGGCCCGCATCGAAGTGCATTACGGCCTCCATCGCTACTTTATCGAAGAAAACCAGATTTTGCGCGATTGCCGGTTAATCCCGAAGATGCCGGTCATCCTAGTCCATGGGCGGCGGGATTTGGTCTGCCCGCTGGAGTCGGCTTTCACCTTGCAAAAACATTTGCCTTTCGCGGAACTGCGCATCCTGCCCCAGGCTGGCCATATCGCGAGCGACAGGGAGATGACCGCCGCCTTGGTCGAAGCGGCGGATGGCTTGGCTGGACGCTTGGGCGCATGAGCAAGCGACGCATTGTCATCGGCATGACCGGCGCGACCGGCGCAGTGTATGGTGTGCGCCTATTGGAGGTGCTGCGCGGGCTGGAGGCTTACGAGACGCATTTGATCGTCTCCACAGCGGGTTTCATCAACCTCCGCCATGAGCTGGACATGGATCGCAAGACCGTCCATGCCTTGGCCGATTTTGCCTACGACGTGAACGACGTGGCGGCGGCTATCGCCAGCGGGGCGTTCAAGACAGCGGGCATGGCCATCGCGCCGTGTTCGATGAAGACGCTAGGTTCGGTGGCGCACGGGCTTTCCGACAACCTCATCGCCCGTGCCGCCGATGTGACCCTGAAGGAAAGGCGGCGGCTGGTGGTGATGCCGAGGGAAACGCCGCTTAACTTGGCCCATATCCGCAACATGGCCAGCGTGACCGAAATGGGCGGGATCATTTTTCCACCGCTGCCGGCTTTTTACGGCAAGGCCAAGACCCTGGCCGAACTCATCGACGAGACCGTGGGGCGGGTCTTGGGGCTATTGGGCGTGGACGGGATCCAGCTTTTCGAGCCGTGGGAAGGCTTGAAGCGTTAAATTCCTCCCACGGAGGGGGAGGAATTTAAGATGGAAACAACCCAGGGCAATCGCATGAAGCAACTGCCTGACTTTTCTTGACAAGTGGCGGGCTGCGGTGTTTTGACCCGCCGCTTTTTCAGCCGCCTGTCGAGAGCCGATGGAACCCAAAGAGAACAAAGCGTTGTTGGCGCATTTGCCGGCCTGGAAGACCCCCGCACCCGCGAGCCGCCGCACCGTCTGGACGAGATCCTGCTGGTGGCGGTATGCGGGATACTGAGCGGGGCGGACTGCCGGGCCGGGGTGGCGCTGTGGGGGCAGGCCAAGCTATCCTGGCTGCGCGGTTCCTGCCGTTGGATTTTTCGACGAAAGAAATAAGGCATAAAATTTAACATAACATGCATTATGCGCAATATGACTGTAGGCGCACTGTGGCGGGCCAAGGGGCGGCAGCGACAGGCACGGAAAGCGCACGGAAGCGCCCTCCAACCACACGCACGGAGGAAGCGCCAACATGGCACCGAGACGCAAAAGATCAGAGTTCAACAGGCTTAGAAACGCCGTCGGGCTGGGGCGACAAGACCTGGCCGAAAATTTCCTGGAAATCTCCAAAAGAACCCTCCAACGATGGGACAAGGACGGTGCGCCGACCTGGGCAATGCGCCTGTTGCGCTACCACGACCGCATCCACTGCACCGCCCACGGCCAGGAATGGGCCGGGTTCATGTTTTCACGAGGGCGGCTGGTGAACGCCCGCGAGCACCTGACATTCACGCCCGACCGGCTCAGGCTGTGGCCAGCACATCTGCGTGCGACTAGACCGGCTCGAGGCCGAGGTGGCGAACCGGAAGGAATGCCCGATCATGGGAGCCGTCCGAAAAATGGTAAAATTAGCCCGCACAACCCACCGGGAGAAACTGACATGGCCGACAACGTGGAAAACCTCGTACTGGAACACCTCCGCGCCCTGCGGGCGGGGCAAGACCGCATCGAACACAAGCTGTCCGAACTATCGAGCAGGATCACCAGCCTGGAAACGGCAATGACCCGATCCCGATCCGAAAATCTGTCCACACAGGAAGACGTGTACCGGCAACAAAGCATCCTCGACCGGATCAACGAACGCCTAGAACGGGTCGAACGAAGACTGGAAATCATCTAAGAAAAAGCCGGGGCAACCCGGCTTTTTTGTGCATGACGACGCGTAACATGCTCAAACCCCAAAAGCGTCCCGGATCAACCGGTTGAGGGTTAGAATAGCGATCCACACCAACCAACCGGAGAAGCCGCCATGGGGATGCAAGGCCGAGATTACTACTTGGACAAGCTGGACAAACAACGGGGCGAGAATTCGCGCCCGCTGGATTTCGGGCATGGAGCCTATGAGGAAAAGCACCCACGGCCCAGAGCCAAAATCGAACAGACGCAACCCAGAATAAATCCGCGAAACCGGATGCCTTGAGGATGGCTTTTAGTGGTGGCCACCATCATCGCGGCCATGGTAGCGACCGTGGATCACGTGCAAAAAAACCCGGCCAGCAAAAGCCTCGCGAATCTAGCAGACCGCGCCCGCGACCTTGCGGCAAGCATCAAAGAGCGGCGGACGGCCACCGACCTGCCGCCGACCGAAAAACCCACCATGCAAGATTCCACACCACCCGGCGCGAAGGTGTGGAAGTGGAAGGACTCGACGGGGAAAACGCATTTCACCGACACGCCGCCTCCGGGCGGGGCAGCCACGCTACAAACCTACGTCAGCAAGCCTTAACGCCTCTACCCCCTCACCTAAAGAGCAACCGCGTCAGGGAAGGCCATGACACAAGAAGGAACGCCGAATCCACCCAAGCCTACCACTATCCAGCCAAGAGAGAAGAGCGCTCAACAGAAGGGTGGGTTTGAACCTGGGTCGCTTTGATCTTAAGCGCGTAAACATCGGATGACCTCGCAAGGCCAGGGACGAAGGGCGCACGGTCGAGGACTGGTGGGCCAAGCTCTGACCGTTGGCAGTATTGCAACGACGGCGAACACCTAGACACGCGGCCACACTCCCTTTGTCGAACCCTTGGAAATGTTAGCCAATTGGATGGCAGTATTGGCATAGCCACCCTGCCCTATCTACGGCCCAGGTACAGAACACGGACGGTCACAGGGTATCAAATCGCGGGGGTAGCTAGGCGCTGGTCGTGGGCCGGGTTGATATGTATCGGCAATTCGAACATGAATGTGTTGGAAGGCATCGAAAATTGACCAGTTTTCAGGGCTGATTTGCATTGAAAATCGACCGGGGTAACCAACCTCTTCTGCTCATTTTTTGGGCAGAGGTCTTTGCGAGGTGATTGCAATGCCAATGTTTGGAAAAATCCGGCGGATGTGTTTCCGCGACAAGCTTTCGGTTTGCGAGATTGCGCGGCGGACGGGCCTTTCGCGCAACGCCATCAAGAAGTGGCTGGCCTGCGACGGCGGGCGGGAGCCGAAGTGCCTGCGGGGGCCTGTGCCGGCCAAGCTGACGCCGTTCGAGGCCCGGCTTCGGCAGTGGCTTGAGGCCGGCAGCCACCGCCCGAAGCGGGACCGGCGGACGGCATCGGTGCTGTTTGGCTCGTTGAGGGAGCCGGGGTTTGGCGGCAGTTATTCGACGGCCAACCGCTCCACCCGGCGCTGGCTCGAGGCCGGGCCTTCGTTGTCCAAGGCCTTCGTGCCGTTGGCGCCCGGCTGGGGCGAGGCCTTCCGGCTCGGCTGGAGCACCGAGACGTCCCCCGTCGGCGGCGTCGAACGCCGCCTGCGGGCCGCCCACACCAAGCTGCGCGCCAGCCGCGCATTCTTGCCGGCGGCCTATCCCGCGCAGGGCCAGGAGACGGTCTTCGACGCCCACACCCGGGCGTTTGGGGGCGTTCCCCGGCGGGGTGTCTACGGCAACATGAAGACGGCGGCGGACAAGGTCCGCAAAGGCGAGGGGCGGATCGTCAACACCCGCTTCAGCGTCATGACGGCACATTACCTCCTCGGCCCGGAACTCTGCAACGTGGCGGCGGGCCGGGAGAAGGGCGTGGCGGGAAGAACGTCCGGGACAGCCGCAAGCGGCTTCGGCAGGACGCCCGCCAGGCCCGCTTCGACAGCCTGGACGCGCTCAACGCCCGGCCTGAAGAACGTTGCCGCGCCCCGTGGCAAGCGCTTGCCCATCCCGGCAATCCGTCCCTGACGATTGCCGAGGCGCTGGCCATCGAACAGGAACGGCTCATGCCGATGCCCGCCGCCTTCGGCGGCTATGCCGAGATTTTCACCCGCGCCTCCAGCACCCGCCTGGTCACGGCGGACCGCAACCAGTACTCGGTGTGTTGATGAGCGTCGAATTCTGACCACCCGTTTGCATTGAATTTTGACCGGGGGTGGGAAGCCGGACGGGAGGCATCCGGCTGTGGACAAGCCTACTGGGATTTGGCCTTTCCGGTAGCCGCTTTGGCTTCAAAAGGGTTCTTCGTTTTCCTCCTTCGGTTTCCCTTGTTTGGCATTTTCCCGCTGCTGGATGCGGGCCTTCGCCGTTTCCGGGCTGTGCCCGAAGCGGTAGGATTCGTTGCCGGTCTCGATGATGTGGCAGTGGCGGGTCAGCCGGTCCAGAAGGGCGGCGGCCATCTTGGCATCGCTGGACACGCCGGGCCATCCGGCGAAGGCCAGGTCGGCCGTGACGATCACGCCGGTGTTCTCGTAGGGCTTGGACGGCGGGTGGAACAACAGCGCCCCGCCGTCCTGTGAGAATGGCAGGTAGCCCAGTCCGTCGAGGGATGGCCAGGCCCACGCGCATGAGGCTGTGGGCGAGCCTGCCTTGCCTCCCGGCGGCCTTTTCCCGCTCCGGGGTGTTGGCCAGCCCGAGGGTGGAGAAGAAGCGCGCCCTGGCCTAAGCTGGGTGATGGCCTTCACGCCCAGCGCCGTGGCCAGATGGCTTTTCCCGGTGCCGGGCCCCCCGACGAAAATGATGTTCTGCGCCGAGCCGGCGAAGCCCGGGTCGCCGAGCTGGCCGATCAGCGCCCGGTCCACGGCGGAGGCCCCGAAGTCGAAAGCCGGCCAGGCCGCGGTGGACGGGGAACCTGGCCGGCCTTGGCTGGTAGCGGATCGAACGGACGCCCCGGTCGGCGTGCTCCGCCTCCAGGAGCGGACGGACCACCCCTTCGCAGATTTGCAGGTTTGCTGTGCCCGCGCCCGCCATCCCGGCCCGGCATTGGGCCCTGCCGCAGAGCTTGGGCTCTTTGAGCTTTTTGACGGTGTCAGCCATGGCAGGCCTCCTTGCCGTGCAGGCGGCCATAGCGGCCGGTGTCGGTCACGGGCCCCTAAGCCAGCTTGATGGCGGCCTCCAGCTTGTCCGCCGGGGCGGGCCCATGCAGCCTGGACAGCACGTTGCGCATATGCTCCACGCTGGTGTTGGAAGGCGCGGGTGTGGGCGTCGAAGACCGTCTCCTGGCCCTGCGCGGGATAGGCCGCCGGCAAGAATGCGCGGCTGGCGCGCAGCTTGGTGTGGGCGGCCCGCAGGCGGCGTTCGACGCCGCCGACGGGGGACGTCTCAGTGCTCCAGCCGAGCCGGAAGGCCTCGCCCCAGCCGGGCGCCAACGGCACGAAGGCCTTGGACAACGAAGGCCCGGCCTCGAGCCAGCGCCGGGTGGAGCGGTTGGCCGTCGAATAACTGCCGCCAAACCCCGGCTCCCTCAACGAGCCAAACAGCACCGATGCCGTCCGCCGGTCCCGCTTCGGGCGGTGGCTGCCGGCCTCAAGCCACTGCCGAAGCCGGGCCTCGAACGGCGTCAGCTTGGCCGGCACAGGCCCCCGCAGGCACTTCGGCTCCCGCCCGCCGTCGCAGGCCAGCCACTTCTTGATGGCGTTGCGCGAAAGGCCCGTCCGCCGCGCAATCTCGCAAACCGAAAGCTTGTCGCGGAAACACATCCGCCGGATTTTTCCAAACATTGGCATGGCAATCACCTCGCAAAGACCTCTGCCCAAAAAATGAGCAGAAGAGGTTGATTACCCGGGTCAATTTTCAATGCACATCAGCGCTGAAAACTGGTCAATTTTCGATGAAGGAGCACAGGAAGCGGAGCGGTGTGCGACGACCCCCGCGTATCTATGGACTCCACCCGGTTTGCAAGGAAAAGATTGAGTTTTTGCCCTTGGGGTAGATTGCGCGTATCTATTCGGCCTTGAGAGTGGAGCGGTTGATCGCTTCGGCCCGGATGCAATGCGCGCGTCGGAATCCTAATAGCCGGGCGGCCTTTGATGGCCGCTACGCAGGACGGATTCACCCGACGCCGGTCCGACCTAGGGGGCATCGTTCTTTCTTAACCTTCGCAACCTTCGTGTGTTCGTTTATCGCATGAAATCCCGGCAACTGCCGCCCTGTTGACCACCCGTCAGGAGGCTCCGTGGCTGGGCTGGTAGTCCCGTCCGTGCGCCAGCATCGCCCAAGCGATCCGCGCCAGCTTGTTGGCCAGGGCCACGGCGGCGACATTGAAGCCCCGCCGCTCCGCGAGCTTGAGCGCCCAGACCAGGATGCGGTCCTCCTTGCCGCTGGCGCAGCGCAGGGCGCTGCGGGCGCCATGGATCAGCAATGTCCGCAGGTAACGGTCGCCCCGCTTGGTGATGCCGAACAGCCGTTGCTTGCCGCCGCTGCTGTGCTCCCGGGGCACCAGCCCCAGGTTGGCCGACAAGTCGCGCCCTTGCTTGAAGTCCCGCGGGTCGGCGACCGCCGCCACCAGCGCCGTCGCGGTGACCTGGCCGATGCCCGGCACCGCCAAGAGCCGCTTCGCCCGCTCGTCAGCCCGGGCCGCCTTAGCCAGCCGCCGGTCATAGGCTTGCAGCCGCCGCTCCTTGTCGTCCAGTTGCGCCACCAGGTCGCGGAAGGTCTCCAGGGCCATGCCCGACAAGCCATTGTGTCCGTCGTCCAGCCACGGCAAGAGGCCCGCCCGGAACTTGGCCACGCCCAGCGGGAAGACCTTGCCGTACTCGTGGGCGAACGCGCGGAGGCGGCAGACCATGGCCCTTTTCTCCTCCACCAGCGCCTGCCGGGCCCGGTGCAGCATCTGCAAATCCTGCTGGGCTTCCGTGTTGGTGGCGACGTACTTCGTGGCCTCGCGCGAGCGGGCCTCGGCGATGGCGGCGGCATCGTTGGCGTCGTTCTTGTTGCCCGTCACATAGGCCCGCGTGTGCTGCGCGGCGATCAGCTTCACTTCGTGCCCCGCCGCGCCCAGCTCCCGCGCCCAGAAATGCGAGCCGGCGCAGGCCTCGATGCCTACCGGCGTCGGCGGCAGGTTGGCGAAGAACGCCCGCACCTCGTCGCGCGCCAGGGTTTTCTTCAGCACCACTTTGCCGCGAACGTCGCGCCCCACGGCGACAAAGACACTCTTGGCAATATCCAGACCGATCACGCTTGCTGTAGTATTCATCTCGGACTCCCCCGCTCAGTGGTTTGCCTGGCGGACCGCCCGCCAGGCTTGGCGCACATTGTGACGCCGTTTAGTGGGTGGGTGGAGTCCATTCCATTAGCCGGAGGGCCGGATGTTTCGTCGGAAGTCGCGCGATAGCGCGGGCGGAGACGAAACATAAGGCAACCGAACCGGCGTAAAGTCAGTGTGGCAGCCATGGCGAGAGGCGGAGCGCAGCGGAGTCTTGATGCCGTGGCGGACGCAGGACGGGCGCGGGCCGCCGAAGGCAAGGTTGTCGCCAATTTTTTGCTCCTGAGGGAGACTGGGAAGTCCCGTCAGGTTTCGCATAAAATGGCGACACGCTGCGCCTTCCAACACCCGCCGGGCCGACGAAGCCCGTTACCTGCACTTGATCGCCTTCGTCGCCTACCAGACCTTCAGGCTGAACCATACGTTGGCCGACGCGCTGTTGAGCGCCGTGCAGGCGGCGGTCAACGCCGCCGACAAGGCGCACAAGGAGGCCTATTACCAAGAGCGCGGGCAGCGGAAGCAATCTTTTGCCGCGCTTGCCGACCAACTCGGGCAGAGTGTCCGGGGAGACTTTGTCGGCCATCGGGCGCATTGCGGCCGACCAACAGTTGGCCGACGGCGAGAAGGTGGCCTTGATCAACGCCGCGTTGGCCGTACAGGACGGGAAGCCCAGCCCGCTGGGCTTGGCCGCTGCCCACCAGGGGCGCGACGGCTATGCGCTGCTGGAGGAGCAATCGTTGAAACTGCAACACCGCGTCGCGGACATCGTGCGCCAGCTCCGGTTCGCCCCCAATTGCAGCAAGCCGGCATCATCGGCTACGGCTGCGGCATCGGACACCGCAAGCTCGCGCAGATATCCAAGCAGATCGACGAGAACGCCCTGGACAACGCGGTCAACTGGCACTTCTCGCTCCAGAATGTGCAGGGCGGCAACGACCGCATCCTGCAGTTTATCGACCGGATGGATCTGCCTAACCTCCACTGGCGAAGCCCGGCCCCGTTGCACACCTCCAGCGACGGGCAGAAATTCGAGGTGGCGGTGGATTCCTTGAACGCCAACTACTCGTTCAAATACCTGGGCAAGGACAAGGGCGTAAGCATGGTGACGTTCATCGACATGCGCGAGCTGATGTGGCACTCCACCGTGATCAGCTCCGCCGAGCGCGAGGCGGCCTACGTGATCGACGGGCTAATGCACAACGACGTGGTCAAGAGCGACATCCATTCGACGGACACCCACGGCTACTCGGAGGCCGTCTTTGCCGCGACGCACCTGCTGGGCTTCCAGTTCGCGCCCCGCATCAAGGGCCTTGGCCGGTAACGGCTGTATGCCTTCAAGAGCCGCAAGCACTACGAGGGGCAGGGCCATGCGCTACTGCCTGGCCGCCACATCCGCGAGGCCCTCATCGAAGAGCAATGGGACGAGATCCTGCGCTTTACCTGAAGGCGGCCACCGCCTCGCAGCTCTTCAGGCGGCTGTACTCCTAATTCCAAGCAGCACCCCTTGTACCAGGCTTTGAAGGAGTTCGGGGAAATCCCGAAGACCCTGTTCATCCTAAAATACCTGGACGACCTGGAATTGCGGCAGGCGGTCGAGAAGCAACCCGACAACGCCGGGGCTCGGACTTGTTGCCAGGGCGATCTCGTTCGGCCATAACCAGGAATTCATCCAGGGCGAAAAGGAGGATCAGGAGGTTGCCGAGGGATGTCGGCGGCTGATCAAGAACGAGGCCGTCTGCTGGAACTATCTCTATTTATCGCGGGAACTCGCCGCCGAGAAAAACGAAGGGCGCAAGGCGGAATTGGCCGAGGCCATCCGCAACGGTTCGGTCATGACTTGGAGTCAATTCAACCTGCACGGGGAGTTCGACTTCTCGGACGAGAGAATGGCCGATTCGGTGGACCTGACGGCCCCAGAAAATTTGGCGTTGCGGAAGCCCCATTGCTAACCGCAGATCACTGCAAATCCTATGGGACTTTCGTGTCGTTTGTTTAAACGCACCCGTTGTAAGCCGCAAACACCAGCGGCGTTGGTTTCGGCTTTCATCGCAACCCAACAAACTATGTGCTGGGGCGCGTCGCCTCAATCTAGCATCCCGGCGGCAAGGCAATAATCCTCCCTATCCTCAAGCCTTTGCTTGTCCTCTTCAAAACGCTTTTCCAGTCAACCAATCTCCGGCAACAATCCTTCCAAAGCCGTCTTATCCAGTTTCTCCTTCTCCACCTTCAGATAAGCCACGCCATCATCGGCCAATACCACGGCTTCGACGACGCCCGGCACTTGGCGCAGTCTCACGGACATATCCACTGCATCGTTCACGCTCAGATTGCCGAAATTGATTAGCAAGGAACTGAGGTGGCGGGGCGGGACCATTCTTAGGGCGATCAAGGCCCAGACCAAAGCCATGACAGAGCAGAAGGCGAAGACATAGGGAATGCCGAAAGCACCATAGATCGTGCCGCCGCTGACGCCGCCGACAAAAGCGCCTAAGAACTGCGCGGTGGAATAGACACCCATCGCCGTGCCTTTGAGTTCGGAGGGCGCGACTTTGGAAATCATCGACGGCAGGGTCGCTTCCAGCAGGTTGAAGCCGGTGAAAAACACATAGAGCAGAAAGCCGATGGCGTAGACGTTGCCCGCACTGAACAGCAGCCCGGCATCGGCGAGGGCGACAATGACTATGAAGGTGAGAAACACCGCCTTCATCTTGCGCCTCTTTTCCGCCAGGATGACGAAAGGCACCATGCTGAACATCGACAGCAAAAACACCGGCAGGTAGACCTTCCAATGGCTGGCGGTTTCCAATTGCACGGAGTCGCGCAGCACCAGGGGAATCACTACGAAAGTGGCGGT
Organism: uncultured Gammaproteobacteria bacterium; assembly: GCA_963753955.1. Taxonomy (GTDB): domain Bacteria; phylum Pseudomonadota; class Gammaproteobacteria; order Methylococcales; family Methylococcaceae; genus Methylumidiphilus. The sequence goes on from CAVWEM010000005.1 coordinate 209,929, forward strand.
GAGTATGGCGTGTAGGGCGAAGATACCGAAATCCAGCCGCAACAGCTCGGGATTGTTCAGCACCTTGCCAAACTGCGCCGGTTGGGCCTGGGTGTCGCGATGGAAGCGGCTGATGACGGGCGTGGGCACCACCAGGTAAAGCACGGCGATGCCTGCCAAGGCCAGCCCGGCGATGATCCAGAAAATGCCCTTCACACCTATCATCCCTTCCAGCACCGGGCCGGCGACCATCGAGACCGCAAAAGAAATGCCGATGCTGATGCCGATCAAGGCCATGGCCTTGGTGCGATGTTCCTCGCGGGAGAGGTCGGCAGCCAGGGCCATGACCACGGCGGCGACCGCGCCCGCGCCTTGTATGGAACGGCCTAGGATCACGCCATAAATCGAGTCGGCCTGGGCTGCGACCACACTGCCTGCCGCGAAGATGAGCAAACCGATGGTGATGACCTTCTTCCTGCCGACCCGATCCGACCATAACCCGAACGGTATACCTAGTAGCGCCTGAGTCAGGCCGTAGGCGCTGATGGCCAGGCCAATCAATGCCGGTGTGGCTCCCTCCAAATGTCGGGCATAGATGGAAAACACCGGCAGGATCATGAACAATCCCAACATCCTGAGCATGTAAATACCAGCCAGGGAAAGGCTGGCGCGCAGTTCCGCCCGCGTCATCGGGGTGTCGATTTCCAAAGCCTGCTTCAAAACGGTTTCTCCTCAAGCTTAAACAGTATTTGCGCCGCTTTTTTCAATCGGGATAAGAAATCTTGCGGCGGGGACGCCCCGAAGTTTAACCGGTGACGGGTTTTGCGGGCGGCGACTTCGGTATTCAACCTATCCAATTGACGGGAAAGAAGTTGGCATTTTTCGCCGATGCCATTTGCGCCATCCTCGCAGGAGGTGAAGCCGGCCTGCAACCGCTGCATTTGTTCAAGACAGGCGTGGCCCTCCTCGCCCCGGGGCAACATTTCCCGCAATCCGTCCAATTGCTCCCGGCAGTCGCCGAAGCTCGCCGAGAAGGATTCGGCACCCGGCACCAGGCGTTGGCCTAGAATGGCGAGTTCGCTGTCGATCTGCTCGATTTCGGCGATGAACTGTTCGGCGTTGTGCAGGATTTTGCGGATGGAGGCGTTTTTGGCATCTAAGTAGCTCTCAATGACGAAATCAATGTCGAGAAACACCGCCTTTTGGATGGATTGGGTTTTGTTGCTCAGGGCTTGCGCGTCATCGCGATATTCCGCCGCGATCAATTCGACAAAGCGGTTCAGCACGATGCAATATCCGCCCAGATAGGCGCTCAAGCCCAGCCCGATGCGCTCGTGGGCACGGCCAATCTGGATCGCCCTCGCACAATGCGCCTCGCCCAAATCCTCTCCGGACAGCAGTTGCAGCCAATGTTCCTTTTGCGCAAGCCTTGCCCTTGCCCGCACCTCTTCAGTGGGCAGCAGTTCCCGAGTCTCAGGCCGCTCCCGCATGAATTGGTAGAATTCGTCGAGTAGGCCATCCATAGCCGGCACCAACAAGGTTTGCAATTCCTTGAGGTTTTCCTGGCAATGCCGGTCATAGCCAAGAAAACTCATTCTTTCCCGCAAGATTCGCGAACGGCTCATGTTTTATCAATCCATCTTGGGTGTGTACCCCCTCTGCCAATGGGACAGGGGCAAGGGGTGAAGGTTGTAAGGACTTGGATCTGCCACAGATACAGCGTGTCACCCTTACCCTAAATCCCACTCCCAAAGGGAGAGGGACTTTTTGGACTAACGGTTAGCCTTGTCGTACTCGGCAAAGAATGTGCCCAGCTTATCGTTGATGGCCTGGGCGACCGGCTGCGCCAAGGGATCCAGCCCGCCCGTCCCGGCCTTGATGACCGTGCCTTCCCAGAGGATCGCGTCCACATGCTGGGGAACGAGGGTGGGATGTTTCGGCTGGTTGGAATCCTGCTGAGGCAGTTCGGAGGCCCGGTTCACCGCGTGGGCATAATGGGCGAAGACGCTGATACGGGCGGAGATCGCCGCAGGCTCGACGCCCAGCTCGGTGCCGATGACATCAATGATGACTTTCGCCCTGCCGGTGTGATACGGCAGCACGGCGGCATCGTTGGCGTTGCGGGCTTTGTGGAAGTTGACGTGATGCTGCATGGCCAGGGCTTCCAGGTTTTTATAGCTGTCCTGGCAGACTTGCTTTAGGGCAGGTGTTTTCGACTCCTCGGCGGGGCAGTAGAAGATCATGCCCGGCCAGCCCTTGAGGAGGGCCAGATTGGCTTCCTTCATGTATTCGATGATCTTCTGCTCGGCGACATCGGACACGACGGGAACGTCTTTGTGTTCCTGGGCGGGCGGCTGGGTTTCCGCGAAGCTTACGGGTGCGAAGCCCAGTTGCGCGATCACAAGCAGGGCTGGAGGTAAAGCAGTGAATTTCAACATGGCATCCTCATTTATTTTTGGAGTGGCACCTAGGACAAAACCCGCGCTAGGTTGTCGCGGATGGATCGGTCAGTCGTCCAAGTCATCGATTTCGACCTGGCCGCTTAGGCGGCGGTAGATGTGGGACCAGGACATCCCCAAGGCCAGCACAATGCCGACCACCCCTTCCGTCACGTGGACAATGGCTCGGATATTGTCCGGCTCGAATAGGTTCATTTCGGCAAAAAGCCAAACCACCCCGCCGCACAGGGCCAGGATCAGGGTGACGCCGAAAAGCCCTAAGGAATTGCGTGTAGCGTTAGCGTACACCACCCAACCGGTCAACAACATCGTGCCGGCCAGGAATTTCAAGGCGTTGGATCCGAGCAGGCCGGCCTCCGGGTGATCCAGGCCTGCCTTGACCCAATGGTAATAGGAATAGCCCTCTGGATTATAGCTGGTGTAAACCAGCGCCAGGGCGAACAACAGTCGAAGCAGGAAGCCTGACCAGGTCAACGTTCCCTTGTGCATGTCGGATTCTTTCAGTGTGTTGGGGGATAATACACAGGCATTTAATAGAACCGGCGCGGTGGGAGTCAAGCAAAAATGTTAAACTTCCGGCATTTCCGCACCTAGACGAGGTTTAGCAAGCAATCATGGCAGGTCATAGCAAATGGGCTAACATCCAACACCGCAAGGGTGCCCAGGACGCCAAGCGGGGCAAGATATTCACCAAATTCATCCGCGAGATCACTGTCTCGGCCCGCACCGGCGGCGGCGATCCGGCCAATAATCCACGCCTGCGCACGGTCATCGACAAGGCGCTGACCGCGAACATGACCAAGGACACCATCGAGCGCGCCATCAAAAAAGGCATAGGCGCGGGCGAAGGCGAGAACTACGAGGAAGTGCGCTACGAAGGCTATAGCCCTGGCGGCATCGCGGTGCTAGTGGACTGCCTCACCGACAACCGCAACCGCACCGTCGCCGAAGTGCGCCATGCCTTCAGCAAAGCCGGTGGCAACCTCGGCACGGACGGGTCGGTAGCCTATCTTATTCAGCAAGACCGGCGTCCTCAGCTTTACCGCCGGCGTGGACGAAGATAAGCTCATGGAAGCGGCCCTAGAAGCCGGTGCCGACGACGTGGTCAGCAACGACGACGGCTCGGCAGACGTGATTGACCTCCCAAGAAAACTTTGAAGCGGTGAAAGCGGCGCTGATTGACAACGGACTGAGCCCGGAAAACGCCGAAGTGACGATGCGCGCCGGCACCAGCATTGCGCTGGAACAGGAAGACGCGGAAAAGTTGATTCGTCTGATCGAGCGACTGGAAGATTTGGACGACGTGCAAAACGTATACTCCAATGCCGACATCAGCGAGGACATCCTCGCGAAGATTGCTTGACCCGCATTCTCGGCATCGACCCCGGCTCGCGCTCCACCGGCTACGGCCTGATTGATGCCGGGGCGAACGGGCCAAAATTGGTGGCCTGCGGCCGCATCCGCACGGACAGCGACAACTTTCCGCAACGGCTCAAGCAAATCTACGACGGCATCGTCGCTATTGTCCGCCAGTACCAGCCTGAGGAGTTGGCCATCGAACAGGTGTTCATGCACAAGAACGCCGACTCCGCGCTGAAGCTCGGCCAAGCGCGGGGGGCGGCAATCTGCGCCGGGCTGGTGGCGGGCCTTGAAGTACACGAATACGCCGCCCGCTCGGTCAAACAAGCCATCGTCGGCAAAGGCAATGCCGACAAAACCCAGGTGCAATACATGGTCAAAATATTGTTAGACCTCACGGTACCCTGCAAGCCGATGCCGGCGACGCGCTGGGCGTGGCGCTGTGCCATCTGCACACGCGGCAAACCAACAAACGCATCGAGGCCATGACGCGCAAGCTGGTTGGATCAAGTTCGCAATAGTGGTCACATTGTATGAAAAAAGTCATTACGTTCCAGCGGTTTTATTTCAAATTACGGAGTAATTTGACATGATCGGCTTCCTGCGCGGTATCTTGGCCGTCAAAAAAGCGCCGTCGCTGGTGCTGGACGTAGGTGGCGTTGGCTATGAAGTCGATGCGCCGATGTCCACCTTTTACAAACTGCCCACCGTGGGCGAGGCAGTGTTTCTGCACACCCATCTCGCCGTGCGCGAGGATGCCCACACCCTTTACGGTTTCCACACCGAATCCGAACGCGCCTTGTTCCGCAGCCTCATCAAAACCACTGGAGTCGGCGCTAAGCTGGCTTTGGCGATCCTCTCCGGCATCAGCGCGGACGAATTCCACCGCTGTGTGCAGATGAACGACACCGCCATGCTCGTCCGCCTGCCTGGAATTGGCAAGAAGACCGCCGAACGGCTGATTATTGAAATGCGTGACCGGTTGCCGGGGACCGAGGGCTTGACCTTGGCCGCTGCCACTGTGGGCGGGGTGTCGGCTCCCACCCCCGAAAGTCCGGTGCCCGACGCGGTGAGCGCCTTGGTCGCCTTGGGCTTCAAACCACAAGATGCCAATGCCATGGTGCGGAGGATTCCTACGGAAGGAAAAACCAGCGAGGATTTGATTCGGCTGGCTTTGCAGGGGGTGGGAAAGAAGTAAGCCATTTCAGTCGTCTTATGCGATAATTCACCCGCCAGCCACTATCACTGTCTGGTCATTAGATTATATGAACAATCATAGAGGGGAATATTACCATGCGGACTTTCCAAGATATGCCCACTTACGCTCAATGGAAGAAGGATTCCGGTGTCCTGTTTGCGGCACGGACGTCAGACCCTGTATTGCGCCAAATCGATGGATTGATCAAAAGCTATTGGTTGTTGCCCGACTCGCGGGTGGAAATCTGCTACCAGCTTTACCGGGTCAGCAAATATTGGATGAAGCACCTTGGCGGCAAAGTCAAAGGCGTACGCGGTCGGCTGGATGCCATTGCGGAGTTGAATGCGTTCATAAAGAGGGAATTTATGCGAATTTATAATGTGGATCAGGAAGATCTGGAACAGTTGCTGACGCTGGTTTATGGCAAACCGGTGCATGTCGCCTACGAGGATAATGAAGTATACAATGAAAACCGGAGTACCCAATACATCCGCGAGGAAACCGAACGCCGTCAATACAAACTCATATTTCGCAAGGGTTTGGCCTATAAGCGGACAACGGAGGGAAAGCTGTTCAAGTACGACACTAAGGAAGAGACAGGCAAAGACGGAGAGCCAGGCGAGGCGATTTTTGTCATGGATCGTGATGGCCGGATATTTACAGGCAGCTACGCAAGGTCACAGTTCCATCACTCCAGTTTTCTGGCTGGGGGATGGAGTCTCGCTGCGGGAGTCATGAAAATCACCCGTGGACAAGTGGTGTCGGTGTGTCCTGACAGCGGCCATTACCAACCGGGGTTGCAGCAAATGCTCAACGTCGTCGAACGGCTCAAGACCTATAACGTGAACCTAGCCAAGCTGACGGTCAATCTTTTCCAATACGAAACGGAGGGGATTCACAAGGGGGAAGCCAAAATGAAGCACGGCAAGTTTGATTGGGAAAAAGTCCGGGGCGATGTTTTACTGAATCGCAGGAATTAAATCATATTAGGACATGAACGCCAGGAAATAAAATCCCAATATCCCCAGGGACTTAAAACTTTAGTTTTGAATCCCTGGGGGGAAATTGCCAGTATGCGCCCTCGCCCCGCCCCCAACTCGCCAAAGCCTTGTGCACCCTGCTTTTGTACTCGTTCCCATGCGCCGCGTGGGAATGCGGTTTTGGCGCACCGCGTCACAGTCCGCACCGCAGACTAACTGGGTTCCCACGCAGCGCGTGGGAACCAGAAGAAATTGCCTACTCCAGTCAAAGAAACCGGAAAAATGCAAGCCATCCCTTACGCCACCGCCCGCAGCAATTTGGAACACACCTTAACCGTGTTTGCGAAGACCACGAGCCTGTCATCATTACACGCGAAGCGGAAAAAGCCGTGGTAATCATCTCATTGGAAGATTACAAATCCTTGGAAGAAACCGCCTATTTACTGCGTAGTCCTTCAAACGCCAAACGCCCGCTCGAATCCATTGCCGAACTAGAGGCAGGAGGCGGCACTGAGAGGGAATTGATCGAGTGAAGCTCATTTTCTCAGAAAAAGGGCATGGGAAGAATACCTCTATATTGATCTCACAAGTGCGTTATCACTACTCCTGATGCTTGTGTGTGAAGAATTGCCTTAATCTGAACGACCAATGGAAAGACTTGTAACCCCCATCGAAGGCAACGAAGACGAAGCCGTAGACCGCGCCATCCGCCCCGACGGCTGAAGGACTACATCGGCCAGAAAGCGATGCGCGAGCAGATGGGCATATTCATCAAAGCCGCCCGCGGCCGCAGCGAACCATTGGACCATGTGCTGATCTTCGGCCCGCCGGGCCTGGGCAAGACCACGCTGGCCCATATCATCGCCAATGAAATGGGCGTCAACATCCGCCAGTCTTCCGGGCCAGTGATGGAGAAGGCCGGCGATCTGGCCGCGCATACTCACCAACCTGGACAAGGGCGACGTGTTGTTCATCGACGAAATCCACCGCCTCAGCCCGGTGGTGGAGGAGATCCTTTACCCGGCGATGGAGGACTACCAGATCGACATCATGATCGGCGAAGGCCCGGCGGCACGTTCAATCAAGCTCGACCTGGCGCCGTTCACGCTGGTCGGCGCGACCACCCGCGCCGGGCTGTTGACCTCGCCGCTGCGCGACCGTTTCGGCATCGTCCACCGCCTGGAGTTTTACAGCGTCGACGAGCTGTGCCAGATCGTCAACCGTACCGCCCGATTGCTGGCATGAGCATGAGCCACGAAGGCGCAAGGGAAATCGCCCGCCGCTCGCCGCGGCACCCCGCGCATCGCCAACCGCCTGTTGCGCCGCGTCCGCGACTACGCCCAAGTCATGGCCGACGGTTCGGTGGACGAGGAACATCGCCAGCCGTGCCTTGGAAATGCTTAACATCGATAGCCAAGGCTTCGACCCACTGGACCGCAAGCTGTTATTGACCGTGATCGACAAATTCGGCGGCGGCCCGGTGGGCTTGGACAATCTGGCCGCCGCAATCAGCGAAGACCGGGGGGCGATCGAAGACGTGTTGGAGCCTTATCTAATCCAGCAAGGTTTCATCATGCGCACCCCCCGAGGCCGGGTGGCGACGAAGATTGGCTTATTTGCATTTGGGCTTGCAGCCGCCTCGGATTAGGTTGGGGTTAATGAGGAGTTGTTTTAATATGAGCGTAAAATTTCAATAAAACTGCATTGCCGAACCATGACAACCCTACTCAAACTCCTTCCCCTCGCCTTCCTGGCCTTGATTCCACCTGCGGGAGGTGGGTTTAATTGATTTATTAAGTATGGTAGAGCATAAAATTTTCAAGCTTGGGTGGCAACCATTCCAATGGCGTATCAAATCGTTTTGTGCAAATATTGCAATAGTTCAGAGGTTGTCCGTTACGGCACCCAAAGCGGTCGTTCCCGGTTTCGCTGCAAGGAGTGCGGGCGAATATTCAAGACCGACTGCGTGTACCGGGCCTACGAGCCTGGCGTCAAAGACCAGATTGTGGACATTGCCATGAACGGCGGCGGCATCCGGGATACTTCGCGCATTCTGGGTATCGGCAAAAACACCGTCATTTCCACGCTAAAAAAAAGCTCCGCTGAAGTGGTCGCCGTGAACCCTTACATCGGTACGCGTGAGATCGCCGTCGAAATCAGGCATCCCCTTGATTCTCCAATGGATGTTCAGGCAGACGAGCAATGGAGCTACGTCGGCGACAAAAAGAATCAACGCTGGCTCCGGTATGCCATTGATGCCGTGACAGGCTGTGTCCTGTCGTTCGTTTTCGGGCGGCGCCAAGATGCGGTGTGCGAGCAATTGATCTCAAATTTGAAGGCATTCAATATCCGTACCTATTACACAGACGATTGGGGCAGCTATTCCGCACTCATCCCTAAAGACAAGCACGTCATTGGCAAGCGGCATACTCAAAAAATAGAAAACAAAAACCTTTTGTTGCGAACCCGGATCAAGCGATTGACGCGCAAAACGATCTGCTTTTCAAAATTGGAAGCACTTCACGACACGGTGATAGGGTTGTTTATAAATAGATACTGCTTTCAATCTCAATAAATCAATTAAACCCACCACCTGCCATCCATGGACGCTGGATTCCGGCATCCCTGCCGGAATGACGGTGGCTGAGGCATCTTACTAATTCAGGTAGTCTTTTGCCAGGCGTGGCGTGGCTTGTGGCTTGTCCAGCCGGACCGGGACGGGGAAAAGCGGTTTTCAAGCCGCCGACTTAAAGCTTCAAATCGCCAACTTGAAGCTTGCAATCGCCGATTCGGGCTAGTCGGCGGCTTGGGGGAAACTCAAACCGTCGACTTGAAGCTTCAAACCGACGGTTTGCAGCTTGGGGTTGTGGACTGGAAGCTTCGGTTGGCCGGTTTGAAGCTTGGAATCGGTGGCTTGAAGCTTCAAGTCGAGGATTCCCGTTTTCGTTGGCCAATTTACAGCTTCAAATCGTCAATTCTGGGCTTCAAGTCGCCGGGCCGAAGCCACGGATTAAGGGGCAAAAGCTTCGAATCATCGATTTGAAGCTTTGAATCGCCGGAACGAAGCTTGCGCCAGTTTACGCGGGTTCCCAACCTCCAGGTTCAAAGCCATTAACTTAAGAAATGAGGAGGTCAAGATTTGTGGGAGCCGCGCCTCGCGGCGACTAAACTTGCGGAAATATCCAGCCCTTACGGTTGGCAAAGGCAAATTGCCGCGAGGCGCGGCTCCCACGGGGGAGACTTAAGTTAATGGCTTTGAAGCCGAGCTTAATGGTATGGACTCCTCCCCCTCCCTAGCGGCATCGCGATGTGCCAAAGTGGGGGAGTCAAAACCCAATCCACCTGAAACGGGAAGAAGAGGAATCCAGCATGAAGACTACAACCATCGGCCTTGACCTCGCAAAGAATGTTTTCCAAGTCCACGGCGTGGACGGGCAGGGCAAGAAAACCCTGGGCAAGATGCTCAAGCGCCAGCAAGTCCTGCCGTTCTTCGCCAACCTGCCGCCGTGTCTGGTCGGCATGGAGGCCTGCGGCGGGGCCCATTATTGGGCGCGGGAGCTGGAGAAGCTCGGCCACACGCCCAAGCTGATCGCCCCCCAGTTCGTCAAGCCCTACGTCAAGGGCAACAAGAACGACGCCAACGACGCCGAGGCCATCTGCGAGGCGGCCGGACGGCCCAGCATGCGCTTCGTGGCGGTCAAGACCCCCGAGCAGCAAGACCTCCAGGCCCTGCACCGGGTGCGCGAACGCTACGTCGCCGACCGCACCGCCAAGGTCAACCAAGCGCGCGGACTGCTCGGCGAGTACGGCGTCGTCATCGGCAAGGGCATCGCCCAGGCCCGCCAGCGCCTGCCGGAGATCCTCGACGACGCGGGCAACGGCCTGTCCGCCGACGCGCGGGCGCTGTTCCGCGAACTCCACGAGGAGATCGTCCGCCTCGACGGCCAGGTCGGTGGCTGCGACCGCAAGGCCGGCCTCGCCGCCAAGACCAGCGCCCCCTGCCGGCGGCTGGCGCAGGTCGCCGGCATCGGCCCGCTGATCGCCACCGCCCTGGTCGCCGCCGTCGGCGACGGGCGCATGTTCGGGGACGCCCGCCAGCTCGCCGCCTGGCTGGGGCTGGTGCCGCGCCAGGACAGCAGCGGCGGCAAGCCGCGCCTGCTTGGCATCAGCAAGCGCGGGCAGGCCCAGTTGCGGGCGCTGCTGATCCACGGCGGGCGCAGCGCGGTGCGGGCCGCCGCGCACAAGGACGACGCCCGCAGCCGCTGGATCAACGACCTGGTGCGGCGGCGCAACCCGAACGTCGCGGCGGTCGCGGTCGCCAACAAGAACGCCCGCATCGCCTGGGCCCTGCCCACGCGGGAAGAAGACTACCGGCCCGCCGCCTGAGCCTGCGATGCCAACGGCACCGAATTGAATTTTTAGACGAGTCCCAAGAGGTACCCCGCCCCGCGGTTGCGCGGTCTTTTCGAGAGTGATGGCAGAACGGTCAAACCAGTGTCTTCGCAAATCCGGCGTTCCCAATGGCCCCCGAGGCCGCGAGCTTGATTGAGGTGATGAAGACACGCGGATTTCCATCAGGGCCAGGGCTTCCCGCCCGTACAGGCCGGATATATGGGTGCAACTGCTTCTTGGCCGAAACCACCACCGAAAAAAGACTTGCAAAACGGAGGAGTCCATATATGGGAACGAGCGAATATCAACCCATGAACAACAGGCGATCCGCCATTATGAAAGTAACCGCTTTGATTTTGTTGATTGCTTTCGGTATCGGCTTGCATTATGCCTATGAACTGCTTACCACCGGGGTTTCCTACAAAGCCAAAGTCTTATGCTCAGACGTCTTCATTTCGCAGCGCAGCCCGCAGTCAGTTTTAAGCGGTGATTTGGAAGTGGAAGACCTCGCGCCTTTGCGGTTTATCGACACGCAAGTGGACTTGGCCGGACAACAGGTATTGGCGAGTTTTCTCGGTGTCATCAGGCAAAAAGCGGTATATCGGGTGGAATCAGGTTGTACCCTGGTTTTTGCTGACAACGATATTGTCGCGTCGGCCTACGCCAGGGGGTTACAAGCATACTCCGTCATTCCGGCAGGGATGCTGGAATCCAGCCACAAGGACGTGAATCCACCTATCGATACCGATCTTCGATTAAGCACTAGCGCAAGCGGTACGTTACCGTCCATGGCACTGGATTCATACGGGACATCCGCTTTAACAGCAGATATGCCACATAATCCCGATACCCGCTTCGACGCCGCTTTGGATTGGGCTTTCGCCGAACCTGATTCTAAACACCTGCGCCGCACCCGTGCCGTGGTGATTGTGAAAGATGGCAAGATCGTGGCCGAGCGTTACGCGCCGGGGTTTTCCGCCAACACTCCCCTGCCCGGCTGGTCGATGGCGAAGAGCGTGATGAATGCCTTGGTCGGAATTTTAGTGGGAGAAGGCAGGTTGGACTTGGACGCGCCTGCGTGGGTGCCGGAGTGGCATGAGCCCTCACCCCTAGCCCCTCTCCCACAGGGAGAGGGGAGTGAAGACGATCCGCGCCGCGAAATCACCTTGGGCCAACTCATGCATATGGTCAGCGGGCTGGAGTTTTCGGAGAGTGCCAGGGAGCCGTTGGGCGATGTGACGCGAATGTTGATGCGCGAACCGGACGCGGCGGCGTATGCGGCTTCCAAGCCATTGGCGGCGAAGCCGGGGACGCTTTGGCACTACGCCAGCGGCACGACCAATATCATCAGTCGCATCATCCGCCACCATCTGGGCGAAGCCGAATACCGCGAGTTTCCACGCCGGGCGTTGTTCGCGCCGCTGGGCATGGACAGTGCGCGGCTGGAAACCGACGCCTCCGGGATCTTTCATCGGCTCGTCCTTCCTGTATGCGACGGCGCGGGATTGGGCGAAACTCGGCCAGTTTTATCTGCAAGACGGCGTTTGGCAGGGTAAAAGAATCCTGCCGGAAGGCTGGGTTGCTTATTCGACTACTCCGACCCCGCAAGCACCCAGTCGGCAGTACGGAGCGCATTTCTGGCTAAATATTGAGGAGGAATACCGGCAGGCCGACCTGGAACCGCCGCTGCCGCCCGATGCGTTCCATGCCATGGGCTATGAGGGCCAATGTGTTAGCATTATCCCCTCCCATGGCCTGGTCGTCGTCCGCCTAGGGTTGACCCGGACGGCTTCGGCTTGGCGGCAGGATCGGTTCATCAATCGGATCATGGCCGCGCTCGCTGGACAAGGCGGCACTTAAAGCGGGCTGTGCATAACCTTATTAACTCGACTTTCAGGAGCGTGTCCATGTTGCATAAAAAGCAAGCCCTAGTACTGGTCGCTGGGGCTATTGCCCTGTTTTCGGTCGCTTCCCATGCCGAAGACAGCGGCATCAGCTATCCGGCCAGAATCGGCGGGAAATTCGGCGTAGGCATTATCAACGCCACCACCGGAATCGTGGAAATCCCGAAAACCATGATGACCGTATCCGCCCAGGAGGGGATAGGTTTGGGACTGTCGCTGGGGCTGATCAAAGGCATGACCAATATGCTGGGCCGGTCGTTTTTGGGAATGCTTGATGTGGTGTCGTTTCCGATCCCCACCAAGCCTTTGGTTACTCCACCTGTGGTGTTCCAAGACTTCGACACGGAAACCACATACGGCCAAGGCTGGGAAACCTATTGAATCTCGACATCGCCGAACTCCTTCGATGAAAACACAGTTTTTCTGGCCGGTGCGGGTGTATTACGAAGACACCGACGCCGGCGGCGTGGTTTACTATGCCAACTACTTGAAATTTTTCGAGCGCGCCCGCACTGAGCGGCTGCGCAGCCTAGGCTTCGAGCAAGATGAAATCCGCGCAAACGACGGACTGCTGTTCGCGGTCAAGTCGGCACAGGTGGAATACCTAAGGCCGGCCCGCTTCAACGACGCCTTGCTGGTCTCGGCGGAAGTGACCGAACTCAAACGCGCCAGCCTGATGTTCGGGCAAGAAATCCGCCGGGATGCCCCGGAGGGCGAACGGCTGTGCCAGGCGGCGATCCGCATCGTCTGCCTGACCGCAGACGGGCTGCGCCCTGCGGCGATACCCAGTTTTTTATTGGAACGCATCAAAGATGTCCTCTGAACTGTCAATCATCAGCCTCATCCGGGAGGCCAGCTTGGTCGTGCAGGCCGTGATGCTCATCCTGGCCTTGGCCTCGGTGGTGTCCTGGACTTACATTTTCTCCAAATACCGGGAAATCCGCCGCGCCGTGGAGACCTCGGACGAGTTTGAGGAGCGCTTCTGGTCCGGCATCGACCTGTCCGACCTGTACCGCGAACTCGTCCATGAGGACTACGGAACCGAAGGTATGGAGAATATTTTCTTGATCGGCTTCAAGGAATTCGCCCGGCTCAAGCAGCAGGGAGTCGCCCCCGAGGCGGTGATGGAAGGTGCGCAGCGCGGCATGAGGGTGGCCTTGTCGCGTGAGTTGGAATTGCTGGACGAGCATCTGCCGTTTCTGGCGACGGTCGGCTCCACCAGCCCGTACATCGGCCTGTTCGGCACGGTCTGGGGCATCATGAACTCCTTCCGTTCCTTGGGCGCGGTCAAGCAGGCCACTTTGGCGATGGTCGCCCCCGGCATCTCCGAGGCGCTGGTGGCGACGGCGATGGGCCTGTTCGCGGCGATTCCGGCGGTGATGGCTTACAACCGCTATTCCACCGACATAGGCCGGCTGGCCGAACCGCTACGAAGCCTTCACCGAGGAATTCCTCAGCGTATTGCACCGGCAGGCCCACGCGCAATGAATGTGTCATCCCGAGGCGGGCGCGGCGGACGCCGCAAGCCTATGGCCGAAATCAACGTCGTGCCTTACATCGACGTTTCCTTGGTTCTGCTCATCATCTTCATGATCACTACCCCGTTGCTGCAAACTGGCGTGGATGTGGATCTGCCTAAGGCCGAATCGAAGGCCGTCGATCCCGGAAAAGATCCGCCGGTGGTCGTGACCATCAAGGCGGCGGGCGAACTGTTCGTCGATGTAGGCGACCACAAAGACGTGCCGGTGGACAAGGAAGGCTTGCGCGAAAAGGTATTGTCTGCGGTCAAGGACAAGCCCGGCAGGCCGGTATTGATCCGGGGCGACCAGTCAGTCGAATACGGCAAAGTCATCCGTGTGATGGCCTCGCTCAAGAAAGCGGGCGTGCCCAGCGTTGGCCTGATGACCCAACCGGAAGAATGATGCCGTTCCGCCCTGCAAACATGCGTGGGCCGCTGGCGCTCTCGCTGCTGTTCCACTTGCTCCTGTTCCTGCTGTTCGCCTTCCATTTCGACACCCCGAAAGCGCCCTCCCTCCCCGCCCAATCCGAAGTGATGGAAGCGGTGATGATGGATCAGGCCCAACTGCAAAAAATCATGAAGGCGAACCGTCCACCGCCGCCAGTGGAAAAACCTCCCGAAGAACAAGCCGCGAAACCCACGCAAGCGGAAGAACATGCGGTCGAACTGAGGGAAGAGCCCGACAAACAGCGCGAGGCTGAATTGGCAGCCCAAAAACAAATGGAGAATCAACGCAAAGATGAGGAAAAGCGTCAGGCTGAATTAAGCGCCAAGCAAGAGGCAGAAGCCGAAGCGAAGCGCCAAGCCGCGTTGGAAGCCAAGCGCGAGGCCGAAGCCGCCGCCGAGCGCAAGGCCGAGGAGGAGGCCAAGCGCCGCGCCGCTGTGGAGACCAGGCAAAAAGCCGAGGCCGAGGCCAAGAAGCAGGCCGCGTTGGAAGCCAAGCGCGAGGCGGAGGCCGAAGCCGCCGCCGAGCGCAAGGCCGAGGAAGAAGCCAAGCGCCGCGCCGCTGTGGAGGCCAAGCAAAAAGCCGAGGCCGAAGCCAAGAAGCAGGCCGCGTTGGAAGCCAAGCGCGAGGCGGAGGAGGAGGCCAAGCGCCGCGCCGCTGTGGAGGCCAAGCAAAAAGCCGAGGCCGAAGCCAAGAGGCAGGCCGCGTTGGAAGCCAAGCGCGAGGCGGAGGCTGAAGCCGCCGCCGAGCGCAAGGCCGAGGAAGAGGCCAAGCGCCGCGCCGCTGTGGAGGCCAAGCAAAAAGCCGAGGCCGAAGCCAAGAGGCAGGCCGCTCTGGAAGCCAAGCGCGAGGCGGAGGCCCAAGCCGCCGCCGAGCGTAAGGCCGAGGAAGAAGCCAAGCGCCGCGCCGCCGCTGAGGCCAAGAAAAAAGCCGAAGCAGAGGAGAAGCGTCTGGCCGCTTTGGAGTTGCAACGGGAAGAAGAAAAACAAGCCGAACACGAAGCCAAGAGGCAGGCCGAAGCCGCTGTCCGCAAGAAAGCAGAGGAAGAGAAACTTCGCCAGCAGCAAGCCAAAGAAGCCTTGAACGATCAGTTGGAAAAGGAGCAACAGGCCGAACAGGCCAAGGAAGACAAAAAAGAAGCCGAAGACGCCGCGCGCGCTTGGGCAAATAGCAAAATCAAGCCGAAGGTCGAAGGACGTTGGGTCAAGCCGCCTTCAGCCAGCGGTGGCCTGTCCTGTATAATCCAGGTTGCCACCCTGCCCGGTGGCGGGGTCGCAAGCGCACATGTGGTCCAAAGCAGTGGCGACCCGGCCTTTGACCGTTCAGCCGAAGCGGCGGTCTTAAAATCATCCCCCCTGCCTTGGCCCGAAGATGCAAATGTCGCCCAAGCGCTAAGATCCTTTAAATTGCATTTCCGACCCGATTAGCCCTCATCATCAGGTGACATTTTTATGAAGCGAAACACCATCGCAGCCGTCCTGGCAGGCGCATGTTTGGCAATAAGTTCCCTGGCCTCGCAAGCGGAATTGACCGTCGAAATCAACTAAAGGCATGGAAAGCGGCATCCCCATCGCCATAGTCCCCTTCGGCGGGACACCAGTCGGCGAGAACCTAGGTTCCATCGTCGCGGCGGATCTCCCGCATCGGCCGCTTCAAAGTCTTGCCGGAATCGCAGATGCCGGAGCGACCCACCAGCCCCGGAGAAATCCAGTTCGCAGCCTGGAAAGCCATAGGGCAAGACGACCTGGTCATCGGCCAAGTCCAACAAGACCGGCCCGGCCATTATGTCGCCCAGTTCCAACTGTTCGACGCCGTGCGCGGTGCGCAACTATTGGCCCTCAACCTGCCCTTTGAAGCGCCGCAATCGCGCCGGACCGGCCATCGCATCGCCGACCTCATTTACAAGCAGTTGACCGGCGAGAACGGCGCGTTTGCCACTCGCATCGCTTATGTCACCGTGGCCCCAGGCAGCGGCCCGAAAGACCGCAATTACATCCTCCAGGCCGCCGACACCGACGGCTTCAATCCGCAAAACCTCATCAAATCCCGCGAGCCCATCATGTCCCCGGCCTGGTCGCCGGATGGACAACGACATCGCCTATGTGTCCTTTGAAAGCAAGAAAGCCGCCATCTACATCCAGACCCTGGCCAGCGGCGAACGCCAAAAAATCTCCGAACTGCCCGGCATCAATGGTGCGCCGGCCTGGTCGCCGGATGGCTCGCAACTGGCGATGACCCTGTCCAAAGACGGCAACCCGGAAATTTATGTGATGGACTTGGGGAACCGCTCCTTGCGCCGCCTCACCGACCATTTCGCCATCGACACCGAGCCGGCCTGGTCACGGGATGGAAGGCAGATCGTGTTCACTTCTGACCGGGGCGGCAAGCCGCAGCTTTACATGGTTCCGTCCGGCGGTGGCCAGCCCGAGCGCATCACCTATGAGGGGGATTACAATGCCCGTGGCGTGTTTTCGCCGGACGGCAAAAGCCTGGCCATGGTGCATGGCATGGGTGGCAGCTACCGCATCGCCTTGATGGACCTCGCGAGCAAGACAATTGCGTGTGCTGACCCCCGGCAACTTGGACGAATCGCCCGGTTTCGCCCCGAACGGCAGCATGATCCTCTACGCCTCGCACAGCGGTGGCGGGGCGCAATTATCTGCCGTCTCCATCGACGGCAAAGTGCGGCAAAGTTTGCGCATCGACGGTGGCGAAGTCCGCGAACCGGCTTGGTCACCTTAGAAGACGGTTGAAAGTCCCCAATACTCCCAGCGGGGGAGGGGAGCAAAAAGATTTGGAGTTTAGACAATGAAATTTCTGCAAGCGGGCGTGGTCTTGTTGACCGCCGTATTGATCCTGATCGGATGCAGTTCCACAGGCAAAACCAAAACCGAAGGCACCGATAAATTCGGCAAGGGAGCCGGTGGGCCTGAAATCGGCAAATACAGCGACGGATCAGGTGGCGATTACGGCGCGGCGGACGTGGTCAAGGTGGCGCGGGCAGTGTCTCCCCCGACGATCCCCATGGCCCTTTAGCCAAGCGGATCATTTACTTCCTGTATGACAGCAGCGAAGTGCAACCCGAATATATTCCGGTCATAAACAACCACGCCAATTATTTAGCCAACAATCCGGGCAAGACACTGGTGTTGGAAGGCCATGCCGACGAGCGCGGCTCGCCCGAATACAACATCGCCTTGGGCGAACAACGCGCCAGAGCTATCGCCAAGTTGATGAAGTTGCAAGGCGTCACTGACGGCCAAATCCAGATAGTCAGCTTTGGCGAGGAAAAGCCCGCAGGATCAAGGACACGATGACAGCGCCTGGCAACAGAACCGCCGTGTCGAAATCTCCTATCCGGGACAATAAACCATGCTAACAAGAGATACTTACATCGCCATTCTGCTGGCAGCACTGTCCTCTTCCATTGCCTGGGCCGCGCTGGGTGATTACGACCCGGCCTACGACCAAGGCGGCGGCTATGGCGCCGCCACCTTGGACGAACGGGTGGCGAAACTGGAGAAGAAATTGTCCGGCGACAGCCAGATGGAGTTATTGAATCGCGTGGAGCAACTGCAAAGTGACGTCCTGCGCTTGCGTGGCGAAGTCGAGAATCTGACCCACCGTTGGAAATCGCCAGGGGACAGCAGAAAGAGATGTACCAAGATCTGGATCGCCGCCTCCAGCCCGCCACGCCGCCACCGCCTGCCGCCGCAACCACGGAAGCGCCTGCGGAAGGACAAGAGCCGACGGCGACGCAGCCAGCAGCCCCGCCGCCTGCGCCCGCTCCGGCACCTGCTGCCCCAGCACCCGCCCCACCGGCACCGGCACCGGCACCCGCCGCTCCCGCAGCCCCAAGCCCGGCGGCGACCGCCCCAAGACCGGCACCCCCGACGCCGCCCCCTCCTGCCCCCGTGCGGACGCAGCCGACCACGACGGCACCCAGCGCCGACTCGGCGGCTCGTCAAGCAGCCTATCAGAAAGGATTCAACGTATTCAAGGAAGGCAAATATGCGGAGGCGATCAAGGAGTTCAAGAGTTTCCTCGCCGCTTACCCCAAAGGCGAATATTCCGACAACGCCGCGTATTGGCTGGCCGAAGCCCATTATGTCAACCGCGAACTTCCCGCTGCGCGGGAGGCTTTCCGCAAGGTCGTCAAGGAGTATCCGCAAGCCGCCAAGATTGCCGATGCGCAACTCAAGCTTGGCTATATCGATTATGACAGCGGCCAATGGGTAAACGCACGGGCGTCTTTCAACGAGGTGATCAAGCGCTACCCCGACTCCAGCGCCGCCAAACTAGCGCAAAAGCGCTTGGACAAAATGAATCAGGAAGGGCATTAAAATCATTTGGACACTCTCCGCATCACCGAAATATTCCTTTCCCTCCAAGGTGAATCCAGTTCAGTGGGTTGGCCAACTGTGTTCGTCCGTCTAACCGGTTGTCCTTTGCGATGCGTCTATTGCGATACCAGCTATGCCTTCAGCGGCGGAGAAAACCGCAGTCGATAGCCGAAATACTCGAAACAGTGCGAGCCACCAATCCGCCATGTCTGCGTCACCGGCGGCGAACCCCTCGCCCAACCGGCTTGCCTTATATTATTGCAAGCGCTGGCCGACGAAGGCTATGAAGTCTCCCTGGAGACCTCGGGTGCGCTGGATGTCGCCCAAGTCGATCCGCGTGTGGTTAAGGTCATGGATTTGAAAACCCCCTCCTCCGGCGAAGCGCATCGCAATTTGTATACGAATATTGAATATTTGCTGCCGCAAGACCAGATCAAATTCGTCATCATGAATGACGATGATTATCACTGGGCGGTGGAAAAACTCCACAAATACCGTTTAGCCGAGCGCTGCGAAGTCTTGTTTTCCCCGGCGATGGGATTGCAAGATCCAAGGGAACTGGCCGAGAAAATTCTCGCCGACCGCCTGCCGGTGCGTTTCCAACTGCAATTGCACAAGATACTTTGGGGGGATGTGCCTGGGAGATAATTTGGTTTGCGCTCCATAGGCCGCCCGCCCGTACCGTATAATGCGAGCATGGAAACCCATACAGGATCAAATGCCATGCCCAGCCGCCGCGCTCTAGTCTTAACCGCCTTGCCGGTGGAATATGCCGCTGTCCGCGCCCATTTGGCAAACCTCGCCGAAGAAGAGCATCCAGAAGGCGATGTTTAAGAACACGGCCAATTTCAGGCAGGTGCGCAAGCTTGGGATGTCGGCATTGTCGAGATGGGCGCAGGCAATCCCAACGCCGCGCAAAAAACCGAAAGGGCCATCGGCTTTTTCAAACCCGAAGTGGTGCTGTTCGTTGGCGTGGCTGGCGGCTTGAAGGATGTCAAGGTGGGCGATGTGGTGGTGGCGACCAAGGTATATAGCTATCACTCGGGCAAGGCCGAAGCGGAATTCAAAACCCGTCCGGAAGTCCATATGCCGCACTATCGCATCTTGGAACGCGCCCGCGCCGAGGCCCACAAAGACGACTGGCTTAAGCGCCTGCAACCGCCCGCCGCCGAACCCATTCCCCAGGTGTTTCTCGGTGCCATCGCGGCGGGCGAGCAAGTGGTGGTGTCCGAAGCGTCGAACAGCTACCAACTCATCCGCCAAAGCTATGGCGATGCCTTGGCGGTGGAAATGGAAAGCCACGGTTTCTTCACCGCTGTCCAAGCCCATTCCGGCCTGGAAGCGTTGGCGGTGCGCGGCATCTCGGATCATCTGGAAAACAAGGCTGAAGCCGACGCCGGTGGTTCGCAGCCACGTGCCTCCCGCCATGCTGCCGCGTTTGCGTTTGAAGTGCTGGCGAAGCTGAATTTACAAGGCAGGTCGGGGGTTGTACCCACGACTGGAACGTTTGAAGGCAGTCTGGATGCGCAAAAGGGGGGCAACGGGACAGCAAAGCCACCCAAACCTCAAGAATTGCCCGGCTGCGCAAAACCTGACCCAGTCTTTAAGCCCTTCATCAGCGGCGAAGTCGGTGATTTCAGCCCTAGCAAACCGGCCTTCAATGTGCCGTTCGACAACAAAGGCGAGCCGATGATAGGCCGCGAAGACGCGCTGGAACAGGTTCACCGCCAGCTACAAAACGGCAAGCGCACTGCCATCGGTCAAACCGCCGCATTCCAAGGCTTGGGCGGTTTGGGCAAAACCCGCTTGGCGGTGGAATATGCCCATGCCTATCGCGGCGAATACCCCAACGGCGTGATCTGGCTCTATGCCGACCAAGACATCATTCCCCAGCTAATCCGGCTGGCGGAAGACTCACGCTGGGTTTCGCCGCTATCCGACCAGAAGTTCAAGGTATACATGGCGATCAAGCGGCTGCGGGAATACTCTGACTGCCTGATTATTTTCGACAACCTGGAAAGCCAGGACGCCATCCAAGAATTCCTTCCCGCTCCCTCCGCTAACCCGCATATTCTCGTCACCAGCCGCCTAGAGCAGCCCGGCTTTACGCCGATCCCGCTGCCAACCCTGACGCCGGAATTGGGGCTGCGCTTGCTGTTGCAACTAGCCGGAAGAACGCCGGACACCGAGGCCGAGCAGCAAGCCGCACGAGACATAGTGGAACGCTTAGACGGCCTGCCTCTCGCCTTGGAATTGGCGGGCGCTTATCTTCGCCGCAGAAGCTGCATGGGGTGGCAGGAGTATGAGAAATTGCTGCACGACCTGCATGTGGCTTTTCCTCCTTTCTTGCGTAACGAATGCTTTACCCGGCACGAAGCCGACCTTTATTCCACACTGAAAATCCACGCTGCCCTATTCAAGGAAGAGCCGCTGCTACAGCCTGTGCTGGATGCTCTCACTTGGAGCGGCCCGGCAGCCATGTCCGTTCCTTTGTTGTGCCAGATGCTGGGCCTGGAAAAGTCCACGGCACTCAGCGGCGCGTTGTCCTTGGGTTGCGAGTTGCGCATCTTGCAACGGCCTGCCGACCCTGACCGTTACGCCATCCACCGGCTGGTGCGCGAAGTGCGCCGCGCTGATATTCCGTTAGAACCCCGGCGCGCTTGGGCAGAACAATGCGTCAAACGGCAGGGGGAATGGTTTGAAACGCGGCGGCGGAATTTCCGCGATTTGCCGCTATACGAAGCAAACCTAGATCATCTGCAAGCGTGGCGGCAAAATGCCGCAGCCTTGGACTTGCAGCTTGAAGCTGCCCGCCTGACTTGGTTGGAAGCCTATCCGGGGTACCACTGGGGGCGTTACAACGAAACCAAGAAAATTGTTGAGCAGGCTCTGCAGTTATATGATAAATCAATTGTGAAGGATGGCGAATTGAGGGCTCACTTGCTCAACGATTTAAGTTGGCTTGTTTCAAGATTAGGAGACACCAAAACCGCGCTCATGTTCGGTGAAGAAGCATTGGCAATGCGTCTTGAACTATATGGCGAACGTCATGTTGACACCGCTCTTTCATTGAGCAATGTTACGGTCTATTACGGTAAAATGAACTGCATAGAAAACGCATTAAAATTGGGCGAAAAATCCTTGGCTATTCGGCGAATATTATTTGGGGAAGACCATCCGGATACGGCAACCTCATTGAGTATTGTTGCAGGATATTACAGCGATAAGGGTAACACGGAGGTCGCATTAACATTAGGCGAACAATCCTTGGCAATTAATCAAAAATTATTTGGTGAATATCATCCAAATACTGCTGAATCGTTAAACCGTATTGCTCACATTTATAACAAAATTGGTAACATAGAAGATGCCTTGAAACTGGGTGAACAAGCCTTGGATATTCGGCGCAAGCTGTTTGGCGAAGAGCATCCCGATACAGCGGGCTCTATAAACAATGTCGCCATTTACTACGGCAAATCAGGAGACTGGTCACGCGCTTTGGAGCTTGGTAAACAGGCTTACGTTATTCGTAAAAAACTATTTGGCGCTACGCATCCTGACACCGTTTTATCCAATTACAATATTATTAGTCATCTAGCAAACGCCAACAAACGCCCAGAAGCCTTCCAACGCCTAGAACAGCAATTGAAACTGATAGCCCGCGACCATCCGCATTATGAAATGCTTCAGAAAACCCGCGAATGGCTGTTACAAAAGCCCCTGCGCCCCGGCTTCCGCCAGCCATCCAGCAAACCCGGCAAGGGCAAGAAACGGCGTTAGCGGATTCCCCTGGCTTCCAAGCTCGTTTGCCTGGGAACCCAATTTTGTGAGCCATAGCGTGTCATCACGCCAAGCAGCCCGCGTAGGGCGGAATAGCGATAGCGTATTCCGCCGAATGAATGCGCCCCAATCCATACGACGCATTACGCTAATGCGCCCTTCGGCCCTTCGAGCCATAACAGCTAAAGAAGCATTCCATGAGCCAGACCCAATCAAAACTGAAACACCGCGCCCATATCGCCAGCCTGACGCCAGGCCGATTGCGTATGAAACTGAATCCGCAAAGCCGTGGGGCATCGACCATGAAGGGAATTCAAACCGATCTTCAATCCCTTGAAGGTGTCCAAGATGTCAGAGTCAATCCTGCCAGTGGCAGTGTGACGATGCAATTCGACCCGCGTCGCCATAGTCCATCCGGAATCATCCGGCTGTTGGAGGATGTCGACGTGCTGGTGGAATCAATCGGCCATTTGCCGACCGTGGAAGACGGGAAACCGGGCGACGGCCAAGGATCGACCAGCTTCCTGGCTGCCGTCGAGGACTTGAACCAACGCATCCGGTTGGCGACTGGAATACCTGTCAACCTAAAGCTTATCCTTCCGCTCAGTTTTGCCGGTGCGGGTGTATGGTCGATTGCCAGGAAGGGGTTAATGATCGAGACCATTCCCGGCTGGCTATTCCTCTGGTTCGCCTTTGATATGTTCGTAAAGTTGCATCCGGTCATAAATGCCAAAAGGGTGACTGAGGAGTGGTCAGACTTTTGAGCCTAAGGGCACCTCGAAAAACCACGCACTTCGACAAGCTCAGTGCGAACGGATCTATAAAAATCAACCTTTTCCGTACGTGCTGAGCCTGTCGAAGCATGAACGGAAGAGGTTTTTCGAGGTGCCCCTAGCCAGGCTTGCCAATCAACCAGCCCTCGCAGCCCAGCCGGAACAGCAGGCAGGCGAAGGGTTGATCTTCGCGAAAGGGCTTGCGGGCCAAACAGGAAGCGGAACAGAGGAAGCACAGGAAAACGGCGCTTGCGATTTTGGCGAACTACCGGGGCGTTTCAAGGCCGGAAAATTCAAACGGGCAAGCGGCTACTTTTCGGCCCCGCCCAGGCCAGCGGGGGGTTACAATACCGCCTCATGTACTAGCTACTGAAGCCATGACCCACCCCGCACACTTCAAACCCGCCTGGTGGCTGCGCAATGCCCACGGTCAGACCCTTTGGCCGGCTGTGTTCCGCCGCCTGCCTCCACCGCCAACCTGGCGTGAGCGCTTGCGCACTCGGGACGGAGATTTCGTCGAGTTGGATTGGTGCGGAGAAGAAGACGGGCCTTTGGTCATCTTGCTGCACGGGCTGTCCGGCTCCTCGCGCTCGTCATATATCATCGGCTTGCAACGGGCCTTGCTGAAGCGCAATTTGCGTAGCGTGGCGATGAATTTCCGGGGCTGCGGCGGACAGCCCAATGACACGGCCCGCTGCTACCATTCCGGCGACACCGAGGACTTGGATCACCTATATGAAGAAATCCGGCACCGCCAACCCAATGTCCCGTTGGCGGCGGTAGGTTTTTCCTTAGGGGGCAATGTGTTGTTGAAATGGCTGGGGACGCAGGGCAGGGATCCGGGTTTGTCCGCCGCCGTGGCGGTTTCCGCGCCGATGATCTTGAATCTCTGCGCCGACCGCATGGATGTGGGTTTTTCCAGGCTGTACCGCAACCAATTGTTGCGCGAGTTGAAGGGCTATATCCACTGGAAGAAAAACCATTTGCGCAAAATCGGCAATGGCCCAGAAGCTGAGAAACTGGAGCGGTTGGGGGATTTGTCAGCCATCCGCTCGTTTTGGGACTACGACGGGCAAGTCGTCGCCGGTCTTTATGGGTTTGAAGATGCGCGGGATTACTATGCGAAATCCAGTTCCCGGCAATTTCTGCAAGCCATCTCCACGCCGACCTTGATCATCCATTCCCGCGACGATCCGTTCATGACGCCCCAGGCCATACCCTCGGCAGCCGAACTCTCGCCCGCCGTGCGGTTGGAGATCACGGCAGGCGGTGGCCATGTGGGCTTTGTATCGGGCAATATTCCCGGCTTTCCCCGTTATTGGCTGGAACAGCGCATCCCGGTTTTTTTGGCCGAACGGTTTGGCTGTTGTCCAAGCAGCCCGCGCTAGGGTAACATGTTCAATTTGTTAGGGTTGAGATTAGACGCATGATTCAAGGTAGCATCGTCGCTCTGGTGACACCGATGGAGGAAGACGGGTCGATGGATATCGCGGGTTTGCGGAAGCTGGTTGAGTTCCATATCGAACAGGGTACGGACGGGATCGTAGCGGTGGGCACCACGGGCGAGTCGGCGACGTTGAACCCGGAGGAACACTGCGAAGTGATCCGGCTGGTGGTCGGGCAGGTCAAAGGGCGGATACCCGTGATCGCAGGCACGGGGGCGAATTCCACCACAGAAGCCATCCACCTCACCCAGGCCGCTAAAGAGGCCGGGGCCGACGCCTGCCTGCTGGTGACACCTTATTACAACAAACCGACCCAGGAAGGGCTGTATCTGCACCACAAAGCCATTGCCGAAGCGGTGGACATCCCGCAGATCCTCTATAACGTGCCGGGGCGCACGGCCTGCGACATGCAGCCTGCGACAGCGGCGCGCATCTCCCGCATTCCGAACATCATCGGCATCAAGGAGGCGACCGGCAAGTTGGAGCGCCTGCCGGAAATCCTCGCCTTGGCCAAGCCCGGCTTCCTGCTGTATTCCGGCGACGACGCCACCGGCACCGAATTTTGCCTGCGCGGAGGCCACGGGGTGATTTCCGTCACTGCCAACATCGCCCCGCGCCTGATGCACGAGATGATCGCCGCCGCTTTGGCGGGCGACCGCGCCAAGGCGGAGGCCATCGACGCCAAACTCGCCGGACTCCATCGTGCGCTGTTCATCGAATCCAACCCCATCCCCGCCAAATGGGCGGTGTTTGCCATGGGCCTTGCGAAAAAAGGCATCCGCCTGCCCTTGACCTGGCTTTCCGAGGGCTGCCAAGATGCCGTGCGCACCGCCATGGCCCAGGCCGAAGTCATTTAATTACGAGAGAACGATGCGCTTAAATTCCTGGTTTCGGGTTGCCCTGTTTGTGGGCGTGGCCATTTCGCTGACGGCCTGCAGTTACATCGCCAGTCTTTTTCCCGACAAACAGAAACAATATCGCTACAGTAGCGAACTGCCCGATTTGGAGGTTCCGCCCGATTTGGTCGGCTCGAAAATCAGCGGCAAGGGCGCGGACGACGTTCCGATTCCCGACAAGCCCCGCCGGGAAGTGGCGGACAAAGTATCCAGCGCAAGCAAAGATGCCAAGGCATCGTCCAGCCCGCCGCCGGCCAAAAAGCGCAAGTCCGTCAAGCACAGCGACTCCAGCGTCACCTTGGCGGACAGTGGCGACAATGCTGCGTTGATCGAAGTGAGCGAACCCTACGCCGAAGCCTGGAATGATGTGAGCCGCGCCTTAGGCCGCTTGAAAGTCGAAGTCACCGACCAAAACCGTGCGGATGGCGTGTTCTACGTTTATTACGGCGGCGAACCGCCGAAAAAGCCGGAAGAAACCAGCATTTGGGACGATGTTAAAGCCGTGTTCAATGTCGAAAAAGACAAGGCCAAGGAATATCGCGTCAAACTCGAAGACAAGGACGACTTCACCTTTGTCCGGGTCTTCGACCAAGACGACAAAGGCATTTCCGAGGGGCCGGGCTTGGATTTGCTCAAGCGTCTCCATAAAAAATTGATCACACTAGACCAGCCCGAACCGGAAGGCGAGGAAGGCAGGAAAGCTGCCGAAGCGGAAAAAAAGGAAACTGAAAAGGGCGAGGCTAAGAAACAGTAGTCCTGTGGCAGTTTGATCCTGCAAGCCATTGACTTCACTTTCATTTAATCCACAGTAGCCAGCCATGATTTTAAAAATAGCCGGTGCGCCCGCGCTTTCCGTCTTTCGGGAACAAAAACTGGCCTCCGGGCTGCAAGCCTTGGAACCTGGCATCAGCGGGGTTTCTGCCCGTTTCGTCCACTTCGCCGAATTCGATAGGCCTTTGACCGAAGAGGAAAACCAGACGCTGGAACAAGTCTTAGGCTACGTCCCGCTAGCTGCCGACGCCATCGACGGCACGCGCTTTCTGGTGGTTCCACGCATTGGGACACTATCGCCCTGGTCTAGCAAAGCCACCGACATTGCCCAACGTTGCGGGCTGGGCGCGGTCAAACGCATCGAGCGTGGCATCGAATATGTCATCCATGGGGCTGGCGGACTTGCCGATTCCCAACAGGATGAAATCAAGAAACTGTTGCATGACCGCATGACCCAGGTGGTTTTGGCTGCCGATGAATTCGAGCGCATTTTCAGCCACCACGCCCCTTCGCCCGGCCGGACATGTGCACGCTGCTCGAACAGGGCCGGGCTGCTTTGGCGGTTGCCAATAGCCAGCCTGGGCTTGGCATTGTCAGAAGACGAACTGGATTATCTGGCGGAAAGTTTTTCCGTACTGGGGCGCAATCCCACGGATGTGGAACTGATGATGTTCGCCCAAGCCAATTCCGAGCATTGCCGCCACAAGATTTTCAACGCCTCCTGGCGCATCGACGGCGAGGAGCAGCCGCACAGCCTGTTCGGCATGATCCGCAACACCAAGGATCGCAGCCCGGGAGGCATCTTCTCGGCCTACAGCGACAACGCCGCCGTCATCGCAGGGCCGAAAGCGCAGGTTTTCCTGCTTGACCCGCACAGCTTGGGATATGGCTACTACGAGGAAAATGCGCATATTTTGATGAAGGTGGAGACGCACAACCACCCGACGGCTATTTCCCCCCATCCCGGCGCGGCCACCGGCTCGGGCGGCGAGATCCGCGACGAGGCGGCCACCGGGCGCGGTTCGCAGACCAAGGCCGGGTTGACCGGCTTTTCCGTTTCCCATTTGAAGATTCCCGGCTTCCACCAACCTTGGGAAGAAGACCACGGCAAGCCGGGCCGCAGCATTCGGCGCTTGAAATCATGCTGCAAGGCCCACTGGGCGGCGCGGCCTTCAACAACGAATTCGGCCGGCCCAACATCGCCGGGTATTTCCGCAGTTTTGAAATGGCAGCCCTCACCCCAACCCCTCTCCCAGAGGGAGAGGGGCTATCTCACTCCCCTCTCCCTGCGGGAGAGGGGCCGGGGGTGAGGGCTATCCTGTACGGCTACCACAAACCCATCATGATCGCCGGTGGCATGGGCAACATCCGCCCGCAACTGGTCAGCAAAGGCGCCATCCCGGCCGGCGCGGCGGTTATCGTATTGGGCGGCCCGGCCATGTTGATTGGCCTGGGCGGCGGCGCGGCCTCCTCGCAAGCCTCTGGCGAAAGCGCGGAAGACTTGGACTTTGCCTCGGTGCAGCGGGAAAACCCGGAAATGCAACGCCGTTGCCAGGAAGTCATCAACCACTGCAACGCCCTGGGCGAAAACACGCCTATCTTGTCCATCCACGACGTGGGCGCGGGCGGCATCTCCAACGCCTTGCCTGAAATCATCCACGACGGCGGACGCGGGGCGCGTTTGAACTGCGCAAAGTGCCGAACGACGAGCCGGGCCTGTCGCCTTTGCAAATCTGGTGCAACGAAGCGCAGGAGCGCTACGTCCTCGCCATCAATCCTGAATCCGTGCCGCTGTTCGATGAATTTTGCCGCCGCGAACGTTGCCCTTACGCCGTGGTCGGCAGATGCGACGGAAGAAGAGCGACTGATCCTTAGCGACGAGTTGTTCAATAACAGTCCCATCGACATACCGATGTCGCTTGCTGTTCGGCAAGCCGCCGAAAATGCGCCGCGACGTGGCCCGGCTTGAAACGCAACTCCCCGCGCTGCAATCTGGCCGGAATCACCATCGCCGAATCCGCCAAACGGGTATTGGCGTTTCCGGCGGTGGCGGACAAAAGCTTTTTGATCCACATCGGCGACCGCTCTGTCGGCGGGCTGGTGGCGCGTGACCAGATGGTCGGCCCCTGGCAGATTCCCGTCGCTGACGTGGCTGTCACCGCCTCAGGCTTCCATGCTTACACGGGCGAGGCCATGGCCATGGGCGAGCGCAGTCCCTTGGCGGTGATTAATGCGTCCGGCTTCCGGGCGCATGGCGATAGGCGAGGCGCTCACCAACCTCGCCGCGGCTTCCATCGCTTCGTTGAGTGATGTCAAATTGTCGGCCAATTGGATGGCGGCGGCGGGCGCGCCCGGCGAAGACGCCCGCCTCTACGACACGGTGAAAGCAGTGGGCTTGGAGCTATGCCCTGCCCTAGGCATCGCCATCCCGGTGGGTAAAGATTCCTCTGTCCATGAAAACGGTCTGGCGCGAAGGCGAAGAAGAAAAAACCATGACCTCGCCGCTGTCCCTGATCATCACCGCCTTTGCCCCGGTGACAGACATCACCAAAACCCTGACCCCGCACTGCGGATGGATGCCGGACCGAGCCGCTTGGTGTTGATCGACCTGGGACTGGGCAAAAACCGCCTCGGTGGCTCGGTGCTGGCCCAGGTTTACCGGCAGATGGGCAATCACTGCCCGGATTTGGACGATCCGGCCTTGTTCAAAGCCTTCTTCGCGGCAATCCAATCTTTGAACCAAGACGGCCTGCTGCTGGCCTACCATGATCGCTCCGACGGCGGCCTATGGGCGGCAGTCTGCGAAATGGCCTTCGCCGCCCGCGCAGGCGTGGAGATTGAAGTGGACGGTCTAGGCGAAAATCCATTGGCCGCCTTGTTCAACGAAGAACTGGGCGCGGTGGTTCAGGTGCGCGAAGACCAACTGAGCACAGTTTTGGCCCGGCTGCAAGCTGGCCGGGCTGGATAAGGCTCTCCATGTCATCGGCAAACCCCGCGACGACCGGCGCATCGCCATCACACGCCAGGGCCAGGAATGGCATGGGGAAAGCCGCGCCGAACTGCAAAAAATATGGGCGGAAACCAGCTACCGAATGCAAGCCCTGCGCGACAACCCCGAGTGCGCGGCGGCGCAATTCCAGGCGGTGTTGGACGACCACGACCCTGGCCTGCACAGCGTCTTAAGCTTCGATGTGAAGGAAGACATCGCCGCGCCGTTCATACACAGCGCCCGCCCCCGCGTTGCCATCCTGCGCGAGCAAGGCGTCAACGGCCATGTGGAGATGGCGGCGGCATTCGACCGCGCCGGTTTCTCCTGTGTGGACACGCATATGAGCGACATTATTGACGGTCGCGTGAGCCTGAGGGACTTCAAAGGCTTGGCGGCTTGCGGCGGCTTCTCCTACGGCGATGTGCTGGGCGCGGGCGGCGGCTGGGCCAAGTCCATCCTGTTCAACAATAGGGCGCGGGACGAGTTTGCCGCCTTCTTCGCCCGTGAAGACAGTTTCGGCCTGGGTGTGTGCAACGGTTGTCAGATGATGGCGCATTTGCGCGGACTCATCCCCGGCGCGGCACACTGGCCGCAGCTTCCAGCGCAACCTCTCCGAGCAATTTGAAGCCCGCGTGGCGATGGTGGAGATCCTGCCCTCCCCATCCATATTCCTGCACGGCATGGTCGGTTCGCGCCTGCCTGTCGTCGTCGCCCATGGCGAAGGCCGCGCCGAGTTCCAGAAAGACCCGAGCCAGGTGCTTGATTCAGGCCTGGCTGCGCTGCGCTACATCGACCATTATGGCCAGCCCACCGAAACCTTCCCGTTCAATCCCAACGGCTCGCCTTTAGGGTTAACCGGCCTGACCACGGAAGATGGCCGCTTCACCATTATGATGCCGCATCCCGAACGCTGCTTCCGCACGGTGCAAAACTCCTGGCATCCCGCCGACTGGGGAGAATACGGGCCGTGGATGCGGATGTTTAGGAATGCCAGGGTTTGCGTCGGATGATGCGCTTTGTCCACAAACGGCGGGGATGAAGCTGTGGATAAGCTTGTGATGACTGCCTGAAACCCAAAAGCCGCGTGGTTTGGGGAAGTTTGGGCTGGAATTGGCCAGATGGGACGAATGGCGCAAAAAGTAGCTTGAATAAATCCATTCTAGCGACTATATCTCTATAGCGTTGTCACACACACTATGAGGAGACGGTCATGGCCACATTGTACGAACCCTGGAATCTATTGACGCAATTGCAGCGCGAACTGGAGCGCAAGCATGAATTGGGCGGCGGCACCCCGGAAGGCGCGTCGGCGACTTCGGAATGGGCGCCGGCGGTGGACATCAAGGAGGAGGCCGAGCGCTATGTGCTGCTGGCCGACTTGCCCGGCGTTAGCCCGACCAGCATTGATGTCAGCATGGAAAACGGCATCCTGACCCTGAGCGGCGAACGGGAAACCGAGGCGAAGACCCAGCGCGAAGGCTACAAGCGTGTCGAGCGACTGTACGGCAGTTTCCACCGGCGCTTTTCCCTGCCGGACACGGTGGACGCCGAGGGCATTGCGGCCCGTTGCGCCAATGGCGTGTTGGAAATCGTCATCCCGAAAAAATCCCTGGTGCAACCGAAAAAGATCGTCGTAACCGGGGAATAAGCCAGGGATTGCGCACTCCTGCCGATTAAAAGAGGGGCGTCCAGCCCCTCTTTTTTTGTCCTTGGAAAAGCCATGCCGGTATCCGCATCGCAAGGGTGAAACCGTATAATGTCCGCGTCCATGCCCAGTGGTTTAAGCGACAATGAAACACGAAGACCAGCAGCTTTTTGAGAAAGAAATGAGCGATGTGCGTCCATTGAAAAGCGGAGCCGTCGCCACTCCCAGAAAACCGCGAGAGAAACCCGATCCAGGGACACTTTACCGCCGCACGGCGGCGCAACGGCCCGTAGGCGGCGACGGGAATTTCCTCACCACCGGCTTCGTCGAATTCGTCCATCCCCAGGAAGTGTTGAGCTTCAAGCGCGGCGGCATCCAAAACGGCGTGTTCCTGAAATTGCAACAAGGCGGCTATCGCATCGAGGCGACGTTGGATTTGCACTTGATGAGTCTGGAGGAAGCCCGCGAGCAGGTATTTGCCTTCATCCACGACTGCACCCGCTACGAAGTGCGCACGGCGTTGATCAACCATGGCAAAGGCGCGCGCAGCAAGGAAAACCAAGCGATGCTCAAAAGCTATGTGGCCCGCTGGCTGCCCCAATTCCAAGAGATCATGGCCTTCCACAGCGCCCAGGGATTCCACGGCGGAACCGGTGCGGTCTACGTGCTATTGCGCAAATCCGAAAAAGCCAAAGACAGGGCGCGGGAGAGCCTAGGCTTGACATCGGGCAAGCCGGAGATATGAACACCCCTCTCCCCCAGCCGGCTTCGCCCCCCCCTCGCTTCGCTCTCCCCACAGGGAGAGGGGAGAATAGATGACAACCGCCTACCTTAACCCCAAGGGAGAGGCAACCCACGTGGCCTGGCTGGACTCGGTGCGCGGCCTGGCCGCGTTGACGGTGATCGGCTCGCACTATGTCAACAGCTATGACCTGCCCTGCCGCAGTGACTTGTGCGACCGCTTGCTTTCCAACACCCCCTTGCATCTCTGGTGGGATGGCGGAGCGGCAGTTTCGATGTTTTTCGTATTGAGTGGCCTGGTGCTTTCATTGCGGCATTTCCGCCACGGCCCGTCACCGGATTTGTCCCGTTTCAGCTTAAGCGATTATTTCATCGGACGGGTTTGCCGCATCTGGCTGCCCTACCTCGTGGTGTTGGGCCTCAGCGCATTGCTCTACCCGTATCACCAAGCCGTCGAGGCGGGCCAGCCAATCACTGTCCCAAGACAAAACGAGTGGCTGGCTACCCTGTGGGGCCGACCGGTGGGCTGGATGGATTTCTTCAAGGATAGCTTTCTGCTCGGCATGAGGATGGAAACGCTATACCTCCCGCAAGCCTGGACTCTGAACGTCGAACTAGCGCTGTCCTTGCTCATCCCCCTGGGAATTCTGTTGGCTGCGAGGAGTTCGTGGTGGCTGGTTTTCTTCACCTTATTCGCCATCCAGCCCTTAGGCTTGTCGCCGTTTTTATTCCATTTCATGCTGGGGATACTGATCGCCAAGCATCATGGACGGTTGGGGCAATGGCTAGGGCTGAAAACCCTTGTCCGCCGTTGCGGCTTGGTGTTTGGATTGTTTCTTTACACCATCGGAGCAACCCTAGGGGATGAAATCAACCACATTTTGATTGGCTGGCTGACCGGACTGGGATCCGCTTTGTTATTGCTGGCCGCGTTTGGCTCGGCCAAGACCCAGAAGATTCTGTCACTGTCTTGGTTTCGGCATATCGGCAAGGTTTCCTACAGCATTTATCTAGTCCACTTCGCAGTGCTGATCAATGCCACGCCGTTATTCCTACACCTACTGGACGCCTCACCGGATTGGTTTTATTCCGCTTGGTGGCTGGGATTGGCAGGGAACCTTAGTATCTCCATTGCCATCGCCGCATGTTCCTACCGCTTGGTCGAAGTTCCCAGCATGGCGTTGGGGAAGCGGCTGGGAGCGACATGCCAAGCCATGATCCAAACCTGATGCGCTGCCGCTTTTCCCTTTGGGCCGAAACCGCACTTTACGGCTATGCGCGTGGGGTTTGGCCGTTCGTTCTGTTCTTCCTCAGCGCGGGCTGGTTTTTGGCCGCACATGCGCAGGACTTGGAACCCAGAACCTATGCCAATACCCCGGTCGGGCTCAATTTTTTGATCGTTGGCTATAGCTACTCGCAAGGCGGCCTGTCCACCGATCCTTCGATTCCTTTGCAGAACGCCAAACTACAAACCAATAGCTCCGTGTTTGCCTATGCCCGTTCTTTGGATATGTTTGGACTCTCCGGAAAGTTCGATGTAGTTCTGCCCGCATCGTGGTTATCGGGCAGCGCTATGCTTGCAGGGCAGTCTGTGGAACGCACTACCTCCGGGTTCGGCGATCCGAGATTCCGATTCTCCATCAACCTCTACGGTGCCCCGGCGCTGTCTCTGGACGAATTCAAGGACTATCAGCAGGATGTCATCGTTGGTGCTAGTGTGCAGGTGACGGCACCCGGTGGCGAATATACTCCGGAAAAACTAGTGAACATTGGCAGCAACCGATGGTCTGTCAAGCCTGAGCTAGGAATCTCCAAGCGACTAGGGCCTGTGACCTTGGAACTCAGTGTCGATGGAACTTTCTACACCGATAATGACGAGTTTCTCGGCAATCATACCCGCTCCCAAGACCCTATCTATGCGGTGCAAGGCCATATCATCTATAGTTTTCCTTATGGCATTTGGGGCGCGTTGGACGGAACTTTCTATGCTGGCGGGAGAACTTCCATTGATGGCAAGCAGGATAATAATATGCAGGAGAATACCCGCCTGGGTGCCACGATTGCTTTACCGATAGGCCGGAATTATTCAACCAAGCTATATTGGAGCACTGGCGCGGTTACCCGATTTGGAACCAGTTTTGACACCGTTGGCATTATTTTTCAGTACCGCTTCGGAGGGGGATGGTGATTCTGTGGACTTATGCGACAGGCCATGCGTTCTGATTCAGGTGACGGCAAGACCGCATTTGTGCGGAAAGTCTTATTTCAAGCGGCGATTGCCAGTTCCATTCAAATCCCTCGGTATGCCACCCGTATTTCGCCATAAATTCATGGCATCATAAAAGGCTTGGTTCCTGTTTGGCTTTAGTGTGTGCTTCGGCTGCTTTAGCTTCCTGCCTCTTTTTTTCGGCAGGCTGCATTTTTCTTGGGTCAAAGCTTTTCGCATATTCCCCAACTCAATTTCTTGCTTAAGGATTTGGGCTTGTATTTCCAATGTCCGCTTAGTCGCCTCGTCAGCATTCCTCTGGGCAATTTCCGCCCTTTGTACCGCATCGTGCCATGCCTTTTTCTCCTGAAGCCTTTCTTCAGCAACTTGGGCTTCATGCTGTTGGAATATAACATACCCATAAAGCACCAGTAAAAATGCGATTATTATAACCAATACAGTGGCAACAGGTTTCCAATGGAAAGGCTGTTTTTCTTTATGTGAGTTGACTTCTTTTGAAGGGTTTGTAGACATGTGTCCACCTAGGGTTGAAATTCATGTTGCCTCTTCCGTACCACTTAGGCTGAGGCATCGAAACAATTTGCAGGCCTTAAAACGGCAAGCCGGTTTCCAAGTTCGCGCCGTTCGCTCGCGCCCATGCTTTCGATTTCCTCTTCCAAGTGCGCCAAGTCAAGCCCGCCTGACCTGATGATCTGCAATTGCTGTTGTGTCCAGGCGTGGAAGTCTTGGTCATGCAGATTGGCACCCGTATCCCACCCTTCCCTATCGTCAGTCAACGGAAATCGGATTTTGAGTCAATCAACGGCAAATGGCAATGGCGACCATCCGAAAGGGGCAACAAAAAAGGGTATCAGAATCCGTAAATGGCAAGCCCAAAGGCAACAGGCCTATAAACGGCCCAGATTTACCCGCGAGGAGATCCGAAAATGCTCAACTTTGCCAACAGGTTGGACAAGGTTTGGGGGCGTTGAGATTTTCGTTAGACAGTCTCTCGGAAATCCCATAAAAATCTTTGGCAATGCGGAATGTTTAGCAACGAAGCGTTCAAGGCTATGTGCCGCCAATGGATTTGATGGAACGATCCATCGGCACGATGGAGCGGATGTTGGTGATTCCATCGGCGGTTTCCCGCGAGGTGACGGCTTGGTCTACCGATTGCTGCAAGCCGTCTGAACCCTGGCCTTTGAACTGTCCTAGCTGACAGTGCCGGAGCCTGGGGCGCTGGAAATACCCGACTAAGACCCGCGCCGACACTGGCTTCCGTAGACTGAAGTAGAAAAAAAAGACATGGAATGCCACTATCAAAACTGCCACGCCGATTGAAGAGCGCGAAGGTGACACAAAAGCGCCGCTTGAATTCCTGCGGGAGAATCGCTTGCCTACGCACAGCCGCTTAAGCGCATCCATTGATGTCTCCACCCACGCAGAATGCCTGTTCAATTGGGCGGAGAAAACTTATCCAACCCTGTTTTCTCCGTCCGGGTCACCCACGATAAAGCCCCGCTATCGAATTGGTTGCCTTTGGCGGGTTGCCAATAGCCTGTTATGGTAAACAGCCTTCTTGATTGGGGAAAGCTGGAGAGAACCTCCAAAAGATGACCCTGGACATGCTGGCCACGGAGTCTAGGTGACGGGAAAGAAGTGTGCTGCGGATTTCCTCGAAACCATGAGGATCGTCTTTGACGACCACCTCCCGCGATGGAACTAAGGCGCCAAATCCTAAGGATAATTTGATTGCGGATGACAGGGTACCCATACCTCAAGGATGGGCACCCTGATATGTTAGGCTACTTAGGGGGTAAAAATTTATCCTTCCCAGACACTAATCGAAACAACCAAACCACGAACTTGACCATCGCGTTGAACAAATCCGTGATCAACCGCAAAGCGCAATTCAACAACTCCGCCGCTGACTTGCCTTTGCAACGTTCCTCTATCTGCCTGAACAGGTATGGCGCGCCCATGAAACCAACGAGTAGGCCAATGAGCAACCAACCCGAAAAGAAACCGGAAGATTCTTCGGTGGCTACCGTACCAGTCGATGTGGCAGTCTGAGGGGTTTGCGGAGTTGCCGCCGACGATGGCGATACGGCTGGAATGCCGGCAGTAACCGGCGCTGGGGCTTGCTTGACGGCCGGCCCGTAATTGTCCGGGATGGCGGGGTCGGTGATCCCCGGGATGGTCGGGAACGTGCCGCTGCCCTTGCCCACAATCAACTGCCCTTTCATGCCTTTCTCCATGTGCTGGGCGATATCGCAATGGACTAGGTAAGTTTTATCCTCGGACGGAAGAATCAGCGTTCCCGTGATTTTCGCGGGGCCAGTGATTTCCAAGTGGAACATGCCCTTGTCGTACATGAACTTCGGCAGTCCATGCATCATCCATTGATGGCGCACGTTGTCCTCGTTGACGAAGGTCACCGTCAACCGGGCGCAGGGCTTGACGCGCCATTCATGTTTGTCGAAACCGAAGATGGTGCCGGGGAATTGCTTGGAGTACTTGCGTC
The DNA here is from genome assembly GCA_963753955.1 of uncultured Gammaproteobacteria bacterium. GTDB lineage: Bacteria > Pseudomonadota > Gammaproteobacteria > Methylococcales > Methylococcaceae > Methylumidiphilus. The sequence goes on from CAVWEM010000005.1 coordinate 246,280, forward strand.
CGGCATGCACCTCGATCTTCACATCTTCTGAGACTTTGTCGCAACCCGCTGGCAGTTTGTCCTTGTTTTGACCCATGATCATGCCACCGTCCATGTCCATGAGATGGCCGTCCCCGTGATCCATCAACTGGTTGTGCTCGACAATCTTCTGCTCCTCGGCTGCGTTGACTCCAGAGGCGGCTAAAGTCAGGCTAAAAATGAAGGCGGATAAGATGTTGCCCATGCTCTGTGTCCTCATTTCTTATCCCTCAACTGGGCGGTCAGTTGACCAGCGATGGTGATGACCTGCGCACGTTTGAGATAGAAAACATAACCGATGAGCCCCAGCAACAGCCCGGTAAACAGACTGCCCCAACTGCTGCCTGATGTCGTGGAGGCGGGTGTGGCACCTGTTTTTGGCGGCGTTGGCGGTGCGACGGCGGGGGTTGGCGTCCCGGTTGCGGACGCGCCTTCGGCGGGTGCCCCCAGGCTCCCCCAGTCGTCGGCCCAGTTCTGCCAGACGGGAATCTTCCTCTCCCAATATTTCTTGCTGAAATAGGGTGTCAGATCCATGCCGTGCACCTTCGGCGTTCCTTTTTCATCAAGGAATTCCTTGTAGGCAATCAGGCTGATGCTGCCGCCCTCCCCCATCCCGTTGGTGGTGAATGCCCGTTCGACATGGTCGTGGAACATCCACAAACCTGAGCCGTAGCTGTGCAGGCCGTCGTCGGTGGTGTTCAATTCCAGATCCACGCGTTGCGCCGGGGCCAGCGAGTAAACGTCGCGGGTGATTTGCGCACTGGGATTCTGCTCAATGCCGTCGTAGTGGGTTTCCTTGGCCTTGTGTCCGTGGGTGTGCAAAGCCAGAGTCTCAGTGTGGCCGTTTAACACGCGCAGCTTCACTTTTTCGTTGGGTTCGACGACGATCAAGGATTCGCGCAGGGTGTATGGGAACGACCGTCCGTTGAGCATGTAATAATCGTCGGTGGCGTCAGTGATGTCGTATTCCTGGTTCATCGCCTTGGCAATCAGGCGCGGATCGTTGGCCGCCTGGGGCATCGCATGTAATTCCTTGTCAGCCGACTGGAAGAACAGATCGTACTCCTGGCTGTATTTTTCCCTGACCGCGACCGAGGGTGCCCGAACCTTGCCATTGCCCACATTGAAGACCTGCACCCAGTTGTTGGGGCGGTTTTCCTCAACGATGAACAGGCCGGCAAGCCCCATGGGGATGTGGGTATGCGGTTGGACATGGCAGTGATAATACATCGTACCCGGTTGGCGCGGTTTGATCACGTAGGTCTTGCTTTGCCCCGGCATCACATCCATCTGCGCGGTCTGGCCGACGCCGTCGTTGCCTTCGCCGGCGTGGTCCAGATAAGGATGGTCGACGCCATGCAAATGGATGGAGTGAGGAAAATAATGGGTGTTTTCCAAGACCAGCCAAACCACATCGCCCTGCTCCACGCGGATGGCCGGAGACGGCATGCGCAGCAGCGAATTGGCCTCTGCGCTGGCGAAGCTTTTGGTGGACATGTCGCGGGTCTTGGGCGTGTACACCCAGAAGCTTGGCTGTACGCCGGGGGCAATGTCGAAGGTGGGCACCACGCCGGGGAAGTCCGGCGAATGGCCGTTAAGCTCCATGACTTCGAGCTTGATGATATACAGGTCAGGGTCGCCGTCGCCGTCCATGTCGTTGGACATGGTGATGGCGTCCGCAGCCAGATTGGTGTCCATCAGGGTCTGCATGGAGATGTTGTTGGTTCCCTTGACGAACGCGGCAATATCCGCCGGATTGTCGGGATTGCAGACGCGCTGCTCTTGGATGTTAACCCCTTCCAGCACTTGCGCATCCCGCCATTCCGGGGGGACGCCGCTGTTGCAAAATGGTTCGGCCTCACCGACTTCAACCTTGACGGTCGGCGGCGGAGTGGTGACCGCTCCGCTTCCTATGGACAACGACATCAGGGTGGAACCCAACAGTAATACCAGGAATTTTTTCTGCATCATTAAGGGCCGTTGAAGCTGGACTGTACAAGGCATTGCTGCCCCTATCCGGAAGCCAATTCCGGACAGGGGAAGGCGATCTTTAGGCTGCTTTTTTCAGCCGTGCGAGCAGGCCGTCGATGAGCCCCTTGAAGGGTGCGCTGGAGAGGTAAAGGATGTAAAGCATAGAGAAGAGAACCGTCGCAATGATAATCTTGGTGCTGCTGGATATCTCGTTCTTGGCAGTGCCGACCTTGAAGGCAACGTGCGCATCAATCTTCACACCCTCGTTGATCAGGGTCACATGGGCCAGATATTTGCCGGGCTCGGTGAAATTGTAAGACGTATTGAAGGTGCCGGTGTTGTGGGTGGCAGGCGGCAAATAGGCAATTCGCGTACCCTCCGGCTCCTTAGTGAATTCCACCTCGACCGTCATATTGCGAAGAGCCTTGCCTTCGTAATCGAAAACTATGGTGGTGGGGCCGAGGTCGGGGATTTCGCCGCAAAACTCGGTGGATCCGGTCAACTGCGGCTGGTAGGCAGTGAAATGGACCAAATGGGGGCCGACAAAAATCCTGCATTGGTCGGTGTCGACGCTGGCGCCGCCATGGGCCAAGGCCGGGGCGGTCGGCAGCAAAGCGGCGAGCAAAAGCCCTATGAATAGGCTTAAGCCTTTGAAAAATGTTAAGTTTCGCATATCTCTTCCCTCATTATACTTATCGTGTCTGGGTAACGGATGGGTCTCGGGCGCGAGGATCAAAAGCCCCCTCAACGTAGCCAAGCCTCGCAACACACTCCGGACGGGAGCGGAAGTGAGGGTGCGGCTAAGTATCGCAGCTTAACAGATGCGCATATTTAATAAAAGTTCCCCCGCGCAGGTGATGTCTGTTCGTGTGAACCTGTCCATTGCTGGGCCGCACCCCTGCCCTGAAAACCGGCCTACCCTGAAAAAAACGGGTCGCAGCCATATTCCAGCCGCAACCGCTCCCGATTCATGGCCAGCCATTGCAGGGCAATAATTGGGGTGGCCGAATCGATGGCACCATTTTCCATCAAGCTCCAGGCTTCATCAAAACTCACAACCTCGACACGGATGTCCTCATCCTCTTCCGCCAAGCCGTGGAAACCGCCGAGGTTGGTGGTATCGACGATGCCGCAAAACAGGGTGATCTTCTCCGAGGAACCGCCAGGGGTAGTGAAAAATTCATTAATGCGGATCAGTTGTCCGATCTCGCAACCAGCTTCTTCCCTTGCTTCCCGCCGGGCGACCTCTTGCGGACTTTCCCCCTCCTCCACCGCACCGGCGACGATTTCCAGCAACCAAGGATCGGCTTTGAATTTCAACGCGCCAACGCGGAACTGCTCAATGAGCACGACGGTATCGTTGACTGGGTCGTAGGGAATCACCCCCACACAGGTCCCCCGGTGGAACAATTCTCGTACCAACTCGCCGCTCCATCCCCCTCGGAACAAAGTGTGCCGCAGGCGTAGGCGAAACATGTTGAAGAAACCCTGGTAGAGCGGGGTTTCTTCTCTCACTTCGAAGGATTTTTCCAGATCGCCCATGTTTGAGTCCCCGGTCAGCGCAATTCGAGAGTCAAGCCGACGGCGCTTTGCAGCGCAGATCCAAAACTCGCGCCCAGCCGGTGTGAGATGCGATCAATTAAACGTTCGCGGGGGGTAAAATTGACCGTTTCTTTCTCCCCGATGACATCCTTGGCCACCGACCGGGCGTCACCCACCGCGTCGGCGAGGCCCAGCTTGATGGCCTCCTCGCCAGTCCAAACCAGTCCGCTGAACAGATCTGGACTCTCCTTCAGCCGCTCGCCGCGTCCCTGCTTGACTGCGGCGATGAATTGCTGGTGGACGTTGTTGATCACTCCTTGCAGATGTTGTTTTTCGGCCTCGTTCACCGGGGAAAAAGGATCGAGCAAAGCCTTATGTTCGCCTGCGGTCAACAACCGCCGTTCGACGCCCAGCCACTGCATGGTGTCGACGAATCCGAAACCGTTCATGATCACGCCGATGGAACCAACGACGCTGGCTGGGTGGACGAAAATCTTGTCCGCCGCCGCCGCGATGTAATAACAGCCCGAGGCGCACAGGTCGGAAACTACAGCGTAGATGGGCAGGCCGGGCTTTTCCTTCTTGATGTGGCGGATTTCCTCGAAGACATAGGCCGACTGCACCGGGCTGCCGCCGGGGCTGTTCATGCGCAGGAGGATGCCCTTGGTTCCCTTGTCCTTGACGGCATCCCGCAATCCCTCGATGAGATTGTCGGCATCGGCTGGATTGCCTTCCATGATCGTCCCGGCCACGTCGATCACGGCAGTGTGTTCCTTGGATTCGGAATGGCCTAGGAAACCGCCCGATGGCTTGAAGGCCAAGCCTGCCACGACCACCAAATAAACTAGCAGAGCGCCCTTGAAGGCCAGGCCCCAAAGCCGCGCCCGCCGCTGTTCGTGTACTGTGGCGAGCAAAACCTTTTCCAGCGTCTCGCGCTCCCAGGCAGGCGAAGCCGTGTCCCTCCCCTGCCCTTTTTGATTATCTTCGCTCATGCTTGCCTCGTTGTTCGATCATTCAAAGCAGAAACTCCAAAAGCTCCGCCGTCCGCTCCAGCCCCAGCAAGGGCTGGAAAGACAGGATCTGCTCCCGCCCGTCGGCCCCGCAAAAGACCCCCACCGCCTCGACGCCTGCGTTTCTCGCCATTTGCATGTCATGTACCGAATCGCCAACCATCAGGGTGCGTCCGGGAGGCACATCCAATTCCGCCATGAGTTGCAGCAGCATCAACGGATCGGGTTTTGATGCGGTTTCCCCTGCCGCACGGGTGGCATGGAACCAATCGACAGAACCCGTGACCGACAAGGCATGATCCAGGCCCACACGGGTCTTGCCTGTCGCGACGGCAAGCTTGTACCCTCCCTCGCGGAGGCTATCCAGCATCTCGGGCACACCTGCAAACAAGGCTTCACGGCCTAGGGGCTCGCTATTGTAGTGGTGCTGATAAGAAGCCATGAGCGGCTTGATGTCAGACTCTAGCGCTTGCGGAAACAAAGTCTCCATTGCCCGATTCAGGCTCAGGCCGATCACCGAGCGGGCAAGGCGGGCAGGCGGAACCGGTAGGCCACAGTCGCGGGCGGCGAAATGCAGGCTTTCGACGATCCAGTTGATAGAATCGATCAGGGTTCCATCCCAATCGAAAATCACTAGGTCAAAACGGTTTTTCATGCGGGCAGCCGGTCGAGGAAATCTTGCAGTTCGGAGTCAAGCGGAGCCTTGATATGGAAGGGCTTGTTGTCGCGCGGATGGATGAAAGCCAGCTCGGCTGCGTGCAGAAACAGCCGCTTTAGGCCTAGACGGCGGAACTCCTGGTTTTGCGCCTCGTCGCCGTAACGCTCGTCGCAGGCGACAGCATGGCCCATGGAGAGGGCATGGACACGGATCTGGTGGGTGCGGCCGGAGAATAGGTTCGCCTCCACCAAGGTCGCAGAGGCGAATTTACGCAGACGGCGGAATTCGGTCTGTGCCGGCTTGCCGTCCTTCGCCACTTTCACCATGCGTTCGCCACTCTGCAAAATGTTTTTTTTCAGGGGCGCATCGACCAACAATTGTTTCCGCGCCCAAGTGCCGACCAACAGGGCGATATAGGCTTTTTTCACTTGGTGGTCGGCGCGGAACAGTTCATGGAGATGGCGCAAGGCGCTGCGTTTTTTTGCGACCAGAAGGCAGCCTGAGGTTTCGCGGTCCAACCTATGCACCAGTTCCAGGAACTTCGCCTGCGGGCGGATGGCCCGCAGGCCTTCGATGATGCCATAACTCAGGCCGCTGCCACCATGCACAGCCATTCCCGCCGGCTTGTCGATGACTAGAAAATCGTCGTCTTCGTGCAGGATGCGGCCTTCGAGTCGCTGCTGCACAAAACTTTCGGGGACGGGCGTTTCATCCCGCTCGGCCAGGCGGATGGGCGGAACGCGCACCACATCGCCAGTGTCCAATCGCCTCTGGGCTTGGCAACGGCCACCGTTGACGCGCACCTCGCCCTTGCGCAGGATGCGGTAGACATGGCTTTTAGGGACGCCTTTGAGGCGGGTGAAGAGGTAGTTGTCGATGCGCTGACCGGCGCTTTCCTCGTCGATTTCGAGCAAAAACGCTTTCGGCGTGACCTGGTGGTGTTCATTCATGCTTGAAATAATAACAGTTTTGCCGGTTAAATTGATGCTTTTACTCAAGATTGTTATAGTGGGCGGTAGTTCGGCGCAGTCTCCATCTTCTTTGTCCACTTTCAGAGATTGATCGCGGTGGCGCGCATCGCCTTGCGCCGGACAAGAAGCACCGACCTAAGGCGCTTCGCGAGTATTGCCTGAAGAACTCCCCAGGGATGGGAAACTCTGCGATACCGTCCGGCGTGCGTCGGCTTCCGGGCGCATCAGGAATCGATCCCGCACCGAAGACAACAGAATAAAACCCCGGCGGATGTCCGCATCCGCGGGCAATGCCTTAAAAAGCAAATAAGAACAGGGTTCAATCGCTCGACCCATGATGAGCGAAACCGGCGTTTTGCCTGGAACGACAGCCGAATCTAATATGGAGCCGGCCACGGATCTGCCCGCATTGCGGGGGCTTCCCAATACAAGCTTCAAAAAAACCGCGCCAAGTCGCCGATGTTATGCACATCGCATCTGTCCGCCGGTTTACGAAAGGAAGCCCGCGTGCGAATCAGATCCGCTCGCTTACCCGTCAAGACGCTAAAGGAAAAGCCGAATGAAAAGAATGTTAATCAACGCCACCCAACCCGAGGAATTGCGGGTTGCCTTGGTGGATGGCCAGAAACTGTACGACTTCGACATTGAGATCCCGTCCAAAGAACAGAAAAAGTCCAATATTTACAAGGGATCCATCACCCGCATCGAACCCAGCCTGGAGGCCGCCTTCGTCAGCTACGGCTCGGAGCGGCATGGTTTCCTGCCGTTTAAGGAGATCTCCCCTGCCTATTTCGGACTCCAGCAGGACGAAGAGTACACCCGCCGTGACATCAAGGATCTGCTGAAAGAAGGCCAAGAAGTCCTCGTCCAGATTGAAAAGGAAGAGCGCGGCAGCAAAGGCGCGGCGCTGACCACCTTCATCAGCCTGGCGGGCAGCTACCTCGTGCTAATGCCAAACAATCCCCGCGCCGGCGGGATTTCCCGCCGTATTGAGGGCGAAGTCCGCACGGACATGCGTGAGGTCATGAGCGCCCTGCAAGTGCCAGAAGGCATGGGACTGATCATCCGCACCGCCGGCGGCGGCAAGTCCGTCGAGGAATTGCAATGGGATCTCAACTACCTGCTGCAACTGTGGGAGGCCATCGATCGTTCGGGCCGCGAAAAAACGCGCCCTTCCTGGTTTTCCAGGAAAGCAACGTCATCATCCGCGCCTTGCGCGACCATCTGCGTGGCGACATCGACGAAATCCTGATCGACAACCCGGAAACCCACAAACTGGTGCTGAGTTTCCTCCAGCAGGTGATGCCCCAGTTCTTCCACAAGGCCAAGCTTTACCGCGATCCGTCCCCTTGTTCAGCCGCTACCAGATCGAAAGCCAGATCGAAACCGCCTACAGCCGGGAAGTGCCGCTGCCCTCGGGCGGCTGCCATCGTCATCGACCACACCGAGGCCTTGACCAGCATAGACATCAACTCGGCCCGCGCCACCAAGGGCGGCGACATCGAAGAGACCGCGCTCAACACCAATTTCGAAGCCGCGGACGAAATCGCCCGCCAATTGCGCTTGCGCGACTTGGGTGGCCTGTTCGTGATCGACTTCATCGACATGATGTCGGCCGAAACCAGCGCGCCGTGGAAAACCGCCTGCGCGACGCTGTCAAGACTCGACCGTGCGCGTATCCAGCTCGGTCGCATCTCGCGCTTCGGCCTGCTGGAAATGTCCCGCCAGCGCCTGCGGCCTTCGCTTGGGGGAGGCCACGCCACATCACCTGCCCGCGCTGCAAAGGCCAAGGCAGCATCCGCAATATCGAATCCCTCGCGCTGTCGGTGCTTCGCATCCTCGAAGAGGAGTCGATGAAGAAGAACACCGACAAAATCATCGCCCAGTTGCCGATAGAGTCAGCGACCTACCTGCTGAACGAAAAGCGCTCCAGCATAGAGGACATCGAGAACCGGCAGAAGGTCACCATCATCATCGTCCCCAACAAACACATGGAGACGCCGGATTTCGACATCCAGCGCATCCGCGCAAGCGGCGGTGAAGAAGAGCAAACCAAAACCTCCAGCTACCAGTTGATCCGTTCGGAAGGCCAATCCTTGCCCGAGTTCGCCCGCGAGGCGCCCATCGCGGCGGAACAAGCCGTCGTGCGGGAATTCCTGCCGTCCTCTCCCGCGCCAGCCACGGTGGCTCCAGAAACTCGGCCATTGCCACCCACGGCCCCCACGGTTTCCGGCGGCGGCCTGATCAAGCGCTTCCTCAACATCCTCACCGGCAAAGAAGACAAAGAAGCCCCGGCGCTTCGTCCCGTCGTGCCGCCTCCCCGACCCTCGCCGACGATCCAGGACAGGCCCCGCCCGCCGCAGGAACGTCAGCAAGAGCGCCGTCCGCAACAGCCACAACGTGCGCAGCGCCCGCAACAACAGCGGCAAGACAGGCAAGAGCGCACGGAACGCCTTCCTGCCGAGCCACGCCAGGAGCGCCCGGAGTCGCGGCAAGGTGAACGCCGCCAAATCCTGCCTCGGCACGGAGCGATTTCCTCGGGTTCAGTCCCCAGCTTCGCCAATCAAGCGACACAAGCTCCCCGCGTGACCCCGCCGACGGAAATCCAGGCGGGAATCGAAGAAGAAAACGGCTTGGTACTGGACAGCGGCGTCAAGCGCGACGCAGCCAAGCGCGGGTCGCGTCGGCGGCGCGGACGCCGGGGCGAGGGCGCCAACCGCAATCCAACTGGTATCGCAGCCAATCCCGAAGCCGAGAAGCCAGCCCTGGAGGCTGGCACGGTGGAAACGGCTGAAATGGCTTCCGAAGAAGCTATTGCCGACGTGAGGGCCGGACAACCGGCTTGGATCGACCAAAGACCCGGACAGGAAAAGGCCGCGATTCCATCCATCCCGGCGGAAACAGGAACCCGCCCGCCTATCATTCCTTTCGCGCAACAACCGAAGGAAGAGGCTCCGGCAGGCGAGCGGCGATCCCGTTCCGAGCAGGCCCCGCGCAAGCATCAACAACGGCCGCCGCGTCCGCGTCCGGCCACCACTTACATCGACTGGGTCGAACCGCCAACCGCCCCACCCGCCGAAGAGACGCCCGTGTCCGTCGCAATCGCCGATCTAGCCCGGCCAGAGCCATTGATGGAAGAACCCGAGTCCTTCGCCTTGCCTAAGCAAGCGGCGGAACAGCCCGCGCCAACGGCAGGCGAGGCGATTTCCGAACCCAGCCCGGCGCAGCCACCCAAGCATCCGCTATGGCAACCCACCCCCAACGTGGCGCTGAAGACCGACCCTGAGCGTCCCTGGCTGCACATCATCGTCCCGGCGGAAGAACCAGTAAGGGAAATCCCGCCGCCAGCCGAGATGCTTGTGACACCGGCCAAGGCCGAACCGGTCGAAGCGGCGCCGCCGGTCGATGCCGTCAGTGTCCAGGAACCGGGAGAAACTCCTGTGCCTGTCGGCGTCCGCGCAGAAGCAGAACAGTCCTCTCCACCCTCGGAAGCGGAATCCAGGGAATCGGAAACATCCGCCGAAGAAGGCAACTCGCAGCCGGACAATGAGGTAGGAGAAGCAGCGTCCGCCGAAGAAACTGAAGCCCGCGAACAGCGACGCCCGGCCAACCGCCGCCGCAGCCGTCGGGGCAAAGCAAAAACCAACGGCGAAGCGATTGATGAGGCCGACGACGAAGCCACCCCGGCAGCCAATGGCGGCGAAGGCGAAGCGATGCCAGAAAACGCTGATATAAGGTCAGGAGAAAACGAGTAAGTTAAAGCCCAACAAAGCGGACAGGATATTTCCAACCTGTCCGCTTGTTTGCAGCCTAGGCCACCTGCTTTTTAGGAAGACGCTGCGAAAGTGACAGGCGTGGCGCGATGCAGAGCGTTGCCGTATGCGTTCAAACGAGGAGCGTTCAGTGTTGGGTAGGCTTCATGGTTGGGTTTATCAGTCTTAGCACCTTAGGGCAGAACAGCGCAGCATATTCCGCCGTATGCAAGATTTAATCATGCGGCGCAATACAGGATACATTTGTGATGGTCGAATGCATCGTCCAATTTTTTCTTTGGGTTCTTCGGCGAGTCTTTATGGCGCGGCAAGTCTTCAAGTTCGCCGCACTGTTGATACGGATTCTCCTTAACAGCGCACAGCAACCAGAACTCGGAGATAGGCTTCGGCACCACTAGAAAATTCCCAAAATTGCCGTCATCCATCTTCGCTCCGTCATCGAAATATGATGGTTGCAGGTCTTTAGCCCGTAACCTGTCGGGGGTTTAAAACCCCTCCAGGTTTGAAAACTCAGCCCGCTTCGTTGTAACCCGCCCTTGCTCAAGCTCGCGCTTTGCCGTAATGGCTTTCCACATAGCGCTCGACGATTTCCTGGAATTCGCCGGCGATATTGTCGCCTTTTAACGTCACCGTCTTCACGCCGTCCTCGAACACCGGGGCGACAGGCTGCTCTCCAGTGCCGGGCAGGGAAATGCCGATGTTGGCGTTCTTGCTTTCGCCGGGGCCGTTGACCACGCAGCCCATCACCGCGACATGCATGTCTTCCACCCCGACATATTGCTTTTTCCACACCGGCATCTGGTGGCGCATATGGCTTTGGATATCCTGTGCCAACTTCTGGAAATAATCGCTGGTGGTGCGTCCGCAACCGGGGCAAGAAATCACCGTAGGCGTGAATGCGCGCACCCCTAAGCTTTGCAGGATTTCCTGCGCGACGATGACTTCCTGGCTGCGGTCCCCGCCCGGCTCCGGGGTCAATGAAATACGGATCGTGTCGCCGATGCCTTGGTTCAGCAAAATGGACAGCGCGGCGGTGGAGGCGACGATGCCTTTTGAACCCATGCCCGCCTCGGTCAGGCCCAGATGCAAGGCATAATCGGTGCGGGCGGCCATCGATTCATAGACCGCGATCAACTCGCGTACCCCGCTCATCTTGCAGGACAGCACGATGCGGTCCTTAGGCAGGCCCAGTTCGACGGCTTTAGCGGCGCTTTCCAGCGCGGAGGTGATGACCGCTTCGCGCATGATTTCCGGCAAGGGGCGCGGTTCGGCCAATCGGGCATTTTCGTCCAACAGGCGGGCCAACACGCTTTGGTCAAGACTGCCCCAGTTGACGCCGATGCGCACCGGTTTGTCGTAGCGGCAGGCGAATTCGACCATCTGGGCGAATTGCGGGTCGCGCTTGGAGCCACGGCCCACATTGCCGGGGTTGATGCGGTATTTGCCCAGGGCTTCGGCACAATCCGGGTAAGCCTCCAGCAGCTTGTGGCCGTTGAAATGGAAATCGCCGATCAACGGGACTTCACAGCCTTTGGCGGCCAGCTTGTCGCGGATGTGGGCGACGGCGGCGGCGGACTCGTCACGGTCTACGGTGAGGCGCACCAGTTCGGAACCGGCGCGGGCCAATTCGTACACCTGCTGGACAGTGCCGGCTATGTCGGCGGTGTCGGTGTTAGTCATCGACTGGACGACGACGGGCGCGCCGCCGCCGATCTGGATCTGGCCGACCTTGACGCCGACAGTGTTTCTACGGTTCATAAGCTTAAAACCTCGGGAGGTGTTGCGGATGGTTGGGGGTATTTTATCAGCACCGGCCCTGCTTAATCACGGCATAGGCGACGCTTGGGCAAACACTAACCCCCAACCCCTCTCCCGCAGGGAGAGGGGAGCAAAAAAAATAGCATAGAAAATATGCGTTTACACTAGCGCCAGTATCCCCGCAAGCACCGCAAAATCCCATAGTCGTACCGCCCGCCCAAAGCCTCGAACAGAGGCTTGAGCGCAACCCCTTTGTTTTCCTCGGGCAAGGCCCGCCAAACGGCTTCGATGCGTTCGGCCTCTTCCTTGCGCAAGCCGGTGACTTCCAATGCGTCCAGCACACCCTCGGCAACGGCCTGGGCCAAATGGCTATAAATCGTGCTGGCCTTGAGTCCGCGCCGGGCGGCGATCTGCTCCACGTCCATCCCCAGGCGAAACAGGGACAGGCTTTCCTCCACACTGGGCAATTCTAGGGTTTCCCCTGTGCCGGGTGCGTGTCGGCGGATGAGGTTTAGGAATTCGTCGCCGTACAAGGCCAGCTTGCGTTCCCCGATGCCAGAGATGCGGCCCAATTGGGTGGGGTTTTGTGGACGGCGCTGAACCATTTCCACCAGCACCGCGTCGTGCAGGATGACATAGGGCGGCACGCTCTGCCCGTCGGCCAGACGTTTGCGCAGGCTGCGCAAGTCTTGCCACAGCTTTTCGTCTGCGGCATTGGAGAAGCGGACGCTGGAACGCCGGGTTTCGCGGGTGCCGGTGGACTTGGCCTCCTCGTCCCGGCGCAGGAACAACGGCTGCTCGCCGCGCAGGATGGGACGGCAGGCATCCGCCAGCCGCAAAGCGCCATGGGCCTCCCAATCCACCACCAGGAAGCCTTGGGTGACCAGTTGCCGGAACACCGACAGCCATTGCTGCTCGGCCAGTTCTTTGCCGATGCCGAAGGTGCTGAGGCGGTCATGGCCGAAGCCGCGCACCCGCTCGGTGGATTTGCCCAGCAGCACGTCGATGACATGGCGCGCGCCGAAGCGCTGGCCGGTGCGGTAGGCGCAGGAAAGCGCCTTGCGCGCCGCCTCGGTGGCATCCCAGGTTTGCACGGGAGCCAGGCAGGTGTCGCAGTTGCCGCAAGGCCGCTCCAGCTTGTCGCCGAAATAATTCAGCAAAGTCTGGCGGCGGCAGGAGGTTAGCTCGCAATAGCCCAGCATGGACTCCAGCTTGTGGCGCTCCACCCGTTTGTGCATCTCGTCCGCTTCGGATTCCTCCACCATGCGCCGCAGGGTGATGACATCTTGCAGGCCGTAGACCATCCAGGCGTTGGCGGGCAGGCCGTCGCGCCCGGCGCGGCCAGTCTCCTGGTAATAGGCTTCCAGGCTTTTCGGCAAGTCGAGGTGGGCGACAAAACGCACATTCGGCTTGTCGATGCCCATGCCAAAAGCAATTGTCGCCACCACGATCACCCCATCCTCCTGCAAAAAACGGCGCTGGTTGTCCAGTTTCACCTCGGGCGGCAGCCGGGCATGGTAGGGCAAGGCCCGCAAGCCTTTGGAACCCAACCATGCGGCGGTATCCTCGGTCTTGTCGCGGGACAGGCAATAGACGATGCCGGCGTCCCCCTCGTGTTCGCGGCGGATGAAGTTCAGCAGTTGCTCGCGGGGGCTGCGCTTGAGTCCGACGGTGTAGCGGATATTGGGCCGGTCGAAGCCACCGAGGAAAATTTTCGCGCCCCCAAGCCCCAACCGTTCGATGATTTCCAGCCGGGTGCGCTCGTCGGCGGTGGCGGTGAGGGCGATGCGCGGCACCTGCGGGTAACGCTCGTGCAGCAGGGACAATTGCCAGTAGTCGGCACGGAAATCATGCCCCCACTGGGAAACGCAATGCGCCTCGTCAATGGCGAACAGGCTCACCTTCGCCCGATCCAGTTGCGCCAGGAAACGCTCCGTCAACAAGCGCTCGGGGGCGACGTAAAGCAAGTCCAACTCACCCGCCATGAAGCGGGCCTCCACCCCGTGTTGGGCATCCAGGTTCTGCGAGGAATTGAGGAAAGCCGCTTTGACACCCAGTTGCAGCAAGGCGCTGACCTGATCCTGCATCAGGGCGATCAGCGGCGAGACCACCACGCCCGTCCCAGGGCGCAGCATGGCCGGTATCTGATAGCACAGCGATTTGCCGCCACCGGTGGGCATCAGCACCAAGGCGTCGCAGCCGGACAGCATTTGCTCGATGACCTCCGCCTGCAAGCCCCGGAATCGCTCGTAGCCGAAGAGGGAGTTGAGAAGTTGCAGAGGCGTGGGTTGGGTGTCGGGCATGATGGCTGGTTTCCAAATAATGTGCGCCAAGTGCGCGACGATCCGTCTAGCGGAAAGCCTCCGCGATCTCCGTCGGCCTCCCCAGATAATATCCCTGCGAGTAATCAACCCCGTATTCCTTTAACAGGGCGAGGGTTTCCGCATCCTCCACTTGCTCCGCGATGGTTTTTTTCTTGAAAGCCACGGCGATGTCCACCATCGCCTTGACCAAGACCTGGTCATCCGGGCGGCTGCGCAGATTGCGGATAAACGACCCGTCAATCTTGATGTACTCGAAAGGCAATTGCCTCAAATAGGAAAAGGAAGAAAAGCCAGTGCCGAAATCATCCAGCGCGAACAGGCAACCAATCTTGTTGATCGCCTCCATCAGCCGACGGGCTGCGCCGATGTCGGAAACCGCGGCGGTTTCTGTCATCTCGAAGATGATCTGTCTAGGATTCAGCCGATGCTCGGCCAATACGCTCTTGATGTAAGTCAGCAACTGCGGATCGTTGAAGGCGTGGCCGGAAAGGTTGATGGTCAAGGTGACTTCCCTGCCCTGGTTCCGCATCCGCGCCAAGTGGGTGGCGGCTTCCGAAAGCACCATGCGGTCCAAGGCATGGATCAGGCCGGTGCTTTCCGCGACCTCGATGAAATGGGAAGGGGCGATGAGGGCGTCGCTCTCGCCACGCATGCGCAGCAGCACCTCCCAATGCCGGGCAAAGCCAGTCTTGATGTCCACGATGGGCTGCACAAACAGGACGAAACGCTTCTCCGCCAGCGCGTTTTCCACCCGCTGTTTCCATAGCACACGCTCCTGCATCACGCGATGGCTTTTGTCGTCGGTGGACAATAGGTACCAGCCGCCGCGTCCGCCTTCCTTGACTTGGTACATGGCGAGATCGGTGCGGGCCAGGAGATCCTGGACCTCGCTGCCATGCTCGGGAAACAAGGCCACGCCAATGCTGGCGGATACCTTGTGGATGCGGTCTCCGCACGGAAACTCCATTTCGGTGATGTGCGCCAGTATCTTTCTAGCCACATGGATAGCCTCGTCGGCATTCGCACGGCTGAGGATCACCCCGAATTCATCGCCGCCCAGACGCCCGATGGTGTCCACTTCACGCAACAATGTGGGCAGGCTGTTGCTGAGGATCACCAGCAAGCGGTCACCTGCTCCGTGGCCGCTGGTGTCATTGACGTATTTGAACTGGTCAAGGTCGAAAAACAACAGGGCACCGGTATGCCGATAGCGCTTGGCCACCGCGATGGACTCCGCCAGTTCCTTTTCAAACCGCCGGCGGTTGAACAGCCCCGTCAAAGGATCGTGATCGGCCAGCCATGCCAAGCGCAATTCAGCTTTTTTCCGTGCGGTGATGTCCATGCCGACGGACAGGATGACAGGGCCTTCGGTCGTTTGCCCTTGCAACCTGGAATGCTGCCAGACGATGTTCAGCGTGCCATTGTCCTTGCATTCAAGATCCGCTTCCACCTCGAAATGCTCACGCCCACCCACGACCAGTTCGTCGAGATATTCGGTTATGATTCCCCGATCTTCCTGGCTCAGGAGCGTGAAGAAGCGCATCCCCGTCAACTCGTCCGGAGCATAACCCATCAGCGCTTGCCCGTAAGGGTTGACCATCAAAATTTCCTGATTGCGGTTTTGGGTGAGGATGATGGCTTGGGCAGTGTCGAGGACGTTGGTGACAAAGTTCCTCTCCCGGGTGATTTCCTCCATGCGCTCGGAAAGATCCTGGGTGCGTTTGGCCACTTCGCCGTTCAGCGCCTCCAATTGGTGCGACAAGGCGATTGCCGTGTCGTTCAAGTCATCCACTTCGTCCCGAAAGGCATGGGTTGGCCGCATGTCTGAAATTGCCGCACGTGCCGTGGTGAACCGCCCTTCGGCCAGCCGAGGCAAAACCGCCGCCGCACGCTTGAGCCGGGACATCGGGGGCCAGAGGATCGCCAGCAGCAATAACTCTGAGACCAGCAAACCAATCGCGCCTAGGAAGATGCTGCGTTGTGTCGTGCGGTGGATTATGGAAATGGCTTCGCCGATGTCGGCGATCAGCGCCAAATAGGCTATCTGGCGCTTGCCGAAGCCTTGCAAAGGGAAAAGCCTGACTTCGAGTTCCTTCCCCTGGAATTTCGTATACACTGGCTTCGCGAGGTTTTGCAAAGTCGGCTCAGTTTCGATGACGTGGCGCAGCACCTGCATGTTCTTCTGGGTATTGCTGAGCGCAATCACGCTTGCCTTCCACTCGGGCAGCCAACGCTCGGCTTCCACGTTGTTCGGGGGGGCAGAGTCCTGTTCGACAATCAGCCCGAGATCCGTGCCCGAGACACGCTTGAAGTCCAGCACCAAATCGGCCAAAGAGACACCGAGGATTAGCACACCCACGCTGCCCTTGTCGCCTAACACGGGTGCGACCGTGAATTGCAGGCAAGTGGTGGAACAGTCGATCAGGCTTAACGGACTCTCAGTCTTTACCACTTGCCTGACGGCGGCGACAACCGAGTCTGGCTCGCCGGAATTCGCATGCATCCGGTTTGCCGCAAGACGCTCGCCCGTGTCGGAAAGCAGCGCGATGCTTTCCACGCCCATGTCCACCTCAAGAATCGGAATCAACATTTCAACAGCCGCAACCACAGGCTTTTTCTGGTCTTTAGCAGCACCGGTTTGTTTATTGAGCAAGGACGCCACGGCCGCGCTCAACTGCTGTAGCCGGTTGCTCGACTGGTCAAGCAGGCCTTGAACCTGAAGCGCGTATTGCTCTTGAAGGTTTTCGCGCCGCTCGTGAAACAGTTCCCAGAATTCGAGATAGTTAAAGGCCGCGAACGAGGCAGTCACCGCAACCAAGACAAGGCTGGTGGACAGCAATGCTTTCCACTTGAGGCTGAGAAAACGGCGGTTACGGGATGTCTGGCTCATACTCTACGAAACCGGCGACGCGTGGAACTGTGCAATCTAAGCTTCAGGGGACAGGCAGGAGGAGGAAGTCGGCGGGTTTGCCGCATCCTCATTGTTGTCGCTGTTCTGCCAAAATCGTCCATAATCGGTCAGCATGTCCCAAACTTCGTGATTTTTTTCTTTGACAGCTTCAAGATATTCGGGAACTTGGATGATACATGGCTGGCGGCGCTTGCCATGATACTCGGTCAAGGGGCCGATGGGGGTGAAATAAATCCCCAACAGACTTAATAAGCGGAAAAATGATGGCTCGATAAAAGAATACCAGTGAGTGGTGCCGTGGCGAACGTTAATCTTATGCAGGCAGGCTATCAGGGCAACCGTCAAATGAGGCCATGCCCTCCGCTCGTCCACGCCGACAGGGTGTTGCCAGTTATGAGTTTCCGCACCAGCGATGGTGCCCTGTTCCCCAGGCCGCCGTTTAAAATCACTGGCAACGCAGAAACGGGATACTTCGGCGATCCGGTTGCGTGGAATTTTGGCCAGAAGACCAGATCGCCTGATTTGGCAACGGGTTTCGATAGGAAAAGGCCGCTCGGGTGTGTTCAGATCGGGTAAAATTAGGCGCGTAGTGGCCGCATACGCGCCAGATTTCCTGTGGCGGATAAGGTAATGTTCCGAACAAGCATCGTATTCATCTGTCTCCAGGCCATAGGGATACTGTTCGGGACTCTCGAATCCGGTTTCCAGACAATAGACCTGATATCTGAGTCGATAAGCGGATTCCTTCAGGGTGTCGGTTGTGGCAGGCACCATATCGAAGTAATCCTGGAATGAATCAACCATATGTTTTTTCATCAGGTAAAATTGAAAGTTGTTTTTTGGGAAAAGCGCATTCCAATCAATTTTTTTATGGGTGGATTCTTGCGCCACAGGCTTTGTGGTGGTCCAAGTCTACGGAAAATATCAGGAAAAGCCACCGCCAATTAATCATGTCCCACGGTTGTAATCATGTCCCACGGTTGCGGCATCGGTCTTTGTGGCGTACCAGGCGTCCCCTACGCCGCCTCGCATGATACCAGCAATGGGAGCTTTTTTGTTTAACTCGGCACGGATCTTCGCACCTGCCTGCCGCGTTTTGCAACAAGCCGAAAAATTTATTGGATAGGCTTTCTTGAGTAATCGAATATGCAAACACTTCACCCGCCCACCGGATACGTGGATGTGCAATACCTGGACATCGCTGATGCCTTTTTACGCCCCATAAAGCAGCGCAGCTATGCAGCGATGCGGGTTTGCGCGGGGCAGGCCGTTCTTGACCTGGGTTGCGGCGCAGGACTTGACACGCTGGGCCTTGCGCATTTGTCCGGGCCATCCGTCCAGGTCTTTGGCGTGGACCAGGATCAACTCATGATTGATGAAGCCCGCCGGAGAGCCAGGCAGGCCGGTCTGGAGGGGCGCATCAACCATCAGTTAGGCGAAGCGACCGAACTGCCCTACCCCGCCGACTTTTTCGACGCATGCCGGATTGAGCGGATGCTGATGCATGTGAAAGAACCTGCCCGTGTGCTTGCGGAATTGAACCGGGTCTTGAAGCCAGGCGGTTGGTTGATTCTTGTCGAGCCGGATTGGGGCACACTCTCCATTGCGACTGAAAATCTGGATCTCGAACGCCGCCTGGCGCGAATTCGAGCGGAACGCTTCCTGCCCAATGGCTACGCTGGCCGACTGCTTTACCCGCTAATGCGCCAGGCGAATTATCAGGAATTGGCGGTTGAAATCACCCCTATCTGGTCGTCCGACCTTGCGCAGGTCAGGTATCTGACCGCCCAGGATCAGGTCGAGGCCTACGCGCTTGCCGAAAATCTTATCTCGCAAGAGGAACTGGATGGGTGGCACTCAGGATTGCGGCGGACACAGGGGCTGGGTTGTTTTTTTGCGAGCCTCAATATCGTCATGGTGGCAGGCCGTAAATGTGTCCGCCAATAGAAGAATATCCTTCTCTGCGGTTAAAGCTTGGGCCTGGCATCCCCGCCTAGAAACGAAAACTCAAAGACAGGGCAACCAAGCTCCAATACTGTGATGTGTTAGTTAAATTCGTGTTTTCCAATTCCGATATCCAACCCGTCCCGTTAATGTAGTGGTATTCCGCACGCGCCATGATGGAGGGGGTGATATCCCATCGCAGGCCAGTTGTTATGTCTTTGGCAAAGCGCCTGTCGGCGGGCTGGCCAGTGGCGGCAGCATATTTCTTGCCGTTGCGGTCAGATGTGTCCCAATACAAAACATCGTAACGCAAAAAGGCCTCGAATTTTTCCGCAAACCGATAGCTGCCTTGCACATAATAGCTTTCGCCGGTGAAGGTGGTATTGGGCAGAAGTGGCCCGAAACCATTCAAATCCGTCCTACGCGTGGCGTACTCGCTGGTTAAACTCCACTTTTCCGCGTTATATTGGGCGGAAAACAGCAGAGGGGAAAATGAGAAAGTACCCGATTGGAGATTCACCGGCCCGCCTTGCGGTTGGTATTTCGCATTCAATTGGGAACTCGTCACGCCGAGCCTTATCCTGCCGGCATCCCATTCATACATCAAACGGCCCACCCAGGACGGCTCCCCATTCAGCTCACCAGGAAAATTACCCGCGATGACCTGTTTAAGATCCGGGTCGTCCGTCCGGGGATAGACCCCGTTGACTTGCAAAAAGAAATCGCCGAATCGGTTGCGATTTTCCCCATAGAACTGAATGCCGTCGCCGGAAAGTGCAAGGTTGCGGTTGACATCAAAGTAAATCGACTGCGGCAGCAAGATGCTGGGACGGGTGAACGGCATGTCCCGCGTGTCATTATAAAGGCCATACGGGTTGAAAACGCGCCCTGCGCGCACACCCAGGACATGTTCAGCGGTGGATAGGAAACTGTAGTCCAGGAAGCCGAAATCTATCCGAACATTACTGTCGTCGGTTTTTCCGGCCCTGCGGTACACGACTTGCATGGATGCCTGCAATTGGGTCAGCGGCCTCCAAGATCCATTGATGCCCATCTCCGTAAAGTCAAGCGACCCCATATCTGTGCTACTGCCAAAGAAGTTATTGCCGTTGGTGTGGATATAGCTTTGGGAGGCAAAGCCGTGTACCTGCACAGTCTCGGGAAGCTTCCACTGAGTGAGGAACTCTGGGAGTTTCCAGCCAGACTGGGTAGGTGAGGGGTCGCTGCCTGTTCCGGCAGGCTTGGCAGACTCTGGAATATCCGATTCGGCAAAGCCAACATCCATCCATTGCAGCGCCAGGCTGAACGCCAACATTTTCCAGAATACGTTACAGTCGCCTTTCATGGGTTACCCACTTTAATGATGCGTACTTGGTTGCCAATATGCTCCGTCGGCAGATAACCAATGGCCCCTAGCGTGGAGGTGACGCGGCTATACATTTCTCCTGGGGAGGTAAGCTCAATAGGCGCTTGGCCGGTGCCAGAGAAAACCAGACGATCCCAATATCGGCGAAGCTGATAGGGAAAAATATCCATTATTTTTTTTGAAAACTCGATCTGCTCAGGCGTGTTGTCGGCTAAGACAAATACTCTGATGGGGACACCATCCGGCCAAACCCGCATCCGCATCGTGAAAATTGCCTGGAGTTCTGTATGGGTGAGTTGGTTCAGTGCGACATCGCGATTCACGACGATCTCCAAGGCTTCCGCCGACCGCAGGAAAGCCAGCACAGCAAACACCAAGAAGGCAGTGAGCCTTACTCGGTGGCATTGCTGGCTAAACATCGTCCTCATCATGTCGCTTCGGTGAATGGATGGAAATTAAGCGGAGGAAATTAAGCCGAGGCTTGTCGCTTTCTTGAGGTCTTCGGAGGATACATGTCAATGGTCGCGAAAACCTTCTGGCTTGCGCAAGTCTTTTGTCTGCTGCGGTTGTGATAACAACTTGTCCAAGCCTATGGCGGTGGAGCCCAGCTTTTTTGCCTTGCTGGAATAGTCACTTGCCATTTTGTGATCACCCATATAAAAATAGGCAAGCCCTACTTCATAAGCGACTCTGGGATCGTTTGGTTTTTTTTGTATTGCCTGTTCCGCCTCTGTCTTTGCAAAATCCTTTTGCCCAATATAGGCCAGGTAATAGGCATAGATGGCATTTACCATCCCATCGTTGGGAACAAACTTGATTGCCCGGATGAAATAGCAAGGAACAGTGAACTTCATATTGCCGATGTGGTTGGTTTTTTCGCGTATTGCCAGATCCGCAAGGGATTGCAAGGCTCTGTGGTGATTGGGGAAGGCAGTCAAGGTATATTGAAGATCGTCCCACACATAACTGGTATTACCTCTCCTTAGGCTGGCAACCTCGGGGGTAAAATGACCAATTTCAACTATTGGCAGAGCTCCTCGTTGTTCTGGATCCGTGTAATCGAAAGGCCCATACCTGCCGGAAACCAGCACGGGCTTCGGGCAATCCGTCTCCTCCCCCATCGCATCAAAACTCATGACACACACGAAAAAGCAGCTTAAAATGCGCCAGTAAAAACTATTTTTTCTTTTGCATATCATATTAGGCCATTGCTTGACGGCAGTTTTTCCAGCCATCGCCGAGTCAAGTTGCTGACTAGATCGCGATGGGCGCGTGTTGAAAATGTGTGGTTGGCACCATGAATCATCCGCTTTTCCACCTTGGCCGACCCGCAGGCATCCTTCCAGCGGAGATCTGAGCGCATCAACTCGTCAAACTCCTGGGAGACCGAGATCCTTGCCGCTGAGGATGAGCAAAATATCTCCGCTAAATAGCCGCATGGCAACAAGCATCCGATCAATATGTGTCGCATTTCCCATGGGGGAGACAGCACGGGATACATTCTCCTTTTTCGCAAATAAACGCAGGATTGTCTTGAACAATTCAGCCACCGAAACATCGACCCTGACTTGGCCTGAAAATAGCTTCAACCAGAAAGAGCCTTGCAATAGGCGTACGAAATAATAATGTTTCAACCGTGTCCGACCGGCACCTGCCTCGCTATGCACCCATGGATTCAATAAAACGAGTCCTTTCACTCTTGAATCAGTATGCGCATAATATAAGGCGGCGGACGCCGCGTCGCATAACCCCCATATGATCACATGCCGCACGCTGGGGGCAACGGCCAAGAACGCATCAATGGCGGATCGCAGGTCAGCATCCACCTCTGTAAAATTTCGTCGGCTTCCCTCGCTGTCTCCCATGCCTCGATAGTCGAAGCGCAGGGAAGCTGTGCCATGTTCGGCCAGATCTCGGGCGAGCAGGGTGAATTGGCGGTGGCTTCCTGACCGATACTGCGGGCCACCCACGACAATCAACACGCCGCTTATGGAAGGCATCTGCGGCCTGGCGACAATTCCGACTAGCCGACAATTTTCGCATTCAAAAATCAGTGGGATGTCACGATAGTTCATGGCGCAATACTTTCCAGCGCCTTGGCAGAGTCGATCAATAGGTTTGGACACTCAGTGATTTCCTGTGTCGCCCAGAAGGGTTCCCCTGTCGCTGTATGGGTGAAAACCTCTGTTCCAGACTCGTTCCAGGTTTCAATGACTTTCGACCTTGCCGGCGATGGCAGAACATGTGGCGTCGGCAAAACCTCAAACCAATGCACAGGGAAGGAAAAGCTAAACGAAGCCAGTCGGAGCTTGTCAAGCTCTGAGGCCAAGAGGGGCGCAAGCGTATAGCCCCCAATTTCAACCGCCTGTCCGGAAGCAAGCAGGCCACGCAATTCCTTGACCCCGATTTTTCCTTCGCCAAACATCTCGCTGGCCACCCTGATCCTCAGGAATTGGTTGAGAAAGTTTTCGCCGTTTGTCACCGGTTGCCAGAGGATGAGTCCGGCTGCTTCGGGCAGTTGGACCGACAGATCGGCAGCCAGCAACGCACCTAAACGCAAACCCCACAATACGATGGGGGCTTCCAGTTTTTGCCTGAGCCAGTCGTGGGCTACGCTTGCGCAGGCTAGCCAAGCTTCCCAGCTCGAATCCTGGAAATCGCCTGTGCTGTCTCCGCAACCTAGGAGATCTATCAGCAACACGGCATATCCAGCCTGCGCGAATTGGCGAGCCTGCAGGGCTGCCATGCGGCGTGACTTGTGCATCTCTTCGGCAAACGGGGGCAGGTACAAGACCCCCGCCCGCACTTTCTTCGCCATTGGCGCAATAAAGAGGCAAAAGATGGACTGCTGGCCGAAAGGCAGAAAAAAAAGGTTCGATGTTATATTGCTTGCAATCAGTCATTCAGCTTTCGTTCCACGAAGGCTACCAAAGTAGCTAATGTTTCGAAATTTTCCGCGCTAATCTCATCGTCATAGACGGAGAATCCGAAGTGTTCCTCCAAGGCAGTGATGATGCCGACCACCGCCATGGAATCCAGCTCCGGAATGGCGCCTAGCAATGGGCTGGACAATGACAGGTCACTTGACCGGAGATCCAGGTTCAGGGTATTGGCAAGAATCTGTTTAACTTGAGTATGCGTCATCTTTATTCGACACCATTTAATTAAATAAGGTAAACTTCAGGCTATGCCTGGAGTTTACCTTATTTAATTATCACATCAATCGACAACGACTGTCAAGGAGCTTCACGCATGAGATTTCGCAGAAGCAGGGGGGAAAATTGCAGGATATTATTGGTATAAGGCGTGAAGCGAGGTAGTTGAAAAAGATCGCTATTCCGTTTGGCCGACCCCCATTGAGTGCTGACGGCGGCGGTAAATCCCAACTTGCGGACAATATCGACATGTTCCGGCAAGTAATCAGCCCCAGGCCTGCCGTTGGGGTAAGCGAATAATTTTATTTTCGCGCCCGACAGGGCTTCCAGGCACTCCCTGCCTTCGGAGATGTCGCGCTTTGCGGCAGCCACGCCGAGTTTTGCCAGGATGGGGTGGGAGGCCGTGTGCCCGCCGATCTCCATTCCCGCGCAGGCAAGCGACTGAAGCTGCCGGGTATCCATCATCAAATTGCCTGGCAAGGGAACGTCGGTTGCCAGCCGAGCCAACCCCTCAGCCGTGTCCTCCCGCTCACCCGCAGGCAGGTATTTTACCTTTTTCAGAATTGCGTCAATAGCCCGGCACTTGGCTTCGGCGCTGCCCAAATCATAGCTGCCCAATCCCAGCATAGACAAATCGATTGCGCTGCCACGGCTGTTCCTTATCGCGTGGATTACCGTATCGTTGAACATGCGCCCGCCGTTCAAGTAAGCGCTGGCGACGAAGAAGGTCGCATGTAGTCCGTGGCGCTGAAGGATGGGAAGCGCGATGGTTGCGTTATCAGCGTAGCCGTCGTCAAAGGTGATGCAAGCAGCGCGAGGGGGGAGCGAGGCGGACGCCAGCCTGGCTATGGCTTCGCTTAGAGGCAAGACATTGAATACGCTTTTCAGCGCGGAAAGCTGGGCATCAAAAGATTCCGCCGTCACCTGGGCGGGAAATAGCCCATCCCTCTCAGCCAGCACACGGTGATAGATCAAGATAGTTAGCCGGGCTCTGGCACCGCGCGGGGATAACACCGTAGCTATTTTGCGGTATAAGGTATCTAGCATTCCTGGTGTCCAAAAAGTAAAGTCCACATTCTAAAATGCTTGTCGAGTTGTGGGGCGGGACACAGGACGACCGCAGCAGCCAAATGAGTGCGCCCGCCCGTTTCGGTGTCGGCCTGAGTTTGGGAAAGGGCGCGCTGCCGATGGCGCTTGGGCTCAAATGATAATACTTATTTCCACGGAGTGTAAACGTCCAAGACAACAGAGCCGTCGCAAAAGTCAATGGCCCATTGATTTGATCCAGGCAATTGTTTAGAATTATCCTTTTTTATCCGCAAGGGGGCTAAAATGCGTCGTTCTTTGGTGGTTGGCAATTGGAAAATGAATGGCAGTCGCGAAAAATCGCGGGCGTTGCTGGCCGGAATTCTGACCGGCTTGGGGGAAGAAGCGAAGGCTGTTGTCGGAGTTTGCCCCCCCTTCGTCCACATCCCCGAGGTCGCTGAACTCCTGAAAGGTAGTCCGGTTTTGCTCGGCTCGCAGAACGTGGCGGACCAGGATGAAGGCGCGTTTACGGGCGAAATTTCGGCCCCTTTGCTCAAGGAGTTCGACTGTCGCCTAGCGATTGTCGGCCATTCCGAACGGCGGGCGCTTTATGGAGAGTCCAATGTGCTGGTGGCGGCACGGTACGCCAAGGCCATTGAACACGGGCTGACCCCCATTCTTTGCATAGGCGAGACCCTGGATGAGCGCGAGTCAGGCCGGACTTTCGACATCGTCGGCGAGCAGTTGGATGCGGTTCTGGATACTGCCGGCGTCGCTTCCTTGGCCAAGGCCGTCATCGCCTATGAGCCCGTCTGGGCCATCGGCACCGGCAGAACGGCAAGCACGGAGCAGGCGCAAGAAGTCCATGCCTGGATACGCGCTAGGATTGCCCAATTGGATGCCGCCGTCGCTGAAAATCTGCAAATCCTTTATGGCGGCAGTGTCAAACCCGACAACGCGGCAGCCTTGTTCTCCATGCCCGATATAGACGGCGGCCTAATTGGCGGCGCATCCTTGGACGCCGTGTCGTTCCTGAAAATTTGCCACTCCGCCTAAGGTTACCATGATTCAAGTACTTATAGTTTTCCACGTCTTGGTCGCACTGCTGATCATTGGAACGGTCCTGTTACAGCAGGGTCGCGGTGCCGATGCCGGCGCTGGCTTCGGTGGCGGTGCCTCCAACACAGTGTTTGGTGCGCGTGGCACCGCGTCGTTTCTTTCTCGCAGCACGGCCATACTGGCGGCTTTGTTTTTCTCGACGAGTATACTTCTTGCATATTTGGGCGCGAGACAAGATAATAAAGGGCATGACATCCTAGACACTCCGGCAACGGAGCAAGTCAAGTCTGATCTTCCCACATCAGGCAATCAAACGGCGGCGATGCCCGCGAAGAGCGATCTTCCCGATCAACCCCCGGCACCCGGCCAGCCCGTAGGGAAGTGACACGCGATTCAAGCGGATGTGGTGAAATTGGTAGACACGCCATCTTGAGGGGGTGGTGACGCAAGTCGTGTCGGTTCAAATCCGACCATCCGCACCAAAACAACAGAGAGGGTCAAGCGGGCATCCGCCTGCTAAATCCCGCATAACGGCCAGGCTGTTCGCAAGAACGCCCGGCCGATTTTTTTACATCCCATCATAATCCACGTTTCCCATGGAATTCGTCGTCCACAACATTGATGCCAACGCCCGGCGCGGGGAGATTTTCTTCCCGCGTGGCAAGGTGGAGACGCCTGCCTTCATGCCGGTGGGAACCTACGGTGCGGTCAAGACGATGACGCCGGAGGAACTCCGCTCAGTCGGGGCGGAAATCATCCTAGGCAACACCTTCCATCTGTTGCTGCGTCCCGGGATGGAGGCCATTTGCGCCCACGGTGGACTGCATGGCTTCATGCATTGGGAGGGGCCGATCTTGACCGATTCCGGCGGCTTCCAGGTGTTCAGCCTGGGGGCGATGCGCAAGATCACCGAGGCCGGGGTTGATTTCCGTTCGCCGGTGGACGGCAGCCCGATTTTCATGGGGCCGGAGGAATCCATGGCGGTGCAGCGGATGCTCGGCTCCGACATCGTGATGGTTTTCGACGAATGCACACCCTACCCCGCCACTTACGGGCAGGCAGGGACTTCGATGCGGCTTTCCCTGCGCTGGGCCGAGCGCAGCAAGGCGGCCCACGGCGACAGTCCCGCCGCCCTGTTTGGCATCGTGCAGGGCGGGGTCTTCGACGAATTGCGGCTGGAGTCGGCGGAGGGTTTGGTGAGGCTGGGTTTCGACGGCTATGCCATTGGCGGATTGTCGGTGGGCGAACCCAAGGAAGACCGCCAGCGGGTTCTGGAAACGATTTTACCCCAATTGCCCGAGGACAAGCCGCGCTACCTGATGGGTGTCGGGCACGCCGGAAGATATCGTCGAGGCGGTTCGTTTGGGGCATCGACATGTTTGATTGCGTGATGCCTACCCGCAACGCCCGCAATGGCCATTTGTTCACCCGCCACGGCGTCATCCGCATCCGCAATAGCCAATACCACAACGACACCCGGCCCTTGGACGGGGAATGCGGCTGCTACACCTGCCGCAACTACAGCCGTGCGCTATTTGCGCCATCTGGACAAGTGCGGCGAGATGCTCGGGGCTCGTCTGAACACCATCCATAATCTATATTATTATCAGGAGCTTATGGCTGGACTACGGGAGGCGATAGGGCTGGGGTGAACTGACCCGGTTCATCGAGCGATTTTTACGGTGAACGCAGAAAATCCGCCCCGGATGTGTGATAATGCCCGGATTTGAATACCTGAGTAGAGGCTGAACGACAATGAGTTTCTTCATTTCCGATGCGCTCGCCGCCAAGCGGCTCCGCCCCCCAGCATTTTTGAAGGTTTATTGCCCTTCCTGATTCTGGGCGTCTTTTTGTCCTGTTCGTAGTGCCGCAATGGAAGCGGGGCCGGGAACAGAAAAAGCTCATCGAGTCGCTAGCCAAAGGTGCCGAGGTGGTCACCAGCGGAGGGCTGTTGGGGCGGATTGTTGATGTCGACGACAATTTCGTGTTGTTGGAAGTGAATGAGGATGTCCAAATCAATGTGCAGAAGCACTCGGTCACCCATCTGATGCCCAAGGGTACCTACAAGGCCAGAAAGAGAAGCGAAAAATAAGCCTCGTGGCCCGCCTTGCCCCACCAGGCGAATTTTATTAAGAAACGATGAGACAGGCTGTTTACCATGCGCAACCGCTATCCTGTTTGGATAAATGTGTTGATCCTGACCGTGTTAGCTTTTGGGATTATTTACTCGTTGCCCAATTTCTATGGCGAGGATCCCTCCGTCCAGCTTTCCCCCAGCCGTAACGCGAAAATTGATGACAGGCACCACGGATTCAGGTCGAAAACCTGCTCGAAAGAATGGTTTGAAGTGAAAGCAGGTCGAGTTGAATGACAAACGGATTTTGGTGCGCTTCACCGACACCGACACCCAATCAAGGCGGAGGAATTGCTCAAGGGCAATATGGGCAACAACTACAGCGTGGCGCTCAACCTGGCCCCGTCCACGCCGGGCTGGCTGCGCGCCATCAATGCCAAGCCCATGTATTTGGGGCTGGACTTGCGCGGCGGTGTGCATTTCATGCTCCAGGTGGACATGGACGCGGCGATACACAGGCCTAGGACCGTTATTCCGAGGATATCCGCACCGACCTGCGCGAAGGCAAAATCCGTTATCTTGTCGGTGGATCGGGACAAGGCGACGATCTTGGTCAAATTCCAGGATGCCCAGACCCTAGCCCAAGGACGCGACGTGATCAAGAAGGAAATCCGCGGCTTGATGTTGAACGTGCGTCGAAGCGGAACTGACGATTGTGGCGAAGATTTCCGAGCCGGAAATCCGCGAAATGCGGAAACAGCGCTGTCGCCCAAAACATCACCATCTTGCGCAACCGCGTCAACGAACTGGGTGTGGCCGAACCGGTCATCCAGCAACAGGGCGAAGACCGCATCGTCGTCCAGTTGCCCGGTGTGCAGGACACCGCCCGCGCCAAGGAAATCCTGGGTGCCACCGCAACCTTGGAATTCCGTCTGGTGGACAGCGAACATGCCATTGGCCCCGATGGCAAGGCGCCTTTGGGGGCCAGACGTTTACAACTGACCGAAAACGGCCGGCCCTTGCTGTTGCAGCGCAAGATCATCGTCACCGGCGACCAGGTGGTGGATGCCTCCTCGGGCTTGGACCAGCAATCCGGCTCGCCTGCCGTGTTCATCAGCCTGAATGGGGTCGGCGCCAAGAAAATGGCCGATACCACCAAGGAGAACATCGGCAAGGCCGATGGCAGTGGTGTTTATCGAAAACAAGACCGAAACCAAGGAAATCAACGGCCAGAAGAGTCACCACCAAGAAAAAAGTGGAAGAGGTCATCAACGTCGCCACCATCCGTGACCGTTTCAGCAAGCGCTTCCAGATCACTGGTTTGGACACCGCGGAAGAAGCCCGCAACTTGGCCTTGCTGTTGCGCGCCGGCGCTTTGGCCGCCCCGGTGGACATCGTCGAGGAACGCACCGTCGGTCCGAGCCTGGGCAAGGAAAACATCGAGCAGGGTGAGCGCTCCTTCATCATCGGCTTTGCCGCTGGTGGCCTTGGTGGTCTTGGTTTATTACAAGGTGTTCGGGGTCATCGCCAATTTCACGCTAGTGTTCAACATGGCCTTGATTCATGGCGATCCTCTCCACGTTGCAGGCCACCTTGACCTTGCCGGGCATTGCCGGTTTCACGCTGACGGTGGGCATGGCGGTGGACGCCAATGTGTTGATCTATGAGCGCATCAAGGAGGAATTGCGCAACGGCAACTCGCCCCAAGCGGCGATTTACGCAGGCTTCGACCGGGCGTTTGCGACTATTTTTGACTCGCACATCACCAACCTGCTGGCGGCCATCATGCTCTTTGGCATCGGCTCCGGCCCCGTCAAAGGCTTCGCGGTGACGCTGACCATCGGCATCATCAGTTCGCTGTTCACCGCCGTGACCTGCACCCGCATGATGGTCAACTGGGTGTACGGCGAAAAACGCGGCGTCAGACTTTGGATTTGATGGGGAACAACATGAATGCAATAAACACAACAAAAGAAGCCGCGCCTCGTTTGTACAAGATCGACTTCCTCGGCAAACGCCATATCGCCGTCTGGGCGTCGGTCATCCTCAGCATCGCCGCCTTGGTTTCCTTAAGCGTAAAGGGGCTGAATTTCGCCATCGACTTCACGGGCGGGACGGTGGTCGAGGTCGAGTTCAAAACGCCGGTCGATGTGAAGCTGATCCGCCAGAATCTCGAAACCAACGGCTTCAACAGCCCCATGGTGGTGACGTTCGGCACCACCCGCGATGTGCTGATCCGCCTGGCACCGGAAGGGAAGGCCAAGGACGCTGAAGCTGGCAAAGGCGAGGAAATGAAAAAAGGCGAGGCGCTGAAGAAGCGTGTTATGGACGTCCTCAACAAAGACGCGGCCAATTCGGCGGAACTGCACCGCATTGAATTTGTCGGCCCGCAGGTTGGCGACGATTTGGTGCAGGACAGCGGCTTGGCCTTGCTCTATGCCTCCATCGGCATCCTGATTTATGTCGCGCTGCGTTTTGAATATCGTTTTGCCTTAGGCGCGATTTTGGCGACTCTGCATGACGTGGTGATGATCCTAGGGGTTTTTCTCGATATTCCAGTGGGAATTTGACCTCGAGCGTGTTGGCGGCCGTGTTGACCATCATGGGTTATTCGCTCAACGACACCATCGTCGTGTTCGACCGTATCCGTGAAAACTTCCGCAAACTACGCCGAGGCGAAGTGGTCGAGGTGATGAACATCTCCATCAACGAGACCTTAAGCCGCACTTTAATGACTTCGTTCCTGACCTTCCTGTCCGTACTTGCCATGGCCTTGTTCGGCGGGCAGATCATCCACAACTTCGCCGTGGCCTTGATCGTGGGCATCGTGGTCGGCACCTATTCCTCCATCTACGTGGCCAGTGCCTTGGCATTGCGGTTGGGCGTCAGCCGCGTCGATTTGCTGCCGCCGGAGAAAGAAGGGGCGGTTGACGGTCGCCCCTGAGAACATGCAAAGCCCCTCACCTCCGCCCCCTCTCCCAGCGGAGAGGGGAGAATATTATATTAAGGTTGTAAAAAAAAGGCCGCGATTGCGGCCTTTTTGCTCCCCTCTCCCCTTGGGAGAGGGGCTGGGGGAGAGGGTTTAGCAAATGCGCGGCAAGGGGTCGTCTTCAAGTTCTTCCAAAATCCGCTCGCCTCCTAGGCGTGTCTCCAGCACCACCCGGACAGGGCCGGCCATCACCTCGCCGGCCAGCGCGGCGTCTTTATAGCCCAGATTGTGTAGCCTTGCCAGCGCGGCGGCAGCCGAACCGGGAGCCAGAACAGCGACCACGCGGCCTTCACAGGCGAGAACATAAGGATCGTAACCGAGCATCTCGCAGACCGCCCGCACCGGTTCCCTGACCGGAATGCTGGACTCGAACAGCCTTATCGTGGCACCTGCCGTCCGCGCGATCTCATGGGCCACCGTGGCGATGCCGCCGCGCGTCGGGTCACGCATGAAACGCAACCCTGGGATTTCCAACAGGGATTGGGTGATGGGCAACACGCTGGCCGCATCGGACAGCAAATCGCCGCGCAGCCCGAATTGCTCCCGTGCCAGCATCACCGCCGTGCCATGGTCGCCGACGGGGCCACTGACCAGGATCTTATCCCCCGCTTGGGCTAACTCCAAACCTAGGCGCAATTTGCCAGGCCGCAGGCCAATACCCGTGGTGGCGAGATAAATCCCCCCGCCTTGGCCGCGCCGGACCACTTTGGTGTCGCCCGCGACCACGCGCACACCACAATCGCGGCAAGCCGCCGCCATCCCTGCCAAGATCCGCTCCAACAAAGCCACTTCCAAGCCTTCCTCGATAAAGGCATTCAAGGTCAGGTAAAGCGGTATCGCCCCCGAAACCGCCAAATCGTTGACCGTGCCATGGACGGCCAGGCTGCCTATGTTCCCGCCTGGAAACTCCAAAGGCTCGACGGTGAAGCCGTCGGTGGTCGCCATCAGTTCCAACTCTCCCGCCTGTAGATCCACAGGGACTCGCGCCGCGTCCACTGTCGTGTCCAGGCAATCGTTGCGCAGATAATGGGCGAACAAATGGTCTATCAGCTCGCGCATGTGACGCCCGCCGTTGCCGTGGGCTAGGGTGATGAAATCGTCTTGTAATTTTGGCCGGATCGGCATGGTGTTCTCATCGCACAGTAAAGCCGTCAAATTCCCCGATGGGCGTCTCGTCAACGGCAGCCAAGCGCTCCACCCTGGCCCAACGCGGGCCATGTCCGCACCATTCAACTAAAGCGGAAATGCTGGCAGGGCTTCCTTCGGCAAGGATTTCGACCCTGCCATCCGCCAAGTTTCGCACCCAGCCGACAAGGCCTAGCGACAAAGCCTTTTCGCGGGCCGAAGCGCGAAAACCGACCCCCTGCACCCTGCCGGAAACCGTGATACGGATTCGTTTTCGCACTGCTCACCTCAACTATTCTGTCCCCACCCTAGCCCTCTCCCAACAGGAGATGGAACTTTGGCCACACGATTTTTAAACATCCAACAGTAGTGGATTCTGGGATTGCGCTCGAAGTCCTTGGGGATGGTCTTCGCGCTGATATCCTCCACCGCAAAATCTTCCAGTATCTCAAGGGCCAGTTTGAATTTGCGGAAATTGGTCGAGAAGATCAACACACCATCGGGCTTAAGCAGGCTGGCGGTCTTGCGTAGCAGAACAACATGGTCCTTTTGCACATCAAAGACATCGCCCATGCGCTTGGAGTTGGAGAAAGTCGGCGGATCCAGGAAAATCAAATCAAACTTGAGCTCCCCCCTGTCGGCTTCGTCTTCCAGCCAAGCCAGGCAATCGGCCTGGACCAGTTCATGGCGATAACCCTTGATGTCGTTCAACTCCAGGTTGCGCCGCGCCCAGTCCAGGTAGGTATGGGACATGTCCACGGTGGTCGTCGAACGTGCGCCTCCCACCGCCGCATGGACCGTGGCGGTTCCGGTGTAGGCGAACAGGTTGAGGAAATGCTTGTCCTCGGCTAGGCGCTGGATCATCAAACGCGTGGCACGGTGGTCGAGGAACAGCCCTGTGTCTAGGTAATCCTCGAAATTGACCCAAAACCGGCAACCACCCTCCTCCACTTGCTGGAACCGCCCCGCCTCCGCTTGCTTCTCGTACTGGGCGCTGCCCTTCTGCCTGCGGCGGATCTTCAGAAACACTTGCTCCGCCGGAATGTCCAGCACCTGCGGCATCACCGACAAGGCTTCCGCCAACCGGGCTTCGGCCTTTGCGGGATCAATGCTGGTCGGTGCTTCGTATTCCTGCACATGCAGCCAAGTCTGTCCGCCTTGGTAAAGATCCACCGCCACGGCGTACTCGGGCAGGTCGGCGTCGTAAAGCCGGTAACAAGTCACCTCGTTTTGCTTCGCCCACTTCCCCAGGTTTTTTAAATTTTTGCGCAAGCGATTGGCGAACATCTCCGCGCCCGGCGTGGTTTCCGGCTTTTTTGCCAAGCTTTGGGCGCGGCGCACCAACTGCCGGACCTTGCGGGCCTCCTCGGACAGGCCGCTCTCATCTTCGTGGGGGGTGAAAAAGCGCTCGGGCTGGATCTCGAAATTGAACAGTTTGCATTCCAAGGCGCCGTTGTAAAGCTTGTAGAATTTGCGGGCACGGATGCCCAGCTTGAAGGCCAGATCCGGGTTGCCAGTGAACACGCTAGCTTTCCAACCCTGGAAATGGGTTTTCAGCAATTCACCGAGCACGGTGTAAAGCCCGACCAGTTCGGACGCCTCGCCCAGGCGTTCGCCATAAGGCGGGTTGACCACCAGCAAGCCGTTGCGGGGCCGACGCGGACGGACTTCCGCAGCCGGTTTTTTTTCGACGTGGATGAAGCCATGTAACCCGGCATGTTCGATATTGTCCAAGGCGGCGTGGACGGCGCGGTGATCCAAGTCGTAGCCGGTGATCGAAGGCAGATGCCGCAAACCGGCCTCGCGGCGGACATGGGCTTCTTCCAGCAGTTTCTCCCACCGATCCGCCCGGTGGTTCTTCCAGCCCTGGAAGCCGAAATAATCCCGCAGCAAACCGGGCGCAATATCGGCAGCCATCCAGGCGGCTTCGATCAGCAGGGTTCCCGAGCCACACATGGGGTCGACCAATTCGCCGCCCGTCTGCGCCACCTGTGGCCAAGCCGGCCCGCAACAAAATGGCCGCAGCCAGGTTTTCCTTGAGCGGGGCGGCCCCGCCTTCCAAGCGGTAGCCACGTTTGTGCAGGCTCTCGCCGGAAATATCCAGGCCAACGCTGGCGATGTCTTTGTCCAGATAAACATTCACCCTGATATCGGGCCGATCCAGCCGCACCGAAGGGCGGACGCCGCACAGTTCGCGGAACTGGTCGACGATGGCATCCTTGACCTTTTGCGCCCCGTATTGGGTATGGGTGATGCTGCGAACGGGAGGCAGCGAAATCCACTGCCAGCGAGGCTTCGGGCGACATATGTTCGGCCCAGTCGATGGCACCGATGCCTTCGTAAAGCGCTTCCGGCGTGGCGGCGGGGAAACTCGCCAACTTCAGCAAGACGCGGTTGGCCAGCCGTGACCAGAGGCAAACCCGGTAGGCGTCTTCCAAATTGCCGGTGAAGGAAGCTCCCGCCCGCCCGTCCTTGACCTCGTCCAACTTTAAGCCGCGCAATTCATCGGCAAGCAAAAGCTCGATCCCCAAAGGGGCGGTGGCGAAAAAAATATGTTTGTCCAAATTACACCGTAGGTTCGGATTCGTTCATTTGCCATCCTCCTCAATCAGATCGCGGATTGTCGTGGTGCCTGCGGCTTCCCGTAGCGCCCCGTCGAACAGATAGAGCAGGGCATCTACCCTAGGCTCTGCCAAGACATCCCGGTTGATCGGGAAATCATCTTCGTGGGTGGAACGCAGAGCGTCCAGCACCTCCACCACTTTGATGGTGGAAAGATCGCGGGCGGGAACCCAAGCGCTTGCTTCACCGCCCAGCCCCATGATAAAGCCCTTCACGGACAGTGCCGACAACAATTCATCCAGGCAATCGTCGGGCACACCCAGCCGCAAGGACAGTTCTTGCGCACTCCACGGATGTTCCCCATGGAAGAATCGCCTTCCGACCAGCACCATGGCCAACAGCCCCAGGCGCTCAGACAATCTTGCGCTGAGCCGCGCAGTCGCACTGTGCAGGAAGATATAGCGGGGATACTGGTGGAAAAAAGTCACCTGCACCCCCAACAAGACAATCAGCCAACTCAGGTAAAGCCAGACCATGGACAGGATCAGGATCGCGAACGTGGAATAGACGGCATGGTACTGGGCGGAACCGGCCATGAACGCGCCGAAAACCCACCCGACCAGCTTCCATGACAGGCCCGCGACAAAACCTCCAAACAAAGCCGAGCGAATTTTCACCGGTGCATCGGGAATGATCTGGTAGAGGAAGGCGAAGGCGGCGATGGTGAACAAATAAGGCAAAACCGCTTGGAAAGCCAATAACAAAGGGTTGATCCTTCCTTCCAGCAGTTGGAAATCGTTGATGCGCCGGAAAATCTCGTTCATGCCGCCAAAGGCTGAAAAAACCAGCAAAGGGCCGACCAGGATAAAGCTCAGGTAATCGCTGAAGCGCCGCACCAGGCTGCGGAAATCCTGGCCTTCTTCCGCCAAATGTGGTTGAAAGACTCCTCAATCTTGTCCAGCAGGGAAACGCTGGTGTAAAGCAGGGACAGCAAGCCGACCGAACCCAACACCCCCACATCCAGCTTCTTCACGGAATCAAACAGGGCTGCGGCGACCGACTCCGTGTTGCCGCGCAAGGGTTTGAGGATCTCCAAGAGGAAAGGTTCCAGGTAGGCATCTGCCCCGAACGCCTTGAGCATCGAGAAGCTCACCGCCAGCAGCGGAATCAGCGCCAGCAAGCTGGTATAGACTAGGCTCATGGCCCGGTAATCCAAACCAGCTTCCTTGGTCTGGCGGAACACCGCATAGCCTGCGCGTAAGGCCGACCCGTTCCTGATCGGGACGAATGTGGACTCTAGGAATGCCAGAAACGCTTTAAAATATGAACCACGGAAATCACGAAAAGAAATCCATAATTTCATTGCTTGAATCCCACATAAAAAACATGAAAATTAATCCAGATCAAAGGACTTGCGTGGATTATTGTCTATCATGCCGCCCACTAAACACTCTTGACTCTTAACCTAACCTTCCGCGAAACGTCGTCTTCTTTGAATCCTCTATATTTGCCCTCTGGGATGGTGTCTGCGGGTTGCCTCATAAGCAACCCGTTTTTTTGCGGGTTCCAGCGGAAAGGCGGCCTTCTGTCGAGTCATTTCACACAGTTATCCACCGTTGCCCAAGTGCTGTGCAGAGCCAGTGCCAACCGACTGGAATTTAATCACTTGCGTGAATCATGGCGACAATAATTCTTTGTTTATCAATATCTTGTGAATTTTTGACACCTTTCCCCCGTGACGCCAAAAAGCTGGACACCACAACGCAGACGCCCGGTTGGGGCGATCCACAAGCGGAGACCCACAAACTTATCCACAGCTTTGTGCATTCCTTCTGGGGATGGATAAGGGCGATCCATCCCCTTACAAAACATCAACGTCCTCCTCTTCCCAGCCATTCCGCCAGTTTGACCCGCGCAGCCTGCTTGAGCCTCACCCCCTGCCGGTAAACAGCGGTGGCGCGGATGCGCTCGTGCGCCCAGGCCAGCCAACGGGTGATGGTGGTGTACAGCGCCGCAAACCAGCGGAATGTCAACAGTTGCGTCCGGGTGATCGCGAACATCCGCGAAATCAGCAAGGTGGCGAACAGCTTGGCGGCGATGAGCAGGCCGATGCCTTGGACGATCTGGCCGTGGGCAAACAACACTATGGCAGCAAGTTTGACGGGCAAAACCAGCGCCATAGGCATGACGAATGCCGCCATGGCTACCGCAGGACTGGCCTGAGCCAGCCAGCGTTCAAAAACGGCCAGATGCAGCCATACCAACAGCCGATGGCTTAACGCCGTCAGCATGTCCCAAAGCCATTCTTCCACCAGCAGGAAAACGGCCAGGATCGAAAGGAGCAATCTTTTCATCAATGCGATCCGGCTGGATTGCCCAAGTTTGTGGACTCATCCGGCGTATCTTCCCGCGCACTTCTGCCGCCGCCCGACGGGGTGTCCTCCCAATTCTCCGGGGGGCGTGGAATCTTGCCTTCCATAATCTCCTCGATTTGCAGGTGGTCGATGGTTTCATACTTCATCAGGGCGTCGGCCATGACATGCATTTTCTCCATATTCTCGCGTAACAGACGTTCGGCGCGTCCAT
This sequence comes from uncultured Gammaproteobacteria bacterium, assembly GCA_963753955.1. Taxonomy (GTDB): domain Bacteria; phylum Pseudomonadota; class Gammaproteobacteria; order Methylococcales; family Methylococcaceae; genus Methylumidiphilus. Next base: position 283,102 of record CAVWEM010000005.1, read on the forward strand.
AGTTGCGGTCGATGACCGAGCGGATTTCCTCCTCGATAAGATGGGAGGTTTCCTCGGATACCGATTTGTGCCGAGTCACCGACCTTCCCAAAAATACCTCCCCCTCCTCTTCGCTATAGGCCAGGGGGCCTAGGCGTTCGGACAGACCCCAGCGGGTTACCATGTTCCGGGCCATGCCGGTGGCGCGTTCGATGTCGTTGGAGGCACCAGTGGTGACCTTTTCCTTGCCGAAGATGATCTCCTCGGCGAGTCGCCCGCCAAATAGGCTCGAAATCATACTTTCCAGCTTCTGCTTGCTGGCGCTGCACGTGTCGTGCTCTGGAAGGAACATAGTGATGCCCAAAGCCCGCCCGCGTGGCATGATGCTGACCTTGTAAACCGGATCATGTTCGGGCACTAGCCGGCCGATGATGGCATGGCCGCTTCGTGATAGGCGGTGAGCCTTTTTTCGTCGTCGCTCATCACCATGGACCTGCGCTCCGCGCCCATGAGGATCTTGTCCTTGGCCTTTTCGAAGTCTTCCATCTGCACCTCGCGTTTGTTCTTGCGCGCCGCGAAAAGGGCCGCCTCGTTGATCAGGTTGGCCAGATCCGCGCCAGAGAATCCCGGGGTTCCCCGCGCCAAGTATTTTACCTCGACATTTTCGGCGCAAGGCACACGCTTGATGTGGACTTTAAGTATCTGCTCGCGGCCGCGCACATCGGGCAGGCCGACCACGATCTGGCGGTCGAAACGGCCAGGACGCAGCAGGGCTGGATCAAGCACGTCGGGCCGGTTGGTGGCGGCGATCACGATGACGCCCTCGCTGCCCTCGAAGCCATCCATCTCCACCAGCAACTGGTTCAACGTCTGCTCGCGCTCATCATGACCGCCGCCCAAGCCTGCGCCGCGATGCCTGCCCACCGCGTCGATTTCGTCGATGAAGATGATGCACGGCGCATGCCTCTTGGCCTGCTCGAACATGTCGCGGACACGGGAAGCCCCCACGCCGACAAACATTTCCACGAAATCCGAACCCGAAATAGTAAAAAAAGGCACCTTGGCTTCGCCTGCGATGGCGCGGGCCAGCAAAGTCTTGCCAGTGCCAGGCGGGCCTACCATCAACGCGCCACGTGGAATCTTGCCGCCCAGCTTCTGGAACTTGCTTGGGTCTTTCAGGAAATCGACCATCTCCGACACGTCTTCCTTGGCCTCGTCGCAACCTGCCACGTCGGCGAAAGTGACCTGGACCTGGTCTTCCTCCAACAGCCGGGCCTTGCTCTTGCCGAAGGACATCGCACCCCGGCCGCCGCCCTGCATCTGCCGGAGGAAGAAAACCCACACGCCGATGAACAGCAGCATGGGAAACCAGGAAATCAACATCTGCATCCACAAAGACTGCTGCTCGGGAGGCTGTGCCTTGATTTCCACATGGTTCTTAAGCAAATCCTCCACCATCTTCGGGTCGTCGGGGGCGTAAGTAGCGAACTTGTCGCCGGTGGTTGTCGTGCCATGGATTAGCGATCCATCAATGGTGACTTCCTTGACTTGGCCGCCGCTCACCTCGGCTAAGAACTGGGAGTAGGTCTGGTTGGAAACATCGACGGATTTGCGAGAGCCAAAATTATTGAACACGGACATCAGCACGACGGCGATGACCACCCATAAAATGATGTTTTTCAGCATATCGTTCACTTCACGCTCCCTTTTTTACGGATGATTATCCGAATCAACACTTTTGCAATCTTATCAGGATAATTTCCAACCGACATGAATTTCCCGCAAGTATCCACTCCCCTCGCCCTGCGGGAAAGGGGGGAGAGGGCCTGTCACGCCAAAGCACCTGCGAAGCCCGCCATCAGCGTCCCTTGAAGTTTTTGCCGACAAGATACACCTCGCGGCTGCGGTCGCGCGAAGCTTTCGGCTTGCGGTTTGCGAGAGTGGCAAAGGATTTCCGGGCCTCTTTCTGGAATTCGTCGAAACCAGCCCCCATGAACAGCTTGACCACGAAAGCCCCGCCTGGCCGTAGCACCTGCCGCGCCGTATCCAAAGCCAGTTCGGCCAGATACATCGCACGCGGCTGATCCACGATGCGGGTCCCGCTCATGTTCGGGGCCATGTCGGACAGCACCAAATCGACCGGGTTGCCGTCCAAAGCGTCCAGTAATTGGGTCAACACCGCCTCCTCTTGGAAATCGCCTTCGATGATCGTCACGCCGGGAATCGCTTCCACCGGCAGGATGTCCAAGGCTATAATCCTGCCGCTTTTGCCGATCTTCTCCGCCACGAACTGCGACCAGCCGCCGGGAGCCGCCCCCAGATCCACCACGGACATGCCGGGCCTAAGCAGGCGGTCTTTGGCCTGGATTTCCTCCAGCTTGAACACCGCCCGCGAGCGATAGCCCTTTTCCTGGGCCAGCTTGACGTATTCGTCGGAAAAATGCTCGGTCAACCACCGTTGGCTACTGCCACTACGCGCCATCGACTCTTAAAACCTTTATAGTGTGTTAAACAGGACAATCGTTTGAAATCCGAATTAAAAAAACAACTCCGCGCCAAAGCCCACGCGCTGAAACCCGTCGTCATCACCGGCAATGCCGGAATCAGCGACGCGGTGTTGAACGAAATAAACTTGGCTTTGGATCACCATGAATTAATCAAAGTGCGGGTCAACGCCGAAGACCGTGAACAGCGCAAGGAAATGAGCGGGCAAATCTGTGCGGAAACCGGAGCCGAGTTGATCCAGTCCATTGGGCATATCATTACTTTGTATCGGAAGAATCCTGATAAATAAATGGATTGCCGGGACATTCCCCGGCATTATCGTTCCTACGCTCCGCGTCGCATAATTGCCATGGGCATACAAAATGCCGTCATTCCGGGTGAGAAAACGAAAGAGCCGTTTGCCCACCCGGCTATTCATTACCGCAGTGTTTGGATTAGGGTTTTGGCGCGACCACCCCTGTGTAAGAATAGCGGGTCTTGGTCGCATTGGAAAATGATGCCTAGGGAAGACCGTCAACCTTGCCGATATAAAGTTTAGCATCGGCGGCAGGAGCGCCGTTCATTTCAATGTGATAACTTATCACATGCGTCGCAATGCCTTCGTGCATCTCGTCACCTTCGCCCTGGCATTGCGTGACCTCTTAACTTCCCCGCTTCTGATTTGCGCTAACAATGTCCGTTCAGCTTCGTCGATATTGCTCGGCATAACCTTCCATTTGCCGCTGTCAATGCGATTATAGAATTTGCCATCGACTTTAAGTGTTTCAAGTTTGAAGTTGGTGTTCACCTCGCTGACGGTTCTCCATGCAGGAACTTTAATACGCGCCTCGCTAGCGGCTAGAATAGGTTCGCAAGCGGCATCCAGAGCAAGCGCGGCAGATGGCAAAGTCCCCAACAAAAGGCTTACAGCCAAAATCAAAACTGGTTTTTTCATAGGTATTCCGTGGTGGTCTGGTTGAACCAGTAGGATAGCTCGTTTATTCACACGGCATGGGACACTGATTACCTGCATAACACCATTAGGTTGCCGAGTATATTTCGAGATTGATGAAAAAAATTTTACGCCCCCCGCTGTTGCTCTTCTATAGGCCAAGCGCCGGTGGCCTTTGCATCCAAAATCACCATTTCAACAATCTTCCCTTCGGCATCGTAACTCATGCAAGTATTTCACTCCTGGGAAACCTCACGCACGATGGGATGGCCGGAGAATTTTATCTCAAGTATGTCATCATCGGGATAATAGGTGGTGCGCATGGTTATTTATAGAGCCGTTTGCCAACCCTATCCATCTCAATGTACCGCTAACTCTGCTTCCAATGGGTGCTCCTTCGCATGGCGGCTGACGCCAAGAATACTAAAGCCAATCACATTACCGTTTTCGTCCACTCTCTCCATGACGGCATCGTGATTGGTTTCGCGCATGTAACCAGGCGCATCGGAAAACTGCACCTCAAGAAAATCGGCTTCCGGGTCGAACCAGACTTTTATGGATTGGGCCATAGTATTTATCCGGCTTTGGGTTTGTCAGTAAGATAGGCAGTCACGACGAACGCATCCACTGCCAAGTATTTAACCACAACACACAACCACTTGCTGCCTACTGGAGTGTGTTCATAATATCGGTAGAATAGACGGATGCCAGGATCGGAGCGCGAAAGCCGTACCTCTTGTGGCAGCGCCAACGCCGCAGCGATGGCAGGCTCGAAGCCAAGCATTTCAGGATGTAGAAGGATATGCGCCAACCGTTCATCCGTCAGCCGAACATCATATGCAAAACAATCTTTTAAAACTTTCATCAACTATTAGATTGCCGCGCCTATTTCGCGTTAGTTAATGTAGTGTGCGCATTACGCACCTTAGTAAAACTCGAATATTAAAGAAGATGCGCGGTGCGCATCCTACAAAGCTATTTCGGATTCGGCGTGGGCAAACGATAGTGCCATTCGCCCACACTTCTTTGCTACAAGATTACAGGAATATAAGTGTTTATGTTACAAAAAATGGATAAGTTTTGGAGTTAATTCATAAATAATCGCAGCCACAATCGAAGCTCCTAAGCCGTAGAAGAATTGCGCCATAGTTGATTTTCTCTCTTTTTGTAACTCAAGATATTTAATCCCTTTAGTTGTTACCGCAAGAATACTTTGTATTTTAAATAAGTACAAATACAACAAAGCCACACTGTAAAGAAATAAAAAAACTAAAAATCCTTTTATATAGACCAAAGCAGAAAGTATGTTTTCAATTTATTAACCTCATCCGCCCAAATATAGTTTGTATGCTCAATAGACATTGTCAAAAACCAATTTATACCACTTTATGTATGCGTATCAATATTGCGCTGCCACGCCATTGGTAAAACCGGTTTATATCGTTATGCGCCGATCTATCGCTTATACTCAGGTAGAGGGTAGATCGGTTATTTATTAGCCAGTCATTAACGCTCGCACCATGTGCGCGGTATATGGTTTTACATATCCGCTTGTCAATAGGCGGTTCGTCGGTGATAGCTCCTGAAGTTATGCAGGGCACAGGCCAGCTCTATGACCTCGTCGTCGTAGTCGGCCTTGGTATTGCGAAACACGTCCTTCACGATTCGGCAACGCTTGATGCCCGCAATTACATGCTCCACAATGACGCGAACCCTGGAGATCAACTTATTCTCCTCTTTTTCCTCTGCGCTGAGTTCTCCGCCACGCGGTTTCTTCTTCGGTTGGTGAATGTTCACACCCACGGTTTCATGGCCATGAAATCCCGTATCTCGGTAAAGATCGCTTCCTTCCGGCAAGCGGGTGCCTTCCTCGTCGCAAATTTTCTTACCGTGCTTCTTGCCTTCATAAGTGTCGCTTAACCCTTTGATTTGACGGTCATCCAGTCCGGCAACTAGATTGTTCTTCAGCGTGTGGCAATGACTTTTACCACTGTAGAAAAATCGTTGCACGTCCTGATCAACCGGCCGATTGATGCGCCTTTCAGTTCCATCTATGCCATAGTCTTGGCTGTTCTCTTGTTCCAATCTAACGAGCATTTCATCGGTTATCCTTGGCGGTGTGAAACCATCTTTCCTTAGTGTCATCCCGAGCACAAGACTGAGTTGGTGGACCAGGAGGTTGGCTTCACTCTGGCTGATTTCAAAAGAGTGCGCCAAAACCGTTTGCAATGGGTATTTTTTTAGATAAAAAAGGATAAACAATAACCGGTCTTCGATAACTTCAAGCACATACGGCCTTCCGCCGTTGCTGGGATATTTTACAGGTTGGTTTCTGTGTTCGTTCCAGGGGAGGTGGGTTTAATTGATTTATTAAGTATGGTAGAGCATAAAATTTTCAAGCTTCTTAGGCAACCATTCCAATGGCGTATCAAATTGTTTTGTGCAAGTATTGCAACAGTTCCGAGGTTGTCCGTTACGGCACCCAAAGCGGTCGTTCCCGGTTTCGCTGCAAGGAGTGCGGGCGAATATTCAAGACCGACTGCGTGTACCGGGCCTACGAGCCTGGCGTCAAAGACCAGATTGTGGACATTGCCATGAACGGCGGCGGCATCCGGGATGCTTCGCGCATTCTGGGTATCGGCAAACACACCTTCATTTCCACGCTAAAAAAAGCTCCGCTGAAGTGGTCGCCGTGAACCCTTACATCGGTACGCGTGAGATCGCCGTCGAAATCAGGCATCCCCTTGATTCTCCAATGGATGTTCAGGCAGACGAGCCATGGAGCTACGTCGGCGACAAAAAGAACCAACGCTGGCTCCGGTATGCCATCGATGCCGTGACAGGCTGTGTCCTGTCGTTCGTTTTCGGGCGGCGCCAAGATGCGGTGTGCGAGCAATTGATCTCAAATTTGAAGGCATTCAATATCCGGACCTATTACACAGACGATTGGGGCAGCTATTCCGCACTCATCCCTAAAGACAAGCACGTCATTGGCAAGCAGCATGCTCAAAAAATAGAAAACAAAAACCTTTTGTTGCGAACCCGGATCAAGCGATTGACGCGCAAAACGATCTGCTTTTCAAAATTGGAAGCACTTCACGACACGGTGATAGGGTTGTTTATAAATAGATACTGCTTTCAATCTCAATAAATCAATTAAACCCACCACCGAGCAGGTAATGGAATTGAAGGAGGTCATTTAGTTCAGCAACAAAGCATTAACAAAATGATTTTGTTAAAGTCTCTTTCGGCCCAAGAAAATCGAATATGAATTCAGCAAATTTGGCCCTACTTAATTTTAGAGTGACCTCCCCAGACTCACCTTCTCTGAGTGTTGCCATATCAAAATCTGAATTTTTCTCAGAATTCAATTTATCGTTCTCTATCATATTTTTTTTTCGCACCAACGCGCTGTGTGGGATGCAGTTTAGGCGCACAGCACCGAGTTTGTGTGCGCAACAAGCCCCCATATTCCGCTACGCTCCATATGGGCAAAATACCCAATTAAATATTAGACTTGTACCCAGAACTTTTCATGACTATGATACTGTCCTAGAACAACTTATACAATCATCATAAAATATCTATCATATGATCTACGAAAAGTTTGAAAAGCTGGACGACGAAAAGCATGGCCGCATTATCAAGTCGCTCATCGGGATGGATCGGTCGAAATTCAACAAACTCGCCGAGGCCTTCGCGTCGGCCTATGACGCGATACAACAGGAACGGCCCCTGAAAGGTGAAATCAAGCAGGTTCCGTCAGGCAGGCCGAAAGGCTATCTGGCCGGGCCGGAGAAGAAACTGTTCTTCATCCTTTATTACCTGAAGACATACCCCACCTTCGACGTGCTGGGCTTCCATTTCGGCTTCAGCTCCGGGCATGCCCACGACCACGTCGAGACCCTTCTGCCTGTCCTGCTGCGCTGCCTGTCCGGCCTCGGCGTGCTGCCGCTTAGGACACCGGGGACGCCCGAAGGGTTCGCCCAACCCGTTGAGCAATATGGCGACATCGCCATCGACGGGCTGGAGTGCCCCTGCGTCAGGCCGCAAGAGAAGGAACTCCGCGACGCCCGCTACAGCGGAAAAAAAACGCTTCACGCCCAAGGCACTCGCCGTCACGACCCTGCGCCGCCAAATCCTTTTCCAGTTCTGCTTCGTCGCCGGCAGCGTCCATGACTATACCCTCATGAAAAAGGTATTCGACCCCCAGTCCAAGTGGTTCCCGACGTGAATGTGTGGCTCGACCTCGGCTTCCAGGGGGCGGAAACGGATTGCGGCGGCAAATCCAATATACACCTGCCGCACAAAAGGCCCAGGAAGCCCAAGAAAAACCCCGATGCCAAACTCACGGCCACCCAGGAGAAACACAACCGCCGCCATGCGAAAACCCGCGTCCCGGTGGAACACGCCATCGGCGGGATGAAGATTTTCCACTGCCTGATGCACCGGATCAGAAACCACCTAGACTCGATCATAGATTCCATTGTCTGGATTCCCGCCGGACTTTGGAACCTGAAAATATCATGAAATCATTGACTTAACACCGGGAACAACTTTATTCATCCACCCCGTTAATAACTCATCTATATTCGTTTTTCTAATCAACATTAACAAGGGGTGGATGAATATTTAGACCAGATATTTAGATTAAATATACTTCACCGAAACAATCTCATACTCCCTATCCCCCCCCGGTGCCTTCACCACCACGACATCCTCTTCGCGCTTGCCGATCAACGCCCGCGCAATCGGCGAAGTGATGTTGATGCGGCCATGCTTGATGTCCGCCTCGTCTTCACCAACGATTTGATAGGTCACGGTCTGCTCGGTGTCCACATCCACCAATTCAACCGTCGCGCCGAAAACTACCTTGCCGTCGGCATTGACCCGGGTCACATCGATGATTTGGCAATTGGAAAGCTTCCCCTCGATTTCCTTGATACGCCCTTCGGCGAAGCTTTGCTGCTCGCGGGCGGCGTGGTATTCGGCGTTTTCCTTCAAATCGCCGTGGGCGCGGGCTTCGGCGATGGCTGCGGTGATGCGCGGGCGCACCACAGTTTTTAGGTGGGTCAGTTCCTTGCGGAGCTTTTCGGCCCCTTTGACGGTAATCGGCACTTTGTTCATTCGTTTATCCTAACGGGTTTAAATCTTCCCCTCTCTCAGGGGGATCTTGGGTTGTGAGTGTGGTTTGAGGCTTGGGGGAAGCTTTGGTTTACAAACCAAAGACTTCTCCCCCGCCCCTCTCCCGCCCGGAGAGGGGCGTAAAATCCTTTACCAGTTTTTATGCAAATCCTGCAAGCGGTTGACATCGCTGGATTGCAGTTCGTCCAGTGCCAAACAAGTGGCCCACGCACCGGCCAAGGTTGTGGTGTAGGTCACATGTTGCTGTAGGGCCTGGCGGCGGATCGTGAAAGAATCCGCAATGGCTTTCTTGCCTTCAGTGGTGTTTATGATGAACTGCACTTCGCCGTTCTTGATCATGTCCACGATATGTGGCCGGCCTTCGCTGACTTTGAACACCCGATTGCATTCCACGCCCGCATCATTGATAACCTGGGCGGTGCCGCCGGTCGCCACCAATTGGAAACCCTGCTCCACCAGTTTGCGGGCAATCGGCGCGATTTTCGGTTTGTCGGCATCGCGGATGCTGATGAACGCCACCCCGCCGGTCGGCAATTTGACGCTGGCGGCACGTTGGGCCTTGGCGTAGGCCTCGCCGAACGTCGCGCCGACGCCCATGACTTCGCCGGTGGATTTCATCTCCGGCCCCAGCACCGGATCGACGCCGGGGAACTTGATGAACGGAAAGACGGCTTCTTTGACCGAATAATACGCGGGTATGCGTTCTTCAAACACCCCCTGCTCGTCCAGCGTCTTGCCGACCATGCAGCGTGCGCCGATTTTCGCCAGCGGATAGCCGGTGGCTTTCGACACAAACGGCGCAGTGCGCGAGGCCCGTGGGTTGACTTCGAGGATGAAGATTTCATCATTTTGCACGGCGAATTGGGTGTTCATCAAGCCGACCACGCCCAAGGCTTCGGCCAGCAGCGTCACTTGCTCACGGATACGCGCTTGGATGTCTTGGCTGAGATCATAAGGCGGGATCGAGCAAGCCGAGTCGCCCGAATGCACACCGGCCTGTTCGATATGCTGCATCAAGCCGCCGACCAACACCCGCTGGCCGTCGCGCACCGCGTCCACGTCCATCTCGATGGCATCGTCGAGGAAGCGATCCAGCAGCACTGGCGAATCATTGGAGACGCTGACCGCCTCGCGCATGTAGCGCTTCAGTTCGTCGTCGTTGAACACAATCTCCATCGCCCGCCCACCAAGAACGTAAGAAGGCCGCACCACCAACGGATAGCCAATCTCACGGGCACCGTCCAAGGCTTCTTCGAGCGAGCGGGCCGTGCGGTTGGGCGGCTGCTTCAGATTCAGGCGATCCACCAGCTTCTGGAAACGCTCGCGATCTTCGGCAAGGTCGATCGAATCCGGCGACGTGCCAATGATCGGCGCGCCAGCGGCTTCCAAGGCCCGCGCCAGTTTCAGCGGGGTCTGCCCGCCGTATTGGACGATGATGCCGTAGGGCTTTTCCAGGTGGATGATTTCTAGCACATCCTCCAGAGTCAGCGGCTCGAAGAGCAGCCGGTCGGAGGTGTCGAAATCGGTCGAAACCGTTTCCGGGTTGCAGTTGACCATGATGGTCTCGAAACCGTCTTCGCGCAACGCCAACGCCGCATGGACGCAGCAATAGTCGAACTCAATGCCTTGGCCGATGCGGTTTGGCCCGCCGCCTAGCACGATGATTTTCTGGCGGTCGGTCGGCGCGGCTTCGCATTCTTCCTCGTAAGTGGAATACAGATAGGCCGTGGCGGTGGCGAATTCCGCCGCGCAAGAGTCGATGCGCTTGTACACCGGACGGATGCCCAGCTTGTGGCGCGTCGCCCGCACTTCCGCCTCGCCGCTACCTAACAGCTTGGCGAGCCTAGAATCGGAGAAGCCTTTGCGCTTGAGGCAATAAAGTTCGTCATGATTCAACGTTGCCAGGGTGCGCTTGGCCAGGGATTGTTCGGTTAACACCAAGTCTTCGATTTGCGCCAGGAACCAAGGGTCAATATGGCTGTAAGCCTGCACCTCGTCCAGCGTCCAGCCAGCGCGGAAGGCATCGGCGACATACAGGATGCGCTCGGCCCCCGGATCGCGAAGCTCGCGCTGAAGGGTTTCGCGGCTGTCGTCGGCGTTCAGATCCAATTTCGGGGTCAAGCCGTCGATGCCAGTTTCCAGGCTACGCAGCGCCTTTTGCAAGGACTCTTGGAACGTGCGCCCTATGGCCATCGCCTCGCCGACCGATTTCATCTGCGTGGTCAGATGGCTGTCAGCCTGCGGGAATTTCTCGAAGGTGAACCGCGGAATCTTGGTGACAACATAATCTATCGACGGTTCGAACGAAGCCGGTGTCGCGCCTTTGGTGATCTCGTTCTTCAACTCGTCCAGCGTGTAGCCGACTGCCAGCTTGGCGGCGACTTTGGCAATCGGGAAGCCGGTAGCCTTCGACGCCAAGGCGGAAGAGCGCGACACGCGGGGATTCATTTCGATGATAATCAACCGGCCATCTTTCGGATTGACTGAAAACTGCACGTTCGACCCGCCGGTGTCCACGCCGATTTCGCGCAGCACCGCGATGGAGGCGTCGCGCATGATCTGGTATTCCTTGTCGGTCAAGGTCTGCGCCGGGGCCACAGTGATAGAGTCGCCGGTATGGACGCCCATCGGATCGAAGTTTTCGATGGAGCAGATGATGATGCAGTTGTCGTGGCGATCACGCACCACCTCCATCTCGAACTCCTTCCAACCCAACAGGGACTCCTCAATCAGCAGTTCGTGTGTGGGCGAAAGTTCCAGGCCACGCTCGCAAATCTCGATGAAATCCTGCTTGTTGTAAGCGATGCCGCCGCCGCTGCCGCCCAAGGTGAATGAAGGCCGGATGACCGCCGGATAACCGACTTGATCCAGCACCGCCAGCGCTGCTTCAATGGTGTGGGCGATGCCGGAGCGCGCCGAACCCAAGCCGATTTTGGTCATTGCCTGCTTGAATTTATGCCGGTCTTCGGCCTTATCGATGGCCTCTTTGCTGGCACCGATCATTTCCACGCCGAATTTTGCCAAGATACCTTCGCGGTCGAGATCCAAGGCGCAGTTCAAAGCCGTCTGTCCGCCCATCGTCGGCAACAACGCGTCAGGCCGCTCCTTCTCGATGATGCGGGCGACGGTCTGCCAGTCGATGGGTTCGATGTAGGTCGCGTCGGCCATCTCCGGGTCGGTCATGATCGTCGCCGGGTTGGAATTGGCCAAGATGACGCGGAATCCCTCTTCCTTCAGCGCCTTGCAGGCTTGCGCACCGGAATAGTCGAATTCACAAGCCTGCCCGATGACGATAGGGCCGGCGCCTAGAAGTAAGATGCTTTTTATGTCGGTGCGTTTTGGCATGGGGGTTTGTGGGTATCGGGATAGGTGTAAATTAGTTGATCGTTCCCACGCTCTGCGTGGGAACGCAGGTTTGGACGGTCTGCGTCCCGAGTTTCACGACGTGCAGCGTGGGTAAAAAATGCTCATCTCCAAAGTTTATGCTTGCCCGATTTGAGGGCTGTGATATTCTCCCGCCAACTCCAAAACTGTCGTTATAAGCTGTGGGCTTAAATAAATATCTGAGTTTTCAAGCCGCCGTAATAAGGGCGCAACTTCGGGGATCAAACCTTTTTCCTTGGCGGCAAGCAACACGCCAAACGAACCAATCGTGTTGATATGGTTGATCCTCGCCACTTTACGGCCCCGGCGGTCATCAATGAGCAGTTTATCGGCTGATATTTGTTTATACAAAACCATGGCTTCAGTTTCCCCCGCATCCGCAAAGACATCTAAAAACACATAGTCGTTCAAATCAACGTGGCGGATCTTGTCACGCAAAAAGAGCTTCAGTGCTTGGGCCTCTTTCTTGTCAGGCTGGGTGGCTTCGTGGTAGACGGTTTCAGGCACGACGACGACAGCAAATAACCGCTCCAACAGCCCCAGACTCTCGCAAACTGATAATAGACTTGTTCCCGATGACTTTTAATATAAATCAAATAGATAGACTCATTCTTTAATACTGGCAAATACTTTTTCCCCAGAATTTTTGCAAAAAATTTATCTATGTTAGTGATTTTAAATGATATAGCATCGGGAACAAGTCTAATGCGATTAGCGCGGAACAATCCGCCACTAGAATCATGCGCGGCGCATCCCGTCCAGTTCTTCCAATAATTCCTCTTTGCTAATGTCAATGACTGGAACCTCATTTTGCTTGCAGGCTGCAATGAATTCATAAATATCCATGCCCGCCAATTCAGCGCCTTTCGACAAGGTGACGCGGGAATTTTTCAACAGCCACAATGCATAGCTCAAACGCATTTCTTTTTCTATATCTGTGGCTACTTGAAAATCCACAAAATCATTGGGTAGGTTGATGGCGATTTGCATGATAGATGTCTTTTTAAAATCAGAAAGATTTAATATAGTCAGCAGGCAAAATCAGTTTATTTTTTGCACGAGTGACTGCGACATAATAGATCATCAACTCTTCTTCAGTGTCCGTAAACGTAGAAAACAAATTTCCAACCCTGTTTGGTGAAAGCGACAAAAAGTCAGTGTGTAACTCAACAACATTATTCCACTCGTCTCCTTTGATTTTATGAACTGTTGTAATATCAACCACGTTTCCTCTTGATCGGGCTGGCATTCTATCAAACATAGAAACCAAATCTTCAATACCATATTGTTCAACAATTCGTACAAGCCCAAACAATTCAGGGGATAAATCATTGCTATTATTTTTCACATACCTCTCAAGATGCCCCCAACTTTGAAACCCCATCAAAAATGATGATGCCGCTGGTATATCTAGCTTAAGGTTGACCACATCATCTAAGATTCCCTGAACATCTTGAGATCCCTCTAAAATGTGAGCCATAATCCCATTGGCACACAATTCGACGTATTTTCCAAATGTTCCAAGATTCGTGCGGCACAGCACCGCATCTGGCCGAATGGTTGAATCCGGGGTTTTCTCCATTGCTAAAAATTTTACCTCATCCTTAATATCGGAATTTCCCTCAATAGCGACCTTTGAACCTAGCCGTTGAATTATAGCAGTAGCATATCTTGCTATACTACTTCCAAATCTGAATGATTTACTCAAATAGCATTGATGGTTACTCTTGAACGTATCCATTGCATTTGTAGCACCGCGCCATCGATAGATTTGTTGATAACGATCTCCAATATAAAGTTGCTGAATGTGTGGATGTTGATTTAATGCCCAAGCTACGCAAGAATTCGTGTCTTGCGCTTCGTCTAATATAATGTAGCCGTAGCCACTAAGATTACTAGCACCTGTCAATGACCACAATTTCAAGTAGCCTGAGTGCGATAAGGGAAACCTGGAATCATCAGGATCAATTGCTGCTGCCCAAAGCCGGTTGGATCTTGAAATAGCGAAACTCTCTAATCTATCCCTATACCGTTTGTCTAACTGAAAAACCTTTGTACCCCATAAAGGAAGATGTTCAAACGCTACTTGATGACTAGTGGTATTTAGAAATTTTTTATATGTGCGTTGCACTATAAGCGATAGCTCGTCACTCGAAAATGTCACATCTCCTAACGAAAGATCCTTAATATTTAGAAATCGTTTGATTATATATGAATTAACACCGGCACTTAGTTTTTTTGTATTATTAGGCATCTTAGATGCCACATCCCTCCAAGCTAGACTGTGTGTAGTTCTAGCTTCACATCCATATCGAACTAGTTTTTGGTGCGCTGAGTTTGCAGTCTCTTTATTAAAAGCTAAATACACCCCTCTTCTGCCGAGAGTTTTTGCAATAAATTCGGCAGTGGAGGTTTTACCAGCCCCAGCAAATGCTTGAATTGTGAAGCTTTTCCCTGTCAAGGAAGCATTGACTGCATTCGCCTGCTCGTGTGTCTGAATAATATTCACTGAAAAATTTTCCTAATAGCCAAACCAAGCAATGTAGGGTGCGCGTCGCGCACCTTATACGATACACAGTCGCTCAAATAACCTTGAAATCACACGAAATTTCCTTTAAAGTCCACGCTAATGTAAGCATCAGCTTCCGTTTAAGGTGCGCGATGCGCACCATACACGACTGAGCTTCCAAGACCGCATTTCCCGAGCGGGGGCTTGGGAATGCAGAAAAAATCGCTATTAGTGTCCCGTTAATAGCTTTTCATACTCACGATGAGGCCCGATCCAAAACCACACAATGTCATCGCCGTCTTGTATTGCAACCGCACGGTAATCAATATCAACTCGCGTCGACCAGTATCGTCCTACTTTCTTAAAGTGCAACGAAGGATGTTGGGAGTTTTGTTTGAGAAGTTCAAACTGCGCATCGGCTATTCGCTGCACAGATTTTGGCAAACGGTCATAGTGCTGCCAAAACCTGCGGTTTGCGCGATGCTTCATAGATCAATACAACGGCCTTCGCGCAAATCACGCAAAGCTTCTTCCCCCAAAGAATCCAAGCGCCCAGCCAGAATATCCGCTTCAATCTGCTTATCCCACTGGTCGGCTTTAAATTCCTCAAACCACTGGGAAAACCGCTTTAAATCCTCGGAAGGCAGTTGTGATACTATGCGTTCAAGTTCTTCCACGTTCATCGAAATTACCTCTTCAATGTCGCATCATCCCAATAAACCGATCAAACAACGGGGCTAGATCATGCGGCCCTGGGCTGGCTTCGGGGTGGCCTTGGAAGCTGTAGGCTTGGCAGTCGGTTCGCTCCACGCCTTGCAGGGTGCCATCGAACAACGAGCGATACGTCGGTTTCAAATTGGCTGGCAGGGTCTCCTCGTCCACCGCGAAGCCGTGGTTCTGACTGGTGATCATGACTTTGCCCGTTGCCAGTTCCTGTACCGGGTGGTTGCCGCCGTGGTGGCCGAATTTCATCTTGACGGTCTTCCCGCCGGAGGCCAGGGCCAACAATTGGTGGCCTAGGCAGATGCCGAACACCGGCACTTTCGCGGCCAGAATCTGTTGGATCGCGGTTATCGCGTAATCGCAGGGTTCGGGGTCGCCGGGGCCGTTGGATAGGAAAACGCCATCGGGTTTTAGCTTTAAGACTTCCGAAGCTGGGGTTTGTGCCGGGACGACGGTCAGGCGGCAGCCGCGTTGGGCCAGCATCCTGAGAATATTGCGTTTGATGCCGAAATCGTAGGCGACGACATGGAAGCGCGGCGCGTCCGCTTCACCATAGCCCGGCTCCAAGCGCCATTCGGTTTGCGTCCAAGGATAAGACGACTTGGCCGACACGACTTTGGCCAAATCCATGCCGGCCAGTCCCGGAAAGCCCTTGGCTTGCTCGACCGCCCAGGCCGCGTCCACGTCGCCGGCCGCGAGGCAGCCTCGCTGCGCGCCTTGGTCGCGCAGCAGGCGGGTCAGCTTGCGCGTGTCGATGTCGGCAATGCCGACCACGCCATGTTCGACCAGATATTCGCTTAAAGATTTTTCCGCCCGCCAGTTGCTGACCCGCGCCGGCACGTCGCGCACCACCAGCCCCGATGCGAAGATCCCGAAAGACTCCATGTCCTCACTGTTGACGCCGACATTGCCGATGTGTGGGTAAGTCAAGGTCACGATCTGCCGGGCGTAGGACGGGTCGCTGAGGATTTCCTGATAACCGGTGATGGAAGTGTTGAACACCACCTCGCCGATGGAAGAGTCTTCCGCGCCTATGGAGGTTCCCCGGAAAATGGTTCCATCTTCAAGCGCTAGGATTGCGGGCGTTTTCAAAATCAGTTCACCTTAGATATGCAAAACGGGAGGAACCTTCGGGTTCTTCCCGCCGTGGATCGGTCGTTTAATGGATGGGATTTTACGGGATAGCGGGCTGGAGCGCAAAATGGGAATTGCTGTAGCGGGTCGGATCGTCCACGCCCGCCGTCTCGAAGCCCGCCTTGCGCAAGCGGCAGGAATCGCAGACGCCGCAGGCCCGGCCCCGGTCGTCGGCGGAATAGCAAGACACGGTATGGGCGTAATCGACTCCCAGATCCAAGCCAAGCCGGATGATGTCGGCCTTGCTCAGGTCGATCAAAGGCGTATGGATTTTGAATGCCTGCCCTTCCACGCCGGCCTTGGTCGCCAGCCGGGCGAGGTTTTCAAAGGCGCGGATGAATTCGGGGCGGCAATCGGGATAGCCGGAATAGTCCACGGCGTTGACGCCGATGAAAATATCCGCGGCCCCCAGCACTTCCGCCCAGCCTAATGCAAAGGCGAGGAACACGGTGTTGCGGGCCGGCACGTAAGTGACCGGGATGCCCGGCGCGAGTTGATCGGGCACAGCGATGCTCGCATCGGTCAAGGCCGAGCCGCCAAACGAGTCCAGGCCGATATGCACCAGCTTGTGCGCGGCCACCCGCGCATGGCCGGCGATATGCCGGGCGGCGTTCAGCTCGGCGCCATGTCGTTGGCCATAATTGAAGCTGAGGGCATGACAGATGTAACCCTGTTGCTGGGCGAGGGCGAGAATCGTGGCGGAGTCAAGCCCGCCGGACAGAAGGATGACCGCTTTTCGCATGATTTGGGCTAAAGATCGGCACTGTTAAAGGGATGATCATTTTAGCATGAAGCATTCCAAGGCTTCAGTTGTGCGGCGCGGCCTACCGCCCCTGCCCGCGCCCGATGGAGAAATACTCAAATCCCTCCGCCGCCATCCTGGACGGGTCGTACAGATTGCGACCGTCGAAAATCGCCGGGTAGGACAGGTTCGCCCTGATCTGAGCAAAATCCGGGCTTCTGAACACATTCCATTCGGTCACGATGGCCAGGACGTCCGCGCCTTGCAAAGCCTGGTCGGCATCTTCACACAGCGTGAAATCTGCCCGCTCGCCATAAAGACGCCGGGCCTCGTCCATGGCGACCGGATCGAAGGCGCGGACGGAAGCGCCTTCCGCCCATAAAGCCTCCATCAATACCCGGCTAGGCGCGTCGCGCATGTCGTCGGTGTTCGGCTTGAACGCCAAACCCCACAGCGCGATGGTTTTGCCCCGCAAGTTCCCGTTGAAATAGGCTTTGATCTTGTCGAACAGCAGATGTTTCTGCCGGTTGTTGACCGCCTCAACCGCCTGCAACAGTTCCGCCGAGTAGCCTGCATCCCGCGCCGTGCGTTCCAAGGCTTTCACGTCCTTGGGAAAGCAAGAACCGCCATAACCGCAGCCCGGATAGATGAAGGAATAACCGATGCGCGGGTCGGAGCCGATGCCGACACGCACCTGTTCGATGTCCGCGCCCAGCCGCTCGGCCAGGTTGGCCAGTTCGTTCATGAAACTGATCTTGGTGGCCAGCATGGCGTTGGCGGCATACTTGGTCAACTCGGCAGAACGGATGTCCATGCAAAGCATCCGGTCATGGCTGCGGTTGAACGGCGCATACAGGGCGCGCAGCAACTCGGCGGTGCGCGGATTGTCCGTACCCACCACAATCCTGTCGGGCTTCATGAAATCCTCTATCGCCGCGCCTTCCTTCAAAAATTCAGGATTGGAAACCACATCGAATTCCACGTGGCTACCCCGCGCCATCTTGCACGGCAAGAATCGTCTCGCGCACTCGGTCGGCGGTGCCGACCGGCACGGTGGACTTGTTGACGACGATGCGGTAATCCTTCAGGCGATCGCCTATGCTACGCGCCACCGCCAGCACATACTGGAGATCGGCGGAACCATCCTCATCAGGAGGCGTACCCACGGCGATGAATTGGAACAGGCCATGTTCCACAGCTTGGTCGATATCCGTGGTGAAACGCAGCCGGTTGGCCAGCGTATTGCGCTGGATGACGGCATCCAGACCGGGTTCATGGATAGGTACTTCGCCCCTGATTCAAGCGCTCGATCTTGCCTGCGTCAATGTCAATACACACCACATCGTTACCCACCTCGGCCAGACAAGCGCCTGTGACCAAACCCACATAACCAGAACCAAACACAGTGACTTTCACGAGTTTCTTCCTAAAATATTGATTAATAGTATGCGCTTTCATGGACGGGTGGAATGCCGGTAACAAATCGTTCTTGATATCGCCAATGTCTTCCAATCCCACCGCAATGCGAACCAATCCATCACTAGATGCCTGCGGCGGCACGTTCTTGCTCGGTCAAACGCCCATGCGTGGTGGTGGCTGGATGGGTGATGGTGGTTTTAGTATCGCCTAGATTGGCGGTGATCGACAACATCCGCGTGGAGTCAATCAGTCGCCAAGCCGCATCCTTGCCGCCTTTCACCTCAAAACTGACGATGCCGCCGCCGGATTTTTGCTGCCGTTTGGCCAATTCGTGCTGGGGATGGGAAGCCAATCCCGGATAATGCACCCGCTCGACCCAGTTTTTGGTCTCCAGCCATTGCGCCAATTCCAACGCGTTTTCACTATGGGCCCGCATCCTGATCCCTAAAGTTTCCAAGCCTTTATAGGAATACCCAGGCATTGAACGGACTCATGGTCGGCCCGCCCGTGCGCAGATAAGGATAAATTTCCTTGTCCAACAATTCCAGCCCGCCGACGATGGCGCCGCCGACGCAACGCCCCTGCCCGTCCAGATATTTGGTGGCGGAATGGATGACGATGTCCGCGCCCAATGCCAGAGGTTTTTGCAAAACCGGGGTAAGAAAGCAATTGTCCACCACCAGCAAGACCCCTTTGGCGTGGGCGATGTCGGCCAGGCGGCGTGATATCGGCAATTTGGGTCAGCGGGTTGGAAGGGGTCTCCACGAACAGAAACTGGGTTTCCGGGCGGATCGCCTGTTGCCAGGCCTAATAATCGGTCAAATCGACAAAAGTAGTGGCGACGCCAAATTTGGCGAAGTAATTCTGGAACAGCAAGCACGGTGTTGCCGAACACGCCCCGCGAACACACCACATGGTCGCCAGCCTTGAGCAAACCGAAGCCGAGTCGAGGCAATCGCCGCCATGCCCGATGCCACGGCGATGCAACGCTCCCCGCCTTCCAATGCCGCCAGCCGCCGCTCGAAGGCTCGCACCGTGGGATTGGTGAAGCGGGAGTAAATATTGCCGGGTTCTTTTCCGGAAAACCGGGCGGCGGCCTCGGCGGCGCTGTTGAACACATAGCTGGAGGTGGCGAAAATCGGGTCGCTATGCTCCTGCTCCTCGGTACGCACGCTGCCCGGCGCGAACGGCCTGGGTTTCCAGCGCGTAGTCGTTCCAGTCTATATCGGTCATGTTTGCTCCCAAACTTATTTATAAACTTCGCTCCGATGCCCAACGCGGATAACTTGAACAACTAGTTGGTTGTCTCGAATTGAGTAAACTAACCGATAATCGCCGCTTCTCACCCGGTAAGTTTCGTTGACACCAACCAGCTTTTTACAGCCAGGAGGAAATGGGTTTTCTCTAAGCGATTCCGTTAATATCAACAATTTTGAAATAGCTTCTTTCGGCAACTTGCGCAAATCTTTTTCAGCAGATCGCTTCCAGATCAGGCTATAAGAGGCCATCACTTCTCAATGCGGCTAATAATTCCTCATGGGACACACTGGGTTCATCACGCCTCTCGGCCATCGCCGCCAAATCTTCCAAGTCTTCCAGCAACTCCTCATATTCCTCTAGCGGAATAACCACGGAAACGCGCTTGCCCGACAAATCAGTGATGAACTGAGGGTGTAGTCTGATAGGGTTAAGCATGGTGAATTACCTTTGTTAGCCTTGCGCGCGACGAAGGAAGCGCATCGTTCGTGATTGATTTCTCGATTGATGCGCTTGCGGAATGGTTTCGCCGCTGGCTTGCAGATCTGCCACCACCTCAGCCACCACTTGCCGGATGCCGGCCAGCGCAATGCAGGGGTTTCCGCCAACCAACTGAGGGACGGAAATTCCACGCACAGCCCTAAGTGTTCGTTCTATAGGTGTAATGGTTGGGGTTCATCGCTTGCCTTCTAGTTTATCGATGGCCCGTAGGGCGGGTTAGGCGCGCCGCACAAAACCCCGTAAGCCAACCGCGCACCGTAACCCGCCGTTTCCGCGAGGTGGCGGGTTACGGCGCGGAGCAAGTCGGGGGAAATAGCAAACCTTGCCAAAACGCGCCTAACCCGCCCTACGGCCCTACACGCGATAGCCCCGCCGCAATACCATCCAAAATAGCCGTCTTGCCAGCACCATTTTCGCCGACCAAAACCGTCAGCCGAGGACGAAGCTCGACTTCCAGATTCTCGAAGCAATGGTAATTATTGAGGGTGACTTTCTTTAGACGCATGAGAAATACTCACTTCACCTCGTTCCCACGCTCCAGCGTGGGAATGCCTGCGGCGGCGCTCCAGCGCCGCGTGACCGCAGGAGCGGTCAAGACGAGTTCCCACGCTGGAGCGTGGGAACTAGGGAAACCTATTTACGTGACTTTCTTAATATCTATAATAAAATCCGCTTAATCTTGAGAAAACCGGTTGGCGGCGAAGCTGTCCACCCTACGTTTACACATCTCAATGAAGCTTTTCCTCTAGGATTTCTGTCCCCCAAGCGTAGCGCAGGGGGACAGAAATCCTACCCGGCATTATGCAACTCAATCACCGACCAATCCGTATCTTGTTTGGCTTTCGCCCCGTCGTTGCGGTGGCAGGACAGCCTGTCCAGATAGGCTTGATCCACATCGCCGGTGACATATTCCCCGTCAAAACATGAGGTATCGAAGCGTTCGATGGCGGGGTTGCCTTTTTGCACCGCTTCGATCAGGTCGTCCAAATCTTGGTACAGCAGCCAATCGCAGCCTAGCTCTTCCTGAATCTCTTTTTCCATGCGGCCATGGGCGATGAGTTCTTCCGCCGCCGGCATGTCGATGCCGTAGACATTCGGATAGCGCACTGGCGGCGAGGCGGAGGCGAAGAAGACTTGGCGCGCGCCGGCGTCGCGGGCCATCTGGATGATCTGCATCGAGGTGGTGCCACGCACGATGGAGTCGTCCACCAGCATCACGTTCTTGCCTTTGAATTCCAGGTCAATGGCGTTGAGCTTCTGGCGCACGGATTTTTCGCGCAATTTCTGCCCCGGCATGATGAAAGTGCGGCCGATGTAGCGGTTTTTGATGAAACCCTCGCTGTATTTCACGCCCAGCCGGTTCGCCAATTGCAGAGCGGAGGTGCGGCTGGTGTCGGGGATGGGGATGACGGCGTCAATGCCGTGATCCGGGCGTTCGCGCAGGATCTTGTCGGCCAGCTTGTCACCCATGCGCAGCCTTGCCTTGTAGACGGACACATCATCGATCTTGGAGTCGGGCCGGGCAAAATAGACATACTCGAAGATGCAAGGCGAATACACCGGGTTGTCCGCGCATTGGCGGGTGCGCAATTTGCCGTCTTTCTCGATGACGATGGTCTCGCCCGGCTGGACGTCGCGCACCAGCTTGAAGCCCAGCACATCCAGGGCCACACTTTCCGAGGCGATCATGTAATCCACGCCTTTGTCCGTATGCCGCTCGCCATAGACCAGAGGGCCGGATGCCGAAGGGTCGCGGAAAGCGATGATGCCGAAACCGGTTATCATCGCGACCACGGCATACGCGCCTCGGCAACGCCGATGCACGCGCCGCGACAGCTGGGAACACATCGTCCGCGCCGATACGCAGCTTGCCGATCTCTTGCAATTCATGGGCGAAGACATTCAGCAAGACTTCCGAATCCGAATCGGTGTTGATGTGGCGCTGGTCTTCCTGAAACAGATCGTGCTTGAGCGCCTGCGGCGTTGGTGAGGTTGCCGTTGTGCGCCAAGGCAATGCCGTAAGGCGAGTTGACGTAGAACGGCTGGGCCTCGGCGGAGCTGGTGCAACCGGCTGTCGGGTAACGCACATGGGCGATGCCCATCTTGCCGGGCAGACTGCGCATGTGGCGGGTATGGAACACATCGCGCACCAAGCCGCTATCCTTGCGTAAATGGAAGCGATCGCCTTCGCAGGTGACGATGCCTGCGGCGTCCTGGCCTCGATGTTGCAAAACGGTCAAAGCCTCGTAAAGCTCCTGATTGACGTTTTCGCTGGAAACAATGCCGGCAATGCCACACATATCGGTTTACCTTTTTAGGATTGCTTCGGGAAATTTGACTTTGGATGCGAGGCCGTCAGGAATCTGGCCGCGCAGCCACACGGCCAAGGCTTGGAACGGGGGGATCAATTTGGATTGCTTCCACCAAGGCTGTTCGGGTAGCGGGGTCACCCCCGCCAGCAACACCAAGACCGCCGCGATCAACGCCCCCCGTGCCACGCCGAACAGCAGGCCGGACAGTCGGTCTGCGCCGTCCAAGCCAGTGGACGACACCAGCTTGCCCAGCACAAAAACCACTAGGCCACCCGCCATCAGGACACCGATGAAAACCAGCACGAAGGACACGGCCATGCGCGCGGATTCCAGAGCAATCGCATGTTCCAGATACACGGAAAGCGCGGGGTTGTAATGCAAGGCCATCCAGCCGGCACCCGCCCACAGCCCCAAGGAAAACACCTCCCGGACCAGGCCACGCATCAGGCCGATGAAGGCAGACAGGCCGATCAAACCGAGAATGCAATAATCCACCCAGATCAAACCAGTCAAACCAACGGCGTTCACATCGCTAACCTACAAGGCATCATCAACTTAGCGACGCGGCGTGATGATGCCATTGATGCCGGTGCTCCCTTCGATTTGCTTCAAGGTTTCCTCGGCGCGGCCGCGATCATGCTCGGCTCCGACCTGGACCTTATAAACCGAGCCATGCTCGCCATGCACAGCCTGCACGGAGGCTGGGAATTTTGATTGTTTGAGCTTCTCCGCCAAACCTTTCGCGGCGGCTTCGTCGGTGAAGCTGCCGGCCTGGATCACCCAGGCGGTGGGCTTCTTCGCCTTGACCACTGTAGGCTTGGGTGGCCGCACAGGGGTGGCCGGGCTGGATTCCGGCTTTTTCAACGTAGCCGCCGCAGGCCGGGCGGAAGGTGCCGCCGAAAGTTTGGGTTTAGTCGATTGGGTCTCCGCTTTCGCGGGGACGGGAACCGGTTCGCCTTCATCGTCGGGTTCCCGTACTGGAGCGGTGACTTTCGGCTTGTTGACCTTGACCGTCTTGATGGCCGGACGCTGGGATTCGGTCGATTTGACAGTTTCCGGCTTTTTAATGGCGTCCGGTTTTCCCGTCACAGTCGCCGCCGGTCTCACAGCAGGCTTGGGTTTTGCCGACAGGGTTCCCGCTTTCGTGGGGCCAGGAACTGGTTCGACACGGGGCCCGGCGTTAGCCGATGGCCTGGACGAGGGTGTCACGGCCTGCTTTGACGCCGGGAACTGCCCCGGTTCGATCATATGCTTCACAGGTGGCAGCGCGGATTTGGGCGTTTGGTCTAGCACCGGCGGCGCTGTTTCGTTTGACCGGGTCGCCTGGCCTGTGTTTTCGGCGGGGGTTGCAGCCTCCGGATTGTCCTCCTCTCCACCATTCAGCGTGCCAATGGTTTCGCCGCCCTTCCCGTCTTTAGACACCTTAAGCGCAGCCGGGTTGGATGCGTTGGGATTGGGCAAGGCTTCATCATCCAAAGGGACGATCTTGTAACCACTCTCAGGCGGCGCACTTTTTTTGGTTTCCTCCTGCTCCTTTTCCACGAGGTCTTCCGCCGTCTTCGGCAGATCCAGGGGTTTTTCCAACACATCCTCAGGAATGGGAGGAATGCCTGCGCTGGAGATATTACCCTTGTCGTCAGACTTGTCGAATAACATGGGTAAGAATATGACGACCAAGGCAACGGCGATGGTCACTCCGATCAGACGCTGTTTCAATTGCGGTTCCATCTGGTTACCTTTGGGGAAATCTAAGGGTTAAGGGCTAGAAACTCTGAGACCAAGGGAAAAGTGCCGAAGACCACGACCAGCCCGCCCTCCGGCGCGTTCATCTTGGCCGCCGCGAAGGCGTCAGTCGCCTGGGCAAATCCGCCGTCCACATTCGCGACGGACAGCCCGGCAAGCACCGCCTTGATCTCGGACTCAGAAGCCGTGCGCGGAAGAGGAATAGGCGCCAGATACCAGCGCTCGACCAGTTCCTTAAGCGGATTGACGACGCCGACGATATCTTTGTCCCGCATGATGGCGAAAACCGCATGGATACGCCTGCCTGGGAAGCGCTCGCGCAAATAACCGGCCAGGATTCCAGCCGCTTGCGGGTTGTGCGCCACATCCACCAATACCGGCACAGGGCCGTCGAAATATTGGAAACGCCCCGCCAGTTTGACCGTCTCCAAGCCCCTGCGGATGGCAGCCTCGGACACTGGCTTTTGCGGCTCAATCAAACGCAACAACTGGATCACGGCAGCGGCATTGAGCAGTTGATGCTCGCCGGCGAGACCCGGCAATGGCAATCCATCCAGACGTCCGCCCGAGCCGAACCAGTTCCAGCCGTTTTCGATGCGCCCGTAACCGAATTCCTTTCCTTGACAGGACAAGGCAATACCTTGGTCTTCGGCGAAATTGAGCAAACTCTGCGGAGGTCGCGGATCGCCGATCACAGCGGGCCTGCCAGGGCGGAGTACGCCGACTTTTTCCAGCGCAATGGCCTCGCGGCTGTCGCCGAACCAGTCCCGGTGATCAATGTCGATGCTGGCGATCAGGGCGGCGTCTGCGTCGATGATATTCACCGCATCCAGCCGTCCGCCCAGCCCAACCTCCAGGATTTGCACATCCAAGGCGGCTTGGGAAAACAGATCCAGGGCCGCCAAGGTGCCAAACTCAAAGAAGCTCAGGCTGGTGTCCCCCCGCGCCCGGTCAATGCGCTCGAAGACTTCGCACAGCACCGCATCCTCCGCGCATTCTCCATCAATCTGGATACGTTCGTTATAACGCAGCAGATGGGGCGAAGTGTAAGCGCCCACACGGTAGCCTGCCGAGCGCAAGATAGCGCCGAGCAAGGCGACGCTGGAACCTTTGCCATTGGTGCCGGCGACGGTGAGCGTGAAAGGAACCCTGCGCTGTGGAATCTGTAACGCTTGGTAAACCTTGCGAACCCGCGCCAGCCCCAGATCGATGGATTTGGGATGCAGCATTTCCTGCCAGAGCAGCCACTCACTCAACGTGGCGAAGCGCATCGGGATACGGATGTCAGGTGTCCTCGCCGACCACCGCATTACCCGAGGCCACATCTGCGTCGCCATTGTGCATGAGTAAGTCCAGCAGGTCGGCGATGCGATCCCGCATCTCGCGCCGGTCGACGATCATATCGATGGCACCATGCTCCAACAGGAACTCACTACGTTGGAAGCCCTCTGGCAGTTTCTCGCGCACGGTCTGCTCAATGACGCGAGGCCCGGCGAAACCGATCAACGCGCCCGGCTCGCCAATGTTGATGTCACCCAACATGGCCAGGCTTGCGGAAACGCCACCCATGGTCGGATCAGTCATCACCGAGATGAAAGGCAGCCCGGCATCGGCCATTTTTGCCAATACAGCGCTGGTCTTGGACATCTGGAACAGCGACAACAGGGATTCCTGCATCCGCGCACCCCCGCTGGCCGAGAAACAGACCAGCGGAATCTTCTCTTCCAGGCAGAGATTGGCACCGCGCACAAAACGCTCACCCACCACAGCTCCCATTGAGCCCGCCATGAACTCAAAATTGAACGCCACCGCGACCACGGGCCGACCTTTCAGTTCGCCGCACAGCACGATCAGGGCATCCTTTTCGCCGGTTTGCTTTTGCGCCTGGGCCAGGCGGTCTTTGTATCTCTTGCTATCCTTGAACTTTAACGGATCGGTCGGCCCCAGGTTGTCGCCAATCTCCCGGCGATTCTCCGTATCCAGGAAAGCATGCAGGCGTTTGCGCGCCTGTATGCGCATATGATGGCTGCATCTCGGGCATACATCCAGATTGCGCTCCACTTCGGCGCGATACAGGATGGAGCCGCAATGATCGCACTTGCACCACAAGCCTTCCGGAACGGTGCTCTTGCTGGATGCGTCGGTGCGTATCTTCGACAATATCGTTTTGTGGAACCAACTGCTCACTTTAGCCCCCTCCGATTTTCAGGCGTCCAGCGCGGTGCGCATGGAACGGAGCAAGGCAGTGATTTCGTTCAATGCCCGTTCGGTGTCTTCACCCGCCGCCTCGATCTTGCCCACCAAGGCGCTGCCCACCACCACGCCGTCGCCCAACCGGGCCACCGCAGCCGCCGTCTCGGCATCCTTGACACCGAAACCGACGCCGATGGGCAGGCTGGTCAATTGGCGGATTTCGGCGAGCTTGCGCGCGATATCGCCAAGATCCAAGTGCGACGCCCCGGTGACGCCTTTGAGGGAAACATAATACAGGTATCCGCGCCCCAGTTGCCCCATTTTGCGGATGCGCTCGGCGGTGCTGTTCGGGGCCAGCAGGAAGATCGGGGCAATCCCCGCCTCGTCCAGCAGTCCGATGAATTCCTCGGACTCCTCCGGCGGCATGTCCACGGTCAGCACACCGTCCACGCCGACTTCCTTCGCCTTGCCGACGAACGCTTTATAACCCAGGGCTTCCACCGGGTTCAAATACCCCATCAACACGATGGGAGTGACAGCGTCTTTCTGGCGGAACTCACGCACCAGTTCCAGCGCCTTGCGCAGGCTCATCTTGTGCGCCAATGCGCGTTCCGAGGCCCTTTGGATCACCGGGCCGTCGGCCATGGGATCGGAAAACGGAACGCCCAATTCGATGATGTCGGCCCCAGCTTCGACCATGGCATGGAGGGCGGGGACAGTGAAACTGGGATGGGGATCGCCGGCGGAGATGAATGGGATCAAGGCTTTGCGCCCGGCTTGGCGCAATTCAAAAAACTTCGCAGTAATTCGGCTCACAGGGTGATTCCTTCGCGGGCGGCTATGGTGTTGATGTCTTTATCGCCCCTGCCCGACAGGTTGACCAGGATGTTTTGATCCTTGCCCAAGGTCGGTGCCAGCTTCATGGCATAGGCAATGGCATGGCTGGACTCCAGGGCGGGGATGATGCCTTCCAGCCGGGTCAGGGCGTGGAAACCTTCCATGGCTTCGGCGTCAGTGATGCTGACATAGCGGGCGCGGCCCGAATCCTTCAGCCAAGCGTGTTCGGGGCCGACCCCCGGATAATCAAGGCCGGCGGAAATCGAGTGCGTCTCGATGATCTCGCCATCCTCGTCTTCCATCAAATAAGTGCGGTTGCCGTGCAACACACCCGGACGGCCCGCACTCAACGGCGCTGAATGGCGGCCGGTTGCTATGCCGTCGCCCGCCGCCTCGACACCGTGCATCGCCACTCCGTGGTCGTCGATGAAGGGATAAAACAAGCCGATGGCGTTGGAGCCGCCGCCCACGCAGGCGACCAGCACGTCGGGCAGGCGTCCGGTCATCGCGGCCATCTGCTGCTTGGCCTCCCGCCCGATCACCGCCTGGAAGTCACGCACCATGGCGGGATAGGGATGCGGGCCGGCCACCGTGCCGATGATGTAAAAGGTGTTATCGACATTGGTCACCCAGTCGCGCATCGCTTCGTTGAGCGCATCCTTCAGCGTTTTCGAGCCAGACTCGACCGGCACCACCGTTGCGCCTAGCAATTTCATCCGCAACACATTCGGCGCTTGCCGGGCCACATCCACCGAACCCATATACACCACACACTCTAGCCCCAAACGGGCGGCGACCGTCGCCGTGGCCACGCCATGCTGACCGGCCCCGGTTTCTGCGATGATGCGGGGCTTGCCCATGCGCTTGGCAAGCAAGGCCTGGCCGACGGTGTTGTTCACCTTGTGTGCGCCGGTGTGGTTCAGATCCTCGCGCTTGAGGAAAATCTGCGCCCCGCCCAATTCGCGGCTCAACCGCTCGGCATGGTAGACCGGCGAGGGGCGGCCCACATAATGCTCCAAGTCATAATCCAATTCCGCCAGGAATTCCGGATCTTTCATGTAACGGTAATACGCATCGGTCAACTCCCGAATGGGCAACATCAGGGTTTCGGCCACGAAGACCCCGCCGTAAGGGCCGAAATGGCCGTGCCGGTCGGGCAGATTGTAGTGTTCAGTTGCAATGGTCAAAATCTTGGACCTCTTTAAGAAACGCCGCCATTTTGTCTTTATCCTTGACGCCTTTCGCGGCCTCCACGCCGCTGCTCACATCCAGCCCGAAAGGCCGCACTTGCCGCAAGGCAAGCCCCGCATTGCCAGGCCCAAGGCCACCGGCCAGAATCACCGGCAACGGGCAAAGCGGAGGAATCATCGCCCAATCGAAACTTTTTCCCGTGCCGCCTTTCGCCAGTCTGTCGTCGGCATCAAGCAGCAGGCCCGAAGCCGAGCGGTAGTCTGACGCGACCAGCGCCAGGTCGGTTCCCGGCGTCATGCGGACTGCCTTGATATAGGAACGGCCAAAGGCTTGGCAATAATCCGGACTTTCCTCGCCGTGAAACTGCAATAGGTCGATGCGCACCTGGCTCAAGACCTCCGCCACCCGTTGCGGGGACTCATCCACGAACAGACCCACCACGGCCACGAAGGGAGGTAGTGCCGCCACGACAGCCTGGGCCTGTGCGATGTCCACATGGCGCGGACTAGGCGGATAAAACACCAAGCCGACGGCATCCACGCCTAGCAAGGCTGCGGTGCGGGCGTCGCCAGGCCGGGTTAAACCGCAGATTTTAACGCGAGTTCGCATGTCAGGGATACGACATTTTATGAAAGCGGCATTATAACGTGGGTTGCGCAGAATCTCGGGGCAATCGTACGCTTGCTAGACCAGCCCTAAGCTCAACAAGGCAAACAGGCAAACCCAAGCGAAAACACCCGCCAAGGCATCGTCAAGCATGATCCCCAGACCGCCATGGACGCTCCGGTCCAGCCAGCCTATGGGCCAAGGCTTCAACACATCGAACAGCCGGAACAATAGAAATCCCGCCCCGACCGCGCCCCAAGAAACCGGCGCGGCGGCCAGGGTGATGAACAGGCCGGCGAACTCGTCCCAAACGATCCCGGAATGGTCTTGCATCCCTAATATTTCCTCGCAACGGCCGCACAGCCACACACCGCCCAGGAACATCAGCAAGGTCACGGCCAGATAGGCCGACAGCGGCAAGGACGAAGCCGCAAGCCAGAATGGAATCGCCGCCAAGGTGCCGAACGTACCCGGTGCTTTCGGGGCCAGGCCAGCACCAAAGCCAAAGGCCAACAAGCAGACCGGGCATTTCAGCACACGACCGACGGGGATTTTTTCGCGCTTGCTATTCGCCATGCCCGTCCCCACAGGGAAAATGTTGGTAGCCCCAAGCGTCAATCGGCAAGACGCGGCGATCCTTCTTCAAACGCAATCCCTGTTCCCACTCGACCTGCCCGATACGCACACAGGAACAGTCGAAATCGGCCATCCGCTGCGCCAACTCGTCTTCGCGCTTGGCGGAAACAGTGAAGCAAAGTTCGTAATCATCGCCCGCCCGCAAAGGCATCCACCCATCACCGCCCGCCTTGACATGACGGCGAACCGCCGAAGGCAAGGGCAAGGCCGTCCAATCCAAAGTCGCGCCTAAGCAGCCAGCCTCCAACAGATGCCCCAGATCCGCTGCCAATCCATCGGACACATCGATGCAGGCATTGGCCAAACCGGCCAAAGCCATGCCGGCCTGGACTCGCGGCTCGGGCCGTTCCAGCTTGGTCACGGCCTCGGGCGCATGCAAGTCCGTCCGCCCCAGCACGATTTCCAAGCCCAGCCCGGCCAAGCCCAAATCCCCGGTCAGATAAACGCCATCACCGACCCGTGCGCCCGAACGGCGCAAAGCCTCGCCCTCGCTGACAAAACCCATGGCCTGCACGGTGACCGACAGCGGGCCACGGGTCGTGTCGCCACCCACCAGCTCCACGCCGTAACGTTCAGCCAAAGCCAGAAACCCACCGGCGAAAGCGGCCAGCCAAGCCTCGTCGGATTGCGGCAACGTCAGCGCCAGGCTTACCCAAGCCGGCCTGGCACCCATGGCGGCCAAGTCGCTGAGGCTCACGGCCAAAGACTTATGGCCCAAGCCCGCCGGATCGGTTCCGGCCAGAAAGTGGACGCCCTCAACTAGGGTATCCACGGTCATCGCCACACACTTGCCCGCCTCGGGCCGCAACAAAGCGCAGTCGTCCCCTACGCTCAAAGACACGTCGGAGCGGCGGGGCGGACGGGTGAAAAACTTTCTGATCAGTTCAAATTCGCCTAGAGCCATGAGCGTCGGCCGATTAACTTAAAGGACAGTGCAGCAAATCCCCTCTCCCTGCGGGAGAGGGCTGAGGTGAGGGCTTGCTTAACGATGCTTCCGGCCGGCGGCTGCGATCTCAACCGCACGGGTCTTATGGGCGATACGGTCGAGAATGCCATTGATGTATTTATGGCCATGGGCCGCGCCGAATTCCTTGGCCAAGTTGATGCACTCGTTCAGCACCACTCGGTAAGGCAATTCGGGACGGAACAGCAACTCATAAGCACCGATACGCAACACCGCCCGCTCCACCGGATCGATACTGGCGATGGATCGATCAACAAATTCGCGCAAGGCGGCGTCGATGGCGTCCAATTGCTTGGGAATCTCGTGCAAAAGCTCGTTGAAATAAGCCGGATCGGCGTTGCCTAGCCCATGCTCCTCGACGAACTGACGTTCGATTTCGCTCAAGTCATAGTTGGTCAACTGCCACTGGTAAATCGCCTGCATGGCGCTTCGTCGCGCCAGGGATCGCGTCTGGAGCTGGTTGCTCATGCGGTTTCCAGCCCGCGCAGCAGGTTTACCATCTCGACGGCGGACAGGGCCGCCTCCGCGCCTTTGTTGCCCGCCTTGGTGCCGGCCCGCTCAATGGCCTGTTCGATGGTGTCCACGGTCAACACTCCGAAGCTCACCGGAATATCGTGTTTCAGAGACACGCTGCTGACGCCCTTGACGCACTCGCCCGCCACATAATCAAAATGCGGCGTCGCGCCCCGGATCACCGCGCCGACGGCGATGATGGCGTCATAGCGCTGGGTCGCAGCCGCCTTTTGCACCGCCAAGGGCAGTTCATAAGCGCCGGGCGTCTTCGCCACATGAATGTCCTCTTTCGACGCGCCATGGCGCACCAAGGCGTCTATCGCTCCCGCCTCCAACTGATCGACGATGAAACTGTTGAACCGCGAAGCGACGATGCAAAAACGCATCCCGGCGGCGTTGAAGTGGCCTTCATAGGTTTTTATCTTGGACATTTTTTGAATCTCTCTACTGACTGCGTTATTGTTTTTCTTGCCCCCCTCTCCCTGCGGGAGAGGGGCTGGGGGCGATGGCTAATTGTGGGCAGGTCAATGCTTCCCTGCCACTTTGAAATTCACATATAAATTCATAATATAATTCCATAGCCCCACGAAACCAGCAATGATAACCCGGGCAGGCAGCGGTTGCATATGCAATATTTCGACAAACACCACCATCAGCCCGGTGACCGCGCCCATGCCGGCTCCGGCAATGGCGATAAAAACCCCGTAGCCAGTATGAACCGAACGCAACGTGCCTTTGAAGACAAAACGTCGGCTGATGAAATAATTGATGGAGACGGCAATGCCATAGGCTAGGGGGGTTGCCACGGCGTAGTGGATTTTCATATAATCGGTGAGGACATACAAAAGTAACAAGTCAAAAAGGAATGTCGAACAACCGACACTCGCGTATTTCAGAAATCTTGCCGCGCCCTTTTTCATATATCCTCTCGTTTCCATGCGTCGCATGGCTAAATCGTCTTGGAAGTGCCACACCCTAGGCCGTAGCACGGTTAAAGCTTGATTCTCCCCCAACAGCGCAAGAACCAATGAAATAGTAGTTCAATCAAGCCGCATTCAGGTCCCAATTCCTAGCCCGTTCAGCCAATGCTTGGGCATAGTGGGGCCAATCATGTAAAGTCAAAGGATCAAAATCCGCGCCGTTAGGCCAAACCAAGGTGTGCGTTTCCCTGTCTATTGCAACTTGGTTAAACAACGCCAAATCGCGCAAGGGCCGATACAGCGCTCCAGCTAAAACAGGCCAAAAATCAATTAACTGCTCTGATCCATCATCAAATTTCACGTTCAGTGCGTAAGCGCCTATGACGGTGAATGATTGCACACGGTAAATAGGATGCAACATGGCGATGTTTCACTCCAAGGGTTTAATCGGAAGCGGTTTTTGACCGTTCTGCAAAAACTGCCAATCTTGCATTAGTTCAACCTGATGCAATTCAGCCCAAGCTTCAATCAAGCGCTGCTGTCTTTTGGGCAACGATCCTGCGATCAATTCGATGGGGCCAAGCGTGTAAATTCCCACCTCATCCTGATAATCAAGCATGGAAATGCGGCATATTATGAGGCCAGGCCGAACTCCGCAAACATGCGGATAATTATTCCGAAAAATCGGCTGAGTTCTGGCATGATAAATCTCAAAATTCCAAAAGGTTTTTTATACCACCATTCGGCCCTTTCTTTTTAGTATACACACAGAAACCTAGTTCTACGACAAGACCAGGAGCAAGCCGCTGGGTTGCTAGCGCCGTGGACTCAATTCGGTGTATGGCTGGGCCAGGAAAAGAAAAAAATTTGTTCCAAAATAATATATCAAGCGCAGAAGAGTCAATCCAATTGATAGATTTTGTATATCCAGCAATCCACTTAATTGGTGGATTTCTAATGCCTCTTGGGTTAAGAAGAAAATCACCGTTATCCTCATGCCCAAACAAACAAGATCCCAAAAACAATCCTTCCATGGTTCCAATATTTAAATTAGCAAGAATATTTCTTAGCTTTGTTCGCGAGACATCCCCGCCCGAACCGCGAATTGAAGATTGATTGCCATGGGCACCTATATATAGATATTTTATGTCTTTATCGGTAGCCATGCGATTGATAATATTGGTTAAGGCATTGGCATCACAGAACATCTCATAAATATAGGCATGGGGTGTATCAAAATTTATATCAGAAAGGATGTCGAATAATCCTTTAACAGATATATTCATTTTGTTATCCCACTTGCCTTCGATAACTGCAAGCTTTGATTCCACTGAAGTTGACATCGGTTCTCCTATTTATAAAATAGTTAGCAGATAATGCATTAAAATTCTACAGCACACTATTTTCAATCTAAATCACTGTTTCACCAATATTGCACAAAGTGCCTAACCCGAGAAGCTAAGCAGCTTTCCCAACAACCACCTCGACTTTGTGTCGCATAAACTTCGCTCCGCAGCCTTAGCCTAATTTCTTTTGGCGAAGCGCACTCAAAAAACAATTCCTAGGCTTCGCGCAAGTTATCCCGCGCTGTCTTAATCGTGTTGCCTTGGCTGGTCATATCCAACTGCGGGCATAATGCGACATAAACATCATTTTCCCACTCGATAATCGCTGTCAGTTCCATCGCCATCTCCCGCTTTGCCTTAAAATCCTCAATCCCCCGAAACATACTCCACCACCTCCAAATCATACCCCGACAGCCCAAGGTATTTTTTCGGTGCGCCCAAGACACGCAGCTTGCGCACACCCAAATCGGCGAGGATTTGCGCGCCGGTGCCAGTGGTGCGCCAGTCATCGCCACCAATCTTGTCTTGCTGGCTCTCGATGCCTAAATCTTCCATGCTGTATTGGTGGATGCGCTCCACCAGGGACTTGGTGTCTTCCTCTTGCCTGATCACCACCAGCACACCTCTGCCCTCCTGGGCAATGCGCTTCATGGCCTGGCGCAACGGCAGGCCGGACTCGCCGCGCCTGCCGCCAAGCAAATCGCACAACAAGCTACGGCCATGCACCCGCACAAGCACTGGCTCGCCGTCCGGAAACTGTCCCCATGGTCAGAGCCAGATGCAATTTGTTATCAATCTGGTCTTGATAAGCGAAAAGGCGGAAGTGGCCGAATTCGGTGGGAAATGCGCAAGAACCAATCCGCTCGACGGTGTGTTCATTCTGGATGCGGTAATGGATCAGGTCGGCGATGGTGCCGATTTTTAACATGGTGCTTGCGCGAACGCTTCCAAGTCGGGCCGCCGCGCCATCGAGCCGTCTTCATTGAGGATTTCCACGATCACCGCCGCCGACTCGCAACCGGCCAGCCTCGCCAAATCGCAACCCGCCTCGGTGTGGCCAGCACGGTTCAGCACGCCGCCGGGCTGGGCCATCAGCGGAAACACATGGCCCGGCTGCACCAAATCCTCCGGCTTAGCGTTCACGGCCACGGCGCATTGGATCGTGCGCGCCCGGTCGGCGGCGGAAATGCCCGTGGTCACGCCGCTCGCCGCCTCGATGGAGACGGTGAAATTGGTGAAATGCGGCGTCTTGTTCTCGTTCACCATCAAAGGCAAGCGCAATTGCTGGCAACGTTCGCGGGTCAAAGTCAGGCAAATCAGCCCGCGCCCGTAGCGGGCCATGAAATTGACATCCTCCGGGCGGGTATGGAAGCGCCGCCATGACCAAGTCGCCTTCGTTCTCACGATCTTCGTCGTCCATGATGACGACCATTTTGCCTAGGCGCAGGTCTTCAATGATTTCTTCTATCGTGTTCATTTTTACAGCGTTTTCAACATCTGAATTATTTGATAAAGCCGCTAGTGGCAAGCAATTCTTCCGTGATACTGCCAGGGGAACAAGCGGCCTTCTCGCCCAACAGCAGCCTTTCCAGATAACGGGCCAGCAAATCCACTTCCAAATTGACTTTGCGGCCCGGCTGGTATTCCTCAATGATGGTTTCGGCCAAGGTATGCGGGATAATATTCAAATCGAAGCGCTTGCCGTCCACGGTGTTGACGGTCAGGCTCACGCCGTCCACGCAAATCGAGCCTTTCTCGGCGATATACTTCGCCAGATTGTCCGGGGCTTCGATGACGAAACGCACCGAACGTGCGTCAGCGCTGCGCTGGATTACCTCGCCGACGCCGTCCACATGGCCGGAAACAATATGCCCACCCAGCCGGGTCGTCGGCGTCAAAGCCAGTTCCAGATTCACGCGGGAACCGGGTTTCAAATTGCCCAAGGTCGTGCGACTCAAGGTTTCGCGGGACACGTCTGAGCTAAACCGTCCGTCATCGAGTTCTATGGCGGTCAGGCATACGCCGCTGACGGCGATGCTGTCGCCCAGTTGCGCACCGCCCAAAGGCAGCTTGCCGGTTTCGATAGTGAGCCTGAAATCGCCGCCCTTGGGCTGGATTTGGCTGATTTTGCCTATGGATTGGATGATGCCGGTGAACATGGTTAGTTTAAAACTAGTTAATAGATTGAGAGAAATACGGAAAATCGAGTATCTTGCGGCGTTAAGAGGCCAGCCTGACCAGCGGATAATTTGGAAACACAATCGGCCAAGTGTTTTCAGTGACAATTAGGCAGTCGGCCACATACTGCCTAACCCAAGGTTGATCGGCTTCTTGGCATATTCTGGCAAGTAGCCTATCCTTGAATGCTGCCAACAAAGCAGGTTCAAGAATTAACTTGTCTGAACCAAAGAGCAGCACATAAACAATCGGTTTTATGTCCGTTCCATCAGATGCAGAAATGTGTAACTGTCCTTTGCTTTGGGTGTGAGTTTTTCTGCGATCCAAGTGTCTTGATGGATCATGTCAATAAACCCTTCACGCTCTCTATGCAAAGCAACTTCTGCTTTAGCATCTCCCCCTTTAGCTTTACACGAAGGGTCTTTTACTTCAAGTATGATTAGCTGATTTTCTTCCTCAACGATAAAATCAACGAACATCATTCCCTGTGGAAGTTTTTTGCCTTTATCATCTAACTTCTCAGCTTGTTTGGCGGCGGAAAAGTCAAAATCAAGCTCTCCTTCCAACATATATATTCCTTTAAGCTTTGCGCAATGCGCGG
The DNA here is from genome assembly GCA_963753955.1 of uncultured Gammaproteobacteria bacterium. Classification (GTDB taxonomy): domain Bacteria; phylum Pseudomonadota; class Gammaproteobacteria; order Methylococcales; family Methylococcaceae; genus Methylumidiphilus. The sequence goes on from CAVWEM010000005.1 coordinate 319,371, forward strand.
GTAATATCCCGCTGATACAAGTCGGAAAAAGTATCCGAAATGGCATTCTGCGAAATACCTGTGTATGAATCGCTGGCTGCTGAAACTACACTGTCTGACTCATTGCGAAACAAGGAAATGTATCGAATTCCATCATCTTCCTTCTTACGCAAATCAAACTCCTTGAGCAACACATAATTATGCGTCGCCAAAAAAAACTGCACACCTTGACGCTGCAAGTCCAAAACAGTTTCGACGACCAGCCCAATCAAAGAAGGATTCAAGTTAGCTTCCGGCTCGTCCCAAAATAAAATAGAACCGGGATTCAATGAGCCATTTTGAATCAGCAACCAAATAAGCGCCAATTTGCGCACTCCCTCGGCCAACAAGCTGAACTCAAATTCACCCTGTTCATTTTTCAAGAAAAAATGCTCGCCTTTGAGGATAACCTCCCCACCAATTGCCCTGCCTAAGTCACCATACAATTTGACATAGGCTTGGTTCGGAAGCGCTTTCAGCTTAGGCAAATAAGCTTGCTTGATGATATCGACATACACTTCTTCAAAGGCGATCTCACGTTTGGCTGTCAACGAAATAAACCCTGGAGCGTGGGCCAACATTTCTTTGACTGGTATATAAACGCTTTCCAAAGCATCTTCAGTCCACATAGACTCATTCTTTACCGAATCATAACTTGGATACAAGATATGCAGTAGCTGACCATTGTCTCTTAAAATCGAAATGCAGGCTTCTATATTACGTGTATAAGGTTTACGGCAAAGACGTTTATTGTTACCCCCAATAAGGCGAAAAAACATCGCGCAGCTTATCATTATAAGTTTTATATTTTCCTTCCCCCACCGTGATCGCACAAGCCGCATAAAGCACTTTCAAAATATGCGTCTTACCGGTTCCATTGACACCGATCAACACATTCACGCCGCTGGAAAATTCCAAATCCAGCTTGGCAAAGCAGGTGAAGTTTTCCAATTCAAGTCGAGTAATTTTTCCCATGGAACAAAATATCTCTATTTACGCAAAACCAACCTCAAATCCCCCCCCACCTGCCGCGATTCGACTAGGCGCAACTCAAACCGGTCGGCCATGTGTTCAAGTTCCGGCAAATGGAACAATCCCCTGCCCGTATTGCCCAAGATGCAAGGGGCAAGATAGACGATCCATTCATCCACCAAACCCTCGCGCAGCAAGGAGCCATTGATGGTCGCGCCGGCTTCCACCATGACCTCGTTGAATTCCAACCGGCCAAGCAACTCCATCGCCGCATGCAAATCCACCCGTCCTTCGGGGCCGGTCGGCAGAAAATGGACTTCCGCGCCCAAGGCCCGCAATCTTTCGGCTTTTTTGGCTTCCGCCTCCAATCCTAACACCAGGATCCGTCCAGGCAGGGCGAGGATTTTAGCAGATGGGGGTAGGCGAAAGCGGGAATCTAGCACGACGCGGGCCGGTTGACGCTCCGTTTCATACAAAGTTCTTCCTCCCTCTCCCTTTGGGAGAGGACAGGGGTGAGGGGGAGACAACCGAACCGTCATGGCCGGGTCATCCGCCAGTACTGTTTCGATACCGGTCAGGATCGCCGAACTTCTGGCGCGTCGGCGATGCACATCGCGGCGGGCTTCCGGTCCGGTGATCCAACGGCTTTCGCCGGAGGCCAAGGCAGTGCGCCCGTCCAGGCTCATGGCGAGTTTGCTGGACAGCCAAGGCAGTCCCGTCCGCATCCGCTTGCAAAAGCCGAGGTTGAGGGCTTCCGCCTCCGCCGCCAGCAAGCCGACGGCAGTCTGAATCCCCGCCGCCTCCAACATTTGCAAACCTTTGCCCGCCACCAGCGGATTCGGGTCCGTCATGGCGGCGACCACCCGGACGACGCCCGCCGCGATCAGCCCTTCCGCGCAAGGCGGCGTCTTGCCATAATGGCTGCAAGGCTCCAGGCTGACATAGGCGGTCGCGCCCGCCGCCGCCTCGCCCGCCATGCGCAAGGCGACAACCTCGGCGTGTGGCCCGCCCGCCCGTTCGTGCCATCCCTCGCCGACGACGGAATCTTCTCGCACCAGCACACAACCGACCTGCGGGTTGGGGTGGGGAAAATCCAAGCCACGCTCGGCTAGCCGGATGGCCAGAGCCATGAACCGGGCGTCTTCGGGGGTGAATGAAGTGGTTTGCATGGTCTAGGAGTGGAAAAATTGTTGAGGGCGGGGCCAGCCAAGGACGTGATCTGTCACCGGGATCAGACAGTCACCGAGCCGCTGCGGCGCATTATACAGCCGAACACGGTGGCAAACGCCGACGGAAAAAACCCGTGATTACTGTTTTCGCCTATGGCACACTAAAGCCTTAACGCTTCTGAAGGCAGGTTTTTCATGAATATCACGCTGGCCAACAAGGATGACTTCACCCTATTGCGGCTGCATGAGGAGAGGCTGGATGCGCACAATTCCCAAGAGTTCAAGGATTATCTGCTGCGCTTGATGGAAAATGGGGCTAAGACTTTGATCCTTGACTTGTCGGAAGTCGGTTTCGTGGACAGTTCTGGCTTGGGTGCCTTGCTTTCCGGTCATAAGAATGCCGGTTTGCGGGAAGGCCGCTTTGCGCTGTCCGGTGTGCAAGCGCGCGTCCAATCCATGTTCGAGCTGACCCGATTGCACCGAGTGTTTGAAATCCACCCGAAAGTGGAAGATGCCATCGCTTTCGGCGCGGGGGAAACGCCCCATGAGCCGAAGCCGCATTAACCTGGAAATCGAGATCCCCACGCAGACCCGCTATCTGGGCCTGATCGGCAATATCGGCGAGCAGTTGGCGCGGGATCTAAGCGAGTATACCGGCGACCATGAGATCCTCGCCTACAACCTCAATCTGGTGCTCACTGAAGCCCTGAGCAACGTCATCAAATATGCCGGCGGCGACAGCCCGAGCTTGCGGGTCTGCATCAATATCGAAGGCGACACCCTGTCCATCCAAGTGCATGATCAGGGCCGTGGCTTCGACCTCGACAGCCTGCCCTGCGACGAACCAGAGACGCTCTGCGAACGGGGACGCGGGATTTTCATCATCCGCCAGATCATGGATTCCGTCGGCTACCGCAAGACGAAAAACGGCAATGTGCTGGAGATGAAGAAAAAAATCGCCTGATTCAGGTGACTTCCGCCACAATCAAGGTGACATCGTCCTCATAAGCCGCCCCCGCGCCGAAGGCGAGAAGCTCGCCTAAGATCGTCCCCACCAGATCCCTAGGCGGAAGGTTCCGGCAGGAAACAAACAAGCGGCACAGGCGGTGGGTGCCGAAAAACTCACCGGCCTCGTTGCGGGCTTCCACGATGCCATCGGTGTAGAGCAGGAGCCGGTCGCCCGGCCCCAATGAAAGCGCCTTCTCCTCAAACTCCACATCCCTTTCCACACCCAGGATCATACCGTCGGCATCCAGCGGCTCGCAAGCCGGGGCGTGGGCGCGCAACAGCAAGGGGGGGTTGTGGCCCGCGCTGGCGTAGCGCACAAACCGGTTTTGCGGATGATAGCGCAGGTAGAATAGGGATATGAACGAACCGGCCCCGTCCAGATCCTCGTACAGCAATTCGTTGAGCAAAGCCAAGGTTTCCCCCGGCCCATGCTCCTTGGCGTTTTTCGCCCGGCGCGCCTCCACCTTCAGCAAACTACGCGCCTCGGCCATGATCAGCGCCGAGCCCACGCTGTGTCCCGAGACATCGGCGATCACAATATCCAGAAAGTCGCGGACGCGGAAGTAGTCGAAATAGTCTCCGCCCACATGGCTGGCGGGAACGCATGCGCCAAATACCTGCACATTGGGAAGGACGAGGGGGTCTTTGGGCAACAGGGAAAGCTGGATTTGCCGGGCAAGATCCAATTCGCGCTGCTGTTCTTCGGCGCGTCTTCGCTCGGTCACATCGGTCTGCACACCGATGTAGTGGGTCAGCCGACCCTCCTCGTCCCGCACCGGGGAAAGGAGCAGTTCGTTCCAAAATGCAGTGCCGTCTTTGCGGTAATTTTTCAGCAAGACCTCGCACTCCCGCCCATGCGCAAGGGCACCCACGATTTTCGCCACGGCGGCGGGGTCGGGATCCGGCCCTTGCAGCACCGTCAAACCGCGGCCGAGCAAATCTTCCTGGCCGTAGCCGGTCATCCTGCATAAGGCCGAATTGACATAGCTGATGGGAAAGCCCGGCACCGCGTCGATGATGCTGATGCCCACGCTGGCGGCCTCGATGGCACGATGGCGCAGGCGCAACTCGTCTTCTCTGCGCTTACGGGCGGTGACATTGCGATCCACCCCGCGCCATTTGCTCAGGCGTCCCTTGCGGTCGAACTGAGGCGCGCCGGTCGATTCGGTGTAGACCTTGTGGCCATCCTTGTGGATATAACAATTGAGCAATCGGGAAAACCCCAAACCTTGCTCGAACAGATCGGGGAATTCCACCGTTCCTTGCGCCTTTTCCTCCTTGGCGACAAAATCAAGTTGGCGCTTGCCAATCATTTCCTCCGGCCGGTAACCCAGAATGTCCTTGACCGCCGAGCTGCTGTATAGGTAACGCCCTTCCGGGTCTTGCTCCCACAACCATTCCCCGGTCATGTCCGCGACTTGGCGAAAGCGGTGCTCGCTTTCCTCAAGGGCTTGGCGGTCGATTTTCTGCTGGGTGATGTCCTGGCGGATAACCAGGAAATGGGTGATCTTCCCCTCCGGGCTGTTGATCGGGGTGATGGTTTCCTGCGCCCAGTAACGCTCCCCGTTTTTTTTCTTGCCCCGCATCTCGCCCCGCCAGTCCCTGCCGTCGCGGAGAACCCCGCGCAGCCCGCGATACTGGGCGGACACGCCTTCGCCCAAGGACAATGGCGGATGCTCGCCGACCACTTCCTCTGCGGTGTAACCGGTCAGCAGGGTAAAGCTGGGGTTGACATATTCGATCACCCCGTCGGCGCGGGCGATCAAAATGGCGTTGGGGCTTTGTTGCACGGCGCGGGAAAGGATGAAGATCTGCTCCTGCGGCGGTGTGCGCCATACGCAAGTCAACTGACCTGGCTCTGAACGATACGGCATGGGGGTTTACTGCTTCATCTTGAACGCAGAATTGTAACGTGTCTCCACGTTGAATTTTTGCCACACGAATTGCGGCGTGGTGAGGGGGGCGCTGGGCACGGGAAAGGTGAGCAAATCAGTCACGCCGACCAAGACACGCCCGCAGGTGTATAAAACGCCCTTGAGCACACCGCCGGTGATCCCCAAAGCGAAGTTGCCCTCGTTGGTGGTGTTGATGACATTCTTAGGGATTTCCAAAAAACCCAGGCCAATATTGGAAAAACCAGCGCCCACCTTCTTGCCGATGGTCGCTCCGTAACTTTCTGGCCGTTTAGCTGCGGCGGTTCCCTGGCTTTCGGGAGGCACGGGATAGGCACTCCCGTAATCTTCCGCGAGCCCAGGGACGGGGACTACAGCGGACAAAAAGGCTGCTAGCAAAAAAATCTTGAGTGGTTTCGACATGGCGCTCCTCGCTACAATTGGAGAAAAGGGAATCGGGCTAGGCCAAGGGCAAGCAAAGGTCAGGTATTTTTCCAAATAGAATTGATGGCGGGCAGGGCCATGAAGCCGTGCCATTTCCTGTAAACTACGCACTCCCAAACGCCCTATAAAAATAATAACACGCCATGCCGTTCATCCGCCTTGCCGACATCTCCATCGCCTTTGGCGTCCACCCCGTATTGGACCATGCCGACTTCCTGCTCGACCCAGGCGAGCGCGTCGGTCTCATCGGCCGCAATGGCGAGGGCAAGTCCACACTGATGAAAGCCATCGCAGGGCAGGTGCCTGCGGACAGCGGCGAGATCTGGCGGCAGCCGGGCATCCAGGTCGCCATGCTCGAACAAGAACCCAGCCTGCCGGAACAAGCCAGCATTTACGACGCCGTCGCCGACGCGCTGGGCGACATCGGCCACTGGATCGCCGAATACCACCGCCTGTCCGAACACGCCCACGATAAGGAGACGCTCCAGGAAATGGGCCGGCTGCAACACCTGCTGGAAGCCCAGGACGGCTGGCGGCTGCAACAGCGGGTGGAACACGTCCTCAGCCGGCTGGATCTGGTCGGCGACCAACCGGTGGCCGGGCTTTCCGGTGGCTGGCGGCGGCGGGTCTCGCTGGCGCGGGCTTTGGTCGTCCAACCCGATGTGCTGCTGCTGGACGAGCCGACCAACCACCTCGACCTCGAAGCCATCCTCTGGCTGGAAGAACAGTTGCTGCAATTCAAAGGCGCGATCCTGCTGATCACCCACGACCGCGCCTTCCTGCAAAAAATCGCCACCCGCATCGTCGACCTGGATCGCGGCAAGCTCACTTCCTGGCCCGGTTTGTACTCCGACTACCTGGAAAAAAAAGCCGCCGCGCTGGAAGAGGAAGCCCGCCACAACGCCCTGTTCGACAAAAAACTCGCCCAGGAGGAAGTCTGGATACGCCAAGGCATCAAGGCCCGCCGCACCCGCAACGAAGGCCGGGTGCGGGCTTTGAAGCAACTACGCAACGAGCGGGCCGAACGCCGCAACCGCCAAGGCCAGGCGAAAATTGAACTGGAACGGTCCGAACGCTCCGGCAAGCTGGTGATCGAAGCCGAATCGGTGAGCTTCGCCTATCCTGAGCGCTCTATCCTCCGCGACTTCTCCACCACGATCATGCGCGGTGACCGCCTTGGCCTGATCGGCCCCAACGGCGCGGGCAAGTCCACCCTCATCCAAGTCTTGCTCAAACACCTTGAGCCGCAGGCCGGCAAGGTGCGCCACGGCACCAAGCTCAACGTTGCCTATTTCGACCAACTCCGCGCCCAGCTAGACCCTGACCAGACCTTGGCCGATGCCGTCACCGACGGCAAAGACTACGTTGACATCAACGACCAGCGCATCCATGTCATGACCTATCTGGCCAATTTCCTGTTCCAGCCGACCCGCGCCCGCTCGCCGGTGCGCAGCCTGTCCGGCGGCGAGCGCAACCGGGCTTTGTTGGCACGGCTGTTCAGCCAGCCCTGCAACCTGCTGGTGATGGACGAACCCACCAACGACATGGACGTGGAAACCCTGGAACTGCTGGAAGAACTGTTGGCCGGTTTTGAAGGCACTTTGATCCTGGTCAGCCATGACCGTGCCTTCCTCGACAATGTCGTCACCAGCACACTGGTTTTCGAGGGCGACGGCAAAATTGGCGAATACGTCGGCGGCTACTCGGATTGGCTGGAACAGACGAAACCGGAAAACCGGCAGACCCCGGCCGCGCCCACTCCGCCCAAGGCGGAACAGGCGAAAGCGCCCCTCTCTAAGAAAAAGATGAGCTATAAAGAGCAACGGGAACTGGAGAACCTACCGAAGCAAATCGAAGCCATGGAAGCCCGCCAGGTGGAATTGAACACCACCCTCAACGCTGCGGACTTTTACAAGCAGGACGCGGAAACGGTGAAGAAATTGCTGGCCGAAGCCCAATCGCTGGAATTGGAGCTGGAAGCGTCTTACCAGCGCTGGAACGAACTGGATGCTCTGGCCTCGTAATGAAGCAGGCAAGGAAAACCTTGCTGCCCTGAATGATTTGCCTGGATGCCTAATAGTTGGCGCGCATGCGTTGCAAACCCCGTTAAGCTACAGATTTCTCAATGATGGTGGGCGTGGGCATCTGCTTTTTTTGGCACCGCTTTCTTTGGGGATTGGGTCTCCGGCGCTTCCGCTTTGGGATTCTCTGAGACTGGCGTTTCTACTTTTGGCGGCTCGGCTTTCGGTGGTTCAATGGCCAGTGTCTCCGCTTGTTGCGGTTCAGCCTTGGGTACTTCTGGCTTTGGCGGTTCAGCGGCAGGCACAGGCACCCCATCCTTTTTATGCCCACCCTCCCCATCTACCACCTTAAACGTCCCCGCCGTCATGCCCATCGAGCAGGACCAGGGAATCATCCCTTCCTGCTGCGGCGTGAATTCGATGATTTGCTCGCCCTTTTTCAGCGGTACGTCCAAGCCTAGTTTCGGCACCAACACCTCGGTAACGCAGGATTGCGCCTGGTCGTTGTGGATTTTCCACCGCACCGGCACACCTTTTTGCAGCACGATGACACCCGCGTTTTTATTGCCCTCGGAAAAACTCATATCTACGGTCTGGTAGCCCGATCCCATGGTGGCGACCATATCCGCGCTCATGTCCACGCCCAGCCGATCCCGCATCTGCCCTTCTACCCATGCCAGCCCGGTGGTGAAATCGTAGCCTGCCCCGCTCAACACCAAGCCACGGTTGAGCATGATCGCGCCCAAGGCCAGCACGATAGCCCCGGAGAAGCGGATGATCTTCGGAGCCAACTGGGCCGAGGCCAGGCTGGTCAACAGGCCGAAGCCCATCATCACTGGCAAAGTCCCCAGGCCGAACACCAACATCATCTTGCCACCTTCCAAGGCGCTGCCGGTTCCCGCCGCCATGACATACATGGCCTGCAAGGGGCCACAGATGATCATCAGGCCGTTGAGCAGGCCGATGACGAAAGGATGGCCGAAGCGCCTCGACTGTGCGCCGATGAAGCGCAGCAAGGTCGGCGGTGTCTTGATGCGGAAATTACGCAGGCCCGGCCAGACATTGAGCAGGCTCAGGCCGAACAGCACCAGAAACACGCCGGCCGCCATGCCGACCACGCCACGCACGAAGGGCGTGAAACTGATGATCGAGCCAATCAGGCCGAAACCCGCGCCGATAAGGGTGTAGGAAATCGTCTTGCCCAAGCCGTAAAGCAGATGACCGTTGAAGCGGAGCTTGCCGGTGGCGGTGGACTTGGTGGCATAGCTCAACACCAAGGCACCACACATGCCCACACAGTGAAAACCGGTGAGAAACCCGACGGTGAACAGCAGCCCCAGGCCCATGTCCACGCCCAACTCGGGCATGCTGGAACTTGATCGTAGGCGGGCATCCAGGTAGACCAGTAGGCCAATGCCAGCCAGCGTGAACAGAAACGCCAAGACACGCTTGACCACGATGCGACAGCGGCTGGAAAAGTTGGGCGGGGTTTGATTCTTATGGATTTTCAACGAGGTCTCTGTGGTATTTCTAAAAGAAGGATGTCAGTCGCTATTGGTCGATTGAGCAATAAACCTACCAGACGTTCCCATTTTAGCCGAATGTGCCAGGGATGGCCGTAAAGCCACCCGCTTTTCCCACCTACCCCGTACACTAACCCGTTGGCATCACTAGCACCTGTTTTGCCAGAAGTGCGGTGAAAGACTCAGGACGGGGAAAGCCTTTGCGACGCCTGCCGACGGCGGAGACTGTGTGAAATAACACACCGCATGAGCCAAATGCCGCGAAAACCTGCTTAATCCTCTGCGCTTTGCAAAAAAATATCGTATTTTCATAGGGTTACTACGTTGGCCCAAAGCTTGTAAGGTAAACGATATATTTCCTTAAAACGCTTAATCCACTCAACGAGGTCGATCATGAACGACAAGCAAATCGCGATCATCGGGCAGCAAAACCCATCCGGCTCTATCTTGCTGGGCACGGGACTGGCCTTCGCTTCCCTGATTTTGGTGCCCGCCCTCGCCGTGTCTTTGGGGATAGGGCCTAGCGTCACCGGTGCCCTGCGCATCGCACTGATGAAAGCCTCCCACCGCGCCGTCGGCGGCTCCAACAGCGGTGCCGATGCGGCCATCACGACCTTTGCCTGCCACTAATCCCCTCGTCAAGCCTTCTGGCTGTCCTTAAATCAGCCTGTCAAAAAATAAGCTGACAACTTCTAAGCATAAAAATGAGAAAAAAATCAATGACGACGAGAAGTCCACGCTTCATGGGGATCACGGCGCTGGCGGTGGCAATCGCCGGTAGCTTTGTCGCCCAGCTAGCCATCGCCGACGCCAATACTGGCAACAACCATTCAAACCAGCCGTTGCTGATCAACGCCGACCTGCTTTTTGACGGTACCCAATTCCTGACCGGACAGGCTGTCCTCGTGCAGAACGGGAAGATCGTCCAGGTGGCACCGCCCAACAAGATCAAGGCTAAAGGTGCCCGCCTTGTGAATGTACCCGGCGGGACAATCGTGCCGGGATTCATCGATATGCACACCCACCACATCCTCAACGGGGTGCCGCCGCGACGGATACTGGAACACGGAGTGACCACGGCACGCGACTTGGGGGGCCTGTGACCCCGGTCACCATCAAGCGGGCGATCAACGCCGGTGTGGACGAATGGGCGCATATGCCCTGTGACCCGCTGTCGGCCGGCGTGATTGCGAGCGCCGGGGCTAAAGGGGTGGCGATAGACGGCACCATCGACACAGAGGCGCAATGCACCGGCGTTCACGAAAACGCCGCAGCTCTCGTCGATGCGGGGGCCAAACTCTACTATGCCACCGACATAGGCCACCCCGACATCCCTCATGGGATCGACGCCCAGGAAATCCGCATGGGGTTTAGCGCCGGGCTGGGCAACGGCATGTCGTTTCCGGCTGCGCTTACCCAGGCGCTCGTCTCGGCAACCAGCGAAGGCGGGAAATACAGATCGTAGCGGGCGCACCGGCCGACATCATAGTGATCAGCAGCGATCCGCGTGGTGTGAAATTCAAGGAACTCGAATACCTTCGGTTGGTGGTCAAAGATGGTCAGGTGGTCATCGAACACGCTCTGGGGGAGTGACGCTCCTGGCTCTGAGATCGACCTCTGGCACCCTGCCTGACCGCCCGCCCTTAAGCAAGACCTAATGGCGGGCGGTTTGGTAATGGGCGTTTGAAAATCCGCAGTTTCATGGTAAAAGCTGATCGTCTATTCCTTATCCTTAGGCTCCCATCGGGGATGTGCTATGGGGTGGGCCAATCCTCTTCAATCAGCCAGCCACAGTTCCCATGAAACCGGACTTCCGCTCAGCGGAATTCATTTCCGACCCCTATCCCCTTTACGCCCGTTTGCGCGAACAGACGCCAGTTTATCCACTGGCTCCGCAAACCTGGCCGGTGACACGTTACCCTGACGCCGACCAGGTGCTGAGAGATTCGCGCTTGGGCAAGGATTTCCCTTCCGTCTTGGCCCGCCGCTACGGACGGGACATGGGCGAAGAACCGGCTTTCCGCATCATCAACGCATTCCTGCTGTTGATGAACCCTCCCGCCCACACCCGTCTGCGTGGCTTGGTCAGCAAGGCTTTCAGTGTCCGGCTGGCGAACGGGTTGCGCGCTCTGGCTCAAAAAATAGCGGAAAATCTGGTGGACGGCTGGATAGGCCAAGGTCAGGCGGATCTGGTGGAGGTGTTCAATTATCCGCTGACGGTGCGCATGATCTGCGCCATGCTCGATATAGAGTTGGAATACAGCCTGGAATTCCGAGCCGAAACCCAGGCGCTGATAAAAACCTTCGAACTCGCCCCCCTGACCGCAGCCGAACTCACCGCCGCCAATGCCGCCGCGCTGCGCTTCGAGGAATTTTTCCGGACGATTTGTCGACAGCGGAGAAAAAAACCGGGCGGCGATCTGGTCTCTCTGCTGTTGCGGGCCGAAGACGGCGGCGACCGCCTAGGCGAGGATGAAATCATCGCCAATATTGTCATGCTGTTCATCGCCGGCGATGAAACCACCGCCAACATGCTAGGCAACTCCTTGGCGCTGGCTGTTCCGCCACAATAGGCAACTGGAACGGTTACGCGCCGAGCCTGGCTTGCTGCCGAAAGCCGTGGAGGAATGCCTGCGCTTCGACACCTCTGTGCAAATCGCCGCCCGCGTGGCCCTGCAAGCCGTGGAATTAAACGGCGTCCCCATCGCCAGCGGCGACACCGTCTATCTTGCCATAGGCGCGGCGAACCGCGACCCGGCGATATTCGACGAGCCGGATCGCTTTGACATCGACCGGCCCGAAGCCACACCCAAGGCGCTGTCGTTCGGTGGCGGCGCCCATTATTGCCTGGGCGCGAGGCTGGCGCGCATCGAGTTGGAAACCGCGCTCGAAACCCTGTTCCGCCGTCTGCCGAACCTAAGCATCAAGAACCCGGATAGTCTACAATGGAAGCCGACTTTCACCGTCAGGGGACTGGAATCCCTGTCGGCGGTATGGTAGAAAAATGGGGCGCAAGGCTTGCCTTGCGCCCCAGCCGGACAAAGCCTCTGTACGCAACCGATTGAACGTACACCATGAACGACAATACCCACAAAGCCTGCGACCTGTGCGGCCTGCCCGTCGAAACCCCCGACTTCAGTCTGATGACTGTCAACGGCCGCAAGCATTTCTGTTGCGAAGGTTGCCATGGCATCTACCAAATGCTGCATGAAGGGGAAATCATTGGGGACGGGGATGCCAATCTTGCCGCCAGCTAAACCCGAAAACAGCGGTTAAATTAACCGAATCTTTTTTCACACCCAAACTAAGAGAGGCCATCCATGGCACATGTACACGGTGCCGCCGCCAACGCGGCACAGACAAGCAAACACGCGGCTCATGCCGCCCACGGCGCACATGCTGCCCACGGTGCGCACACCGCGCACGCGGGACACAGCATGGTGCGAATGGCCGAAGCCGCTCCCACGGCGGTTTCCTTCCACAACGTGGCAAAAGGCGCGGCGGCGACAGGTGCCGTCGCAGTGGCAGGCAAAAAAGCGGGGAAATCATTCACGGGCAGGGTCTTCAGCCATCCTTTGGTATTGTTCGGCCTAGGCGTGGCCGTGGGCTACGCGATCCACAAATACCGCAAGGAAATCATCGAATCCGCTAACCGGGCGACGGAAAAAAGCAAGGATTTTGTCCTGCAACAGCGGGAAAACCTTGAAGATCTGGTCGCGGAAACCCACGAGTCCGAAAACTAACCGTTTTGACCGCCGACGCACACGCCCACGCCGGGCGCGGCCAATGGGATAAGCCAGCCATGTCTATTGCCAAGAAAATTTATATCCGCTACCGCGCCGAAGGACACTTGCGCTTCGCCGTGCCGCAGGAATTCTGCCATCCACAGGTGGCGCGACAAATCGAAGAGGGATTGAAACAGGCGGAGGGCGTATACCGCATCGATCTGTACCCACGCCAAGGGAAACTTTCCATCCGCTACATCGAGGGGGTGACCCATTTCAAAGCTGTGGCCCGCGCCCTGTTTGAACTCGTGACCGGCATCCAAATCCCCGCCGTCGAACCCTCCTGCTGTGCCGGCGGCGACTGGTCCAGCAAGAACGGCAGCCCGGCGTGGGCGGCTGGCTGAAGTCCAAATACCAGGAGGTGAAGGAAACCTTTACGGCGATGGGAATTGTCGTCCGCTCCGTCGGCAAAGCCAGGACGACGGCACTCTCGCCGGAAAAACAGAAGTTCGCCATGGACTTCCTCACCGACATCCTGGTGCTTTATCTAATCAGGCTGCATTGGCACATGATCCTGACCGAGTGGATGAAGCGTCCCTGGCAATACCGTGGCGAATGGATGGCGACGTTCTACCTAATTTTCCTCCTGGTCCGTTCCAAAAAACCCAAAGAATAGAGTCCATCATGGCAACAGGCACTCTCCCCCTCAAGCATTGCCAGGTCATCCACCAAACGCAGCGGAGGGTGCGCATTGTCGCCCCCAGCCTGCGCAAAGAACCCGAACGCGCCTATCTCTACGAAATCCTGCTGCGCAAGCACCCTGCCGTCCGCCACATCCGCCTGACGGCGGACATTGGCTCGGTGGCGGTCTGGTTCGATCCCAAAGCGCTGCCGGCACCTAGGCTGTTCACCTTGCTTGATGCGGTGTTGGGCAACCTAGGCACGGCCTCGCCTTTCCACAAAACCCAGGCCATCGAAGACAGCAACCAGCCGGAGCGCGATTTCAACCTCGCCGTGGATGGCATGACCTGCGCATCCTGCGCCCTGCTGATTGAAATGGTGTTGAAGCGCGACCCTCGTGTGGTGGACGCCAAAGTCAACTTCGCCACCGAAACCGCCATGGTGCGGGCGCGGATGGACCGCGAGACACTGGGCAGCAAACTAGGCGGCATCGGCTACCGCGTCCATTCGCTGGACAGCATCGCGCAGCGGCGGCTGCAATTGGAGCGGGAGAACCGGCGGATTGACAATGCCTGGAAACGTTTCCTCTGGGCTGGCGTGTTAAGCGCCCCGGCCATCGTGCTGGGCATGTTCGCCAAACACACGCCGCTCGTCGGCGTGGTGGAACTGATCCTCACCGCCCCGGTGGTGCTATGGAGCGGCTGGCCGTTCTTCGACAAAGCAGCCAAGCTCGCCAAACAAAAATCGGCCAATATGGACAGCCTTGTCGCCTTAGGTATCGGCTCGGCCTTCGGCTACAGCTTGGTTTCGCTGCTGCGCGGCAAGATGGAACTCTATTTTGAAGCCGCCGCCGCCATCGTCGCCTTCGTGCTGCTGGGGCGGTGGCTGGACGAACGCGCCAAAGGCCAGGCCCACGAAGCCATACGCAAACTCATCGACCTCCAGCCGCAAACCGCCAACGTGCTGCGCGACGGCCAGGAGTCCACGATCCCCATCGACGATGTCAAAGTCGGCGACATCCTGCTAGTGCGCCCCGGCGAGCGCATCCCCACCGACGGCGAAGTGGTCTACGGCCTGTCCACGGTGGACGAATCCATGCTGACCGGAGAATCCATGCCAGTGGTCAAGGAACCCGGCCAGCGCGTAACTGGCGGATGCATCAACGGCAACGGCTCGTTGCACATCCGCGCCACCGCCATCGGCGCGGACACCGTGCTGGCCGGCATCGTGCGCATGGTGGAGCAGGCGCAGAGCGGCAAGCTGCCCATCCAAAAAATGGTCGATGAAGTCTCCGCCGTGTTTGTGCCGGTGGTCATGGGCATCGCCGCCGCCACCTTCATTGGCTGGCTCGCGGTCGGCGGCAGCCCGGCACAAGCCTTCGGTGCGGCCATCACCGTGCTGCTCATCGCCTGCCCCTGCGCACTTGGCTTGGCAACGCCGGCGGCGATCATGGTCGGTACCGGCCAAGCCGCCCAACGCGGCATCTTCATCCGCAACGGCGAAAGCCTGGAAATGGCCTCCAAACTCACCGCGATAGTCTTCGACAAGACCGGCACCATCACCGAAGGCAAGCCGCAAGTCACCGACTTGGTGAACCTGTCCGCGCTGTCCGACGACGGACTGCTGGCACTGGCCGGCGCGGCGGAACTGCATTCCGAGCATTTCTTAGGCAAAGCCATCGTCGCCCATGCCCGCGAACGGGCCTTGTGCCTGGAAGAACCCGCCTCCTTCCAAAGCGAACCGGGCCGAGGCGTCCAAGCCCAGATTGGCGAGCGCACTTTGTTCATCGGCAACCGCCAGTGGCTGGAGGAACAAGCTATCGCCACCGATCAGGCGAAAGACATTGCCGCCCAACTCGGCAGCCAAGGCAAAACCCCGGTATACCTGGCGCTGGACGGGCAACTCGCGGCGGTGTTCGGCATCGCCGACAAAGCCCGCCCCAACGCCAAGCAGGCCATCGCCAACCTCCATGCGATGGGCGTTAAAACCCTGATGGCCACCGGCGACGTGCCTGCCGCCGCCCACTACATCGCCCAACTGGTCGGCATTGACGAAGTGATCGCCCAAGCCCGTCCCGAAGGCAAGCTCGCCATCATCCGCGATTTGCAAGCCAAGGGCGAAAAAGTCGGCATGATCGGCGACGGCATCAACGATGCCCCGGCGCTGGCCGCCGCCGACGTCAGCATCGCCATTGGCGGCGGTGCCGACGTGGCCATGCAGACCGCCGACCTCACCTTGGTCAACGGCGACATCAGCAAAGCCGCCGAGGCCATGGAACTCAGCAGCTTCACCATCCGCGTCATCCGCCAAAACCTGCTCTGGGCCTTCGGCTACAACACCGTTGCCATCCCCGTCGCCGCGCTGGGCAAGCTCAACCCGATGATCGCCTCGGCAGCGATGGCGATGAGTTCGGTTTCGGTGGTATTGAATTCTTTGCGCTTGCAGAAGAAGTAAGGCAAGCCCGCTTTGAGCGCGGAAACGCCCCCTGGAAAAACCATGAAAACAGTAAAACTTTCCGAATTGTCCAAGCATCTCGCCGCGCAAGGGCTTCCCAACCAAACCGAAGGCCCGGGCGATCCGTGCATCCACGGCGTGACGACGCTTGAAGAGGCGGGGGAAGGTGAAATCAGCTTCCTGGCAAACCCCAAATACCGCTCCAAATTGTTTGAGACCCAGGCGACGGCGGCAATCATCGGCTTGGACGATCCAGCCCCTGAACCGCTCGCCGTGATCCGCTGCAAAGATCCCTACGGTGCCGTGGCCATGGCGATCAAATTCATCCACGGTGTGCGCCAACATCCCCATTGGGGCCGCGACCCGCGCACGGAAATCGCCGTTTCCGCCCGCATCGGCAAAAATGCCAATATCGGGCCTTTCGTGACCATCGACGAAGAGGTTTCCATCGGCGACAACGCCACCTTGTATCCCGGCTGTTATATCGGCAAGGGAGCGACCCTGGGCGACGATGTGACGCTTTATCCCAACGTGGTGATCTACGACGGCAGCCGCGTCGGCAACCGGGTGAGCCTTCATGCCAACACCGTGGTCGGCCAGGATGGACTGGGCTATGCCTCGGTTGGTGGCCGCTGGATGAAGATCCCCCAAGCGGGATGGGCCACTATTGAGGACGACGTGGAAATGGGTGCTTGTTGTGCCATCGACCGCGCGACCTTGGGGGAAACGCGGGTAGGCAAAGGAAGCAAATTCAGCGACGGGGTAGTGATAGGCCATGGAACCAAGGTAGGCGCCCACGCCATATTCGTCGCCCAGACCGGACTCGCTGGCTCCGTCACCGTTGGGGAACATGTCACGATGGGTGGCCAAGTCGGCGTCGCTGGGCATCTTTCCATCGGCGACAATGTCACCATCGGCGCAAAAAGCGGGATATGGAGCGACATCCCCGCCAATGAGCGCTATTTTGGCGTTCCCGCTTTCCCATGGAAACAGTTCTGGCGTCAAATCGCGGCTGTCAAGGAATTGCCCAATCTGTTGAAAAAGCTGCGCCACCTGGAATCTGAAGTGAAAGTCTTGCGCGCCAAGATTGCCAATGATGGATAATCAAAGCACACTGGGCGTGATCGCCGGCGCGGGCCAGTTCCCCTTCATGGTCGTCGAGGGTGCCAGGCGGGCCGGACTTCGCGTCGTGGTTTTGGGCCTGCGGGAAATCGCCGATCCTAAAATTGCCAAACTGGCGGACGAATTCCACTGGGTGGCACCCTTGCGCTTGGGCGCATGGATCAGGACACTGGACGGCTGCGACGCGAGCCGCGCCGTCATGGCCGGCTATGTCCGCAAGCCTGACATGTACCGCCCTTTTGGAATTCTAAGTTTCCTGCCAGACTGGCTGTTCCTCAAGCTTTGGTTCCTGGAGATTCCCGACAAACGCAATGACACGGTGCTGGGGGCGGTGGCGAATCTTCTCGCCTGGCACGGCATCGTCCTCGAAGACGTGACCGCCTACTGCCCTGAGGCTGTCGCCCCGGAGGGAGCATTGGGTTCCTGTGAACTTAGCCACAGCCAGCGCCGCGACCTGGAATTCGGCTGGGCCATTGCCAAAGAGATGGGGAGGCTAGACATCGGCCAATCCATCGCGGTGAAAAACGCCGAGGAATCCTCGCCGTCGAGGCTATCGAGGGAACAGATCGGATGATCGAGCGGGCAGGCGGACTCTGCAAAAGCGGCGGATGGATGATGATAAAGGTCGCCAAGCCGGACCAGGACATGCGTTTCGACGTGCCCACCATTGGCCCCCAAACCATCGAAAATCTTAATCGGCAAGGCGCCAGCGCACTCGCGATAGAGGCAGGCAAAACCGTCATCGTCGATTTGCCGAAAACCCTGGCCATCGCCGAGGATTGCGGCATCGTCCTGGTCGCAGTGCGTGATAGCCGGACTTCGGAATCAAAGGCATAACGGATTCAATCCATGGACGCATTCCCCCTCAGCCTGCGCATGGGCACGGTGCAATCCCCCATCATCCCTGTCGTCGGCGAGTGGGTTCGCGCCCATCCCGGAACGATCTCGCTAGGGCAAGGCGTGTCCTGGTACGGCCCGCCGGAGTCGGCGCGGGCGCGGATTCGGGATTTCTTCGACGAACCGGCCCACCACAAATACGGCCCGGCGCAAGGCATCCCGCCCTTGTTGGATTTGATCGAATGCAAACTGGCGGCGGAAAACGGCATCCGCTTGGACGGCAGGAAAGTGGTGGTGACGGCGGGGGCAAACATGGGCTTTCTCAATGCCTTGTTCGCCATCGCCGACCCCGGCGACGAGGTGATCCTGCCCCTGCCCTATTACTTCAACCAGGAAATGGCCGTCCGCATGTTGAACTGCCAACCGGTGTCCGTGGCTACCGACGCCGATTTCAAACTGCAACCCGGAGCCATCCGCGCCGCCATCACCCCACGCACCCGCGCCGTGGTCACCATCTCGCCGAACAACCCCAGCGGGGCGGTGTATGGCGAGGCAGAATTGCGCGAGGTCAATGGCTTATGCAAGGAGGCCGGCATCTATCACATCTGCGACGAGGCTTACGAGAATTTCCTTTATGGGCAAGCCCGGCATTTCTCGCCGGGTTCGATTCCGGGTTCCCAAGGCCACACGATTTCCTTGTATTCCCTGTCTAAAGCCTATGGTTTCGCCAGTTGGCGCATCGGCTATATGGTGATGCCCGAAGCCCTCTACTCGGCGGTGCTGAAGGCGCAAGACACCAATCTGATCTGCCCCCCGCTGGTCTCGCAACACGCGGCGGTGGGGGCGTTGGAGACAGGATCGCAGTATTGCCGGGAGAAATTGAAAACCACGGCGCAAGTGCGCGAGATTGTGCTGGACGGATTGGAAGCGGTGCGGAGCTTCTGCCAGATACCGCCTGCGGACGGGGCTTTTTATATTCTCTTGAAAGTGGAAACCGCGCTGGATTCCTTGGCGCTGGCGGAGCGGCTGATCCGGTCACATGGCATCGGGGTGATTCCCGGCGTGGCTTTTGGTCTGGAAGATGGCTGTCATCTGCGCGTCGCCTATGGGGCTTTGGATGAAACCACCGCCGCCGAAGGGGTGAGAAGGCTGGTGGCGGGGTTGCAGGCGATGCGCTGACACGTCCCAGCAATCCCGGATTCCGCAAGCTCCACCGGGCTAAGGGACTTGCCGCAACCACGCCCCCAGCAAGCGCCCAAGCTCCTCTAGCAAACGGCTGGCATGTTCGTAGCGGCGCATGTCCAAAAGCTGCAAATCATGGCTCAGGCGCAGATAGAAGCGCAGTTGCTTCAGCTTCACGTCCGCCTGCCGCAGCGCCTCGGCCTGCCGGGGCTTGTCGGTGGCCTGATACAGGCATTCCATGAAATCCATCGCCGTGGCCTGCAGGCGTTCGGCGAGGACAAAGCGCTGCTGGCGGGGAAATTTGACGGTTTGCGGGATCAGCCAGCGCACGAAGTCGTAACTCTTGGCGAACAGCGGCGACTCTTTCATGAACCACGGCAGAACGATGGCAGCTTGGCGAACAGGCTAAGGCGCAACCCCCAAGTATCGGCATGGGCGGCATGCGCGACCCAGCCTTGGATGCGCCGGTTGATGTCCTCGCGGCTCATCTCGCCGCGCCGGTAAGCTCGGTGGAAACGCCGCAAGCGCCGCTGAAAATTCACGCCATTCTTGCGTTTCAGGCGGCGGTGGCTGGGATACAAACGGAAACCGAGGAGCGGGACGCCACAAGCGACCGGATACACCGTGCTGGAGCGCTCATGCAAGACTAGCCGCAGTCCGCACAAGAACTCGCGGATGGCAGCTTTCCATGCCCACAAAGACGCCTTGTCGTCGGCGAACAGCAGGAAATCGTCGGCATAGCGCAGATAGGCCGGGCAGCGCAGCCGGCGCTTGATGAACTGGTCGAGTTCGTTCAGATAGACATTCGCCCAGAATTGGCTGGTCAGGTTGCCGATGGGCAGGCCACGCGGGCGGCAGGCTGCAAAGAGGTCATCACCGGGAAAATACACCATGCGGTAGGCTTTGTCATGAATGCCTTCGCCGCTTTGGATGATTAGCCTGACTAGTCTTAGCACACGTTCGTCGGCGATCTTGCGCGATAGGATAGCCTCCAACACTGCCTGGTCGATGCTGGGGAAAAACTGGCGGATGTCGCATTGCAGCACATACGGATAGCGCCGCATCCAGGCTTGCGCCTGATCGAGCGCGGCATGGGTGCCTTTGCCGACGCGGTTGGCGTAGGAGTCGGCGATGAAGGTGTTCTCGAAAATCCCCTCGGTCACGTTGCACAGGGCATGGTGCACCACGCGGTCGCGGAACGGCGCGGCGGACACCAGCCGCTGCTTGGGGTCGCGGATCTTGAAGGAGTGGTAAGGGCCGGGCCTCCAGGTTCCTTCGGCCAGATCCTGTTGCAAGCGGATCAACTCGTCCGCCAAATTCATCTCGAAACGGGCGGCGGCGGCGTGGCTGCGCTTGCCCTTCGCGGCCTTGCGGAAGGCTTCGTACAGATTGCCGAAGTCGATCAATTGCGGAAACAGGTTGTCAAAACTTTTCGCCATAAACCAGCCTATGTTGGCACAACCCGTGGGGGAGGTTTTTAACCGCGACTGATTCCAGAAGTCGCGCTTGCAAAGCGCTCCCACAAAAAAAAAGCGCCGCCGCTACGCGGCGGAAAAGCCCTCACCCCCGGCCCCTCTCCCGGAGGGAGGGGAGGAAAAGAAGAAGACAGAAAACAGCAAGCAGCAAGCAGCAACCAGAAGTCAGGAATCAGAAGGCACCAGGGAGAACACAGCACAACCGCAAACCCAGGTCGCCGCCGCGATAGCCAGGATGGTTCCTGTCGCGATACGCACAGCGGGCATAGCCTGCTTTGAAGTACCAGGAACCGCCGCGCACAATCCGAAGCTCCACCGGCTCGACAAGGTTACGCTGCTTTTCCTGCCGTTGCCAGTCCCGATAAGTGAACTCCGGCTTGTTGAAATCAGTCCCCCAGCGGCTCAAAGTCCATTCCCAGACATTGCCGCTCATATCATGCAGGCCGAATGCCTTGCCAGGCTCAAACAAGCCGACCGCCGAAGTTCGCCCCAGCTTTGTGTCGTCATAATTCCCTTTGCTGGGGTCGGGCTTGGCGATCCCAGGCATAATTCAAACCCGAAGTTCCACGGGCGGCATATTCCCATTCCGCCTCGGTCGGCAGACGGATGGACAGGCCGTCGGCTACCGCATCCGGTTTGATGTCCGGCAGCAGATCATTCAACCACAGGGCATAGGCCAAAGCCTCGAACCAAGACACCCCAACCACTGGATGATTATCCAAATTCCATTGCTTGTCGGTCCAGAAGCGCGGGCGGGAGCGTTCCTTGTCGTCCGCCAGCCATCGCCGGTAACGCTCGGCGAAATCCTTGTCCTTGATGCCCGCCAGCAGCTTTTCATCCGCCGCGCCGCCTTGCCGCCATGCGGCGGCGGCTTCGGGTAGCTTGTCGCGCCAAAACGCCTCGTCTTCATACATCCCCGCATCAATGAAGCAGCGATATTGGGCGTTGGTGATCGGAAAGCGGCTGATGAAAAAACCGGGCAGACTGACCTCGTGCGCGGGCTTTTCCCACGCTTCGCCTTCCTTGCCTTCCGTACCCATGCGGAAGCGACCGGCGGGGATTGCCTGCCAATCTATGTCGGGCAAGGCATGGCGGTTCTGCCCACGCATCCGATAAACCGCCTGCCCGTTGGCTCTCTTCACCGTGACACCGGGGCGCGGGTCGCCGAGATCGCCTAGGATTCGGCTGGCCTCTGCGCGGGTCTCAACTTCCAGCCTTTGCTCCTCCACGATGCGCCTCAACCAAGCGCGTATGTTCTCGGCCGGCCTTGTCAAATCGGCTTGTTGGTCAGGCCGCAGCACAGCCAACCATTGCACTTGTCCAAATAATTTCCTGACTTCTTCGTCGTTGGCAGGGTCGGGGAGATTTTCAGGTAACAACCCGCCAAATTCCCCGGCATCCGCTGCCATGCGGGCGAATTGACCTTGGCTCAAGCGTGGCAGCAACCATCGCAGCCAAACGGGATTTTCGAGGCGAGGTCTAAAATCGGGCTTTTGCAGGCGCTCCAGTAGTAAGCCAAATGTGGCATCGTCCAAGACCCTGCCTTGCAACTCAGGCATTTGCACGGCGGATTGCCAACTGCCTTCCGACTCGCTGAACAGCAAGTCGAGAAACGCATCGACATTCGCCAGTTCCGCGACCGGCAAGGCCGAGACCTCGCCCAATTGCTGCACGGCAGCCAGCCTCTGGCCCGCCTCGTCCACAAAACTGAAATAGACGCTTAAATCCTGCATGTCCTCGGCAGGCAACGGGATGCTTTTGACAAACTGAAACGGATCGAAGCCACTGCGGTTTTGCGCGGAAATTTCCAAGGCTTCGATCAAGGGCGCGTAAAACCTATCAAAATTCCTCGCCTCGACTTGCTGGCTGTCGCTCAACCCTGTCGCACTGTCAACAGGGGTTTTAATGCCTTTTTCCAAACCCTTCCCGAAATCTTTCTGCCCCCAATGTTCACGTCCGGCCCATTCTTGCAAAGTGTTCATGAACCCCGGAAAACGCCGCCGCCCAAAACGATACAGTTCAGGCGCGAACAACTGCAACAGAGTTAGTTTCGCCAAGGGCAAAAGCTTGATCTGCTGTCCGCATTGCCGGGCTTTCGCCATGTCGAGCAATAGCGACACCAATTCCGCGCTGCGGATTTGCTTGCGCGGCACGGGCGGGATGTGGTTCACAAACAGATTCAGCAACTCCTCGGCTTGGCGTGGCTCTCCCCTGCCAGCCATGCGCCCCGAGGCTTTGACCGGCGCGTCAATACCCTCCGCCACATCCACCGCACTCGCCTCAAACAAATGCGGAAAACGTTTGCGGAGGAAGCTGCGGATTTCAAGCCGGGAAGGCTGCGGTAGGCGGAAGGGTAGATGGATAATTTTTTCCAGGTATTCAGGCCCGGTGATGGGCAGTTGCGCCAAG
Source organism: uncultured Gammaproteobacteria bacterium (assembly GCA_963753955.1). Lineage (GTDB taxonomy): Bacteria > Pseudomonadota > Gammaproteobacteria > Methylococcales > Methylococcaceae > Methylumidiphilus. The sequence continues at coordinate 342,303 of CAVWEM010000005.1, forward strand.
CTTTTGTCTTCCACCCTCTGACCGTTGCCTTGGAAGATGTAATCCCGGTAACGGTGGATGATTCCCCGTTCGACCACTTCGTCATCCAAGGCCAGTACAAACGCGCAACCTTCCACGTCGAGAAACAGCTTGATGGATTCAAGCATTTCCACGGCCTTCTCCGGCAGGCAGCGGTCTAGGTCGTCAATCAAAAACAGTAGGCGGACAGGCGGTTCTTCGGTGACAAACTCGCGGAGTTCCCGCTCGAATTCATAGTAATGGCTCTCCAATTTGGCAAGCGGCGATGGCATCTCTTCTGATCCCTCGATAAGCTTCATGATTGTTTCCATCGCCTTGGCCGGTTCCATCTGGATTTCCAGCCCCGTGCCAGGCAGGGTGAACTTGCCTTTGAACGCCGTCATGAACGCGAGGGCGGACATGGCAAGAAAAGTCGCACCCGCTTGCAATTTTTCCAGCACATCTTTTTGCCAAGATGCTTCTTGCTCTCGGATCTGTCTCTCGATGCTCAATTGCATGGTTTTCAGCAAGGGAACCAACAAGTGCTCCTCTTTCTCGTAACGCCAAGGATTAAAGGCAACCACAAATACCGGCGGAGCGTTGTCTTCGGATTCGTTTTTTTGCCGTGCTTGCATGGTCTTGGCAAAATCCTCCCCGATCAGTTGCAACAGATTGCTTTTTCCACTGCCCCATTCGCCGAAAATTCCCACGACTAAGGAAGCATCAGCCTCGCTATCGACAAAATGCGTTTGCAGACGCTGTACCAGTTGCTCGGCAAGAACTTGATGTCCGAAATAAGCTTGGCCTTTTGGCATTGCTCAATCCTTCTGGAATCCATTGGAAAAAACCCCGCACCGTGCAAGCAGGATGCGGGGCGGTTTTGGTATTTGACCGGCTTGGAAAGCGCGATCCGGGCAGGCGCAGGCTGGTGACGGCGGACGCCGCCGCCGGGCATCTGAAGATGAAGCCGGTTTGCCGGACGCCCGCCTGAAACTAGGGAGAACACAGCACAACCGCAAACCCAGGTTGTTGTTGCGATTGTCAGGATGGTTCCTGTTGCGATACGCACAGCGGGCATAGCCTGCTTTGTTGTTCCAGGAACCGCCGCGCCGGTTGCGCCTGCCCGCCGCCAATGTGAACGATGGCCGGGGATAATGCAAACAAAACCCTCCCATTCGGCAATTTTCATTTTGGGCAGAGAGGGTGCGGGACATTCCGTCATTCCGGCAAGGATGCCGAAATCCAGCGTCCATGGATGGCAAACTGCGGGCCATCACTTAGCTTGAATCAACCACTTGCATAACCGGCAGATTACCGTCCATGGCCTGGATTCCTGCTTCCCGGCAGAAATGACGGGGCTGCGCTCGTAGTCCCGCCTTTAGGCGGAAAACTGACCTGAAAAAACCGGCTGAAGCCGGGACTACGAACAGTGTTTCCGGGTGTGAAGTCCTTAAGTTAATGGCTTTGAACCTCCAGGTTGGGAACGCGACAACCTAGCAGCATACGGCTTCATCGCAACCCAACAAAATCAAGGCACAGCAATGGCGATAGCCTCGCCAGCCTGGCTTTCCCCCGCCCGCATTGCGGGCCGAAGCGCTTCAGCGGGTTTTCCAGCGCCTACGAGAGGGATAACATCGCCGGGAGCGATGTTATCCCTCACCCCATCGGCGGCTGGTTCTCCGCCGCTTCATCCTCCTCCTCGGCCACCGTCAACCAACGGGCGGAGAGGAACACTAGGCCCATCGCCGCATAACCCCAAACCCAGGCCCAAGCCGGGGACAAGAACAATACCGTGTCACTGGCGGCGAAGCGGTAACTGTGCATCAGGCCCAAAGCCGACAACAGCGCGGCGATGGCGCACCACCAACCAGCTTGCACGAAACGGCGTTCGATCACCGCCACCGTCGTCGCCGCCAGAATCGTCGCGGTGAACACCGCACCTTGCTCCAACGCGAAAGCCCCGTCCATCCACACATCGGCTTTGGCGAATTCGGCCAGCAAGGCCGGTGAAAGCGGCGGGCCGCCGGCGTCGCCCATGCCCGCAGCCCGCAAACCATTTTTTGCCATGAACGCGCCCCAGGCGGCGATGCCCGGCAATAGGCCGATGACTACGGCGGGCGCATGGCGGGTCGGTGTGGCTTGGAAGGCTTGGGCTGCGATGACGATGCCTATCCATAACACTATCGCCAAGCCTGCATCCACCGGCACCACCCAAGCGATATAGCCCAACGTGCCCGACAGGCAGATGAAACTCATGAACACGCCGTTCAGTACCGAATACCCCGCCCGCGCCCCCAAAGCCTTCCAACCCGGATGGCCGATATAAATCGTGGTCGGGAAGCAGGAGCCGAACGCACAGGCGGCTAATGAGCCGATGCCGTTCACCAGCAGCGAGGAGCGGGTGGAATAGCGATCCCCCGCCGCTTCCGCAGACTCGATGTTTTGCAGCGAACCCACCAGATTGAACAAACCCATCGGCAGGATCACCGACAGATACGTCAGCAGATAATCCGCCCGCAGGGAATCGAACAACTCGCCCAGCACCAGCACCGGCCCATGCCAACCCGTGGCAACCGGATGGGTGCCGACTGGCGCGATGCCGGTCAGCCAAGACAGCGCCGTGCCGAGACTGACCGCGACCAGCCCGCCCGGCATCTTGCCCTTGAAGCGCACCCGGCCAAAATAGGTCAGCAGGATCACTGCCAAAGTCGCCAGCCCGACAATGGGATGGGCATAGGCGCGGAACAAGTACCCTAAGGAAATGAAGCCCAACGCGATGCCAGCCAAGGTGGATAGCAACGCCGCCCGTGGCGTGGCCCGCCGCAGTCGCTCAGCGACGAAAGCACCGCCCATTTCGATGATCGCGCCGCTGAAGCAGGCCAACAAGCCCGCCTGCCAAGCCGCCCGCGCCGGGTCGGCCACGCCGGATGCCTGCGCCGCAAGCTTGGCCGGCAGCATCACCAGAAACACGAAAGCAAACAGCGACACGGTGTTGATGCCATAAGGCAGTGCGCACACATCGGCCCGCCCTTCCCGCTCGGCCAGCCGTTTCGCCTGCCAGGCGTAATACAGATTGCCGACCAGCAGGGACACCGCCGCGCCAGGCAGAATCCGGCCATACACCAGCCCGTCGGAAAAGCCCAACACGCCCCGGCACAGGCTGACGATAATCAACAACTGCACCAAGTTGTCCAAGGCTAGGCCGAAAAACCCGTCGATGTCGCCTGCCAGCAGCCACGGCATCGCGCCGCTTTTATGCTTAAACATGAAAAATTCTCCCGTACTGTGAATCTGGCCCTAGCCCGAAGCCCCCCTGCTGAAACCCCCATTTCTGCCCAAAAAGCCGTCTAGCTCCACATTTTTCGCACTGGCACAGAAAATATGGTAATTTTGCACACCAACCGTTGTAAAATCCGCCCGTTATTTTGAATGCCGGGCTTTTGAGTGACCTATGGATTCACAGCTAACCTCAACCCCAAAACTTGTGTTGACCGACGAGTCGGCCAACCCACCCGAAATCCCGGATGCTGAGGTGGAACTTAGCTTTCGCTTCGATGAGTTATTGGCGTTGAACCCAAACACCCAGGTTAGCGACATATTGATGATGGAACATCTCGCCCACGCCATTGCCGCAGCCCCGACCAATTTGCTGTGCCACACCCAGCGCGTCTTCTTTTTCTACAGTAACAGGAACCCCGAAGGTCTATATTCGGCCCTGCTTGATCTTTTCATCGCCCTAGACGGCAAGGGTGCCGCGTTGCGCAGGCGTTTGCTCGCCGGTTCGCGGGAGCGCCTTGCTCCAGAGCATTACGGCATCTTGTCGCGCTGGCTGGAGAAAGGCGCGCCGCGCGACGGGGAAGACCTTTTGCCTGCCAGCCAATCGATTTTAAGCGAGGGCATCACGGGGGAAATAAAACTCGTCCAGGTTTTCTACACCGAAAATGAATCACAACGGGATCCCCTCCTGGAGGCACGGGAGCATATCGAGTATTTCCAAATCGAGGAAGCGCGTGATTTGCTGGAAACCGCCATCCTTGCGCAGCCGGAACGGGAAGAGTTGCATCTCGAATTGATCCATTTGTACCAAGCGACCCGCGACACCGCCAGTATGCAAGCCATGCGTGAAAAATTGAGTCAAATCATGCCCCATCTGCCCGAATGCTGGCCTAAACCGTCCCATGGAGGCCAGAATCCATGAGCGATCCTTTGCGAATCGCTGTTCTCGGTCTGGACGAGCGCGCCCTGAACCTATTCCGAATGTTTTTTCGCGGCCCCTGCCAAAACCTAGCCACCATTATCGACCAAGAAAAAGAGGCGGATGCGTTCCTCATCGACCTGGACACCCAGCAAGGGCAAAATTGCTGGCGCAACAACGTGAAAACCATCCTGAGCGGATACTCATCCTCCTCTCGGTGAACGATCAGCCGACGGCGAAAGGCATCGTTTTTGTCGAAAGAAGCCCAAGCGCAAAGCATGATCGCGGCCATCGAAAAAGCCAGATCCCTGGCAAAATCTCCCGCCGCCCCCAAGCCAAAATCTTCGCTGTTCGGCTGGGCCTCCCGCAAGTCGTCAACCCCGCCGCAGGCGGAGCCGCCCCCCGCAAAGGCAAGGCCTACGGCGGATGAAAGCCAGCGTCCGGCGGTTACACGCCCGGAACAGAAGCCCCTGCTGCCGCCCGCCACGCCACGCCCCGTGAAATTCCGCAGCCGACCGCCCGGCCTGCCGCCAATGTCGGCCAGCATTCCCAGCAAGGCACCAAGGTAATCGCCCGGCCCAGAAAAGAGGAGACCGCAGTCCACAGGGTCGCCATGCTGCTGGACGAGCAAGGCTTCAAGAGCTTCCTTGGGCATCGGGAGGATATCGATCCATCCATGCCTGACCAATTGGCCAGCGTGTTTTATGACCCCAAACAATACCTGCAGGGCCATGTCCAATCGGCTATCAAACTCGCAATCTCCCGCAATGCGGCAATGCGGCTGGAAACGCCATGGAAGTCCATCACCATTTTGCCGCAACAGGGGCTTATCCATATCATGGCCGACGAGGCGCAAGTGCGGGCGGCCTGCGGGATACCGTTCCGCAATATCATCGGCGTCGATATCGACGCCATTTCGTTACAGCAGGTGGTCAATATCAAGCCGGTCAGCCAGGAGGAACTGGAGAAAGTCCTAAACTCCAAGGATTTGGTCCGTCTGGATACATTCTTGTGGAAAGTCGCGCTTTTCACCTCCAAAGGCCGGCTGCCCAGGGGGGCCGATCTTAACCAAGGATTTTTCCTCAAGCGCTGGCCCGGCATGACCCGCCTGCTGCTGCCTCCCCACGCGATGCGCATCGCCGCCCTGCTGACGCAAAAGCCATATTCGCTGTTCGAGGCCGCACGGAGGATGGGCATACGGCAGCAATATGTGTTTGCCTTCGTCAGCGCCGCCCATGCGCTAGGGTTGGTCGGCCAGCGGGCCATTGAAGCGGAACAACCGCCCGCATCAGAAAAAACCTCCCCCATCGGGCAGCCCGAACGCCAATCGCTGTTCAAAAAAATCCTCAGCCGCCTGAAATTGATTTAACGCCACGGAAGCCAGTAATGAGCCAGTACAACAAAATCATCTTCACGGGTCCCGTAGGTGCGGGAAAAACAACTGCCATCGCTTCCCTCAGCGATATTCCACCGCTCAGCACCGACGCCACAGCCAGCGATATGACAAAAGAGCGCAAAGCCTCCACCACGGTTGCCTTGGATTATGGGATCATGAACCTGCCAGGAGGTGAAAAAATCCATTTATATGGCACTCCAGGGCAGGAGCGCTTCGATTTCATGTGGGACATTCTTACCACGGGGGGAATTGGCTTGGTCTTGTTGCTGGATAATACCCGTGCCGACCCGTTCCAAGACGTGAAATTCTTCACCGGAAAATTCCGCGATTTCATCGACGCGACCAGTTTGGTGGTGGGTATCACGCAGATGGATCTCAGCCCCAAACCTCCGCTTGAAGAATACTATAAGCAGTTTGAGCAACTAGGCCTAAGACCACCCATATTTGAAGTGGACGGACGTGTGCGGGCCGATGTGTCCCTTCTTGTCCAGGCTTTGCTATATGCCATCGACCCAGTCCTGGAGGAACAATAACGTGAAACGCTTCACACTGGTCGACGACCTATTCATCCACCCGACGCCCGGGGGCTGCTATCATGCCTTCTCCAATCCGTCTGACTCACCGGCCAAAGTTTTGATCCGGTCTTTGCTGAAGCATCCTGGCTCGCCGGAATTGACCTTGACCGGCTTGAAGGAATGGTCGGGGATAACCGATGACGAACAAGCCTTGTCGATGCTGGAGCGGCTTCAGGATCTTGGCTGGGTGCAAGGCTTCCACGTCCCTGTCAATTGCGACTCCGCGCCTTTGGAGGTCGCCCTGCCGGATATCCTGTCCACCCTCGGCAGCCAAAATAAGGTGTTGCTGGCCGACGCCCAGGGCTTTTACCTGGCCTCCCATGGCTTCGCACACGAAGTGGCGGAAGAGTTGTCCGCCCTTAGCGCCAGCCTCGCGGACATGCATGAGCGCCGATCCGGGTTGCTGCTGAACAATATGGGGTTGAACTCCAGCGCCTGGTCGTTGGTGGATGCCAATGGGAACAGCCATCTGGGCTTTTGGCCGATTTATATCGGCAAGACCCGCTTCGTGCTGGCCATCAGCGGAATGCCGAGGCTCAACCAACCCAATTTCGTCAAGCTAGTCTGGATGCTCAACCTGCGGTACACCTGACTATTCAATACTCTGGCTGCGGTCTACAATAAATAGGCCGGTTTTTCAATCCTGTCCCAACTATCTCTCATAAGGAAACACACCATGCGCGCAGACATGCTCACATCCATCCTGCAAGAGTTGAACGGAACCTCGGCAGACATCGAGGCATCCGGCATCATCTCCACCGACGGCCTGATCATGGCCGCCGTGCTTCCGCAAGGGCTCGACGAAGACCGCCTAGGCGCCATGAGCGCCGCCATGCTTTCGCTCGGCGACCGCACCGCGCAGGAGCTTGCCCGCGGCACACTCGAACAAGTATTGATCAAGGGCGCGAAAGGCTACGTATTGATGGCCTACGCCGGATCGGAGGCGGTGTTGACGGTCCTGGCCAAGCCGAACGCAAAGCTCGGCCTGATTTTCCTGGACGTGAAACGCGCCGCGGAAAACATATCCTCCCTGATCTGACCGATCATCAGCCGTTTCCACGCCCCCTGCCAACCCACTTCGAGAAGTTGCGAATATGCAAGACATGAAGCCGGAAGATATTGTCGGCGAGTATCGCGAATATACCCTCACTTATTTTGACGGAACCAGCCGGAAAGTGCTGGTCACCGAGTTGGAATCACCCTTTCCTGAAGGACGCCTGATCGTGTCGCGCACCGACCCGGAAGGCATCATCACCCATGTGAACCAGTCTTTTATCGACATGTCCGGCTACACTAGGGAAGAGTTGCTGGGTGCGCCGCATTACATCCTGCGCCATCCGGATATGCCGCCCGTCGCCTTCAAAGGGTTGTGGGATACCCTCGCCCAAGGTGACAAATGGCAAGGCTTTGTGAAAAACTTGCGCAAAGATGGCGGGTTTTATTGGGTCAAGGCCACCGTGATCGCCAACATCAGGAACAACAAGGTCGTGGGCTACACCTCAGTCCGGCGCAAACCATCGCGACAGAAAATCACCGAGTGCATGAGCCTATACCCCACTTTGTTCTAAGCCGAAGACCAAGGAATAACTGTCGCCATGACCACCCACATCTTCACCGTGAGCCCTGACTTCACGCCCGACCATCTGTCCGGATGGTTCATCTTCAACACTTGGCTGCAAAGGACTCTGGATGCCCATTTTCACCTGCAGCTTTACGACAACTTCCAAAGCCAGCGTGAAGCCATCCTGGCGGACAAGATCGACCTGATCTACGCCAACCCCTTCGACGCCGCAATGCTAGTGCGCGAAAGGGGCTTCAAACCCCTGGCGAAATTCGGCAACATCGCCGATGAAGCCATTATCGCCGTCAGTACGCACAGCCCTTACGAGAAAATCGAAGATCTGCGTCCCGGCATCAGGCTGGCGACCACCGACGATCCCGATGTGCACATGATGGGCATGATCATGCTCGAACCTGCCGGACTGGATGCGTCGAACATACAGATGGTGGCTTGCGACGGTTACGTCTTGGTCGCCAAGCAACTGATCAAGCAGACATCGGACGCCGGCATCTTCCTGGTCGAAGCCTACAATAGTTTGAGTTCGATGATCCGCAAGGAACTTCGGGTGCTGGTCAAAAGCCAGATCCAGGTGGTACATCATTCGCTGATGATCGGCCCGAAGATCCAAGAATACAAGGAGCCGCTGCTGCATGCCCTGCTGACCATGCAAGACTGCGAAAAAGGCCGGGGCATACTCCAGGCATTGGCTTGTCCGAAGTGGGAATTGGTGGACGACGAGGAAATGGAATTCATGATCGACCTGATGGATACCCTGATAACCTGACCCTCTGTCCAGGTGCGGCGGACATCGGATTCCCCAATGTCTCGCACCTAGCCAGTGGTCTTATCCGCGCAAGATCTCAGGAAACCTTGCCGCCACGCAAGCTTGCCAACACTTCCGCTGCGGCGGCGGCCCAGTCCTCCTGCTCATGGCCAGGTTGGAAATTCCTTTTCTCGGCCAAGTAATAAGCCGCCTCGGCGATCATCTGGTCGATCTCTGCCTGGATCAATTGGTTGATTTCAGCCGTATCAGTGTGCTGCTCGACAACTGCCGGTTCCACCGGAACCGCCACGGGAGCAGGCTCGACCGGCGCGTCATCGGCTTTAGCCTTTGTCTTGCGTCCGCTAGGCCGCGCCGCTTTCGCAGGTTCCTCCTTCGGCACTGCCGGAGTCGGCTCCACCTCGGCGACCGGGGGAGCAGCACTTACATCAGGCGCGACGGGGGACGCGGCACTTGCCTCGACAGCAGGGGCTGGGGGCTTCGCGGCAGTAGGGGCCGCGACCTCAGCGGCGGCTATCGGCGCGGCATCCTTGATTTCTGACGTGAATTTTTTCGCCTTCAAACCTGAAGCTGCGCTTTTCTTCGACTCTTCGGCAGGCTTTGGCGGCGAGGTGGGCGTGGCGTTGGCCATAGTGTTTCTCCGTAAGGTAGGTTGAATTGGGTTTATTCTAATTCATCGATCCAGCTACCCTCCGCCCAACAACAACGGCGGCGCAGATCGAACTTTGGTTAATCTTGACGGGGATTATAACAGGATTGACGATCCACCATTGGTAGGCATCCACCTCTGGCATATTAAGGATCGAAAAAAAAACCATCCTTGGTCTACAAATGGAACTGGACAAGAGAGTCAAAAGCTTTAGGTAGGACTGGCAGCTTAAAGCCCGCAAAACGATAAGTAAAATCAGACATTTTTTGCTTTAACATTTGAATTGACTTATGAATCACAGGTTGCCCCATGCAGCCGCCAAGACCGTCCTGACCAAGGAGGAAGCATGATCCGCCTAAGCCTCTACCATACCGTTGGCTGCCATTTGTGCGAGGAGGCTGAAGAGATGGTCATGGACTGCCTCGCGGCGCGGGGCATGGATACGTCTAGCCTGAAACGGGCTGACATCGCTGATGACGGAGAGTTGCTGGAACGCTACGGAATTTTGATACCAGTGCTGCGCGAAGAAACATCTGGCCGGGAACTGAACTGGCCTTTTGGCCTTGAAGAGATTCAAAGCCTTTTGTGAATGATGGAGCGCCGACCTCCCGTCGGCCTCCAGCTTCCGCCTTTTTCAGGATTTCGGCGGCACATAGCCTTCCGGCGCGGCCGCGCCGTGGCCGAAAAGGAATTTCTCCCGCTCGCCCGCCAGAAATTGTTTGTCCTTGGCTTCGAAGGGCGTGAGGCGGTGTTCGTTGATGAGCATGGTTTGCAGTTTGAGCCATTCCTGCCAGGCTTGGGCCGAAACATTGTCGAAAATACGCTGGCCCTGGACACCCGGAAAAGGGGGCTGGTCCAGTCCTTCCGCCGTTATGCCTAGTTTCGCGCATTGCACTGTTCTGCTCATGATGTTCCTCGGTGTCAAGTGGATGATGTGGTTAAGGCTTTGGCTGGGCAGGCCGAAGCATGGCCTAGGTGTCTGGGGTCAGTTCGAGCAGCAAACGCCGCACCGGGGCGGGCAAGGCGCTGGTCTCCTCCGCTTTGCTCCAAGCCGAACCAGCTTCGGCGATTCGCATGGACTGTCCAGCTTGCCCAAGCAGTGGCGTATAATCCAGATGGAAATGGCTGAAAGTATGCCGCCGTTGCGGCAGAGCCTCAAGTGTGGCCGGTATCTCACGCATTGCGCACCAAACAGCCACCTCGTCGCGCCCGTCGAACTGGGGAAAACTCCACAGCCCGCCCCAGATCCCTGTGGGCGGGCGCTTTTCCAGATAAAAGTCCCCTTCCCCATTGCGCAAGACCAGCATCCAACAGCAACGTGACGGGATGTCTCTTTTCGGACGGGGCACGGGCAGCTCCGCCGCGAGATCAAGCCGCGACGCCAAGCAGCCCTTCCGCAACGGGCAACGGGAACAATCGGGATTGCCGCGTGTGCATAGCGTCGCGCCCAGATCCATCATGGCTTGGGTGTAATCGGCGACGCGCTCTTTCGGCGTCAGTTGTTCGCTGATGCGCCAAAGTTCCCGGGCGGTTTCGGGTATTCCCGGCCAGCCTTCGACAGCGGCGTAGCGGCTGAGGACACGCTTGACATTGCCGTCCAGGATCGGAGCGCGGATGCCCAGCCCTAGGCTCAAAATCGCCCCGGCGGTAGAGCGGCCTATGCCGGGAAGCCCGGCGAGGCTGTGTGCGTCGGCCGGCAAGGCACCCGCATGTTCGCGCATGACGGTCTGCGCCGCCTTGTGCAGGTTGCGGGCGCGGGCGTAATAGCCTAACCCGGCCCAATGGCCTAGCACCTCGTCTTGCGGTGCCTCGGCCAGGACTTGCAGGCAGGGGAAGCGCTCCATGAAGCGCAGGAAATAAGGGATCACCATGGCGACCTGGGTTTGCTGGAGCATGATTTCCGACACCCAGACCCGGTAAGGTGTAGGGTCGGCTTGCCAAGGTAGGTTTTTGCGCCCTTCCCGGTCGAACCAACCTAAGACGGCGGCTTGGAATTCTTCGGCTTGCACGGATCTTTAGTCCAATTGGGCATTCGCGGGTTTTGCTTTAGAATGGCATGACATGGCCTTAATTTCGCAAGGCCGGGCGGGACAGACGCCCCCTTGCCGTTCCCTCAAACCCTTGAGCATCACCCATCCAACATGATTCCAACCCATCGCATTATCGCATCATTCGCGGCTTTCTCCCTAATGTCCGCCTGCGGCCTAAAAGGCCCGCTGTACCTGCCCAAGGAACCGGCTGCGGAACAAGCGCCCGCACCGGCGAAGAAGGTGCCAGACGCCCAAACAACTCCGAACGCAGGCCAGCAGGCACCGCAAACCCCTGCAAACCAAGCCTCCCCGCCCAAGTAAAACAACTGCCCATGGATTATTTCAACTATCGCGACGGTGTGCTGAGTGCCGAATCCGTTCCCTTGGACGCCATCGCCGAACGCTTTGGCACACCTTGCTATGTGTATTCCCGCGCCACCCTGGAGCGGCATTGGCGGGCCTTCGATGATGCCTTCACCGGAAGGCCACACTTGGTCTGCTACGCGGTCAAGGCCAATTCCAACTTAGGGCTGCTCAATCTTTTGGCCCGCCTGGGTTCGGGCTTCGACATTGTTTCGGTGGGGGAGTTGGAGCGGGTGCTGGCGGCGGGAGGTGACCCTAGCAAGATCGTGTTTTCCGGCGTGGGCAAACGCGCGGATGAGATGCGCCAAGCCTTGCAAGTTGGCATCCGCTGCTTCAACGTGGAAGTGGCAGGCGAATTGGATCGGCTGAACCGCGTGGCGGGTGAATTAGGCGTGAAGGCGCCGATTTCCCTGCGTGTCAACCCGGACGTGGACGCGCAGACCCACCCTTACATTTCCACCGGACTGAAGGAAAACAAGTTCGGCATCGACATCGGACTAGCCTTGGCGGAATACGAACGCGCCGCCGTCCTGCCTAATTTGGAAATTGTCGGCGTCGATTGCCACATCGGCTCGCAACTGACCAGCACCGGCCCGTTCCTGGACGCGCTGGATCGGGTGCTGGCCTTGACGGAGGATCTAGATAAGCGCGGCATCCGGCTCCATCATTTGGATTTGGGCGGCGGACTGGGTATCCGCTACCGTGACGAACAGCCTCCGGAGCCTTATGATTTAGCCTTGGCCGTGAACGGGCGCCTGAAGGACGCGCCTTATGAAATCCTCATAGAACCAGGCCGGGCCATCGTCGGCAATGCCGGCATCCTGCTCACCCGCGTGGAATATCTCAAGTCCAACAGCGTAAAGAATTTCGCCATCGTCGATGCGGCCATGAACGATTTGCTGCGCCCTTCGCTTTACAATGCCTGGCAGGCGATTCTGCCGGTGCGCGAAGGCGGCAAGGGTGAGAGCAAAACCTGGGACATCGTGGGACCAGTATGCGAGACCGGGGATTTCCTCGGCAAAGACCGCGAATTGGCGATCCGCGAAGGCGATTTGCTGGCCGTGCGCTCGGCGGGTGCTTACGGCTTCAGCATGAGTTCCAATTACAACTCCCGTCCTCGTCCTGCTGAGGTGATGGTGGACGGGGATCATGTGCATTTGGTGCGGGCGCGGGAAACGCTGGCGGAGCTCTATGCTGGCGAATCAATCTTGTGATTCAGCAGACTGCTTGCAATACTTTGATGTCCCCAAGGCACTGGCTCAGGGGGCATTGTTTTTCCTGATTAGCAAGATGTTTCAGCTTCGCTGTTTGCGCTGTCATTTCGGCATGGATGCCGAAATCCCGGCCATGGACGGGTAGTCAGCTTGCCATCCATGGACGCTGGATACCGGCATCCGTGCCGGTATGACGATATTTGGGACGCTGGCTGAATCTTATTGCTAATCAGGATTAAAGAAAAAATAAAAGACGGCTAAGATGATGATTAAGTTCACCAAAATGCACGGCTTGGGCAACGACTTCGTGGTCATTGACGCCGTGCGGCAGAAAGTCGAGTTGAGCCCGGTACAAGTGCGAAAAATCGCCGACCGCCATTTCGGCGTGGGTTGCGACCAGTTATTGTTGGTCGAGCCTGCGGCCAGCGGGGATGCCGATTTCCACTACCGCATCTTCAACGCCGACGGGGGCGAGGTGTCTCAGTGTGGCAATGGGGCCCGCTGTTTCGCCCGCTTCGTCCACGAGCAAAGCCTTTCCGACAAAATCGAAGTCAAGGTGGACACCCGCGCCGGGCGGATGGTGTTGCGGCGCGAAAATGACGGCGACATCACCGTGGACATGGGAATCCCCCGCTTCGACCCGGCGCAAATCCCTTTGAACGCCGAGCGCGAGGCGTTGTCCTATAGCGCCGAAGTGGAGGGAAAAACTTGGGACTTCGGTGCGGTGTCCATGGGCAATCCCCACGCGGTGCTGCGGATCGACAATATAGACGACGCGCTGGTTGCAACCTTGGGCCGGCATTGGAAAGCCATCCATTGTTCCCCGAGCGCGCCAATATCGGTTTTATGCAGGTCATGGACAAGCACCATGTCCGCCTGCGGGTATACGAGCGCGGCTGTGGTGAGACCCTGGCCTGCGGCAGCGGGGCTTGCGGGGCGGCGGTGGTTGGCATCGTGCAAGGCTTGCTTGAAAGTCCGGTCCGGGTCGATTTGCCCGGCGGTTCTCTGCACATCAGTTGGCGTGGCCGGAATGAGGCGGTTTTCATGACCGGCCCGGCGGCCAGCGTTTTTGAAGGCACAATGAATATATGAAGTTGAATAACGCCCAGCAATGCGGCTTTACAGAAATCGCGGCGGATGACATCGAAGCCTGGCTACTGCGAAATCCCGATTTTTTCCATCACTATCCTGGTTGCCTGGAATTCCTGAAACTGCCACATCCCTGTGGAGACGCGGTATCTTTGGTGACGCGGCAGATTGAACTGTTGCGGGAGAAAAACCAAAAACTGCAAATGCAGTTGAACGACATCCTGCAAATCGCCAGGGACAATGATTCCCTGTTGCGGCGCTTCCACCAGCTCACCCTTGCCCTGTTGGACGCGGCATCGCTGGATGATGCCTTGGCGGCCTTGCGCTGGCTGCTGCACGACTGTTTCGACGCCGATTTTGTCAGCGTACGGCTGATCCAGCCCATCATCGACTGCCCCATCGCCAATCTGTGCGTATCCGAAGATTGCCCGCAACTGGCACATTTCAAGCGAGTCCTGGAGGCAGCCAAGCCGGAATGCGGCAAGCCCGACACCGAACAAGCCGGATTCTTATTCGGGACGGATGCCGCCGAAGTCGAGTCCTATGCGCTCGTGCCCTTGTGCCATGCAGGCCTCAAGGGTGTGCTTGCCATCGGCAGCCGTGACCCCGACCGCTTCGAGGCGGGCATGGGCGACTTGTTCCTCTCCCAGATGAGTGATGTGGTTGCCGCCCGTTTTGTCTCCCTGCTGCCTGGCGGACGGACCGAGGCATGAGCCATGGTGCGCAGGAATGGGTGGCACGCTATTTGGCAGTGCTGCAAGTCCAGCAGCGCGTGTCCACGCATACCTTGGACGCCTACCGCCGCGACCTGCGCCAATTAGCCGAGTACTGCGACCGACACCAATTGGATTCCTGGGAGACCTTGTGTGAACACCACATCCGCGCCCATATCGCCTCCCGCCATCGCGAGGGACTAGGCAGCCGCAGCCTGCAAAGGGAGTTGTCCGCCATCCGAGGCTTCTTTGGATTTTTGACCGGCGAACACCACTTGCAACTCAATCCCGCGCGTGGGGTTCGCGCCCCCAAAGCCCCGCGCACATTGCCCAAGCCGCTGGACGTGGATCAGATGGCCGGTATGCTGGAGGCGCAGCAGGACGACGCACTCGAAGTCCGTGATGTCGCCATGTGGGAACTGTTCTATTCCTCGGGACTGCGTTTGAGCGAACTGACTGGACTGGATTGCCCCGATATTGACCTGGAGTCCGGCTCTGTCTTCGTCCGCTCGGGCAAGGGCAACCGCTCCCGCTATGTTCCCGTGGGCAGCAAAGCCTGCGCGGCCATGCGGGCTTGGCTGGGGGTCAGGGCAGGCTATGCAGGCACCCAGGAGCCGGCCTTGTTCGTCAGCCGTTTGGGCAAGCGCATCGCCCCGCGTAGCGTCCAACAGCGGCTGGAGCGCTGGCGTGTCAAGCAAGGCATGGACAGCCGCGTCCACCCGCACCGGCTGCGCCATTCCTTCGCCAGCCATATGCTGGAAGGCTCGAGCGACCTGCGGGCGGTGCAGGAGCTGCTCGGCCACGCCAATATCGCCACTACGCAGATTTACACCCACCTCGACTTCCAGCGGCTGGCGGCGGTTTATGACCAAGCCCATCCACGCGCTAAGAAACGGGACGGCTGAAGTCCGGCCGTCTGCAACGGCGGCGAGAACTAAGATATAATCAATCCGTTTGGGAAATCGCCACAGGACCAACTCATGTCAGCGTCAAAGAAATTAATCAGCAAGGAAAAACCACCCGCCACCGGCGTGCTGGAACTCATCAATCCGAAAACGCTAAAGGAAAAAGGCCCGCTTTGGACCATAGGAGGGGCGCTGGTGCTGATTGGCGCTTTGCTCTTCGGCATAGCCGAATATTGGGGCGATGAGGAACCACGCTTCGATGTCATCCAGGTGGCGATGAAGGATGCTGGCGTCGAAAAACCCAAGGATATGCCGCTAGGGTATGCCTATGCCTCCGCCCTGATCCATATCGCCGACATCCTGCTGCACAAGCCGGGCGGGTTCCTGTCCAATGACATGTTTCCGCCAGGCGTGTTGGAAGACAACATGCCGCAGTGGGAATACGGCGCGCTGACATCCTTGCGCGACGGCACTTCAGCCCTGCGCAACCACATCGCCCGTGCCCAAACCCAGTCCAAGGAAGACCCCGACCTGGCCAAGGCCGAACCGATGTTCTACTTCGACCACAAATCCTGGCAGTTGCCTTCCTCCGAAGGCGAGTATTCCAAGGGCATCGAAGCCATGGAGCGCTACCGCGACCGCCTGAGAAAGAAGGTGCCTGCGGGTACGCCGCTGGGCGACACCAGCAACGAAGCCCCATTCTTCTCCCGCGCGGACAATCTGCGCCAGTATCTGGAAATTTTGGAAAAGCGCCTGGGCAGCCTGTCCAACCGTCTTAGCGCCAGCGCCGGCGATGCCCGGCAGCTTAGCCAGGAAGATGGCCGCGTCCAAGTGACCAAGACCTCCTGGTGGAACATTGACGACATCTTTTTCGAAGCCCGCGGTTACTGCTGGGCTACGATACACATTCTGCAGGCGGTGGAATTCGACTTCCGCGAGATTCTCGGCAACAAGACCGCCTTGGTTTCCCTGCAAGCCATCATCCATGAATTGGAGGATGGACAGGCGCCTTTCCTCAGCCCGGTCATCCTGAATGGCGGCGGCTTCGGCCTGTTCGCCAATTACTCCCTGACCCTGGCCAACTACATCGCCCGCGCCAATGCGGCAACCATCGACTTGCGCAACCTGCTGCAACAAGGCTGAACCTATCGGCGGAAGTCCGGCCTTGCCGGACGCTCCTCCTATTCACGACCGAATGTTAGAGTTTTTCACATGGCCAACAATCTCGACAACACCGATAAAATACCCTCCAACGCCATTCTGCGGTTGCTTTTCGTGATCCTGTTCAACATCATCAACATGGTCGTGGGCAAGCTGATCCTGCTCCTCGCGTTTTTCCAGTTTCTCAGCCATCTCCTTACTGGGCGGGTGTCGGTGCGCACCGTCCGCTGGGGTGAGGCAATGTCTAACTGGACATGGCAGATGTTCCTGTTCATGACCTACAAGACCGAACGCATGCCGTTCCCTTTCCACAAACTGGGTGCCGATCCCGAACAGGACTGACCGCTCAACGGTTCAAGCCGCGCACGGAAAAGGTGATGGAATCATAAACCTTCCCCCCTTGCCCCACTAAGGCCAGCTTATGCGGACCAGGCCGGGGTCGCCACAGATGGCTTTTATCGGCTAGGCTTAAGTTCTTGCCATCCAGCACGAAGGCGGCATAAGCTTGGGCGGGGCGGGTGGAGAACAACACGGCCTGGTTTTCGTAAGGGATGTCTGGATCCAAGGCGATGACCACGCCCTTGGCCGGAGACTCGATACGGGGTGCCTGGGTCGCCACTTCGGCCAGATGCACTACCCCGATTTCCGTACCTTGTATGAACCACTCGCCGCGCGTTGGCTCGACCGCTGGCTCGTAGCGGATTTCGCCGTGGAGCAGCCCGGTAGGTGGTACAGGTGATTTGGAAGCCTGGTTTTCCTGCAAGGCATTCATGATTTCCAGCCAGGCCGGGGCCGCGCCTGTGACGCCGGAGACATCATGCATGGAATCCCCCTCGAAATTCCCCACCCACACGCCCACGGTATATTTTCGGCTGTAGCCTATGCACCAATTGTCGCGCATGTCCTTGCTGGTGCCGGTCTTGACCGCCGTCCAGAAGCGCGTCGCCAAAGGATTGGAAAGCCCGAAAGTCACCGCCCGTCCGGCGCGGTCGGAAAGGATGTCGGAGACGATGAACGCGGCGGCCTCGTCCAAAACCCGCCGCGATTGCCCTTTGGCTTCATCGAACCGCAGCCGCAGAGCCGAAAACACCCCGCCGTTCGCCAACGCCCGATAGGCGTTCACCTGTTCCAACAAGCTGACTTCCGCCGACCCCAAAGCCAGCGAGAAGCCATAATATTCGCCGGGCTGGCTGATGCTCAGATAGCCGAAATCGCGCAATCGGTCACGGAAGCGCTCCACCCCCGACAACACCAGGGTGCGCACCGCCGGTACATTCAGCGAACTGGCCAAGGCGGTGCGCACACTGACCCGGCCTTTGAAGTCACGGTCGTAGTTCTGCGGAATATAGAGGCCAGACGGGGTTTCCAGATGCACGGGCGCATCGTCCAGGACGGAGGCGGCGGTGAGATAACGTTTCTCCAGCGCCAAGCCATACAAAAACGGCTTCAGCGTCGAACCCGCCTGCCGCCGGGCACCGACGCCATCCACCTTGCCCGCCTTGGAAAACGGCCCAGCCGAACCGACATAGGCCAGCACCTCGCCCGTATCATTGTCCACCACCAGCACCGCGCCGTCGCGCACATTGCGGCCGGACAGCCCCCGCAGTTGCTGATCCAAGGCGTTGTAGGCCAGCCGTTGCACAGCCTCGTCCAAGGTCGTCCGCAAGGATTCGCCAGGGATTTTGAGCAGTTGCCGGGCCAAATGCGGGGCCACAGCCACATCAGGCACGACCGGCATAGGCCGACCCAGAACACTGGTAGCCAAGGCCTTTAGTTGGGAGCAAGCTGAAGGCAGCTTGCCCGCCTGCGCAATGGCGCAGGCGCGACCGCCAATACGCACCGCACTTGCGTTGGGCGAAGGCAGCATCGCCGCCAGCACCAAAGCCTCATCTTCCGACAGGCCCGAAGGCTGCTTGCCCAAAAAAACCCGCGCCGTCGCCGCCACCCCCTGCGACTCGCCTCGGAAGCCGACGAGATTGAGGTAAGCCTCCAAAATCTCCCGTTTGCTCCAGGTGTCCTCCAGTTCCAACGCGGCGCGAATCTGCGCCAGCTTTTGCCCCAGTGTGCGCTGTCCCCGGCCCAGCGCGAGCCTAGGATCCAACATTGCCGCCAGTTGCATCGTCAAGGTGCTGGCCCCCCGCGCCGGTTTGCCCAGCAGCCGCCCCAACGAAGCCGCAGCCAGAGCCCGCCAATCCACGCCGTGATGCCGTTGGAAGCGCCTATCCTCGGCCAAGAGGATGGCCGTGACCAAGGCGGGCGAGATTTGCTCCAAACCCGTCCAAGGCAGACGGCGGATCTTGAAATCCAGCCTAAGCGCATCCAAAGGCTTGCCGTTACGATCCAGCAGCCAAGCGTCAGAGGGACGCCAGGACGATTTGACCTCATGGAACGTCGGCAAGCCCCACGCCAAGCTGGGCAGCAGGAGCAAAATCGCCAACCAACGAAAAATGTCACGTGAAGGCGCAAAGACGCAAATTAAGCGGATCTTTGCGTTGCGCCTTTGCGCCTTCACATGGGACTGCTCTTGTCTTTGCAATAGATGAATTTTATGCTGGATATCTGATTTCATGGCCGCTCAGAAAAGCCAATAGGCTGTAGGAAAAAAGTATACTCTTCCTCAAGCCTCAGGCCTCCAAGTGATAAGCCATCCTTATGGATCCCATCACCACAATTGAATTCCCATCCTGGATGCCTGCCCCCATACTGCCCGGCCGACGGCAAGCCCGAAGGAACCCCCGCATGTCGGCCGCACTGAAATCCTAAGCGAATGAAAGAAGAGGAAGAATCATGGATCAGTCCCGTCGTTACGCCCGCCTGGATCTTAAAGAAACCGAGTTTATCGCGGGTGGCCGTCATGTGTTGACTGCCTATGTCATGAAACCGAAGGCCGGTTATGGCTTACTGTCCACAGCGGCGCACTTCGCGGCGGAATCCTCCACCGGCACCAATGTCGAAGTCGGTACCACCGACGACTTCACCCGTGGCCTAGACGCCCTGGTCTACGAAATCGACGAGTCCAGCGGCTTGATGAAAATCGCCTATCCCATCGACCTGTTCGACCGCAACATCACGGATGGACGCGCCATGCTGGCCTCGGTATGGACGCTCACCGTCGGCAACAACCAGGGCATGGGCGATGTGGAATACGCCAAGTTGCACGACATTTATATTCCGCCGAAATTCTTGGCGCTGTTCGACGGCCCCGCCATGAACATCCAAGACCTATGGCGCATCCTTGACCGGCCTCTAGTCAACGGCGGCATGGTCGTAGGCACCATAATCAAACCCAAACTCGGTCTGCGGCCCCAGCCCTTCGCCGACGCCTGTCACCAGTTTTGGCTGGGCGGCGATTTCATCAAGAACGACGAACCGCAGGGCAACCAAGTGTTCGCCCCGTTGAAAAAAACCATCCCCTTAGTCGCCGACGCGATGCGCCGCGCACAAGACGAAACTGGAACGCCTAAGCTGTTCTCCGCCAACATCACCGCCGACGACCCCTTTGAAATGTTCGCACGCGGCGAATTCATCTTGGAAACCTTCGCCGAAAACGCGCCGCATGTCGCCTTCCTGGTGGATGGCTATGTGGCCGGCTGCACTGCCGTCACCGCCGCGCGCCGACATTTCCCCAACCAGTTCCTGCACTACCACCGGGCCGGCCACGGCGCGGTCACCTCGCCCCAATCCCAGCGCGGCTATACCGCCTTCGTCCATTGCAAGATGGCCCGCGTATCCGGCGCGTCCGGCATCCATGTTGGCACAATGGGCTATGGCAAGATGGAAGGCGGCAAGAAAGACACGCAAATCGCCTACATGATCGAGCGCGACAGCGCGGACGGCCCCTTTTTTCATCAAGAATGGCGCGGCATGAAGGCGACCACGCCGATTGTTTCTGGCGGCATGAATGCCCTGCGCCTGCCCGGCTTCTTCGACAACCTAGGCCATTGCAATGTGATCCAGACCTCCGGCGGCGGCGCGTTCGGCCACAAGGACGGTGGCGCGGCGGGGGCCGTATCGCTCAAACAGGCCTGCGACGCTTGGCTGGCCGGGATCAACTTGGTGGAATACGCCAACGGCCATCCTGAATTGAAGGCTGCCTTTGCAAGTTTCCAGGCCGATGCCGACATTTTGTATCCTGGCTGGCGGGAAGCGCTGAAAATCTAGCGCCCGGATGCCGCCGCAGGTCTTGCCTCGCCTTTGGAAGAGGGTTAGGGTGAAGGTGTCAAAACAAGATCTCTCCACTTATGGGGATTTGACGGCAAGCTCTTGCATCAGCAGGCTACCCACAAACAGTCCCTGGGCATCAAAAAAGACGGTAAGCGTCTTTTGGCTGGCCTTATTTTGGGCATCGTCAAAATTCTGGCTATGATACTGCCAGACTTCTTTGGCATCCTCTGGAATCTTGGCCAAGGGGAAAGGCGCCATGCCAAGTTTCAGATCCAAGGCGGGCAGTGTGATCGTCGTGGGCAGCAAAGCCCTCCCGCCAGGGATGCCCAACAGGGTTTCCACCTCCTGCCGGGTCGATTTTCCCTTGACCAACTTAAGGTATCCTGTGTCCTCGAAACTCCGTTGCGTGGACGTTGAATCACTGGCATCACGGAATGAATAAGCCGTCAGGACGCCTTTGCTGAACTCGCAGGCCAGAAACCGGTGTTGAACCTGGCTACTGCTGCCCTGGTATGGCTCGTGGTAGAAAAAAACCTCCGCCTCGAAGGATTCAAACCACCGCCTATCGATCTCCTCGGGAGCGCCAAACCGCTTCATGATCTCATCGCGTGAGGCGTATCCCAGCTTGGCACCGGCCAGAGGCTCTAGTTTGTTTTCACGCCCGAAAACCGCCTCATGCAGTTTGGCGCAGCCTGCCAATGACAAACACAGAATACCCATTGCCAGTACACACACCGATTTATTTTTCATTATTATCCTGGGAACTGACATGCCGAAAAAAAAGCTCACCGCGACCCTACTGATCTCATGCCCGGACAAACGGGGCTTGGTTGCCCGCATCGCCCATTTTATCTTCGAGCGCGGCGGCAATATCATCGATCTTGACGAGCATGTTGACCCTCAAGAAAACTTATTTTTCTTGCGGGTAACCTGGGATATGCGGGACTTCAGCATCGCCCCCGACGAAGTGTCGGATGCCTTCGCCCCTCTTAGAAAAACCTATCTGTCAGAGCCGACCGAAGCGCCTTAAGCACGGCACGTCTAGCCCGCCTGCTGACCCATCATAAAAATATCACACATTGTGGAAATCCTGCGACGAGTTGCGCGGCGGCATGGACCCCAGCCAGTACAAGGATTACGTCCTCGTCCTGCTGTTCGTCAAGTACGTCTCCGACAAATACGTAACCGCGCCGAGGACGACGATCTGCTGGGCGATGCCTACGAATACCTGATGCGCCATTTCCCCACCGAGTCGGGCAAGAGCAAGGGGCAGTTCTACACCCCGGCGGAAGTCTCCCGCGTCATCGCGCAAGTGCTGGATCTGCGTTATGCGCTGAATTCCAACCAAAGCATTTACGACCCGACCTGTGGGTCTGGCCCGCTGCTGCTGAAAGCCCATGACGAAGCCAAGCACCGCGCCGGGCTTGAACCCCGCGCTGTACGGGCAGGAAATGGACAACGCCACGTCCGCCCTGGCCCGCTGAACATGGTGCTGCACGACTGCCCCGAGGCGGAAATCTGGACAAGACAACAGCCTCGCCGCATGTCAAAAACCCCTACGGCGGGCTGAAGACCTTCGATTTTGTCGTAGCCAATCCGCCGTTTTCCAACAAGAACTGGACGAACGGCCTAGACCCGGCCAACGACCTTTATAACCGTTTCACCTACGGTGTGCCGCTCGCCAAGCAAGGCGACTACGCCTTTCTGCTGCACATCCTGACCAGCCTGAAAACCACCGGCAAGGGCGCGGTGATCCTGCCCCATGGTGTGTTGTTCCGGGGCAACGCCGAGGACGACATCCGCAAAGCCATCGTCAACCAAGGCTATATCAAAGGCATCATCGGCCTGCCCGCCAATCTGTTCTACGGCGCACCGACATTCCCGCCTGCATCATCGTGCTGGACAAGAAAGGCGGGGCGTAGGGGCATCTTCATGATGGATGCCAACAAGGGCTACATGAAGGACGGCATTCCCAACCGCGACATTGACGGTCTAGCCCCTTACTGGCAGGTTTTCCCCTCCGTGCGGCAAGCGCTTTTCTCCCCTCTCCCTGCGGGAGAGGACGCAAAGCCCCTCTCCCCCGGAGGGAGAAGGGTTGGGGAGAGGGGCTACAGCCAACTCAACATCGAACCCAGCCAAATCAAAACCGCCATTAGCCGGGGGTTGAGCGCCAGCGACACCCCGGGATGGCGTGTCAATAGAAAATCGACACTGGAGGGGTCGCAGACTTTCTTGCTTGGGCACTGGACAACGCTTGCCGAACAAGCAATCGCGGCTTTGCTAGGTTGGTCGCTGCGACCCCTCCGGGGTCGAATCCCCATCTGAACTCAACCGGGGGTGTCGCTGCGCTCAACCCCCGGCTAATGGCTGGCAACCCTCCCGGTTGCAAGGCACTGGCATTAGCGCACTTCTCTGGTTCCCATACGCCGCATCATTGCCGTCTAAGTTCCTCTGGTTCCCACGCGGCGCGTCAATGCAATTAAAGGTAAAAAGCAGACTTTCTTGCTTGGGCACTGGACAACGCTTGCCGAACAAGCAATCGCGGCTTTGCTAGGTTGGTCGCCGCGACCCCTCCGGGGTCGAATCCCCATCTGAACTCAACCGGGGGTGTCGCTGCGCTCAACCCCCGGCTAATGGCTGGCAACCCTCCCGGTTGCAAGGCACTGGCATTAGCGCACTTCTCTGGTTCCCATACGCCGCATCATTGCCGTCTAAGTTCCTCTGGTTCCCACGCGGCGCGTCAATGCAATTAAAGGTAAAAATTTGCTCGTCATTCCGGCATTCCTGCTGGAATGACGGCGCTTTGACGCGAAGAGAGGGAACGTGGCTCACAGGTTGATAGAGGCAAATCGTCGCGAGGCGCTGCTCCCATGGGTGCTCTTTAATTAAATGGCAGACCTCCCTGCTCCCTTCGTCGGAACCTGTCTGGCGCTGCGCCGGACGCCCCGCCCCGACAACCGCAAACAAGCCCTTCACGAAAAATCCACAATCCCAGCCGGGAAGCGCGATAAACTATGCCGATTTTCTGTCCGCCCCGTTGCCGACGCCGCCGCTTCGGGCGCGGCGGGCGTAGACACCATCGAACAGACGTAATCACATGGCAGAAATCCTGATCCTTTACTACAGCCGCTACGGCTCCACCACCGAGATGGCCAATATCATCGCCCGTGGCGTGGAGGAAGTCCCCGGCGCGACGGCCAAGCTGCGCACCGTGCCGGAAGTCTCGCCGGTTTGCGAAGCCACGGCGGACAACATTCCCGACTCCGGCCATCCTTACGCGAGCCTCGAAGATTTGCAGAATTGCGACGGCCTGGCCTTGGGCAGCCCGACGCATTTCGGCAACATGGCCGCGCCGTTGAAATATTTCATCGACAGCACTAGCAGCCTTTGGTTTTCCGGGGCATTGACCGGCAAACCTGCGGGTGTGTTCACGTCCACATCATCCATGCACGGTGGGCATGAGGCCACGCTGATTACGATGATGCTGCCCTTGCTGCACCATGGCATGGTCTTGGTGGGCATTCCCAGCAAGGAGCGGGCGTTGATGGAAACCACTTCCGGTGGCACGCCTTACGGCCCGAGTTGCCTGAGCGGGCGCGACCGGGAAATCAGCGCGGAAGAGAAGCAGCTTTGCCTCGCCTTGGGGACGCGCTTGGCGAAAGTGGCTCTGGCCCTCAAGAACGCCAACGTGCAATGAATCTGCCCCGGATCGCGGTATGGGTTGGCTATTTCGGCCTGCTGGGACTTTGGCTGGCCTGGGCGACGGCGTTCGCACCTGCCCGCCACGCCCCCACATCCCTGGTTCTGGGTCTGGCCACCCTGCCCTTGCTGGTTCCTTTGCGTGGAATGCTCTATGACCGGCGCGGGAGTTTCATCGGGCTGGGCCTGCTCAGTCTGCTGTATTTCATCCATGGCGTGGGCGCGGCCACGGACGCAGGCCAGCGCATCCAGGCCGGGCTGGAAATCGCATTCAGCCTGTTCCTGTTCGGCGGATCGTATCTGCGCCTGCGGATCAAAGAAGGCCCCTGATGAACCGGCAATTGCCCTTGCCCTTCTTTTTCACTCCCGAACACGGCTTCGACGAATATTACCCCGGCGGCAATGCCGAGGCGGTGGAACATCTGCGCCGCGTTACGCAGGGCCAGGATCAGCCGTTGATCTTCCTATGGGGCGAGAGGGGCGTGGGCAAGACCCATCTGCTCCATGCCTGCTGCCGCGAGGCTCACCGGGCAGGGCTTTACGTCTCCTATTTGCCTTTGCCGCTGGTGCGGGACTTCGGCGGCGGGATATTGGATGGACTGGAAGACCAGGATTTGGTTTGCCTAGACGATTTGGATGCCGTCGCCGGGGACGCGGCCTGGGAGCAAGCCCTGTTCAACCTGTTCAACCGGCTGCGCGACGCCGGACATGGCTTGGTTGTCAGTGCGCAAGCGCCGCCCGACGGCGTGCCTATCCAGTTGCCGGATCTGAAGACCCGCCTGGCTTGGGGCTTGACACTGATGCTCCGCCCCCTCGCCGACGCCGACAAGCTCGCCGCCCTGTCTTTGCGGGCGAGGCAGCTTGGACTGGATGTGCCGCCTGCGGTCGGGCGTTTCCTGTTGGGCAATTACCGCCGCGACCTGCCAGGGCTGTTGGAGCTCATCGGACAACTGGACAGCGCCACCCTGGCGGCGCAGCGCAAACTTACCATCCCCTTCCTGAAAACTTTTTTGGAGGAGAAGCAGTGAAAGTCTCGCGCACCGGCAGAGGCAATGAGCCGATATAGATCACAACAAACATCCGCATCATGAACATCCTGCATGCCTTCTGGCAACCCGAACCGACCGAGGCTTTCGCACAGGTGGGAAATTTCCTCCTCTGGGTGGAAACCGCCGAAACCTTACAGAAACCGGCTTCGCCTTCCCAGCATCCCCGCCAGCTTCCGAAACTGAAAATGAAAAGCATGTTTGCGGAGCTGGGCATTGTCGGCGAACCAGGACTCTCTGTCACGGCTTCGCTATCCCTGCCTTCCAGCAATAATACTCCCTTGCCCTGCCCCGAACTGCTCCCTTTCATGGACACGGAATATCCAGGACAGGCGCAGTTGCAGGAATGGCAACTCGATTGCTGGAAACTGACCAGGCAGCCTATCGCCAGTCTCAACGAATTGCATTTCCAGGCGCTGTTTCATGGGCAGGAACTATTGCCAGGCAATGATTTCCTGTTCTGGCACTGGTTCAGCCAGTCGCTGAAAGCGGTGATGATCAAAGATTCCTACGTCCCCGCCCTGCGCCTGAAAGCGTCTGGCAAAAACGGCCATGAACTCCATGCGGGCTGGGAGTTTGTCACGGCAGCTTACGGAGAACTGATCCGCGAGGCGGTCGAGTATTTGCCGCCCAGCGCCGCGCCGGGCTATGAGCCTGGCCAGCCTGGTGAGCCATTGCGCCGAGGTCTTGCTGCATCGCAGCGTCGGCCAGGCCAGCCTGACCCAGGCTTTGGGCAAGAAAATCGAGGGCAGCTTGGTCGATGCGGCTTTTAATTTAGGTGCCACTGGCCGCTGGCAAAAAACCGCCGACCTGAAGCTGTACCGTAGTTGGCTGGACTGGCGGCGCAAGCTTTCGGGCAAACAGGGTGGCTTGGGTTTTCAACTCGGCCTGCAATTGCACGAAGCCCACGAACGCGACCCCGATTTATGGCAGTTGGAATTCCGGGTTTCGTCGCGCCACGATCCTTCCTTGACGGTGGGCCTGGAAGATTACTGGGAAATGGCCAATAAGGCGCGGCGGATATTGCACAAGCATTTCGGCGAAGATTTTGAGCAAAACCTGCTATTGCAATTGGGCCAGGCGGCGAGGATCTTCCCGGCGCTGTGGGAAGGACTGGAAACCGACCAGCCCATCGGCATCGAATTAAACCTGGAAGACGCCTTCGGGTTTCTCAACGAAACCGCCTGGGTGCTGGAAGACGCCGGTTTGCGGGTGGTCGTGCCGGCTTGGTGGACACCACAAGGCCGCCGCCGCGCCAAACTGAAGATGCGCAGCGCCGAGCAGAAGACTAAGAAAACCATTGCCGGCAGCGGGCAAAGCGGCTTGAGCCTGAATGCCCTGCTGGAATATCGCTACGAACTGACCTTGGGCGGAGAATCGGTCAGCCCTGCCGAATGGCAGCAACTGGTCGAGTCCAAGACGCCCCTAGTGCAGTTCCGGGGCCAATGGGTGGCACTAGACCGCGACAAGATGCGGGAGATGCTGGCGTTTTGGAAGGCGCAAGGGGACGCGGGCGATAACCTGTCCATGGGCGAGTTGCTGCGCCGCAACGCCGAGGAAGCTGACTTATTCGAGGTCGACGCCAAAGATGCCCTCGCCGACATGCTGGCAAAACTGCGCGATCCGAAGCAAATCGCACCCATAGACGACCCGCCGCGCCTGAACGCCCAATTGCGCGAATACCAAAAGCGCGGCGTCGGCTGGCTGGAATTCATGGAGCAACTGGGCTTAAGCGGCTGTCTGGCCGATGACATGGGGCTGGGCAAGACCATCCAAGTCATTGCCCAACTCGTGCGGGAAAAGGAACTCGGTTTCAGCGGAGCGCCGAATTTGCTGATTGCGCCCACCTCGGTAATCGGCAACTGGCGCAAGGAAATCGAGCGCTTCGCCCCGCACATAAGCACCCACATCCACCATGGCGGCGGACGCGCCAGCGAAAAAGACGCCTTCGCGGTCGCCTGCCGTGGTTGCGATGTGTTCATCACGTCCTACGCCTTGGCGCGCAAAGACACCAAGCTGTTCGAGGGTATCCGCTGGCGGCGGGTGGTGCTGGATGAGGCGCAGAACATCAAAAATCCCCTGGCCGCACAGACCAAGGCCATCTTGCAATTGAAATCCGAACACCGGCTCGCCCTCACCGGCACACCGGTGGAAAACCGTTTGCTCGACCTGTGGTCGATCTTCAATTTCCTCAATCCCGGCTATCTGGGCAAGCAGGCGCAATTCCGCAAGAATTATGAACTGCCCATCCAGCGCGAGAACAACCTGGGCAAATCCAATCTGCTGCGCAAACTGGTCGAACCGTTCATCCTGCGACGGGTGAAGACCGACCCCGCCATCATCCAAGACTTGCCGGACAAGGTGGACAACCGCCAGTATTGCGGCCTGGGCAAGCGAGCAGGCTTCGCTGTACGAGGCGGTGGTGCGCGACGTGGAGCGGCAACTGGCGGACAGCGAGGGCATCCAGCGCCAAGGCTTGATGCTGTCCACGCTGATGAAGCTCAAGCAGATCTGCAACCATCCCGCGCAATTCCTGCAAGACGGCGGGCCGTTCACGGCGGAGCGCTCACACAAGCTGGAAAGGTTGACCGACATGCTGGGCGACGTGCTGGCCGAAGGCGAAAGCGCCTTGGTGTTCACCCAGTTCACCGACATCGGCGAGCAGTTGGAACGCCATTTGAAATCCACCCTGCATTGCCAGACCTATTACTTGCATGGCGGCACCAGCAGGAACCGGCGCGAGCAGATGATCGCCCGCTTCCAAGATGCCGAATCGCCGCCCGCCGTGTTCATCCTGTCGCTCAAGGCCGGCGGCGTGGGCATCACCCTGACCCGCGCCAACCATGTGTTCCATTTCGACCGCTGGTGGAATCCGGCGGTGGAAGACCAGGCCACCGACCGCGCCTTCCGTATCGGCCAGACCCGAAACGTGTTTGTGCACAAATTCATCACCTTAGGCACATTGGAAGAGCGCATCGACGCGATGATCGAAGAGAAACGCAAAGTGGCCGGTGCCATCGTCGGCAGTGACGAATCCTGGCTGGCCCGGCTGGACAATGACGCCTTCAAGCAACTCATCGCCCTCAACCACCAAGCATTGCTGGACTAAACCTGTGAAAACCGTAAGAACCTGGTGGGGCAAGAAATTCATCGAAGCGCTGGAAGGCTTTATCGACCCGGGGCGGTTGCAACGCGGGAAAGGCTATGCCAACGAAAACCGCATCACCCAATGGGCCATGGAAGGAAACCGCATCACCGCCCGCATCCGAGGCAACGCCAATCCTTATTATGGCGTTTACAAAGAACCGCTGTACACCACCTTTATCGAGTTGAAGGCGATAGGCGCGGGCGATTGGCGGAAAGTCATCGCGCAATTGGGCGGCCAGGCGGCCTTCGTCTCGCGCCTATTGCTCAACGAGGTGCCGGACACCATCGAAGAGCCGTTTGAAGAATTGGGATTACGCCTGCTGCCTCTCCACGTCATGGACATGAAGACCCAATGCTCCTGCCCCGACTATGCCAATCCCTGCAAGCATATTGCCGGACTGGATTTTTCCTGGCGGCAAAACTCGACCAAGACCCTTTTCTGTTGTTTGAATTGCGTGGAATTGCCCGTGCCGAACTCTTGCGGCAGTTGCGGGAAACCCCGCTGGGTCGGGTATTGGCGCAGGCTTTGAGCGTGGAGGAAGAGCCGTTGCAAGCGGATGAATCCTTTTTCACCCCACCCGTGGCCAAGGCTTTCCCGGCATCGCTACATCCTGAAGCCTTCTGGCGCTCCCTTAAGCGTCTGCCCGAGTCCATCGAACCCGCCACGCCTCCTGCCGTCTCGGCCTTAAACGTCAAGAAAGGCGGCGATTTCCCCGGGTTTTGGAACCGGGAAAACTCGTTTATCGAAACGATGGAAGAGTTTTATGAGACCGTCAGAAAAAAAGGCAAACTTTGGTGATTAGTCAGGCTTGCCGGGCTTATGGACAGACTGGGGTTTAGTAACCACCGCAGGGGGCTTGGGTGGCTCACTCGATTTAGGATGGGCCGGAGGCTTGGCAGGGGCATTGGCACTTTTGGCAAGGGATTTGATGTCTTTTGACAATTCCCCCTGAGCCTGATTCAAAGCGCCGATTTGGCGCTTCAAGTCTTTGATTTCAATCTCCTTGCTTTGCAACTTCAGGTTGAACTCTTCTTTCAACAACCCCACCGCGTGCTCAATGGCTTTCTCCGTGTTGCGTTGCTGCTCCGCTATCGGGTCTTGCTGCGGTGCCGGAGGGGCCGGGGGAGTTTTGAAGGCGAGGACAATGGCCGAAAACGCGAGGGCATAGAAGCCGAATATCATGTACCTTGTCTGTTTCCGGTTGTTCTCGGCATTTCTCACGTTCATCAAAGTGTCAATGAACGGTTGCTCATTGAGAAGCCCAGCCGGATTCCTGTGCAACCTATCCAATATTTGGGTATTGCTTGCAGCCTCATACTCCTCCCAAGAAGGGATTTCAGGCCGCGTCGCAAAGTCATCAGGGGCTTTGCGCAAGGGATGGGGAAGGGAAATGATTCCCCACATGGAAGCACCTATGCTGGTATAAGCTTTGGCTAACAGGCCACCGATTTGGGTCTTATCAAAAGAAAATTGTCGAATATCCATCATCAGCCTCGTTGTTTGGACTACAGGCAACCCGGCGGTTTGGGCAGCCCTGCGATCAGGCAGGCGTAACGCACCGGATTGTCGGGAAACAAGCCGTGCAGATAGCGGGAATTACCCTTTTCCATGCCGAACCGTTTTTGCACCAGCTTGACGAACATGCGGGCATTGGGCAGATGGTGGAATTTTCCATGGTATTCGCGGAGATGGCGGAGGATTTCCCAATGCGCCTCGGTCAGGAGTATACCCGAATGCGCAGCCAGAGTCTCTGCGACCGCATCACTCCAATTAGCAGCGTCCGCCAAAAAGCCACTCTCCGTCAATTCCAAAAAGTGGCCCTCCACTTCCAAGCTTAGCACGCTCAATACCCGCCCGAAGCCATGTCCAGTCCCTGCGGCACGGTGTCTAGGCGCACCACTTCCGTCTCGATTCCGCCGTCGGGATACAAATCCAGCCAGCGATAGCCCTGCGGCAGGAAGTCCAAGGCGAAATCTTCGCTGTCCGGCTTGAACTGGAAACAGGTGGAAGGGCAGCCCAGCAGGCGCAGGCCGTTCCGCCCGACATCCATGGCCTGATGGATATGCCCGTAGACCACGGCTTTGACTTGGGGAAAACGCTGGCAAAGGGCAATGAATTCCGCATCATTGGCGAGTTTCATGGTGTCCAGCCAGGCCGCGCCGGTCGGCAACGGCGAATGATGGAGGCAAACGAGGGCGTGGAGGCCCGGTTTTTCGCCGAGCTTGGCTTCGAGCAGGGCCAATTGCCCTTGGGCCAGGCAACCGCCTGCATCCTTGGGGATCGTGCTGTCCAGGCAGATGATCTGCCAACCATCCAAAAGGATTTGGGATTGGAAGGCAACGTTGCCGCCCAGCAAAAATTGGCGGATCAACCCGGTCTCGTCATGATTGCCCGGCAGGCAATAGCAGGGAGCGGGCAAGGCGTCCAAGCGCTCGCGCAAACGACGATAGGCGGCAGGGGTTGGGTTTTGAACCAGATCGCCGGTCAGCAGGAATAAAGCGATGTCGTCGTGATTCCGCCTAACGAGGTCAAGCACGGAGAGAAAGCTTTGTTCGGTGTCGATCCCCATCATGGTCCGCGCAGGGTCGGCCAACAGATGGAAATCGGTGATTTGTACGATGTGGAGGGGCTTGCCGACAGGGCTGGCAGGATCCATAAGGATTCAGTCCTTTGCTGAACTTGAGTCTGTGGGACATCAATAACCGAAAAATCGGCGGCTGTCTAATAGTTTTAGCTGGATTCCATTCCCAAAAAGCTACCCGCAGCCCCCGACCACCACCTTGACCTTCTTCCTCGTGCTGAAATACGCTTCGCCCGATCTGACCAAGGCGATGACATCGCAGCTTTCATTCATCTTGATGCGCAAGGAAACAAAAGGATCCAGAGGGGACTCAAATTTGAAACGGGCAGCCAAGGGCACGGGGTTTTTTTCCACGAATATCCAGATCGAGTCCGCCTCGGGCAGTGTACTTTCCACCGTGATCGGCACCAGCGACCCGTCTTCGGCAATGTCGGGGACTCTCAGGCTGATCAGGCCGCTTTCGACCGGCTGGCGTCCGTCAGTTTCCCGATCCATGGCCTGGGCCAGTGTGTCGGAGCCTTCGGGCCTTCCCGATGCCGACGGTTTGGGCCAAGCCCGGCCCGACACCCAGGTCAGCAGTAGCGCAAGGATGAAACTCAGGAAAGATCGACGGGTCTGGGCAGCCATTATGTTCGCCTTACTGTTATTGTTTTTGCTCGCCTGGAAAGGGAGGGCATGTCCATGCGTTAGCCATCGCAGCCGAAACCACCTCTTTTTTAAAAACCTACCATGTCCACGATAAAAATCCGCATAAAACGTCTGGAGACCGCCTGCCTGGTCCGCATCCTGATCGCCCATCCCATGGAAACCGGGCGCAGGCAAGACAAGGCCACGGGCGAAACCATCCCCGCCCATTTCATTGAAGAAGTCAAAATGGAACATAATGGCAAAACCGTCGCAAGCTGCCAGTTCGGCACCGGCGTTTCCCGTGACCCCTACCTGTCCGTGCGGCTGCGGGATGCCCGTCCTGGGGATAGCGTCAAGGTTAGCTGGGCCGACAACCTGGGACAAAGCGACAGCGATGAAATCCTGGTTCCCTAGTACAATATAACCAATGCCTGAGCGCTGTTCCACCCTCAACCCATTAGGAGATTCCCCGATGTCTTGGGACAAATCGAAATTCGTCAAGCCCGACGAGGCAAACCCTGAAGCAAACATTGGATGAGGAGCAATTCCAGGTTACCCAATGCTGCGGAACCGAACCGCCGTTCCAAAATGCCTATTGGGACAACCACCGTGCAGGCATTTACGTGGACGCGGTTTCCGGCGAGCCCTTGTTCAGTTCCCTGGACAAGTTCGATTCTGGCACCGGCTGGCCCAGTTTTTGCTGCCCCCTTGAACCCGGCAATTTAACGGAGAAACGCGACTTTTCCCATTTCATAGTCCGCACCGAGGTGCGCAGCCAACACGCCGACTCCCATCTGGGCCATGTGTTTGACGACGGGCCGACTTCCACAGGCAAGCGCTATTGCATCAACTCTGCCGCACTCAAATTCATCGCCGTGGAAGACCTGGAACAGGAAGGCTACGGGAAATACGCGGCGCTTTTCAAATAGCTGATATTACGCGGCATTGCGGTAGGGTGGCCTTCGGATGGCCAAACTTAGCAGTGTCGGGCAACAAAACGGCCTGAGGGCCACCCTACAGGAGACGACACACTTGATCATCGGCAACGTTAAAGGCATCAGCAAATCGACCCGCGCCATCTTGGCCGAACATGGCATTTTTTCCGTGGAGGAGCTGGCCGTCTCCG
Organism: uncultured Gammaproteobacteria bacterium; assembly: GCA_963753955.1. Taxonomy (GTDB): domain Bacteria; phylum Pseudomonadota; class Gammaproteobacteria; order Methylococcales; family Methylococcaceae; genus Methylumidiphilus. The sequence goes on from CAVWEM010000005.1 coordinate 375,323, forward strand.
ACGTGGATCAGTTGCTCAAGATACCAGGCTTCTCCAAGCAGAAAGCCGAACGCATGGTTCGAGCCGCCAAGCACCTGGTCGGTGATATGGAGAAGGATCACAGCGCCATGCAATTGCAAGCCAAGGCCCAGCCACGCGGCAAGGCACAGGAAGAAGCCGGCGAGATCGACCTTGCCGACCCCAAGTATTACATCAACCGCGAACTGAGCCTGTTGGAATTCAATTGGCGGGTGTTGGAGCAAGCCAAAGACGAGTCCACGCCGCCGCTGGAGCGCCTGAATTTCCTATGCATTTCCTGCACTAACCTGGATGAGTTTTTCGAGGTGCGCGTCGCCGGCTTGATCCAACTCGCCGAATTGGGTGCGGCCCGCAATGAGCCGGATAGCCTAAGCCCCGGCGAAGCACTCGCCCAACTCAGCCTGCGCGCCCATGAACTGGTGGCGGAGCAATACCGGGTGTTGAATGACGTGCTGTTTCCCGCCCTGGAGACGCAAAACATCCGTTTCATCCGCCGCAGCGATTGGAACGCCTCGCAGCAAGCCTGGCTGAAAAACTATTTCGAGGAGGAATTGCTGCCCATCCTCAGCCCGATGGGCCTGGATCCGGCGCACCCGTTCCCGCGCATCCTCAACAAGAGCTTGAACTTCATCATCTCCTTGGCCGGCAAAGATGCCTTTGGCCGTGACCTGGAACTGGCAATCCTGCAAGCGCCCCGCGCCCTGCCCCGCATCATCCAACTGCCACAGACTGAGACGGAAAGCGGGCCGCATGATTTCGTTTATCTTTCCTCCATCATCCATGCCTTCGTCGATCAATTGTTCCATGGCATCAAATTGCGCGGCTGCTACCAGTTTCGCGTCACCCGCAACAGCGACATGTATCTGGACGAGGAAGAAATCGACGACCTGCTGCGGGCGGTGGAAGGCGAGTTGACCAGCCGCAACTATGGCGACGAAGTGCGCCTGGAAGTGACGCATAATTGCCCGCCGAACCTGGTCGAATTCCTGCTCTCCCAATTCGGCCTGAGTGAAGATCGCTTGTACATCGTCAACGGCCCTGTGAACCTGAGCCGTTCACGGGAGATTTATGACCTGATCGACCGGCCCGAATTAAAATACCCGCTCTTCGTCGCCGGCCTGCCCAGGCACCTTTCCGGCTACAAGGACGATATTTTCGAGGCTATCCGCAAGCATGACATCCTGCTGCACCAGCCTTACGAATCCTTCGGCCCGGTGATTGATCTGGTCCACCAGGCTGCGGATGACCCGCAGGTGGTGGCGATCAAGCAGACGCTCTACCGCACCGGTTCCAACTCGCCCATCGTCGAAGCGCTGATCCGGGCGGCGCGGGCGGGCAAGGAAGTCACCGTGGTGGTGGAGTTGCTCGCCCGCTTCGACGAAAAAGCCAACATCTCCCAAGCCAACCGCCTGCAAGAAGCCGGTGTGCAGGTGGTGTATGGCATTGTCGGCTACAAGACCCACGCGAAGATGCTGTTGATCCTGCGCCGCGAGGGCAGGCAACTGCGCTATTACACCCATCTCGGCACCGGCAACTACCATTCCAAAACCGCCAGGCTTTACACCGACTACGCCCTGTTCAGCAGCGACAAGGAATTGGGCGAGGATGTGCGGCGGGTGTTTGTGCAATTGACCAGCCTGGGCAAGATGAGCAAGCTCAACAAGCTGTTGCAATCGCCGTTCACGCTGCACACTGCCCTGCTCAAAAAGATTGACAGGGAAATCGAACATGCCAACAAAGGCCAGCCCGCCCGCATCATCATCAAGCTCAACTCGGTTAATGAACCCCAACTGATCCGCGCCCTTTACCGCGCATCCATGGCCGGGGTAAAAATCAAGCTTATCGTGCGCGGCATATGCAGCCTGCGCCCCGGTGTCCCCGGCGTCTCGGAAAACATTGAGGTACGCTCCATCATCGGCCGCTTTCTGGAACATAGCCGCGTCTTCTGGTTTGAAAACGGCGGCGAGCCCGAGGTTTTCTGCGCCAGCGCCGACTTCATGAAGCGCAACATGTTCCGCCGCGTGGAAACCTGCTTTCCCATTGAGGGCAAAAAGCTGGTCGAAAGAATCCGCGCCGATTTGGAACTTTATTTGAAGGACAACACCCAGTCTTGGCTGCTGCAAGCGGACGGAAGCTATGTCCGCGCCACGCCCGCCAAAGACGAACCTACCGTCCGTGTGCAGGCCGTATTGTTGGAGCAGTTGGCGGAAATGGTGTAAACCTTTGGAATGCAAGGCCTGCCTTGCAAGCGTTTTGGATAGGCGCAAGGCGATTCCATTACCGCCTGCTGACAACCCGCCATGCATCCAACTTTTGTGCATAGGACAAGGCCGCATGGGCCGGGCTGGTGGAGGGCAAGCGGTGGAATAACAAGGGGCAAGGCGCCAACAAATGCCGCACATGCTTGTGGAAGCAATTTTCCGCCATGGCCCCGTTGAAATAGACCCGGGCAATGCCGGGATGGGCCAGGAAAAACGCCGGGAAATCATTCGCCGCCATCGAGTCCCCGGCAATCGCCGAATCCAGGCTGCCCTTCCGCGCACAAGAAGCCAGCACATCCCATAGCGCAATGCCTGCGGACTGCAAAACCCGCACCCTCGCGGCATAATCCAGCTTCAATCCGGCACCGACCAACTCGCCCATGATCGGCCAGAAGGCGTTGCGCGGATGTGCGTAATATTGCCCGGCCCGCAGAGATTCCTCGCCCGGCATACTACCGAGGATCAATACAGTTGCATTGGCGTCCTCGATGGGTGGAAAACATTGGATGCGCCGCATCAGCGTGCCGGCCTCGACACGATGGCGCTCGCGACGAAGCTCAATGCCCGCCTTCCTGCTGCCGCCGTAGGATTTCCGCTATTGCTGCGAGTTGCTCTGGGGTGGCTTCGGTCTGGTGCTTTTGCTTCCATTCGGCATACGGCATCCCGTAGATGGCCTGCTGGGCGGATGCGTAGTCGATGTCCAAACCGCGCTCGGCGGCGGCGGCGCCATACCACTTGACCAGGCAGTTGCGGCAGAAGCCGGCCAGGATCATCAACTCGATATTCTGCACGTCGGTGCGTTCCTGCAAATGGCCCAGCAGGCGGCGGAAGGCGGCCGCTTCCAGTTCTATCTTGGTTTGTTCGTTCATGTTTAGCGTGCTGTCTGCTCCGGCCCGTGCCGGATTAAAGGTGAATATTAACCGGGGAACGGTTAGAATAACGCAGTATCATAGTCCTGCGCACGGTAAAGCCCCCCACGGCCAGGATGGTTCCCAACCTGGCAGGGTGGCCCCGCTTCGACGGCGCCCCTTAGTCCGCAAAATTCTTCAACCCCCATTGTCGCCTCCAACTCCATGAAGCTGCTGTTTGACTTTTTTCCCATCCTGCTATTTTTCATCGCCTACAAAGTCTTCGACATCTACGTGGCCACCGCTGTCGCCATCGCGGCGAGCTTCATCCAGGTCGGCTTTTCCTGGTGGAAGACCCGCAAGGTCGAGTCCATGCATCTGGTGACCCTAGTCATCATCGTGGTGTTCGGCGGGCTGACCTTGTACTTGAAGGACGAGCAGTTCATCAAATGGAAGCCCACGGTCATCAACTGGCTGTTCGGCTTCGTGTTCCTGGCCAGCCAGTGGCTGGGCGATAAGCCGATGATCGAGCGCATGATGGGGGGCAACGCCAACCTGGTTCTGCCATCGGCGGTATGGCGCAACCTGAACCTGAGTTGGACGATGTTTTTCTTCATATTGGGCGGGGCGAATTTTTTCGTCATGACGACCTTCGACACCGCCACCTGGGTCAATTTCAAGCTGTTCGGCATGTTGGGCCTGACCTTCGTGTTCGTGCTGCTGCAATCGGTCTATTTATCCCGCCATTTGCCGGAACCCGAAACCGAAAAGGAGTGAAACCTTGCTCTACGCCATTATTTCAGAAGACCAGCCCGACAGTTTGCCGTTGCGCCAGCAAGCGCGCCCCGCCCATTTGCTAAGATTGCAAGCCTTGCAAGATGAAGGACGGCTGCTGCTGGCCGGCCCCCACCCGGCGGTGGACGCCGCCGATCCCGGCGCGGCCGGCTTTACCGGCAGTCTGGTCGTGGCCGAGTTTTCCAACCTGGAGACCGCCCGTGAATGGGCCGCCGCCGATCCTTACCAACAGGCGGGTGTCTACGCCTGTGTCACCGTCAAACCTTTCAGGAAGGTATTTCCACAATGACCAGCCGCGCGGAGAAAATTCAGCATTTACTTGAAAAGGCGCTTGCCCCAACCCGTATCGAACTCCATGATGATAGCCAAAGCCATGCCGGCCATGCCGGTGCCAGCAGTGGTGGCGGGCATTTTTATGCGACAATTGTCTCCGACGTATTTGAAGGAAAAACACTCGTCCAGCGACATCAGTTGGTTTATCAGACATTAGGAGAAATAATGCGGACGGACATACATGCGCTCAGCATCAAGGCCTTTACCCCCATAGAATTTGAACGACTTGCAAACCAGGATTAATCGATGAAAAAACAAGCTCTTTGTGCAGCGGCAGTATCCAGCGTTCTGTTGTTCGGCGGTTGCGACAACCCGCCTGGAAAAGCCGAGAAGATCGCGGGAATCACCCCGTCATCCAGCCTCGTCGAGACCAAGCCGACGCCGGAAAACACGGTGGCCATCGTCAATGGCAAACCGATTAGCAGAGCCCTGTTCCAATCCATCATGGCCGAGATGACGCAGCGCAGCGGTGGCCAACCGATCCCCGAGGAAAAGGTGTTCGATGGCCTGATCGCCCGCGAATTGTTGAAGCAGGAAGCGGAAAAGCAAAACCTGGCCAACGACCCGGCGGTCGTCGCCAAGTTGGAAAACACCAGGCGGGATGTGCTGGTCCAGGCCGAGGTGGAGCATTTCCGCAAGACCGCCACCGTGCCTGAGGAGGAAATCAAAAAGGAATACGACACCCGCGTGGCGGCCATGAAGGCCACCGAGTATAAAGCCCGCCATATTTTGCTGGATTCCGAGCAAGCTGCGAAGGACACCCTGGCCAAGCTGCAAAAAGGCGCGAAATTCGAAGAATTGGCGAAAAAACTGTCGAAGGATCCTGGCACGAAAGATAAAGGCGGCGACCTGGGCTGGTTCAATCCGCAACAGATGGTTCCTGAATTCTCGGCCGCCCTGACTGCCTTGAAAAACGGCGAAACCACCGCCGCGCCAGTGAAAAGCCAATTTGGCTGGCATATCATCCAGCGTGAGGAGTCCCGCGAGCAGGCACCGCCGCCCTATGACTCAGTCAAGGAACAAGTCCACAACATGATGCTGGGGCAAAAGCTGCAAAAGCATGTCGAGGAGTTGAAGGCCGCCGCCAAAATCGAGCGTTTAACCCCGCCGACGCCGGCGAAAACGGAAGAACCGCCCAAAGCGGAAACCACCCCTCCGCCTGCCGCCCCTGCGCCGGTTATTAATGGTGTGCAAAAGCCCATTCCTGTCGAGGTGGGCAAACCGATCCAGACGCCCGCACCGGCTGCTCCGGCACCGGCTGTTCCGGCGAAATAAGAAGCGCCTTTGTGGCCCCGGTCAGCGCGTCCTGTAAACCACACAACCCAACGGATATAACGCATGAACAAAACCCCATTTATCGGCGCTGCCATCGCGGTATCGCTACTGTTTGCAGCATCCGCCGCCCTAGCTGAAGACGACGATTCGGCCTCAACCCCGGCAAACGCCGTAGCCACTGTCAATGGCAAGCCGATCAGCAAGGACGCTCTGCACAGCCTGACCAGCGAAATCGAAAAGCAGAACAACAACGAGAAAGTGCCGGAAGACAAGGTTGTCGAATCGCTCATCAGCCGTGAATTGCTGCGCCAGGAGGCGGAAAGGAAAAACCTGCAGAAAACCCCTATCATCCAAGGCCGCTTGGAAAATGTCACGCGGGATGTGTTGGCGCAGGCGGCGGCGGAGAACTACCGCAAAAGCGTCACCGTCACCGACGAAGAGGCCCGCAAGGAATACGACGCGAAATTGGCGGGTGCCGATCTGACCGAATTCAAGGCCCGGCACATCCTGCTCGAAACCGAACAACAAGCCAACGATGTGCTAGCCAGCCTGAAAAAAGGCGCGAAATTCGCGGATTTGGCGAAAAAGCTCTCGAAAGACCCTAGCGCCAAGCAGAACGGCGGCGACCTGGGCTGGTTCAACCCGCAGCAGATGGTTCCAGAATTTTCCACCGCCGTGGCTTCTTTGAAAAACGGCGAAACTGCCTCGGCCCCGATCCAAAGCAAGTTCGGCTGGCACGTCATCAAGCGCGAGGATTCGCGCAAACAAGAACCGCCGACGTTTGAGTCCATCAAGGATCAGATAAGCAATATGTTGGTCGCGCAGAAACTCCAACAGCATGTCGAAGAACTGAAAAAGGCAGCCAAGATCGAGAATACCGTTTCTAGCAAGAAATAACCCACACCCACGGATAACATCCCTTTGAGGGATGTTATCCGTCTGCCTCACCGTCTCCGCCGGAAAAACTCCCTCAGCAGCGCGGAGCATTCCGCCTCCAATACCCCGCCTTTCCATTCCACCTTGTGGTTCAAAAACTCCGCCTCGGCCAGTCGCAGGGCGTTGCAGACCGCCCCGCGCTTGGGATCATAAGCCCCAAACACCAGCCGCTTGACGCGGGCGTGGACTATCGCCGCCATGCACATGGCGCAGGGTTCTAGGGTGACGTAGAGGGTGGCATCGACCAGGCGATAATTATTCAGCGCCAAACCGCCGGCCCGCAGCGCAATAATTTCGGCGTGTGCCGTAGGATCGTTCGTGGAGATCGGGCAATTCCAGCCCTCGGCGACGCAAACACCCTCCTTGACCAACATCGCGCCGACCGGTACCTCGCTTAGCCACTCGGCACGCTTAGCCAGGACAATGGCCTTCAACATCCATTCTTCGTCGGAAAGAAACACAGAGATACTCTCGACAAAACATCAGCGTTGCCCGCCACGGGGCAGGCATCACCCTTCGCGCCGCCGCCGATGCTCGGGGCTAGCAAGCGATGGCGGCTGTTGAAAACCTGGGCAATCCTGAATAGCGAGTGATTGATGGCCACACCATGCGTCACAAATAATATTTTTTTCTTAACTTAAGGAATGGCCCTTCAATGCAACAAAAGCTAAGATAAGAAAGTGGCATCATCAATAGAAGGAAAATCAGCGACCAAAGAAACGCACAATAAAAATTTGATATATCCATGATGCGCTCATTCACAAATTTCGCCGCTTTAAAAACGAAGAACGGATGAAAAAGATAGATTGAGTACGAATACTCGCCGATACGACTTATGAATTTTGAAAATCCGGTGGTTGACAGGGAGAATGATGTCTCGTACCAAGCAATTATAACCGCGTAAGCTATCCCTTCAATTGTCGGGAGAAAAATCCAAAGCGGACTAGGTGATGGGTAGGTAGAATTTAGGTAAAACCCCCCTTGAAGATCGAAATACCAATAAAAAAGAGCTAAAGAAATGATTATAAAAACTGCAAAAACATGGCTATTGACCAGATAGGAGCGAAAATGATAAACGATCATACCCAGTGCGAACTGATCTATACGGCCCCCGATTGTCCAGTAAGCAAATGACTGAACCTCCCCAGCATGACGATTAAGATACCAACGCAGCAAAATTGCAAAAACCACGATTAGCACAGGAAGAAACTTGGATTTCCTGAGCATCCAAAGCAATAATGGAAGAATTATATAATAATGGAATTCAACCGCGATAGACCACCAGCCGCCAGGCAGCAACCACGGAAATAATACACCCTTTGCGATGCCGTACACATAGAGAGCGACGCTCTTGCTGTTGATGCCATTTTGTATTCCAAATATAAATATTACAACAAAAAGCAGAGGCAGCAAGCGCAACGCACGATTCCAAATAAATATTCTGTAATTAATTGTCCTGCCATCAAGTAACTTTGCGAATAAATAACCACTTAGAGTCATAAAAAGAGCCACGCCAGTATGTCCCTCGTCAAAGATAGCCAAAGGGAATATTGCTGGAACATAGTCAAACGGAACTGGAAAACCATTAACCCCATGTGCGAAGTGCCATACAATTACCATAAGTATAGCCAAAGCCCTGACATGATCAAGGGCGACAAAATGCGCACCAGAGGAAGATACCATTCAGACTTTTCTCATTGAACAGTTAATGGGCAGTTTTGAAAGCCCGGCGGTCACTCCCACTCGATAGTCGCCGGCGGCTTGCCCGAAATATCGTAAACCACGCGGGAGATTCCAGGTATCTCGTTGATGATGCGCCGCGAAACCAAGTCCAAAAACTCATAAGGCAAATGCGCCCAATGCGCGGTCATGAAATCCACCGTCTCAACAGCGCGTAACGCGACCACATAATCATAACGACGCCCATCGCCCATCACCCCCACCGAGCGCACCGGCAAGAACACCGCGAAAGCCTGGCTGGTTTTTTCATACAAGCCATGGCGGTACAGCTCCTCGATGAACACGGCATCGGCCCGGCGCAGTAGTTCGGCATATTCCCGCTTCACCTCGCCGAGGATGCGCACCCCCAAACCAGGGCCGGGGAACGGGTGGCGGTGGATCATTTCCGATGGTAGGCCCAGTTCCAGGCCAATTTGCCGCACCTCGTCCTTGAACAATTCGCGCAACGGCTCCAATAGCTTGAGCTTCATGTTTTCCGGCAAGCCGCCGACGTTGTGATGGGATTTGATGACATGGGCCTTGCCGGTCTTTGATCCCGCCGACTCGATCACGTCCGGATAAATCGTGCCTTGCGCCAGCCAGCAGGCATCGGTGAGATTGTTCGATTCCTCGTCGAAGATCTCCACGAACAGCCGCCCGATGATCTTGCGCTTTTGCTCTGGGTCTTCCACGCCCTTCAGCGCGTCAAAATAGCGATCCGCCGCATTGATTCGGATGACCTTGACGCCCATATGCTCGGCGAAAGTCGCCATGACCTGGTCGCCCTCGTGCAGGCGCAACAGTCCGGTGTCCACGAACACGCAGGTTAATTGCCCGGCGATGGCCTGGTGAAGCAAGGCAGCGACCACTGAAGAATCCACGCCGCCGGACAGGCCCAGAATCACTTGCTCGCCGCCGACCTTCCGCCGGATCTGACTGATGCTGTCTTCGATGATATTGCGGGCGCTCCACAAGCGCGTCGCAATCGCAGATGCCGCGCACGAAGCGCTCGATGATGCGCTTGCCCTGCCGGGTGTGGGTCACTTCCGGGTGGAATTGCAGGGCGTAGAAACGCCGGTCTTCGTCGGCGATGCCCGCGTAGGGCGCGGTCGCGGTGCTGGCGATCAGTTTGAAGCCAGGCGGCAGCTCGGTAACCTGGTCGCCATGGCTCATCCAGACATCCAACAGCCCAAAGCCTTCCGGGCTGGCATGGTCTTCGATGTTGCGCAATAGCACCGAATGCCCCTGCGCCCGCACTTGGGCGTAGCCGAATTCGCGGTGCGCAGCCGGTTCGACCTTGCCGCCGAGTTGCTCGGCCATGGTCTGCATCCCATAGCAAATGCCCAACACCGGCATACCCAGTTCAAACACAAGTTGCGGAGCGCGGGGCGTGTCGGCCACAGTGACGGTTTCCGGCCCGCCGGACAGGATGATTCCACGCGGCTTGAATCTGCGGATATAGTCCTCGTTGCAATCCCAAGGATGGATTTCGCAATACACACCGATTTCGCGGACGCGCCGGGCGATTAGCTGGGTATATTGCGAACCGAAGTCGAGGATTAAAATTTTGTGGGAGTGTATGTCAGCCATGGGGTTTCCAGTTCCCCCTCCCCCCGGGAGAGGGTTAGGGTGAGGGGTTATAAAGAAATAATAAACTCCCCTCTCCCAGCAGGAGAGGGGCAGGGGAAAAGGGCTCAAATACTCTGAGGTGCGTCGGTGATCAAACGGCTTTGCGGGAGTTGATCATTGCCGGGAGCGAAAAAAGAAACCTTGCCATCAACATCCACAATCCAAACCTCCTGCGCACCCACTTCAAAATACAAAGGCATTTTGTCCATCATTTCCTGCCAGCTATTCGACGGCGACATCACTTCGATGCAGATTTCGGGGGCTTCGGTGACGTAGCCATCAACCCCGACGTGGCGATCATAGTATTCAGGGCTTGCCAAAGTAACATCCGGGCCTTTCAAGCCGTCCGTAGTGATAATTCCAAGTTGGTTGCCACAATGCCATTCAGGAGCGATGGTTGTAAAAATTCGTATCAATTTGCACACACGGAAACTGTGAAGGTAACCATGTGGCGTCATGATGATTTGGCCTCTGGTGTTGGTTTCCCACGGGAAAGACAAGTTCAATTTTTCGACAGCCATCAAGAATTCAAGGTGCATGTTTGGATGGTGGCACTTAAAAAAAGCTCTTATAGATAGCAGTTCCTAGCTGGGAGCCAAGAACAGGAGGAACAGCATTACCCACTTGGGTAAATTGCCGAGCAACTGATCCCTTGAAGATGTAATCATCTGGAAATGTTTGTATCCTTGCACATTCCCTGACAGAAAGTGTTCTCGGAATATACGGATGTAAATGTGATCGTCCGCCCCCCGAATTTCCGCCTGCAATCACAGTTTTTGAGGGTAGCAATGGATCAAGCCGGTCTACCCGCCCCAGTTTATCTCTATTTCCATAATCAAGCTTCATATACCGTAAAATAGATTCGGCGGAATGTTCACGGGTAACATGATTTTCAGTTCCATTCATGGAAAGTTCAAACACAGGACCCACTGACAAAGATTGATGAGCGGGTTTTGGCGGACAAAACTCTCTGTTCACGCGATTGCCTATGATAAACAGTCGAATCCGTTGTTGCGGAACGAAGTATGAATCAGCTTTCAAAATCAATGGCTGATGAATACTATAGCCACTAGCTTCAAGTTCTCGATAAGCATTTTCCAACTGTTCGCCATTATCAACATCAATCAATCCCGGCACATTTTCAATAAGAAAAACCCTAGGCCTAAAATGCTTGATCAGTGTTATGTAATCAAACAGCAAGTTGCCATTTGTCTCATGTGCGAAACCAATGCGTTTAAAATTTTCGCCATTTTTATTAAATCTTTGATTCGCCGCAATAGAAAACAACTGGCAGGGTGGCCCTCCCACAAACACCCCATCAAACTTTTGACTATTCCCAATACGTGCGGAAATCGCCTGTATCATTTCATCAGTATTGGATATATCACCAGATTGCACATCCCAGCTTGGCCTATTTATATTCAGCGTTTCACAAAAAAGAGGAATCTTTTCAATCAATAAGGCATGACCAAAACCAGCCGCCTCTAAACCAAGATCAAGACCACCTGCTCCAGAAAAAAAACTAACTACAGGAATATTGTTTGGATATTCGATGAAATCACTAAGATTATAGTAGCGATTATCACGCAATGGAGGCTTGTAAAAATTTGCATAAATAAGATCATCGTATGTGATCCCAGCCGCTCTCAGCACTGAGGTAAGCGAGATATCGTCTTGCAGGCATTGGTTCAAAAGATCGACTTGCCGCTTAATCTTTTTATCTTGAAAGTGAGGTATGTCAAAATGGATCAACTGTTGCTGAAAATCTACAGCATTAGGCATTGTTCTCATATCAATACTACTTCCTGCTTTGCTTTAGCGTATACATGTCTTGCCTCATCTTGGCTCTGAAAGTCCAAAAGATCATTGTCTTTTAACCACTTACTATAAAACTTATGCGTGGCTCGATGGCACGATGGGCAAATACCGACAATGTCTTTGGTTGAAGTTGCCTTGGCATCCACCCGTACTGGTGAATTTAGTGGAAGCAAATGATGTAATTCAATTAACCGATCTGCCCAAGGATATTGCCTTGCAGTATCCATGGAGCACATATCACAAATATGTGGACTTGGGGAATTAGCGAAATAAAATTCTTTGAGCTTTTTGCTTCGCTCTGTGCGTAAGTGAGTCACCCGAGATTTACTTCCCTCGGTAAATTCAGCATCAAGCAAATTTACTTGGCTGATAGTCAAATCACTCCATGAAGTGGTACGGAAATTTGAGCCTAGATTAAGTATCTCAGCACCAGGATTTTGATTTCTTAAGTTTGTTTGCGGCGCAAGCAATTGTTCAATTTGATACGCTTCCTCTTTGCTGTTAATTTCCAAGTACACACTTGGATTTTTCCATTTAAGAAACGAGAATTGACTTATAAACCTAACTAATTCACGGGGTTGTCGTAAGTCGCCATGAAACGACTTGGGACTTAATTCTGAAAAAAAACTGAGTGGCTCAAGCCCGGTAACCTTATTTACAATCAAGTAGTTACCAATCTCATCCATGGAAACGTACGCTTTACCGTTTACTAGATATTCAGATAACAAAAATTTGATGATCGCTACAGCCGGAAAGATTGGGGGCAACGTGTTGTCGTAATCATCAAAAACTGGTGATGGATAATAAAAATTGTTGATGAAATACCCCATGTAATCATCTACATCGATTATATCATGATCTATTGATATGGTTTTGCATAGATTAATACATACAATCCTTCGGTGGTGGGTTTAATTGATTTATTGAGATTGAAAGCAGTATCTATTTATAAACAACCCTATCACCGTGTTGTGAAGTGCTTCCAATTTTGAAAAGCAGATCGTTTTGCGCGTCAATCGCTTGATCCGGGTTCGCAACAAAAGGTTTTTGTTTTCTATTTTTTGAGCATGCTGCTTGCCAATGACGTGCTTGTCTTTAGGGATGAGTGCGGAATAGCTGCCCCAATCGTCTGTGTAATAGGTCCGGATATTGAATGCCTTCAAATTTGAGATCAATTGCTCGCACACCGCATCTTGGCGCCGCCCGAAAACGAACGACAGGACACAGCCTGTCACGGCATCGATGGCATACCGGAGCCAGCGTTGGTTCTTTTTGTCGCCGACGTAGCTCCATGGCTCGTCTGCCTGAACATCCATTGGAGAATCAAGGGGATGCCTGATTTCGACGGCGATCTCACGCGTACCGATGTAAGGGTTCACGGCGACCACTTCAGCGGAGCTTTTTTTAGCGTGGAAATGAAGGTGTGTTTGCCGATACCCAGAATGCGCGAAGCATCCCGGATGCCGCCGCCGTTCATGGCAATGTCCACAATCTGGTCTTTGACGCCAGGCTCGTAGGCCCGGTACACGCAGTCGGTCTTGAATATTCGCCCGCACTCCTTGCAGCGAAACCGGGAACGACCGCTTTGGGTGCCGTAACGGACAACCTCGGAACTGTTGCAATACTTGCACAAAACAATTTGATACGCCATTGGAATGGTTGCCTAAGAAGCTTGAAAAATTTATGCTCTACCATACTTAATAAATCAATTAAACCCACCTCCAATCCTTCCTGTCATTTCGGTAGCAAGCAATAAACAGCCAAATACCCTTTTGTAATTGCGCCAGACAGTGTAACTAACTGGAGCAAATGGTCGAGAACTATATTGAGATAGTGCTTGCCTTAGCAAATCATTTTGGATATCAGGTTTTGGTATACCATCAACGGTTGCTAAGGCGCAGGCAATTCGCTTGATCTCATCAAACTGAAAGTAGTCAAGTCGTCCTTGGTCAAATCGCCACACAGTCACAACTCTTTACCATACATAGAATGGACTCATAGGAACACTGTGAACGAAGCGAACAGCCCCAATCAAGTGGTAACCTAAGTACATAATATATGCTCCAACATAACGCATCAGTTCGATGTTGCGTCTGGAAATGGAGCCGAATGTCGGCATTTAGCCAGCTTCCCGAACTGATATTTCATAACCATCAATAATGGGTATCGTCAGGTTTTTATACACTCGGAACAAAACTCATCCCTCCAACACTTCCTCCAATTCATCTCGACAAGCTTCCAAGCTAACGGCATTGGCGTAGACGCCATTGCATTCAGGTATTTCTCCATAAAACGAGCCGTCGTCTGACAGTATTTCGTAGCGGGCATGCCGCATGGCGGCTTTGAGGTAGTCTAGCAACATCGTATTACCCTCACGTTAATCCATCAAAAGGGATAGTCGCGGTTGGAAACCGCTCCCACAGTGGCCGTCTAATCCAACCGATAATTCGGCGCCTCCTTGGTGATGGTCACATCATGCACATGGCTTTCGCGGATGCCGGCCGAAGTGATGCGGACGAAGGTGGCTTTGTTGCGCATGTCGTCAATGGTTGCACAACCGGTGTAGCCCATCGCGGCGCGGACGCCGCCGATCAACTGGTGGATGATGGCAATCATGCTGCCTTTGTAGGGGACGCGGCCTTCAATGCCTTCCGGCACCAGCTTTTCGGCGTCGGTGCTGTCTTGGAAATAGCGGTCGCTGGAGCCTTGCTGCTGGGCCATCGCGCCCAAGGAACCCATGCCCCGGTAGGATTTGTAAGAGCGGCCTTGGTAGAGTTCAACCTCGCCCGGCGCTTCTTCTGTACCGGCGAACAAGCCGCCCAACATGACGGTATAAGCGCCCGCCGCCAGCGCCTTGGATATGTCACCGGAATAGCGGATGCCGCCATCGGCGATGAGCGGCACACCGCTATCCCTGAGCGCGTCGGCGACATTGGCGACTGCGGTGATCTGCGGCACACCCACCCCGGCGACGATGCGGGTCGTGCAGATCGAGCCAGGGCCTATGCCGACCTTCACCGCGTCCGCCCCGGCTTCGACCAACGCCTTGGCGGCGGCGGCGGTGGCGATGTTGCCGCCGATCACCTGGATGTGCGGGAAGTTTTGCTTCACCCAACGCACCCGGTCGAGCACCCCCTGGGAATGGCCGTGGGCGGTATCGACGACGATCACGTCCACCCCGGCAGCGGACAACGCCTCCACGCGCTCCTCTGTGCCTACCCCGGTGCCTACGCCCGCGCCCACGCGCAAGCGCTCGAACTCGTCCTTGCAAGCTTGCGGGTAATCCTTCGCCTTCTGGATGTCTTTGACGGTAATCATCCCGCGCAACTCAAATTTGTCGTTGACCACCAGCACCTTCTCGATGCGGTGCTTGTGCAACAGGCGGATGGCTTCGTCATGGCCCGCGCCCTCGCGCACGGTGACGAGGCGCTCCTTGGGCGTCATGATCTTGGTGACCGGCTCTTCCAAACGGGTGGAAAAGCGCAGGTCGCGGCTGGTGACGATGCCTACCAGTTCGCCTTTGTCCACCACGGGAACGCCGGAGATCCTGTGGGCGCGGGTCAGTTCGATCACCTCGCGGATGCTGATGGAAGGCGGCACAGTGATAGGATCTTTGATCACGCCGCTCTCAAATTTCTTCACCGCGCTCACTTCATAAGCCTGCCGCTCGGCCGGCATGTTCTTGTGGATGATGCCGATTCCGCCTTCCTGGGCCATCGCAATGGCCAGCCGGGCCTCGGTGACCGTGTCCATGGCGGCGGAAACCAGCGGAATGTTGAGGTGGATGCTGCGCGTCAGTTGGGTGGCGAGGCTCACATCGCGGGGCAAGATGTTGGAGTAGGCAGGAATCAGGAGAACATCGTCAAAAGTAAGCGCTTCTTGGTCAATTCGCATGGGTTCTCTCCCGCCGGATAAAAGCTGTTGATTTTACGTGTGATACTGCCAGTCTGACAATCAAAGGTTTGCGCAGAAGGTGGAAACGGTGCGGAGTCATGAAGTCCATCTCCCTGCGGATGGGAACCGAGGCGATCTTTAAGACCGCATCGGTTCGGGGCAAAGGTTCATTGCCCTCCCCTCCCCCCTTGCGGGAGAGGGGCTGGGGATGAGGGTTTTATTGCTTGACGCCTTGGTAAGCCTCCTCGCTTTCCCGCATGATGCGGTTGCCTTCGTCGATCAGGCGCTGGCCTTCTTCCACCTTGGCCCGCCCTTGCCGCACGGCTTCCTCGCCTTCCTGCACGGTCTGTTGGCCTTGCTTCCAGCGTTCGCCGTACTTGGCCAGGTTTTGGCTTTCCAACAACATTTGCTCGCCTGACTTGACTTTCGGAACCGCCGCAGGCGGAGGCGCGACTGGCGGCTTGGACGCGCAGGCAGCCAGGGCGACGGCACCCGCCAAGGCAAGCAGGGAGTTTTTGTAGGCAAAGAACGGTTTCAACGGTTTCATGGGCATACGACTCCAGATTGAATTAGGGAAGCGGGTTAGATCGGTCTGCATGGCAAATTGCCCGCAAGATACGGTGAATTATGCCCGAACCGCCTGCCAGCGCCAAACCTGTGGGGAACATGGCCGAGGGATGGCATCCCACCAAGCCAGGCGGGCCAGCCAGTTCCGAATCTTGCAATAAGCCGGGCTTCCCCCTAAGGAACATACCAGGTCGCATCCGGCTAGGTTATCATAAACGCCTAGCCGCGAGTCCGCACGTTGATGGGTGCAAAAACGGCCCTAAGCCACCTCATTCTTTCCAATGCCATGTTAAAAACCCTGACCGAATCCCTGCTCTCCCTGCTGCAATATCCCCTGCCCCATCACGTCCTCTCCCGCCTGATGCACGGCTTGGCCCGCTGCGAAAACAGGGCATTCAAAAACGCCTTCATCAAGACCATCGTCCGCCTTTACAAAGTCAACGTGGACGAGGCACAGGAACCGAACCCCGACGCTTACGCCAGCTTCAACGCCTTCTTCACCCGCACACTCAAGCCGGAAGCCCGCCCGCTGTGTCCCGATGCCAACGCGCTGCTCTGCCCTGCCGATGGCGCGGTCAGCCAGATCGGCGACATCACCGCAGGCCGCATCCTCCAAGCCAAAGGCAAGGACTACAGCGTGGACGAACTGCTAGGCGGCGACGCGGAGCGGGCCAAAGCCTTTGAAAATGGCAAATTCGCGACGATTTACCTCTCGCCCCGCGACTACCACCGCCTGCACATGCCCTTGACGGGAAAGCTCAGGGAAATGATCCATGTGCCGGGCCGGCTGTTCAGCGTCAACGCCGCCACCGCCAACACCGTGCCGAACCTGTTTGCCCGCAACGAGCGCGTCGCGGCGATTTTCGACACCGAGGCCGGCCCGATGGCCTTGATCCTGGTCGGCGCGATCTTCGTCGCCAGCATCGAAACCGTCTGGCATGGCGAAGTCACTCCGCCTACGGGGACACAAGTCCGCGTGTGGAATTACAGCGAAGACGTGCCGGTTATCGCCAAGGGCGAGGAAATGGGCCGCTTCAATATGGGTTCGACCATTATCGTCCTGTTTGGCGAGAACGCCGTAGGCTGGGACGGGACGCTGCAAGCCGGGGATGCGGTGAGGTTGGGGCAGAAGTTGGGGCATATCGGTTGAGTCGAATTCGGAAGATTCCACCCATCAGCCGCTTATCCCGGCTATGCCCGCCAACATGAGATCATATTGGGTTTCGGCGGCTTTCTTTATCGCCAAGGCTGGCAACCCGGTGACGATATGCTCTTGGCTTCCCCACCAACCGATGCAATCCGCCGGGCCAAGGCTGACAAAATAGCCCTTTTCGACGTAACCGTAGGCTTCCATTTCCTGGCCCGGAATCCCATGGCACAGCACATTGCCCGCGACCACGCTCCCTTTCCTGATGGCGACTTGTGCAGACAAGGTGTTTGCCCCCTCCCCGGCAAAGCGGGCGCAGTCGCCCGCCGCAAAAACCCTGTCCAGAACCACACCCGCAAGAGTGACCTGGCCAAAACCATTGGTCTCGATCAGCAAGGGGCCGGGCTTGACTCCCAAGAATTGCAGGCTCATTTGGGAAGGCAGGGCAATCTCTTCCCCGCCGTCCCGGTGCGCCAGCACGAGGGTTTCATGCTCCTGCCGTAGCAAAGCCGTATTAGGGAGGTATTCGATGCCTTCGCGCCGCATCCGCTCCAGCGCATACTCGTGAAACCGTGCGGGGAATTGGCTAAGAACCTGTGGTCCGTAATTGACGAGGCGCAGTTTGCAAGGCCGTCGCGCTTGGCGTTTGATATAGGCGGACAACTCAAACAGAAACTGTATCCCGGTCGCGCCGCCCCCGATGACCGAGAGATTGGCACGCTTGCCCTGGCTTTCGCAGAGATTCCTGAGCATGGTTTGTGCCTGGTTGAGACAGAAATCATTGATGCCCAGGATACGATCCCTATCACCATCCCCGACGGGGCTGGCACCTGTCGCGACGATCAAGTAATCGAAAGGAATCTCCACCGAGTCCAGCACTAGAAAACCCTGCCTGTGCCAACGCAAAAGGCTTCCGGTGTCGAATTTCAGTTTGGCTTGGATAAACTGGAAACCCAAGCGCTTACCCAATTCATCGTAACGGACACAGAGATGTCGCAGTGAATAGCGCAGGGTTTCATGCAAGCGGGTCAGCTTGATGTGGGCCTTGCGCGGGGCGATCAAGGTAATCCGGCTTTCCGGCGCTTGGCTGTGAAGGGTAAACGCCGCTGAAAGCGCGGCATAACCGCCACCCAGAATAAGGATTCGACGCGGTTTGATATGATTCATTAGGCTATAACTCCATCCTCCCTGCGGGAGAAGGGAGAAAAGCCGCTCGCCCTGCGGGGAGAGCGTAGCGAGGGGGGCGAAGCCGGTTGGGGTGAGGGGCTTACCTTATAAACACCCTTCTTCCTAAAAGCATCGTTTTGCTGGCGGAAGTAAAGCTCGAAATCGTCTCGGTCTTGCCGCAACTCGGAGGAAGAGGCAATGAAGATTTTAATGGTGCGGGGTGGCTGGTAGGAGCGGGCTTCAGCCCGCGAAATCTCAGCCTCATCCTTCGCCCAACCCGGCAAGCGATCCACGCGGATGCCATCCAACAATTCCAGCACATCCACATATTCAAAACTGCCGGGGCATTCCACTTTGAATTTCCCGTGTTCCTTGCGCCGCAGCAATTCCCGTTGTTCAAACGCACGGGGCTGGGCCAAACCCTGGCATTGCTTGCAGTTGCACGGCACCAGTTTCTCGACCTTTTCACTGAGCTTATGGAAACTGTCGTTGGTGGTGGGTTTAATTGATTTATTGAGATTGAAAGCAGTATCTATTTATAAACAACCCTATCACCGTGTCGTGAAGTGCTTCCAATTTTGAAAAGCAGATCGTTTTGCGCGTCAATCGCTTGATCCGGGTTCGCAACAAAAGGTTTTTGTTTTCTATTTTTTGAGCATGCTGCTTGCCAATGACGTGCTTGTCTTTAGGGATGAGTGCGGAATAGCTGCCCCAATCGTCTGTGTAATAGGTCCGGATATTGAATGCCTTCAAATTTGAGATCAATTGCTCGCACACCGCATCTTGGCACCGCCCGAAAACGAACGACAGGACACAGCCTGTCACGGCATCGATGGCATACCGGAGCCAGCGTTGGTTCTTTTTGTCGCCGACGTAGCTCCATGGCTCGTCTGCCTGAACATCCATTGGAGAATCAAGGGGATGCCTGATTTCGACGGCGATCTCACGCGTACCGATGTAAGGGTTCACGGCGACCACTTCAGCGGAGCTTTTTTTTAGCGTGGAAATGACGGTGTGTTTGCCGATACCCAGAATGCGCGAAGTATCCCGGATGCCGCCGCCGTTCATGGCAATGTCCACAATCTGGTCTTTGACGCCAGGCTCGTAGGCCCGGTACACGCAGTCGGTCTTGAATATTCGCCCGCACTCCTTGCAGCGAAACCGGGAACGACCGCTTTGGGTGCCGTAACGGACAACCTCGGAACTGTTGCAATACTTGCACAAAACAATTTGATACGCCATTGGAATGGTTGCCTAAGAAGCTTGAAAATTTTATGCTCTACCATACTTAATAAATCAATTAAACCCACCTCCACGAGACGTTAAGCGTTTGCAGGTTCTTCAGAGCAGCCAGTGGGGACAGGTCGGCGACTTTTGTGTACGGAACCTCAAGCGTTTGCAGGCCTGGCAGGCCATCCAGTGGGGACAGGTCGGTTAAATCGAATCTGTTCCCAAGATTACCCATCAGCCAAAGCCGCTTCAGGTTTATCAATTGGGAAAAGGGATTGTTTGCCGCCGCACCGGTTACCCATAGTTTAACGGCGTTGCGTTTGGATACTGAGGGCGTTAGGCGGCTGATGTTATTATCAGGGCCGGTGTTCTGGGTTTTTTTTAGCTCACCCCCATCCCACCACTCACTAGAAAACGACAACTCTTCCAACCAAACCAGTTCTCCAATCCTCGCCGGCACCTCGGTCAAGCCGCAGTTGCCCAAATCCAGAAAAATGGCACGGGTTTTCTTGTTTTCTTCGATCCGACGCTGGGCGAGTTTGGACATCAGGCAAGCTCCTTCAAGTGATTGGGCAGGCAGTCTTGCCCGGCCTTGCGTCTTATCTTACCAAGCCAGCGGCCCAGTCCCCTAGTGGCCCATACGCCGAGTCTGAAAGCGAAGCTCCAAGCGATGCCAGACCGCTTCCGCTGTGCAAGCTCGCGACTCCATTCGCTATCGGATATATGCTTATTCGTGTCATAAATCCGTCATAAATTACTTGTTGTTTCTTTACAGGAAACAGTCAAGCAAGGGATTTTTCATTGAAACCAGTGGTCGGAATCGTATATCTATACGTGTACTTCCCCGAAACGGAAGCTGTACCTGAAAGGAGAAAAAGCTATGTTGACCAAAGCCCATCCGACCCTCGCGTTTTTAGACCCGGCTTGGTTGGAATTCAGCGCCGCCGACGTGCGCGCCCTCGCCATCCTGGCCGTTTTTGCCTTGCTGTTCGCTTGGGAAGCGTTGCGCGGCTATCGGAAAGAGCCGGCCAAGACCACGCGGGAATCTTACCTGACCAACCTGGGCACCTTCCTATTGAACGACACGCTGATGTCGCTGATGTCGGTCTCGTCCCTGTTGCTGTTGGCCGAACACTTTAGCCGCAAGGGTTTGCTGGCTTGGATCCACAACTCAATGCTGAAGACTGCGCTGTCGTTCTTGCTGTTTGACCTGGTTCTATATCTCTGGCACCGGGTCAACCACACTTTCGACTGTCTGTGGATGTTCCATAAGGTGCATCACAGCGATCCCAGCATGAATGCCAGCACCGCCTTCCGCCTGCATTTTGTCGAGGTGGTTTTCACCACAGTGGTGAAAGCCGTGTTCGTCGTGGTCACGGGAGTTGAGGCGGCGGTGCTTCTCGCCAACGAGGTTGTCATCACCGTGCTGATCATGTTCCATCATGCCAACATCCGCTTCAAAGGCGAACGCCTGCTGGGCGGCTTGATTGTCGTGCCATACTTGCACCGGGTTCACCATTCCACTTTGCGCAAAGAGCATGACAACAACTATGGCGCGATGTTTTCCTTCTGGGATCGGCTGTTCGGCAGCTTTGCGGAGAAAGAGCCTATGACTATCGGGCTGGAATCCATTCCGGGCCAAGGCGTTTTGCAACTCGTCCGGTACGGACTGACCTGCTCCTGGACGCCCGCCAGCCCCCAGCCCGCAGGTGTCGCAAGCCAGCAGTTTCTGGAAAGGATGATCGCCGAAGCGGCTTATTACCGGGCGGAGAAGCGCGGTTTCGCGCAGGGCGATGCTTACCGCGACTGGCTGGAGGCCGAGCGGGAGATTCTCTCCCGCCTGGCTGGACAGCAGGGCGGCTCGACGCTAGTAGGCTGAGTCCGGCTGCGGAAGACGGGTTAGGAGTGATGGTTTGCGCCGTCTTCTCATCCAGGAGATCATCCGCCTGCTTATAGCCCTCACCAACCCTCTCCGGCAGGGAGAGGGGACTCCTCTGCGGCGATGGCTTTCCTCAATGCGTCCAATGCCATGTTCGCCGACCATTCGGCGGCCAGGGCGGGGTGTCCGCCGAAGTCGCGCTGCCATTGATCCCCTTTGTTCCCGTGCCACACCGCCACGCCTAGCCGGGCTTTTCCGGCTAGATTCTCCACAGCGCAGGCCAAGCCCCAATCCGCCCTGGCTTCGTCGGCGGCTTGCCGGGCCAGACCGGCCATGTCCAAAGACTGGATCGACGCCAGAATTCTCCCTCCCGCAAAAGGCTGAAGATTCCGCCCCGCCACCGCCAACTTACCTGCCAGCCTCCCGCCCGTGCCGCTCTCCACTATGGCCAAGGTTTCGCCGCGCCGGCCCAACTCAGCCAGCACCACGCCTTCCAAAGTCTCGTCATCGGCCCCGAACACCCACGCGCCTAAGCGCTCGCGGACGCTGGCCTCGACCGGCGCAATCAAACGGTCGGCCTCCTCCTCGTTGCCGGCGGTGGCGGTGAGGCGGATGACGACGATACCCGCTTGGGCATTCAAGCCCACCGCCGGGTTTGCCAGCTTTTCCAAATCGCCTACCCGCGCATCGACCACGCTCTCCCCCCCCCCCGAGACTTTCAAAGCGCGGCTTTTGATGATGCCAGCCAGCCCGAAGCGTCGCCGCAGGAAAGGCAGAACGGCCTCGTCCATCAAATATTCCATCTCACGCGGCACGCCCGGCAGGCAGATGGCGACATGGCCGTTTTCTT
Organism: uncultured Gammaproteobacteria bacterium; assembly: GCA_963753955.1. Lineage (GTDB taxonomy): Bacteria > Pseudomonadota > Gammaproteobacteria > Methylococcales > Methylococcaceae > Methylumidiphilus. The sequence goes on from CAVWEM010000005.1 coordinate 397,689, forward strand.
CGACGATAAAGCAAGGTGCCGTGCCGACCGGGTTTTCGATCACCGTCGAGCTTTCCGGGCGGTAGGCTTGCTGCCGGTTGTTGGCGGTCATCGTCCGGCCCCAACGGCGAAAGCGCTCCTCGATCTGCGCCAGCAAGGACTCGTCGAACATCAGCGGCTTGCCGATAGCCTGGGCCATGGCCTCGCGGGTCAAATCATCCACGGTCGGCCCCAGCCCACCCGTGGTGATGACCAGGTCGGAACGGGCAAGGCCCAAGCGGATGGCCGCGACCATCCTTGCCAAGTCATCGCCCACCGTCGATGTGTGATGCAGTGGCATTCCGATGGTTTGCAGTTTTTTGGCGAGGGTGGCGGAGTTGGTGTCGATGATCTCGCCGAGGAGAATCTCGCTGCCGATGGCGATTATTTCAGCATGCATCAGTTTTTCTCATCTTTTCGGTTTTGCTCCCCTCTCCCTCTGGGAGAGGGGCTGGGGGAGAGGGGTATCATTTCACCGCAATCAAGCCGCTGAAGTTATACCAGCGGAAAAACTCCTCCACATGGCGGAAACCGGCAGAGGCCAGCAACTCGCGGTTTTCCTCGGGCTGATAGGGAATCAGCACATTTTCCAAGGCCTCGCGCTTGTGGGCGATTTCCGACTCCGAATAGCCTTGGCGCTTTTTCATATTGTAGTGATAACGGATGAACAGCCGGTTGAACAGGCTGTCGCCCAAGCTCATCTTTTCCACCAAGACCAAGCAGCCCTGTTCGTTCAAGCCGTCGACGATATTACGCACCACCCGCTCCCGGTACAAAGGGCGGATGAATTGCAAAGTCAGATTCATCACCACCACCGAAGCATTCTCCACCACCTGGGTTTGATGCAAATCGGCGGCAAGCAACTCGAAGTCCCGGCCAGAAGGACACGCGGCCAGCTTCTGCCGGGCTTTTTCCAGCATGTCCGGCGAACTGTCCACGCCGACGAAGCGAACCTTGGGGTCAATCAACGGGTCGAGTTCCAACAGCCCTGTGCCGGTCGCGCAGCCTAGGTCGTACAAATCGGTGCCGGGCCGGGCGAAATCGGCGGTGATTTCCCCGGTCATGCGCTGGATTTCCTCGTACAGAGGCACCGAGCGGGAGATCATGTCGTCGAAAACCGCCGCCGTCTTGCTGTCAAATTGGAAATCCCCGTCGGCAGGGGTCTGGAACAGACGGTCTTGGATGCTGGTCATCGGGGGGCGTTTCGAGTCAAGGGTGATGCTGAACGTTAAATAGTTGATTCCGTCCGTGGTGAGCTTGTTGAACCATGAACGGGATCAACTTAATCAGAGGTTCCTTAACGCGAAGGAACCATCGATCTCCCTTTCGCACAGGATCAGGATCGTTTCCGACCAGCCAATAATCCCTGGGTAAGAATAATTGGCCAGACAGAGATCCTCACCCAAGATTTCGCCGTGCGCACCCATGGCCTCCCGAACTTCGTGAAAGGCGAGGGGACGTTCGTCGGGAAACCGCCACAAATGCAAGCTTTCCGCCAGGTTGCGCGTGGCACGATATAACCACGTGGGCGTAGGGAAACCGATTACAACGAGACCGCCGGGACGGGCGTAACGATAGTGGGCATCGATGGCAGCACGTGTGCCGGTGGGGTCGAAGTGCTCGATGAGGCCCACGCTGAAGACCAAGTCGGCGGTTGCTCGGCAGCGAGGGGTCAGCACATCGTCTTCCATCAGAACCAGCCCGGGCCTGTCGTGGCGTCGCCGCGCCAGCAGCGAGAGGCCAAGGCGGTTATTATCCATTACCGTGTAGCTGACAGGTGCCAATGCGGCATAGAGCGCGTCAACGAAGCAGCTGTTGCCCCCTCCCAACTCCACAATCGCCGGACGCGCATCGCCGAGAAAGCGCCGAATCTGGCGAATAAGGCTGGTAGTGGTGATGCGGCGCGTTATCGCGGCGGCGGGAAAAGGGCGGGAGTAGTAGCAGTCCCAGTCAGTCCCGTCCATCGGCCTTCTGCTCCTGGCGGTAATCGGCAAAAACCACCTCCCGCTGCAACGCGAAGCTAAGCACGAAGAGAAAGGACTCCGCGATCAGTTTCGCCGTTAATGCTCCCATGTCCAGCAGGCTTTGGAGTTTCAGGATCATCAGGTAGGAAATAGCCGCCAGCAGCACTACTAGAGCACAGTAACGCAGAAACACGGCCTTTCCGCCCCGACGATAGTGGAAAACGAATTTCTTGTTTAACAGAAAATTGGCCGACAGTGCGCAGCCCCGTCCAGATATGAGGGCGATGAGGGTGTTGCCACCCAGTGAAAACACGATGGCAAAGGCGATGAAATCAATCCCCGCAGCCAACAGCGAGGATGCAAAGAAGCGGATCAGCACGAAATAGATCCGCATCGAATCGAGCAGGGGGTTGAAATGCGAAGAGCGGTTTCCATCCCTGTAGATTGTTGCAATCGACAGTTCATGGACGGGTAGACGGCGAGCGATGGCCGAGGCCAGCACACTGAATTCGTACTCGTAACGTTCGCCCTCGGCGGTGATCAGCCACACGAGTTCGCGCAGCGGAAAACCTCGCAGGCCGGTCTGGGTGTCGGAAATGCTCCGGCCATAGAGCAAGGCGAACACCCGGCGGGTGACGATGTTGCCCAGCCTGCTGCGCAAAGGCACACCCCTGTCGAACTGGCGCACGCCTAGCACCGGCGTGTCCTGCGCCAGGAGTTCGGCCGCCACGCGCACGACGTCATCTGCTCTGTGCTGACCATCGGCATCTGCCGTAACGACGCCAAAGAAATCGGGATGCTGGCTCAAGCAATGATTAAATGCCGTCTTGAGGGCGCGCCCCTTGCCGCAATTTACCGCATGGCGCAGAAGGATGAGCCGAGGCGAATTCGGCAGACGGGAAAACACTGCCGCACTGGCTAGTCCGGAGCCATCGTCCACTACCACGATGCGGCCGAAACCGGCATCAAGCAACTGCCCGATCAACGGAGCAAGCTCGTCTCCTGGGTTGTAGGCCGGGACGATGGCCGCAACGTGGGAGATGTCAGGAACGGCGAGTGATGAGGCAAAATTGAACATCGTGTAGACAATCAGGGCTGGGAAGTACAGTGTACCGACATGAAGCGGAGCGACGGACTGGCAAATATGAGCTGCAGGCTGCCGTCGGCCAGGGCGGCATCGGTGATTGCCGGGTAGATCGAAGTATGCAGGAGGGCATAACCGATGACCTCCTGCCCCCAAATGGTACGCAGGATTTCGCAGAACGGTCGTCCCCCAGCCAGAGCGCGAGACATTTCCGCCCTCTGCAGCCGCCAGTGTCCCACGTAGACGCTAGACCGCAGAGCGGCAATGGATAGCATTTGGGTATAAGTAGTTAATACTTGCCCCTTGAATCCCACCTCACGGGTGTACTTGATGAGGCGCTGGTTGAATTCCGCATCTCCGGAACGCTGGCGCAGAATATCGGTCAAGCGTTCGAAGCGGATCGGATCCGCTGGCACCAGCCCTACCAGTACCACCACGGCCAGCACCGTCGGCGGCACCAAGGCAGGCAGACGTGTCATTGCTTTCAGCCGTTGATTCACACAGCGCTCGCTGCTCGGAGTGGTCGAGCCGCCGCTCCAAACGCCCATTGACGGCATCCAAGAGAGCAGCCGCTCAAGCCCCAGGGCCATCGCCAACAGCAGAAACGGGATGCCGGGTAGCAGATTTCTTGCATCATAGGAAAAGAACAAACCCCACACTAACAGGTAGGGCAAACCCACCAGCAGGCAGACGCGGCCTCGCGGAGAACCGAAGGCACCGAACATACAACCGGCGGCGAACGCCCAGAACGTCTTCGCCGCCGCAGCGGGTACGCTGCTGGTTGGCAGAAAAGTGGACGGTAGGGTCACGGTTAAGGCGCGCAGCAGACGTTGGATACGCGTTTCGCCCCCGTAAATCAGCGAGGTGACATAGTGTACATTCGTTTCCTCTGGCCCGCCAGCAAGTTGCAGCCATCTCATCGCGAACCACGGGAGCGCGAGAACCATGAACACGGCAAGGGTCCGCAACGCTATCGGCCCACGTGTGTCGCGCGGCAGTTGCAGGCATCCGGCCAAGGCTAGGACTAGCCCCCCCAGAAAGATAACAACCGCAAACAGGCCGCCTTGTTTGCAAAGCACCGCCGTGGCGGCAGCAGTTGCGGCGTAGGTCAGGAGGCGATCCGCTGCCATGCCGTTCTGTGCGGATAAATACACCAAGTATCCGGTAAACAGCACAAAAAACGTGACCGGCACGTCGACATAGCCGGAATCTAGCACGTTGGCATAGGGGCCGAGTAGCAATGCGATGAACAGCGCGGCGGAAAGCAAGGGGGCGGGCCGACGCCAGCGAAAAAACAGATCCACGAAAACAGCCAGAATGGCCACGGGAAAAAGGCCCATCAGCCCCCGCGCAAATATCTCCACTTGGCTGCTGCCCAACCAGTGATAGGTGACAGACCAGAGCGCGGGTATAAGTTGCGGATAGCCATACGTGTTGCTGGGCCAGCGTCCGGCATACCAGTCGGTGGCCCATCGGTTCCAACTGGCCACCGCGTCCCATTCCTCGAATACGCCCGGCACGTGGTCGGCAAGGACGGCAAGTAGCCGAATACCAAGCCAACCCAGCAGGATGCCGACGACTGGATTGATATAAACCATGCCGCCTCCCTGCCTTGGTGCTACGGGGAAATATCCGCCGATTGGTCTCTTACCCCGAGCCGCAAAAAAGACGAGAAGCGAAATCTCTACAACCGCCAGCGCTACCAAGGCCGGCCGCCATACCACCTCATGCTATGAAGCAGCAGCACCGCCTGGAAGGTCAGGGCCAGGCTAAGGACAAAGACCGCGAGAATATCGACGATACCCATCCCGTCACCACGGCGCCGGATGAAGAGCCATCCGGGCAACAAGGTCACCTGCGCGACAGCGACCAGGCCTACGGCAAGAATTCGAATGTCATCAAGAAGTAAGAGGTTCATGCGGGGGCAAACCGATGCACAGCGGTTGAATTCGTATTTCCCTATTTTGTTATTCGATTTGTGACTCGTATGCTGGACAGGTCTTGCCGTCACAGCAATTCTCATTTTGACCGCTTCACCCTGACTTTGGCTTCGGAGGCGGCAGCTCGAAGCTTTTGAGCATGAAATCCATCAGAGCCTCCCAGGTCTCAAAGCACAGGTAGCTGGTCAAGGTGCGGATGTCGTTGAACAGGCGTTTCCGCGAGGGCAGCTTCTTGCGTAAAAGCCGGTATTTGTCGTCCATTCACTCCAGCACGGTGTGGGTCAGGAAGGCCAGGATGATGAGGCTGGCCAGCAGGGACGACAGATGCTTCTGGCCGTGGCCGTACTGTGCTCGAAGTGGTAGCCCTTGGTCTTCAGCGTTTTGTTGTTCTCGATTTTCCAGCGGCCGCGCCCGGCCTCGACGACCTCGGCGACGTTGCCGCCGCCGAGCGCGAGGCTGGTGGCGAAGGCATTGCGGCACAACACCTTGCCGCCTCCGTCCGTGGTGGTGGGTTCGCACCAGTTCACTTCCAGCGCGTCGTCGGCGTCGCGCAAGGGAACCGACTCGGCGTAGCGGTAAGTGAAAGGTACGAGACTGTGAAAGAATTCAGCCGGATATTCCCAATAACCGCCCCCGTCTTTTTTCTAAAACGCCATTGGCAAGAAATGCCGGGGAATCCTTCAATACAGGCCGCCCCGCGCCTTGTTTTTAGGCATATTGGATCATTTTGGCCCGGTTCCCGCCGCGCCGGGCGCAATACTCCCGCAGCGCCTCAAACCCCAGCAGGTTCAGTACCCGGGTGAAGTTGTAGCACAACACCATCAGGCTGAACTCGCCACGGCATTTCTCCAGGCCGCGCATCAGGAAGTGGTGCATGCCCGCCCGGTGCTTGAGGGTGCCGAAGGGGTGCTCGGCGAGCTGGCTGCGCTTTCTCATGCGCCCGCCCGCTTGGGCCATCCGCTGGCGGTGCCGTTCGACGGCCGCCTCGTGCTGCCAGCGCTCCAGTTTTTTGTAGGCGGCGTTTGCCGTCAGGCATTGCACACGCAACGGGCAGGCGGCGCAGGCGGAGACCTCTTGGACTTGTGGGCCTGGACAAGCTTGCCGCCGCGCTCTTGGGGCTTGCCGCAGGCTTCCAGCGTTTCGCCGTTGGGGCAGGTGTGGCGGTCTTCGGCTGCGTCGTACCGGAACCGTTCGCGGGTGAAGCGTCCGTCCTTTTCCGCCGCCGTGATGGCCTTGGGCTCGGGCACGTAGACCTCGAAGCCGAGTTCCTCGGCCCGCTGGATTTGCTCGCCGCTGTGGTAGCCGGTGTCGGCCAGCCCGACCAGGCGCTCGGATTGCGGGATTTCCCGGGCCTTTTCCAGCATCGGCACGAGCTGCTGGCGGTCGTTGCCGTCTTGGGTGGCTTCGCTGGCAACGATGAGCTTGTGTTTGCCGTCAACGGCGATCTGCACGTTGTAGCCGGCGGTGGTCTTGCCCTTTTTGCTGAGGAGCCGCGCGTCGGGGTCGACCGTGGAGAGCTGGCTGTCCGCCGACTTTTCAAGCCGCGCGCGCAGGGCGTGCTTTTCCGCCCGCCTCTCCTTGAGCCGGGCGATTTTGTCGGCCAGGCCTTCGTCCTCCACCAGGCTGCCCAGGCCTGCTTGGTCGTCTTGGGCGTCCTGCTCGGCGAGCTGGCGCTGGTAGGCGTCGATCTTTTTCTCCAGGGCCGCCAGCTGGTCGTCGAGCTTTTTGGCGGTGAAAATGCCGTCGCTGCTGGCGTCGGCCTTGAAGAAGCTGCCGTCGACGGCCACCTCGTCGCCGCCGAGCAGCGCCAAGTCCTTGCACAGCAGGATGAAGTCCTTGTTGGCGGCCTTGAGGGCCTGGCTGTTGTCCTTGCGGAAGTTGGCGAGGGTCTTGTAGCCAGGGCGCAGGCCCTGGGCCAGCCAGATGGCCTCGAGGTTGCGCACCGCCTCGCGCTCCAGGCGGCGGCTGGAGTGGATGCGGTTGAGGTAGCCGTACAGGTAGAGCTTGAGCAGCGCCGCCGGGGGGAACGGCGGCTGCCCGGCGCGGGGGCCGGACCGGGTGTTTTGGAAACCGAGCGCGGCAAGGTCCAGGCTTTCGACATAGGCGTCGATGGCCCTGACGGGGTTGCCTTCAGCAACGTAGTCGTCGATGCTGGGGGGCAGCAGCATCCCCTGCCCGCGGTGCTGTCCCGCCTTGTAGGTTCTCGGCATCATTTGCCCTTTTTATTCAATAGGATAATCGCCAATATTATGCCAAAATCTCGAAGAGACAGGGTGGATTCTTTCACAGTCTCGAACGCTCAATGGATGGGTTTCCGTCTAGGCTGTCCGGCTACTTTAGCAGGTGGACGCCAAAATGAGAATTGCTGTTGGAAAAGGTTAAGGCTAGGCTTGAAAAAGCCTAATCCGGCAATTATAATGTATAGCTCTTTATGGGTCGTTAGCTCAGTCGGTAGAGCACCGCACTTTTAATGCGATGGTCCCGCGTTCGAGTCGCGGACGACCCACCATATAAAACAAAGCCTTACAGCATGAATGCCGTAAGGCTTTTTTAATTTCTGTGTAATTTTGGTGTAATTGTGGCAATCCCTGCAAGAACTCCATCCATGATTGCCGATCCCCCTACCCCGCTGTTTAGGCTCCTTGCTTTTCCACTAGCTATTACGGAAGCGGGCCTTGCCGCAGTCGCGTCGATGTGTTTTTACTTCCTCGCGGTGGCGATAGGCGTAATCGTGGCAGATTTCGCTTCGGTGGGTCTGTAGCGTTCTTCCAGTTTGTCCATTGCTGTGCGGATGTGTTCGCCGTTCTGGTGGCTGGGCTGTACCTGACAACCATTTGCAAGGTCTTGTGTCTGCTAATCGCTGGACCGCCGCTCCGCGAACGGCATCTTCGACGCCGCCTACTTCAGGTCTTCAAGGTAGGAGGCGTTCAACAACGGCTCGCCGGAAGGCGCAAGGGGCAGGTTCATCGGCGCGGGTCTCATGGCTGTGGCGGGAAACATCTTGCCCTAAGTACAGGACAAAACCTCCAAAGCCCATAGGAATTCCTGGAATTTCTCGCTGAGGTTCAGCACGATGTTGCGGAGGAAGTCGAGTCCGTGGCGGAACAAGGACTTGAGGGGGCGCTGCAGGGTCTTTTAAAAAGGATGGGGTTTTGCCCATGGAGCAACTGGCCGGTGCGGTAAGTCCAGGCGAAGGCCAGAGCGAGCAGGCCCATCAGCTCGGCAAGGCGCTCGGGGCCGGTCAGGTGGGTACCCTCGAAGTTGAAGCCCCGGCTCTTCAGGCAGCCGAACAGGGTCTCGACCTGCCAGCGGTCGGCGTAGGCGCCGATGGCTTCGGCCTGTGGCGCGGAGGATGAGGCGATGAACAGGAAGTCGCCGTCGTCCAGGCGCGGCGCGGTGATATGAACGAAACCGCCCCAGACCGGCCTGCGCCCCGGCAGGTGCCGGCAGTCGCCGGGCTTGAGCGAGCCGAACAACACGTCCAGGCGCATCATCCGGTTCCGGCCATTGGGGGCGAGCGTGTTGCGCTTGAGGCGCTGGTGGAACGGGATGCCTTGGCTTTGCAGCCAGCGGAACCAGTCCTCGCCGACGAACTCGCGGTCGGCCAGCAGCGCCTCAATCGTGGCGACACCAAAGACTTTGAGGAAACGCCCCATCAAGGCGACGCGCTCGGCGGTGTCGGAGTTGCCCGCCTTGTCCAGGACGCTCCAGAACACCGGCAGGGCGATGCCGAGTACGAGGAAGTTGATGTCGGTCTTGCCGAACTGCCCGTTCGTGCGGTCCATCGTCAGCCGCCAGGGGCCGTCGCCGACCGGGCCGATGCGCACCAGCAGGCGGGCCAGGTCGTCGTAGCCGATCCCGAACGAGCGGAAAAAGCGTTGCAGGCGCTTGTAGTGCGAGTCCACCTTGGCCTTGCCGCCGAAGCCGGTGGCCAGCTCGGCCAGGCTGACGCTGCGCACCTTGAGCAGCGCCAGCAGGAATTGGGCAAGGAAGCTTATCCTCGCGCCGTGCCAAGGCAGGTGTTCGGCCAGGACGGCCTTGAGTTCGTGGATCGGGTCGTTCGGGGAGGCAGTCATCGGGCCTGGAAAAAGCTATTGGCTTACCCCATGACAATCAATCAGTTAAATTTTTGTCCTGTACTTAGCTCGTCCAGATACACCCGGTCTTCCGGCCCCACGCCCTCCAACTGGTTGACGTAGCTCAGTTTTTCCTCCGCCGCCTCGGCGGCGTCCCGCTTCGGGTCGTAGGAAGTTTTTTTTTGAAAGAGTATCCCATGCGCTTGGTGGTGTTGTGCATGGTCGAGGTTGAGACGGGAACCCCCTAAATGTCATTGTGCTTCCCGCATAGCTCGGCCAGCGACAAGTCCGGGGTTTCCGCGAGGAGCGCCTGCAACCACAGTTCGCCCTCGGGCGAGATCAGGCGGTCAGGGGCGGTGTTGCGCTGGCGCGGGGCTATGTCGCCGGTTTCGTAGTACAATTGCTTGAGCGATTGCACCGTGGTCGGGCTGACTTGGAATAGTTCGGCGGTTTGTCGGACCGGGTGGACTAGACCGTAGTTTACAATCCTCTGCCGCAAATCTCTGGAATGCGTAGCCATGGCCCCCTCCTCGCGAATTATGGCTTGGTTACGCTATTGGAACATGGAAAGATTCAAATCATCTATCCGATAGTATAGTACAGTTAAATGGCTGTTGCCCGCTGGTTTCTATTATAAAGTAACAGTTAAGAATTGGGTGGTGGGTTTAATTGATTTATTGAGATTGAAAGCAGTATCTATTTATAAACAACCCTATCACCGTGTCGTGAAGTGCTTCCAATTTTGAAAAGCAGATCGTTTTGCGCGTCAATCGCTTGATCCGGGTTCGCAACAAAAGGTTTTTGTTTTCTATTTTTTGAGCATGCTGCTTGCCAATGACGTGCTTGTCTTTAGGGATGAGTGCGGAATAGCTGCCCCAATCGTCTGTGTAATAGGTCCGGATATTGAATGCCTTCAAATTTGAGATCAATTGCTCGCACACCGCATCTTGGCGCCGCCCGAAAACGAACGACAGGACACAGCCTGTCACGGCATCGATGGCATACCGGAGCCAGCGTTGGTTCTTTTTGTCGCCGACGTAGCTCCATGGCTCGTCTGCCTGAACATCCATTGGAGAATCAAGGGGATGCCTGATTTCGACGGCGATCTCACGCGTACCGATGTAAGGGTTCACGGCGACCACTTCAGCGGAGCTTTTTTTTAGCGTGGAAATGACGGTGTTTTTGCCGATACCCAGAATGCGCGAAGTATCCCGGATGCCGCCGCCGTTCATGGCAATGTCCACAATCTGGTCTTTGACGCCAGGCTCGTAGGCCCGGTACACGCAGTCGGTCTTGAATATTCGCCCGCACTCCTTGCAGCGAAACCGGGAACGACCGCTTTGGGTGCCGTAACGGACAACCTCGGAACTGTTGCAATACTTGCACAAAACAATTTGATACGCCATTGGAATGGTTGCCTAAGAAGCTTGAAAATTTTATGCTCTACCATACTTAATAAATCAATTAAACCCACCTCCGAACAGAGGATCAAGAGAAGTGTTTGAAGCGCCAGCGCTGATCGCGGACAAGGCGCGGGACATGCTACGGCATTATGTGACCAATATCCTGCCCAACGGCTACAAGGCCCAAGTGGTGGCTTATAGCCGTTTGGCGGTGATTCGCTACTACACGGCGTTTCTTGCGGCCCGCGACGAGCTGCTGGCAGAAGCCGAGGCGCTGATGCCGCAAGACTAGGCTTTGGATGACGAGGCGCTGTGCCTGCGCCCGCCGCAGGTTCAGGCGCGGGTGCAGGCTTGGCGGTATCGGGAAACCTTACGGGCCATCGAATTCGCCCAGGTGATTTCGGGCGGCAATAACGATGATTCGGCCTGGAAGGCTTGGACGGACTCCTCGGTGCAGGAGCAACGCCTCAAACGCTTCAAAAAACCGTTGTTCCATGCCGATCCGAAAAAGACCGACCCGTTGGCCTTCCTGATCGTGAAGTCGATGTTACTGACTGGCTTCGATGCGCCCATCGAAAGTGTGATGTACCTGGACAGGCCTATCCGCGAGGCCGAGCTATTGCAGGCCATCGCCCGCGTCAACCGCACCGGCTACGGCAAACGCGCCGGTATCGTCGTGGATTATTACGGGGTGGCCAATCATCTAAAGCACCGGAAAATATGTGCAGGAACTGAAAGGCTCTTGCTGCTGGTGACATGCTCGTGGTAATGCAGATGTTTTTTGGACGTGTTGGGAGTAGCTACTTTCCATTTTTTAGGCTGTCTATTTTTTGCTGTAATTGTTGAATAAATAAATCGTTGCGTGTTTTCTCTATCTGGGCATGTGTAAGGGTAACCTGCCCTGGAGAAAAAATGCTGGCTATAAATCCACCTGCCAATTGACCAGACTGGTTAAGATCACGAGCTAGATGACCTTTTTCAAACTGCCTCATTTCTTTTTGTATTTCGATAGGCTGTTTGTCAAAGAGATCCTGATTTATTTTTCCGGTAGCATCTATTACAGATTTTCCGAGGATTTCTTTAAGCCCGTCAACGTTGTAGTCGTTGACCATCTCCTGGACTTTTTCATTAGTCTTTTTACGGGCATCTATTTCTGCTTGGAGAATTAGTATCTGTGCCTCTTTACTTCCTGGTTCTGGCGGCTCTGAAGCATTCACATTTTGTTGGTCTTTGACCGCCGCCTGCTGCGCTTGAATTACTGCTGTGCTATCAGGATTTGTGTCAGTTATCATGTTGCCCGGAGCAGATCCTGTTTGAGTATTTTGGTGTTCTCCCCATTGACCAACTGGAGCATTCTGATCTTGCGGGTAAGGAGCATTCTGATAGGGGGGATTTTGGGTATTCTGATTTTGCTGATTCATCGAATTTATTGCTGTGCCGATAATGGCTCCTAGCACAGCCGTTCCCGCAGCTATTCCAACAGCCGCACCAGGACTTATTCCTTTGCTTCCCCCTTGGGGCTGAGGTTGTGTAGGACAGTTACCAGATCCATCGCACGATGAGTGGGCATAAGCAAGGTTAGGCATTTCCGATAGGGAAAAAGCCAAAACAATTGGCAATATCGTAGAACCTAAAATTTTCATGTCACGCCTCTAGAGGATAACTCCTGAACCATTTAACCGACATTCCGCACAACCTTTTGAAGTCAATTGATTTTCCGGGACAAATTTTCACGAAAAATCTGATCTTGTATTGTCAAGGCGTTGTGCTGGTGGTACGGAATGTCGGTTTAATTATCTGATGTTTTCGTCGCTACGGGTAACACAGTTTTGACTGATGTATTTTTCGCTGGTGGTGGGTTTAATTGATTTATTGAGATTGAAAGCAGTATCTATTTATAAACAACCCTATCACCGTGTTGTGAAGTGCTTCCAATTTTGAAAAGCAGATCGTTTTGCGCGTCAATCGCTTGATCCGGGTTCGCAACAAAAGGTTTTTGTTTTCTATTTTTTGAGCATGCTGCTTGCCAATGACGTGCTTGTCTTTAGGGATGAGTGCGGAATAGCTGCCCCAATCGTCTGTGTAATAGGTCCGGATATTGAATGCCTTCAAATTTGAGATCAATTGCTCGCACACCGCATCTTGGCGCCGCCCGAAAACGAACGACAGGACACAGCCTGTCACGGCATCGATGGCATACCGGAGCCAGCGTTGGTTCTTTTTGTCGCCGACGTAGCTCCATGGCTCGTCTGCCTGAACATCCATTGGAGAATCAAGGGGATGCCTGATTTCGACGGCGATCTCACGCGTACCGATGTAAGGGTTCACGGCGACCACTTCAGCGGAGCTTTTTTTAGCGTGGAAATGACGGTGTTTTTGCCGATACCCAGAATGCGCGAAGTATCCCGGATGCCGCCGCCGTTCATGGCAATGTCCACAATCTGGTCTTTGACGCCAGGCTCGTAGGCCCGGTACACGCAGTCGGTCTTGAATATTCGCCCGCACTCCTTGCAGCGAAACCGGGAACGACCGCTTTGGGTGCCGTAACGGACAACCTCGGAACTGTTGCAATACTTGCACAAAACAATTTGATACGCCATTGGAATGGTTGCCTAAGAGGCTTGAAAATTTTATGCTCTACCATACTTAATAAATCAATTAAACCCACCTCCTTTTCGCTTATATACCACTTATTTATTCATCCTTTTGTGCAAATAAAAATTTGTTACTGTACTGTAAAGTAGGCTTCTTTTTGGGTGGTTCCATAGCTGTTTGACACTCGACTCAAAACAGTATAATTTCCATGATAAGCATTATTATTAACTGTATACTCAATAGAATCTTTATAGCTACCATTAAGGTTTGTAACAGTGACATTATGTGGTGATCCTATAGGGGTGTTATTATACCTAATCTCTCGCACAAGCGTCACAGCAACGGGTGTGTTATTAGGAGCCAATATAGTATATTCCATGCCAAAGTTTATCTTCTGACCTGGATGCACACTTGTTGGTGACGCGCTAACAGCGTCAATGCTAATGATGTTTCCATGACCGCTATATTGATAGGCAGCGGCGGCTTGATCGGGGGAGCGGATCGCGCTGTTTTGATGTGCGGCATAGATCGCCCCGCCAACGCCACCCAACACCCCACCTGCGGCAGCACCAATCCACGCGCCCTTACCGGCAGATCCTGTGGCAGCTCCAATGGCGGAACCAAAGGCTGCACCCAAAGCCGCTCCTCCCAAAGTACCTGCGGCCGCAGACTTATAAGGATCATAAGTTCCGCTTGGCGTTGCACAAGCAACCAAAAACACAGAAAATGCAAGCGACACAGCTATAATCGAAAATCTTCGATTCATACCGACCTCTTACTTAATTTATGCGATTATTTGCCAATAACATAAAATTTCATATACTTTTCAACAGCCTATTAAGTTGACGCACTAACTATTCACTTGTGAGAGTGTAGTTTGTTTTTTTCATTTTTGCAAGATATGACTCGATATCAAGCCTGACATTAATAGTATATTTATAACTATTAAAGCGTTTTTTTATAACCAACAAAACTATAGGTCTTTTTGGTTGATAGCTGGAGGGGGCGGCGGCAACTCCATCTCTTTACCCGACAATCGGAGGACTCATTTCGGGTATCGCGAAAAATGGCGACTCGCTTGAAAACCATCAAGCCGAAAAACCCCCGCCGGGGGGTAGTTCATCGGGTCGGTCGCCTCGCGGGCTTTCCTTGTCTTCTATGGGTGGGGAACCGCCTTTTTCTGTTTGGCGGAACCTTAAGGACGTTCTGCCTTAGGCAGTTTAGCCTAAAACCGGGGGGATGATACGACGAACCGCCCCGCATTGGCGTATTTTTTCGCGTGGCAACCGGCGCGAAAGGGGCCACGAATTTTGAAAATGCGTAGCACTGGCGTAGCACCGAACAAAAAGGCTTGCCACCTTTTGGTTGCAAGCCTTTGATTTTATGGGGCTAGCGACAAGATTCGAACTCGCGACCGGCTGATTACAAATCAGCAATGGCATGGATCGGCTGTTACGCACCGTCATGATCAGGCGGGAGCGAACCGACTGGCGCAGCACCGGCAAGACAGCCTCATCGACAACATGACAGTACCCGCCGCGCCAAGGCTACGCCCAGCGGCGCAATAGACCGAAAGCGCCGTTATGACCAGCATCCCCAATACCATCGGCAACCAGGCCAACGCCCCCCATACCAACCTCTGCCGGGCCAACCGTAGCCGCGCCAACCATAACCTCCGTGTCCACCGCCGCCTCCCTGCCAGCCGTAGCCTCCATGCCCCCCGCCGCCTCCGTGTCCGCCGCCGCCATGGGCCAATGCACTCCCGCTGGCTAGAATAGAAACCAGAATTACCAGCACAAGCAGACTTTTGCTACGCATTTTTAGCTCCGATAGACAGGAGAAGCCTTGCATGAGGGTTCTGTGAAGCCTAGGCCCGAATGCCTTTTTAGCTTTCCTCCACAATTCAATCCATGCGGCCCCCAAGTCCTCGCGCCTACTATCTTGGGGGCTTGTGGGCAAGCATTGAGAAAGCCGCGTCTGTCGATCCTTATTGGCGGACAGGAAGCGGGGCGCAGTGCTGTAGCACCGCACTGAAGGCATCCAGCATTTCCACCATTTGCGGGTCAAGCCGCAGCCGGACTTCGGCTTCTATTTCCGGCGGGACACCGAAGAGGGCTTCCGCCTGCATTCCTTTGGCTTGTACCCGGTTGGGAACGCTCACAGTATAGACAGCAAAAAACAAATCCGGGCGGAAGACATGCCGAAATGCCAGGCAATGTGACTGCCCAGGGCAGGGCATGATTTTGCCTGGCCACCGCCTGCGCGTGGGGGGTCGGCTATTCGGCGGGAAGATACGCCTAAGAGCCTTGACGATGGCGCGTAGTCGGCGTGGGGCTGTATGGATTGCGTGATGCTATCCAGGTGGTCGGCGCGGGTTTCCGGCCCGGCATCAGTAGGTTTTGCTTTTTTTTCCCGCGCTTTTGCCGTGGCCGGGGATTATCCAGCACGGCAAGAAAAGCCGTTGTCCCGTGGGACACTAGCGGGACACTTACCCGCAAATTTTAGCAACAATCGGCAATCAACCAAGACAAACGAAACCATTCAAGTGATTGATTTATATTGTTGTGGCGTGTTGTTAATTCTCACAAGCTATTGATTTAACCGCACTTTTAATGCGATGATCCCGCGTTCGAGTCGCGGACGACCCACCACTTGTTGATTGCCGGACTCGTAGGCAAATCGAGAGCTTGGCCGACCGATTTCCTGTCTCCTGCCAAGCGCTGTTGTTCAGCCGGTCGATACGTCCTCGCCAGCGCGAACACTTATTCCCATATCTAAATCCTCAAAGATCTCGACCCTCCAGTTTCTTCTGTTGATGGCGGACAGGGTCATTTTGACTGGCGGGTATTGACCAAACGCAGCCCTCTAGCGTTCAAACCAGTTAGAATGTCGCCCTCTAAGAACCCCATCCAGCGGAGCATCCATGTCAGCAGGCCAATTTTGCAACCGCGACATCGTCATCGCCAGAAAAGAAGAATCCGTCGTCCATGCCGCCAAGCTCATGCGCCAACACCATGTCGGCTGTTTGGTGGTGGTGGAGGATGACGCCCATGGCGCGGTCGCCCCGGTGGGCATCGTCACCGACCGCGATCTGGTGATTGAAATCCTCGCCAAGGAAATCGATCCCGCCAAAGCCAGCTTGGGCGACCTCCTCAGCTACGAGCTGGTCACCGCCCATGAGGATGACCGGCTGTGGGATACGCTGCAACGCATGCGGATCAAGGGCGTCCGCCGCGTCGCCGTGGTGGATCGCCATGGCGTGTTGAAGGGACTCCTCGCCAGCGACGATTTGCTGGACGTCCTGTCCGGCGAGATGCATGAGCTGGCCAAGCTCCTCAGCCGCGACCAGTGCCGGGAATTGAAGGCCCGCGCCGCCGGCGGCTGACCCCGCGCTCCACCGACCCGACGATGACAACGCCTGAAAAAAAACTGCTGGGCTGGCGCGAATGGGTGCGCCTTCGGACTTTGGATTTGCCGCCCATCAAGGCCAAGATCGACACTGGCGCGCGCACTTCCGCGCTGCACGCCTTCAAGTTGGAGCCCTTCCTGCGCGACGGGCGACAATGGGTGCGTTTCAGCATCCATCCCAGGCAGCGCAACCCCAAGCTGGTTTGCACCTGCGAGGCACCTGTCATTGACCGCCGTTGCGTCACCGACTCCGGTGGCCACAGGCAGATGCGCTATGTGATCGAGTCCGAGATCACTTTGGGCGATGAAACCTGGACCATCGAACTGACCCTGACCAGCCGCGAAACCATGCGGTTCCGGCTGCTGCTGGGGCGCACCGCGTTGTCCGGGCGTTTCCTGATCGACCCGGCCCTGACCTATTGCATAGGCAAACGCCAGCGAAAACCAAAAACGGGGAAGGTGCCGGGGATACTGTGATCGACTTTGATGCAGGAGTTTGTTTTCATAGCATGAAAACCTCCTTTGGTTCGTGGCATAATGCCTGCTTTAATCAATCACTGCTTCTTCCCGCGCATGACCCCGATCATCGATGACAACAAACTGCGCCGAGACGGCCAGAACGTCGTTCGGATCGAGGCAGAAGCGGTCGCTTCCCTGGCCGAGCGCATCGACGGCCAGTTCGTGGCGGCATGCAGGCTGATGCTGGGCTGCGCGAGCCGGATCGTCGTGACCGGCATGGGCAAATCGGGCCATATCGGCGGCAAAATCGCCGCCACCCTGGCCAGCACCGGCAGCCCTGCTTTTTTCGTCCATCCCGGCGAGGCCAGCCATGGCGATTTGGGCATGATCACACCCAAAGACGTGGTTCTTGCCCTTTCCAACTCTGGCGAGACGGCGGAATTGCTGACCATCTTGCCCGTCATCAAGCGCTTGGGGTCGGCCTTGGTCACCATGACCGGCAATCCCGCATCGACCCTGGCGCGTCAGGCCAATGTGCATATCCATATCGCTGTCCGCGAGGAAGCCTGCACACTGGGGCTGGCGCCCACTTCGAGCACCACGGCGGCGCTGGTCATGGGCGACGCCCTCGCAGTGGCCTTGCTGGAAGCCCGCGGATTTACCCGCGAGGCGTTTGCGCTATCCCACCCCGGGGGCAACCTCGGAAGACAGCTGCTGTTGCGCGTTGCCGACATTATGCATAGCGGCGAGGCAGTTCCCGCCGTGGCCGAATCCGCCCTAATCCGTGAGGCGATCCTGGAAATGACCGCGAAAAAGCTGGGCATGACCGCCGTGGTCGATGGGCAAAACCAGGTTCGGGGCATTTTCACCGATGGCGATTTGCGCCGCCTGCTGGAACGCGCGGGTGATATCCACTGCACCCCCATCGCCCGGGTGATGACCTTGGGCTGCGCCCGCATCGGACCTGACCGGCTGGCCGCAGAGGCATTGCATGTGATGGAGGAAAGACGCATCAACGCGCTTTTGGTCGTGGACAAAGGCAACCATCTCATCGGTGCGCTGAACATGCACGACCTGTTGCGCGCCGGCGTAATCTGAGGACGATTAAGGAGCAACCATGGCCGATATTCGGGAAAGGGCAGCGAAAATCAAGCTGGTGATTTTCGACGTGGACGGTGTGCTGACCGACGGCAGGCTGTATTTTGACGAGCAGGGCGGCGAATTCAAGTCATTCCATTCCCGCGACGGACTGGGTATCAACCTGTTGCGGCAAACCGGCGTCGAAGTCGCCGTGATTTCAGGCAGGATGTCCAAATCAGTGAACTACCGGATGCAAAGCCTGGGGATAGAACGGGTGTTCCAAGGGCAAAAAAACAAGTTATTACCCTATGACAAGCTACGCGAAGAACTGCAACTCTTGCCCGAACAAATCGCCCATGTCGGCGACGATTTGATCGACTTGCCCTTGTTGCGCCGGGTCGGATTGGCAGTCGCCGTGGCTGACGCCCATCCGTCCATCCTCCCCTTCGCGCACTGGCGCACCGAAAGGCCAGGCGGGGCCGGGGCGGCGCGGGAAGTGTGCGATCTCATCATGGATGCCCAAGGCAACCTGCGGCGCATCGTCGAAGGCCACTATTGATTGCCATGCCAAATCCACGGAACTTCACCCTCCCACTGATACTGATCCTGCTCGCCGGCGGTTCTTGGTGGCTCGCGGAAACCCTCGCGCCGAGCGCCGAGACCGGGTTGAAAACAGACAATAGCCAGATCGATTATTACTCCAAGGACATCCATCGCACCGTGCTGACCCCGGAAGGCACCGTCAAAGAAGTGTTGTTTGCCGAACTCATGACCCATTACAAGGACGATGACCGGACAGAAATGGACAAGCCAGTGATGACTCTGCACAAGAAAGACGGAGAACCCTGGATCATCCATTCCGAAACAGGAACCTCCATGGCCGCTGGCAAAGCCGTGTTGCTCCACGGCAAGGTGCTGATCACGCGCAAAGACAAAAATGGCGACGAAATGAAGATCTACACCTCGAATGTCAAATACACTCCTGACCAAGACTACGCTGAAACTGCCGAACATGTGCTGATGCTCAGCAAGGACGATACGACCGACGGAACCGGTGCCCAGGTCTACTTTGAGCCGGTGCTTAAGATCAACCTTCTTGCCGACGTGCGGAGGAAGCATGAAACGCATTAATCAAGCCTTGCTATGCGGCCTGCTGGCGATGGCCGGAGCTTTCCCCGCCTTGGCGCTGGACTCCGATTCCAAACAGCCAATGTATATCGAGGCCGACTCGGCGATCTACGACGAAGGCAAGGGGCAGACCGTCTACAACGGGAATGTGCGTTTCACCCAAGGCAGCATCGAATCCCTGTCCGACAAAATGGTCGTCTACCAGAAGGACGGCAAGACGGAGAGGATAGAGACCTTCGGCAAGCCTGCCCGCGTC
Organism: uncultured Gammaproteobacteria bacterium; assembly: GCA_963753955.1. Lineage (GTDB taxonomy): Bacteria > Pseudomonadota > Gammaproteobacteria > Methylococcales > Methylococcaceae > Methylumidiphilus. The sequence continues at coordinate 417,100 of CAVWEM010000005.1, forward strand.
AAACAGACGCCTGAACCCAACAAGCCGCCTTGGCGTGGACTAGGGCTGCGGACTGAGTATTTCCCGGACACCGGCATTTTGATCCTGCATGACAAAGCCATGGCCTGGCAGGGCGAAAAGCCCGAAACCAGCGACCAAGTCACCAGCGAGCGCATCGAATACGACAGCCATAATTCGGTGATGAAGGCAGGCTTGCCTCCCGGCAAGGGCGACCGGGTCCATGTGACGCTGCAACCGGAAAAAGACGAGGCGCCGAAGTAAAGCATCATGACCCTTTTGACCACCACCGGCCTGAATAAGACCTACAACAAACGCCGTGTCGTCGATGACGTTTCAATCCGCATGGAGAGCGGGGAAATCGTCGGGCTGCTCGGCCCGAACGGCGCAGGCAAAACTACCAGCTTCTATATGATCGTCGGACTCATCAAGCCTGACGCCGGGGCTATTTTCCTTGACGAGCGCCCCATCACCCATCTGCCCATGCATGCGCGGGCGCGGCTGGGCGTGGGCTACCTGCCCCAGGAACCATCGATCTTCAGGAAGCTGACTGTCTCCGACAATCTGCGCGCCGTGCTGGAATTGCGCGAGGATTCTGAGCAGTGGCCAGATCGAGCTGCGCATCGAAGAGTTGCTGGATGAGTTCAGTATCTCCCATCTGCGCCAGCAGCCCGCCATCGGCCTGTCCGGCGGCGAACGGCGGCGGGTGGAAATCGCCCGCGCCTTGGCCTGCGAACCCCGCTTCATGTTGCTCGACGAACCCTTTGCCGGCGTCGATCCGCTGTCCATCATCGATATTCAGAAAATCATCGACCACCTGCGTCAGCGCGGCATCGGCATCCTCATCACCGAACACAACGTGAGGGAAACCTTGGGGATTTGCGACCGTGTCTATATCTTGAATGGGGGCAAAGTCATCGCCGAGGGAGACTCTACGGAAATCGTTGCCAACCCTGAAGTCAGAAAGGTTTATCTGGGGGAGAATTTTTCCCATTGAACGCGGAAACCATCCACATCTCTAATGAAGCAAGTAGAATGTTCAGCAAAAGCAGGATCATCCGTTTTGTTACATCTTTGGCTTAAGAGCCCATGAAACAAACCCTTCAATTGCGGCTCGGTCAACAACTGACCATGACCCCCCAGTTGCAGCAGGCCATCAAGCTACTGCAAATGTCCACGCTCGACCTCCAGCAGGAAATCCAGCAGGCGCTCGACTCCAATATGATGCTGGAGGTGGCCGAGGAGGAAAACCTCGGCCAAGAAGGCTCCGAATTGGTCGAATCCACGAGTGTCCGGGAAACCGAATTTGCGGAAATCCCCAACTTGGACGAAAAGTCGGATATCCCGCAAGAACTCCCAGGCGACAGTTCCTGGGAAGACGTGTATGACACCATCCAGTCATACACCAGCCCGTCCCATGACGACGAGGGGGACGACTACCTGTTTCAGCGGGCACCCTCGCAAAGCCTGCAGGATCATTTGCAGTGGCAGTTGGAAATGTCGACCTTCAGTGAGCAAGACTACGCCATCGCCACCGCCATCATCGACTCGGTGAACGATGACGGCTACCTGACCGGAACCCTGGAGGAAATCCACCAAGGCTTGCGGGAGCAAATCGCAGAATCTGGATCTCGACGAAGTCCAGGCGGTCTTGCACCGTGTGCAAAATTTCGATCCCGTGGGCGTGGCCGCGCTCGACCTTGCCGATTGCCTGGCCCTGCAACTCAAGCAAATGCCCAACGGCACGCCCTGGAAGGCCAAAGCCTTGGAGTTGGTGCGGCATCATTTGGAAGCCTTAGCCAAGCGGGATATGGTCAAGCTCAGGCGGGCTTTGGAGCTGGAGGACGAGGAGATCAACCAGGTCATCAGCCTGATCCGCAGCCTCGAACCGAAACCGGGAAGGCGCATTGCCACCACGGAACACCAGTACATCATCCCGGATGTGTTGGTGACCCGCTCCGGCAGCCATTGGGTGGTCTTGCTGAACCCGGAGATCGCCCCAAAATTGCGCGTCAACCCGTTTTATTCCAACATGATCAAACGCGCCGACCATAGCGCGGACAACACCACCATGAAAAACCATCTGCAGGAGGCCCGCTGGTTCATCAAGAGCCTGCAAAGCCGCAACGAGACCCTGCTCAAGGTGGCGAAATCCATCGTCGAGCAACAGAAGGACTTCCTCGAATTCGGCGAAAAAGCCATGAAGCCTCTGGTGTTAAGGGACATCGCCGAAGTGGTCGGGATGCATGAATCCACCATTTCCCGCGTCACCACGCAGAAATACATGCACACCCCCAATGGCATATTTGAGTTCAAATACTTTTTCTCCAGCCATGTGTCCACCGATTCCGGGGGCGAGTGTTCGGCCACGGCGATCAAAGCCCTGCTGAAGGAGATCATCGAACTGGAAGATGCCGCCAAACCCTTGAGTGACCATGCCATCTCCGACCTTCTCAAGGCCAAGGGCATCAACGTGGCCCGAAGGACTGTGGCGAAATACCGCGAAGCCCTGTCCATAGCGTCATCCAACGAACGGAAACGGATTTTCTAAACAAATCTAACGGCCCATCATCAACCCATCAGGAAACCGCCATGCAAACCACCATCACCGGCCACCATATTGAAGTGACTGACTCGCTGCGCAACTATGTCAATGGGAAATTCCAAAAGTTCGAGCGCCACTTCGATCAAGTCATCGACACCCATGTAATCCTGTCCGTCGAAAAACTGGTGCAGAAAGCCGAAGCGACCGTCCACGTCAACGGAGCCAATCTATTCGCCGAGGAGTCACAGCCAGACCTCTACGCCGCCATCGACGGGCTGGTTGACAAACTGGACAGGCAGATCATCAAACACAAGGAAAAACTGAACGGCCATACCCGCTAGTGTCTGCGTATCAACTTCCCTCTCCCCGCGGGAGAGGGTTATAGGGCTTTATGAAACTGGTCATCGTCAGCGGCCTGTCCGGCTCGGGAAAAAGCATCGCCCTGGAGACATTGGAAGATTGCGGTTTCTACTGCATCGACAATCTTCCTGTGGCCCTACTTGACGCCTTCGTCCACCAGGCGATGGTCGCCCACCAGAAAATTTACCGGAAAACCGCCCTAGGGATAGACGCCCGCAACCAAAGCGAAACCCTCAGCCAGTTTCCCGCCACCCTGGAACTGATCGGCAAGTTGGGGATAGCCATCGAAGTGCTGTACCTCCAGGCGGAACCGGCCACCTTGCTGAAACGTTTCAGCGAAACCCGGCGCAAGCATCCCCTGACCGACACGGCCCACTCGCTGTCCGAGGCCATCGAGCTGGAGCGTAAACTTTTGGAGCCTGTGGCGCGGGAAGCCGATTTGGTGATCGACACAACCCACACCAATGTCCACCAATTGCGCGAGTTGATCCACAACCGGGTGGATGCCAATGTCAACCGAATGATGTCGCTGTTTTTCCAATCCTTTGGCTTCAAGAACGGCATCCCCCTGGACACTGACTTTGTCTTCGACGCACGCTGCCTACCCAATCCGCACTGGGAACCGGCGTTACGCAGCAAGACCGGGAAAGACGCGGAAGTCTGCGCGTTTTTGCGGCAAAGCCCACAGGTGCACAGCTACCTCAACGACATCACCAGCTTTCTGGATGCTTGGATCCCGTGCTTTGACGCCGAAAACCGCAGTTACCTGACCATCTCGGTAGGATGCACGGGCTGGCGATCACCGTTCGGTTTTCTTGATTGAGGAACTGGCATACCACTACCGCGACAGCCCCTACAATATCCTGGTCCGGCACCGCGAATTGCCCTGAATTCGGCGGAACGTTCGCCAGGCATGGATCAGAATATCCTCAACACCTTCGCACCGCGCACCCTGCGGGTTTTCAACTCGACCAAGGCGCGGTTGGCATCTTCCAACGCAAACTCCTCGACCTCCGGGCATAGCGGTATCTCGGCTGCCAGCGCCAGGAACTCGCGCACATCGGCCCGGCTGACATTGGCGACGCTCTTGATCTCCTTCTCCATCCACAGATGGGCTGGATAGTCCAAGCGCAACAGCGAGGCTTTGCCCGCCTCCTCCTTGCGGATGGCGTTGACCACCAGCCTACCGCCCGGACGCAGGTTTTTCAAAGACTCGACCAGGCTATTCCACACCGGCGTCGTGTCGATGATGCTGTCCAGCTTTTCCGGCGAAAACGCCTCCGGCCCGCCTGCCCACGCCGCGCCCAATTCCAAGGCAAAAGCACGCTCCTCCCCGCTGCGGGCGAAGACGAATGTTTTCACACTGGGGAAGCGATGTCTGACCATCTTCAACACCAAGTGCGCCGACGCGCCGAAGCCCATCAGCCCCAGCCGCTGCCCGTCTTCCAAGCCGGCCAGCCGCAACGAACGGTAGCCAATGGCCCCGGCGCACAGCAAGGGCGCGGCCTCGGCGTCGGAAAACGCAGCCGGCATGGTATAAGCGAAAGCCGCCGGCACCGTCATATATTCGGCATAGCCTCCGTTGGCATCGCGCCCCGTCGCCTTGAATTCCGGGCAAAGATTTTCGTTGCCTTCCAGGCAATGGATGCAATGTCCGCAAGTGGAATGAATCCAGGCCACGCCCACACGCTCGCCCACCGCAAACCCTTCAGCCCACTGCCCCAGCACCTCAACCCGTCCGACCACCTGATGGCCTAAAACCATAGGCAAACACTCCGGCGGAGTCCGCCCTTCGATTTCGTCCAATTCGGTGTGGCAAACCCCGCAAACCGAAACCTTAATCAGTATTTCGCCTTCCGCCGGGATAGGTTTTGGCAGTTCGGCCCATGACAAAGGCGTGGCGCAAGCCTCAAGATTGACGATATGCTTCAATACCATGGCTTTCATGGGAAAGCTTCTGTCCAATACAGATCAGATTGAAAACCCGGTTAGGCCATCAATAAGCCACATAAGATCCGATGGCACCAACGGCTGTGCGGTTTTCGATGGCGGTGAAGACGGATCGGCCATAGAAAAAAGGCAAGCCCCAATCGAAAGAGCCATTCGGAGAGGAATAGTAAGCAAGGTTGCTGAAAGCTGTCAAATTGGGATTGTTGAACAGGTATTCAATGTTGGCGACGCTGAAAACCACCGAACCGGAAATGTCGTTTTGTCCTAGGTTGCTTGCGGTGAGTGCCAAAGGTTGCGCAGGGCAATAGCTGCCGTCGGGGCAGACAGTAATGTTCCTATCATAAAAGAACAATGCGCTAGAACCGCTATCGACAAAACTGCCGGACAGAGACTGCCCATTGAAGGATGTCGTCAAGGTGCCATAGGTGGGATCCAAAGTGAAAATCTTGGCGCTTTCAAGATGGTTATTATTTTCGGTGCCGATGCCGAATATCAACGAACCTGCGACATTGGACGCACCCTGCGCAGGCACGGCGGGTAGCTGGATGACTGTGCCATTATTATCCTTGGGGAAGAAGGCCACCGGGTTGGGAACCTGCTGGGAAAGGGGGGCCGCTATGGCTTGGCAACTGGTTCCTGAACAGGAATAATAGGCACCCGGAACCACCTGGTTCGCACAAAAGGTACCGCAGTCATAAACAAAGTTACTTATGCCGAGAATCCCGTTCGCTCCGAAGGTATCCACCGTGTTTTCTGATGGACCGCTGCTAGAGCAAGCGCGCGTCACCGGATAAGCATTGTCACCGATGATCTGGATCGGAATATTACTGGCGACCTCTCCGGCTATTTTCACATCCGCCAGTTTCACCGTACCCCAGTTGTAGCCATCCATATATTGCATACACTCAACGACATTATTTTTTGCATTGGTCACGGCAGTCAGGTTCAGGCTGGCCACCTGCGGCGATGATATGACACGGAAGCCGCTGGATCCCGTATCCACCTGGATGTGGTCAAAGGTCTGGCAATTATTGGTTCCGCTCTGGCAGACGGTCACTGACGTGAATGCGACATTGTTGGTGCCCAAAGGCTGGCCTTGGAAAATCGGGCCTGCGTCCACCAACAGGGGGGCGACATTGGGCGCGGCTCCTCCCGAATTGCCACAACCGGTGCAACTTCCCACGCTGATGACCTGGAATGTCTTGCCGAGTTGGACGGTGACATTTTTATAATTTTGGCTACCGACAACACTGACGAACGGTATGGCCAACGCGTTATCAACAGGATCATAGTTGTCGATGGTTGCCACTGATCCCACACCTGAGTTGCCTAGTGCGAGATAGGTGGTCACCTGAAAATCAGTGCCTAGCTTGACAACAACATTGGAATAGGTTGCCGATCCGAACTGAACCGTGGGGATGGTCAGGATGTTCGAAGCAGCGTTGTAGGTATCCGCATGAAGTCCCATGCTAGATGCCGCCAAGGCCATCAAGGCGAAAACGGTAATAATTCTTTTCATGTTGGTCATTCCAGATTGGCTGATCTATCGCAGATCTTCTTCGGCGACGCCCGCTGGCAATTCACCGGGCAAGTAAGCGACTCCGGAAAATGCGCGCATGTGCCCGCCCGCATGGATCACCAAATCAGTGTCCCTGAGTGACACGGGATGGCGGCCTGGCTGGGATTTGTTGGCCGCCGCAGCGACATAGCGTTCGAAATGCGTTCCCAACAGTTGGCGCAGATCTGGCTTTAACGGGCCTTTCCAGGCAACCGCGAAAACTTTGCGGGTCGGTGCCACGAACTCCCGGACTACGGTGCCAGATGCCAAGGTGTATTCATTCACCGTATATTTGCCCTGAGTCACCGCCCGAATCGTGCTGCCTAGCCGGGTCTGTTTCGCTGAATCGGGCAAAAAATCCTCGCCCAAGGTCGCTTGCGCGGGAAATGCAAGGATTGAAGCGCTGGCCCAAGCCAACGTGCAGATCAAAAAACGGAAGGTTTTCATTGCTGGCAATGTCCTCTAAAATAACAAGGCTGTCGTATGCGCTAAACTACGCCAAAGTAATGCCGCATTCCCGGCGTCGGATCAGGCTGGCCCAAAAACTTGGGCCAAAGCCCATGCCCAAGAACCATCAAGCTTATCCTGACAATGGAAATGATTAAACAGCATGATTGTATCGGGGATGTTTCAGCAATGGGGTTTTTTGTAGCCGGGTTGTTTTGCCAACTCTTTTCTTTCCGGGTATTTACGAATTAGGCTGATGGTTGGCATTTTGTTCTTTCCAAAATGGCAAGTACGATAAAACTATACCAATCCTGTTTCATAAATATACCGGACACAAGCGGGAGGTGGGTTTAATTGATTTATTAAGTATGGTAGAGCATAAAATTTTCAAGCTTCTTAGGCAACCATTCCAATGGCGTATCAAATTGTTTTGTGCAAGTATTGCAACAGTTCCGAGGTTGTCCGTTACGGCACCCAAAGCGGTCGTTCCCGGTTTCGCTGCAAGGAGTGCGGGCGAATATTCAAGACCGACTGCGTGTACCGGGCCTACGAGCCTGGCGTCAAAGACCAGATTGTGGACATTGCCATGAACGGCGGCGGCATCCGGGATACTTCGCGCATTCTGGGTATCGGCAAACACACCTTCATTTCCACGCTAAAAAAAGCTCCGCTGAAGTGGTCGCCGTGAACCCTTACATCGGTACGCGTGAGATCGCCGTCGAAATCAGGCATCCCCTTGATTCTCCAATGGATGTTCAGGCAGACGAGCAATGGGGCTACGTCGGCGACAAAAAGAACCAACGCTGGCTCCGGTATGCCATCGATGCCGTGACAGGCTGTGTCCTGTCGTTCGTTTTCGGGCGGCGCCAAGATGCGGTGTGCGAGCAATTGATCTCAAATTTGAAGGCATTCAATATCCGAACCTATTACACAGACGATTGGGGCAGCTATTCCGCACTCATCCCTAAAGACAAGCACGTCATTGGCAAGCAGCATACTCAAAAAATAGAAAACAAAAACCTTTTGTTGCGAACCCGGATCAAGCGATTGACGCGCAAAACGATCTGCTTTTCAAAATTGGAAGCACTTCACAACACGGTGATAGGGTTGTTTATAAATAGATACTGCTTTCAATCTCAATAAATCAATTAAACCCACCACCACTCTACGCATATGCTGTGCTTCTATGAGGATTTCGGATTACTGCGTTAATATGAAAAAAGCTCGCCGAAACCATCCGGCAAGCCTTCCAATCATCCTGAACCAGCGGCAGGTTTCATCCTTGTTTATCCCCCCATCCATCACAAATCCCCTTCCGCCTTCCTCGCCAGCAACGGCGTCCTCGGCATTGCGCCGGCCAGCCGTTTGATGCGGGAATGGCTTTGCCACCAATACCCTCCGAGCATCAGCCCGACAAAACCACACGAGGCGATGCTGAGATAGAGCAGGCGCTTCATTTTCGAGACTTCATACAGTAAATCATCCGCCGAGACGGCCGTGTTTTCGGTGCCGGGGGTGATTTTGAAGCGGGCATGGTCGAGGCGGGCGGGATCGGTGAGGTTGGCACGTTTGCCTGCGGAATAATTCTCCAGCAGCTTCACCTCGCCTTTCAACTCTTCCAGGGTTTTGAGTTCCTGCGCACCGACGGTGCCTGCGGTGACATTCTTTTCCAGGGTTTTGAGTTTGGTCTCCACCGAGTCGGCAACGAAGACCGTCATGCGGTTTTGCAGGGATTCCAGCTTTTCATTGTATTGGCGAATCCGCACGGAATCACTGTCTTCGGCCCCGGCCAGCCGACCTTGGACGCGCTCAAACATCTGGCTGGTGCTGAGGAAAAGCCACAGGCTCAAGGCCAGCATCAAGGCCATCAGGGCAAAGGCCCAATAACGCGCACGTTGGGAAGGCACATCAAGCAGCATGTGGCCCGGTAACTGGTCGCGCCGCGTCAGATCCACCAAAGTTCGGTTGTTATGGTAATGGTCTTGCATTCTTTCCCCATCGGCAAAATCCGGCCCCTGATCCAGGGCCAAGGGCTGTTGGTTATTCCCTGAGGTCGTCCAGGAAATTGCACAAATATGACAGAAGCTTAAGCCGGGGTCAATTGGCGGCCCGCGCCGCCCGCATGATGGCCTTCAAGTCGGCGACCGCCCGCTCCAGGCCGGTGAACACGGCGCGGGCAATGATGGCATGGCCGATGTTCAATTCGCGCACGGCGGGAATGCGACAGATGGGCTCGACATTGTGGTAATTCAGGCCATGGCCGGCGTTGACCCTTAGCCCCAAAGCGACGGCCTGCTCCGCCGCCCGCGACAAGCGTTGCAGTTCGTCCTCGCGGGCCTTGGGCCCGTCCGCATCGGCGTAATGGCCGGTGTGCAGTTCGATGACCGGCGCTCCGGTTTTCGCCGCCGCCTCGATTTGCCGGGGATCGGCGTCGATGAACAAAGACACTTCAATGCCGACCTCGCCCAAGGATTCGCTGGCGGCACGGACGCGGTCAAAGTGTCCGGCCACGTCCAGCCCACCTTCGGTGGTCAGCTCCTCGCGGCGCTCCGGCACCAGGCAACACGCGCCGGGCTGCACAAAACAGGCGATGGCGACCATTTCTTCGGTCACCGCCATTTCCAGATTCAGCCGGGTGTTGAGCATCGCCTTCAGCAGGTCAATGTCGCGGTCTTGGATATGGCGGCGGTCTTCGCGTAAATGGGCGGTGATGCCGTCCGCACCCGCCTGTTCGGCCAATAGCGCGGCTTGGATCACATCGGGGTAACGGGTTCCCCGCGCCTGGCGGAGAGTGGCGACATGGTCGATATTTACGCCTAGGGATATGATTTGCTTTTCGTTCATCTATACACCTTGTTTTACGCCCCTCTCCCTGCGGGAGAGGGGCTGGGGGGGTGAGGGCTTATGTTTCGCCTACCCCTCAACCTAACCCCCTCCCAGATGGAGAGGGGACTTGTGTCGGATCGAAACGAACAACTCGCGGCTTTTCAACGGCCTCCCGCCCAGGTGATGGTTGATGACCCGGCGCATCAGCCGTTTGGCCTGGTTGATCTCCACTGGGCCGGGCAGGCAACCGTCGCGCAGGCCGAGCAAAACGGAACCCCGGATGGTAGTGTCACCCGGCGCGGATTCCACCGGGCCATGCTCAATGTGGTAAACATAATGGCGTTCAGGCCTGATTTCCTCGCCGCTGTCCGCGTCATGCTCCAGCATCAAGCCATAGCCGATCTCGTCCAACAAGGCCAGTTCGAAGAAGCGCAGGCTCTCATCCAAATGCTCTCCGCATTGGAGGCGTTCCAGGCATTGCCCGTAAGTGGAAAAAATCCCCGGATGGGGATCATGTTCCGGCAACAGCCTGAGCAATAACTCATTCAAGTAAAACCCGCAAAACAAGGCTTTCCCAGACAAGTCGAATGCCTTTCCCCTGGCCTCGGCAGCGGTCAACACCGGCGGCTCGCCCCGCAACGTCCATCCCAAGCTCAAAGGCGCGAACGGCTGCAACACGCCGAACCGGCCTACCCTGCCCCGCATCGCGCCTTTGGCGATCAGCCTGAGGATGCCGTGGTCGCGGGAGAAGATGTCCAGCAGCAGACTGGTTTCGCGGAAATTCCGCCGATGCAGCAGGAAGGCATCGCGCAGGGAATGCCGATCCGCCGGGCCCATGCGCCTCAGTCGGTATAGCCTAGGCTTTGCAAGGCCCGCTCATTGTCAGACCATCCCTTCTTCACCTTGACCCACAGGCCCAGGTAAACCTTGTGCTCCAGCATCTTTTCCATTTCCTCGCGGGCGCGCTGGCCGACTTTTTTCAGCACCTCGCCGGCCTTGCCGATGACGATGACTTTCTGGCCTTCGCGTTCCACCCAGATGATGGCATGGATGCGGGTCAGCCCTTCTTTCTCCTCGTATTGCTCAATCTCCACGGTGAGGGCGTGGGGCACTTCCTGTCCTAGGCTGCGGATCAGCTTCTCGCGGATCATTTCCGCCGCGAAGAAGCGTTGCGGACGGTCGGTGACCTGGTCTGCCGGGTAGATCGGCTCACCCTCGGGCAACAGTCCCATGATGACCGCTTCCAAGCGATCCAGGTTGGTGTTTTTCAGGGCGGCGACAGGGACGATGGCGGCAAAGTCGAAACGCTTGGCGGCCTCTTCAAGGAAAGGCAGCAGCCTGTCCTTGTCCTCGCATTGGTCGATCTTGTTGACCGCCAGAATGACCGGGCAGGTGGCGTTGCGCAGCTGCTCAAGCACTACCTCGTTTTCCGGATGCCATGTCCACTGGTCGACAACCCACACAATCACATCCACCCCCATCAGCACGGTGCTGGCGGTTTTGTTGAGATAGCGGTTCATGGCACGTTTTTGTTCGCCATGGATGCCGGGGGTGTCCACGAAAATGGCCTGACCCAGCTCGGTGGTCTTGATGCCGTGGATGCGGTGGCGGGTGGTTTGTGGGCGCCTGGAGGTGATGCAGATCTTCTGTCCGACAAGATGGTTCAGCAGCGTGGATTTGCCCGCGTTAGGCCTTCCCACCAAGGCGACATATCCCGTTTTCATGATTTTGATACCCATTTCTTCCGACAGTTTGGCAAGCATGTGTTCAGCCGCTTGCTGTTCGGCTTTCTTTCGCGACGCACCTTCGCCTTCGGCGCTGAGGGACATCAATTGGACTCGGCATTCCACCCGGAAATGCTGGTCGTGGGGTTGGCCTTCCTGGGACAGGAGAATATAAACCGGCAGTTCAAACCCCCGTCCCTGCATCAATTCCTGCAAACGGGTTTTGGGATCTTTATTCCAGCCGTCCAGGGAAAGCCGGTTGATCGAATCGGCAAACAATCGCAATATCCATTGTTTCGCGGCCTCCATGCCCTGGTCCTTGAGCAGCGCGCCGATGATGGCTTCCAGCGCGTCGGACAGAATAGAATCCCGCCGATAGCCGCCACTTTTCAACTCGCCGGAGCCAAGGATAAGATAATCGCCCAGATTCAATTCCCTGGCCAGCGAGGCGAGGACGGTTTGGTTGACCAGCGTGGCCCGCAACCGGCTCAAAATCCCCTCATCGGCTTGGGGAAATTTCCCGTACAGACACTCGGCGATGACGAAACCCAATACCGAGTCGCCGAGGAATTCCAGGCGTTCGTTATTGTCGCCATCGGCGCTGCGATGGGTCAAGGCCCGTTTGAACAAACCAGGATCATTGAACCGCAAGCCAATTTTCTTGGCCAATACCTCCGGCTTGCCAATCAATTCGGTTTGCCTATTGCGAAGGATTCTTTGAATTTCACCAAGGTGCTGACATTGCCCAAAATGGGCTGGTCGATCTCGTAATCAAGATCAATGGTCAGCTTCCCTATGCTTTTTTCGATAGTCACACTCTTCTCGGGCGTGATCCGGTCAATAGAGTTCATATCCCAGCGCTTTTGCAGCATCACCATGATCTCATGCGGGGATTTATCGGCCAATTCGGGTTCGTTCTTGAGGTTGTTCAGAATCGTCGTGACTTTGAAATGTTCCAAGTAGACCGGTGCTAATTTCAATCCCAGCAAGATGTAAAACCCGACCATGATACACAATATCAGGAAGCTGATGAGCGTCATGCCTTGCTGACGGGATGCACGATGATTCATTATCCAGACCTCCGGTTTAAGAAAACCTAATGCAAGCTATTGCCGATGCGCGAAAAAGCAATGCCACCATTGTCCCAATCGAAGCTCATCCAAATGAAAAATGCCTTGCCCACCAAGTTGCCTTCCGGCACAAAACCCCAATAACGGCTATCGTTGCTATTGTCGCGGTTGTCGCCCATCACAAAATAGTGGCCTGCCGGGACGGTGACTCCGGGCGGAACCTAGCCTTGGAAGGCTGGCCCTCGCGGATCAGGATATCATGGGTGACCGGGTCGAAATCCTCCGACTTGAGGATGGCCCCGGTCATGTTCTCACCCTTGCCTGTGCCTTGGTAAGCCATCAGAGGGGTTTGCTTAATCGGCTCGCCGTTAAGGGTGAGCTGTTTGTCGAAATAAGCGACACGGTCACCGGGCAGGCCAATGACACGCTTGATATAATCCACCGTCGGATCATTGGGGAAACGGAACACCACGATGTCGCCACGTTTAGGTTGGCCCATTTCGACGATTTTGGTGTGCGCCACGGGCAAGCGCACGCCATAGGTGAACTTGTTGACCAGGATGAAATCGCCGATCAGTAGGGTAGGCATCATCGAACCCGAGGGAATACGGAAAGGCTCGACCAAGAAAGAGCGCAGCAGCAACACAATGAAGATGACAGGAAAAAACGACTTGGCATATTCAACCGGCCAAGGCTCGGCCACTTCGGTTTCGGCAGGCGGATTGAATTTCAGACCACAAAGCCCAACCAGCCCAAATCAAACCCGTCACCAAACTCGCGGCGACCAGAAAAAACTCAAAATCATAATCCATCGGTTAATCCTTGTTAACTCGGAGAACGGCCAGAAAGGCTTCCTGGGGGATATCGACCTTGCCGACCTGTTTCATGCGCTTTTTGCCGGCTTTTTGTTTTTCCAGCAGTTTTTTCTTGCGGGTGGTGTCGCCGCCATAGCATTTCGCCAAGACGTTTTTGCTCATGGCCTTGACCGTGGAGCGGGCGATGATCTTCGAGCCGATAGCCGCCTGGATGGCCACCTCGAACATCTGCCGGGGAATCAGCTCTTTCATTTTTTCCACCAGGTCGCGGCCTCGGTTCTGGCTGATGTCCCGGTGGACAATCAAGGACAGCGCATCAACTTTCTCGCCATTGATCAGAATATCCACCTTGACCAAGGGCGCAGGCTGGAACCTCAGAAATTCATAGTCGAAGGAGGCAAAGCCCCGACTCACCGATTTGAGGCGGTCAAAGAAGTCCAGCACCACCTCACTCAAGGGCAACTCGAAACCCAGGGCCACTTGGCTGCCCATGAACAGCATCTTTTTTTGCACTCCGCGCTTTTCGATGCAAAGTGTGATGACCGCACCCAGATAATCCTGCGGCACCAGAATGTTGGCCTGGATGATAGGTTCGAGGATTTCGTCGATTTCGTGCGGAGACGGCAGTTTGGACGGATTGTCGATCTGGATTGTCTCGCCTTTGGCGGTGATGACTTCGTAAATCACCGTCGGCGCCGAGGTGATCAAATCCAGAGTCGTATTCGCGCTCCAAGCGCTCCTGGATGATCTCCATGTGCAACATGCCGAGAAAGCCGATGCGGAAGCCAAACCCCAGCGCCTGCGAGGTTTCCGGCTCGTATTGCAGCGCTGCGTCGTTCAGGTTCAGCTTGCTCAGGGCCTCGCGCAAGATTTTCGTAATCATCGGCCTCGACCGGAAAGATGCCCGCAAACACCCGCGGCTGGACTTTCTGGAAGCCCGGCAATGTTCCGTGGCAGGGTTGTCGGTCGTGGTGATGGTGTCGCCGACCGGCGCGCCGTAAATGTCCTTGATGGATGCCACCATGAAACCGACTTCGCCCGGCCCCAGTACCTTTTTTTCCAATCGCTTCGGGGTGAACACGCCGACTTGATCGACCAAATGGCTTTTGCCGGTCGACATGATGGTGATTTTCTGTTTCTTGGACATGGTGCCGTTTTTCACCCGCACCAGGGACACCACGCCCAGATAATTGTCGAACCAGGAATCGATGATCAGGGCCTGCAAGGGCGCGTCGGCATCGCCTTGCGGCGGAGGAATCCTCTCGACCAGTTGCTCCAGCACATCGACCACGCCCTGGCCGGTCTTGGCGCTGATCCTGACCGCATCCTCGGCTGGAATGCCGATGATTTCCTCAATTTCCTTAATCACCTTCTCCGGGTCGGCCGAGGGCAGGTCAATTTTGTTCAGTACCGGCAACACTTCCAAGCCCTGTTCCATGGCGGTATAGCAGTTCGCAACCGATTGCGCCTCGACGCCCTGCGCGGCATCCACGACCAACAGAGCACCCTCGCAGGCGGCCAGCGAGCGCGAAACTTCGTAGGAAAAATCCACATGGCCGGGCGTATCAATGAAGTTCAGCTGGTAAGTCTGGCCATCCTCGGCTTTGTAATCCAATGTCACGCTTTGCGCTTTGATGGTGATGCCGCGCTCCCGTTCGATGTCCATGGAGTCAAGCACCTGATTCTCCATTTCACGGTCGCTTAAGCCCCCGCAAATCTGGATGAACCGGTCGGCCAAGGTCGATTTGCCATGGTCAATATGGGCAATGATGGAAAAGTTGCGTATGTGGTTAAGATCGGTCACGGGTTCAGTCTTTAAGTTTTAATGCCAGGAACTGCGAACTGCCACTGGCGTTGACACCAGCATGGCAATGGATTTGCCCTTGGGCAGTCCCTTGACTACCTCGTTGAATTGCTTCACATCCTTGATGGCTTGGTCTTGAATGCGCAGGATCACGTCGCCCCGGCGAATGCCCGCCTCCAAAGCCGGCCCCGGCTTCACATCTTGAACTAGCACGCCATTCTGCTTGACCTCCAATTGTTCCCGCTGTTCCGCAGTCAAGCCGGACACGCTGAGCCCCAAACGATTAACTTCTTTGCCTTCTGGCTGGGGTGCCACGGCAACCGGTTCGTCCTCGTCCGGCAAACTGCCAATCTTGACCTGGACTTCTTTGTTCTGGCCTTGGCGGATCAGCTTCAAGCTGGCAGTATCGCCGATCTTGGTGACGCCCACCAAGGGAGGCAAGGATGAGGATGAGACGATTTCCTGCTTGTTGTAGTCGGTGATGATGTCGCCCACCTGAAGTCCTGCCGCTTCCGCCGGACTCTTCGGGAGAACCTTGGACACCAACGCGCCTTGGGGTTTCTTCATGCCGAAGGATTCCGCCAATTCGCGGGTGACATCCTGAATCTGGACACCCAGCCAGCCCCTGGAGACATGCCCCGAGGTCTTCAGTTGCTCCACCACTTTCATGGCGACTTCAATCGGAATCGCGAAGGAGATGCCCATGGAACCGCCGGTGCGGCTATAAATCTGCGAATTCACACCCACCACTTGGCCCTCCATGTTGAACAGCGGCCCGCCGGAGTTGCCTGGGTTGATGGCCACGTCGGTCTGGATGAAAGGCACATAATTGTCGCTGGGCAGGCTCCGGCCCTTGGCGCTGACGATTCCCGCCGTCACCGAATGGTCGAAGCCAAAGGGCGAACCAATCGCCAGCACCCAGGAGCCCACCTTAAGATTCTCCGAAGAACCGATATTCAACACGGGCAGGCCGGTGGCGTCGATCTTCAACAGGGCGATGTCGCTGCGTTTGTCAGAACCGACCACCTTGGCGACCAGTTCGCGCCGGTCTTGCAGGCGGACCACGATTTCATCGGCGTCTTTCACCACGTGATGGTTGGTGAGGATGTAGCCGTCCGCTGAAATGACAAAACCTGAGCCTAAGGATTTTACCTCGCTGGGCTGGCCCCCGTCTCCTTGGCCACCGCCACCGCCACCCCCACCCGGTCCGCCTTCACCGAAATAATGCTTGAAGAATTCGTCCAAAGGCGTCCCCTCGGGGATGTCCAAACCTTCGGGCAATTGGGGACGTTCTCCGGCGGAGATTTTCTGCGTGGTGCTGATGTTGACCACCGCAGTGTTGTTCTTTTCCACCAGTGTGGTGAAATCCGGCAGTTCGACCGCATCCACCAGCAAGGGAAAGGCGGCCAAGCCGACGAGCAGCAGCACGAATGCCTGCATTCTTTTGAGCATGACGGACTCCGAAGTCATCGTATGACATAAGGTGAATCTAAAAATGGAAGGAGGATTAATTGAGTTTGCGCAGGATCACGGGCTGGTAGGCTTCCCGGTCGAACAACCGGACAGCCTTCAAGCCAGCGAAACAAAGACCCAGACCGGCCAGTCCGCCCAGGACACTGGCCAAATCGGAACCGGCGATGGATTTGCCCAACAAGGCACCGGCGAAAAGGCAGATCAAGGGCAGCAGATAAATCCAGAAAGAACCGCTTGCCAAGACATCTTCCTCAATCCCGACCAGCACTTTGTCACCCGTGAGCAAAGGCAGATCCGAGATAACCTGCAAACGGACGCGCTTGTCGCCAAACAATCCGCCCGACAGCGCGCTAGGGCAGGCCTCGGCGCAACCGGAACAGGCCGAACGGCGATTTTTCTCCAGCCAAACCCGACCGGCAGACACCTCGGCCACGTAGGCTTCTTCCTCGATCATTTGCTTTTGGAATCCTGTAGATGGATGCCATCGCCGATGGCTTGCACAGTCTTTTCGGGAGCCTCGCCCATGACAGTCACCAAGTATTTGTCCAATTTGCGGGTGTATGAATTGATCGCGCCGACTTTCCTAGGTTGCGCGGTGAAAATCTCGTTCATCAACTCATCTATGTAGATTGAAACAGAAGAAACGCCATCGCTCAACAGAATATGATCAATGGCCCGGTTATTGGTGCCGCGCTTAAGCCGTGTGTAGGACATCATATGGAATCCATCCGGCACACCCTCCAAAGTCCACAGTAAGGATTCGGCGGGCAAGGTTTCGTGCAGCTTGGTCTTCCACGAGCCGTCAACTTGCGTGGATGGGGCCAATTCCTCCGGCGGGATGTTCTGCTCCACCGACAGCGAGTTGAACACCATTTGTTCCAACACCTGCCCGTTCCCGTCCAGCCATTCGAACTTAAGCGGCAACTTGCTTTCCAGATCAATCCACAGCCTACGGCCATAGCGCAGGTCATCCTTTGGCCCTATCGTCACCACGCGGGCAGGCCGACGCGCGACATGCTCAACCTCGCCCAGCGAAAATGAGTAATGCTTGGACAATTCGGCCAGATTGGCAGGCAAATCCAGCAGGACTGAATGCCGGGAAGGCTTGGCATCCACGGACATCGACTTCGATTCGGGATAATAGCAGGTCACTTTGTCCGCCGTGCGGATGACCTCCCGCATCGGGGTGTTCACCGACAGCAGACGTTCTTGTTCCAAGCCGTTGCTGAAGCCGTGAAAAACACGCAGGCTCTCGATCTGGCTATCCTTCATGTAGCTGACGATGCCGCGGTAATTCAGCTTGCCCGTGGCCTGCCTCGCGTCGGCAAGCCACGTTTTTGCCTCGTTCTCGGCATCTCCGCCAACATCCGCCCGTATCCCCGAAAAAATGAATACCGCAATAAAAACAAGGGTAAACAGCCGAGCAGAAAAATCACGCATGCACGGATTTCCCCTTGAGGCTATCGATCAGGCCTGGAACCGACCAGGCGGACATAAGGCAGCATGCCTGCGGAACCGGCCATGTAGGCAGTTTCGTTGTGCATCACGAGATAATCGTTGAATTGACTGTCTGCCTGGCTTTCCACAGGCTCGATCCTTTTGGACGCGACCTGGATCTGGGATGGCTTGCCATAGGACGCAGCCTGGAAAAAGTCTGAGTGGTCATTCACCGACTTGCCGACCAGAACCGCCGCCACCATCAATGAAGCCGCCAACCCCAGGCTCACGACGCCCGGTCGCACGGCAGGCCGCCTCTTGAACGCCTGTGGTGCCAACACTGTAGGTTCCTCCGCGATCAGCGCGATCACTTTCGAGGCAAAATCCTTGCCGGCCAACGGCCCAGCCCGGCGAACGCATGACGTCGCCAATCAGGTTATAGCGCACCCATGTCGCCTGCAATTCCGCGTCCTCCTCCAATCTGCACGATCAAGCGGGGATTGTCCCGCCCATCCAAGTCGGAATCCATCAATAGGGATATCCGCATTCTCAATTCCTTATCTTGATCCGTCATGATCATCACCCTCACCCGTTTAAAGATTTGATTTTTTTGTCGATGGCCTCACGCGCCCGAAAAATGCGTGATCTGACCGTCCCCACGGGACAATCCATGACCTCCGCAATCTCGTCGTAGCTAAGCCCCTCCATTTCCCGCAAGGTTATCGCGGTTCGCAACTCTACCGGCAGCTCTTCGAGAGCCAATTGAATGGTTTGCCCCAATTCCTCGCTTAACAGAATCCCTTCCGGCGTCTCCTGGTCCCTGAGACTGTTCTCGCCCTCGAATTGTTCCGCGACCTCCACCTCGATCTCATCGTCGGTGGGACGTCTGGACCGGGCAGCAAGATGATTTTTCGCAGTGTTGATCGCTATCCGGTAGATCCAAGTGTAAAACGCACTGTCGCCCCGGAAACTGGCCATCGCCCGGTAAGCCTTGATGAAAGTCTCCTGGGCGATGTCCTGTGCCTCATGGGGGTCACGCACATAGCGGTTGATCAGTTGGATGATCCTGTTCTGGTATTTCAGGACAAGCAGATCGAAAGCCTTCTTGTCGCCTTTCTGCACCCGCCTGACCAGTTCTTCATCGACCACTTCGACCATGGTTGGCCCTAGTGTTGCAGATGACGGGGGGAGGAAATGCTCCGCCCTCAGTGAGGATGCGTAATCGAGAGAAAATCGTGAAACTGGCATGAATGGACGGGGAAAGTTTGTTTAGGGCGGAGAAAATCGGCGTGTTTTGCCGGTCATTATCTTCTTTTCAGGCTTGCCGTTCAATGTGGGGCATTTTTCTTGTACGATGCCAGTTAAAACAGATGACGAAACCATGACAACAGCACCCACCCTCCATGACGTGTTAATCATCGGCAGCGGCGCCGCCGGACTCAGCCTCGCCTTGCGGCTGGCCGACCGGATACCTGTGACCGTGCTTTCCAAGGTGGCGCTAAACGAAGGCAGCACCTTGTACGCGCAAGGCGGAATTTCCGCCGTGCTCCATGAAAAGGACTCCATCGAATCCCACATCCAGGACACATTGGTCGCGGGTGCCGGGCTGTGCGACCCGGAAGCCGTCCGTCTGGTCGTGTCCCAAGGCAAGGACTGCATCGACTGGCTGCTGGAGCGGGGTGTGCCTTTCACCGAGGAGACCTGGGAGGACGGCAGTTCCCACCTGCATTTGACCCGCGAAGGCGGCCATTCCCACCGCCGCGTGGTCCACGCCGCCGACGCCACCGGCAAGGCCATCGAAACCTCCCTGGAAAAACATGCCCGCAACCACCCCAATATCGACTTGTTGGAATTCCACAATGTGGTCGATTTGATCACCGACCGGAAAACAGGCGGGGCGACCACGGCGTGTACTGGGTGCCTATGTGCTAGACACCCGTGCGCACAGGGTGGATACATTACGCGCACGTATCGTCGTGCTGGCCACCGGCGGTGCCAGCAAGGCTTATCTGTACACCAGCAATCCGGATGTCTCCACCGGCGACGGCATGGCTTTGGCGTGGCGGGCGGGGGCACGGGTGGCCAACATGGAGTTCATCCAATTCCATCCCACCTGCCTATACCATCCCCATGCCCGCTCTTTCTTGATCAGCGAGGCAGTCCGCGGCGAGGGTGGCAAACTGCTGTTGCCCGACGGCACCTCCTTCATGGGCAAATTCGACCCGCGCAGGGAACTGGCGCCCCGCGACATCGTCGCCCGCGCCATCGACCATGAAATGAAGCGCCTAGGCATCGACTGCGTCTATCTGGACATCAGCCACAAGCCGGCCGAATTCATCACCGGCCATTTCCCGACCATCCACGCCCGCTGCCTGGAATTCGGGCATAGACATGACCCGCCAGCCCATACCGGTGGTGCCGGCCGCCCATTACACCTGCGGCGGGGTATTGACCGACAGCCATGCCCGCACCGATGTTCCTGGGCTTTACGCCATCGGCGAGGTCGCCTGCACCGGCCTGCACGGGGCCAACCGCATGGCTAGCAATTCCCTGCTCGAATGCCTGGTCTATGCGCGGCAGGCCGCCGAGGATATCGCCGCGCATACTATCCGAAACCCCGATGCCCCTCCGAATTGCCGGAATGGGACGAATCCAAGGTGAGCGACTCGGACGAAGAAGTGGTGGTTTCCCACAACTGGGACGAAATACGCCGTTTCATGTGGGATTACGTCGGCATCGTCCGCACCAACAAGCGGCTGGAACGGGCGATGCGCCGGGTTGAATTGCTCAAGCAGGAAATCGCCGAGTATTACGGCCATTTCCGCGTCACCAGCGACTTGCTGGAATTGCGCAACCTGGTGACCGTGGCCGAACTGATCATCCGTTCGGCGCAACAGCGCAAGGAAAGCCGGGGGCTGCACTTTACCTTGGATTATCCGGAAACTGACGACAGCCAGGCACCACAGAATACCATTTTGACGCCCCCGAAAACAACGCACAGATAATCTCTTAGCCTCCATCCAAGCGAAAAAGGAGCAACTTGACCGGATGCGGCCTTTGTCGGCTGACGCCTCTGTTGTGCTCGCTTTCGCGTCGAGCCCGAAGGCTGGTCTTGCGGCCTTGGGGCATCGAAGCGGTTGTCCAAGACGGAAGCCCATGGATTGGAACCAGCCTCCACGACGCGGGCCTACTGTATACCGAAGCAGATTCTCCCTTTATCATGTGCAGGCTAACAAATTCAGGATTTTGCCTATCAGGGTTTGGACGATAAGGCAACGGCTGGGTAGCGATTTGGCGGGGTAACTCCATGACGGGTGTCCAGCAAAAAAGGAAAAAACAGGAAACAATGACTCCAACCATCTTTGATCTTTGCACCCCCCGGCCCGATGTGCTCAAGGGGGCTCTAACCGAAGCCGATTTTGCCGCCGATCTTGCCCAGGTCTTGCGTGGTGCGGGTTCGGAGGAATACCTCCGCGCCGATCTTTTTTTCGCCAACACTTATCCCACACGCGGCCTGAAAAACCTCCTTGCCAATGTCTGTGCCCGGTTGAGCAGCGCAGGCGGCGAAGTCGCGGCCATCTTCCGGCTGGACACGTCCTATGGTGGCGGCAAAACCCATGGGCTGATTGCCTTGGCCCATGCGGCGCGGGGAATGCAGGCAGTGGGCAATATCGAGGAATTTGTTGATCCCGCCTTTTTGCCCCATGGTGCGGTTCGCATCGCCGCTTTCGATGGCGAGAATGCTGACCCAGCCAATGGCCGGGCAATGGGCGACGGTATTTTGGCTTTCTCTCCTTGGGGGGAAATCGCCTATGCGCTGGCAAGCATTGCCGGATATGAACGCGTCCGCAGCAGCGACGAGCAGTGGGTGGCACCCGGCGCGGAAACCTTGCGTGAACTGTTCGGCAGCGAGCCGACCTTGATTTTGCTGGACGAGTTGTCCGTCTATCTGCGCAAAGTGCATAACATGCCCAATGCCAGCGCCCACGACCAACTCACTGCGTTCCTGACTTCTCTGTTCAAGGCGGTGGAGTCCACGCCCACCACGCCCAATGCCGCACTGGTTTATACGCTTGCCATCGGCAAGGATGGCGTAGCATCCGATGCCTACAGCCAAGAAAACCAGTTTGTCGCCGACCGCATGGCGGAGGCCGAGAGCGTATCCGCCCGCAAAGCTACCCTGTTGAATCCCACCGAAGACGACGAAACCGTGCAAGTGTTGCGGCGGCGTTTGTTTTCGCGTATCGACGAGGTCGGGATACCTCAAGTCGTTGAGGCTTACCGGCAACTATGGCAGTCACACCGTGAAGCCTTGGTGGCAGATGCAGTTCGGCCTGAAACGATTGAGGATTTCAAGGCCGGCTATCCTTTCCATCCCGAAGTGCTGGACACACTGACCGGCAAGATGGCGACTTTGGGCAATTTCCAGCGGGTACGCGGCATGTTGCGCCTATTGGCCCGCACCGTCGCCACCTTGTGGAAAGCCCACCCCGCCGACGCGACGGCCATTCACCTGCACCACATCGACCTAGGCTTTGAGCCAATCCGGCAAGAAATCGTCACCCGGCTCGGGCAAGCGGCCTACCTGCCCGCCATAGCAAACGATATTTCCGCATCCAATGCCGCCAAAAAAGCCTTGGCCCAAGAACTCGACGCGGCCTTTTATGGCGGGTTGCCGCCTTATGTCTCGTATGTGGCGCGAACCATCTTCATGCACTCGCTGGCCTTCAACGAGCCGTTGAAAGGTCTTTCAGCCGAGCATCTGCGCTTTTCCCTGCTTGGCCCGGCACTAGACATCAGCTTTGTTGAGGATGTGCGCACCCGCTTCCGGCAGGAGTAGGCCTATTTGGACGACAAGCCCGGTGCGCCGATGCGCTTTTTGGCCGAAGCCAACTTGACGCAAATCATAAGGCGGCAGGAGCAGCATATCGACCCCGGCGAAGTCCGCGCCCAACTCAACGACCGGATCAAAAGCATTTTTTCCGGCAATGTGTTCGAGTCCATCCCATTTCCCGGCGGGCCTTACGATGTGCCGGACGAGTCCGGCGATGGGAAGCCAAAGCTGGTCATCATTGCTTACGACGCAGACGCGATAGGTGCCGTGGTTGAGTCCATGCCACCGCTGATCGAGCGCATTTTCACCCGCAAAGGCGCGGAAGGGACGGGCCTCCGGGCTTTGCGGAATCATCTGGTCTTCACGCTGGCCGACGAAGCCCGCAAAGACGAGATGCGCCGCAAGACGGTGCGCCGTTTGGCGCTGCGGGAAATGTTCAAGGAAGACCGCATGGGCGAACTGGCTAAGCACCAGCAAGATAAGGTTCGGGAATGGGAAGCCCGTTCGGAACAGGAACTCGCCATCCGTATCCAGCAATGCTACCGGCATATTTTTTATCCTTCCAAAAATCGGGTCGGTGACAGCCCAGTCGATTTGGCCCATTCCGCAATAGACATCCAATCGGCGTCGGAGAAGCCCGGCTCAGGCCAACAGCAAGTGGTGCGGGCTTTGCGCGACTTGAAAAAACTCCGCCTGATTGATGACGAGCCGGATTCACCCGCCTACATCCGCGACCGCATCCCGCTAAAGCAAGGCCAGATGACCACCTTGGCCCTGCGCGAGGAATTCCGCCGCGATCCCAATCTGCCGATGCTGATTGGCGATGATATTTTTATCCGCGCCATCTTGCGTGGCATCGACGCGGGCGAGTATGTTTATCGCCGGGGCGAATTGCTCTACGGCATCGGCGGATCCCACGGCGACTATCCAAATCGACGAGCAATCCGTGGTGTTCACGATGGGTTACGCCAAGGAGCACGGCATCTGGCCGCGTCCTGCGCCCAAGCCGGTCGATCCGCCGAAACCTGATCCCGACGATACGGACACGCCTAAGCCCGGAACCGAACACAGGCAATGCAGGTGGCGGCAAAGGGCCGAGAGTGGCCTAGCCACCGCCCCCCGGTTCATTCACCGCAGAAGGCGTACTCAAAGAGGCATTGACCAAGCTCTGGGAGCAAGCCCGGACACGAAAAGTGGAAACCATCGCCGAGTTGAGCATCCGCTTGTTCGAGCCCGGCGACGCCTTCCGCTTGCTGGGAGCAGTGGACGCAGTGTCCAAGGCGGAGAAGACCGTCCGTTTTGAAGGCGGTTATGAAACCCAAGACAACAGCACCTTGGAAGTCGATTTCCAAGGAACCATCGCCGATGCCAAGCTATTGAAGGAATTCTTAGACCCGCAGATGCGGGCGGAAACGGAGAAAAACTTGCAATCCACTTTCGTGTTGCAATTCGACGGCGGACTCAGCATGGCCGGCACCGCCGCCGAAACGCTCACTGAAAAGCTGGCCCGCTTCGCTTCTAGTGCGGCCTATGTCAGCGCCACGGCAACAGCAGGCAAATAAATACCTGATTAGAAAGATGTTGCGGCTACTCCGTCATACCGGCAGGGATCGACGGTATCCAGGTTGCAGGGATGCCTCCAAGCACAAGCCATCCATGGAGCCTAGGTTCCGGCGATCCCTGCCGGAACGACGGGATTCGGCTTGGCTGAAGCAGCTTGCTAATCAGGAGTAAATATGACCGCAAAGCCAGAAAGACTCAACCCTGTGCAAACCCACAATGCCGCGCCCAAGTATGAGCTTCGCACCCGCCAGCATGGGCTAGGTGACAGTGAATTTGAAATCTGCCAATTGCCCCCCCCGGCTTCGCCGCACTTGGCCGCGCCATTGCGCTTGGCCGGGCTGCGTGGGCGTAATCTGGAACTGGTCGAACACCGCGTCCTCAAGCGGCTGAATCAGGCGGGGGTGAAACTCGGCACCGCCCGTGCCAACAGCACCGGCTACGCCATCGGAGAAGACTTGGCCTTGAACTTGGGGCTGCTGTTCCGCGTCTTGGCCCCGATGCGCAACCGCGACAATATCCGAGCCGTGGCCGAAGGCATTGACACGATGGGCCGGGAGGAAGCGGCCTATTGGCTCGGGATGGCGATGCACCGCAAGAACCCGCGTCGGGTTTTGACCGCGTTGCGGTTTTTACTGACCGAGCCGAAACATTGATTTATCGTTCCCACGCTCCAGCGTCAAAGCCATTAACTTAAGGACTTCTCAGCGGGAAACACTGTTCGTAGTCCCGGCTTCAGCCGGTTCTTTCTGGTCAGTTTTCCGCCTAAAGGCGGGATTACGAACGCTTAAGTTAATGGCTTTGACGCTCCAGCGTGGGAATGCAGCCAGGGACGCTCTGCGTCCCCGCCAGGATTCCAGATGGGTAGAAGCCGATACGTCATCACCGAACCCGATAAGCCATATTTCCTAACCTGGACATTAATGGAATGGCTACCCGTTTTTTATCGTTCCCACGCTCTGCGTGGGAATGAATCTTTCGCTGCTGCGCGGCCCCTATATTACCCTACCACTGCCGCCGGAACGCGACGCCGGAGCGTCGGCGGATGCGTTCCCACGCCGGAGCGTGGGAACGATGAAATAACCACGGAAACACAATGCCCGACACCCGCTTGATTGAACGATGGTTGCCGATTGCCGCGCTGGGCGAGGAAAGCGTCCGCGAACGCCGCTCCATGACCGCGTTGCCGCCGACCTACTACCTGCATGTTTGGTGGGCACGGCGACCTTTGGTGGCCTCGCGGGCGGCGATACTGGCCGCGCTGTTGCCAGCGGATGCGGATCGGCCCATGTTCATGCGGGTATTGGGGATACATGGCGATCCGGTGGCATCAAGAAAGCGCATCGACCAGGCAAAACGAACCGCTACCCGCTTCGAGGGTGAAGCCTACAGCTATCCGCGAGCCTTTATCTACAACCCAAGCGAAGACGAGCGGGCTTGGGTCGAAGCGCAAGCTGCCGAACTCGGATTGACCGCCCCCGCCGTGCTTGATCCAACAGCAGGTGGAGGTTCTATACCCTTTGAAACCGCACGGATGGGCTTCGCCACTTATGCGAACGATCTAAACCCAGTGGCGGTGTTGATTCAGCGGGCAACCTATCTATGGCCGATTCAGTATGGCGAGACGATTAGGAAGGAATTCACTTGCCCCTACTGCGATGGATTCGTGCCACTTTCTCCGAACTGGCGGCTGGCACCGGATGGCACGGGGGTTCGCCTCGTTCCCACGCCGGAGCGTGGGAACGAGAGAATCTGCCGTTTTGAAATTGTCCACAAACTGAAAGACCAATCCACCGGCACGGTGGCCGGCGGCGATGGGACTTGCCCGTTCCCCGATTGCCAGCGCATCATCGACGGCGAGGTCATCAAGCAACAAGCCCAAGCCGGGCGGATGGGCGAACAGTTGTTCACCGTCGTCTACAAGCGCAAGATCGTCAGCAAAACCAAAACCGGCAAGGAGAAGATTCATTGGATTTGTATCTCGCTTCCTTCGGCCCTGCGCTGGAAAAATTCTCCGAATTCTGGCCGCTGCAACGCGGCACCCCGCGCCCACTGCCCGAAGCCCGCAAGCGTCGCCGTCAGGCGGAAATCTTCGAGGAGGAATGGGATCCTTACGCGGTGACGCCGGAGGACGCCCTTGACGCCGCCCGCCGCGAAGTCAAGCGCTGGCGCTTGGAGCAACTGACCCACCTGAAAGCCAACGCCGAACTTGATCCGGCAACTTCGTGGTTCGTGCTGGCCTGGGACGCTTTCCGGGCACCCGTGTTCGCCTACGACGAGGCCCTGCGCCTTGCCCGCGCCGTCGGCGTGGCTTTAGACGGCGACATCGTAGACCGTTTGGCCGAGAAGAAAGGAAGCGACATCCGCCTATGGGACAGCGCCCAACGCGCCGCTAAGGGGGCTTTTGGGCCAGCCGACGGTTCACGCGGCCTGATCGACACGATCCACCACGCCGCCAACCAAGGCCGAACCCGCACCCTTGCCAATGCCCGCGATTTGATCGAACACGTCCAACTGCAACAAGACCCGCGCTTCTTCGCCGCGCTGGAAGCCGTGTTGGAAGTGCTACCGGTTTCCGCCGCGTTCACCGGCATTGAACTGGATGGCGATGTGGCGGCGGCAGGGAGTGATTTTGAGGTGTTGGAAAATCTGCGCAAGCTGGCCTTCACCGAACAGGTCGATGCGCCGCAACAATTGGAAATCTGGAGGAATGAGCCATGAGCCGCCCTGCCCTGAACTTGCCCACGCTGTATGAGCAATTGATGGAATTGCCGGAAAACTTGACCGGTGAAATCATCGACGGCGAACTGTATACCCAGCCACGCCCCAGCGGACGGCATGGCATGGCCGAAAGCGCAATGGGGGCGACTTTATTTCCGCCATTCCAGCGCGGCAAGGACGGCCCCGGCGGTTGGTGGATTTTGGACGAACCCGAAGTTCATTTTGTCCGCGACACCGTGGTGGCCGTGCCGGATTTGGCTGGTTGGCGACGTGAGCAGATGCCGAACCTCCCGGAAGACCATCGCTTTGAAGTCGTACCGGATTGGGTGTGCGAAATCCTCTCGCCCTCCACCGCGAAAAAAGACCGCGCCAAGAAATTGCCGCTGTATGCCCGTTACGGCGTGGCTTATGCTTGGCTGGTCGATCCTTTGGCGCAGACATTGGAAGCCTTCACGCTGCACGAAGGCCATTGGCTTTTGGTCGCCATCCTTGAAGGCGACGCGCCAGTGAGCGTGACCCCGTTCGATGCCATCACGTTCTCGCTGGCGGATCTGTGGGCCTGATATGGCAGTGTTGGCGGGACAGGCTTGGAAACTCAAATACACCCCCGAAGACGGTGATTTAGTCCGGTTGTTTTACGTTCCGGCCTTGGAAGACGCGGTTCGCTATGACCGCCTGACCGGCTATTTCAACGCTTCCGCGCTGGCCTTGGCGGCGCGGGGCATTGAAGGGCTGGTGCGCAATCATGGCCGGATGCGCTTGGTAGTCGGTTGCACCCTAGACGAGGCGGAAATCGAGGCCATCGAACAGGGCGAGAAAATGCGGGTGATGGTGGAGCGCCATCTTGCCGCCGCACCACTGACCCCACCTGACGATTTCACCCGCGATGCCTTGGAACTATTGGCGTGGATGGTGGCCGAGGGCGTTCTTGAAGTCAAAATCGCCGTGCCTTGCGATGCCAACCGGAGGCCGATTCCCGCCGACGGCATTTTCCATGAGAAGGCAGGCATCATCAAGGATCGCCTCGGCGATAGGCTGGCCTGGAACGGCAGCCTGAACGAGACGGCGGCGGGCTGGCAACACAACTGGGAAAGCATCAATGTCTTCACCCGTTGGGGGCAGGAGCCGCAACGCGTCGCCGACGAGGAAGCTAATTTTGCCCGCATTTGGGCGGATAAAGCCAAGTGGGGCGTCACGCTGGATATTCCGACGGCCATCCGGCAGGACTTGCTGCGCTTTTTGCCGGATAACGACCGCCCGGTCCGCATAAAAGACAAAGGCACACAGCCCCAGCCTATCACTGCCAAGCCTAAGCCTGAAGAACCACATACTGAAACCACGCATGATCTCAGGCGGCTCGTGTGGGGCTTCATCTGCATAGTGCCCAGCCTGCCCAATGGCGGCGAACGGGTAGGCAAAGCCACCGCCGCCGTGGAACCCTGGCCGCATCAGATTCGCGCCTTCCACCGGCTATATGACCATTGGGTGCCGAAACTCTTGATCGCCGATAAGGCCGTGTTGCGTCAGTGGCAGATTGAGCTGCGCGAAAAAAGAACCCGGCGGATCTTCCTTGGTGTCCTGCCAATAACTGTACGCGGGAAGAGTGGCGTCCGTTGAGTTGAATTGAATAGTGAGGGAAAAACAGCCGCCAGGTTAACCTTAATTTCTGACGTAAATACTTTGTTGAAATTTATTGTTTAAGAGCGTAGAAAGAAAAGATCTGGCTAGAATTTAAAACCATGAAATGCCATTTGCTATCGGCGCTATTCGTCGGGCTATTCGCCCTTCTCCAATCCGTCTCGCCTGTTGCCTGGGCCGGAGCCAACCAGTGGACAAGCAACGGGCCGGATGGAGGCTATGTCTCAGCCTTGGCCATCGACTCATCCAACCCGGCCACGCTCTATGCGGGAACGGGCGGCGGGGTGTTCAAGAGCACCAACGGCGGGGGGAGTTGGAGCCCGGCGAAGACCGGCCTGCCAGCTATGTCTGTCAGGTCCCTGGCCATTGACCCGTCCAATCCGGTCACGCTCTATGCGGGAACTATGGGTGGCGGTGTGTTCAAGAGCACCAACGGCGGGCAAAGTTGGGGCCCGGCCAACACTCGTCTGACATTTGCCTACGTCTTTGTATCTGGCCATCGACCCGTCCAACTCGGCTACACTCTATGCGGGAACTTGGTTTGGCGGGGTGTATAAGAGCACCAACGGCGGGGGGAGCTGGAGCCCGGCCAACACCAGCTTGGCAGCTACATCTGTCTATGCCCTGGCCATCGACCCATCCAACCCGGCCACGCTCTATGCGGGAGCTGGTGATGGCGGGGTGTTCAAGAGCACCAACGGCGGGGGGAGTTGGAACCCGGCCAACACCGGCCTGATAGCTATGTCTGTCAGCATCCTGGCCATCGACCCGTCCTACCCGGCCACGCTTTATGCAGTAACTGGCGGCTTGGTGTACAAGAGCACCAATGGCGGTGGGAGTTGGAATCCGGCCAACAACGGCTTGAGCACTGGGTATGCAGAGACCCTGGCCATCGACCCCTACAAACCTGCCACGCTCTATGAGGGATCTGGCGGCGGGGTGTTCAAGAGCAGCAACGGCGGGTGGAGCTGGAACCCAACCAATTCCGGTTTGATAGCTACATCCACTAGTGTCCGGACATTTATGTGAATAAATCCGATTGGTTAGGCATGTCGGTTTCTCCAGATTCGTTGACCGTGTTTGCAAGCAATTGATTCATAGGCGTTTTCTCGAAAAGCGTCAGGCTCAAAATTTGTAGGATTGTGTAGAGTGAGGCTTCCGATCCGTGGCGTTTTTTGACGATGGCCACCAGGACATAGACGGCGATGGCGATCCAGACCTGGGTTTTGACCGCGTTCTCGGAGGTGCCGAAGAACGCCTTGATCCGCAGGTGCTGCCTGATCCATTTGAAGGAAAGCTCCACTTGCCATCTCGAGCGGTAAAGCTCTGCAATGGTCAGGGCGGGCAGGTCGAAATGGTTGCTCAGGAAGACCAGTTGCTTGTCGTGCTGCGCGTCGTAGAACTTCACCCGGCGCAGTTGGCCGGGGTAGCCCCGCTGGCTTTTGGGGACTGCCAGCCGGATGGTCTGGTCGCATCGCAAGCCGGTCTCCTTGTCGACGGGGCGCGAATAGACCCGCCGGAATTGCAGGTTCGACTTGGCCCGGACGACGAAGAAAGCCTGTGCCTGGTGCGGGCCATGCAGCCGGGCGAAGTCGATGCAGCCCCGATCCATGATGTAGAAGCTCCCCGCCTCGAAGGCAATCTGGTCGAGGATGTTCACGTCGTGGAGTTTGCCGTCCGAGATGTGGATGAGGCTCGGGATGCTGCCGCGCAGGTCGAGCAGGGTGTGCAACTTGACCGCGCCCTTGGCTTGGCGGAACTTCGCCCAAGGGAACAGCGCAAGACACAGGTCGATGGTCGTCGAGTCCAGCGCATAGACCGTATTCGTCAACTCGACGCCAAAGCCATCTTGGGCGTAGAGCTTGCGGGCGGTCTGGATCAGGCTGAGGGCAAAGCCCTGGTAGATGCGCCAGTCGCGCTTTTCGTTGGCGTCCGCCAGCGTGCTGCGGGCGACGCCGCCCCGGATGCCCAAGTGGTACAGCTTGGCCGAGTGCGCCCCCAGGCAGGTTTCGATGTCCCGCAGGCTTTCGCGATAAGTCAGTTGGGCGAAGGCCATGCACAGGATACAGTGGACCCCTCAGTCAAGACAGTTTTAGGGCGAATTTAAGATGGTAAGCCAACACTTGCAGCGGAACGGCGCTGCCCCGATTTGGCTTCTGTTTCCGTGCGAGAGGTTTCCTTCTCGCTGAATTTGTCTACGATCTTGGCTCCCCCGCCACTGGCTGTCCGGTAAACCCCGTCTGGTGTCAAGTAATCCAAGGACTGGCGAAACCGTTCCGAGTTGTGGAACTCGAAGTAGTCCGCCAAACCCAGCAGCAACTCGGGCACACTGGTGTGGCCTTTCAGGTACACGTCCTCGTACTTGACGCTGCGCCACAGGCGCTCCACAAAGATGTTGTCCAACGCCCGGCCCCTTCCGTCCATGCTGATGGCAATGCCTCGCCGCTTGTACTTCCGCATCAGCCAACGCGCCAGGTAGTCGTCCATGTGCCGCCAGACAGGGGCCATGGCCGATCCATAGAACCGTCCGTAATATTGCTTCCATCCACGCAGCACCGGGTTGAACATCAAGGAGAGGTCGCCCAGCGCCCTGTCGTTTTGCAATTGCAGGTGCCATCCCCGGATGGTCTGCCGCATCGCCTTGAGGGCGTCGCGGCTGACCGCAGGCGAGAAGTTCACATAGACCCGTCCATACCTGTCCACCGCCTTGCGCGGGCGGAACGTATAGCCAAGGAAGGTGAACGCCGTCACCGGATAGTCGCCCCGCCGGTTGATGTCCTTGCAGTAGACGATCCGCGTCTTGGCCGGGTGCAGTTCCAAGCCACACTGGTGGAAACGCTCGCCGATTCTGCGCAACGCAAACTCGGCTTGCGCCAATGATTTGCAATGGATCAGGCCGTCGTCGGCATAGCGGCAAAACCGTACGCTCCGCAGATGCTCGCTAACCCAGCGGTCGAAGGCGTAATGCAGAAACAGGTTGGCCAACAACGGGCTGACGACACCGCCTTGCGGCGTGCCTTTCGTCCGTTCGGTCCGCTGGCCTGCCGCCGTTTCCAAGGGGGCCTTGAGCCATCGCTCGACATACAAGACCACCCACGGAATCTGGCAGTGCTTGTGCACCGCCCGCATCAGCAACCCGTGGTCGATGTTGTCGAAGGAAACCACGACACAATACCCCTCCCGAAGACTTTCCCGAATCGGCAACCATAATTCGCCGGGGGCATCCGTTTGAAGGTAGAACCCTACAAATCATGCGGCGCATCCGCCGGGCCGGTCGGATTTACTTCCTGCTGGTGTTGCCGGACCAGAGCCGGTCAATCGTTCCCGCCGACTGGACCGATGCGGCGCTTGCCGACCCACATACTCCGGCAACGCCCGACAAGAACGCAAACCTGCTGGGCTCGCTGTCAGACTTGCTCCTGACCCGCAGTTTGGTTGACGCTCTCCTCCAACGTCAACCGATCCCCGAGGAGCGCCACAATGTCCATGCAGATGAGTTTGCCCTTTCTGGAAAACATGCCAACACCCCACAACGCGGAGATATGGGAGCAGTTGGACAACACCCAACGCGCAGCCGCCCTCGACAAGCTGGCGCAGCTGATCGCCAAGGCCACAGAGACCGGAACCAGACAAGAAGGGGCAAGCCATGAGTGACCGGGGCAAGATCAGCGCGGCCCACTTGCGCCGCACCGCCATGGTATATATCCGCCAATCCACCGCGACCCAAGTCGAGCACAACCGGGAATCTACCGCGCGCCAATACGCCCTGGTTGACCGCGCCGTCGAACTCGGCTGGTTACGTGAACAAGTCGCCGTCATCGACCAGGATCTCGGCCTTTCAGGTGCCAGTACGGCGGACCGTTATGGCTTTGCCCAGTTGACCGCGGAGGTCGCATTGGGCCATGTCGGAATAGTCTTGGGCCTCGAGGTCTCCCGCCTGGCGCGCAACAATGGCGACTGGTATCGCCTGCTTGACCTGTGCGGCATGACGGATACCTTGATCGGCGACGCCGATGGCGTCTATCATCCGGGGCTGTTTAACGACCGGCTATTACTGGGGCTCAAGGGCACAATCAGCGAGGCTGAACTCCATATTTTGCGGGCGCGGCTCGACGGTGGAATCCGCAACAAGGCCGCCCGCGGCGAACTGCGCCGGGGGTTGCCCGTTGGCTTCGTTTGGGGCGACGAGGACGGCGAGGTGCGCTTCCATCCCGACGCGGCGGTGGTTGCCGCCATCCGCTCGGTGTTCGAACGCTTCGCCGAACTGGGTTCGGCGCGCCGGGTCTGGCTCTGGTTCCATGCCGAAGGCCTGGGCTTTCCCCATCAACCCAACCCGACCGGCGAAGCCCTGTGGTCGTTGCCCACCTATATCGCGATCCACCATGTCCTGACCAATCCGGTGTATGCCGGTGCCTATTGCTATGGAAAAACCCGCAATGAACGTTACATCGACGAACAGGGGCAGGTCAGGAAACACATCCGCCATCTCCCGCAGTCGGAGTGGGCTGTTTTCATTCCCGGGCACCATGAAGGCTACATCGACTGGGCCACTTACGAAGCCATCCAGGCACGGCTCGACGGCAACACCCGCCCGCAACCCCACCAAGCGGGCGGCGCGCTGCGCGAAGGGGGCGCGTTGCTGCAAGGCCTCGCCGTCTGCGGCCACTGCGGACGGCGCTTGCGCACCCACTATCGCGGACGGAACGCCGCCCCCGGCTACCATTGCGGGGGCAAAAACGTCGTCAGCGGGCGGGGCGTCTACTGCCTCAACGTCGGCGGTGTGCAAATCGACGAGGCGGTGACACGCGCTTTTCTGGAAGCCCTGGAGCCTGCCGGTATCGAAGCCGCGCTGATGGCCGCCCAACAACTCGAAACCGATCAAGACGCCGCGTTCGCCCAGTGGCAACTGGCGGTCGAGCGCGCCCGCTACGAAGCGGAAAAGGCTGAACGCCGCTATCGCGCCGTCGAACCGGAAAACCGGCTGGTCGCACGCGGGCTCGAAACCGAATGGGAGCGGCGCTTGCGCGAACTGGACCAAGCCCAGGCCGAGCTGGCCCGCCGCCAACGGCAGCGCCCGGCCCCGTTGACCGTCGCCGAACGCAATGCGTTGCTGGCGCTCGGCCAGGATCTCAATCACGTCTGGTCAGCACCCGCCACCACGGCCCGCGACAAAAAGGAACTCCTGCGGACCTTGCTCGAAGAGGTCGGCATCGCCGTGTTCCGCGACGAACACCGGGCGCATCTGACCTTGCGCTGGCGCGGCGGCAGGCTCACCGAGTTGGATGTCGGCTTGCCGCGCTCCCGCCCCGCCACCGTCCGCACCGACGAAGACACCCTGTCGCTCCTGCGCCGACTGGCGATGCTCTACCCCGATGCCGTCATCGCGGGCATCCTCAACCAACAGGGCCGGACCACGGCACGGGGCCTGCGCCTCACTGCCAATGCCGTGGGCAACTTGCGGCGGCACTGGCAAATTCCGCGCTTCGAACCTTCGGAAGAATCCTCCGGGGGCGAACTCCTCAGCCTCCAGCAGGCGGCCAAAGTCCTCGGCATGGCACCATCAACCCTCCACCAATGGATCAACGACGGCTTCATCGCCGGGGAACAGGCCACACCCGGCGCTCCCTGGCAGATTCGCCTGACCGATGGCTTTCGCCGTCAATTCGTCGAAGACGTTCCCGAGGGCTATATCGTGATGCAAAAAGCCACCAAATTGCTCGGCGTGTCCCGCCAAACCGTGTTGCAGCGTGTAAAGCGTGGCGAACTCGACGCCGTCCATGTCTGCCAAGGCCGCAGAAAAGGTCTGCGGATCAAAGTGATAGACAACCAACCCGACCTGTTTACCCAACTCTCATGAACCTGGGGGCATTATGAAGC